>CBDEFM010000002.1:2332500-4035330 GCA_965237415.1 Alphaproteobacteria bacterium
CGGCATGGCCGATGAAGGTGGGCACGCGCACACACGTGGCACTGACCAGAATCTCCGGGTCGAGGATGCGCTGCGTCTCGCGGACCATCTTGGCCTCTTCTCCGGTGGAGCCGTCGGTGTCGAAGGCGCCGATCTGGGGGACGACGTTGAAGGCGATGGTCTTGGCGAAGGCGCGCGGTTCCTCGCGGGCGTTCATGTAGATCGCCCGCGTGTGATCGAACAGCTCGTCCATCGCCTGCTTGCCGGCGCCGGAGGTGGACTGATAGGTGGAGACGACAATGCGCTTGATGCGCGCATGGTCGTGCAGCGGTTTCAGCGCCATCACCATCTGGATGGTCGAGCAGTTGGGGTTGGCGATGATGTTGCGCGCGTCATAGCCCGCGATCGTCTCCCCATTCACCTCGGGCACCACCAGCGGCACGTCCTCGTCCATGCGGAACTGCGAGGTGTTGTCGATGACGACGCAGCCCTGGGCCGCGGCACGGGGCGCGTGGACCTTGGAGACCGCTGAGCCCGACGAGAACAGGCCCAAATCGACGCCGGCGAAGTCGAATTCGGCGAGATCGCGCACCTTGAGGGTGATGTCGTCGCCGAAGGAGACCTCCTTGCCGACCGAGGCGCGCGAGGCGAGCAGGATAATCTCGTCGGCAGGAAAGTTGCGCTCGGCGAGTACGGCGAGCAATTGGCGCCCGACATTGCCGGTGGCGCCGGCGACGGCGACGCGATAGCCCATGGTTCGGACTCCCTTTGGCGTGCTCAGGCGGCGCGCGCGTCGAGCGCGCCAAGGACGGCATCGCCCATGGCATCGGTCGAAGCTGCCGTCATCCCGTCCTGCATGATGTCGGCGGTGCGCAAGCCCCCCGCCAGCACGTCCTGAACGGCCGCCTCGATGAGGTCGGCGTCGTCTGCCGCGTCGAACGAGTAGCGCAGCATCATCGTGAAGCTGAGAAGCGCCGCCAACGGATTGGCCAGATTGTGGCCGGCGATGTCCGGCGCCGACCCGTGCACGGGTTCGTAAAGCGCCTTGCGGTTTCCGCCCTCGTCGGACGGGCCGAGGGAAGCCGAGGGCAACATGCCGAGCGAGCCGGTCAGCATCGCCGCGCAGTCGCTCAAGAGGTCGCCGAACAGGTTGCTGGTGACGATCACGTCGAACTGCTTGGGCCGGCGCACGAGTTGCATGGCGCAGTTATCGGCGTACATGTGCTCCAGCGCGACATCCGCATAGTCGGCCG
This sequence comes from Alphaproteobacteria bacterium, assembly GCA_965237415.1. Lineage (GTDB taxonomy): Bacteria > Pseudomonadota > Alphaproteobacteria > UBA828 > UBA828 > WTGU01. The sequence continues at coordinate 2,333,733 of CBDEFM010000002.1, forward strand.
CGTGCAGCGCCGTCACCTCGTCCCGCCAGAACTTGCCGGACTCCATGACATTGGCCTTCTCGACCGAGTGCACCTGGTTGTCCCGCCTCCGGGCAAGCTCGAACGCGACGCGTGAGACCCGTTCGATCTCGGGCGCGCTGTAGACCTCGGTGTCGAAGCCGCGCCTGGTCCCGTCGGGGAGCGTCTCGACGCCGCGCGGCTCGCCGAAGTAGATGCCGCCCGTGAGCTCGCGGACGATCATCAGGTCGAGGCCGCGCACCACCTCGTCCTTCAGCGTCGAGGCCTCCACCAGCGGATCGAAGACCAGTGCCGGGCGCAGATTGGCGTAGAGGTCCATCTCCTTGCGGAGCCGCAGGATTCCCATTTCCGGCCGCGCCTCGCGGGCCACGTTGTCCCACTTCGGCCCGCCGACCGCGCCGAAGAGGACGGCGTCGGCCGCGACCGCGTCCGCCAGGGTCTCGTCGGTGAGCGGCGTGCCGTGCGCCTCGTAGCTGACGCCGCCGACGAGTCCGCTCTCAACGTCGAAGGAGAACGAGCGCCGCGCGGAGAGCCACTCCATGACCCGCTCGACCTGGCCCATCACTTCGGGCCCGATACCGTCGCCGGCAAGGATGAGAACCCGCTTATTGCTGCTCATCGCCTCCTCCCTGCCTGTTCCGCCGGCCGCGCGCGGCCAGCGCCTGCGTCGCTATGCGCCAAAGCAAAGCGCCCGCAGGAACGCCCCGCGAGCGCCACGGCCGCTCGTCGTTGCGCCGCCCCGCCGGCGCGGCGTTCCCTAAAGGGTCAGGCGCGGCCGGTCAAGCGGCGAGTCCGACAAAGACACCTTAGCCAACTGCGGCCTTCCGCTCGTGCTCCTCTGCTTGCTGCACGGCGAAGATCGAGGTGTAGCCGCCGGACCAGTCGGGCGGCATCAGGCAGGGCCTCGGGTCGTATTGAATCCAGCGCGTGCGCCGGCCACGCACGATCGTTCCGGATTGTTTCGCCCCATTGACGTAGGGCGTCACCGGCAGCGCATCGGCGGACGAGTAAGAGTTGAGCAGGAGCGGCCGCGAACGATCCGGATTGGTGTTGGGCCGCGAGCCGTGGATCATGCGGCAGTGGTGAACCGTCACCGAGCCGGCGGGGCCCTGGAGGTAGACCGCCTTCTCGACCGGCACCCGCGCAAGGTCACGGTCGCCGATGGCGCCGGCCCAGCAGTCGTTCCCGTCATAGAGGTCGAATAGCTCGCCCTGGTGGGCCCCGGGGATCACGCCCATCGGCCCCATCGAATCGTCCACGTCCTCCAGGTAGACGCCGATGGTGAGCACGCTGTAGTTGGTGTGCGGCCAGTACTGGATGTCCTGGTGCCACTTCACCTCCTCGCCGCCGCCCGACCATTTGAAGTTGAGCTTGGAGTGGTGGAACATCACGTCGGGGCCGAGCAGGTCCTCGGCCAGGTCGGTGACGATCGAATCGCTGGTGAAACGCCAATAGTCGGGGTGATGCGCCACCGGCTGGATCAGGCGCCTGAGCCGGGGCCTGGTGGCGCAATGATCGGGCTCGATGTCGAACTTCTCGGTGGCGGCGGTCAGGCTCCGGCTTTCGTCGATGAAGTGCTCGCTCAGCCCCCGCAGCGTGGCGAGCCAGTCGTCAGGCACGAAGCGGTCGAGCAGAAGGTAGCCGTCGCGAAAGTACGCCTCCCGCTGCGCATCGGTCAGTACCTTGGGTGGATGGGCAAGCACCTGCTCGGGAGTCATGGCTGGCGCCTCTCATCAGGATCGGCCGGGCGGCCATGGTGTCACGAGCCCGCATTTCCCGCCAGCCATGGTTTGGCGGCCGGATTCCCGCCTGGAGCGCTCTCAATCCGCCAGCAGCTCCGAGACGCAGGAATCCAGGTAACGCATGAAATCGCTGCCCTCGCGGCTCGGCGAGGCCACGCAGTGGCCCCAGGGCGACTCGTAGGGCCTAAGCGCGGCGTTGGGCATGTGCTCCACCTCGATGGCGTTGTCCTCCGGCGGGAAGTAGAGATCCGTCGTGCAGGGGACGAGGATCGCGCGCGCCCGGATCGCGCCGAGTGCGCGTTCGAAGTCGCCCCGATAACGCTCGTTGACGCTGATGTCGCCCAGCTGCCAGGTATGGAGCTTGGCCAGCAGATCGTTGGCGTCCCATTCGAGATGATCGCGCTCCCAGTCGAGCAGCAGTTCCGCCCAGGTCTCGAAGCCGAGCGCGCGGTGGAGGCGCTCGCGATAGAACGCTTGCGAGTAGGCCCATCCCGCGTAGACCCGCCCGAAGGCCCTGAGACCCGCGTCCGGCGGCGCGGTGTAGTCGCCGCCTGCGAATGTCCTGTCCGCCGTGAGCGCCGCCTTCACTCCCTCCAGGAATACCTTGTTGTGCGGCGAGGTCCGCGCAGACGCGCAGAACGGCAGGATGGCGTCCACCAAATCGGGATACTGGGCGCCCCACTGATACGACTGGCAGCCGGCCATCGACCATCCAAGCACGAGCGCGATGCGCTTGACGCCGAGCGCCTCGGTGAGCAAGCGGTGCTGGCAGGCCACGTTGTCGTGGAGGGTGACGGCGGGGAAGCGCGGGCCGTCGAAGGGTGGCGGGGTGTTGCTCGGCGATGACGAGAGACCGTTGCCGAACATGTCGATCGAGACGATGAGGTAGCGTGAAGGATCGAGCGCCGGCACCGCCCTTACGTAGCCCTCGTTGCGGACGTGTGTGCCGGTATAGAAGGTCGGCATGACGATCGCGTTGTCGCCGCGCGCGTTGAGCGAGCCGTAGGTCTTGTAGGCGAGCTTGGCTCCCGGCAGCGCGACGCCGGATTGCAGCGTTACCGCGCCGAGCTCGTACAGCTTGTGGTCGTGCACCACGTGGACCAGCCCTCACGCCCGCACCCGAAGCCGGCGCCGTTGGCCGTGTATCTCAGTAGAGCCGCAGGTATTCCTGCACCTCCCAGTCCGTCACCGTCTGGTGGTAGCGCTCCCACTCGTCGACCTTGTAGCGCAGCCAGGAGTTCAGCATCGCGGGGCCGAGCACCTCGGCCGCCAGCGCATCGTCTCGCAGGATCTCGGTCGCTTCGAGCAGATTGCGCGGCAGGCGCTGCCCGCCGCTGGCCCGGATCTCTTCGTCCGTGAGGTCGTAGAGGTCCTTGTTGAGCGGCGGCCCGGGGTCGATACCCTCCATCACACCCTTGACGGCCGCCGCGCTCGTCATGCCGAGCGCCAGGTACGGATTCATGCAGAGGTCGGAGGCGCGATTCTCGACGCAGAAACGGTTTTGCGGCAGGCGCAACATGGCGGAGCGGTTGTTGTTGCCGTAGGTCATGTGGGTCGGCGCCCAGGTTACCGTGCCGCCCTCGAACCCGCCGACCCGGGGCACCAGGCCATTGTACGAATTGACATTCGTGCAGGTGAGGGCGGTGAGCGCGCCGCCGTGGCGTAGCAGCCCGCCGACCGCATGGTAGGCGGCGTCCGCCCAACCGGAGCCGTGATCCCCGAAAAGGTTCACCCCCGGATTGTCGAGCCGCTGCATCGAGTAGTTGATGTGTGCGCCCGAGCGCCAGTCGCCGGTGGTGGGCTTGGGCATGTAGGTGACGAAGAGGCCTTGGCTCTTGGCGACCTCCTTCAGCAGCACGCGCAGGAACACCAGCCGATCGGCCATGCCGAGCAGGTCCGTGTAGCCGAAATCGAGCTCGAACTGAGAGTAGGCGCCCTCGCAGACCACATCCTTCAGCCCCCAGCCCAGGTCCTCCAGGATGTCGATGACCGCGCCGAGGAATTCCATGGAATCGATGGTGTACTCAATGTCGTAGCCGAACGCCTGGCGTCTCGGCCGCACGCCTTCTCCGGGGAGCGGATCGTTGTCGAACGCCTTGACCGGCTGGCCGCCCTGCCAGCGCATCACGATGAACTCGGGCTCGATGCCGGCGTGCCCCACGAAACCTTTGGCCGCCGCATCATGCATCGCACGCTTTAGCGCCTGGCGCGGACACAGGTTATAGGGCGCGTCCTCCCACCAGAGATCCGCGAACATCCAGGCGCAGGTCGGGTCCCAGGGGCAGATGACCAGGGAGTCGAGGTCAGGCACCGGAATCTGGTCGGAATCGGCCGCCCCAAGCTCGGGCACGAAGGAGATCGAATGCACGGCGAACTGCGGCCCCTTGCCCATGCAGAGGTTCTCGAAATCGCTGATCGGCACCGGCTTGGTCTTCGGCAGGCCGTGCATGTCGATCCAGCAGGAGAACACGTAGCGGACCCCCGCCTCGGCGAGCTTCGCCTTCTCCTCGCGGACGCGCTCGATGGGAGGGAGCGCCTCGGCCATGGTCCGTGGTGTCGCAGTCATCGGTTCGGCCTCCTCAGCAAGCAGCTCTATATGTCATCTCTTCCGCGCATAACCAGGCATCGGCCGGGCCGGTGCCGAATCGTCCTCGAACCATCCTGATGCATTCATGGCATCGGGATCGGTTGTAGACCGCTGAATCACGGCGCATCTGTGGACGCCGAGATCAAATGCCATCACGCGCGACAGCATCTCGGCCATTCACCGATGAAGGCCCCCCGCACGGTCGGTACGCCGCACCCGACATCCCCGACAGGCCGTTCGCTTGAACCGGGATGGCGGCGGCGATCGGCAGCATCCTGGCGCTCACCGCAGGCTCTTCACCACGCGTTCCTGGAAGCTGCGCACGGCGTCCTCCCACAGCGGGGAGAGCACGCCGCCGTCGTCGGCGATGGCGGACGCGCGACCCTCCTGCAGCCGCTCGCAGATCACCTGGTCCTCCACGTGCACGTCACGCCAGAGCCTCGCGAGCTCGTCCGCATGCTCGTCGGAGACCGTCTCGGCCTGGAGGCTGTAGACGGCGCGGCGCTGACCGGTGCGACCGGGCGCCAGCGGCACGTCGAGATGGACGCCGACCTGATCGGGGAGGTAAAGCCCGAGCACGAAGTTGGGGAAGAGCGTGAGGTAGCGGGAGTCCGCAGACAGCGTGTCGTCCCGCGTCGCCGTGCCGGAGACGTCCACGGCGCAGCCGAGGCAGCCCGGCTCGTTCACCGTGTAGTGGTCCGTCAGCGGCTGTTCGGTGGTCGTCGCGTGCACGAAGGGCACGTGGTAGGGCTCGATGAAGTTCTCCATCATGAGCTTCCAGTTCGCGGCGATCTCGCCCAGATCGATGGTGACGACGTGGCGCATCCGGGAGAGGTCGAGCCCCCCGAGGTGCCTCTGGAGCGGCGCGACGAAGTCCTCGATAGAAGGCGCCTCGCCGTTCAGGTTGACGAAGACCCAGTCGTGCCAGGTCGCCACGCGCACGGGCACCAGCCCGTGCTCCGCGCGGTCGAAGCCGGCCGGCACCGCGCGCGGGTCGTGCCCGCCGAAGTAGGGGGCGAGGTGCAGCGCACCGTCGAGCCTGTAGGTCCATGAGTGATAGGGGCACTGGATCGCCGGCCCCACGTTGCCGGGTTGGTCGACGAGCTTGAGACAGCGGTGGCGGCACACGTTGTGAAACGCCCGGACTTGCTGTTCGGCATCGCGCACCAGCAGCACCGGCCGGCCGGCGACGGTGACCGGCACCACGTCGCCCGGCCGGGCCAGCTCGTGGACGAGGCCGGCGAAGACCCAGGAGTCGGCGAAGATGCGCTCGTTCTCGAGTTGGAAGACCGCCTTGCTGGTGTAGGCCGCAGCCGGAAGCCCCCTAGCCACCGGCCCCGGAGCCTCGAATGCGGCCAGAGCCTCGGCCCCCAGGATCGATTGCAGCGACAGGCTCATGACGATCCCCTGTGCGATCCCCCTGGAGCGCGCACCAGCTAAGGCACGTGGCCCTTGAGCAGAAACTGGTTCTTGAACATGCCGAGCCGGGTCATGACCTCGACGTGGGCGACATCGGGCTGGCCGTGGATGTGGTCGTTGAGGAAGGTCGTGAGCTCGGTTTCCTCGTCGCACACGACCTCGACCAGCAGGTCGAAGCGGCCGCTGACCCACATGACGTAGACGACGGCCTGGTGGGGATCGAGCCGCTGCGCGACTGCGGTGGGTGCGACGCCCGGCGCTGTCTTGATGCCGAGCATGGCGTCCGACTCGTAGTCGACGGCGACCGGGTCGACCACAGCGACGATGCGGAGCATGCCGGCGTCGCGCATCCGGGTGATACGGTTGCGGACCGTCCCGCCCGATACGCCGAGCTTCTGCCCGATCACGTCGTAGGCTTCCCGCCCGTCTTCCTGGAGCAGGCGGATGATCTGCTGGTTGAGATCGTCGTAAGGAGACGAGAGTGGCGAAATGTCGCCGGCGTCGCCGCCGCTGTCGTCGGTCACTGACTGAACCGCTCGTGGTGTGAATCGGGACATGAGTCACCTCGTAGCGTCGTTCGTCGCGGCTTGCCGTCTCCGATATCGATTCAGAAGCTGAGTGTGCCAATGATAACGAAATATCAAGAACACGCAACAAATAGTTGTAAATAAGCAAAACATCCGGCTGGAGCGTACAAATCGTCATCCGGGTCGCTCGCTGGGGTGCCAGGGTGAGCACCCGATGATCGCGCCACCACGGAGTATGGCCGGGGTGCATGCTCTCATCGAGCGGGTCGCCACGACGGCTGTGCTGACTCGCAAGGGAAGCGGTGACGCATGCGAACGAACCGGTCCCAGGCGGTTCCCGATCGCCGATGCGGCGCTCGAGAACAACCGTCCGCCGATCCTCGCCTCGAGGGAACACCGACGCGCCGCTGCGCGAACGTTACTAGGAGAAGCGGGCTGGCGATCCGCCCACCGGTTCAACTATCTTGCCGCACCATCATCCAAGGAGAATGACCATGCAGCTTCTACACACCATGCTCCGCGTGGGCGACATGCAGCGCTCCATCGATTTCTACACCAAGGTAGTCGGCATGGACCTGCTGCGTACCACGGAGCGCCCGGACCAGGGGTACACCCTTGCCTTCGTCGCGTTCCGGGGCGGCAACGAGAACGGCGAGGCCGAGCTGGAGCTGACCTACAACCACGGCGTGTCGGAATACGACCTCGGTTCCGCGTACGGACACATCGCGCTGGGCGTGGAGAGTGTCGCCGAGACCTGCGAGCGCATTCGGGCGGCGGGCGGCAACATCACGCGCGAGCCGGGGCCGGTGAAGGGCGGCACCACCGTGATTGCGTTCGTGGAGGATCCAGACGGGTACAAGGTGGAGCTGATCGAGGCGGGTACGCACGGAACCTGAACGCGTCCCCGTGCGGCCGGCTTTACGTCGGTCGCGGGCCCACGTCTGACTCCCGGACCGCTTGCGCAGCCTAGCCGATCGGCTAGGCTCGGGCCGCCACCCGAAGGAGAACACCCGATGAGCCAAGCCGCCGCCCCCGTCGCCCGCGTCTCCGCACCGAGCGCGCATCCCTTCTCGCCGCCCGATATCGTGCTCCCGACCGAACCGGAGGACGAACGGATCTGGGTGCCGCTGAAGGAGGGCGTCTGGCTGCGCCCGCTGATGTACAACACGGTGCAGGGTGGCTGGTGCGAGGTCGTGAAGGTCACGGGCGGGGGCTTCGTCTCGCGCCACCGGCATCCGGCGCCGGTCCACGGCCTCGTGCTCAAGGGCGCCTTCCGCTACCTCGAGCACGACTGGATCGCTGATCAGGGAACCTACATCTACGAGCCGCCGGGCGAGGTTCATACCCTCGTGGTCGACGACGACTGCCCGGAGATGCACTGCTTCTTCGCGATCTCGGGCTCGGTCAACTATGTGGACGAGGAAGGCCGGGACGTCCGCGCGGAGGATGTCTTTCACCGCCTCGACCGCGCGCGGCAACACTACGAGGAGGTCGGCCTCGGCGCCGACTACGTCAAGAACTTCGTGCGTTAGAGCGCGCGCCTTGCGAACGGGATAGGCTTCGCGGGCATCGGAATTGGGAGCGATTTGCCATGCAGAAAGGATTCACGGCCGTCGTGAAGCAATCCGGTCCCTGGTGGATCGGCTGGATCGAAGAGATTCCCGGTGTCAATTGCCAGGAGCGCACGAGAGAGGAGTTGCTGGAAACTCTCCGTGTGACGTTGCGGGAAGCGCTGGAGCAGAATCGCAGCGAGGCCATCGAGGCCGCCGGGCAAGACTATGAAGAAGCAACCGTCGTTGTATGAAGCGTCGGAAGCTTCTGCGGCATCTGCGCAACCATGGCTGCGCGTTGTTGCGTGAAGGCGGACGGCACTCTTGGTGGCACAACCCGTCGTCGAACAGGCGTTCGGCCGTTCCGCGACACGTAGAGATCGACGAGTATGTGCGGCCGGCGACGGTCGCCGACGCGCTTGCCGCCCTCGGCCGCTACGACGAAGGCGATGCGGCTCATTCTGCGTCTTAACGAACACCGTTCTTCGGCCATGTCCTCGAAGCTCTCCGACATTTGAAGTAACGTGCTCAAGCGCGACGCGGTTGCATACACTGCTCGCAGCTTCGAACGCGTTTACGATAGTGACGAGGCGGGCGACCTGGAGCTGCGGAAGACGGCATACAAGGATCTCACCAACAATTACTACGAACTGGTGACGGATTTTTATGAGTACGGTTGGGGCAAATCATTTCATTTTGCGCCACGTGCCCCGGACGAAAGTTTCGCAGACTCCCTTGCCCGCCACGAACGCAACCTCGCACAACGACTTGACCTGCGAACCGGAATGCGGGTGGCGGATCTGGGTTGTGGTGTCGGTGGTCCGTTGCGTGAGATTGCCCGCTTCTCCGGAGCCACGATCGTCGGCGTGAATAACAATGAATACCAACTCGACAGGGCCCGGAAGCTGACCGAAGAAGCGGGACTGGGGCACTTGGCGGAGTTTCTCAAGTGCGACTTCATGCACATGGATGCGCCGGACAATTCATTCGACGCCGCCTACGCGATCGGGGCCACCATCCACGCGCCGAGCAAGGTCGGCTGTTACGGTGAAGTGTTCCGGGTGCTCAAGCCAGGAGGATGCTTCGCGGCCTACGAGTACTGTCTCACCAGCCGCTTCGATCCGAACAACCCGCGGCACCGGAAGATAAAGAGCGATCTCGAGGTCAGCGGCGCATTGCCGGACGTCGCCCTTCCACACCAGGTCGACGACGCACTGCGGCAGGTCGGGTTCGAGTTGCTGGAATCCAGAGACCTGGCCGAGAATCCGGGGCCAGGCATCCCCTGGTACCAGCCCCTCGCCGGTTCGCGAATCTCGTTTGCCGGCTTTCGCAGTTCGAGAACGGGACGCCTGGCGACCCATGGCACTCTACAGCTTATGGAAGCGCTCGGAATTGTGCCCCAGGGAACCGTGCGCGCGTCCACACTCCTGAACATGTGTGCAAAGGCTTACGTGGCATGCGGTCGCCTGGGTATCCTCACGCCGATGTACTTCGTGTACGCGCGCAAGCCGCAGTAGCGCCGCGATCCCGCGCGGGCCACGTCGTCCGGGATAGAGGCCCGCGCACCCGGCTGGCGCCATCTGTGCCGGCTCGCGGCGGCGACCGGTCGGTGCCGGTGGAGCCTTTCGAATCAACCGTGCAAGGCGGCGGCGCCCGCACCTATAATGGCGCGCCGGTAAGCGACGGGGAGCAGCCAGCATGTATCCAGCACCGATCGACGAGTATGTGCGGCCGGCGACGGTCGCCGAGGCGCTCGCCGCCCTCGGCCGCTATGAGGAAGGCGATGCGGCCTTCATCGCCGGCGGCCAGAGCCTCATGCAGGCCGTCAAGGCGCGGCTGGTCCGCCCGCGCTGCCTGATCGACCTCCAGGCGGTTTCCGGGCTCTCCGGCATCGAAGTGGGCGCCGATGGGGTGCGCATCGGGCCGATGACGCGCTACGTGGAGATCGCCCGCGACCAGCGACTCAGCGGTGCCCATGCGGCGCTCCGCGACGCGGCGCAGCGCATCGGCGACCGCCAGGTTCGCAACCGGGGCACCATCGGCGGAAGCTTGTGCTGGAACTATCTCGCCGCCTGCATGCCGCCCACCGCAATCGGGCTCGGCGCAGAACTTGAGTTGACCGCGGCCGACGGCGGCAAGCGAACCTTGGCGGCGGAGGATTTTATCGGCGGCCCACTGGAGACGGCGCGGGAAGAAAACGAGATTCTCACCGCCATCACCATCCCAGCGGCAACGGGGAATGGCGGCAGCGCATACAAGAAGTGGGGCCTCGTGACCGACGCGCTGCCGGTGATCGGCGTCTGCGTTGCGCTGGAGGTGGCCGACGGGCGCTGCGCCAGCGCGCGGGTGGCGGTCGGCGGCCTCGCGACCGGGCCCAGGCGCTCGGGCGCCGCCGAGGAGGCGCTGATCGGCGTGGCCACCGGCGATGGGGACGGCATCGCGGCGGCAATGGACGCGGCCGCGGCAGAGATCGAGACCCAGGAGGACCTCTGGGCCGACAGCGACTATCGCAAGCTGCTCATCCGCTCGCTCGGCGCCGAGGTCGCGGCCACGGCCTTCGCGCGGGCGGCAGGCTAAGGGCGGGGAGAGGAAACCGGCAATGAGCACGACCACGATCACGGTGACGATCAACGGCGAGGTCTTCGAGGAGACCGTGCCGGTCCGCATGCTGCTGGTCGACTTCATCCGCGAGCGCGCAGGCCTCACCGGCACCCATATCGGCTGCACCTACGAGGGCGTCTGCGGCGCGTGCACGGTCCAGCTCGACGGCGAAGCGGTGAAGTCCTGCCTGATGGTCGCCGCCCAGGCCGACGGGCACGAGATCACCACTGTCGAGGCCTTGGCCAAGGGCGGCAAACTCTCGCCCCTGCAGCGGGCCTTCAACGAGCAGCACGCCCTGCAATGCGGCTACTGCACGCCGGGCATTCTGATGAACATGGACGAGTTCCTGCGCGAGAACCCGGACCCCACCGACGAGGAGATCCGCCACGGATTGGTCGGCAATCTCTGCCGGTGTACCGGCTACGTGCACATCGTCGATGCGGTTCGTCAGGCCGCGAAAGAGACCAGGTGACGGAGAAGAAGCGGATGACCGGGACAAGCGAAGGCTGGGTCGGTGCTCAGTTCCACCGGAAGGAAGATCATCGGCTCACCACCGGGCGGGGCCGCTTCTTCGCCGACATCGTGATGCCGGGTGCGGTGCACATCATGTTCAAGCGCAGCGATCACGCGCACGCGCGGATCAAGAGCATCGACGTGAGCGCGGCCAAGGCGATGCCGGGCGTCATCGCGGTCGTCACCGGCGACGACATCAAGGACAAGATCCTGTCCATGCCGCAACCGGTCGTACAGCCGGCGCTGCCCGCCACCTACCCAAAGCACTGGCCGCTCGCGGTCGGCAAGGTGAAGTGGCATGGCGAGCCGGTGGCGGCCGTTGTCGCCCGCGACCCCTACATCGCCGAGGACGCAGCCGAGACGATCGAGGTGGAGTACGACCCGCTCCCCTATGTCGGCGATCCCGAGAGCGCGCTCGCTGAGGGAGCGACCATCGTCCACGAGGGCTGGCCCGACAACGTCATCTTCGAGATGGACTTCACCGGCGGCGCCGACGCCGAAAGCCAGGCGGCGCACGAGGCCAAGGTCCAGGAGGTCTTCGATAGCGCCGATATCGTGATCAAGCAGCGTTTCACCTGCCACCGCTGCGGCGTTACGCCGATGGAGACCCGCGGTGCGCTCTTCGATTGGGATGAATCCGATGGCATGACCGGCTGGATCACCACCCAGCGCCCGCATATCGACAGGCTGGCGCTGTCGGACATCCTCGAGATCCCGGCGGAGAAGATGCGCATCATCGCGCCGCGCGATCAGGGCGGCGGCTTCGGCGTCAAGGCGCCCTTCTACCGAGAGCCGATTCTGGTGGCCTATCTGGCCAAGACGCTCGGCCGCCCGGTGCGTTGGGTGGAGACCCGCCAGGAGCACCTGATGGCGGTGAGCCAGGAGCGCGATCAGATTCACGATCTCGAGGTCGCGGCGGCCCGCGACGGCAAGCTGCTTGCGATCCGCGATCGCGGTCTCGCCGACTGCGGCGACGGTTGCGAGGGGGTCTATTGGGGCTTCCTTATGCCCTTCCTCGGCGCGATCGAGCTTCCCAACGCCTACGATTGGCCGATCGGCGACGTCAAGGTGAAGGTCGCCATCACCAACAAGTCGGCGCTGTCGCCGGCCCGCGCCTTCGGCGAGCTGCCCACCCGCTTCGCCATGGAGCGCGCCATCGACATGGTGGCCAAGAAGTGCGGCATGGAGCCCGCGGACGTGCGCCGCAAGAACCTCGTCGCCGAGTTGCCCTATACCTCGATCACCAACGAGTATTTCGACAGCGGGGACTTCATCAAGGTATGGGACAACCTGATGGCAGAGGCCGACCTGCCGGGCTTCCGCGCCCGCCAGGCCGAGGCGCGGGCGGAGGGCCGCTATCTCGGGATCGGCTTCGGCCTGGGCGTCGAGCTCTCCGGGGTCGCCTCCGAGCTGTTCGTCCCGATGGAGAACCAGCCGGGCTACGGCGCAGCGACCGTGCGGCTCGACCCGCGCGGCAAGGTGCTGGTCTTCGAGGGCGATGCGCCCGGCGGGCAGGGACACGAGACCACAGTCGCCCAGGCCATCGCCCACAGCTTCGGCATCCACCCCAACGACGTGGTGGTGACGACCGGGGATACGGGCACGACGCCCTTCGGCTCCGGCACCGTCGGTGCCCGCGCCGGCTCCTACTTCGTCAGCGCCGCGGTCCAGGCCTGCGATTTCCTCAAGGAGAAGATCGCGCGAATCATGGCCCACGACCTCGCGCTCGCCGACGCGTCGCCGGCCGACTTCGAATTCAGGGACGGCTTCGTGACCTATGCGAAGGACACGAACATCAAGAAGACGTTCCGGGAGGCGGTGGAGCGCATCATCATGGCGCCGATCAACATGCCGAAAGGGGAATCCGGCGGCCTCGAGCACACCGCCTTCTTCGAGGCCGAGAAGCCGATGATCGCCTTCAACGCCGATGTCTGTACGGTCGAGGTCGATATCGAGACCGGGCAGTTCAAGATCCTGACCTGGACGACGTCGGAGGACGTGGGGCAGATCATCAACCCCCAGATCGTCGAGGGGCAGATGCAGGGCGCCATAGTTCAGGGCCTCTCCAACACCATGTTCGAGCAGTTCGTCTACGACGAGAACGGCCAACAGCTCACCGCCGATTTCGAGAACTACAAGCTCGCGACAGCGGCGGACGTGCCGGACATCAAGGTGACGCATGCGCCGACGCCCTGCCCCTACACGCCATTGGGAAGCCGCGGCATCGGCGAGGGCCGCCCGTCGGACGTGCCGGGCACGCTCTGCAACGCCATCTGCGACGCGCTCAGCCCCTTCGATATCGAAATCACGGATCTTCCGCTCCGCCCGGATTCGCTCTGGCGCAAAATTCAGGCGGCGCGCGGGGCCTCGTAAACCGCCCCCTGCCGCCCTGCGGGGGTCGGGGACGATGGCGGCAACGCGGGTGCGCATCGGCTCCGGCGCGGGCTTCGCCGGCGACCGTTGGGAGCCAGCGGTGGAGCTGGTCGAGCAGGGCGGCCTCGACTACATCGCCTTCGAGTGCCTCGCCGAGCGCACCATCGCGCGCGAAACCCTCGCCGTGCGGCGAGGCCAAGGAAGCGGCTACAACCCCCAGCTTGAAGACCGCATGCGTGCCGTCCTGCCGCCGGCAGCGGCACGGGGCGTTCGGGTGCTCAGCAACATGGGCGCCGCCGACCCGCTGGCGGCGGGCCGCAAGACCTCCGAGATTGCGGGCGACCTCGGGCTTGCCGACCGGCGCTGCGCGGTGTTGCTGGGCGACGATGTACAGGATGCCGTCGCCGCCCAGCCGGGCCTCCCGTTGATGGAGACCGGCGCGGCGCTGGAAAGCATCCTGCCCCGCATGGCGTCCGCGAACGCCTATCTCGGCGCGGACGCGGTGGCTTCGGCGCTCGCCACCGGGGCGCCGGCGGTGGTGACGGGCCGGGTCGCCGACCCCTCGCTCTTCGTCGGCCCCATCGTCCACGCGCTCGGCTGGAGCTACGACGATTACGCCCGTCTCGCCCAGGCCACGGCGGCCGGGCACCTGCTGGAATGCGCGGGCCAGGTGAGCGGCGGCTACTTCGCCGACCCCGGCGTCAAGGACGTGCCCGAATTGGCACGCCTCGGCTTCCCCTTCGCCGACGTGACCGCCGAGGGCGACGTGACCATCGGCAAGTGTGCCGGCACTGGCGGGCGCATCGATACCGCCACCTGCACCGAGCAGCTTCTTTACGAGGTCGACGATCCCGCGGGCTATGTCACGCCCGACTGTGTGCTCGACATGACCGGCATCGCCTTTCGCGAGGTGGGGCCCGACCGGGTGGCGGTCTCCGGCGCGCGGGCGCGCTCGCGGACCGCGACCTACAAGGTGAGTGTCGGCTATTTCGACGGCTATCTGGGCGAGGGGCAGCTCTCCTACGGTGGGCCCAACACTGTCGCGCGCGCCCGGCTCGCCAGCGAGATCGTGGCGGAGAGGCTGCGCCTGCGCGGCTTCGCCTACGACGCCCTCGATGCCCGCCTGATCGGTCTCGACAGCCTGCATGGGCCTGGCGCAGGCCGGCCCGAGCCCTACGAGGTCAGGCTCCGCGTCACCGGCCGCACGCAGGACAAGAAGGCGGCCGAGGCCGTAGGTTTCGAGGTCGCAGCGCTCTACACCAACGGGCCAGCGGGCGGGGCGGGAGACGCCGCGTCGGTCCGCGAAATCCTCGCGGTGCAGTCGGTCCTGCTACCGCGCGATCAGGTGCGCCCACGCGTCGAGGTGGTGGAGTCCGGGCGATGCTGACGGTGCGCGATCTGGCGCACGCCCGCGCCGGCGACAAGGGGCGTTCGGTCAACATCTCGGTCATCGCCTACGACGAGGCGGGCTACGAGCGGCTTCTGCGCGAACTCACCGAGGCGCGAGTGGCGTCGGCCTTCGCGTCGCTGGCGGAGGGCCCCGTGCGCCGCTACGCGCTGCCGGGGCTCGGGGCGTTCAACTTCGTCATCGAGCGGGTGCAGGGCGGCGGAGTCACCGCGACCGGCGCGCTCGACATCCACGGCAAGAGCCTGTCGTCGCTCATGCTCACGATCCCGCTGCCGGGAAACGAGCCCGAGAAGTGAGTGCGTCGGTCAGCCCGCCGTATCGATCCAGATCGTGACCGGGCCGTCATTGACGAGTTGGACCTGCATGACCTGTCCGAAGCGCCCGGTTGAGACGGGCACCCCGTGCTCGGCGAGGGAGGCTGTGAAGAGCTCGTAGAGCCGCAGGCCTTCGTCTGGCGGCGCGGCGCGCGAGAAGCCCGGGCGGTTGCCGCGGCTCGTGTCGGCGGCGAGGGTGAACTGGCTGACGACAAGGGCGCTCCCGCCGCTCGCCAGGATCGAGAGGTTCATCTTGCCGGGCTCGCTCTCGAAGATGCGCAGGTTGGCGATCTTGCGCGCGAGCAACCGGGCCTCGTCGTCGCCGTCGCCCTGCATGGCGCAGACGAGAATCAGCATGCCGTTGCCGACCTCGCCGACCGTCTCCCCGGCAATATCGACGCGGGCCTCGGCGACCCGCTGGATGAGCGCCCTCATGGGTCGAGCGGCGCGTAGTAGGTGCGGACGGGCTCTTCGGCGAGCAGTGCCAGAAAGTCGTCCAGGCCGCCGGCCTCCTGCAGCGCGGCGAGGTTGGCCTTGTGAGTTTCCGCCGAGGTCCATTCCTCAAGGAGGACGACGCGATCCGGGTCAGTGGCGTCTACCGCTATCTCGATGCGAGAGCAGCCGTCCATCCCGGTGTCCTCGCCCACAAAGGGCGCAAGCATGTCCGTAACCTCTTTGCCTTTTCCCGGTTTCGCCGCGGCCCGCACCAGCACCAGAACAGCCATCGTCGCGCCCCTCCCGATTGCGGCCACGCGGCCACCGTGTACCATCGGCCCGGCCGAGGGCAAGCGGAGAAGGCCGGTGACAAGCCGACCTGCGACGGATGACGCGCCCGGCGCCACGCTCCGGCTGGGGCACTGGGTCGCCGAGGCACCGCAGGCGTGGAGCGAGGAAGCGCAGCGCCGGGCAAGCGGCGCCTTCGTGGATACCGCCGCCTGCATGTTGGCGGGTGCGGACGATGCCGCGCCGCGCGCGGCCTATGACGCGGTGTCGCGGTGGGGTGCGGGTGGCGCGGTCGTCGCGGGCACGCCGCATCGGCTCGCGGCACCCTGGGCTGCGCTCGTCAACGGCACGGCGGCCCATGCGCTCGACTACGACGATGTGCTGGAGATCAGCAACGCGCACGTCAGCGCCGTACTGGTGCCCGCTCTGCTGGCGCTTGGGCAGGAACGCGGCGCCGACGGCGCGGCCTGCGTGGATGCGTTCATCGTGGGCGTCGAGGTCATGGCCCGGCTCGGCGAGGCGCTCAACATGACCCACTACTTCAAGGGCTGGCACACCACGTCGACCCTGGGGGCGCCCGCGGCGGCTGCGGCTTGCGCCCGGCTGCTCCGCCTCGACGCCGCGAAGACCACCGCCGCGCTCAGCCTCGCCACCAGTTTCGCCTCCGGCGCCAAGCGCCAGTTCGGCACCATGACGAAGCCGCTCCATGCCGGGCTCGCGGCCAAGAACGGGATCATGGCGGCGGTGCTCGCCGAGTCCGGTGTCAGCGCCGCGACGGACGCCTACGAGGGCGAGCGCGGCTTCGTCGCGCTCTTCGCAGGCGTCCCGTGCGAGCGGCTGGAGGCGGCAGTCGCGGATTTCGACGGGCCGCCCGCGATCGAGCGCCACGGCCTCTGGCAGAAATACTATCCCTGCTGCGCCAGCGCCCACCGCCCTCTCGACGCCCTGCTCGCGCTTTATGACGACGGCGGGATGACGCCGCAGGCAGTGGCCGAGATCGATGCGCTGCTGCCGGAGATCGCGGTGCAGAACCTGCCTTACGACGCCCCTGCCGATGCCATGCAGGCGCGCTTCAGCCTCCACTATCTGCTGGCGAGCGCATTGATCGATGGGCGCCTCGCGCTCGACGCCTTCAGCGGCCAGGCGCTCGCCCGGCCCGCCGTCCGCGCGCTGCTGCCCAGGATTTGCATGCGCCCGGACCCGGATCAGCCAGGCGATGCCAATGTCGACGAGGTGCCCCAGCGGGCGACGGTCACGGTGCGGCTTGCTGGCGGCGGTGAGCGCGCGAGGACGGTCCGCGAGCCAAGGGGCCACCCGCGCCGGCCCCTCGGCCGCGATGCGCTCCATGCCAAGTTCGTGGACTGCGCATCGCGGGCCCTGCCGGCGGCAGCGCACGACGAGGCGTTCGAGGCGCTTGACGGGATCGCCGGGGCGCGCAGCCTGGATGCGATCGCAGGCAAAATCGGAGCGGGCCATGGCCAAGGATGACCCGGTGGCGACGGAGGCCGCCGAGAGGGCGCGGGCCTTCACTCAAGGCTCGACGGTGTTCGACTGCCTCGGGCTCTTCTACGTGCTCGACGAGCCCTATGCGACGCGCTGCCTGGAGGCCGGCGTCAACGTCTGCAACGTGACCTTCGCGCTGGAGAGCACGTGGGACCAGACCATGAGCGCGGTCGACGAGGGGTTCGCCAAGATCGAAGCCAGTCCCGTGCTCGCGCTCGCCCGTAACACGGTGGAGATCGAGGCGGCGATGGCGGCGGGCCGGCTCGCGGTTATTCCCGGCACCCAGGGCTCCAGCATGATCGGCAAGGAGCTCGCGCGGGTCGGCATCCTCGCCAGGCTCGGGTTCCGCTTCTTCGGCCTCGCCTACACCGGCGCCACCCTCTTCGCCGACGGTTGCGGCGAGAAGCGCGACGCGGGGCTCAGCTTCCTCGGCGAGGAGCTGATCGCGGCGGTGAACGAGACGGCGATGATCCTCGACCTCTCCCACACCGGCCACCGCTCGCGGGCCGAGGCGGTGCCGCTCGCCCGCGCGCCGGTCTGCACCCATTCCAACGCCTGGCACCACGTGCCGAACGACCGCAACACCAAGGACGAGACGGTGCGCGCGATCTGCGCCAAGGGCGGCATGATGGGCGCCTGCTGCCTGCCGCTTTCGGTGAGCCCGTTGGACCAGACCCTCGACCACCTGATCGACCACATCGACCACTTCAAGGCGCTGGTCGGCGCGGAGCACATCGGCATCGGGCTCGACTTCACCGAGGCCTATCAGGAGTCCGAGACCGTGCTGCCGGAATCGATCCGCTGGCGCACGCTCCGGCCCGACATCTTCGGCACGGTGGACGCCTTCGTAACCCAGCGCTATCCGGAGGGTCTGGGAGGTATTCGCGAGCTACCCAATCTCGCAGGGCGGATCTTCGAGCGGGGTTACGGGGAGGATGAGGTAGCCGGAATCCTCGGCGCGAACTGGCTCCGCACCTTCACCCGCTTCGTGGGCTGAGCCCGACCGCCGCCGGCCGCATCGCGCATCAGCCCAGGCGCGTGACTTCGCAAAGATACGAGCGGTGCGGCACCGAGCCGGAGATCGGGTCCGTGTCCTGATTGCCGATGACCGCGTTGACGTTGGCGCCGTCTGCGCTCGTCGCGTCGTGGCCCGGCAGATCGAGCGCCGCGCAGGCTTGCCACCAGCCGTGGGTGGCGCTGACCACGCGCGGGTCGAGGCTCGGCTTGAATGCGGCGCGGGCGCGGGCGGCCCCATGGGGCGTCGTGAGGCGCACCCAGTCGCCGTTCTCGATGCTGCGCGCAGCCGCGGCCTCGGGGTGCATCTCGACGGTGGGGTCCGGCTCGCGCCGGCGCAGCGAGGGCATGCCGCGGTGCTGGCTATGGCAATAGTGAAGCGACTTCGCTGACGTCAGCACCAGCGGGTAGTCGGCGGCGAGGTCGGCCCGGCTCACGGGGCCGATGGCGGGCTCCACATAGTCCGGCAGCGGGGCCTGGCCCGCCGCGAGCAGCCGTTCGGAGAAGACCTCGACCTTGCGCGACGGTGTCGCGAAGCCCGCCGCCTGGCCGTTGCCGCCGGCGTACTTGCGGTAGCGGGTCTCGTGGTCGACGCGCACGCCGCCGGGCGACTGGCGCAACGCCTCGAGATCGAGGCCCGAGGGGCTCAGCATCTCCCGGTAGGAGGCATCGATGTCGCCGCCCCAGAACTGATTGGCGAGGCCGAGGCGCTGGGCCAGCTCGAACACGATCCAGACATCGCTCTTCGACTTGCCCAGGGATTCGATGGCCGGTGGGCGGAGCTGCGCGAAGGCGCTCGCGTCGGCGCCGACCTTGAAGTTCGTGCAAAGCCCCTCGCGCTCGAACGGCGTGTTGACCGGCAGCACGATGTCGGCGAGCGCGGCCGAGGGCGTCATGAACAGGTCCACATGCACCGCGAAGTCGAGCGCCTTCAGCGCCGCCTCGCCGCGCGCCGTATCCGCGTGGCTCACCAGGATGTTGGTGCCGAAACTCACCATGCCCTTGATGGGATAGGGCTCGCCCTCGAGGACCGCACGGTAGAGATCGTCGCTGGTGATCCAGCCCTGCTGCTCGGGCCCGAGCGGGCGGCCCGCACCGCCCACAGCCTTCGCCATCTGCCGGGGCTCGATCATCTCCCGACCTCTGATGTCGTTGGTCGGGATCGTGTCGAACAGCACATTGCCGCCCGGCGCGTCGAAGCTGCCGCTCAGCGCATAGAGGAGCGCGATGGCGCGCGAGGTCTGGCTCGCATTGGTGTGCTGGCCCACGCCGGACCAGCTGTATGAGGAGACCGCGTCCGCCTCGCCCATCAACCGCGCCGCCGCACGGAGCTGGTCGGCCGGCACCCAGGCGATCTCCTCGACCCGTTCGGGCGTGAAGGCGCGGCAGCGCTCCCGATAGAGATCGAACGCGGTCCGGCAGGGAATTGCCGCGCCGTCCGCGCCCGCGATTTCGTGGCGTCCGTCGAGCGCAGGCACCCCGCCGTCGTAGCGGCCGGCGCCTGAGTCGTAGAGCATCGGCGCGCCCGCCTCCGCATCCCACGCCACCCTGAGCGCCGGGTCTCCGTCCGCACGCAGGTGGTCGGCGCGGAGCGGGGTGCCGTCGTCGTCGCGCACCAGCAGCGGGCCGTTGGTCCAGTCCCGCATGAAGGCCGCGTCGTAGTGCCCGGCTTCCAGGAGCAGGTTGGCGAGGCCCAAGGCGAGCGCGCCGTCGCTGCCGGGCCTGACGCGGAGCCACGCATCCGCCTTGACCGCGAGGCCTGCGCGGCGCGGGTCGACGACGATGAGCTTGGCGCCGCGCGCCTTGGCCTCGGCGACCCGGCTGGCGTAGGCGAGCCAGGTGGTGCTCGGGTTGTGCCCCCAGAGGACGATGCAACCGGCGTTCTGGAAATCCGGCATCGGCGTGTCGACGCCGAAGGTGAGCGCGTAGATGTCGTCACGGTGGAAGTTGCAGATCTCCGTGCCGTAGGGGGCGTTGGGGCTGCCGTAGGCGTGGCGCAGGCGCTCGATCCAGGGATACGAGTCCTGAATGCCGGTGCCCGACGGCGTGGTGATGGCGAACGCCACACTCTCCGGCCCGCACTCGGCGGCGAGCCGCTTGAGGTGCCGGGCGGTCTCGTCGAGCGCCTCGTCCCAGCCGATCCGCTCCCACTCGCCCGGCGCGTCTTTCGGTGTGACGCGGCGCAGGGGATGCAGCACGCGGTCCTCGTGATAGACCAGCTCCGGCGCCGCCCGCCCCTTGCCGCAGAGCGCCTTACCCGTGGGATGCGAGGGGTCGGGCTCGACCGCAACCAGGCGGCCGTCCTCGACCACGGAGATGCAGCCGCAGACGGAGGTGCAGAGCGCACAGTAGCCTGGAATCCGCTCGATAGTCGTCTCGGCCGCCATCACGCCCTCTTGTATTTGTCTCGCCCCGGTTGACCCGCCGCCCGCTTGTCCCTAGATGCCACGGGAGGGCCTCGCTGCTCGGCGGAGCATGGCGGTGTGCGCACGCCGTGGCAATGGCCGGGCAACGGTGAGGCAACGTCTGGCGGGCGCGCGCTCGGCTCTGTAAGGTCCGCGTCGCGTCGCCCAGCGCGCAGAATCGCAGAGGATGTCATGGTCGACCGTGTGGGCGCCCTCGGGCGCTATCCCCAAACCCGCCTCCGCCGCAACCGGCGCGATCCGTGGTCGCGCCGCCTGGTGGCGGAGACGGTGCTGACGCCGAACGATCTCATCTGGACGGTCTTCGTCTGCGAAGGCGAAGGGCGGACCGAGCCGGTGGGCTCCATGCCCGGCATCGAGCGGCTCAGCGCCGACCTGCTCGCCGAGCAGGCGCGCGCGGCCTGCGACCTCGGCATCCCGGCGCTCGCGGTCTTCCCGCAGACGCCGGCGGCGGCCAAGACGCCCGACGGCGACGAAGCGCTCAACCCTGACAACCTGGTCTGCCAGGCGGTGCGCGCGGTCAAGGCGGCGGTGCCGGAGATCGGTGTGATCTGCGACGTGGCTCTCGACCCCTACACCAGCCACGGCCACGACGGGCTGCTGCGCGACGGCTACATCGTCAATGACGAGACGGTGGAGGTTCTGTGCCGCCAGGCGCTGGTCCAGGCCGAGGCCGGCTGCGACGTGATCGCGCCGTCTGACATGATGGACGGGCGCGTCGGCGCCATCCGCCGGGCGCTGGATGAAGCCGGCTTCGAGCGGGTGCGCATCCTCTCCTACGCGGCGAAATACGCGTCCGTCTATTACGGGCCGTTCCGCGATGCCATCGGGTCGACCGGCAATCTCGCGGGCGGCGACAAGCGCGGCTACCAGATGGACCCCGCCAACGGCGACGAAGCGCTGCGCGAGGTCGCCATGGACATCGAGGAGGGCGCCGACATGGTGATGGTGAAGCCCGGCATGCCCTATCTCGACATCGTCTACCGGGTGAAGGCGGCCTTCGGCCTGCCGACCTACGTCTATCAGGTGTCCGGCGAGTACGCGATGCTCAAGGCGGCGGGCGAGCGCGGCTGGCTCGACGGCGACGGGGCAATCCTGGAGGCGCTGCAGGGCTTCAAGCGCGCGGGCGCCGACGGCGTGCTGACCTACGCGGCCCTCGACGTCGCCCGGCGCTTACAGGGCTGATCCCCGCCCGCCCACTCACCCGATCGCCGGGCCGGCAGCGGCCGCGGCGTGTATAATCCAATACCAGGACAGGGAAGCATCGCCATGACCGTGGACGGACCGCTCAGCGGCGTCACCGTGATCGACCTGACGCGGGTTCTCGCCGGGCCCTACTGCACCCTGGTGCTCGCCGATCTCGGCGCCCGCGTGATCAAGGTGGAGACGCCGGGCGGCGGCGACGATTCCCGCACCTTTGGCCCTTTCATCGAGGGGAAGTCCGCCTACTTCATGTCGATCAACCGCGGCAAGGAGAGCATCTCCCTCAACCTCAAGGAGGACGGCGACCGCACGGTCTTCGAGGACCTGCTGGCGGGCGCCGACGTGGCGGTCGAGAACTTCCGCGCCGGCACGATGGAGCGACTCGGCTACGGCTGGGAGGCGCTGCACGCGCGCTTCCCCCGGCTCATCTATGCGGCGTGCTCGGGCTTCGGCCACACCGGGCCCTACGCCGGTCGGCCGGCCTATGACGTGGTGGTGCAGGCCATGGGCGGCATCATGAGCCTGACCGGCCAGCCCGGCGGGCCGCCGGCGCGGGTGGGAAGCTCCGTCGGCGATATCGTCGCCGGCCTCTTCACCGCCATCGGCATCAACGGCGCGCTCTACCGGCGGACGACGACGGGCGAAGGCATGAAGCTCGACGTCTCCATGCTCGATTGCCAGGTGGCGATCCTGGAGAACGCGCTCGCGCGCTACTTCGCGTCCGGCGAGGTGCCGGGGCCGCTCGGGACACGCCATCCCTCGATAGCACCCTTCCAGGCCTACGCGACCGCCGACGGTCACGTCGTCATCTCCGCCGGCAACGACGCGCTCTTCGCGACGCTCTGTGCCGCGCTGGAGCGGCCGGACCTCGCCGAGGACGCGCGCTTCGCCGACAATGCCGCCCGCAACGCCAATATCGACGCGCTGGAGGCCGAGTTCGAGGCGATCCTGACGGCGCACCCGACGGCGCACTGGCTCACGGTGCTGGAAGAGGCCGGCGTGCCATGCTCGCCGATCAACAGGGTGGATGACGTGCTCGCCGACCCCCAGGTGGCGGCGCGCAACATGGTGATCCGGGCGCTGGACCCGGTCGCAGGCGAGGTGAAGATGGCAGGCAACCCAATCAAGCTCTCCGCCTATCCCGACCCGGCGGAACGGCCGCCCGCGCCGGAGCTCGACCAGCACCGGCGGGCGATCGTCGGCGGAGACGCATGATGCGTGCCGCAGCTTCCGGCAGGGGAGGCTGGCGGCGGAGCTTCAGCCTCAGGCGACTGCGACCGTACTGCGCGGCGTTCGGCGCCGCGGCGCTGCTTGCGTTGCTGCTCGCCGCAGGCTCCTGCTCGTGGTTCGCCCTCCCCTCCTACGACGGGGCCGAGGAGGTCCTGGGCCTCGATGCGCCGGTGGAGATCGTCCGCGACGCGCACGCGATCCCCCACATCTACGCCCAGTCGCCGAGGGACGGCGCGTTTGCCATGGGCTATGTCCACGCGCAGGACCGGCTCTGGCAGCTGGAGATGCAGCGCAGGATCGGCCAGGCGCGGCTTGCGGAGGTCGTGGGCGAGCCCGCCGTTGGGACCGACAAGTTCCTGCGCACGCTCGGCATCTACCGTGTCGCCGAGCGGAATTTCGAGAGGCTCTCTCCGCAAGCGCAGGCGATCTACGAGGCCTATGCGGCGGGTGTGAACGCCTATCTGGAGTCCCGCTCCGAGCTGCTGCCGCTCGAGTTCCAGCTGCTCGGCCATGAGCCCGAGCCCTGGCGGCCCGCCGACAGCCTCGTTTGGCTCAAGATGATGGCCTGGGACCTCGGCGACAATTTTAAGGACGAGCTGCTGCGCGCGCGCCTCGCCGGCAAGCTCGACCGGGCGCAGCTGCAGGACCTCTGGGCCCAGCATCCCGACGACCCCCCCATGGGGCCGCACGGGCAAGCGCCGGACTTCGACCCCGCCGGCATCGACTTCGATGCGCTGGCGGCCGCCCTGCCGCTGCAGCGTGCGTCCGGGCTCGGCTCCAACGCCTGGGCGCTGAGCGGCGAACACACGGAATCCGGCAAGCCGCTGCTCGCCAACGACCCGCACCTGCGCCTCGAGGTGCCGAGCGTCTGGTACCTCGCCCATATCTCGACGCCGGAGTTCGAGGTCGTGGGCGCGACGCTGCCGGGGATGCCCTTCCCTTTGCTGGGCCGCACCCGCAACCTCGCCTGGGGCTTCACCAACACCGGGCCCGACGTCCAGGACCTCTTCATCGAGCGCATCGACCCCGAAGACCCCGCGCGCTACCTCGCGCCGGAAGGGAGCCTGCCCTTCGAGGTCCGCAGCGAGACCATCGAGGTCAGCGGGGGCGATCCCATCGAGCTTACGGTGCGCGAGACGCGTCACGGGCCGGTGGTCTCCGACGTGCTGGAGAAGAGCGGGGAGTTCCTGGAGGCCGGCCACGTGCTCGCCTTCTCGTGGACCGCTTTGGATGACGACGACGTGAGCGCCCAGGCGCTGGTGCAGGGCGTCACGGCCGCGGACTGGCAGGGCTTCGTTGAGGCGCTTCGCGACTTAAGCGTGCCGCAGCAGACCATCGTCTTCGCCGACAGCGACGGCACCATCGGCTTCGTGGCGCCGGGCCGGGTGCCGATCCGCGCGTCGGGCCAGGGGCACCTGCCCGCACCGGGCTGGACCGGCAGCCACGACTGGGTGGACCGCGTGCCCTTCGACGCGCTGCCGGGGGACTACAACCCGCCGTCGGGCCGCATCGTCACCGCCAACAACCGCGTGGTCGCCCACGACTATCCCTACTATCTGACCGACGACTGGACTCCGCCCTACCGCGCGCAGCGGATCGACGCCCTGCTCGACGCCAAGCCCAAGCACGATGTGGCGAGTTTTTCCGCGATCCAGCAGGACCAGGTCTCGCTCGCGGCGGCGCGGCTTATGCCGGTGCTCCTCGGGTTGGCGGAGCCCTCGAACGACACCGGGCGCACGGCGCTCGCCATGCTCGGCGAGTGGGACCACACCATGGGGCGGGACAGCACCGAGGCGCTCATCTACATGGCGTGGCTCAGGGAGCTGATGCACGTGCTCTTCGCCGACGAGCTGGGCGACGTGTTCGAGGACTACTGGAAGATCCGCACCGAGGTCATCCACCGCGCGCTCACCGAGCGCACCCAATGGTGCGACAATGAGACGACCGTGCAGCAGGAGACCTGCGCCGAGGCCGTGAGCCGGGCGCTCAAGGTCTCGCTCGAATACCTCGCCGTCACCTACGGCCACGACATGGAGGACTGGCGCTGGGGCGAGGCCCACGCGGTCCACATGAAGAGCCGGATCCTCGGCGAGTTTCCGGCCATCGGCTCCTGGTTCGAGATCGACATGCCGACGGGCGGGGAGAAGGAGACGGTGAAGGCCGGTGGGTTCGACGTAGCCGACACGACGCGCCCCTTCGCCCAGAACCACGGCGCCGGCTACCGCGCGGTCTACGACTTGGCCGAACCGGAACGCTCGGTCTTCGTCATCAGCACCGGGCAATCCGGCAACCCGCTCTCGTCCTACTACGAGGACTACGCCGAGCCCTGGCGCGACGGCCGCTACCTCCCCATGCTCACCGAGCGTTCGCGAGCGGAGGAGGACGCGCTGGGGACGCTGGTGTTGACGCCGAGGTGAGGGGTGTGCTGCGCAGGTTCTTGCCCATGGTCGTGCATTCTCGCACTATGGACCGCAAGAATACTTGATTGCGGCGGAGAGGGTGACTAGAACATTCTAGGTACATTGGAATCTTCAGAGGAGGGGAGGAGACGAGATGGCAGAGCGAAAGGCAGCCCTCGAGCGCGCACCGGAGCGACCCCGGCTGCGGACACTCCTTGATGACGCGAAGACAGTCACGGTGACGGACGCTGAGTTGCGGGCACAGCGTGCGAGCTTCGTATACGGTAATGCACCAAAGGGGTCCCGTATCACAAAGGACTCTGCCACCAAGTCGGTTGATCGGATTCGCGTTCGGTAGGAGTGGGCATGACGTACAATGCCTTGGTAACGGTCAGGTATTTTCTAAATGTTTATATTGGAAAAAGAAAACCCCGAACTGTATGATAGAGTTCAAGAGCAAAACCTTAACCGACAATACGAGCTCCTCACGAATTGCGTCGAAATTGGACTTATGAAGGGCCCGGTCTCTTTCGACAAGTATCTTCTTTGGGCGCTAAATCATGCAGCAGTAGCAAATATTTCTCAGTTTGGAGGACGATTTCGTAAGGAGCCGATTTATGTTGGAAATCACAAACCTCCACACTTCAATGATGTTTCGGACTGGATGGACCGATGTATTTCCACCATTCAAGAGAATTGGTACATATGGACTGAAACTCAGCTGGCAGCATATGGACTTTGGCGATTAAACTGGATACACCCTTTCATAGAGGGCAACGGGAGAACTGCTCGTGCCGCATGCTACTTCCTTTTGTGCGTGAGGTCGGGCTGTCTGCTGCCGGGAACCAAAATTGTTCCAGAGAGGATAAGGGAGAGCAGGGAATCATATGAGGCAGCACTAACCGCTGCTGATCGAGCTTGGGATGACGGGCATCTCGATTTTAGGGAAATGGAGGAATATCTCGCTAATTTGCTCCAGGAACAGCTTGAGGAAGCTCTGAGTTAAACTAGAGCATGATTCCGTCAAGATCAAATGAAAAGAACTTCCATGATCTCGAACCTGTAGTTCCAAATTTCTTTACGAGCACATTGACTGCCTGTTGCTTGCATTGGTTCCCTTGCATTCACCAATGTTCGACGCGAACGCGCGTTTTCCGGAAGTGCAGGACACGCAACAGGTGAGACGAAGGCGTTGCTCACGCACCGGTGAGCTTTTTACGTGTGCAGATAAGGTCATCGCCTGACAGTTGCCGTTCCCGGCGGAAAGCCGCGCTTATTCGCTCTCGCCGATAGACAGAGGCTCGTCGTTGATGTCTTAGCCAGGGGCACGCAGGCGGCGAGGGCGGGGGGATACCTCATTGCAAACGTCGCGTAGGTTGTCGGACGCGCCGTCCGGGCCTGCGGCCCGGTAGGGCGGAGAGGGGACGCAGGCGGGACCGGCCTTGCCTTCCTCTGAAACCGCGAGGCGGAGGGGGACGAAGGCGGCGACGGCGAGGGTCTCTCCCTCTCCTCCCCCACGGGGAGGAGAGGGCCGGGGTGAGGTGGGCGCGCTTCATCAAATCCTTCAGGCGCCGGGCGCTTGCGCCGTTCGGGCCTCTTCGCAGCCCCGCTCACGTCATGGCTGACTCCTCGTCGACTCCAACGGGCGACGCGGACGTGCAAGACGCTACCTACCGCGCGCACGACCTTTCAGGCCCGCGCGACCCGGACCATGGTGCGGTGCACGGTGCGCGGCGCATGCGTCAACATCGCGTCATGTAGCGCGACAGCAAGCAGGTCACGGCACGCGGAGGCATGATGGGCAGGCGTGCAAGACCCTATCTACCGCACGCGCGGCCCATTCTTCCACGCCTGCAAGTGAGACAATATGCCACGCGCTCGACCCTATGTGACGCGCGCGCGACCCCATCTACCGGGCGCACGACCTTTCGGGCGTGCACGACTTTGCCACGCGGAATCCCACTTATCCCACTTAATCCCACTTAATCCCGGCGAATCCCGCATAGGAAATGTGTTGCCCCAGGCGGGATGGCGGAACCGGACCGCGACCGTGGCGAGAAATGCGGGTTAGCGATCTTCGCGCCGTCGGCGCTTGAGCCGCTCTGCGCCGGCGCGGAGGCGGGCCTGCGCGTCTGTGCCATGCCAGATTTCCACCTGGCGGGCGATGCGGGAGGGCATCTGCTCTCTCAGGTCGGCACAGAATTTGCCGAGCCGCATGCGCTTCGATTCCTGGAACGCATCCGGCGCGAGGTCGCGCAGGAACAGCAGACGCTGCCACGCCATCTGCTCGATCTCCGCCTTCGGCCCGGTCTCGTGGACGAGGTTGAGGGCGCGGCCCTCCTCGGCGCGGACAAGCTTGCCGGTGTAGATCATGTCGGAAGCGACGAAGTCTCCGGCGACGAAGCGCAGAAGCCGATCGCCGTAATAGGGGTTGGGCACGCCGAGCAGGACTTCCGGCTTGCCGATCAGCACGCGGCCGGTGGCGGCGTAGCGATAGTCGCAGGCCAGGTAGATGGCCATGGCGCCGCCGATGGCGTGGCCCTTGATGGCGCCGACGATGGGCAAGGGCGATTCCAGCATGCCGAGGATGAGGCCCGCCAGCGCGTGAAACATCTCCTCGATCTCGGCGCGCGACTGTGTGAGCGCCCAGTCGAGGTCCACGCCGTTGGAGAAGAATCGATCGCCGCCGCAGAGCATCGCGCCGCGCGCATCGCGGTTGGCCTCCGCGACCGCCTGGGCCAAGTCCTGGATGACCGCCGTCGTCAGCGCGTTGGTGGTGCCGCTGCTGAGGCGGATGCGGCGGCAACCGTCCTCGTGCTCGCTCACGATGTTGGCCAAGACTCCCTCCCTCGTTCGGTGGGCCGCTCAACCCTGGCGCGGGCGGAAGCGCGGCAGCGTGAGCGCCTCCGTCACGCGGTCGAACACGACCTCGACGGGAAGCCCGACGCGAAGCGCATCCGCCGGGCACTCGACGATGTTCGCGGTCAACCGCACGCCTTCCGCAAGCTCGATCTGCGCCACGGCATAGGGAATATCGGCCTTGAATGCGGGGAACCAGTCCTTGTGGACCACGGTCCAGGTGGAGACCGTGCCGTGACCCTTCGCCTCCTCCCAGCCGATCCGATCGGAGAAGCAGGCCGGGCAGACCGGACCGGGCGGCCAGTGCCAGGCCCGGCAGTCCCCGCAGCGGGGCAGGCGGAGCGCGCCCTCGTGCGCGCTCTCCCAGAAGCGCGCGTTGTCCGGGTTGATGCGAGGTGTGGGTTTCTCGTATCCGCTCATCAGCTGCGTCCGGCCCCTCAGTTCCGCAGGATGACGGAATCGCCCCAGGCCGTCGCCCATTGCAGCGCGCGTGCCCCGGCGATCTGGCGCGGCCCGGCCTCGCCCCGCAGCTGGCGCACCATCTCGCAGAGCGAGTTCCAGCCGGCGACGTGGGCTTCGGAGAGCAGGCCGCCGGAGGTGTTGACCGGCAGCGCGCCGCCGGGGCCGATGCGACCATCCTGCACCCAGGCCGCAGCCTCCCCCGGCGCGCAGAAGCCGAAGCGCTCCAGCACGAACAGCACCAGCGGCGAGAAGGCGTCGTAGGTATAGAGGCCCTGGATCGCATCGCGCGGGATATCGGCCGAGCGGTAGACGGCAAGGTCGCGCTCGGCCGGGCGGCCCGGTCGAGCCGCGCTCTGCTGATTGATGCCGAGGCCCGGCGGGGCGAAGATGAACTCGTTGCGGCCCGCCTTCATGCCCTGCATCCCGGCGATGAGGACGGGGCGTTGCCTGAGGCCGCACGCGCGCTCGGCCGCCGTCACCAGCACCACGGCCGCCCCGTCGCTGACGATGCAGCAGTCGAAGAGCCTGAGCGGGTCCACGACCATGCGGGAAGCCTGATGGTCGGCCACGCTCATGGGCTTTTGCATCGCAGCGTTCGGGTTGAGCCTCGCATGGGCGCGGAGTGCCACCGGCACCGCGGCAAGCTCGGCGCTGGTCGTGTCGTAGAGCGCCATGTAGCGCTGCATGGCGAGCGCGGCGCCGCCCGCAGGCGCGGTCAGCCCGTAATGCGGCGTCTCCGCATGGGTGCCGCCGGTCTCGCGGTAGCCTTCGAAGTCGTGCGGCCCGCCGAGGATGTCGCGCTCCCGCGTGAAGCTCAGCACGTTCACGCAGGCGACGACGTCGGCCATGCCGGTGGCCACCGCCATCGCCGCCATCTGCAGGCTGCCGGTGACGAAGCGGCCGTGGGTCCAGGCCTGGTTGACGAAGCCGATCTCCAGGCCGAACGCCTGGGCGACCTGGTCGTAGTCGACGCCGAGAGGCCAGCCGATATGGATGGAAAGGCCGTCGATATCGCCTCGCTCGAGCCCTGCGTCTTCGAGCGCCGCCTTGAACGCGGCGGCGGCAAGCGCAAGCTGGCTCTCGGGCAGGTGACGGCCGAACCGACTGGTACCGACGCCGACGATCGCCGCCTTGTCGCGCAGCGCCAGGGACATCAGGCCTCGTCCGCTGCGAAGAATTCCGCGAGGCGGGCCTTCTGCAGCTTGCCGGTGTTGGTGAGCGGCAGGGCGCCGGCGGCGGCGAAGCGGAACTCGCGCGGCACCTTGTAGGCGGCCAGGTGTTCAGCGCAATGGGCGGTAAGAGCCTCGGCCGTAGGCGCGGCACCGTCGCGCGGCACGATGACGGCGGCGACCCGCTGGTCGCGCTCCGGGTCCGGCAGGCCGATCACATAGGCGAGCTCGACCTCGGGCACCTCGGTCAGCACCGCCTCGACCTCCGCCGGCGAGACGTTGATGCCGCCGGTCTTGATCATCTCCTTCAGGCGCCCGCGGAAATGCAGAAAGCCGTCTTCGTCCAGCAGCCCGAGGTCGCCGGTGCGGAACCAGCCCTCGTGAAAGCTTTGCTCATCGAGCGCCGGGTCCTTGTAGTAGCCGCAGGTGACGTAGCCCCGGACCAGAATCTCTCCGACCGAGCAAGCCGGCAGCGTCGCGAAGCTTTCGGGGTCGGCAATGACGATCTCCGTGCCCGGCAGCGTCCGGCCGACCGTGTTGAGCCGCTTCTCCAGCGGGTCGTCCACGTCGGTGACGTTGGAATTGCCGTAGGTCTCCGTCAGCCCGTAGATGTTGCAGATCTCGCTCACGCCGAGGTCGATCAGGCGCTTGATCTGCTCGGGCGAGCCCAGCGTCGCCCCGGTGCGCAGCGAGGAAATGTCGCGCGCCGGCCGCTCGGGATGGCGCTCCAGCGCATGCACCATATTGGGTGTGCCGTAGAAGACCGTGCAACGCTCGGCCTCGATCAGACGCAGCGCGCGGCCTGCGTCGAAATGCTCCTGGAGCACCACGCAGCCCGCGTGGGTCATGACCGCGAAGAGTGCGTTCTCACAGCCGAGGCCCCAGAAGAGCGAGACCGCGAGCCAGAGCCTGTCGCCGGGGCGCAGATGCTGGCGCTCGCCGATGTTCCACATGTTCTCGATCAGGGCGTAGTGCTGGAGCTGGACGCCCTTGGGCAGCGCCGTCGTGCCCGAGGTGTAGAGCAGGTAGGCCACGTCCTCGCCGCGCACGGCGGCCTGGGCCTCTTCGATCACTGCGTCGTCGACGGTCTCCGCCAAATCCCACAGCGTCTCGAAGCGCCGCGCCGGGTGATCGGCCGGGCCGCCGAGGCGGACAATCTCCTCGATGCGGGCGAGGGCATCGCCTTCGCGGCCGAGCGCGTCGAGGGTCTCCAGATAGTCGTACTTGAGGAAGCGATCGACCGTGATGAGGAACCTGGTGTCCGAGTGTCGGAGCACATGGGCGAGCTCGCGCGCCGTCGCCCAGGTGTTGATGGCGACCATGGTGCCGCCGAGGAGCACGATCGCGAAATCGGCGAGAATCCACTCGGGCCGGTTGCCCATGAGGAGGCCGACCTTGTCGCCCCGGCGCACGCCCAGCGCGTGGAGGCCCTTGGCGAGCCGGCGCACCGCGTCGCGCAGTTCGCGATAGCTGAGCCGCGTCTCGCCGCCGACCAACGCCTCGTGGTCGGGGTATCGATTCGCCAGCTCGTCGAGCAGGTCCGGAATGGTCTTCGCGTCGGGCGGCCGCATGTCGTTGACTTCGCCACGGGGATCGGTCGCCAGAGAGTAGTCCGGGCGGCAGTCCGGGTGAACCTTCGCGGCCCCGGCGGGGCCTGGGTCGAAGGCGTCTGCCCGCTGCACTCAGGCCCAGCCACCGGCGAACGGCACGACGTGGCCGGTGATGAAATCGCTCTTGTCGGAGGCGTAGAACGCCACCAGAGCGGCAACCTCTTCGGGCTTGCCGAGGCGCTTCAGCGGAATGTTCCGGGTCATCTTGGCCAGGGTTGCCGGATCGCTGACCAACTCGGGCGGGAAATAGGTCGGGCTCTCGACGTAGTTGGGCGCGATCGCGTTGACCTGGATGTTGTCGCGACCGAGTTCCTGGGCGAGCGACACGGTGAGCGCATTGGTCGCGCCGCGCGCCGTCACGTACATCGAGTAATTCGGCAGCCCCCGCAGGGGCGTCGCCGAGGTGATGAACAGGATCTTGCCGCTTCTGCGCTCCTTCATTTGCGGCACGACCGCACTGGCTATCTCGAACGGAAAGACCACCATGTCTTCGAGCGCCGCACGCAATTCGTCCGGGCTCGCCGCCTCGATAGGCGCGCGGACCGCGGCGCCCGCGTCGTTGCAAATAACCACGTCGACCCTGCCGCGAGCCTCGGTTGCGCGCGCGACGATCTCGGCCGGCGTTTGCGCACGGACGACGGTGAGTGCGGGATTGGCCGCCGCGAATGCCTCCGCCGCTGCGGCATCGGCGAAGCTCTTATCGTGGCAGACCACCGCCGCCCCCTGAGCGACGAGCTCGGCCGCGACGGGCCGGCCCACGAAATGTTCCACGTTGGTGATCAGGACGACACGGTCCTTCATCGGGTCTCCTACGGCGCGGTCTCGTTCGCGGCGGTCACCCGCCTGCCCGTTCTCCCCCATGAAGGGAATCAGGTCCTCCCACGCGTAGTCTTGCACGAAGTATTCCCTCGCGCTTCAGCTGCAGTTGTTGGTGTCGGAGAGCGATTCCGGCCCCGGGAAGCCGATGCCCCCCAGCCAATGCGATTCCTGTTTCCCCGTAGGCCGGGTCGGAACACATGCCCTGCCGGGTATGCAGACAACACACCTCGAAAAAACCTAGGCCGAGCCTTGCCCGGCACCCGCCCTAAACAACCGTCACTCGCGGCCGCGCCGGATATAGACCGCTGCCGCGAGCAGGATCAGCGCACCTTTCACCACCATCTGGAACTCGATGGACAAGCCCAGGATGACGACGATGTTGAAGAGCGAAGCCAGGATCAGCGCCGCCAGCAGGGCGCCGATCACGCTGCCCTTGCCGCCGCGAAGGGACGCGCCGCCGATCACTGCCGCCGCGATGCTGTCCAGCTCGTAGCCTTGGCCGGTCCAGTTGTCGACGATTCCGACATAGCCGACCAGGAAGAGGCCGGCCGTGGCGGCAAGAACGCCGGAGATGACATAGGCCCCGATCACGATGCGCTTGACCGGCAGGCCGGCCATATGGGCGGCGTCGGGATTGTCGCCGTAGAGCAGGAGCTGCCGTCCGGGAACGCTGCGCTCCAGCATCCAGTGCGCAGCGATTGCGACCGCGATCAACACGATCAGGATCACCGGGACGCCGCCAATGTCACCCGTCGCCAGGAACCGAAAGGTCTCCGGCAAGGATCCGCTCGGCGCGCCCTTGGTGTAGGCGAAGCGGATGCCCTGCAGCACGATCATCGTAGCCAGCGTCGCCAAGAACGGCGTCACCCGCCGATAGCTGACGAGATAGCCGTTGACGCCGCCGACCAGGGCGCCGAGCAGCAAGGCGGCGACGAAGGCGGTGGCCGTGTTGTCGAACGCGCCGATGGAGAGCACCGCAGCGGTCGCCATGATCGACGCCACGGAGAGGTCCAGGCCCCGCACGACGATCACGATCATCTGGCCGATGACGACAAAGCCGAGCGGTGCGGCCTGGACCAGAATATCGGTGATGTTCTTGACGCTGAGAAACCGCGGCGACAGCACCGTCGTGATCGCCCAGATCAGGACCAGGAAGCCCAGCAGCAACAGGACTTCGCGGGTTTTCCGGCCCCTGACTGTGCCGCCGCCGCCGAGGAGTTGCGCGATCATGACCGCGCCTTTACGACGAACAGCGAGACGGCGACGACGATGATGACTCCCTCGACGATCCACAGATAGAAATTCGAAACGTTCAGGAAGTTCAGGACGTTCGCCAGAAGGGCGAGCAGGATGACTGCCAGAAACGTGCCCAGCACGCCGCCGCGGCCGCCGGCAAGCAGGGTGCCACCGACGATCACCGGCGTGATGGAGCGCAAGTCGAACCCGATCCCGGCGCGCGGATCGCCCACACCGAACCGGCCCACCAGGTAGATCGCGGCCAGAGCAACGATAAATCCCGACAACGCATAGATCAGCACCTTGGTCTGTTTGACCGGGACGCCGGAAATCGTCGCCGCCCGCTCGTCATCGCCGATGGCGTAGATGCGGATGCCGAAGCGGGTTCGCCAAAGCACGAAGCCGACGATTGCGTAGGCCGCGATGGCGAACGACGTTCCCCACGGAACGAAGCCAAAAAAGCGGGCATACACGATGTCTTCGAAGAAGATCGGCACAGAACCGGCCGGTTGCTTGGTATGGAGCAGCGCCGCGCCAGCCATGATGGTCGATGTCGCGAGCGTCACGATCAGCGGGTGAATGCCGGTGTAAGCGACGATCCCGCCGGTGAGCGCGCCGATCGCCGTGCCGAGCGCAAGGATGCCGATATAGGCGCCGGCGAAGGTCGCCGGATCGGATCCGGCGAAGGAGGCGAACAACACCGAGAGGAGGCCGAGGAGACCGGCAAAGGAGAGGTCGATGCCGCCCGACAGGACGACGACCGTCTGGGCGAGCGCAACCAGCGCGAGCGCGACCAGCTGGTCCTGGACATTGGCGATATTCAGCACGGTGACAAAGCGGTCGGACGAAATCACGCCGACGATGAAGACTGCCGCGATCAGACCGACAATCGCCAGATGGACGTTCTGGAAGCGGACGGCGCGCGCAAAGTCAGTCATGGGATTGGGATGCGAGCTCGTCACCTCCCGTCGCGGCGGCGGCGATCGCCATGATGCCGTCTTCCGTAATGGCGTCGCCAAGCAGTTCGGCGACGAACGCGCCGTCGCGCATGACGTGGACGCGGTCGCACAGCCCGACGATTTCGATCAGTTCGGAGGAGATGACCAGGATTGCCACGCCATCGCGGGCCAGAGCACGCAAGGTGCGGTAAATCTCAGCCTTGGTGGCGACATCCACGCCGCGCGTCGGCTCGTCGAGGAGCACGATTTTGGGGGCATTCTCGAGCAGCCGGCCGATCAGCACCTTCTGCTGGTTGCCGCCCGACAGGGCCGATATGGGCTGCCCGACATGATCGACGACAACGCTGAACCGCTCGACGACGGAACGGGAGCGCTCCTCCTCGTTGCGCGGCGAAAGCGCAAGCGACCGGGCGCCTTTGCCCAGCGTCGACGCCGCGAAATTCCAGGCGACCGAGGCGTCGGGAAACAGGCCGTTGGCCTTGCGGTCTTCCGTCAGCATGGCAAGGCCGGCGGCGAGACTGCGGCCCGGCGTCCTTCTGCCGTAGGTCACGCCAGAGAGCTCGACGGTCCCGGCTCCGCGTGCCGCCCCGAAGATCGCCAGCGCCAGTTCGGTCCGTCCGGAGCCGACGAGGCCCGCCAGCCCCGCGATCTCGCCAGGGCGGAGATCCAGGTCGACCGGCGGCGCGCCGCCCTCTGCGGTGAGGCCGCGCAGCGAGAGCACCGGCTCTTTGTCGGTCGCAGCCCCGCTCTTCGGGGGAAACAGTTCGCCCAGGCTGCGCCCAACCATCGCGGCGACGACCCTGTCGTGGTCGTAATCGTCGATTGGCCCGGACGAGGTGACATCGCCGTCCTTCAGGACGCAGATGTCGGTGCAGACGTCGAAAATTTCGTCCAAGCGGTGCGAGACGTAGACGAGACCCATCCCCTGCTCCCGCAGGTCGCGCAGAATCAGGAACAAATGGTCGATCTCCCGGTGCGAGAGCACCGCCGTCGGCTCATCCAGAATGAGCACGCGGGCCCGGGATCGAAGCGCCTTGGCGATTTCCACCATCTGCGCGTCGGCGACGCTAAGCCGGTCGAGCGTCGCGTCGGGGTCCAGATCGATGCGGAGCTGTTGAAGCAGGTCGACACAGTCGCGGCGAAGCGCGCGCCGGTCGACCAGGCCGAGCCGGTTGCGCGGCTCCTTCTCCAGAAACACGTTCTCGGCCACCGTGAGCGCCGAGATGGTCGAAAATTCCTGATGGACAACGGCGATGCCGGCGGCAATCGCCTCTTTTGGTCCGGCGAAGACCACCGGGTCGCCATCCAGCAGGACCTGCCCGACCGACGGCGTATAGACGCCGGTCATAAGCTTGATGAGAGTCGACTTCCCGGCGCCGTTCTCGCCGCAGAGCGCGATGGTGCGGCCGGCATTGACCTCGAAATCGATATTGCGGAGGACCTCGTTGCTGCCGAAGGATTTCGTCAAGCCCTTAGCGGCAAGCGCCGGATGAGCCATGTCGCCTTCCTCCCAGGCGCCGGCGGCATCCAGCCGCCGTAACGAACGGCCCCCCAGCCAGAACGGCTGAGGGACCGTCCATCGTCGTCGGCAGATTACTTCGGATAGTCGGCGGTGAAGGTCTCCGGATCGTAGTCCGGGCCGACGCCGCTCGACATGATGACCGAGCCCGGCTTGTCCATAAGGGCATAGTCCTTGACGAAGACATCCGCCTGGACCGACGCGGTCTCGTGACCCTCGGAGACCACGATCTGCTGGTTCACCTCGATCCGGCGCGGAATGCCCTTGCCCGCCAGCACATCGAACAGCAATTCGAACGACACGGCGCCCATGGCCGGCGGATAGTCGATGCCGACCATCGGAACCTGGTTCTGCACGCTCAGCTGGTACATCGCGTTGAAGTCTCCGCCGGTATGCGGCGGGATCGCGCCGGCCTCGTAGCCGGCGGCGAGGAAGGCTTCGATCGAGCCCGAGCCCTGCAGGCCGGAATCGGCCCAGACGCCGGCGATGTCATTGCCGTACTTCTGAATGAGGGCCGACATGATCGTCTTGCCGTTGGCCGGCGACCAGGACGTGTACTGGACTTCCAGGACCTCGATGCCGGGATATTGGTTGAAGACCTCGTGCGCCGCCTTGATGCGGTTCTCCGCCGGCGAAGCGCCGGCCAGGCCGCCCAGCATCACGACCTTGCCTTCGAAGTTCAGCGTCTCAGCCAGCCACTGTGCAGAGATCCGGCCCAGCGCCTGGTCGGAGGCGGTGACAAAGGTAATGTAGCTGTCCTTGGACGTAACCTCGCGGTCCACCAGAACGATGGGGACGCCGCTCTTGTTGGCGCGGCGGAGTGCGGGATCCAGCGCTTCCGCGGTCGCCGGGCTGACGAGGAGAATGTCGACGCCCTGAGCGAGCAGATCCTGAATATCGGCGGCCTGCTTGGAGGGGTTGTCGTTGGCGTCGGTGATGATGAAGCGCTTCAGCTTGTCCTTGTTGCGCTCGGCGGCGGCTTCGATGCCGTGCAGCATGGCCACGCGCCAGGGATTGGAGAGGCTCGCGTTCGAAAAGCCGATGACGTAGGGGCCATCCTTCTTGTACTCGGCTGCGTCGTAGATGTCGACGCCGCCGGGGTTCCACAGGAAGGTGCGCGGAACGCCTTGGTAGTCGGCGCTTGCCGAGAGTGCGTAGACCAGCCCGACGGCGGCCAGGGCACATATCTTGAGCAGTCGCATGGTCTTCTCCCTCTGCTGCGAAGTTTGCCTATCGGTCGTGACAAAGCGGATAGGGCGGACCCCAATGGATCCTTTGGTTTGAATACTAGTTGAGTGCGGTCAGTGAGGCCATGTGTGGGTGGCCGGCCGCGCGCCGTCAAGCGCCGCCCTCGCAATGCAGCGCGCTTGTCTGGGCCGAGCGCCGGCGGCAGTGGCCGCCGCCCCCGCTGCCGTGACCGCATCAACCGGCGGGCTTCCGTGGGGCGTTCTTGCGCCGATCACGATCCGTGGCGAGCCGTAGGAGATCAAAGGGCAGACGAGCAAGACGCCATGGCCTGTGTGCGGAATTGGCCAATAGAGTTCCTACTTGCCAGCGCATGCTGTTCTGCATATCACGAACCTTGTTCCTTTCTTCCCGAAGCTGTCGTTCGACCTTTCCAACCCTCTCGTTGGCCGCCTCAATCTCTAGTTCGAGACCTAAGACAGTCTTTCTCGGCTCTCTAACTTCACTTTCGAGTTTTGCGGTTTGGCTTCGAGTCGAAGTCTCGCTCACGTGTTCACTCTCCACTAGCGAACCGTGAACGACTGTTGCGTTCAAAAAATCGCGCTCCAGATCGGTCTTTGAATATCGTGACAGCACATCTTCAAAACGATTATAGAAACCCTCATCAAACTGTGAACAAGAGAACCATTCCTTTTGAACTTCGAATCCGAGAATCTCAAAATAGTGCCTATATCCTGAGTACGTCAACTTATTCACCCACGCAGGTCTGTTCGGTTTTCTACCAGTATTAAGGTAGAATTCTTCGAAGACATCATCCGTAAACAGGAGATGCGGCCACGGAAAGAACACTTCTCTATATCGATGGGATGCCTGTGGACCTCGATAAAGATTTGCACTTAGAAAGAAGTGCCCATCATTCCTTAGAAGCCGCTTGACCCCTTGAAGGGCTGCGTAGGGATGCTTGATATGTTCCCAAACAGCGGAAGAATAGATTAGGTCGAATTGCCCTATATCCTCGTGATCCTTGGAGCTTACATCCAAAACACGCAGATCGAGGTTCGGAACAGACTTATAGTCAGACCACTCTCGTTCCACAATATCGACACCCACTACGTCGCAGGCATAATTTCTGGCAAGCACATATGAGAACGCACCGCGGCCACAACCGATTTCAAGCACGCGCTTGTCACGAACATTCAGCAATTTATCTATGTTGGCGGCTCGCCGTTTCGCCGCCTCTTCCAAATCCACCTTTCCAGTACGTCTCGGCCGCGGTACAATCGGTTTATCCTTATATTCTTCGTTTAACTCAAGAAACAAATCGAGGTTGAAGCTTTTATTTTCCCTAGTCATGCCGCTTTCCATCTATTCTACATTCCGATCGTCAGATGTCTTCTCCAGGCGTTTGTCAGAACATTGTGACGGTAACAGTTCGCAGATGGTGAAACGCAGGCGAGTCGGAATGAGTGCTCCGACGATCGGACGCACAATCGAGATCCTGTCTCGCGCCATTGGGTCATCTCGCAGCTACACGCGAGGTTAAGGCACTTCAAGCGTGCCATCTTCGCGATCCCCTCTCTGCCAACATCGATGAGACACCTGCACCCCTTGGAATTACTGTGGGGCGGTGGAGATGAGAACCGATGGTCACAGAGAGAGAATCGATGGCATTGAACGAGATGGGCGCTCGGGCTCTGGGGATTGAGGAGCGGAGCGACGAGACCCCCAGAGCCCGAGCGAGCGGCGCGAGGCCGGCGCCGGACCCCGAGGTGGTAGCCAAGCCGAAGCGGCGCCAGTTCACCGCCGAGTATCGACTGCGAATCCTAGAGGAGGCCGACCGCTGCACGCAGCCCGGCGAGGTCGGACGGCTGCTTCGCCGGGAAGGGTTGTACACCTCCCACCTGTCGGCTTGGCGCAAAGCGCGTCGTCAAGGCTCGTTGCGGGGCCTGACCCCGAACAAGCGCGGCGCCAAGCCTGCCGAGCATAACCCGCTCAGCGCGAAGGTGCGCGAGCTCGAGGCGAAAGTGGCGCGGCTGGAGAAGGAGTTGCACACCGCGCATACCA
The DNA here is from genome assembly GCA_965237415.1 of Alphaproteobacteria bacterium. Classification (GTDB taxonomy): domain Bacteria; phylum Pseudomonadota; class Alphaproteobacteria; order UBA828; family UBA828; genus WTGU01. The sequence continues at coordinate 2,373,162 of CBDEFM010000002.1, forward strand.
TCCTGGATGTCCAGGGAAAAGTTGCCGGGCTGCTGGGATTCAACCTCAGCGACGCGAAGGACTGCTGATGGCGGCCCAAGGGCTCGCCTCACAGGTCGGTGTGGCCCCAGCGTGCCGAGCGCTGGGTGTGTCACGGACCACCTTCTACCGTCGTCACAAGGTCACTCCCGGGCACCAGCAGCCCCGTCCAACGCCCGCCCGGGCGCTGTGCGAGTCCGAACGCGAGCATGTTCTCAACGTGCTCGCCTCCCCTCGCTTCGTCGACCGCGCGCCCGCCGAGGTCGTCGCCACGCTACTCGATGAAGGCCAGTACCTGTGCTCGGAGCGCACGATGTATCGGATCCTGGCCGCGAATCAGCCGGTGCGAGAGCGGCGCAATCAGCTCGAACATCCTCCCTACAGCAAGCCCGAGCTGGTGGCCACCGCGCCGAACCAGACGTGGTCCTGGGACATCACTCGACTGCTGGCACCGACACGCTGGACCTACTTCTACCTCTACGTCTTGCTCGACATCTTCAGCCGCTACGTGGTCGGCTGGATGGTCGCCGAGAGGGAGAACTCCGCCCTCGCCGCAACGCTGATCGAGCAGACCTGCCTCAAGCAAGGCATCGCGCCCCAGGTCCTCACCCTGCACTCCGACCGCGGGGCGCCCATGACCAGCAAATGCACCGCACAACTGCTCGCCGACCTCGGCGTCACACGCTCGCTGAGCCGCCCCCAGGTCAGCGATGACAACCCCTTCTCCGAGGCCCAGTTCAAGACCCTGAAGTACCATCCCGGCTTCCCTGGGCGATTCGACGATATCCACGCCGCCATCGCCTTCTGCCAGTCGTTCTTCCCTTGGTACAACACCGAGCACCGCCATGGCGGAATCGCCATGCTCACCCCCGATGACGTCCATCACGGCCGTGCCCACACCGTGCTGCAACAACGTGAACAGACCCTGCGCGCCGCCTGGAACCATCATCCTGAGCGCTTCGTTCGCGGCATCCCCAAACCCCTGCCGCTTCCCAAAGCGGTCTGGATCAATCCACCTGACACATCCACAACAGGAGAGACTGCTCAGTAAATCGCAATCGACGGTGTCTCAAAGTCGTTGACAGGTTCCGATCCTGCGCGACTCTACTTGCCGATCGCCGGGCGAAATCGCCGAAGCCCGCGCCTCCGCCCGTGCTCATCACCAGGCGGTCGCCCTTCGCCAGGCGGAAGCTCGTCTTCGAGCCGAGCACGATCTTCTCGTTGCCGCGCAGCACGCAGGCATGCGCCGCACCGCCGTCCGCACCGCCGAATAACCCCTCCGGCGGGATTGTGAAACGATCGGAGTAGGACTGGTACTCGACGTCGTCCGCCAGCACCTCGTACACCCGCCTGATACCGAGCCCGCCGCGCCATTCTCCTTCGCCGCCCGAGCCCGCCACGAGCGCGTACTCCGCCACGCGGAAGAACGCGTGCTCCATGTCGATGGCCTCGACGGGGATGTTGGAGCAGTTGGAGAGGGGGCTGTCGACCGCGTCGCAACCGTCGCCCAGCGCGCTCGCACCGTAGCCACCCCCGAAGATCTCAAGATAGATGCCGTAACCCTCCTCACCGAGGTGCGAGAGGCACGTGGCGTGCGTGGTGTCGAAGCCGGCCGCCATCACCCGCTCGGGCACCGCCTCGGCGAGAGCCTTCATCACCGCATTGTACGCGCGGTAGGCGGACAGCATTCGCGCGCGCACCGGGGCCGGAGGGCGCGGATTGAGCAGCGAGCCGTAAGGCGCAGCAATGCTGATCGGCCGCTTCGCGCCCTCGTTGAAGGGGATGTCGGGGCTCGTGAGCACCGACTTGACGCACGAGAGCCCCGCCGCGATCGTCGATGCGAAGGGGCAGTTCACGTTCGTACGCACCTGATCGCACGTCCCCTCGTAGTCGACCGAGACGGTATCGCCCGCGATCTCCACCCGCGCGCGCACCACGAGCGGCTGGTCGTTCTCTCCGTCGCTGTCGAGCTGGTCCTCGCCGTGGTAGACGCCGTCGGGTGCTGCGGCAATCGCGGCCCGCATGCGCTGCTCGGTGTAGTCGAGCAGCCCCGCCATCGCCTCTTTGACCGTGTCCGCCCCGAACTTCCCGCAGAGCTCGATCACGCGCCTCGCTCCGACCCCGTTTGCCGCGAACTGCGCATTGCAGTCCCCGATCGTCTTCTCCGGAACGCGCACATTTGCGCGTACCAGACGCTCGAAGGGGCCGCCGTTCCAGTCGCGGTTCACGTTGTAGCGGCTCGGCGGAAAGATGAGGCCCTCCTGATGGACGTCGCCGGCCGCCATGTTGAGACCCGGCGCCCCGCCGCCGAGATCGAGGTGATGGGCGACGGTTGCGCTGAACCCGACGAGCCTGGTGCCGAAAAAGATGGGTGTGAAGATGAATATGTCGGGGACGTGCTGCCCGCCGTGATACGGATCGTTGTTGATGTAGAAGTCGTCGGGCTCCAGCGTCTCGGGCGGATAGAGCTCTGCACAGGCTCGGAAGGTCGTGGCGATCGGGCCGAGTTGCATGGGAATGAGCTCCGCCTGGCTCACCACGTTGCCGTCCACGTCCAGCAGCGCAGCGGAGCAGTCGTTCGCCTCCCGCACGATCGGCGAGTAGGCCGAGCGCACGAGTTTGATCCCCATTTCCTTTGCGGCAGCGATCAGCGCCTGGGAGATGATCGCCTGGTCGACCTGATCGAGCGACATGGGTCCTCTCCTTGGGCTCTCCGTGCTCTATCCCGAACTCAGCGCGTCAGGATGACATTATGGTGTGCGTCCACCCGCGCGCGCCATCCCGGCGGGACGTAGGCGGTGGAGGTCTCGTCCGCGATGAGCAACGGTCCTTCGCCCACGCCCACATCGAGCAGCGCGCCGCGGTTGAGCCGACGGGCTTTTCTGCGCTCGCCGCCGTCGAAGAGCGTGACATCCGCTGCGTGCGGGGAGTCGTCCGTCCCGACAAGTGCGGGGACGGCCGGGGGCGGGGACGCGATGCCGAGCCGGAAGGAGACGATCTCCGGGCGGTTGGTCCGCGAGTCGTCGAACTCGAAGATGCGATGGTGCGCCTCGTTGAACCGCTCCCGCAAGAGACCCGCATCGAGACGCGCAATCTCGTCTTCGTTAAGCAGGATCGGGACCTCGAAGGCCTGGCCCACGTAGCGCATTTCGAGCGCATGGGTGTAGCGGAGCCCGCTCGTCAGGCCGAGTTCCGCAAAGGCGGCGTCTGCGTCTGCGCGCATGGCCGTAAACTGCGCGCGAACGCGCTCTGCGGCGCCAGCCTCGTCGAGGGCAATTCGCACCGTGCGGTTCTCGTAGCGCACGAAATCCGAGGCGACGAGGCCGAAGGCCGAGAGCACGCCGGCCTCGGGCGGAACGGCGATGGTCGAGATACCCAGCACCTCGGCGACCCGCGCCGCGTGCAGCGGCCCCGCGCCGCCGAAGGGGACGAGCACGTAATCACGCGGATCGCGGCCCCGCTCGGTCGAGACGAGCTGGATCGCCCGCACGATGTTGTGTTCGGCCACCCGTACCGCGTCGTCGGCGAGTTGCTCCACGCTTCGGCCGAACTGTTTCGCCAGCATGGCGAAGGCGCCTCGGGCAAGTTCGGGATCGACGTCCATGCGCCCGCCGAGGAAGGTGTCGGCGAGCACGGTGCCGCGCACCAGGTGCGCGTCGGTGATTGTCGGGTCGGCGCCGCCGCGCCGGTAGCAGGCCGGGCCGGGCTCCGCGCCGGCCGAGCGCGGACCGACCCGCAGCATGCCGCCGTCGTCGCGCCAGACGATCGAGCCGCCCCCCGCCCCCACCGTCACGATGTCGAGCACCGGAATGCGAATGGGCAGACCGTCGATCTCGGCGTCGCTCGTCAGCACCGGTGTCCCACCCTGCACCAGGCACACGTCGGTGCTCGTGCCACCCATGTCGAACGTGATGAGGTCGCGATAGCCCGAGCGCTCTGCCTGTCGGATCGCGCCCATCACGCCTGCCGCCGGGCCTGAGTAGAGCGAGGTAATCGCGTTGCCGGCCATGCCGCGCGCGGGCAGCCTGCCCCCGTTGGACTGCATGAGGCTGAAGCGGCCGTTGAAGCCCCGGCCGTCCAGCGCGCGCGCGAACTCGCCGAGATAGCGGTCGATGACGGGCTGCACGTACGCCGCAAGCACGGTGGTCGAGGCGCGCTCGTATTCGCGGAACTCGCGAGTCACGTCGCACGAGCACGTGATTCCGACGTCGGGAAAGGACTCGGCGACCATCGCTGCGACTCGTCGCTCATGCGTGGGGTTCGCGTAGCTGTTCAGGAAGCAGATCGCGACGGACTCATAGCCGGCGCCGTGCAACGTCTGGTGAATTCGCTGCCGCGCAGCCCCTTCATCGAGGGCGGTCACCACCTCGCCATGCGGGCCGACCCGCTCGGGGATTTCGAACGTGTCGCGGCGCGGCACCACCGGCTCTGGCTTCCGGTAATGAATGTCGTAGATGGAGCGCCGGCTTTGCCGCTGCAGCGCGAGCAGGTCGCGAAATCCCTCCGTCGCGAAGAACGCCACCTTGGCACCCTTGCGCTCGAGCACCGCGTTGGTGGCCACGGTCGAGCCGTGGACGAGATCGCCGGTAGCCTCCAGCACCAAACCCGACTGATCCAGCGCTGCGATGGCCCCGCGGTGCGGCTCCTGCGGCGTGCTCGGCACCTTGGTGATGCGCACACCGCCGGCCTCGAACGCGACGAGATCGGTGAACGTACCGCCGACCTCGACCCCCACCCGGACAGCTTCGCTCATGCGTGCCCGCGCGTGCTCTTGCCCAATTGAGTGGGGGACGGGGTCATCTCACTCTCCCGATTGCAGGGTGCGGCAGATACTAGTCACCTGAATCTGAAGTTCGCCACATAAAGACAACTATATTGCACGACCACATTCTTCGACAATAGAGCGACTTAGTGTGACGACACTGCCAATTGAAAATGATCTCAACTTCAGTGTCAGGTGACTAGTGCCTCGGTTTTGAGGTTTCTAGCCGCGTTGGCCGCTCCGCAATACGCCGCGCCGCGCTCGTGATGATCTCCTCGGCGTCGAAGCGGATGAGCGATCAGCGGGCGGGATAGCCTTCAAATCAAGGACTCCGTGTTGGCGGTCGAGAGACGCCGATCCCGCCGTCAGCGTCAGGGCCAGACGACGGGATATTGCGTGCTATCGAGCGGGTCGCCGTCGGCGAGAGCCGGGTTGCGCAGGTCGCGGTTCGGGCCGGGTCCGGCGAAATAGGTGCAGCCCTCGCCGCAATAGCGCACTGCGTAGCCGCGCCGGCGGACATCCGTCGTGAGGTTGCCGCCCGCGCCGTGGACGGTCATCGCATGGAAGGCGAGCGCGTCGCCCGGCTCCATGTCCCAGGAGAGCATGCGGTATCCGCCGGCGTCGATATCGGGCATGAGCTCGTAGCCCTCGCCCTGCTCGTAGGCTGCTCCGCCTTCGGCGAAGGGCTCAGGCTGGAACCATCGGTCCCAGCGGTGCGAGCCGGCAACGAAGGCGAGCGCGCCGCTCACGCGCGTGACCGGGTCGAGCGGCAGCCAGAAGGACATCACCGGCCAGCCGCGCACGGGCCAGTAGGGCTGGTCGTTGTGCCAGCGCGTCGGCTGCGGCGTGCCCGGCTCCTTCACGAAGAGCTGGTCGTAGAAGAGGTTGAGGCGTTCGGCGCTCAGGAACCGCGCCGCCAGCTCCCTGAGCGGCCCCTCGCAGCAGAAGGCCCGGAAGCCCGCATCGATTTCCCAGACGCGCTGGTTACCGTGGAAGCGGCCCACCTCCGGCCGGTAGCCGGTGAAGTACGGTCCCGGCTCCGCAATATCGCGCTCGATCGCGTCCGCCAGAACGCTGAGCCACGCGGCCGGCACGACACCCTTCACCAGCACCGCGCCATCGCGGTCGAAATCCGCCCGTTCGCGCGCTGTCGGCCGCATGGCATCCTCCTCTCCGGCCCGACACCTGGCCCGAGCCCCACCGCAGCCAGGCAACACCCTTCGTCGTCACCGCCCCTGGGCGCGACGCAGGCTGGATCCGCACGCCCCGTGACCCTGGATCCGCACGCCCCGGTACTAGCACTGGCACGCACGAGACGGGCGAGAAATTAAATGTCATGCGGGATTAAGTGGGATTAAGTGGGATAAGTGGGATTCGGTGGGACAGGCGGCGGCAGTCCTGGATGACGCTGGCGACGACAACGCGGACTGTCGCGCACGCCCACAGGGTCACGAACGCGGTAGATGGGGTCGCGCGCGGGCGTGGAAGAATGGGTCGCGCGCGGCATATTGTCCCTCGCTCGCCCGTAGGGTCGCGCGCGCCTTTCCCTGCCTCCACCTGTCGCGGCCCGTGTTCTCTCGTGTTTCAGGACGCGATCCTGACGCAGAATCCGCGCCCGGTGCACCGCACCACGGTCCGGGTCGCGCGCGCCTGAGAGGCCACGCGCGGTTCAACAGAGTCGCGCACGCCCGCAGGGTCGTGCGCGCGGTACATATGGTCGCGGGCGCCCGCATTGATGCCCTGGAAGCTGTAGTAGCCGCCGACCATCATCAGGCCGCGGCCTTCGCCCACATAGTCACGGATGAGCTTGAGCCGGTTCGGCGTGGGCTTGCTGTCGATCCACGTATCGGGATGCAGGAGAAGAGTGTTGGAGCCGATGTCGCTGAGAATGACGGCGTCGAATTCCCGAAGCCCGGCGAGCGTCGACGGAAAGTGCGTCTGCGCCTCGTGAGCCGGCATGTAGGTGAGCGCGAAATCGCTGTCTGCCAGCGCGTCGGCCAGCGCATCCGCGCCGCGATGAAAGGTGACCGTGGGAAACTGATCGAAGCCCTTGATGTGCGTTGCGGTCGTCACCCACGATTCGCCCGCCAGCAGAATCTTCGATCGCGCCATTCTGGTCTCCTCAGCCAGTCTCCATCACGCCGCTCAGGCCATCCCCGCCACCCGCTCCGACCGGCGCCCGCCGGGCGGTCCGGCCCGAATGCTAGTTCATGCCCGGTCCCGTCTCCAGCGAGATGTCGCGCCCGCCCGAATCGCGCAAGCCCGTAGGGTCTTGCGCGCGACAAGAGGAGTCGGGCGCGCGGGACTAGGACCGGCGCCCGCGGCTGCTTCCTCCACAACCCCGGCTACGACGTCAACGACGAGATTCTCCTCATCGGCGCCAGCTACCGGGCGACGCTGGCGGAACGGGAGCTGGCGAAGAGAGCTACGGCAGGCGGCTAACCCCTCACAGCCCACTTGCATTTCCCGCTTAGTCATATTAGAACATACATAGAACACGCAATCAACTTGACTAACGCTACATCTTGTGGATGAGTGGTCTCGTGACCATACATTTAGCGAAGCGCCAGCAACGCATACGCGATCCCGTCCACGGACTTATAGCATTTTCTGCATCCGACGACTTCGAGCAGCTGATGTGGTCCCTGATCAATGCATGCGAATTCCAGCGCTTGCGGCGCATTAAGCAGCTCGGCTTTTCGGAACTCGTTTACCCTGGTGCAACTCACACTCGCTTCTCCCACAGTGTGGGCGTTTTTCACACTTCTCGTCAATTAGTCGATCTTCTCAAGACCACTCTGGGAGACACTTTCTCGCAGGAAAGAGCAAACGTCGCAATGTGCTCCGCCCTTCTTCATGACCTTGGTCATGGCCCCTTTAGTCATGCGTTTGAAGGCGTAGAGAAGGCACGGGGTGCGCGGAAGAGGCATGAGAAATGGACGGCCGAAATTATAAGGGGCGACACGGAAGTTGGACAAATTCTGGCGACGTATGATAAGTCTTTTCAGATCAATGTGGCAAGTCTTCTTGAGCAAGAGTACCCGGTGGACATCTATTCTTCTATTGTATCAAGCCAGTTTGACGCTGATCGAATCGACTATCTTCAGCGAGATAGAATTATGACTGGAACCGAATATGCCGGACTGGACTGGGATTGGCTGCTGAATAACTTGGAAGTTGGGGAGTTAACGATTGGCGGTGATGACGCAAAGGACCCGTTTGTTGTTGAGGGATTTATTCTCAGTGCTAAAGGTCTCAAGGCGGCGGAGGGTTACCTTATCGGTCGGTACCATATGTACACGCAGGTGTACATGCATAAGACTACGCGCGCCGCAGAAAAAATGCTCGAATCCCTACTCACACGTACCGCTAAGATAATCAATTCGGGAGATCCCTCCAAAACCGGATTACCTAAGAATCACCCGCTCAGATTATATTTTGAAGAAGATGGAAATTCCATCGAGCACTATTTGCGTCTGGATGACGCTACAATTTGGGGTGGCCTTGCGCTAATGGAGCAGGCACGAGATAAGGAAATTGTGGATTTGGCCAACCGCTTGAGAAACAGAGCACTGTATAAATGCTTAGATGTCGGCGCGCGACACAAAATCGTTGGAGGAGATGCTAGAGGGAAATTTCAAAAAGCACTGTCGGATGCGAAAAGAAAGGGCAGCTTTAAGGATATGGATGTTCTTGAGGACAGGGCGACTGTTTCAGCTTATAAATTTCGCAGCTACGAGAGTCCTGATGCCTTGACAAAGATCACAATCAGGTTGCCCGATGGAACGGAGCGTCACGAGGACGTGGCGGAGTTATCACCCGTAATTCAAACCCTAAAGGAGGAAAAAGTATTCCGAGTATACGGGCGAAATGGCGAAGTGATGGCGAAGTTAACCGAGCTATGGAAGGGAGCGGCGCAATGATGGATCAGTCTGACTACGTCAGCGCCATAGTGCGTTTGGCAGGCGGGGAAATCGTCGGCAAGACGCGATTGCAGAAAATCGCGTATTTGCTCCAAGCTAAGGGTTCTGGATTTAGGGATGTAGAATTCGACTATCACAATTTCGGACCCTATAGCGCGGAGTTAGCCTTTGCAGCCGAAGATGCCGAATCTTTGGGTTTCTTGTCCATGGAAGAACGAACTGGTTATCATAGTGTGCCATATACGGTATTTAGATCGACGGATTGTGCCGCTAGGCTAGATAACTGTGAAGAGATAAAGGCGTGCAAAGCCGACCTTGAAGTGATGAGCGGCTATTCTGCACTGGTGCTTGAACTGGCCGCAACAGCAATTTATCTGAAGCGGAATGGCTACGCGGAAGACTTCTGGGAGGAAGTGCGGAAACGCAAGTCACTCAAAGCCACGCAGCCAAGAGTGAGGCAAGCAAAGAAGTTGCTGCAACAGCTAGATCTTTAACCTCGGAGTTCATGAGGAAGTGTCATGTCTTGCTCGGCGTGGGTCCTTAGGGACACAAGAATTGTCTTGGCATGACGTAAGAACGCCCTAAGCCTCACCTCGGCCTCAACACCAGCGTCCCCAGCACATCCTCCTCCACTCTGGCGCGGTCGGTGAGCATGGGGAGGTAGCGGCCGTCGCGCCAGGGCTCGGCGTAGTCCTCGTAGTGCGACGAGAGCGGGTTGCCGGATTGCCCGGTGCTGATGACGAAGACCGAGCGCTCGGGCCAGCCCAAGTCGTAGATGGCGCGGTAGCCGGCGCCGTGGTTCTGGGCCAAGGGGCGCTCCTCGTCGGCCACGTCGAACCCACCGGCCTTCACCGTCTCCTTCTCGCCGCCCGATGGCTGGAGGGTGATCGCGACGCGCTCGCTCACGGAGCAACGCCGCCGCTCATTCAATCCCCATGACCAGTCTCGGCAGCGTCAGCGAGAGGTCCGGGATGAAGGTGACGATCAGCACCATGGGCAGATGGCCCAAGCACAATAGCTTCATCGTCGGAACGATATACTTGTCCAGCGAGAGCTTGCTGATCCCCGCCGCCATGTAGAGCATCGGCGCGCAGGGGGGCGAGACGTTCCCGAGACCGAGATTGGTGCCGACGATCGCGGCGAAGTGGATGGGATGGACACCGATCTCCGTCGCCACCGGCAGCAGCACGATCGCCGCGAGCACGCTGCCGGGGGTACGGCTCGGCACACGAAAATTTGACAACACCGCCGCGCCTGCACAGATCATGCTATGTGAGCAGGAACGATCGGTCGGAGTCGGCGCGTCGGCTCTTGCAGAGCGATACTCGACGATAGGGACGTGAGGAGACGACCCATGCACAAGTTCAAGTTCGCGGTACTCGGCATCGCCGCGCTGGCGCTGGCAGGCTGCAGCGAGACTGTCGGCCAGAAACAAGGCCTCGGCACGCTTCTCGGCGCTGTGGCTGGCGGCGTCGCCGGTGCGCAGGTCGGCAAGGGCCGCGGCAAAGTGGTTGCCGTCGGCGTCGGCACGCTCCTCGGCGCGCTTATCGGCAGCGAGATCGGCAGGTCGCTCGACCGCGCCGATCAGCTGGCAATGCAGCATGCAACACAAAGTACCTTGGAGACGGTGCCCTCCGGCACGACGAACACGTGGCACAACCCGGACAGCGGCAACCGAGGCACGATCACGCCGACCCAGACCTACCAGCAGAGCGACGGGGCCTATTGCCGCGAGTACACCCAGACTGTGACGGTCGGTGGCCGCACCGAGGAGGCCTACGGCACCGCCTGCCGCCAGCCCGACGGCAGCTGGCAAATCATCTAGCGCGGAGCAACCCGTCTCGGGAGACGCCGTCCCGAGGCGCGGGCAGCCGATGGCGCCTTCGATTCTCGACAGCGTCGCCGGCCTGCGCGGAGCCGTCGCCGCGTGGCGTGCAGCCGGCCTGACGGTCGCTCTCGTTCCCACCATGGGAGCGCTGCACGAGGGCCACATGGCGCTGGTTCGGGCCGCGCGCGCGCATGGCGGGCGCACAGTGGTCAGCCTCTTCGTCAACCCGACCCAGTTCGCGCCTGACGAGGACTTCGCCCTCTATCCGCGCGACCCGGCCGACGACCTTGCCAAGCTGGCCGAGGCGGGTGTCGAGGCGGCGTTCATGCCGCCGACAGACGCGATCTACCCGCCGGGCTTCGCAACCGCGGTGCACGTGGACGGTGTCACCGCCGGGCTCGAGAGCGCCACCCGGCCCCACTTCTTCACCGGCGTCGCCACCGTCGTCACCAAGCTTCTGCTCCAGTGCCTGCCGGATGTCGCGCTCTTCGGCGAGAAGGATTATCAGCAGCTCGCCACAGTGCGCCGCCTGGTGGCCGATCTCGATATCCCCTGCCGGATCGAAGCGGTGCCTACCGTGCGCGCAGCCGACGGACTCGCGCTCTCCTCGCGCAACGCCTATCTCTCGGCGGAAGAGCGCCGGGTTGCGCCTCGGCTCTTCGAGGTGCTGAGCTGGATGGCGGCGGCGCTGAGCCAGGGCGCGAAGTCGGCCGACGCGGTGGCCAACGGCACCGCCGCGCTCAAGGCCGCGGGCTTCACCCGTATCGACTATCTCGCGGTCTGCGATGCCGAGACGCTCGCACCGGTGGAGAGCATCACGGCACCGGCGCGCGTACTCGCCGCCGCATGGCTCGGCGAGACGCGACTTATCGATAACGTGCCGGTGAACCCTGCCGATTGACGGCCCTGAGGGCCGTAGTGTGAAGTGCGGGTTAGTGGGTGCCCCTGGATCCGGCGTCAACGTCGCCGGGGCCCGCATCGGTGCCTTCCCGCCGGCGCGCCTCGAAGAGCAGCGTTTTCGCCGACCAGAAGATCCCGAGCGACAGGATGAGGGTGGCGAACGCGACCAGCAACGGCAGTCCAAGGTCCCAGGGCATGGGTTACGAAGCCCCCGATTGGCGATCCTGCAGCGCTGAATAGCCAAGCGCCCCCGCCACGTCAAGGCAGGGGTTGTACCTTATTCCGGCACGATCATGGTGCCGGTGCCGTGCTCGGTGAAGAGCTCCAGCAGGATCACGTGCGGCACGCGCCCGTCCAGGATGTGGGCGGCCCCGGTCGAGCGCTCGATCGCCGCGAGGCAGGTTTCGAGCTTCGGGATCATGCCGCCGCTCACTGCGCCGCCGGTGAGCATTCGCCTCGCCTCGCCGGCGGTCATCTGGCTGACGAGCGCGCCGTCGCCGTCGAGCACGCCGGGGACGTCGGTGAGCAACAGCAGCTTGATGGCGGAAAGCGCTGAGGCAATGGCGCCGGCCGCGGTATCGGCATTGATGTTGTAGGTCTCGCCTCCGGCGCCCACGCCGATCGGCGCGATGACCGGAATGATGTCGGACTCGCCCAGATGGCCGAGCAGTTCCACATTGATGTGGCCCGGCTCGCCGACAAAGCCAAGGTCGGCCACGCGCTCGGCCCCGGTCTCCGCATCGCGCGTGCGCCGTTGCAGCGGCGTCGCCTCGATGAGGCGGCCGTCCTTGCCGCTGAGGCCGACTGCGGTGCCGCCCTCCGCGTTGATCGTGGTCACGATCTGCTTGTTGATGGTGCCGGCGAGCACCATCTCGACGACTTCGATGGCCGCTGCATCGGTGACTCGCAAGCCGTCGACGAAGTCGCTCTCGATGCCGAGGCGGCCGAGCATCCGGGCGATCTGCGGGCCGCCGCCATGCACCACCACCGGGTTGATGCCGACCTGCTTCAGCAGGACCACGTCGCGCGCGAAGTTCTGGGCGAGCGCGGCATCGCCCATGGCGTGGCCGCCGTACTTGATCACCACGCTCCGGCCGGCGAAGCGCCGCATATAAGGCAGCGCCTCGGAGATCGTGGCTGCGGTGCGCAGCCAATGTTTGGTGTCGCTGATGCGCTGCATGGGGTGCCCGGTCGGTCGCAGGCGCCGGCGCCGGCGCACCCGTGGGCGCCGGCCGGCCGCGGATCACTAGCCTATTCTCTCCGCCGTGGCCAGCGCGGCCAGGTGGCTCCTGAGCGCTGCGATCCCCGCCCCGGTACGCGCGCTGGTAGCGATCAACGACGGATAGGCAGCAACGTGCGCGGCAAGCGCCGCCTCGATGGCGGCGGTCTGCGCCGTCAGCGCCTCCGGCGCGAGCTTGTCGCACTTGGTCAGCACCGCGAGGAAGGACACCGCGCTCTGGTCGAATGCGGTCATGACGGGCTCATCGGCTGATGTGATGCCGCGCCTTGCGTCGAGCAGCAGGCAGACCCGCCGGAGGGTCGGCCTGCCGCGCAGGTAGGCCTCCGCGAGGCGTGTCCAGGCCTTGATCTTCTGTCTGGAGGCGGCGGCGTAGCCGTAGCCCGGCAGGTCGACGAGCGTGAGCCGGCCGTCCAGGTCGAAAAAGTTCAGCTCGCGCGTGCGCCCCGGCGTGTTCGAGATGCGCGCCAGCGCGCGCCGGCCGGTAAGCGCGTTGACGAGGCTCGACTTGCCGACATTGGAGCGGCCGGCGACGGCGATCTCGGGCAGGGTGGGCGCAGGCAGACCATCGGGCCCGGCGACGCCTGCGACGAAGCGGCAGGGCCGCGCGAACAGCCGGCGGCCGGCTTCTAGCGCCGCCGCGCGCGCTTCCGCGTTCTCTGGCGCCGGGGCCTCGGCCGGTCCTGGCTCGTCCATTCGCCGCCGTCGGCGGACGTGTCCGGGGATGATTCCGGCGCCGCCGCGTCGCTTTCCTCTGTCGCAGCGTCGGCGGCCGCGCCGGTCGGTTGCGGCGCCTCGTCCGCTGGCGCCGCATCGACGGACGCTTCGGCCGGAGCGTCGCCCTCGACGCCGGCACGAGTGGCGGCGCGTTCCGCCTTGCGCTGGCGACGCGATTTCCGGGGTTCTTCCTCGGCCGCAGGCGCGGGAGTGGGCGGGGGAGCACCCTCGGCGGGGGGGATCCCGAGACCCGCCTTGAGGCGCTCCATGAAGCTCGTGGGCCGGGCGGCGGTGGGCGCCTGCTTGCGCCGGCTCGCGCCCTTTTGCCGTTGCTTGCGGGCCAAGGCCTTCCGCCGGGCGATCCGTGCGCGCTCAGCGGCGGCGCGCTTGACCGACGAGGTACCGGCACCCGTCGTCTCGCTCCGTGCTTCGCTCTTCCGCTCGGTGCGGGCGCGGGGAGCGCTCTTGGCGCGTGTCTTCTGCCCGCCGGCGGGTTCTGTACGCCGGGAGCGTGTTGAGGTCTCCGCCCGCTTGCTGTTGCCCGTCGCGGTGCCAGACTTGCGGCGGGGTGCATCATCGCGTTGCGCTTCGCTGGCCCGGGGCTGGGCCTTGCGGGCACGCGCGGCGCCGTCACGCCGTGTCGCATCCTCGGTACCGGCGCGCGCGCCTTCCTTGTTCGGCCCTGAGCGCGTGGACTTCTTGCGGGAAGAGCGGCTCGGCTTCAGCAGTGTGCCTTTCTCCGCCGCTTCCTTGATCTTCTTAATCTTCTCGGCGTCCTGGGCGAGGCTCTGCCGGGTGATGCCCATGCGGCGCATGATCAGCCATTGCTGACCGATGGAGAGGACGTTGTTCCAGGTCCAGTAGACCACCAGCCCCGCCGGGAACCGCGCGAACAGGAAGAGGAAGATGATGGGCAGCGCCATCATGATCTTCTGCTGGATCGGCTCCATCGGCTGCGGGTTGAGCTTCATCTGGAGCCACATGGTCGCGCCGAAGACGAGCGGCCAGATGCCGACCAGCAGGAACTCCGGCGCCGGCCAATCGAGGAACCCGAATGCAGTGATGAAGGTCATCGGATCCGGCGCCGAGAGATCGTCGATCCAGCCGAAGAAGGGCGCATGGCGCATCTCGATGGTGACGAACAGCATGTAGTAGAGGGCGAAGAACACCGGAATCTGCGCCACCAGCGGCAGGCAGCCCGCGACCGGGTTGGCTTTCTGCTCCCGGTAGAGCTTCATCAGCTCCGTATTCATCCGCTGCTTGTCGTCCTTAAAGCGCTCGCGCAGGCGGATCATCTCCGGCTGGAGCTTGCGCATCCGGCTCATGGACGCGTAGGCCTTGTTGGCCAGCGGGAACAGCAGCACCCGCACGCAGATCGTCAGCAGCAGGATGGCGACGCCGAAATTGCCGGTGGCCCTGTTGAAGAAGTCGATGACGTAGAACATCGGCTTCGACAGGAACCACGCCGGCCCGAAGTCGACGGCGAGGTCCAGGCGGTCCACCCCCAGCACGTCCTCGTAGCGGTCGAGGAGGCTGATCACCTTGGCGCCGGTGAAGAGGTGCGAGGTGAGCGAGACAGTCTGCCTCGGATTTACTGTGAGCGGCTCGGCCTCGTAGATGGTCTGGAAGGAGTCGGCCTGCCCGTCGTCGACCGGCACGTACTCGAAGCTGCCGTGGAGCGACGTCGCCTGATCGGGAATGAGTGCGACGAGCCAATACTTGTCGGTCAATCCCATCCAGCCGCCGGTGGACTCGTAGCGGTAATCGGCGCCGGCGCGGGGGTTCTTCACCTGCGCGTCGTAGGCGTCGCGCATGTCATCGTAGTCGGCTTCCTGATAGTCCTCGCCGAAGATACCCAGCGCGCCGTCCTGGAAGATGAAGAGCGGCTTGAACGGCAGAATGGATTCGGTGGCGTCGCTGAATCGCGCGATCCGCGAGTAAGGCGCGAGCGCGATTGGGGCGGCGGTGGTGTTGCGCACCGATTGGGTCACGGTGAAGACGAAGTCGTCGTCGACGGCGATTTTGCGCGTGAACGAGAGGCCCGCGCCGTTGTCCCAGTGGAGCGTGACCGGCCTGCCGGGCGAAAGGGTGGTGCGATCGGCGTCCCAGAGCGTGTCGGGCTGGGGAAGCGCGATGCCCCCGGCCGCGCTAATCCAGCCGAAATCGGCGAAAAAGGGCCGCGCCGCGTCGCGGGGCTGGAACAGCACGATGTTCGGGCTCTCCTCGTCCGCGGTCTCGTGATAGTCGAGGAGCGTGACGGAATCGATGCGCCCGCCGAGCCGCGCGATGGAGCCGCTGAGCCTGCGTGACTCGATCGTGATGCGCGGGCTGTCGATACCCGCTTGGCGCAACTGGGCTTGGTCCGGAGCGTCCGCGCCGGTCGTCATCTCCGGCGCGGCCTGATCCAGCGACGGCGGTGCCGTCCCCGGTTCACGCTGCTCCACGACGCGCCGCGGCCGTTCATCGGACGGGAAGAGCGCAGGCATGAGGAACTGCCAGGCGACGAGGATCACGAAGATCACGCCGATCGCGATGAAGAGGTTGCGTTTGTCCTCGCCGAACATGCGCCGCTCGCTCGCCCCGGTCAGCGGGGGGCACGCCTCCAGGACGTGTTGAGGATGCGGAGCGGACGCTCAGGCACGTCGTCCACGCCCCCGGGGCAGAACGGGTTGCAGCGCAGGATCCGCCACACCGCGAGCGCGAGACCCACCGCCGCCCCGTGGCGCCTGAGCGCGGTCATTGCATAGTGCGAGCAGGTCGGCTCGAACCGGCAGCTCGGCGGTACAAGGGGCGAGATGAAATACTGATATCCGCGGATCAGGCCCACGATCAGTAACGCGATCGGTCTCATGCGTCTCCCGCTTTCGGGCCCGCTGCGCGCTGCCGGCCGGCGGCGGCTCGCCGTCCGCCCTCGGGCGCCCGATCGCGCATCCGCGCGCCAACACGCGCGAGCGCTGCGGCCAGGTCGCCGATCAGCGCGTCGAACGGGCGGGTCAGCGTGGCGGCGCGCGCGATGACGACGTAGTCGCAGCCGCATTGCGCCGACGCCGGCATAACATGGGCCACCGCCGCACGCAATCGGCGCTTGGCGCGGTTGCGGGCGACCGCGTTGCCGATCCGCCGGCTTGCGGTGTAGCCCACACGCATCAGCCCGCCTTCGGCATCCCCGGCCGCCGGTGCCGGCGCCGCCTGCAGCACCAGCCCCGGCGCGGCCCAGTGGCATGCCGCCGCCCGCACCCGCAGGAAGTCGCTCCGCTTCTTGAGTGTGGCGATACGCATCGTCATCACTCTCTGTCTCACGCTCGCACGTGTACGGGAACATTTCAGGCGTCCAAGCGCTCGCCAGGACGTGTGGTTCCCCGCGCTAGGATGCAATGCTCCTCTCGGCGTGGGCGCTCGATACGTCTAGGCATGTCCGGCACGTGAGGAATAACGGCAGGCGAAGCCAAGGCTCGCCGGGATCAAACGGCGAGCCGCTTCCGTCCCTTCGCGCGCCTGCGGGCAAGTATGCGCCGGCCGGCCACGGTCTTCATGCGCTGCCTGAAGCCGTGGCGCCGCTTGCGCACGATGTTGCTTGGCTGATAGGTCCGTTTCACGCCTCACCTCCGCTCCCGGCGCTGCGTCTGACAGGGACCAGGGCCGCCGCTGTATAAGCGCGCCCCTGGTCCCTGTCAACGCGCGCCTTGTGGATGGGCGCCAGTGGTCGCGCGGTGGTCTTTAGGTCGCGCGCGAGACGGTTCCCGCTCGCAATTCAACTGACGCGCGCGAGACGGTTCCCGCTCGCAATTCAATTGACGCGCGCGAGACGGTTCCCGCTCGTGCGACTAGGGCGGGATACGGCCGGCGAGCCAGTCCTCGATCAGGCGGCGGGAGATCGAATAACGGCCCGGCAGGCGGAACGCATCGGTGTCTCGCTGGCCGAGCAGGTCGCGCCGCTCATACCAATGCGCGTATTCCAGCTCGATTTCGTCGACCGCGATCTCGCGGGTGAGCGCCTGCGCCATGAAGCCCACCATGATCGTGCCGGGGAAGGGCCAGGGCTGCGAGGAGTGGTAGCGGATATCGCCGACCTTGACCCCGCTTTCCTCCTCGATCTCACGGGCGACGCACTCCTCGAGGCTCTCGCCCGGCTCCAGAAAGCCCGCAAGGGTCGAATGCATCCCCGGGGGCCAACGTGACTGGCGGCAGAGAAGGCATTCGTCGCCGTCATAGACCAGCGTGATCACTGCCGTATCGGTCCTCGGGAAATGGACCGCCCCGCAGTCCTCGTTGGTGCAGCGCCGCTGGTGGCCGGCCTCGCGCGCCTCTGCCGGGGCGCCGCAGGCGCCACAGAAGCGGTGTCGCCGGTGCCAGTAGGTGAGCCCCCGCGCATAGGCGACGAGCGCCGCGTCCGTGCCCGGCAGGATCTGCACCAGCTCGCGCAAGTCCATCATCTCGCCACCGGGCGAGCGCGCGAGCAGGGTCTCGGCCTCCACGTGCGAGAAATCGACCACGAAATGCGCCGTGCCGGCAACACCGTCCTCGGCCTCGATGCCGAGAAGCGCGGGCTCGGCGCGGGCGTCGAGCAGCCCGTCGAGGGTCTCACGGTAGTGGATCACGGCACGCGGCTCGGGGCCGAGCCGGACGACGGCATTCTGCCGCCAGATCGCGAGGTAGCGCGTCGATGGATCGTCGAGGCGGGCCGCGAGCCAAGCCGGGTCGGTGCGCACGTTCGCGGCCCGGTCGAGCGGCATCCCGGAGAGCACGTTGCCATCGATGCGAGCGAGGCGGGTCATCGCCCGAGCCTCGCACACCCCCTGTTCCTTTCATACCCCTCAGGCTTGGCATAGCCAGTCATGACAGCCCGAGGTGACCCCATAACCTACTGTAAGAACAGTAACATTTCACTTTCGGTGCAGCGTGGCGCGAGAGCGTCTTCGTAGTGCCCGCAAGCGTATCGCTAGCAGATTCATTATAACTGCAGCGTATCAAACCGCGCAGGTGTCCGATTATTGCGACATCACCGCAGGAGAGCGGTATCCGTTCCGTCAGGCCGTGAAGGTCCGGACGGGCTGAGGTTGTGAACGACCGCTATGGCTCGAAGCGCTCGGCTGTGCGCTCCGACCAACCCCCCGGGGCCGTACGTATCCACGGTCTGACGGAACGGATACGGAGAGCGCCCCCGTCCAAGCCGGCATGGGAAGCGGCCGCGCATAGAGGTCGTCGACTTCTGGCATGCCTGCGAACATCTCCGAACGGCATCCGACCATGCGGTGGCCTCCGACTGGTTCGAGAGGTACAGCGAGGTTCTGCGTCACGACCCCTGCGGCGTCGACAAGGTGATCCGGGCGTTGCGCCAGCTTCGCGATAGCGCAAAGCCGGATCGGGCCGAGACCGAGCGGGAACTCGCCTTCTTCCGCAAGCGCCGCCAGCGCATGCGCTACCACGCCCTGAAGGCAGAGAGCGTCGCCGTCGGCTCGGGCTTGGTCGAGGCGGCCAACGAGACCCTGATGACCCAGCGCATGAAGCGCTCCGGCGTGCGCTGGCGGATCGCCGGCGGACAGGCTGTGCTGACCTTCCGCGCCCTGATCAAGTCCGCTCGCTTCGAACGGGCATGGAAGGCCATCATCGGCGCAACCGACACACCGGCCATCTTCGAGCGCCAGGGGCAAGTCTATACCGAGATCGTTCCCGACTGCTCGAAGCCAACCCTGCAGGGCATCATCCGCGGCCGGGTGGACCCCCGCACCGTCATCAACTCCGACGGCTGGCGCGGCTACAACGGCCTGGTCGACCTCGGTTACGGCCACTTTCGCGTCGATCATTCCCGCGACGAGTTCACCAAGGGCACCGTTCACATCAACGGCATCGAGGGCTTCTGGGGGCTGGCCAAGGTCCGCCTGGCGAAGTTCAAGGGCCTCCCTCAGCACACCTTCCACCTGCACCTCAAGGAAACCGAATGGCGATATAACCACCGACACGCCGACAAACACCAAACTCTGCTACGATGCCTCCGCGAAAACCCGCTCAGCTAGGCAAGACCCGAAACAATTTTGAGCCACTATGAGCCACTATATCCCGCCAAATCCCACATAATAGTAGTGCACCGCCCGCGCCGCCGGGGACGCGGGCGGGAGCGCATGGAGCGGACCCGCGCCTCGCGCGTCTCGCCTGCTCTTCACGAACGTGCCCGATGGGCGGAGAGTGCCTCGATCTTTCTCCGCAGCGTCACAGTCATCGGGTGTTGACCTCCCCCCATCATGATCGATACGAATAACGAATCAGGCATCTGGTCCCGCCGCCGACAGACGAATCGTTAATTCTGGCAAACTCGGTATCAAATTTATTAATATGTACAATCGTTTTATATTACTAGTGCGGCAAGAGAGCGCTAGGCGGCGCCAGGAGCCAAACACATGTCCCGACCCTCACTGCGGGCGTTTCGGGCGACGACGACCGACGCCGGCGACATTTCGCCACTCTCGTCTCCTTACGACGATCTCAACCAGCAGATCATCCGCCTGCTCCAGGAAGACGGGCGGGAAGCCTACGACGTGATCGGGCAGAAGCTCGGCGTATCGGGCGGGACGGTCCGCAACCGTATCACCCGGATGCGCGACGCCGGCATGCTCCGCATCGTCGCTGTGGTCGACCCGGTCGCCGTCGACTACGAGTCGGACGCCATGCTCGGCATCAAGACAGCGCCGGGCGTCGCACCCACCGCAGTCGCGCAGCGGCTCGATCCCCACCAGGCCGTCGTCTACGTCATGTGGGTCAGCGGCCGCTTCGACCTGCTGGTCGAGGTCGTGTGCGACGAGGAAACCGAGCTCACGACCTTCCTCAACGACCACATCCACGGCCAGCCCGATGTCGCCCACGTCGAGGTCATGACCCGGCTCGGCATGTTCAAGAACCAGTTTCTGCTCAAGGGCCACGTGCCTTAGCTGGTGCGCGCTCCAGGGGGATCGCACAGGGGATCGTCATGAGCCTGTCGCTGCAATCGATCCTGGGGGCCGAGGCTCTGGCCGCATTCGAGGCTCCGGGGCCGGTGGCTAGGGGGCTTCCGGCTGCGGCCTACACCAGCAAGGCGGTCTTCCAACTCGAGAACGAGCGCATCTTCGCCGACTCCTGGGTCTTCGCCGGCCTCGCCCACGAGCTGGCCCGGCCGGGCGACGTGGTGCCGGTCACCGTCGCCGGCCGGCCGGTGCTGCTGGTGCGCGATGCCGAACAGCAAGTCCGGGCGTTTCACAACGTGTGCCGCCACCGCTGTCTCAAGCTCGTCGACCAACCCGGCAACGTGGGGCCGGCGATCCAGTGCCCCTATCACTCATGGACCTACAGGCTCGACGGTGCGCTGCACCTCGCCCCCTACTTCGGCGGGCACGACCCGCGCGCGGTGCCGGCCGGCTTCGACCGCGCGCAGCACGGGCTGGTGCCCGTGCGGGTGGCGACATGGCACGACTGGGTTTTCGTCAACCTGAACGGCGAGGCGCCTCCCATCGAGGACTTCGTCGCACCGCTCCAGAGGCACCTCGGGGGGCTCGACTTCTCCCGGATGAAGCACGTGGTCACCATCGATCTGGGCGAGATCGCCGCGAACTGGAAGCTCATGATGGAGAACTTCATCGAGCCCTATCACGTGCCCTTCGTGCACGCGACGACCACCGAACAGCCACTGACGGACCACTACACGGTGAACGAGCCGGGCTGCCTCGGCTGCGCCGTGGACGTCTCCGGTACGGCAAAGCGGGACGACACGCTGTCTGCGGACTCCCGCTACCTCACGCTCTTCCCCAACTTCGTGCTCGGGCTCTACTTGCCGGATCAGATCGGCGTTCATCTCGACGTGCCGCTGGCGCCCGGTCGCACAGGCCAGCGCCGCGCCGTCTACAGCCTCCAGGCCGAGACGGTCTCCGACGAGCACGCGGACGAGCTCGCGAGGCTCTGGCGCGACGTGCACGTGGAGGACCAGGTGATCTGCGAGCGGCTGCAGGAGGGACGCGCGTCCGCCGTCGCCGACGACGGCGGCGTGCTCTCCCCGCTGTGGGAGGACGCGGTGCGCAGCTTCCAGGAACGCGTGGTGAAGAGCCTGCGCTAACGGTCGACATTCTTGCGGGCGTCGCAGGCCAGTCTACGCGGGCGTGCCGCCTGGACCGCAAGCGCGCATTGAGAGGATTGCACAGCGCACCGAAGGCCGAGTCGAGCGCCAATCTTCGGGGGACGCGTCCTGCTCCAGCTTCGAGAACAGACATTCAGGCCCCTGCGCGCTCAGGGCTGCAACAAACCACACGCGATTCTCATGTACATTACATAATTGTTATGATCGTGCGTTGGTGCTCCACGGAACTTAGGCATAGGCATATCACACTGAAATTATAAACATACCGATATCATTATCATTCCGACGTTCTCCACTAAATGGCATAGGCATAACTCTTTAGTTATTGCTTTAGCATCGCACAACATACCCGCCGACAAAGTGAATTGCGCCATCAATATTATGGCTGTATCAAGCACGTTATGTTGGAAGACAACTCATATCGGCTGCCCACGACGACCGCTTTGATCGCCTTCGATTGCGCCGCCCGACATGGCAGTTTTGCTGCAGCGGCAAAGGAATTGGGCACGTCACAGCCCGCGGTCAGTCGCCATATCGCAAGCCTCGAGCGCCAGCTTCGCACACGCCTGTTTGAGCGATCCCGAACCGGGGTGAGCCTGACCGAAACCGGAAGGCGCTTTCACGATGCGGTCGCCACCGGCCTTGGCATGATCCAGTCGGCTGCGGCCGAGACCGTCCAGCCTTCAACGCCCGAACAGGTGGTGATCGCCTGCTCGGCCCCGGCATCGCACTACCTGCTGATGCCGCGATACAACACACTCCGCGAAGAGGTCGGCGATAAGACTCAAATCGGAATTGTGGTGTTCAACAATTACTCTCGGAACCTGCCACTCGATCCGGTTGCCGATGTGGTGTTGGATTGGGAGAAAGCCATCGGGTCGGAAGACCGTACGGTGCTCTTCCGCGAGGCCGTGAGACCCGTCTGCTCATCCGAATACGCGGCAAAGCATGCAGAAACGCTGAAGGGACTCGTCAGCGGGTGGAGCGGCCTGG
The DNA here is from genome assembly GCA_965237415.1 of Alphaproteobacteria bacterium. GTDB lineage: Bacteria > Pseudomonadota > Alphaproteobacteria > UBA828 > UBA828 > WTGU01. The sequence goes on from CBDEFM010000002.1 coordinate 2,395,638, forward strand.
CGTTTCTCGAACCCGGCCTCCACAACAGGGGTTGGGCGTCATGGGAGGATTGGTTCCAGGCCGTTGGCTACCCGGAGCCGCAGCCTCGGTTCACGAACTTCGACAATTACATCTATTCATTGGAAGCAGCCGTTGCGGGGCAGGGCATCGCGCTCGGCTGGAGGAACTTTGTCGATCAACATCTCGAAACTGGTGCGTTGGTCACGCTCGGCGATGGCTATGTCGAACGCGACAACCATTTTTGCGGCATGCTCTCCGAGCAGGGGCGCCTGCGACCCATCGCAAGCAAGTGCCTCTCGCTCTTGCAGCGATATGTATCGCCCCCAGAGAAATAGAGGACCAGGAGCAAGAGGCCGCACCATTGGCGCAGTTTCCCTCGATCCTCTGATCGCGTCTTGTGACCCGATGCCACCACCTCGTCGCCCACCCCTTAGGGTCTGTCGGCCGGACGGCGCCGCGCAGACCATGACCGCGGCGAGAAATTCGGGCTAGAGTACGCGCGGCCGGTCGGGGTCAGCCGCCGGCAAACGGAGGCTGTACCCATGGCGCACTACCGAATTGCGGTCATTCCGGGCGATGGCATCGGCAACGAGGTCATGCCGGAGGCGATGCGGGTGCTGGAGGCCGCCGGCCGGCGCTTCGGCGTGCGGTTCGATTGGCAGCATTTTGACTGGAACTGCGAGACCTACGGCAAGACCGGGCGCATGATGCCGGAGGACGGGATCGAGGTGCTGCGCCCGTTCGATGCGATCCTGCTGGGCGCGGTTGGCTTCCCCGGCGTGCCGGACCATGTGTCGCTCTGGGGCCTCCTGATCCCGCTGCGCCGGGCCTTTCGGCAATACGTCAATCTGCGCCCGATCAAGCTGCTCAAGGGTGTTAGCTCGCCGCTTGCAGGCCGTGGCCAGGCCGACATCGACTTCGTCATCGTCCGCGAGAACAACGAGGGCGAGTATTCGGAGATGGGCGGGCGGATCTACGCCGGCACCGAGCAGGAAGCGGTGGTGCAGGAGAGTGTCTTCACCCGCCAGGGCGTCGACCGGGTGATGCGCTACGCCTTCGAGCTCGCCCGCACAAGGCAGGGCCGCGTCGCCTCGGCGACCAAGTCGAACGGAATCATCCACACCATGCCCTATTGGGACGAGCGCTTCGCCGTCGCCGCCGCGCAGTACCCGGACGTGGAGACCGAGAGCTACCATATCGATATCCTGAGCGCGCACTTCGTGCAGCATCCGGACTGGTTCGACGTGGTGGTGGGCAGCAACCTGTTCGGCGATATCCTCTCGGATCTCGGCGCGGCGGTGGCCGGCGGCATGGGGCTCGCGCCGGCGGCCAATCTCAACCCGGACCGCGAGCATCCTTCCATGTTCGAGCCGGTCCACGGGTCTGCGCCGGACATCGCGGGGCGCGGCATCGCCAACCCGGTCGCGATGATCTGGACCGGCGCGATGATGGTGGACCATCTCGGCCATGGCGATGCGGCGCGCGCCATAGAAGGCGCCATCGAGACGGTGCTCGCCGCCGGCGCTCCCCTTACCCCCGACCTCGGCGGCAGCGCCAGCACCGAAGAGCTCGGCAAAGCCGTCGCTGCGGCACTCTGAGCCGGGCGCTGCCCTTGATAATGGCCGCCAGATTGTGTTGTGAGGGGTTGGGGGTTTCCCGACGCGGACATCCGGAATCACTGGAGGCTTGACCATCGGCGCCAAAGCCCATCGACAGACGCACGTGCGAGGGGCGGCGGAGTGCTCCACACCCCTGTCAGCTCTTCGAAAGGAGGCTCATGCCATGATCAAACGCGCTCTGGGGACCGCTCTCGCGGCGGCCGCCCTCATGGTCTCGGCCGCAGCGAGCCAAGCCGCCGACTACAGGATCGATTCGGCGCACAGCTTCGTTCAGTTCAAGATCTCGCACCTGGGATACGCGTGGATGATCGGCAGCTTCGAAAAGGTGTCCGGCAGCTTCACGTTCGATCTCGACGCGGGGCCGGAGGGACAGACGGTCTCGGTCGAAATCGACACGGCCAGCGTCGATACAAATCACGCCGAACGCGACAAGCATCTGCGTTCGGCCGACTTCCTGAACGTCGACGAATTCCCCACGGCGACCTTTGTCAGCACCGGGTATGAAGGCGATGCCGAAGGCGGCACGATCATGGGCGACTTGACGCTGCACGGCGTCACCAAGCCTATCGCCATCGCCGTGAAGAAAGTGGGCGCAGGAAAGGACCCCTGGGGCGGCTACCGCGCCGGTTTCGACGGCACGGTGTCGCTGACGCGCAAGGATTTCGGCATGGGCTACAACCTGGGGCCTGCGTCCGAATCCATGGACCTCTTCCTCTTTATCGAGGGAGTCCGCCAATAGCCTCAACGTGAGAGCGGACATCTGCGGAACGACCATGTGGAGGAGCGGCAAAGACCACTACGGGATCGTTTCTTCGGGCTTCCACTGGGCCATTGCCCTCGCCATCGTCGGACTCGTCGGGCTCGGGGCCTGGATGGTCGGGCTCACCTACTACGATCCCTGGTACTACGATTCTCTCGCGCTCCATAAGGCAATCGGGATCGTGGTTCTGGCGCTCGCGTTGGCCAAGTTCGGCTGGAAGCTCGTCGATCGAAACCCTGGATTCGGGCCGGAGGTGAAGCCCCATGAACGCGCCGGCGCCACTGCGATGCATTGGCTCCTGAACGCGCTCATGGTCCTGCTACCGGTCACCGGTTACCTGATCTCGACCTCGGAAGGTGCCGGTATCGACATGTTCGGGCTCTTCGATGTGCCTGCGCTCGTCGATGTAACGGCGGAAACCCGCGACCTCGCCATCGACATCCATTTCTATGTTGCATACGGGGGTATCGCCTTGGTTGGGATGCACATCATTGCGGCGCTCAAGCACCATTTCGTCGATCGGGGATCGACGCTGAGACGCATGCTGATCCCGCGCTCCCGCTCTCCGTCGGCCGAGAAATCGGTGAAGTAGAGGCGGGTCCGGGCGGGGATCGAGACCGTCATGGCGATCCGGTCGACCATTCGGCCGAGACCGCGTATTTGCCGCAAGACGTGACGCCAAGACAGACATTGCCGGAGACCGATGGCCGACTTCCCGGGGTATCTCCTGAATGGCTACCGCTCGTTCAAGGACAGCCGGTATGCTCGGGAACACGGCCGTTACCGCTCGCTCGCCGAGCACGGGCAGACGCCAGAGGTCATGGTCATCGCCTGCTGCGATTCCCGGTCGGCGCCGGAAACCATTTTCGATGCCGCGCCGGGCGAGATTTTCGTCGCCCGCAATGTCGCCAACCTGGTGCCGCCCTATGAGCCGGACGGCGCCTACCACGGCACCTCTGCCGCGCTCAAGTTCGCCGTGCAGAGCCTCAAGGTCCGGCACATCGTCGTGCTTGGCCACGGGCGCTGCGGCGGTATCCGCACAGCATTGGACCCGGCGGCGGAACCCTTGTCTCCGGGTGACTTCATCGGCAAGTGGATGAAGCTGCTCCGGCCCACCGCCGACGAGATCGCGGCTGGCGCCCGGCTGACGGATGCGGAGACACCAAACCGGACAACTCGTATGCTACCTAACCCGGACAAATCATGTGCTAGCGACACACCGGGGCCACGTGTGCTGTCGAGAACATTTTGAGTTGGCCGGTTTATGTACCATATGAGTTGACCGCTTCTGTTGTTGCTGGCCCTGTGGGGAAGTGGTCGGGCGCGGCGCGGCTGTCCACTTGTCCACAGGGCACCGGCGGGCTGCGTCGAAGCGGATCACGCGGCCTGCCGGGTTTGGCTGTCGATGGGCTCGCCGTCGGCGTTGTAGCGGGCCAAGCATCTGGGGCCGTGGAAGAGGGCGAGGGTTCCGTCTGGATACTCGTGCACCCTGACCCTTGCCTTGACGTAGTGGTGGCGATGGCGGGCGGGTGGGATCTGCAGGCTCAGGCCGTGGTAGCGCACGGTGTTGTCGTTGCCGACGGTGCGCTCCTGCTGCACGCAGAGGATGTCGTCGAGCGCGCCTGCGAAGGGCACGAAGGCGGAGCCCTTGTCCTCGGCCGGGGTTGCGAAGCGGGCGTTGTGGAGCGGCAGGTAGAGCTCCCTGAGGAAGCGGTTGGCCTCGGCCATCTCGGTGATGCCGGCGAGCCTGAGTTCCTGGGGCAGGCGTTTCTGCAAGGTCCCGAACATGCGCTCGGAGCGCGCCCTGGCCTCGGGCGAATAGGCCGCGATCGGCTCGATGTCGAGCTGCTGAAGCGCACGGCCGACCTGGGTCGGCTTGTCCTTGTCCACCGTGCCGCCGGCCTCGGGCGTGTGCCAGTAGTGGCTGGCCCGGTCGGCGTAGAGCGAGCAGAACAGGCCCTTGGCCCGGATCGCCTCGGACAGCGCCCGGAAACTCGACATCGTACCCTCCTCGTCGACGAAGAAGGCCGAGTAGATCTCGCTGGTGGCGTCGTCCATGGTCACGATCAGGTCCCACCGGCGGCCCGGCACCCACGCGTGGTGCGAGCCGTCCTGGTGCAGCATCATGCCGGGAAGCGCACGGCGCGGCCGCTTGCGCCGGTGCGCGCCGCGCCGGGGCGCAGCCCGCATGCGCCCACGTGCCTGCAAGGTCAGGCGCACCCAGTTGTAGCTGCGCTCGCAGTCGTGCTCGGCGACCAGCTTCTCGTGGAAGTGCTTGGCCGTGAAGTCCCAGTAGCGGGTGTCGAACAACTCCAGCACCCGCGCCACCTCGTCCGCCGGCGCGCGCCGGGCCGAGACCCGGCCCAGGCGGTGGTCGTAGAGACCGTCGGCGCCCTCCGCCTCGTAGCGCTCGCGCCAGCGCCGGAAGGTCCGTTCCGACACGCCCAGCACCTCCGCCGCCTCGGCCTGGCTCAACAGCCGTGACCTGGTCCGCCCATACACCTCCTCGAACTTCATCAATCTCAGTCCCTGTGCCTGCTCCGTCCGACGCATCCAAACCCTCCTTGGTCTGGATGCCTTCTAAAACCGGACAGATCATCTGGTACATAGACCGGACATATCCTGTGTTACCGACACACCGGGGGCACGCATGCTGTCGCTAGTCACCTGAATCTGAAGTTCGCCACATAAAGACAACTATATTGCACGACCACATTCTTCGACAATAGAGCGACTTAGTGTGACGACACTGCCAATTGAAAATGATCTCAACTTCAGTGTCAGGTGACTAGCACATGATGTGTCCGGGTTAGGTAGCACACGAGTTGTCCGGTTTGGTGTCTCCGTGGGGAGGGACCGCGATGAGCCGGACGACGTTGCTACAGGAACGCAGGATGCAGACGTTTCAGAATGTGCTGGGGCACTGGCAGGCACGGCGCCTGTCTGCGCTGGAGGCGGCGGAGATGCTGGGGATGAGCGAGCGGAGCTTCCGCCGCTATCGACGACGCTACGAGGAAGAGGGTGTCTACGGCCTCGTCGGCCGCAGGCTCGGCGAGGCGTCTGCGCGCCGCGTGCCGACCGATCAGGTGACCTGGGTGCTCGACGAGTACCGCACCCGTTACCGGGGCTGGACGGTCAAGCACTTCCACGACCATCTGCGCGACCGCCACGGCTTCGTCTGGAGCTATACCTGGACCAAGACCGCCCTGCAGCGCGCAGGCCTGGTGTCCAAGGCACCCAGGCGCGGCGCCCACCGCCGCAGGCGCCAGCGCAAGCCCTGCATCGGCATGATGCTTCATCAGGACGGCTCGCGCCATGAATGGCTTGCTGGCCAGCCCCCGCTCGACCTCATCGTCACCATGGACGACGCCACCAGCGAGATCTACTCGGCCTTCCTGGTCGAGGAGGAAGGCACCGCGTCCACCTTCCGCGCGCTCAAGCAGGTGTTCCGCGCCAAGGGCCTGCCCAGCAGCCTCTATACCGACCGCGCCAGCCACTACTTCCACACGCCTGAGGCCGGCGGCAAAGTCGCCAAGGATCAACGCACCCAGGTCGGCCGCGCCCTCCACCAGCTCGGCATCGAGCACATCGCTGCCTATTCGCCCGAGGCCCGCGGCCGCTCCGAGCGCGCCTTCGGCACCCTCCAGGACCGCCTCGTCAAGGAACTGGCGTTGGCGGGGATCGCAACGGTCGAAGCCGCCGACCGCTTCATCGCAGGCACCTACCTGCCCGACCACAATCGCCGCTTCGCCACCCCGCCCGAACTCGAAGACAGCGCCTTCGTGCCCCTCGAACACCCCGGCCAGATCGACGACATCCTCTGTCGCCGCACAGACCGCACGGTCGCCCGCGACAACACCGTGCGCTACGAAAGGCGCGTCCTCCAGATCCCCGCTACCCCGGCCAGACACCACTACGTCAAGGCCACGGTCCGGGTCCATGAGTATCCGGACGGAACCCTCGCCCTCTTCCACGGGCCCCGATGCCTCGCCCGCTACACCGCCAACGGCGAGCCCATCGAAACCCCAACCCGGCAGGCCGCGTGAGACGCTTCGACGCGACCGGCCGGCGCCCTGTGGACAAGTGGACAGCCGCGCCGCGCCTGACCACTTCCCCACAGGGCAAACCGCAACAACAGAAGCGGACAAATGATGTGCTACCTAAACCGGACAAATACACTTGCTAGCGACACCGGGGGCACGCATGCTTGACAGGGGGCCGGCGGGTGCTAGGGTCGGCGACCTGCGAACGGGGTGGGGAGCGGCACGATTGGCGGGCCGCGCGGCCACCAGCGAGGCCCCGACGCACGGCGAGGCCGTGGCGAAAAAGCTTTACGTCAAGACCTTCGGCTGCCAGATGAACGTCTACGACTCTGCCCGCATGGCGGATGTCCTGGCGCCGCTCGGCTACCGCTCGACGACGGAGATCGAGGACGCCGATCTGGTCGTCCTCAACACCTGCCATATCCGCGAGAAGGCAGCGGAGAAAGTCTATTCCGAGCTCGGGCGGTTGCGCGCGTTGAAGCAGGCGCGCAAGCAGAGCGGCGGCGAGATGCTGCTCGCCGTTGCCGGCTGCGTCGCGCAGGCCGAGGGTGACGAGGTCGCAGCGCGTGCGCCCTACGTGGATATCGTCGTGGGCCCCCAGGCCTATCACCGGCTGCCTGCCATGGTGGCCCGCGCGTCCCGGGCACGCCGTACCGCCGTCGATACCACCATGCCGGCGGAATCGCGGTTCGATCATTTGCCGGAAGAGCTGGCCGGTCGGCAACCGGGGCGGGGGGTCTCGTCGTTCCTCACGATTCAGGAGGGGTGCGACCGCTTCTGCACCTTCTGCGTCGTGCCCTACACCCGCGGGGCCGAAGATTCGCGTCCCGCCGCTGCGGTCGAGGCCGAGGCGCGGCGCCTGGTCGCCGCCGGCGCGCGCGAGATCGTGCTGCTCGGCCAGAACGTCAACGCCTATCACGGCGCGGCCGGCGGAGCTGACGCGGGCGAGCTTGACCTGGCAGGGCTGATCGGCCGCCTGGCCGCGATAGAGGGGCTCGAGCGGCTGCGCTACACCACCTCGCACCCACGCGACATGACGCCGGCGCTGATCCGCGCTCACGGCGCTGAGCCGAAGCTGATGCCCTTCCTGCATCTGCCGGTGCAGTCGGGATCCGACCGCGTGCTTGCCGCCATGAATCGAGGCCACACCGCCGATCGGTACCTGCGTCTGGTGGAGACGCTGCGCGCCGAACAGCCTGGGATTGCGCTCTCCAGCGACTTCATTGTGGGCTTCCCCGGCGAGACCGAGGCGGATTTCGCGGCGACGCTGGCGCTCGTGCGCGAGGTCGAGTACGCGCAGGCCTTCTCGTTCAAGTACAGCCCCCGCCCCGGCACCCCGGCAGCCGAGCGCGACGATCGCGTTCCAAATGAGGTTGCGGCCGAGCGCTTGAGCCGCTTGCAGCGCTTGCTCGACGATCAGAAGCGGCGCTTCAACGCGAGCATGGTGGGGCAGGCGCTCCCGGTCCTGTTCGAGAAGCGCGGCCGCCACGCCGGCCAGGTCGCCGGACGCACGCCGTTCATGCAGTGGCTCCACGTCGACGGCGACGACGCTTTGATCGGCACCGTCGCCGAGGCGACCGTAATCGAGGCATCGCCCAACGGTCTCGGCGGTGCCCTGGCGGGCTCTGCCGCTGTGCCTGTCAGGGCGCATGGCGACGGCACCTGCGTGGATGCCATCGGAGGCGTTCCCGCGTGAGTCGTCCCGCACCCGGGGCGCCGGGCGAGGCCGGCGCGCAGATTCGCTTCGACGACAATACCCTGCTGCCGCTCCTCTTCGGCGACCATGACCGCCATCTGGTGCGGATCGAACATGGGCTGGGCGTGGTCCTGCGCTCTCGCGGCAACGAGGTCGCGATCAGCGGTCCGCCCTCCTCGGTCGCGGCCACCGAGGCGGTGTTGCGCACACTCTACGACAAGCTGAAACAGGGACTGCCGATGGGTGGCGGTGAGGTCGAGGGGGCGATCCGCATGGCGATGGGGCCGGGCGCCGGGGGCGCGGCGAGCACGGCCGACGCGCGGGCCGAGCCCGAGTCCGGCCTCGTCCTCCGCACCCGCAAGCGTCCGGTCAGCCCGCGCTCACCGCGCCAGGCCGATTACGTGCGCGCGATGATGGACAACGATCTGGTGTTCGGGCTCGGCCCCGCCGGCACCGGCAAGACCTACCTCGCCGTGGCGATGGGGGTCTCGCTCTATCTCGCCGGCCGGGTCGAGCGCATCGTGCTGTCGCGGCCGGCTGTCGAAGCGGGCGAGCGCCTCGGCTTTCTCCCCGGCGACCTGAAGGACAAGATCGATCCTTATCTCCGCCCGCTCTACGACGCGCTGCACGACATGCTGCCTGCGGATTTGGTCGCACGGCGCATAGACTCGGCGGAGATCGAAATCGCGCCACTCGCCTTCATGCGCGGGCGGACGCTCTCCCAAGCCTTCATCATCCTCGACGAGGCGCAGAACACGACGCCGCTGCAGATGAAGATGTTCCTCACCCGCCTCGGCGAGGGCTCGCGCATGGCCGTCACCGGAGACCTAACGCAAGTGGACCTCCCGGCCGGGGCCCGCTCGGGCCTCCGCCATGCCGTCTCGACGCTGGAGGGGCTGAGCGAGGTCGAATTCATCCGCTTCGGCACCGCCGACGTCATGCGCCATTCCCTGGTGACCCGCATCCTTGAAGCCTATGACGCGGCAATCCCCGACGATGACCGAGATCGAGATCGCGATCAGCCTCCGCGATTCGGCGTGGTCGACCGCTCTTCCTGACGCCGCCGCCGTGGCCCGCCGCGCCGCCGTCGCAGCCCTGGAGGCCGTGGAAGGCCTGCCGGCCTCGGTCGAGCTCGGCGTGGTGCTTGCGGACGATTCGTTCGTGCGAACGCTCAACCGGACCTACCGGGGGCAGGATCGCGCGACGGACGTTCTTTCCTTCCCGATTCACGAGCAGCCCTGCCACGCCGAGCCGCAGGCCGAGCAACCGCTGATGCTTGGCGATGTCGTGCTTGCCCGTGAGACCGTGCAGCGCGACAGCGGGTCCGCCGGCGTGGAACTCGCCGATCGGGTAAGCCATCTGGTCGTCCATGGCGTGTTCCATCTGCTCGGCCACGACCACGACGAGCCAGTCGCCGAACGCCGCATGCGCGCACTCGAGTCCCAAACTCTATTGGCACTTGGCTTATGCGATCCCTACGTTAACCTGTGAGAGTCCGAAATGCCCCGCGGCAGACGATCGCGGAGGCGGAACAATGAGCGCCGACGACAAACCTCCATCTAGCGGCGACAGTTCCAGCGGCGACCGAAGCGGGCGGGTTCGCGCGTCGGTCGTGAGCCTCATTGGCAATTGGCTGCGCAAGGGGCTCGGCCGCGGCAACGGCGTGTCCTGGCGCGAGTCCCTCGGCGAGGTCCTTGCGGAGGAAGAGATCGCCGAGCAGATCAGCCCCCACGAGCGCGACCTGCTGCGCAACCTTCTCCGCTTCGGCGGGCTGACAGCAGAAGACGCGATGGTGCCCCGCAACGACATCACGGCGGTCGAAATTTCCGCGACCCTCGACGAGGTCGTCGCCACGATCAAGGAGAAGGGCCATTCGCGTATGCCGCTCTATCGCGGCGATCTGGACGACATCGTCGGCATGATCCACATCCGCGACGTGATGCGCCATTGGGGCGAGGACGGCTCCTTCGACCTGAACGCAATCCGGCGTGACATCCTGTTCGTGCCCGAATCCATGCCGATCCCCGCGCTGCTCAAGGAAATGCGCGAGACCCGCCTGCATATGGCGGTGATCGTCGACGAATACGGCGGCACCCACGGCCTGGTCACGATCGAGGATGTGGTGGAGGAAATCGTCGGCGAAATCGAGGACGAGCACGACGAGATCGAGGCTCCCGCCCTGATCCATCTCGACGACGGCGCGATGGAGGCGGACGCGCGCGTGCGGGTGGATGAGCTGGAGCGACACCTGGCGGTCCGCTTGCTCGACGGTGACGAGGAGGACGCGGTCGACACCCTCGGCGGCCTCGTGTTCACGCTTGCCGAGCGGGTGCCGCGTACGGGCGAGCGAATCCGCCACCCGGCCGGCCTCACCTTCGACGTCCTGGAGGCCGACCCGCGGCGAATCAAGAGGCTCCGCGTCAGCCGTACCGAATCGCTCCCGGCGCACGGTCGCCTGTGAACGGCCCAGGGCGGCCCGCCGCAGCGCGGTTCGCGGCGCTCGCGCGCACGGTCGGCGCTGCGACGGGCTGGCACCGTTCGGCACTGGCGGCCGCACTCGGCACCCTCTCGGCAACGGCGCTGCCGCCGGGGCACGCGCTCCCACTGTTGCTGGTCTCGTTCACCGGCTTGGTCTGGTTAATTCACGCCAGCCACTCGCCGTGGCGCGCTGCCGTCGCCGGCTGGTGGTTCGGCTTCGCTCATTTTCTCATCGGCCTGTATTGGATCGGCGCCGCGTTTCTGACCGATCCCTCCCGTTTCGGCTGGCTGATGGCACCGGCGGTAATCGGGCTCTCTGCGTTCTTCGCGCTCTTCCCGGCGCTGGCGGCGTTCGCGGTGCGGCTGAACAGATTGCCGATCGCGGGCCGCGTTCTCGCCCTCGCCGTCGCCTGGACCGCCGCAGAGTGGCTGCGCGGCAACATCCTGAGCGGCTTTCCCATGAACCTGATGGGCACGGTCTGGATGCCGTCGATCGGCATGATCCAGTCCACGGCGCTGTTCGGGGTCTATGGACTCAGCTTCGTGACCGTCCTTGCCGCGGCGGCGCCTGCGTCATTGGCTGTGCCGCGCGCAGACGAGCGTTCTGGCCGACGGCCCTGGCTGCTGCCCGCCGTCGCGTTCGCGCTGCTGGGGGCAATCTGGGTCGGCGGGCAGGCGCGCCTCGCGCTGGCGCCCGATCTGGCGCCGACGGAGGTCAACCTGCGCCTGGTGCAGGCCAACGTCGATCAGTCGCGAAAATGGGAGGATGGCGCGCGCGAGGCGGCGTTGGCACGGCACGTCGTCCTGTCGCACGAGCCAGGGTTCGACGAGGTCGACATCGTGATCTGGCCGGAGGCGGCGGCAACGTTCCTCCTGGACGAGAGCAGGACGCTCATGGACTTCGTGTCGCGGGCAGCGCCGCCCGGCGGCCATGTGATTACCGGCGCGCCCCGGCGTACCCGATCGGCGGGGCGGACGATCGCCTACTGGAACAGCCTCCATGCGCTGACACCGGCGGGCACCATCGTTGCGTCCTACGACAAGCATCATCTGGTGCCGTTCGGGGAGTACATGCCGCTGCGCGTGATCATCAATTTGCGGGCACTGACCTTCGGCGCGGTCGACAGCTCCTCCGGGCCGGGGCCGCGCACATTGCGGCTGCCGGACGTGCCGCCCTTCAGCCCGCTGATCTGCTACGAGGCGATCTTCCCCGGCGAGGTTGTGGCCGACGGCGCGACGCCAAACGAACGGCCGCAATGGCTACTCAACGTCACCAACGACGCCTGGTTCGGGCATACGGCCGGGCCCTACCAGCATTTCCAGGCGGCCCGCTTGCGCGCCGTCGAGGAGGGTATGCCGCTCGTTCGGGCGGCGAACACCGGTATCTCCGCCGTTGTCGACTCGTACGGCCGTGTCGTGGGCCGGCTCGGGCTAGGCGAAGCCGGCGTCCTCGACGCACCGCTGCCGCCGGCGCTCGAAACACGGACGCCAATGGCCCGGCTGGGGGGCTGGACTCTGGCCATCCTCCTGCTTCTCGCCGCGGCGGTCACGCTCGCCATCGGCGTCCGGCACCGGTGGGGAGCCAAGCGGCGCGGTCAGGGAGAGTAGGTCCAGGGCGGCTGCCCCCCGCTGATCACGGTTGCCAGGATCAACGCGAACACAACCGCGGCGAAGGCGTCGCCGCGGTCCAGAATACCGCCGTGACCGGGGATGAGACGGCCCGAGTCATCCGCGCCGATGCGCCGCTTGAGCGCCGATTCCGCGAGATCGCCCATCTGCCCCACGATCGAGCCGAGCGCGCCGACGGCAATCAGCAGAGCGAGCGAAGGGCGCTCCGCCACCCAACCGGCGAGCGGCATCAGCCAGCCGAGCAGGATGCTCGCGCCCACCGCCGCTGCCACGCCGCCGAGCGCGCCCGCCCAGGTCTTGGCCGGGCTGATGCGGGGAGCGAGGCGAGGGCCGCCAAATGCGCGCCCGGTGGCATAGGCACACGTATCGCTCGCCCAAACCACGGCGAAGAGCCAGAAGATCGTCGCCCGGCCTGCCGGGTCGTCGCCCCGTAGCGCGAGCGTTGCGATAACGAGGAAGAGAATGAGTCCGGCCCCCGCCAGACCCGTGGCGCGGGTCCGCAGCGGGCCTCGCTCCACAGCCGCAACGACGAGTGCGGCTGCGGCGACGGCAGCGGCGGCCGCTGCCACCCCAACCATGGCGAAGAGCCCGCAGGCCGCAGCCAGGCCCGCGATACCGGCCACGCCCGCGGCATCGACGGCCGGCTTGGCGAGAAGCCGCCGCAATTCGAGCCAGGCGAAGAGAGCCGCCACCCCCACTGCAGCGATGAAGACCGGCCCACCGAGATAGGCGGCGCCCAGCGCGGCGGGCGTGAGGACGGCCGCCGAGGCCGCGCGCAGGCCGAGACCGCCTCCGCCGCTGCCCGTCCGCTGGCCCGTCATGCCCGATCCTGCCACATCAATGCCACAATCGACCGCTAGATCAGAATACGGGTGACGGTGAAGCGCTTTGTCCCTCCCGCTGTCACCCACACGACCGGTCGATCCTCCAGCTGGGGCGGTCCTCGAGACCGCCCCAGTTTCTTGTCGGCATCGGCTGCCCGCGCTTCTTCCGCCGACCGCCTCGTCCCTACCCGCGCGTGCCGTTCCGGTACAGCGGGCGATGGGATAGCATGACGCCCGACTGCCGACCACGGGACAACGCCATGCCGATCACGCCAATTCACCATATCCCTCTCAAGCCGGAATACCGCAGCCCCTTCAGCGCTGCCTTCGCGGTCGAGAACGCCCGGCTGCTGCTGTTCTCGGGCTGCGGTCCGATTCCGATCTACCACGGACACCCGCACGATCCGATGGCCGAGGCCGAGTGGCTGGCTGGCGGTATGCGCGAGCAGACCGAGAAGACCTTCGCAAACATCGGCACCATCCTGGAGGCAACGGGGGCGGACTTCTCCCAGATCGTCAAGCTCAACATCTATCTCACCGACATGTCGGGGCAGAATGTCGTGAACGAGATCTCCGCCCGTCATTTCGACCCTGCGAACCCGCCGCCGCGGACGCTCGTCGGCGTGACCGAGCTCGCGCATCCCGGAATGCTGATCGAGATCGAGGGCATAGTGGCGACGCCGCTCGGCGCCTGAGCGGCCCTCCGGCCGTTTGATCGGGTCTGCGGGCGGCGGCACAATTAGCAACAAGAAGAAATAGCATCGGCGGAAGACGCGCTCCGTTCGGTGGGCGGACGGAGAACGGGAGGCGGTCATGCAGAACGGAGCAGTGAGAGTGCTCGTGGTGGGCGTCGGCAACATGGGGCTCAGCCACGCGCTCGCATACGAGAAGATCGATGGCTTCGAGCTCGTCGGGCTGTGCAGCCGGAGCATCCGCGGACGCAACGACCTGCCCGCCGAACTCGCGTCTCTGCCACGCTACGAGAACGTCGACGAGGCGATTGCCGAGTCCCGCCCCGACGCGGTCTCGATCAACACCTACCCGAACACCCACGAGGAGCTCTGCCTCAAGGCCTTCGACGCCGGCTGTCACGTCTTCGTCGAGAAGCCGCTGGCCACCACCGTGGCCGGCGCCCAGGCGGTGGTGGACAAGGCGCGCGAGGCCGGCAAGAAGCTGGTCGTCGGCTACATCCTGCGCGTGCACCCGGCCTGGCAGGAGTTCATTCAGCGCGCCCGCACGCTGGGCAAGCCGCTGGTCATGCGCATGAACCTCAATCAGCAGAGCCGGGGGCCGGCCTGGAATTGGCACCGCAACCTCATGGATTCGCTGACGCCGATCGTCGATTGCGGGGTCCACTACGTGGACGTCATGTGCCAGATGACCGGCGCGAAGCCGGTCCGCGTGCATGGCATCGGCGCCCAGCTCTCCGACCAGACCAAGCGGCAGAACTACGGCCACCTCCATGTCGAGTTCGACGACGGCTCCGTGGGCTGGTACGAGGCCGGCTGGGGCCCGATGATGAGCGAGGTCGCGTTCTTCGTGAAGGACGTGGTCGGGCCCAAGGGCTGCGTCAGCATCGTCATGCCGCAGGAGGGGCAGGATCACGCCGCCTCCGACGATATCGACTCGCACACCAAGACGAACGCGCTGCTCTGCCATTCGAGCGAGATCGACGAGGCCAACAACTTCGTGCACGAGGATGAGTGGGTCGACATGGCCGACGAACCGACCCATCAGGAGCTGTGCGACCGGGAGCAGGCGTTCCTGCTCAAGGCGATCCGCGAGGACCTCGACCTTTCCGAGCACATGGAGAGCGCGGTCAACAGCCTGCGCATCGTTATCGCCGCCGATGAGAGCATCAAGCGGCGTGAGGTCGTGCATCTCGGCTGAGGGCGCGCATCGTCGCGGCCGGGGGCACGAGAAGAGTCCTAGGAGGGGCAAGTCATGGCAACGGCGGATCTCGAGCTTTGCTATCTGACGGCGAGCGAGGCGTTGGGGCGGTTCAAGGCGCGCACGCTCTCGCCGGTCGAGCTGTTGGACGCGCAAATCGCGCGTGCGCGGGCGATCAACCCCAAGGTCAACGCCATCACTTACGATTTTTTCGACCGGGCGCGTGAGCAGGCGAAGAAGGCCGAGGCCAAGTACGGGCAAACCGACGGTCGCGTACGGGCACTCGAAGGCGTGCCGGTGGCGATCAAGGACTTTCACCCGGTCAAGGGCGAAATCACGACCTTCGGCTCCAAGATCTTCGAGGACTTTCGGCCGGACTACACCGCGCCGACGGTCGACCGGCTGTTGCGCGCCGGCGCCATCATGCACATGCGCACCACGTCCCCCGAATTCGCATACTCCGGTGCCACCCATAGCCCGCTCTGGGGGATCACGCCCAACCCGTGGAACCTGGAGTACACCTCCGGCGGCTCCTCCGGCGGCGCGGGCGCGGCGGCGGCCGGCGGTATGACCACGCTCGCCGACGGGACCGACGGCGGCGGCTCGATCCGTATCCCGGCGTCGGCCTGCGGCCTCTTCGGCTACAAACCGCCTTACGGTCGCAATCCGCTGGATCGCGACCATCCCTTCGAGACGATCCTGCATTACGGTCCCATAGTCCGCAGCGTCGCCGATGCCGCGCTGATGCAGAACGTCATGTCCGGCCCGCACCCGGAGGATCTCAGCTCCCTGCCAGGGAGGGTCCGGCTGCCTTCGACCTACGACGACATTCGGGGCTGGAAGGTCGCTTTAAGCATGGACCTCGGCTACCTCCAGATCGACCCGGAGGTGCAGGAGAACACGCGGCGCGCGGCCGACACATTCCGCGCCCTCGGTTGCGAGGTCGAAGAGGTCGATCTCGGCTGGAATTTCGGCGTCCTCGACTGCTGGATGACGTGGTGGGAAGGCCTTTTCGCCGGCATCGCCGGCGAGTTCCTGCCTCGCTGGCAGTATGAGATGGACCCATTCGTCGTGAGACTGCTGGAGAAGGGGATGAGCCACAGCGCCGCCCGCCTCTACCAGTGCTACAGCTTCCGCGGCTGGATGTGGCAGCAGCTGCAGCCGATCCTCAAGTCCCACGACATTTTGATCTGCCCGACGCTCGCAGTGCCGGCGGTGAAGGCCGATCACGACGACGCGGACCCCGATTTCGAGATCAACGGGGTCCGCCTTCCCGCCTATGTCGGCTGGGTCTGCACCAACCCCTTCAATCTGCTCAGCCAGTGCCCGGTGATGAGCGTGCCGACCGGCTTCTCCTCCTACGGCGTACCGACCGGCATGCAGATCGTGGGCCGGCCCTACGACGATCACGCCGTGTTCCGCGCGTCCGCCGCCTTCGAGGGCGCGACGACACCCTGGCGCGACAAGCGGCCTGCGATCTAGGGCTATAACGCCATGTGCCACGCCCAAAGGAGTCCGCAATGAAACTCTACAGTTGGGGCGCCGCGCCCAATCCGCGCCGGGTGTTGATCTATTTGGCCGAGAAGGGCATCGAGCTTGAGGTGGTGGAGGCGGGCGAGGGCGCGCATCTCACCGACCACTATCTCGCCCGCTACGACGGGCGCATCGTACCGATGCTGGAGCTCGACGACGGCACGCAGATCGGCGAGGCGATGGCGATCTGCCGCTACCTCGAAGACGGGTACCCCGCGCCGCCGCTCTTCGGCGTGAACCGGCGGGACCGCGCCCTCGTCGAGATGTGGGAACGCCGCGCCGAGACCGAGGCCTTCGCCGGCTTGGCGGAGGTGTTTCGCAATTCGACCCCCGCCTTCGCCGGCCGGGGCCTGCCGGGCTTCGAGGAGCCGATCGAGCAGATTCCGGCCCTGATCGAGCGTGGCAAGAAGCGGCTCGCCCGCTTCTACGGACGCATCGAGCGCCAGCTTGCGGACAACCGCTTCATCGCGGGCCCACGCTTCAGCGTCGCCGACATCACCGCATTCTGCGCCGTTGAGTTTGCGACCAAGGCCGCCAAGGTCGGGCTGCCGGAGGATCACACCAACGCCCGGCGCTGGCACGCCGAGGTCTCCGCCCGCCCGAGCATCGCCGGCTAGCGCCCGGCCCGCCGGCGGCTCCCACCCGCGGAACCGGAGACGGTGCTTGTGGCTGCTGCCTGACGTAGCTACAATAGGCCTACATCTAAGGAGCGACACAGATGAGCGCCGATAGCGTCGTACGGGCGCGGATCGACAGCGATACCAAGGCGCGGGCCACGGAGGCTCTTCATGATATGGGGCTGACGGTGTCCGATGCGATCCGCTTGATGTTGCTGAGGGTGGCCGACGAGAAGCGGCTGCCATTCGCGGTACAGGTGCCCAACGCCACCACCGTCAAGGCCATGAGGGAGCTGGAGGAGGGCAAGGGAAAGCGCTTCGCCGACACGGACGAGCTGTTCGAGGACATCGGCGTCTGACGTGCTGATCCCGGTCCGGTCCACGCAATTCAAGCGGGACGTGAGGAGAGCGCAAAGGCGCGACAAGGACCTGACCAAGCTTCGACCCCCGTTGACGGCGTTGATCCGGCAACAGTCCTTGCCCGCCCGCTATCGCGATCACCCGCTGCGAGGGGGTTGGCAGGGTTATCGGGAAATTCACATCGAGCCGGACTGGCTGCTGATTTACTGTGTCAGGGGAGATGAGTTGCGGCTGGTCCGCACAGGCTCGCACGCCGACCTCTTCAACAAGTAGCATCGTTGGCCGGGCCCGCTGCTTGCCGCGCGTCGGGGCACATCTTAGACTCGTTCCATGGGACAGGGCGGTGAGAAGGACGGCGAGGCGCAGACCTTCGAGAGCGCGATGCGCGAGCTCGAAGGAATCGTGCACGAGCTGGAGGCGGGAGACACCGGACTCGAAGCGGCCATCGCGGCCTATGAGCGCGGGGTCAAGCTAAAGAAATTTTGCGAAGACAAGCTCAAGCAGGCCGAGCTCCGGGTCGAGAAGATCGACGGCGATGCGGACGGCGCCGTTCGGACCGAGCCGTTCGAGACCGGCTGAGGGCGCCGGGTGACGCCGCTGGAGGATACGCTCCGCGAGTCCGCGGAGGCCGTGGACGCAGCGCTTGAGTCACTGGTCCCCGCGCCCGACGGCGCCGACGGGCGGCTCTTCGAGGCGATGCGTTATTCCCTCTTCGCGGGCGGCAAGCGGCTCAGGCCCTTCCTGGTGCTCTCGGGTGCCGACCTCTTCAATGTGCCGCGCGCCTGGACAGTCAACACCGCCGCCGCCATCGAGATGGTGCACACCTATTCCCTGGTTCACGACGACCTGCCGGCGATGGATGACGACGACCTCCGCCGCGGCAAGCCGACCTGCCATGTCGCCTTCGACGAGGCGACGGCGATCCTGGTCGGCGATTCCCTCCTCACCCTTGCCTTCGAGGCGGTGACGGCGCCGGAGGGGCACCCGGACCCTGCGGTGCGCGCCGAGCTCGCCTGCGTGCTGGCGCGGGCCGCCGGTGGCGAAGGGATGGCCGGCGGCCAGGCCATCGACCTCGCGGCGGAGACCCGGCAGCTCACCCTCGACGAAGTGATCCAGCTGCAGCGGCTCAAGACCGGTGCGCTGTTCAACTTCTCCTGCGAGGCCGGCGCCATCCTCGCGCAGGAAGACGGCGCCGCCAGGGCGGCGCTCCGCGACTACGCCGCCTGCATCGGGCTTGCGTTCCAGATCGCCGACGACCTGCTCGATCATGAAGGCTCGGAGGCCGATCTCGGCAAGGCTGTGGGCAAGGACGCCGCGGCCGGCAAGGCGACATTCGTGGGTCTGCTGGGTGCGGAGGAAACGCGGCGACGGGCCGAGGCGCTGGTGGATGACGCCATCGCGGCGCTCGGCGTCTTCGACGAGAAGGCGAAGCCCCTTCGCGCCGTCGCCCGCTATATCGTGGAGCGGCGCCACTGAGCCGCCATCCTGCGCAGGGCGCAACTCGCGCGCCGACCCGCCGCCCGCCAGGCAAGGAACGGCTCGACACCCTGCTCGTGGCGCGCGGCCTCGCCGAGACCAGGGCCAAGGCGCAGGCGCTGCTGCTGGCCGGCCGGGTGTTCTCCGGCGAACGCCGGCTCGACAAGGCGGGCATGCAGGTCGATCGCGACGTTGCGCTCACGGTGCGCGGCGCGGAGCACCCCTGGGTCTCGCGCGGCGGCCAAAAACTCGACCACGCGTTGACGCACTTCGGGATCGACCCGCAGGGCCTCGCTGCACTCGATGTCGGCGCGTCCACCGGCGGCTTCACCCATGTGTTGTGCGAACGCGGCGCGCGGCAGATCTATGCGGTCGATGTCGGCTACGGCCAGCTTGATGCGCGGCTGCGAAACGACCCTCGCGTAATCGTGCTGGAGCGGACCAACGCGCGTTATCTGACGAGCGCAGAGGTGCCGGAGCCGGTCGACCTCATCGTCTGCGACGCGAGCTTCATCGGCCTCCGCACGGTTCTGCCGGCGCCGCTCGCGCTCGCCGCGTCGGGCGCCCGGCTTATCGCCCTCATCAAGCCGCAGTTCGAGGCCGGGCGCGCCCGCGTGGGCAAGGGAGGCATCGTCCGCGACCCCGCCGTCCACGACGAGGTCTGCGCGACGATCCGCGATTGGCTTACAGCAGGAGGCTGGCCGGTGACGGGCCTCGTCGAAAGCCCCATCAAGGGCCGCGACGGCAACACCGAGTTTCTGATCGCCGCGCGACGCGGGCCGTGACCGTGGTGAGAAGTGCGGGTTAACCCGAAACTCGACAGCACGCTCGTCGGAGGCAAGCGGTCGAGATCAAGACTTAAGTGCCAGGTCGGCGGGTGAGATCAATACGCCAAACTGGACGCACCAGATGACGACGCTCGGATAGTCTTTCAGGTCGACGCCTTTGGGAATGGGGTATTTCTGACTCCCCTCGAACGCGCGCAACTTGCCGAGATCGATATACATCGTTCCCTTGACATCCGAGGATTCGCGGATTTGTTCGTGGGGTACGAGATAGACGCGAAACGCGGGCCCCGGCCCAACTTTGAAGTCCTCTTCGAGGAACACTAAATCTTCGTAAACGGTCACGTTTCCCTCTCCGTAATGGATGGGATCGGAGGGGTTCGCGTGAATGAACATTCCCTGCGCGACGACGTCCGTTTGCTCCTCGGCGGTGAGGGTTTCCATCGCGGGCGGCGGTGGAAACACGTAAGGAAAGATGAAGAAGCCGACGGCCACGCCGAAGGCCGTTCCCATAACCCCGCCAACGAAGAATGCAATAATCCATTTCCGCATCGCCACCTCCTTCAGCTCTACTGGCCGCAACCCTGCCCATTTTAGCCGCAATGCAAGACCACAAAAAAAAGGAATGGAACGCGCATACTTTGCAAACAGAACGGACTCAGACGATAAATCCGAATCGAACTAATTACCTTCAATATAGAGAGTAGTTCCGTCGCTCTGCCCTTTCAAGGGGTGACGGCTGACGTTGTTGAAATCCCTGAACGGAGCGTCGTCGCGGAAGGCTCATGGTCCTGTGCCGACCGTAGCCACCTCCGATCTGCCCCTACGCTTGGGCTGGGGCGGGCGATCCGGCCAAAGCAGGCTCCGAACGTCGATTTCCATCACTTGATCCGGACCATGGTGCGATGCACGGGGCGCGGCCCCTGCACCAGGATCGCGCCATGCGGCGCGAGGACGAACGGGGCACGGCATGTGGAATGAGCAGGCGCGGGCGCACCGGTCCCGCGCGCACGACGTTGCGCGACTCTCGTGTGGCCGTTCAGGCACGGCTAACCCAGGTACGCGCGACCCGCGCCACGCGCCGCCGGTCGTCTCGCGGAATCCCACTTATCCCACTTAATCCCGGCAAATCCCGCACAAAAAAGTGCGTGATTATCCCCTTGACGTACGTTTCCTGCTGAGACACGATCCCCCCCTTACTGAGGGAGGGCCCGGGTTTGCCGGACGATCAAGGGAAGCTTACCGAGGCGGACAAAGCCACGGTGAAAGAGTGGCTGCAGAACAAGTGGTCACAGGATTCTCGTTGCGCCGTGTGCAACCAGAACAATTGGTCTGTGGGCGACCATACAGTAGCCGCTGCAACCGTAAACGATCACGGCTCTGCCCTTTTTTCCGGCCCAATGTACCCGCACGTAATGCTCATTTGCATGAACTGCGGGCACACAATATTCTTCAATGCCGCTCTTATGGAGATCCTGGCGAGTATCGCAAAATCAAAAAACGAGGACGCCGATGGGGAGTAACGACCCTGGGAGTGGCGGTCCCCGACTCAACCTCCGGCCGGACAAAACATACACAATTAAGCGTACGCAACCGGACGAGATCGTCCGGCATGACATATCAGACGAGGAGTTGACTGCCTTGTCTGATACCAAGAGGGGTGGCCTCTGGGAGGCAATGTGGATCGCGCTTGGAATGTCTGCCGGTTTTGCAGAGACCGCAGTTTCGGCGATAGTCGACCGCTTCTCGAGCGACGAAGTGCAACCGATCAGTGCTGGTGACTTAGCACAAGCAATAATTTTCTTCTGCGCGTTGATTGCTTTTGTAATTTTATGGCTCGTGCACGGGAGCAAGAGAAAGGGGGCTAAAGAACTCGTAGAAGAAATACGGCGGAGATCAACACAGGAGGTGGACAGTGGCTAGGGGACGCTATCTTAGTCTTGATGAGGCTCGGCGGGACAGCCAGATTGGGCAGTTCTGCAGGGAGCATCCATCTGAGGGTGATCCAAGGCAATTCACAAAACTGATGTCAGCCATGACTAGAACGCTGCCAACAGTCGATCAAACATCCGATCCGGGCTCGTCCGCATATTGTAGCGATACTCAAACTCCTTCACGTACTTCGGCAGATGCTTCCCCGAAACGTGAACATGAGTCCCGCGAATCGACAGCTTCAGACGCGCCCAAAAGCCCTCAAGGCCATTGACGTGACTGTCGCCGCTCACATACTCGCCCAGCCCGTGATTGACCGTCTCGTGCCTGTAGCCGGCTTTGTCGAGGCCGGTGTAGGAACCCAGCTCGTCGGTATGGACGGTGCTGCCCGGCTCGACATTCTCGGCAATGATTGGATGCAGCGTGCGCTTACGGACGTTCGGAACGACATTCGCCATGATGTCGCCGCTACGTTCCAACATCCCGAAGACGATGGTCTTGTTCGGAGCACCGCGCCCACGCTTTCCGCCAGACCGTTTCCCGCCAACATAGGTTTCGTCGGCCTCAACAGCGCCGCCCAACGGGGGCTCGCCGTTCACTTTGGCCATGTATTTGCGAATCTCGTGCCCCATGCGCCATGCGCATTTGTAGGTGACGCCCAATTGCCTTTGCAGCTCCTTCGCGGGGACGCCATGCCGCGTCGTGGTGAACAGGTACATCGCATAGAACCACTTCTGAAGCGGTGTGTGGGACTTCTCAAATGGCGTCCCGACCATTGGGTGAATGTGGTGACCGCAGCGCGGGCAGGAATAGGCCGGTTTCTTGCTCAGGCGGTAGAATTTGCCCACCTTCCCGCACTTGAGGCACTCAACTTCATTGCCGTAGCGGGTTTGCCACAAATGCTCCAAGCAAGCATCGTCGGTCGGGAACTGGCGGAAGAACTCTGTGACGGTGAGTGTCATGGCATTGCCTCCTGACACTCAATATAGGGACTCTGGCCACGTACGTCAAGGGGATAATCGCCAAAAAGTGTGTTGCCCGAGGTGGGACGCGGAACCGGACCGCGAGGGTGGTGAGAAATGCGGGCCAAGCGGTGGCCCATGTTGACCTGTCGAGAACATTTTGAGTTGACCGGTTTATGTACCAAATGAGTTGACCGCTTCTGTTGATGTGGTTGGGCCTGTGGGGAAGTGGTCGGGCGCGGAGCGGCTGTCCACTTGTCCACAGGGCACCGGCGGGCTGCGTCGAAGCGGATCACGCGGCCTGCCGGGTTTGGCTGTCGATGGGCTCGCCGTCGGCGTTGTAGCGGGCCAAGCATCTGGGGCCGTGGAAGAGGGCGAGGGTTCCGTCTGGATACTCGTGCACCCTGACCCTTGCCTTGACGTAGTGGTGGCGATGGCGGGCGGGTGGGATGTGCAGGCTCAGGCCGTGGTAGCGCACGGTGTTGTCGTTGCCGACGGTGCGCTCCTGCTGCACGCAGAGGATGTCGTCGAGCGCGCCTGCGAAGGGCACGAAGGCGGAGCCCTTGTCCTCGGCCGGGGTTGCGAAGCGGGCGTTGTGGAGCGGCAGGTAGAGCTCCCTGAGGAAGCGGTTGGCCTCGGCCATCTCGGTGATGCCGGCGAGCCTGAGTTCCTGGGGCAGGCGTTTCTGCAAGGTCCCGAACATGCGCTCGGAGCGCGCCCTGGCCTCGGGCGAATAGGCCGCGATCGGCTCGATGTCGAGCTGCTGAAGCGCACGGCCGACCTGGGTCGGCTTGTCCTTGTCCACCGTGCCGCCGGCCTCGGGCGTGTGCCAGTAGTGGCTGGCCCGGTCGGCGTAGAGCGAGCAGAACAGGCCCTTGGCCCGGATCACCTCGGACAGCGCCCGGAAACTCGACATCGTACCCTCCTCGTCGACGAAGAAGGCCGAGTAGATCTCGCTGGTGGCGTCGTCCATGGTCACGATCAGGTCCCACCGGCGGCCCGGCACCCACGCGTGGTGCG
The DNA here is from genome assembly GCA_965237415.1 of Alphaproteobacteria bacterium. Taxonomy (GTDB): domain Bacteria; phylum Pseudomonadota; class Alphaproteobacteria; order UBA828; family UBA828; genus WTGU01. The sequence continues at coordinate 2,419,262 of CBDEFM010000002.1, forward strand.
AGCCGTCCTGGTGCAGCATCATGCCGGGAAGCGCACGGCGCGGACGCTTGCGCCGGTGCGCGCCGCGCCGGGGCGCAGCCCGCATGCGCCCACGTGCCTGCAAGGTCAGGCGCACCCAGTTGCAGCTGCGCTCGCAGTCGTGCTCGGCGACCAGCTTCTCGTGGAAGTGCTTGGCCGTGAAGTCCCAGTAGCGGGTGTCGAACAGCTCAAGCACCCGTACCACTTCGTCCACCGGGGCGCGCCGGGCCGAGACCCGGCCCAGGCGGCGGTCGTAGAGACCGTCGGCGCCCTCCGCCTCGTAGCGATCGCGCCAGCGCCGGAAGGTCCGTTCCGACACGCCCAGAACCTCCGCCGCCTCGGCCTGGCTCAACAGCCGTGACCTGGTCCGCCCATACACCTCCTCGAACTTCATCAATCTCAGTCCCTGTGCCTGCTCCGTCCGACGCATCCAAACCCTCCATGGTCTGGATGCCTTCTAAAACCGGACAGATCATCTGGTACATAGACCGGACATATCCTGTGTTACCGACAGTGGCCCATGTTGACCATGCGGAGGCACAAGTGCGGTGTTATCATCCCTGCGGGTCGCGCAGACCGCGACGCCCTTCTTTGAACTGCTGTCGCACGGAATGACGGCCGCAGCGGCGATCGGACAGGATGGTTCGGCTCGCCGCGCCACAACAAGGGGAGGAACATCGATGATCAAGACCAAGAAGCGGATCGATTCGAAATCGGAATCGACGCAGCGCCGCCCGCGCCGTGTATCGAGGCGAAGCGTGCTCAAGGGAGCCGCCGCGGCGGCGGCAGTTGCCGGGTTCACCTGGAAGAGCACCGGTCCCTTCGTGCGGGACGCGAAGGCGGCGACGCTGGAGCTACGCTGGCTCGGTTGGGAGCACTACAACGTCAAGAGCCTGACCGCCGAGTTCGAGAACCGGCACGGCGTCAAGGTCAGCGCCGGATTCTTCGACGGCAATTCCGAAGCCTGGAACAAGCTCCGGGCCGGCGGCACCCAGGACTTCGACCTGGTGATGGCGGACGGATTCTGGCCGCGCCTCTATGCCAGGCAGGGGCTGGTTCAATCGATCGACTATTCCAAGCTGGACCTGAGCAACGTGTTCGACGACTTCGTGCCCCCGAAATTCACCCTGCTGCGCGAGGAGGGCGGCGACAACATGATCGCCGCGCCCAACTGCTGGGGTGGGTATGGGTTGACGGTCAACACCGACAAGGTTGCGGCCGAGGATCAGGAATCCGTGAGCCTTCTGTTCAACGAAAAGTACGCAGGGCACCTCTCGACCAGTGCCCGCTTCGAGGAGAACATCGCGCTGGCCGGCGTCCTCGCCGCACACAACATGGGCACGCAGGATGGCGCGCGCCCCGACGGCAAGAGCTTCAACCCCTACGTGCTGTTTGACGAGGAGCTCGAAGAGTGCAAGCGCCTTCTGATCAAGCAGAAGGAGCTGCTGGTCAATCGCTGGAACGACGAGGACACGCTCGAGCGGCTGCTGCGGGCTCAAGTGGTGTGGGCCTCGCCGGAGTGGTCCGGGATCTACCGGCGTATTCACTTCGACAAGCTGGACGGCAACTCGGATCTCAACATGCGCCACGTCCTCAAGCCCACGGAAGGCGGGCTCGGTTGGGTGGACCAGTGGTCCATTACGTCGGGCGTGACCGACAGCGAGAAACTGGAGATCGCGCATAAGTGGATCGATTTCCGGCTTGAGCGCGAGAGCATGAAGACGGTGGCGGTCGAAATCGGCTGGGCGCCCACCGTCGACGTTCGCGACATGCTTTCGGACCGTTACGTCGACACCCTCTTCCTCAACGAGACCGCGGCGATTCACGGCCTCTACCAGTTCGACGCGCCCTCCTCGCCTGAGAAATGGGAGCGCATCTGGTCGGCAGTGGAAGCAGCCTAGCCTCATAGTTCGTGACACCCGGGCGGAGAGGGATCGGACCCCACGGTCCGGTCCCTCTTTCTGGGCGCTGACGTTGTTCGCCAGACCGCTAAGCGAGAGGGCGCCGCCCGCGGTGGCGGTCATGGTGCGATGAGCGATCAGCCAATCCTGCGCATCGAGGCGGTCGAGAAACGCTTCGGCACGGTTCGCGCGGTCGACGGTGTGAGCCTTGAGATCGGCCGTGGCGAGTTCTTCGCGCTGCTCGGGCCCAGCGGGTCGGGCAAGACCACGCTGCTGCGCATCGTATCCGGCCTGGAGACTCCCGATCGCGGCCGGGTGGAGATCGGCGGCACCGACGTGACGGCGCTGCCGCCCTATCTGCGCCGCATCGGCATGGTGTTCCAGGATTTCCTTCTGTTTCCGCACCGGACGGTTGCGGAGAACATCACGTTTCCACTCAAGATGCAGGGCCGGAGTTCGGCCGAGCGGCAGGAACAGCTCGCCTGGATCCTCGGTTTTGTCCACATGGAAGGCCTCGGCGAGCGCTTCCCCCATCAGCTTTCAGGTGGCCAGAAGCAACGAGTCGCCCTGGCGCGGGGCCTGATCGCGCGGCCCGAGCTTCTCTTGCTCGACGAGCCGCTGGCCAATCTCGACCGCGAGCTGCGCAAGGAAATGGAGATCGAGGTGCGTCGCTATCAGGAGGAGCTTGGCATCCCCTTCGTCTACGTGACGCACAATCAGGAAGAAGCGCTGACCATGAGCGACCGCATGGCGGTGATGCACCAGGGCGGCCTGGAGCAGATCGGACCCAAGCTCGAGGTCTACAACGCGCCTGTCACACGCTTCGTCGCCTCCTTCGTAGGCGCGCCGAACAAGCTTAGCGGGCGCGTGATCGACGGCGACGGCGAGCGCCTGCGCATCGATTGGGGGGGTATCACGCTGACCGGTCGCGGTGCGAGCGGAGCCCGGCCGGACGATCCGGTGGAGTTGTTTCTCAAGAGCGAGCGTATCGCCCTCAGACCCGCGGCGGACGGCATTCAACACGAAAACCGGATCGAAGGGACGGTGCGGGACATCATCTTCAAGGGTCAGTTCGCCGACTATATCGTGCGCGCCGACAACGAGGTGGAGCTGGTCGTGAGCGGGCCGCCCAGCATCGCGGGAGTCGATCGCAATTCCCGCGTGAGCCTGGGCTGGGATGTCGAAGCGGCCGATGTGTTCACGGTCGAGGACGGCGAGCCGTGACTCTGGTGAGAAATGCGGGCTAGGCGCCGTGCCCTGCACCTCGACCCGCGCGTGCGGTTCGCCGCGCTGGTGGGGCCGGGCGCCCTGTTTATCCTCCTGTTTCTGCTGATTCCGCTTCTCTCGATCCTGGTATTCAGCTTCTGGCGGACCGAAAACTACGAGCTGATCCAGGACTGGAACCTGAACAACTACGGGTCGGTTCTGGGCGAGTGGATCTACCTCAAGTTCCTGCTGCGCTCGCTTGCCATGGCCGCTGCGGTTTCCACCGTCTGCCTTATCTACGCCTGGCCTTGTGCATACCTGATCGCCAAACACGGCGGCGGCTACCGCTTGATTCTCGTGCTGCTTACTGCGGCACCGTTCCTCACCGGCATCCTGCTGCGTATCACCGCAATGCAGCAGATTCTGGGCCCTATAGGGCTGGTCAACATGGCACTGATGGAGCTCGGTCTGCCTCCGATCGAAGTGCTCATGTACACCAACATCGCCAGCGCAGTCGGTTTGATCTACCTGTGGATCCCCTTCATGTTGCTCGCCATTTACCTCTCGCTCTTCAACTTCAATTTCGAGTTGCTGGAAGTGGCGAAGGTGTGCGGCGCAAAGCCATGGCGTGCCTTCATGGAGGTGACGTGGCCGCTCAACTGGATAGGAACGGCCATCGGGATCGTGCTCGTTTTTATTCCCACCTTCGCCGCCTCGGTGACACCGCGCTTTCTGGGCGGCACGAACGGCGCGATGTTCGTCAACCGTCTCGAGCACCAGTTCGGATCGGCCGGCACGTGGGCCCTCGGCTCGGCGATGGGGGTGGTGATGTGCGTCGCCTCGCTCGTGGTCACCTTCATGCTCTGGCGCACGATCAGGCTGCGCCGTGCCGGCTTCACAGGCGCGGGGGCCTGACGTGGCCGCGGTGAACCCAGGCGAGCGCTTCGCGATCGGCGGCCAGACGGTATTGCTGTTGGCGCTCTACCTGTTCCTCTACTTCCCCATCTTCTACATCGGCTACCTGTCGGTCGTGGATAACAGCGTATGGCCGTTCCCGCCGGTGTTTACCGGCGAGTGGTACGGCCGCCTCATGATCATGAGCGACTTCCACACAGGCCTGTTGAACAGCGTTTTCATCGGTGCCGGCACTGCCGTGCTCTCGACGCTGTTCGCCACGACCGCGGCAATCGGGATTCTCCGCTATCCGCTGCGCCGCCGAGGACTCATAGTCGTCCTGTTTCTCGTGCCGCTCTTCGTCGCCCAGGTCCTGATCGGCATATCGACCCTGATGTTCAACCGGAACGTGCTCGGCATTCCCGGCAACATCGAGTCGGCGATCGTGGCCAACACGACCTACAGCGTGTCCTTCGCGTTTCTCGTGATCCTGGCGCAGCTCGTGCGCTACGACTGGCGCTTCGACGAGGTTGCCCAGGTGTTCGGCGCGCGGCCGATGCGCTGCTTCCGGGAAGTGACGTTCCCCAACATCTGGCCGGCCGTCCTCGGCGCCTTCATCATCAGCTTCATTCTGGGTTTCAACAACTTCGAGATCACCTTCTACAACGTGGCAGCCATTCCGACGCTCCCCACCATCGCCTGGGGGACGCTCCGCCATGGAATCGAGCCCGAGCTTTACGCGCTGGCGACCATCGTCAATGCGCTGGTCTTCGTCCTTCTATTCGTCATCTACCTGCTGATTCGCGTCGGCGCGCTCCGGCTCGGCGTGCCGGACAACTGAGGTCCGTTCCGGTGCCTATGCGGTCACTCGATAGTCGCGAATGACATCCGGATCCGGCTCGGCACCGAGGCCGGGGCCGGTGGGAATTCGAAAGAGGCCACCCTCGGTCGGGGAGACGAAGCCGGGGTAAAGCGTTGCCTCGAGCCGCGTGTAGAAGCGCTCGGCCCAGCCCCCGCCGGGCCCGCCGGTGAGCGGCATCGCAGAGAGGAGCTGAAGCGTGGCCAGCCAGCCGGGGCCGAAGTAGGGCGAGTGCGGCATCACCGTCACGTCGTGTCCTTCGGCCAGCGCCAGCACCTTGTGGAACTCGGTGACGCCGCCCACCTTGGTCACGCTCGGTTGCACGTAGCGCACCGCGCCCGCATCCAGCAGTCGCCGGAACTCGAACGCCGTGCACGCGTTCTCACCGCAGGCGAGGTCGATGCCAGACTCCTGCTGAAGCCGTGCCAGCGCCGCAAAATCCTCCGGTGGGAAGATGGGCTCTTCCAGCCAGTGGAGGTCGTAAGGCTTGAGCCGGGCCGCCATGCTGAGCGCCTCGGCCGGCGTCCAGGGACAGTTCGTGTCCGTGCAGAGCGGCATGTCCGCCCCCATCGCCTCGCGCGCCGCGGCGATCTCTGCCTCGCCCGTCTCGTGGAGCTTGATGGCGGGGTAGCCTTCGTCGAGTGCGGCACGCACGGTCTGCGCAACGAGTTCCCGGTCCCGGTACTTCAGCAGGCTTGCGTAGCCGGGAACGAGCGGTGGGGCGGCCGGCCCGCCGAGGAGCTGGCCGAGCGGCAGCCCCGCTCTTTTTCCCGCGAGATCCCAAAGCGCGATGTCGATGGCCGAGATCCCGAACATGGTGATGCCGTAACGGCCGAAGAGATGCAGCGCCTGCTGGAGCTCGCGGTTCAGCGACGCGATGGCGGTAGCGTCGCGGCCGATCAGGATGGGCGCCACCGTCGCGTCGACGACCGCCTGCACCGCCGGCAGGCAGTTATAGCTGAAGGCTTCCCCCCAGCCGGTGGCGCCGTCCTCGGTCTCGACCCGCACCAGGAGGATGCTGAGTCCCTCCCACGCCTGCCCGCCCCAGGCCGGCGGCGGCCCGCCGTGCTCGTGCGGGATGACGAGGGGGATCGTTTCGATGCGGGCGATTTTCATGCGCGTATCCCAAGCGTGGATTGTCGAAACCGAGGTCAGGGGAGGTCGCCGACCAAGTCACGGATGTGGCCGGGCGGTGTCGGCGGCAGTTCGATGCCGAAGCGGCGCTTCAGTGCGTCGGCAATGAGCTCGAAGCAGGCGCCGTAGCGAACGACCTCGAAGGTCTCCAGGTCGAGTAGGGTCGATGAGGTCCGATACAGGTGAAAGAGGCGAAGCCCGTGGTCGATGACGATGTCCGCAATCGCGATCAGCTCCGGCTCGATGTCGTCCACGCGGAACTTCGTGCCGGATAGCGAGAGGTTGGCGGACGAGCCGAACAGCGGGTGCAGGGCCTCGCGGCTGAGCCGGGTGATCGCCGCGTGGAACGGGCCCGCGTTGAGCAGCATCAGCACGGTGCCGGCGCTGGTGGACGCTGCAAGCGCTTCCGGCTCCATCTTCCGCAGGATGGGGTGATCCATGCGCGCCGGTGCGATCGCGCCGAGCGGCAGGTCGTAGTCTTCGATCAAGGTGCTGGCGACGTCCCACCCCTTTTGATCGAGGACGTGAAGCTCGCGATGCAGGGTCAGGTCGCCGAGCATCGCGTTCAGCTTCGACGGAGTGCGCCGCTTGGTCTCGAAGATCGTCTTCAGCGCCGCGGCCGACCCGCCGATCGCAGAGTAGCCGACGCTCATGGGCAGGATGGCAATTCCGCCGCGTTCGAGAACGGCGAAGGCACGCTCGGCATCGCGCTGAACGTCCGGTCTACCTGTCACGTTCGGAATTCCCTCCACGGCCGTGCAAGCCGTGACCGTGGCAAGATTTTCGGGCTAGCCCTCCGCCGGCGGGCCGCCGTAGCCGAGCGGGCGAACCGCGTCCGCGATCTCGCCCAAGATCGCCGGATCGTCGATCGTTGCCGGGATCTTGACCTCTTCCCCGTCGGCGATCTTCGCCATGGTGCCGCGCAGAATCTTGCCCGAGCGGGTCTTCGGCAGGCGCTCCACCACCGCCGCCTGCTTGAAGGCGGCGACCGGGCCGATGGTCTCGCGCACCATGCGCACGAGCTCCACCACGATCTCGTCCGCCGGCCGGTTGACGCCCGACTTCAGCACGACGAATCCCAGTGGGAGCTGCCCCTTCAGCGCGTCGGCGACGCCGACGACCGCGCATTCCGCCACGTCCTGATGCGCCGCCAGCACCTCTTCCATGGCGCCGGTGGAGAGCCGGTGGCCCGCCACATTGATGATGTCGTCGGTGCGGCTCATGATCCAGAGATAGCCGTCCTCGTCGACGACGCCGGCATCGCCGGTCAGGTAATAGCCGGGGAAACGCGTGAAGTAGGCTTCCTCGAAGCGCTTGTCGTTGTTCCAGAGCGTCGGCGTGAAGCCGGGCGGCAACGGAAGCCGGACCACGATCGAGCCGATGCCGCCCGGCGGCACCTGTTCGCCCGCTTCATCCACCACCTCGATCCGATAGCCCGGCACCGGTTTGGTGGGTGAGCCGGGCTTCACCGGCAGCGCGCCGAGGCCTGTGCAGTTGGCGCCCATGGGCCAGCCGGACTCGGTCTGCCACCAGTGGTCGAAGACGGGGCGCTCCAGATGACGCTCGGCCCAGGCGAGGGTGTCGGGATCGGTGCGCTCGCCGGCGAGGAACAGCGTATCGAAGCAGGAGATGTCGTAGTCCGCGAGGCGGGCTGCGTTGGGGTCGTCGCGCTTGATCGCACGGAACGCGGTCGGCGCGGTGAACATGGCGCTCACCCCGTGCTCGGAGATCACCCGCCAATAGGCGCCGGCGTCGGGGGTGCCGACCGGCTTGCCCTCGAAGAGGATCGACGGGCAGCCGTAGATGAGCGGCGCGTACACGATATAGGAGTGGCCGACCACCCAGCCGATATCGGACGCCGCCCACCACACTTGGCCCGGCGCCCGGTTGTAGACGCCGCTCATGCTCCAATGGAGCGCCACCAGGTGCCCGCCGTTGTCGCGCACGATGCCCTTGGGATCGCCGGTGGTGCCGGAGGTGTAGAGGATATAGAGGGGGTCGGTCGCGGCGACGGGCACGCACCCCACCGGCTCCGCCTGCGCCATGACCTCCTCCCAGGTCTCGTCGCGGCCGGCCGTGAGCGGCGCCTCCAGCTCGGGCCGTTGCACGACGATGCACCGCTCCGGCTTGTGGCGCGCGCGCTCGATCGCCTCGTCCACTAGCGGCTTATAGGCGATGACCCGGTTCACCTCGATGCCGCAGGAGCCACAGACGATGACCTTGGGCTTCGCGTCGTCGATCCTGGTCGCAAGCTCGTTCGCCGCGAAACCGCCGAACACCACGGAGTGAATGGCGCCGATGCGGGCGCAGGCCAGCATCGCGATGGCAGCTTCCGGGACCATCGGCAGGTAGAGAACGACACGGTCGCCCCGGCCGACACCGCGTGCGCTGAGCGCACCGGCGAAGCGCGCGGCGAGCCCCTGCAGCTCGGCATAAGTGAAGCTCTGGACGATGCCGGTGACGGGACTGTCGTAGATCAGTGCCGTCTGTTTGCCGCGCCCCGCGTCCACGTGGCGATCCAGCGCGTTGTGGCAGGTATTGACCTCGGCGCCAGGGAACCAGCGGTAGAAGGGCGGGCGTGAGTCATCGAAGACACGGTCCCACCGCTTCACCCAGTCGATGCCTTCGGCCGCCTCGGCCCAGAAGGCCTCGGGGTCTTCGAGCGAGCGCGCATAGGTCTCGTCGTAGCGGCTGGTCATGGGGCGGATCCCGGTCGGTGGCGGTGCCGCCGATATTGGCGCGCGCTCACGGGCCGGGCAAGCGTGGGCGGCCGCCGGCAAGTCGTGGGACATGAGGAGGGCCGGGTCGCAAGGCGGCCCGGACGGCGCGACCGCGCCGCGCGCGTATGCGCGTAGGCAAGCGAGCGGAGCTCGCGCCCGCCGATTGAGGGATATGATTAACTTCGCGCCCGGCGCCTGAGGGGCATAACGAGAAACTTGGCGGCTTGTCTTGGGTCCGTAATCCTGTACCGTGCGCCCGGTCTTTCGTGACGACGCCGAGACGCCGGGGTCATGGCCGACCCGTCCACCCTCGCTGCTTTCATCGAATCACTCGGCTTGAGCCGGGTCGCCTGCGTCGGCGACGTGATGCTGGACCGGTTCGTCTATGGGCGGGTCGAGCGCACCTCGCCCGAGGCGCCGGTGCCGATCCTCCGTACCGACCACGACGTCTACATGCTCGGCGGCGCCGGCAATGTGGTGCGCAATCTCGTCTCGCTCGGCGCGCAGGCGACTCTGCTCTCGGTGATCGGGGACGACGAGGTGGGGCGCAGGCTCACCGGCCTGGTCGGGCGCGAGGAGCGGGTCGAGCCCCACCTGCTGGTGGAGCGGGGGCGGCTCTCCACCGAAAAGACCCGCTTCGTCGCCGGCGGTCAGCAGCTTTTGCGCACCGATTCGGAGACGACCGACGCGATCGCCCAGCGCTCGGCCGAGAGTCTCCTTGGCCTCGCCCGGGACGCCTTCGCGACTTGCGACGTGGTCGTGCTCTCGGATTACGCCAAGGGCGTGCTTCCTCCCGAACTGGTGCGGCAGCTGATAGAGACGGCCCAGAGCGCCGCGAGACCGGTGGTGGTCGATCCCAAGGGCCGCGACTTCGCGCGCTACGCCGGCGCCACGGTGCTGACGCCCAACCGCGCCGAGCTCGGGTTTGCTGCGGGGGAGAGCCTGGAAACCGACGACGCCATCGTTGTCACGTGCCGCGACCTCATCGCCCGGCACCGCCTGGGCGCGATCCTGGTCACGCGCAGCCGCGACGGGATGACGCTCGTCTCCGCCGACGGCCGGGTTGCCCATCTCGGGGCGGTTGCGCGCGAGGTCTTCGACGTCTCCGGCGCCGGAGATACGGTGGTGGCGACGCTTGCCGCCGCGCTCGGCCAGAGCATCGACCTCATCGCCGCCGCCCAGCTCGCGAACGCGGCCGCCGGCGTCGCGGTCGGCAAGGCAGGCACCGCTGCGGTCCGCGCAGGCGACCTGCTGCACGCGGTCCGCGCAGGCGACCTCTCCGCCTCCGAGGCCAAGATCATGCCGCTGGCAGGCGCGCTTGAGGCCGTCGCCGGCTGGCGCGCGCAAGGGCAGCGCATCGGCTTCACCAACGGCTGCTTCGACCTCCTCCACCCCGGCCACATTTCGCTGCTGCGCCAGGCGCGGCAGGCGGCGGACCGGCTCGTCGTCGGCCTCAACGGCGATGCCTCGGTGCGGCGCCTCAAGGGGGCAGACCGGCCGGTGCAGGGCGAGTCGGCGCGCGCGCAAGTGCTGGCCTCGCTGGAGACAGTCGATCTGGTCGTGGTCTTCGCCGAGGACACGCCGGTGCGCCTGATCGAGGCGCTGCGCCCCGACTGCCTGGTCAAGGGCTCCGACTACACGGTGGACCAGGTGGTGGGCGCGGATATCGTGCAGGGCTACGGCGGCACCGTGCTGATCGCCGAGAACGAGCCCGGCTACAGCACCACCGGCACCATCAGGCGCCTGCGCGGCTGAGCGCCGAGCTTCTCGAAGTACGCAATGCCCACGAATCGCGACATCCGCGACAGGTACACTGAGATCATTGGCCACTTGGTGAGAGAGCATGGATCGGCGGTCTCCGGCTACGAGATTTCCAAGGATGCTCCCCTCGCGCAGTGCATCGGGTACGCGCGGCGTTTCGTCGTAGGAGGTGCGCGCGATGAGCCGCACTATCGATACGACCGGTACATGCGAGTGTTGCAATCAGCGTGTCGGTGGCAACCAATACACGCGGGAACGGTGATTCATGTAGATATTGGATGTGGCCCGGGGCTGTTTACTTGGGTAGTCAGAGATTATTTTCGCGCTAACTTGCCGGTTCATGTTGAATTATACGGTTATGACCACGCAATATGCATGGTTGAACTCGCGACTTCAATATGGGACCTGCTGGAAGAGAACGCAAACTATTCGTGCCATCATGATCTTTGTGAGTTGATTTCGGATGCAAAACCAGTGGTCGCTGATGCGTGCCGCGTGCTGATTACGCTGGGTCACGTACTCATTCAAACTGTCGATGACAACTCTGCCGCCGACGATTTTGCGAGAATCATTGCAATGTGTGCACGAATAGCCAATTGTCTATTGGTAGCAGTGGATGCCCAGATGGGGGACCGGCCAGAAGATTTCCGTAGGGCGCACGACCAGCTGCAAGCCGCTCTGGAGCAACGTGGACTGACTTGCAGTATTCCCGTGATGGGCCGGTCAGACATGGTGATGAGCGTCCGAGTGACGGATCGGCCATGAGCGAGCAGCTTCACCTTGACCTCGACGGCGGCGCGAACACGCAACGTCAAACGTCAGTGCTTGACGGCAGCGCTGCCTCCGTACCGGAAATTCCCGGTCTGAAATACATACCGCGGTTCCTCTCTGACGATGAGCGGGAGGCTGCGATCCGATACATTGACGATGCGCCCTGGCGCAGCGATCTGGAACGTCGGGTCCAGCACTATGGCTGGCGATACGACTACCGTGCGCGGACCGTCGAACGCGACATGCATATCGGGCCGCTGCCGCTGTGGCTTCAGGACATCGCCAAACGGCTCTACACCAGGACCGACCTCTTCGACCGCGTGCCCGACCAAGCGATCGTAAACGAGTATTTCCCCGGCCAGGGAATTGCCATGCATGCAGATCGGCAGTGCTTCGGCCCCACGGTCGCGACGATCTCCCTCGGTGACGCTTGGCGGATGGACCTGCGACTCGCCGGTGGCAAGGCCGACACACGGGTTGACATTCTGCTGGAAGAGGGATCGGCGCTGCTGATGACCGACGACGCACGTTGGCTTTGGTTCCACGGCATCGCCAAGCGCCTGAAGGAACGCACGGACCACGGATCGCGCCCGCGCAAGCGCCGTGTTTCGCTCACCTTCCGTACAGTGCTGCAGAGCACCTAGACGCTGTCGGCGGGCTGAACGAAGCGGTCGATGATCTTCTTGATGCCGGCCTTGTCGAAGGCGACTTCGAGCTTGTCGCCGTCCACCGCCCGAATTCTTCCGTAGCCGAACTTCCGGTGAAAGACTCGCTCCCCGGCTGCATAGCCGCCGGGCCCCGCCCCGCCGGCGACGGGCAAAGGTGCTGCGTCGATGACGGGCGGCATCCGCCGGCTGCGGTATGTCGCGTGTTCGGACATGAGGCGCCGCGCGGCAGCAGCCCCGCCATGGCCCCGATAGAGCCCGCCCGGCCCCGGCTGCATGCCCGTTCCTTCGGAAAGCGTCACGTGGTCCGGGGCCAGCTCGTCGACGAAGCGCGAAGGGATCGCGCTGACCCACTGACCGTGCCGGTGCCGGTTGGCCGCGAAGAGGACATGGGCGCGGCGGCGCGCGCGGGTGAGCCCGACGTAGGCGAGGCGGCGTTCCTCCTCCAGCCCCGCAGCGCCCGATTGGTCGAGCGCCAGCTGATGGGGGAACAACCCTTCCTCCCAGCCCGGCAGGAACACGGTGTCGAACTCGAGGCCCTTGGCGCCATGCAGCGTCATGATGTTGACCATCTCTTCCGCTCCGTCTCCCTCCCGGTCCATGACCAGGCTCACGTGGTCGAGGAAGGCGGCGAGGTCCTCGAATTCGGAGAGTGCCTCGACCAGCTCCTTCAGGTTTTCGAGCCGGCCGGGGGCGGCGGGTGAGCGGTCCTTCTGCCACATCTCGGTGTAGCCGGATTCGTCGAGCATCGTCCCGACGACCTCGGCATGGGGCGTCTCGGCGAGGGCAGCGCGCCAGCCGCGAAGCCGGCCAATCAGCCCAGCCAACGCCGAACGGGCGCGGGGCTTGAGCTCGTCGGTCTCGATCAACCGCTCCGCTGCACGATGGAGGGAGAGGCCGGCCGCGCGCGAAAGCTCGTGGACCGGGCGCAGCGAGGCCTCGCCGAGGCCGCGCTTGGGCAGGTTCACGATGCGCTCGAAGGCGAGGTCGTCGTCGGGGCGCATCACAGCGCGGATGTACGCCACGGCGTCCCGGATCTCCTGGCGCTCGTAGAAGCGCAGGCCGCCGATCACGCGGTAGGGCAGGCCGATGCTGAGGAATCGCTCCTCGAACGCGCGGGTCTGGAAGCCGGCGCGGACGAGAATGGCGATACTGTCGAGGCTCTCGCCCCCACGCTGCAGCGCCTCGATGGCCTCTCCGACGGCGCGCGCTTCCTCATCGCCATCCCAGTTCTCGGTGATGCGGATCTTCTCGCCGTCCTCGCCCTCGGTCCAGAGCGTCTTGCCGAGGCGGCCGGCATTGTGGGCGATCAAACCCGATGCGGCGGCGAGGATGTGCCCGGTGGAGCGGTAGTTGCGCTCCAGCCGGACCACGCTTGCGCCGGGAAAATCCTGCTCGAAGCGGAGGATGTTGCCGACCTCGGCGCCGCGCCAGCCGTAGATCGACTGATCGTCGTCGCCGACGCAGCAGATGCTGTGGTGGGTCTGCGCCAGCAGCCGGAGCCACAGGTACTGCGCGACGTTGGTGTCCTGATACTCGTCCACCAGCAGATAGCGGAAGCGCCGCTGGTAGTCGGCGAGCACGTCCGCGTGCTGCGTGAAGAGGCTCAGATTGTGCAGCAGGAGATCGCCGAAATCGGCGGCGTTCACGGTGCGGAGCCGCGCCTGATAGGCCGCGTAAAGCGCCGGCGCGCGTCCGTTCGCGTAATCGGCGCCGTCCGCACCCGCTACCTTGTCGATGGTCAGCCCCCGGTCCTTCCAACGCTGGATGATGATCGAGAGAGTGCGGGCCGGCCATCGCTTCTCGTCGATGTCCGCCGCCCGGATGATCTGCTTCAGCAGGCGGACCTGGTCGTCGGTGTCGAGGATGGTGAAGTCCGGCTTGAGCCCGGCGAGCTCGGCATGGCGACGCAAGATTCGCGCGGCCATGGCGTGGAAGGTGCCAAGCCAGAGCCCGGCGGCGGAGCGTCCAATCAGTCGCTCCACGCGGCCGATCATTTCGCGCGCCGCCTTGTTGGTGAAGGTGACCGCGAGCACTTGCCCGGGCCGGGCGCGGCCGGTGGCGAGAATGTGGGCAAGGCGCGTGGTGAGCACGCGGGTCTTGCCGGTGCCGGCGCCCGCGAGCACGAGCAGCGGACCGTCGAGCGATTCCGCCGCCCGGCGCTGCTCCGGATTCAGGCCGTCGAGATAGGTCGACGTTGCCACCGGCGGCGGCGGGGCGTCGGGCTCGGCGGGCAGGCTGAGCGCGGGTTCGAAGGGCTCGTTCATGGACCACGGCGCGGGAGGATTCGCCGACTATAGCACGGGCTCGGACACCCGCGCCTGACAGGGGAGCTCAGGCGGCCTCAGGCTCCCGCGTGCGGTCGTAGCGCATGCCGAGGCTGTAGCGCTCGGCCGTGATCCCGTCGAGGACGTGGAACGGGCGGTCCTTGCGGCCGTGAAAGCCGGGGGCCCGCATCAGGATTCCATCGCCGGGCCCGGCTGCGAGCACGCGGGCGCCGGTGCCGCTGCGGTCGGCGCAGAGGCCGAAGCGGCCGTCCCCGCTGAGTTGGACGATCACCACCAGGCCGACATAGCGGACATGATCCCGGTGCGGCGTGATGCCGCGCGCGCCGGGCGGATAGCGCTGTAGGACCAGGTCGTTGAGGGGCAGCGCCTCCAGCGGGGGCGACGCCATGGCACCGAGGGCTGCGGCGACCAGCCTCTCTACGGCTTGTGTCAGCTGCCAAAGGGGGTGCGGTCGGGGGATCGAGAGGCAGATGTCGAAGTCCTGATAGACCGCGCGCTCCCCCTCGCCGATGACCGGCCTTGCGCTGCGGAAGGCGAGGGCCGCGCCGGCCTCGATGAAGGTCCGGCAGTCCGCCGGTGCCAGCAGCGGCAATACCGCGGCATCCTCGCGCGCCACACGATCGAGGGCCGCAGCCATCGCGTCAGGGCCCGCGCGCAGCGTCGGCAGCCCGGTCGGTGCCGCGCCGGCTGCGTCCGTTACTGCCTCGCCGCGTCCGGTCATGGTGGCCTCCCGCTTCTCTGACTATCGCGGAAGCCGCCCCGCCATGCCAGTCCGTCGGATTGCCGTTCGCCACCCACCTCTCCCTGTCCCTCTCCCCAACTATTCATTTCCCTCGACGGCGGGCGCGAGCTCCGCTCGCTTGCCTACGCGCCATGCGGCGCGGCACGCGGTCGCGTGCTCCGGACCTGCGGTCCGGGAGGGCGGAGGGGGGACGCAGGCGTCGAGGGCGGAGCCTCCCTCTCCTCCCCTGCGGGGAGGAGAGGGCCGGGGTGAGGTGGGGGTGCTTGCTTCCTTCAGCCTCAGCGCGGGGCACGCTTCGCGTCTTTGACCCAGCCCTGAACCTACGCATAGAGCTAAGTCGCGGCCGCCTGCGGCATCGGCTTTGCCGCCGGTGGCCGCAGCCCTATAGTCCCGCCGCCGCACCGGCGGCAGCCATGCGGGGAGGAGTAAGGGGATGGGGTCAGGGTTGGATGTCGTCGGGATCGGCAACGCGATCGTCGATGTCGTGGCCGAGGCCGACGACGCGCTGCTCGCCGAAGAAGGCCTCCCCAAGGGCTCGATGACCCTGATCGATGCCGAGCGCGCCGAGGCGCTCCGCGCGCGCATGGGCCTCGCGGTCGAGGTCTCCGGCGGCTCGGCCGCCAACACCATGGCGGGCGTCGCCATGCTCGGCGGCGCGGCCGGCTACATCGGCAAGGTGCGGGACGATGCGGCGGGTGCGGTGTTTCGCCACGACATCCAGGAGGCGGGCGTCGCCTTCCCCACCCCGGCGGCGGCGGACGGCGCGGCGACCGCGCGTTGCCTGATCTTCGTGACCCCCGACGCCCAGCGCACGATGAACACCCATCTCGGCGCCTGTGTCGAGCTCGGCCCCGGCGATATCGATCCGGACTTCATCGCGAGCGCCCGGCTGCTCTACATGGAGGGCTATCTCTGGGACCCTCCGGCGGCCAAGGAGGCCTTTCGCAAGGCACTCGGGATCGCCCACGCGGCAGGCGGGCGGGTCTGCCTCTCGCTCTCCGACAGCTTCTGCGTGGACCGCCACCGGGCGGAGCTTCGCGAGCTGGTGGCGAACCACATCGATGTGCTGTTCGCGAACGAGGACGAAGCGATGGCGCTTTACGAAGTGCGGGACTTCGACGCGGCCCTCGCCGCCGCCCGCGCGGACTGCGCCATCGCGGCCCTCACCCGAAGCGCCCAGGGCTCCGTGGTCGCAGGCGACGGCGCGGTCCACACCATCGAGGCGGCGCCCATCGCCCGGCTGGTCGATACCACCGGCGCAGGCGACCTCTACGCCGCAGGCTTCCTCCTAGGATTGGCCCGGGGCTTCGACCTCGCCCGCTGCGGCCGCCTCGCCTCGCTCACGGCGGGCGAGATCCTCGGCCACTACGGCGCCCGGCCCGAGGCGGACATCGCCCCCTTCGTCGACGCGAGCCAGCATCCGCTTTAGCCCGAAATTCTAGGGGATTATATGGTCGGGAGGCGGTTGCGGTGGCGAGAATTGACTGCTGATTGACAGGGGCTAGGAACCGCCAATCAGGGCCTTGCTCGCTGCTTCCGTCGGGAAATGGTGTGCGTCAGATTCTTTGAATCCCCGAAAGACGCCAAGCAGCACAAACACTATAATAATGGTGATGCCTAAAAGTGGTGCAATCGCCAAAAGGATGAACAAGTCGCTGATTTCAGTTTGGCATTCGAGAAGATACTGTAATAGACGCCATTCCAGGACGCCATACGCTATAATGACAGTACCGGCCGCAATAACCGCTATCCAGCGAAGCCATATTCTTTGGCTTGCCGCTTGCAGAGCATAGTCCGGAGTGCTCCGATCCAAGCTTTCTGCTTCAATTACTGCATCCGGGTCTTGGGATGGCACGTCAGGCATTCTGCGCCCGCGCCAGCTTGTCCTTATAGTGTGCGGCGATGATATCGTCAGGAATGGGTTGGAACTTTGCCCCCTGCCGATACACCGTGTGCCACGGGCCACCCTTGATGTGCGTTAGGCGAGACAACTGAGAGGCAGACAATTCTTTATAAAGATCATCTACTTGCACCAATAGAGATTCAATGTCGCCCTCTAATGTGCGCTCGTGCATGTCCAATGGGCGGATATCGTGAACACCCCGCGGACGAAAGGCATGATAGATAGCCGGGATCACTGGTCCGTAGTCCCACGCTTCAATACGGTCCTGTATCAATGGGCGGTCTCGCACCGCAAGGCACCATCCATGTGCCATATACACGATCTTCAGCACATGCATGATCGACATTGATCGGCCGCGCGCGTGCGCTCGACGGATAAACCAGTTGGCTATCTGCCGGCTATCGTATGGATGCGGCGTTTGTTGCTGTTGGGTTGCGAGTGCCATTGCAGTTCTCCGGAGGCTACCCGGTTATGGCTCCACCTCCCCTTTGGCCTGACGCCGCTCAGCGCCGCCGCGCGTGACGGCCCACGCCAACGCTTTGGGCGTGGCATCGATGCTCACGTCCTCTTCCATGTCGGATTTGGTGGGTTGGTGGGCGGCCGGGTCGCTGACCCTCATGCCTTCCTCTACCATCGCCTCCCTCCGTGACGCCGTGTGCCACACGATGGTCATTATGGTAACGCACTAGCCATCCTTGCACACACTGTGTGCATGGGACACCCCCAAAATGTGCATGCGTGACATTTTCGGCACGGCCATGCCTAATAGCGCATGGACGTCGCAGAGGCCGGCATATGGGGAGCTTCGGCACTATTCGATATAATTCCCAAATTCTAACCTGGACCATGGTGCGGTGCAGGGCGCGTGCCGCCGGTGCCAGTATCGCGCCATGCGTCGACTATGTTCCCGCGCGCGTATCCGCGCGACTTACCGCGCGCACGCGACTCATATTCTGCGCCCGCGACCTTTCAGGCGCGGGCGACTCGGGCGTGCGCGTCCCTGTCCCGAGGAATCCCACTTATCCCACTTAATCCCGCCGAATCCCGCCCACAAATTAAGTTGCAAGACTCGATATTCCGGGCGCACGACCCTGCGGGCGTGCGCGACATCCCACTTATCCCACTTAATCCCGGCGAATCCCGCCCAAGAATTAAGTGTTGAGCCCGAGGCGGGGGGTGGAACCGGATCGCGACCCTGGCGAGATTTCCGGGCTATGCGACCTTCGGCAGAACCTCGTTCTTGAGCAGTGCCATGGATTCGTACCAGGCCTCGTAGGGATCCCAGTCGTGCCCCATGGCGAGCAGCGTTCCGAAGGGGCCGATCTCGCCCCGCAGGTCGTTCAGCTTCTGCGCGACCTCGTCGACGCTGCCGACGATGAAGACGTTGTCCACGAGGTACTCGATGGTCACGTCGCTGTCGGGCATGTCCCGATCGTTCTTCAGCAGGGGGAGCATCCCGACCTTGGGCAGGAGGCGGAGGAAGTAGTCGCGGAAATCGCGGGCGAGGACCCCCTCGCACGCAAGCTTCCGGGCCTTGGCGCCGGTTTCCGCCACCACGACCTCACGGGCGACGCGCCACACGCTGGCATCGGGGGTACGGCCCGCCTCGCGCGCTCCTTCCTCGATCGCGTCCCAGTGCGTCTTGAGCAGCACCGGGGGCACGAGGTTGATGGACATGGGCATCCAGCCCTTGGCGGCGGCCATCTTCAGCGTGGACGAGCGGGGCGAGACGCCGGCGACACCGATCGGGGGATGCGGCTTCTGGTAGGGGCGAACGTGTGCTCTCAGCCCGATGTCTGTCTCGGTCTCGGGCACGGTGAAGCGAAAGCCGTCGCTCTCGTAGACGCCGGGCGCGGGGTCGGTCCAGAGCTTCAGGATCGTGTCCAGCGCGGCCCGCGTGTAGCTCTGGTTGTTGATGGCGGGGTTGTCGCCCCAATAGCCGAAGACCTGCATGTCGCCGGGGAAGCTGCCGGTGCCGACACCCCAGTTGAAGCGGCCCTCCGCCATGTGGTCGAGCTGCGCGATCCGGTGGGCGAGAACGAAGGGATCGTGGTTCGGGATACAGCTCACGCCCGTGCCCAGCCTGATCTGCTTGGTGAGCGGGATCGCCTGCGCGATGAGCAGGTCCGGCGCGGGGATGTTCTCCCACTCCGACGTGAAGTGCTCGCCGATCCAGACCTCGGCGTAACCGAGCTCGTCGAGCTTGACGATCTGATCCAGGTCCGCCTTGAGCGTCTCGGTGAAGTTCGCGCCCGGCGGGTGCAGCGGCATGGTGAAAAGACCGAGTTGCATAGAACCGTCTCCAGCCGTGTTCATCCACAGAATGCGCTCAGGATACCGGGGACGTCACGCCCTCGCGAATCCCGGCGCTGTCTAGCTCGGCGGCGGCGCGCCGGCCTTGGCGGCGATGGTGGCGCGGGCGACCTTGGCCTCGCGGTAGGCGAGGTAGAGGGTGCTCGCGAAGATGACGACGCCGCCGATCCAGACGTAGAGCACCGGGATTTCGTTGAACAGCAGGTAGCCGTAGAGCGACGACCATATCAGGCGGAGGAAATCGACCGGGAGCACGACCGTCGCGTCCGCCTCGCGGAAGGCCTGGGCCAGGCAAAGATGGCCGAGGGTGCCCACGCTCCCCATCAGCGCGAACCAGCCAAGGTCCTCCAGCGTCGGCCATTGCCAGACGAAGGCCGCCGCGATCGACGAAAGCGGTGTAAGGAAGACCGCCATGTAGGCGGTCATCGTCAGGCTCGATTCCGTGCGCGACAGCAGCTTGATGAGGATCAACGCCGCGGCCCAAACGGCCGAGGAGCCGAGCACCAGAAGCGAGCCGGGGTCGAGCGCCGCCATGCCGGGGCGGATGATCACGAGCGCGCCTGCGAAGCCCGCGATGAGCGCGACGATACGCCGGACGCGCACCGCCTCGCCGAGCAGGAGCACCGCACCCACAGTGACAAAGAGCGGCGCCGTGAAGCTCAGAGCGGCGACGGTGCCGAGTGGCGTGATCGGCACCGCCAAGAAAAACATCAGCATGGCCGCGATGTGGACCGCACCGCGTGCGGCATGGAGCGGAAGCTTGCGCGTGTGCAGCGCCCCGAAGCCGTGGCGCAGCAGGAACGGCGCGATGAAGACGAGGCCGAAGAGATTGCGGAAGAAAGCGACTTCGAAGGGGTGCTGCTCGCTCGATGCGATGCGGATCACGGCGTGCATCGACGCGAAGCCGATGGTGGCCCCCAGCAACAGCAGCATGCCGCGCGTCGGCGGCGGCAGGGCAAGGTAGGCGGCGAGCAGCGGCGCGAGCGGCCCGGCCCAGCGCGGCAGGCCGGCCGGCGGGGGGCTAGTCACCTGACACTGAAGTTGAGATCATTTTCAATTGGCAGTGTCGTCACACTAAGTCGCTCTATTGTCGAAGAATGTGGTCGTGCAATATAGTTGTCTTTATGTGGCGAACTTCAGATTCAGGTGACTAGGGACGCGGCTTCTCCTCGGTGGGGCCGCCGGCCTCCTTCCACGCACCGAAGCCGCCCGCGATGTGCGCGACCGGCGCAAACCCCATGTTCTGCGCCGCCTGTGTGGCCAGCGCCGAGCGCATGCCGCCTGCGCAGAAGAAAACGAACTTCTTGCCGCTCGCGAAGAAGGGCTTGTGATAGGGACTATCGGGGTCGATCCAGAATTCGATCATGCCCCGCGGCACGTGGCGTGCGCCGGGGACGGCACCTTCCCGCCAAAGCTCCCGGATATCGCGGATATCGACGAGCTCGATGTCGGGGTCATCCATCAGCGCGATGGCCTCCTCGGCCGAGAGGGTTTCGATCTCGGCCTCGGCCTCGGCCACCAGCTGCTCGATTCCCTTGGTGATCATGGCTCCTCCTTGCCGCGCACTGGAGCGCCGCGATGATGGCCGATCCTTGGCGTTGCCGACAGCGGCCGGCGCACTCGGGCCGCGCTACGCTGGGTCTGACGGCTTCGCCGGCGCCTCAAGCGCCGCCAGCAGGGCGAGCAAACGCGCATCGCGGTCTGCCGCGAGCGACGGAATCGACTGGCCCTCCAGCATCTCGTCCACCGCGCGGCTCATGGTCTCGATCGCGTCTGAATCGAGGCGGGGCGTGCCGAAATCGGCCCACCAGCTTTCCAGGGCGGGTCCGAAATGGTTGAGTGCCCCGCGCACGCCGCCCTCGCCGCCGGCAAGATGCATGGTGCGGAACGGCCCCATGAAGGCCCAGCGGAGCCCAGGACCGTGGGAGACTGCCGCGTCGATGTCGGCGGCGCTCGCCGTGCCCGAAAGCAGCAGATGAAAGGCTTCCCGCAGGAGCGCCGCCTGCAACCGGTTGGCGATATGGCCCGGCACCTCGCGCTCGACCTTGATCGCCCGCTTGCCGTGGGCGTTGTAGAAGGCGAGCGTCCACTCGACCGCCTCCGGATCGGTGCCGCTACCGCCCACCACCTCGACCAGGGGAACGAGATGGGGCGGGTTGAAGGGATGGCCCACGACGAAGCGCGCACCGTTGCGAAAGCCTTCCTGCAGCGAGCTGATCAGGAGCCCCGACGAGCTCGAGGCGACCACCGCGTCCGCCGTCAGTACGGGATCGATACGACCGTAGAGCGCGCGCTTGAGCGCCTGGTCCTCCGGCGCGTTCTCCTGAACGAAGACCGCGCCTTCGACCGCTTCCTCCGGCTCGTCCACCACGCGCACTCGTGCAGGGTCGGCGCCCGGGCTGAGGCCGAGCCGCTCCATCGCGGGCCAGGCAGCGTCGACGAAGGCGCGGAGGCGCCCGGCGGTATCGGGTGCCGGGTCCCATGCGGTGACCGAGAAGCCGCGTGCCATGAAATAGGTCGCCCAGCTGGCTCCGATCGTGCCGGTGCCGAGCAGCGCGATTTCGCCGACCTCCGCAGGTGCAGGCCGTGCCATGAGAGCCTCCTTCGCTTGCCGGCGAACCGCCTATGGGGCGGCTCTGTCGATTTTGCCGCCTGGCCGCGCCGCCCGGCGCTATATATACCGCGAGCGCCCGGCAATCGAGGGACCGGGGCAGGGCGGCGTGCTGCCGAAGGAGGACATCATGGTGGAAAAGGTGGTGAAGTCGGACGCGGGATGGCGCGCGGCGCTGACCGAAGAGCAGTACCACGTGACCCGGATGAAGGGCACCGAGCGGGCCTTCACGGGCGCTTATTGCAGCGAGAAGGCGCCGGGCGAATACGCCTGCGTCTGCTGCGGCGCCCTTCTCTTCAACTCCGGCGATAAATTCGAGTCCGGAACCGGATGGCCGAGCTTCGCCAGGCCGATCGATGAGGCCAACGTCGGCACGGTGGAGGACACAAGCTACGGCATGCGCCGGATCGAGGTCGTGTGCATCCGCTGCGACGCCCATCTCGGCCACGTCTTCCCGGACGGACCGGCGCCCACGGGATTGCGCTATTGCATGAATTCGGCCGCGCTCGTGCTGACGCCCAGCGATGAAGGTGGGTCGGAAGGCGCCTAACCGAGAATTTTGCCGCGGTCACGCTTTGCAGCTCGGGGGAGACGGGCCTCACTCGTCTCGAGACGACGTCACCTCCCGTACGATGTCCCTGAAGAGGCCGAATGGCGACAGGTCGTCGGCGGACCGCCGCGAGATCATCCCCGCGCGGTAGCGGTATGAGCCGAACGCTACCGGCAGAGGTTTCAGAGGTTGTCCGGGGAGCCTGTCGAGGAAGGTCAGCGAGAGCCATGACAGGTAAGAGCCTGCTCCCATCAGGAACAAACCGCCGCACCCGGCACGGGTGACGGTTTTCACCCGCTTGCTCGTCCTGTCGTAGAGCTGGTCGAGAACCCCGGTCAACCCCGGCCGCCCGTTGGCGGTGTAAGTCCGCAAGGGCGCGTCGAAGTCAATCCACGGGTAGTCGGCGAGCGCCCCTTCGTTCAGCGTACCCGAATGGAGCGGATGGTTCTTGTGGGCGACGATTCCCCACGTCATGTCGAGGAAGCGTTCGCTCCTCAGGAACTGTGGCAGGGGTTCGTTGCCGCTGATCCCACCGCAGTGGAGGTCGCTGTCGCCGTTCGCCAAGAGGCGGATCCCCTCCGACAAGGGGGTGGTTTTCAGTTTGAGCTCTACCCCGGGGCAGGTCTCGTGGAACCTGGCGATGACATCGGGGAGAACGGCCCCCATCCACACAGGCCCGGCCGTGACCCGCAGACTGCCAGTGCGGCCGGAGAGCGTCGCACTGATTTTCTCTTCGGCAACTTCGATTTCATAGAGGATGTGGCGTGCCAGATCGGCGACCACGGCGCCGAGCGGCGTGAGCCGGACACCCGTGGACATGCGGTCGAACAGCCGGCCACCGAATTGGCGCTCGAGCCTTGCGACAACCCGCGAGAGGGCAGGCTGCGTGATGCCGAGCTTGTCGGCCGCAGACAGAATCGCGCCTGCTTCCGCGACGGCGAGGAATTTAGTCAGGTCCTTGCGTTTTTCAAACATCTTGCGTCCACATCCTTCGGGAATTAACTCCATGTCCCTCACATGTGGATGTGGCAAGCATGGTGAATGGCGTCTAACAACGAATTCTGATTCAGCCGATAGGATATACTTATCCGAGATCGGCACGGGGCGCGAGACAGCTCCGGTGAGGCCGACAGCGCGACTCGTGATCTCTCAAAGTTGTGATGCAGCGCCCAACGGTCGCCCGGTTGACCATTCGACACTCGAAACTGACGTATCGGCTCTTCCGAAATACCGGTAACTCGTTGTCTTTACTGAAATACCTCAATGCGGCGGTGACGCACGAAGGGCCGGCGCCAGCCACCGGCCACGAGGTTCATTGATCGAAGCCCAAGGTTCAGCCCCGCCTAAGGCTACTTCGCTCACTTAGACGGTGTTAGTCCTTTTTTGGCCCGGAGCGAGCGTTCTGTACAAGCGTCCCACACCGCATTATGCCGTTTTGGCATTTATTTTCTCTGGACAGTTATTCTTTGTGTCGATCGTTCTCAGCTTGGCGAGTCGGATGGGACAGACTTGGTATCTGCGGGATCGTTGAATTGACGCGCAATCTCGACGAGTTGGTGGGAACGATGGGTCTTGCGCGAATACCGCCGTTTGCCCGCTGTGTCGCGGCGCGACGCCTTGGCGAAGACCCGTCATCGTAGTCGCGTGTCGCGCAACGGTCATATGGGTGCCAACGAGCCGTAACCGGCCATGGTTATCACCGGCCACGCCTGTAGCGCCGGGGTGGCGGCGCAGGCTCCGGTGCTAAGCTTTATTCGACCACGGGAGATGGACATGCGAGATCACGCGGTGGCCGCACGCGATGCGGTCTCACGGGGCGACGCCGGCGACATGAACGACTGGCGCACCTCACCCACCGATTTCGAGCGGCTGGCCGCGCGGGCGATCTCGCGGCGCGGATTCCTTTGCGGCACCGCGGCCTGCGGCGCGACCGCGTTTGTGCTGAGTGCCGGCGGATTGGCGGCGCAGCCCGCGCGCGCTGCGGTGGCGGGCCTCGATTTCACGCCCGTCGCCGCCAACGGCCTCGACACGGTTACCGTACCCGACGGCTACAGCTGGCATGTGGTGGCCCGCTGGGGCGATCCGCTCTGGTCGACAGGCGCCGCCTTCGACCATGCGAGCCGCGGCACCGGCGAAAGCCAGGAGGCCGCCTGCGGCGACAACAACGACGGCATGGCGCTCTACACCGACGGCGACAAGAACGTCCTCGCCGTGAACAACGAGTACGTGAACCTCGACATCATGTTCGCCAACCGGGAGTCGGGGAAACCCGAGACCGCCGACGACGTGCGCAAGTGCAAGGCGGGCCACGGCGTCTCCGTCATCGAGATCGCGCAGCAGGACGGCGCCTGGCGGATCGTCCAGGATTCGCCTTACAACCGCCGCGTCACCCCCAACACGCCGATGGAGATCACCGGGCCCGCGCGCGGGCACGACCTCGTGAAGACCGCCGCCGACCCCGCCGGCACGACCGCGCTCGGCACCTGGAACAACTGCGGCAACGGGCGCACGCCCTGGGGCACCTATCTGGCCTGCGAGGAGAATTTCAACGGCTACTTCTCGTCGAGCGATCCCGACTTCGCGCTGCCCGCAGGCTACGAGCGTTACGGCATCAAGGCGGAGGACCGCGGCTACGGCTGGGCGATGACGGACGAGCGCTTCGATGTTTCCAAGCATCCCAACGAGCCCAACCGCGCGGGCTACGTGGTGGAGATCGACCCGCTGGATCCCGCGTCCATGCCCAAGAAGCGCACGGCGCTCGGCCGTTTCAAGCACGAAAACGCGGAGGTGACGCTCGCCGCCGACGGCCGCG
The DNA here is from genome assembly GCA_965237415.1 of Alphaproteobacteria bacterium. Taxonomy (GTDB): domain Bacteria; phylum Pseudomonadota; class Alphaproteobacteria; order UBA828; family UBA828; genus WTGU01. Next base: position 2,444,410 of record CBDEFM010000002.1, read on the forward strand.
TCGTGGTCTATCTGGGCGATGACGAGCGGGGCGAGTTCCTTTACCGCTTCGTGAGCGACGGCGTCTATGCCGAGGGCGGCGACAATCGCGACCTGCTGGAGAGCGGCACGCTCTCCGTCGCCAGGTTCGCGGACGATGGCACAGGCGAGTGGGCCGCGCTCACGCCTGAGTCCACCGGCATGGCGTCCCAGGCTGAGATCTGCATTCACACCCGCCAGGCTGCCTCGGCGGTGGGCGCAACGACCATGGACCGGCCCGAATGGGTGGCGGCCAACCCGAACAAGGCCGAGGCCTACTGCTGCCTCACCAACAACAAGAACCGCGGCGTGAAGCCCAATGCGGGCGGCGACTTGACACCGGTGGGCGGACCCAACCCGAGGGAGAAGAACAAGTACGGCCAGATCGTGCGCTGGATGCCCGATGGCGGCGACCATGCGTCCACCGCGTTCGCCTGGGACCTCTACGTCATCGCCGGCAATCCGACGATCCACGGCGACGCGCGCGCCGGCTCCGCCAACGTGAATGCCGACAACATGTTCAACTCGCCGGATGGCATCGCCTTCGACAGCCAGGGCCGCCTCTGGATCCAGACCGACGGCAAGTACTCCAACGAGGGCGACTTCGCCGGCCTGGGCAACAACATGATGCTGGTGGGCGACCCCGCCACCGGCGAGATTCGCCGCTTCCTCGTTGGCCCGCGCGAGTGCGAGGTCACCGGGATCGCCTGGAGCGCCGACCGCAAGACCATGTTTATCGGCATCCAGCATCCCGGCGAAAAGGGCGACAGCCACTTTCCCGAAGGCGGCGAGGCCACGCCCCGCTCCGCCGTGGTCGCGATCACCCGTGACGACGGCGGTGTGATCGGCTGAGTATTCGCTGAGACATTTCGGAGCCGCTCCTCACGGGGCGGCTCCCTTTCGACGCCCCTAATCGCCCCGAGCGCCCGCGCCCGCGCTGCGGTCCTCGCCGGCGCGATCTATATGATATTCTTATGAATATAGAAAATAAACGGTATTGGAAGTTATATTCTCAGATCGATAGGCTGCCCCGATACGGCATAGCGCTGACTGACGGTCAACCGACTCCCTCAGCCGGCGGCCGGTTCAGAAGGGTAACGACTTGTGAGTAGGAGACGATGATGAGCGCCAAGAAAGAGATCGCAATCCGAGAGACCGAACAACGTCCGAATAGCGGGAACAAGACAATCTGGCTGCGCCATGGGGCCTTCATCGCGCTCGTCGCGGCCCTCGTGGCCGTCACCACGACCGTCCTGATTATCGGCGGAACGGAGCCGGCGAACGCCTGCTTCCTGGTCATTCCATACTGGTAGGAGCTGAGCTTGGTTGATTCTGCTGATGCGCTTGGCCCAGTGGGGAGGTGGTCATGCCCACGGCCTCGGCCAGTCGCGGTTGACCGTCGCCAGCAAGGCGGTAGTATCGGCGCACCGGTCTTGCAGGTGAACCCCGAGGGAGAGTCCGTGCGGCCCAGCCGTGCGGCGCCGAAGGAGCAAGCGTCCCGGAAACTCTCAGGCATCAGGGACCGCGGGGGGATGCAACTCTGGAAAGCAGGCGGCGGACGCCACGCCGCCTCACCGACGGGGTAAGCCGGCGGCGGGCCATCGGCCGCACGGTTAATCTCTCAGGTTCCGAGACAGAGGGGGCACCGGACGATCCCACGCGGGATCGTTGCCCCGTGTCTGTGTGAGCCTGGAGATGCCATGAGCGACGACACCGGTACCGACGCCCTCGCCCGGACTCCGATCTTCGACGAACACCGCGCGCTCGGCGCCACGCTGGTGGGCTTCGCCGGCTATGCCATGCCGGTGCGCTACGCCGCCGGAATCATGGCGGAGCACACGCATACGCGCAGCGCCGCCGGCCTCTTCGACGTCTCCCACATGGGTCAGCTGCGGCTCACCGGCCCCGACGCCGACGCCGCTCTGGAGCGCCTCGTGCCCGGGGATATCGCGGGCCTCGCGCCCATGGCCATGCGCTACACGCAGTTCACCGACGGCGGCGGCGGCATCCTCGACGACTTGATCGTGACCCGCACCGCGGACGGTCTCCTCCTGGTCGTCAACGCGGGTTGCAAGGATGCCGACATCGCTCACCTGAACGAGAGGCTCCACGGGAACGTGGTCCTCGAGGTGCTCGCTGAGCGGGCGCTCATCGCTCTGCAGGGGCCGCAGGCGGCGGCGGTGCTCGAGCGCCATGCGCCGGGATGCGCGGGGCTCTCCTTCATGACCGCAGGCCGGTTCGCCATCGGCGCCGTAGACACGCTGATTTCGCGCTCTGGCTACACCGGCGAGGATGGCTTCGAGATATCGGTATCCGCAGACGAGGCAGCGGCGCTCTGGCGGCGTCTTAGCGCCGAGCCCGAGGTCGAGCCTGTAGGGCTCGGCGCCCGCGATTCGCTTCGCCTGGAGGCGGGGCTCTGCCTCTACGGCCACGACATCGACGAGAGCACCTCGCCGGTGGAGGCCGGGCTTGCGTGGTCCATCGGCAAGCGGCGCCGGCAGGAGGGCGGCTTCCCCGGTGTGTCACGCATTCAGCGAGAGCTGGCCGAGGGGCCCCGGCGCCGGCGCGTCGGCATCCTGCCTGATGGCCGGGCGCCGGCGCGCGAAGGCACGTCCGTGTTGGACGCAGACGGCGCCGCCATCGGCACCGTCACCAGCGGCGGCTTCGGGCCGACCGCCGGCGGGCCGGTGGCCATGGGCTACGTCGCGGCCGAGGCCGCCGAGACCGGCAGGCCGGTGTCGCTGCTGGTGCGGGGCAAGCCCCGGCCGGCGACCATCGTCAAGCTGCCGTTCGTCCCCCACACCTATCACCGAGGATGAGCCGGAGGATGCCGTGAGCGGGCTTAAGTACAGCAAGGACCATGAATGGGTGCTCGTCGAGGGCGATATCGCCACCGTCGGCATCTCCAACTACGCGCAGGAGCAGCTCGGCGACGTTGTCTACGTCGAGTTGCCGGAGGTCGGCAGAGCCGTCGGCCAGAGCGAGGAGGCCGCAGTGGTCGAATCGGTCAAGGCCGCGAGCGAGGTCTACGCGCCGGTCTCCGGCGAGGTCGTTGAGGTCAACCAGGCGCTGGAAGACGACCCCGCGCTGGTGAACCGCGAACCGACGGGCGAGGGCTGGTTCCTCAAGCTCCGGCTGAGCGCGCCCGGCGAGCTGGACGGGCTGATGGACGAGGGATCTTACGCCGAGTACGTCGCCGGCCTCGGCGACGGCTAGGGGCGACGACTGAGCATGTCGCCGCAATCGGCGACAACACGGTGTTGGCGGGACGCGGCGAGCATAAGCCGGCGCCCGCCGTCGGGGAGGGAGCGATCGCGATGACGGAACACGACGGTTCATTGACGGCTCTGGAGCAGGCGGACGCCTTCGTCGGCCGGCATATCGGCCCACGCGAGGACGATCTGGCGGCCATGCTGGAGACTGTGGGCTACGAATCCCTCGACGCGCTCATGGATGCCGCCGTGCCGGAAGCGATCCGTGCCCGGATTCCGGAGGACTTCCCGGAAAGCCGCACCGAGCGGGACGTGTTGGCGGAACTGGCAGAGCTTGCTGGGCGCAACCGCGTCGCGCGCTCCATGATCGGCCTCGGCTACCACGACACGATCACGCCGCCTGTCATCCAGCGCAACATCCTGGAGAATCCAGGCTGGTACACCGCGTATACACCCTATCAGCCCGAAATCTCTCAGGGCAGGCTCGAAGCGCTGCTCAACTTCCAGACCATGGTGATGGACCTCACCGGTCTCTCCTGCGCCAATGCCTCGCTGCTCGACGAGGCCACGGCGGCGGCCGAGGCCATGCACATGAGCCACGGCATCGCCAAGAACGGCAGCGACCGCTTCTTTGTCTCCGACGCCTGCCTGCCACAGACCATTGCGGTGGTGCAGACCCGCGCAGACGCCATCGGCATCGAGGTGGAGGTGGGCGATCACCGCGCAGGGCTCCCGGAGGGGCCGTTCTTCGGCGTCCTGCTGCAATACCCAGAGACCGGCGGCGAGGTGCCCGATTACCGCGGGATCGTCGAACAGGCGCATGCACAGGGGGCGATCGTCACTGTCGCGGCAGACCTCTTGAGCCTCGTCCTGCTGACGCCGCCCGGCGAGTTCGGCGCCGACATCGCGGTCGGCAGCTCGCAGCGTTTCGGCGTCCCCCTCGGCTATGGCGGGCCGCACGCCGCCTACTTCGCCACCCACGAAAAATACCGCCGGGCCATGCCGGGGCGGATCGTCGGCGTCTCGGTGGACAGCCGCGGGCGCCAGGCGCTGAGACTCGCGCTCCAGACCCGCGAGCAGCACATCAGGCGCGAGAAGGCGACCAGCAACATCTGCACGGCGCAAGTTCTGCTCGGCGTCATCGCCGGCATGTATGCGGTCTATCACGGGCCGGAGGGGCTCACGCGGATAGCGCGGCGTACCCATCGCCTCACCGACATCCTCGCAGCGGGACTGGGGCGCCTCGGCTTCGCCATCGAGAACGAGAGCTGGTTCGACACGCTTACGGTCCGCGCGCCGGGCGAGGCTGGGGCGATCCTGAGCCGGGCCGAGGCCGCGGGCTACAATCTCAGGCCGATAGACGGCGACCGCCTTGGAATCGCTTGCGACGAGACCACCGCGCGCGCCGACATCGAGGCGGTGTGGCGCGCCTTCGCCGGCGAGGCCGACCCCCAATTCGACGTGGCGGCGCTCGACGGCGAAGCACGCTGTGGGCTGCCGAAAAACCTCGCGCGGGAGACGCCCTTCCTCGAGCACCCGGTGTTCAACCTCTACCACGCCGAGACAGAACTGCTCCGCTACATGCGGCGGCTGGAGGGTCGGGACCTCACCCTCAATCAGGCCATGATCCCGCTCGGCTCCTGCACCATGAAGCTCAACGCGACCGCCGAGATGATGCCGATCACCTGGCCCGGCTTCGGCGGCATCCATCCCTTTGCGCCGGCAGCGCAGGCAGCGGGCTATCGCGAGCTCGTCACTGGGCTAGAGCGGATGCTGAGCGACATCACGGGCTTCGCTGCCGTCTCATTGCAGCCCAATGCCGGCAGCCAGGGTGAGTACGCCGGGCTCCTGGTGATTCGACGCTATCACGAGAGCCGCAGCGAGGGCCGGCGCAACGTCTGTCTGATCCCGAGCTCCGCCCACGGCACCAATCCGGCGAGCGCCGTGATGGCCGGGATGACGGTGCAGGTGGTCGCCTGCGACGAGGACGGCAACGTCGATCTCGCCGATCTTAAGGCCAAGGCCGAGGCCCATTCGCAAGACCTGGCGGCGTTGATGATCACCTATCCCTCGACCCACGGCGTGTTCGAGGAGTCCATCGTCGAGATCTGCGAGGTGATCCACCGCAACGGCGGCCAGGTCTACATGGACGGCGCCAATCTCAACGCCCTGCTCGGGCTGAGCCTGCCCGGGCAATTCGGCCCGGACGTGGCGCATCTCAACCTGCACAAGACCTTCTGCATCCCCCACGGCGGCGGGGGGCCGGGGGTGGGCCCCATCGGCGTGGCGGCGCATCTCGCGCGCTTCCTGCCGGGCCATCCGCTGGTCCCGGAATCTGGCCCGGAGGGCGGGATCGGCCCGGTTTCGGCGGCGCCCTGGGGCTCGGCCGGGATTCTGCCGATCTCCTGGGCCTATATCGCGATGATGGGCCGCTCGGGGCTGACGCGGGCGAGCGAGGTCGCCATCCTCAGCGCCAACTACATCGCGAAGCGCCTCGCGAACCACTACCCGGTGCTCTACACCGCTGCGAATGGGCTGGTCGCGCACGAATGCATCATCGAGATGCGCCATCTCAAGCGGAGTGCCGGAATCGAGGTCGACGATGTCGCCAAGCGCCTCATGGATTACGGCTTCCATGCGCCCACCATGTCCTTCCCGGTCGCCGGCACACTGATGATCGAGCCGACCGAAAGCGAGTCCAAGGCGGAGCTCGATCGCTTCTGCGATGCGATGATCGCGATCCGCGCGGAGATCGCGGCGATCGAGGAGGGCCGCGCGGACCCCGCCGACAACCCGCTCAAGAATGCCCCCCACACCATGGACGACATCGCCGATACCGAATGGGAGCGCGGTTACAGCCGGGCGGAGGCGGTCTTCCCCGCAGACGGCCTCAGACAAGCCAAGTACTGGCCGCCGGTGAACCGAATCGACCAGGTGCACGGCGATCGCAACCTGATCTGCGCCTGCCCGCCGCTGGAGAGCTACCAGGAGGCTGCGGAGTAGGGAGGCGGGCCGCGTCGGGCGGCGCTGACTCTCCGCCCTATCGATTGGCGCCGGGCACCCAGAGCGTGTCTGCCGCGCCGTCCTCGTTGAGGTGGCGGGCGAGCACGAAGAGGTGGTCGGAGAGCCGGTTGGCGTAGATCACTGCCAACGGGTTGACGGGCTCCTGCTCCGCGAGCGCCGTGATAAGCCGCTCGGCACGGCGGACCACCGTGCGCGCGAGATGTAGTGGTGCAGCGGCGCGGCCGCCGCCCGGTAGAATGAAGGACTCGAGCGGCTTCAAGCGCTCGTTCATGGCATCGATCTCGCCTTCGAGCCGATCGATCTGCGACTGGACAATGCGCAACCCCTCGTCGAGCGATCCGGGCCGGCAGAGGTCGGCGCCGAGGTCGAACAGATCGTTCTGGATGCGCTCCAGCATCGCGTCCGCTTCGCCCTCGGTCTCCAGGCGCGCGAGGCCGATGGCCGCGTTCGCCTCGTCGACCGTGCCGTAGGCTTCGACGCGGGCGTCGTGCTTCTTCACCCGCGCGCCGCCGCCGAGCGAGGTCTCCCCCGCATCGCCGCCGCGGGTGTAGATCTTCGTGAGTCGGACCATCCGCGCTACTTCTGGACGACAAACACCAGAAGAGCGAGCAGTGCGATCGCCGCAAACTGGAGCCCGACCCGCCAGCGCATGAAGACGTTGCTCTTGCTATTCTTGCCGCCGCCGTACATCGCGCCGAGCCCGAGCACGAGCGCGACCACGACCGCGCCCATCAGGACGTAGACGGCGATTTCGAGAATCTCGGCCAGCATGGCTGTCCTCGCGGCCTGGCCAGCGGCGCGTTCGGGAGCGGCCTTCCGCCGCGGTTATAGCGCGTCCCACCTGCGCTGCCCACGTCAATCGGCCACGCTCCGAACACCGTCGCGCTTGTTCCGCCTATCCCCGAGTGCAATCTTGAGATCGGTAAGAAAGAAGCGTGCCCCATATGGAGTTTTTGCGAGGTGATTCCATGAAGTTGGCACGAGAGGCGCGAACCGAGGCGGTTCGAACCGGCGAATTCAAGTACCTGGCGACGTCGGTCGCGAGCTCGCTCTACCGCAACGGCAAGGTGTTCACCCGCCGTGACAGCAGCGGCAACGACATCCCCTGGGTGGGCGCCGGCATGGAAAAGCGGCAGATGCCGGTTCATGACGCGCGCGACCTGGTTAGGGCGCAACGCCGCACGCTCGACGCGAGTGGCTTCGAATTGCTCGAGCAATCCAGCGCGCCTCCGGATATCGACTTTCTGCATCACGACCAGGTCGTGCGTGCCTACTATCCGCAGTGCTGCGACATTATCCGGGAGGCGACGGGCGCACGCCTCGTCGCGGCCTTCGACCACAACATCCGGTCGGTCTCCGGCAATCAGAGCAGGCGCCGTATCGAGGGCGGGCAACAGGTGCAGCCCCCGGCCCGCGTGGTTCACGGCGATTACACGTTGACCAGCGCGCCGCAGCGATTGCGCGACCTGGCCCAGCCGCCCACCGGCAACGACACCTACCGAACCCTGCTATCCGATGGCGACACGCTCCTCGACAGGGCACATGTTGCGCGCGCCCTCGAGGCAGGACGGTTCGCGATCATCAATCTATGGCGCAATATCGCGGAGGAGCCGGTGGCCCGCCATCCGCTTGCGCTCTGCGACGCGTCCAGCGTGTATCCCGACGATCTGGTGGTCTTCGAGATCCATTACGCCGACCGCATCGGCGAGAACTACTTTGCCAAACACTCGGACGACCATCGCTGGTACTTCTATTCCGCCATGACCCGCGAGGAATCCCTGCTGATCAAGCAGTGGGATTCGGCCGGCGGGCTGGCGCGCTCCGAGGGCGCGAATGCGGACGCCATGAGCCCGGATGCGCCCTGCACCTTCAGTTTCCACAGCGCCTTCGAGGACCCGACGACGGCACCGGATGCACCCGACCGCTGGAGTATCGAAGTGCGCTGCGTCGTGCTCTACGACTAGCCCGGCACTCGCGCCACGATCATGGGAGGAGCGGCTTGAGCGCCTTGACGGGTCCGGAACGGCCGCCGGCATCGGGAGGGCCTGCCCGCAAGCTCGTCCTCCTTCTGCATGGGCTTGGCGCCGACGGCAACGACCTGATCGGCCTCGCCGAGCCCTGGGGGCGGCTCGTGCCCCACGCCTGTTTCGCCGCGCCGGACGCGCCCGAGCCCTGCGACATGGCGCCGATGGGGCGGCAGTGGTTCAGCCTCAGCGACCGTTCGCCCGCAAGCATGGCCGAAGGCGTCGCCCGCGCCGCAGAGGCGCTCAACGCCGATATCGATGCAAGGCTGGAGAGGCTCGGGCTCGGTGAGGGCGACCTCGCGCTGGTGGGTTTCAGCCAGGGCACGATGATGTCGCTCCACGTCGCCTATCGCCGCGCCGCGCCCTGCGCCGGCGTACTGGGCTTCTCGGGCCGGCTCGTGGACACCGAACGCCTCGGAAGCGAGCTTCGCGCGCGCCCGCCGGCGCTGCTGATCCATGGCGACGCGGACGATCTCGTGCCGGTCGGCGCGCTCTTCGAGGCGGCGACCATGCTCGGCGCCTGCGAAGTCCCGGTGCAATGGCATGTGAGCCGTGGCATTGGCCACGGCATCGCGCCGGACGGGCTGGAGATCGGCGGCCTCTTCCTCCGCGACGTGCTGGCACCCGGAGGCTGAGCGTGCCGGTTGCGGTGAGATCGACGCCCGTGTGTCAGTCGATGCCGGTGTCGCTCTCGCGGAGGGCCTGCAAAGCCGCGTCGTCGAGATCGAGCCAGTCGCGCAGCACGGTATCGGCGTCCTCGCCCAGCATCGGGGCTGCGCGCGGATAGTCGACCGGCGTCTCCGAAAACTTGATCGGGTTCGCGGGATAGTCCACCTCGACGCCGAGGCTGTGCGGGATGCTCACCTTCATGCCCCGCGCCTGAACCTGCGGGTTGGCGAAGACTCTATCGAGGGTGTTGATCGGCCCGCAGGGGACGCCCACCGGCTCCAGCAGGGCGCTCCACTCGTCCATCGTCCGCTGCCGCGTGATGTCGTTCAATGTGGCGATCAGCTCCACGCGGTTGCGCAGGCGGCCGATGTTGGTCGCGAAGCGCGGGTCTTCGGCAATCTCCGGGCGGCCGGCCACCGCGCAGAATTTGCGGAGCTGGCTGTTGTTGCCGATGGCAAGCGCGAAGTGACCGTCGCGGGTGGGGAAGACGCCGTAGGGCACGATGTTCTGGTGCTCGTTGCCGGCGCGGGACGGCGCCTCGCCCCCGATCAGATAGTTCATGGCCTGGTTCGCGAGCCACGCCACCTGCGTGTCCAAGAGCGCGAGGTCGATGTGCTGGCCGCGCCCGGTCCGTTCGCGGCTCGCGAGCGCGGCGAGGATTGCGGTCGACGCATACATGCCCGTCATCAGGTCGGCGGCGGCGACACCCACTTTTTGCGGCCCGCCGCCGGGCAGGTCGTCCCGCTCGCCGGTGATGCTCATGATGCCGCCCATGGCCTGCGCAATCAGATCGTAGCCGGTGCGGCGCGCGTAGGGCCCCGACTGGCCGAAGCCGGTGATCGAACAGTAGATGAGGCGCGGGTTGAGCGCCGCAAGGGCGGGGTAGTCGAGGCCGTACTTGGCGAGGCCGCCCACTTTGTAGTTCTCGATGAGGATATCGGCGCGTGCGGCGAGCCGCTTGACCACCGCCTGCCCTTCGGGCGTGGCGATGTTGAGGGTGATCGAGCGCTTTCCCCGGTTGGCCGACATGTAATAGGCGGCATCGCTGGTCTCGGCCCCGCTCGCGTCGCGGAGGAAGGGCGGACCCCAGGCTCGCGTGTCATCGCCCGTACCCGGCCGCTCGACCTTGACGACGTCGGCACCGAAATCGGCCAGCAGCTGGCCCGCCCAGGGGCCTGCGAGGATGCGGCTGAGGTCGAGCACTTTGAGGCCGACCAGCGGGCCGGTTCTGGGCTGATTCATGGGTAATGCCTAGGTGTGGTCCGCTGTGGGGTCCGCGTCGCCGGGGACAATGCCCAGCGCGCGGAGGTTCTCTTGCGTGGTGTGATCGAAGGCGATACCGCAATCCGCCGCCGCGTGGACGGCGCGGCGCACGATCAGCTCGAACCCTTCGATCTGCGAATCGATTCTGAGATTCCGTCGCCCGGCCTTGAGGGTGAGCTGCATCCACCCGCGCTCCCGGTTCCGCCTGGTGGCGTAATAGCCGAGCGTGCAGCGGGTCAGCCGGTCCCAGGGCAGGTGCCGGCGCATGAGGCCCTCCACGACAAGCCCCTCTTCATTCACCCTCAGGCACGTCCGATGCCGGAGCGCGGTGCGGGCGCCGTAGGCGGCGAAGAGCGCGGCGAGCCCGCCAAGCACCCAGGCGGCTGGTCCGGAGGGCGCCGTGCCCGCGAGGGGCCCAAGTGTGAAGAGCAGACCGAGTCCGGCGTAGAGGTAGTCCAACAGCACGGCGCGCGCGGGATAGCGGTGGCGGCTCTCCCCCGCCTCGGCTGCCCGCATCTCCTCGAGGGCGGACTCAGGGGCGGTCTCCGGGACGGGCGCGCTCACCCTGCGCGCCCCAACCGCTCGCGCCTGATGCGAACGCCGGCGGCCTCGCGGTCCCAGCTGTCCGGCGTGACGCCCTCTGCCCGCAATCTGTGCTTCTCGATCTTCTCGGTCGGCGTCTTCGGCAGGGCATCCACGATGCGCACGTAGCGCGGGATCATGAAGTGGGCGAGGCGCGGCTCGAGGAACGCCAGCAGCGCCGCCGGATCGAGTTCCTGCCCCGGCAGCAGCGCGACCACCGCCATGACCTCGTCCTCGCCCAGCTCGCTCGGCACCGGGATCACGGCGGCCTCGCGCACCGCCGGATGGGCTGCGACCTCGGTCTCGACCTCCAGCGAAGAGATGTTCTCGCCGCGGCGGCGGATCGTGTCCTTCAGGCGATCGACGAAGTAGAGATTGCCGTCCTCGTCCATGCGGCCGGCATCGCCGGTGTGGAACCACCCGTTGCGCCAGGCCCGCGCCGTGGCCTCCGGTTCCTTGTAGTAGCCGTGGTTGATGGCCCATGGCGTGTCGGCGCGCACCACGATCTCGCCCACGGCGCCCGTCGGCACCTCGCAGTCGTTGACGTCGACCACGCGGAGCTCGCAACCGGGCCGTACCCGGCCGGCGCTCCCTGGCACGGTCATGGGCACGGTGGTCATCACCGGGCAGCAGAGCTCGGTCATGTTGTAGATCGAATAGACCTCGACGCCGAAGCGCTCCATGAACGCGTCCACGTCGTTCACAAGCGGCACCATGCCGACCGTGCGCAAGGGGTGGTCGCGGTCGTCCGGCGTGGGCGGTTCCTTCTCCAGGAACGACGCCATGACGCCGAGCATGAACACCGACGTCACCCCGGTGCGCCGCACCGTCTCCCAGAACAACTGTGTCTTGAAATACTCGACCAGCGTGATCGACGCGTGCTGGCAAAGCATTCCGTAGGCGATGGTCGCGCCGCCGAGATGGAAGAGCGGCAGGCTGATGAGGTAGCGGTCCTCCGGCGTGATGAAGCGCCACGTATCGGGTCCGAAGTTCGAGAAGGCGTGGCAATAGGAGCTGAGCACCGCCTTGGACGGCCCCGTGGTGCCGGAGGTGAAGATGATCGATTGGGTGTCCCACGGCTCGATCGGTCGCTCGAGCGGGTCCAGCGTCCCGCCTTCGGGGTGAAGCGCGGCCTCACCCAAGGCTGCGAGACCCTCGATGGCAGGCGGCGGGCCGCCGACGGCTACCAGGGTCTCCAGATCGACGCGGCCGACTGTGGCAAGCCTGGGCGCGAGCTCCGCATGGGCGACGATGATGCGGGCGTCGGAGCGCGCCACGACATGCTCCAACAGCCGGCCCTTGTAGGCCGTGTTGATGGGCACGTAGACGGCACCCATGTAGTTGGAGCCCAGGAAGATTCGAAGCGCGTCTGCGCCGTTGGGCAGCCATGAGAGCACGTGGTCGCCCTGGCGCAAGCCGAGCGCCTGCAGGCCGATGGCGGTCTGGATCACCTCGGCGCGGGTGCGCGCGTAACTCCACGCCGTGCCGTCCTCGAAGACACAAAAGATCTTGCCCGGCGTCGCCGCAGCGAGCCGGTCGAGCAGGTAGCGCAGCACGCACCTGTCCGCTGCCGGGACCCGCGGATCGCTGTGAGACGCCGCCCTATGTTCCACGACCATTGCTCGCTCGTTGCCTGCTATCTCAGACGGCCCCCTTGTAGCCCGGAGCCGGTCCACGATTAACCCGGATTCCTCATCGCCGTTCAGGCGTCGGTGAGCGCGGCGTCGAGGGCGTGCTGGAGGGTGGCGGCGGCAGTTTCCAAGCCGTGGTGGTCGCGCACCCGTGCCGCCGCGGCCGCGCTCATTGCGCGACGCTTCTCGGCATTCGTCGAGAGCTCGACCGCCGCGCCCGCGAAGGCCACATCGTCGTTGCGCGGCGTGAGCAGCCCGGTCTCGCGATCGGCGACGACGGCGGCAGCGCCGGGCCAGTCCTGGGCTACCACCGGGAGACCGGCGGCCTCTGCCGCCAGAACCGCCATGCTGAGGGCTTCCCGATATGCCGGCCAGACATAGACGTCGCAGGCCGCGTAGACCTCCGGCAGCGCTTCGTCTGGCCAGGCACCGGCGAAGACCGCGCGGCCCGGCCCGAGCGGCTCCAGCGCCTCCTCCACCAGCGTGCGGGCCTCGCCCTCGCCGACCGCGAGGAGCTGCCAGGGCGGGTCGGCGATGAGGCCGAGCGAGCGGCCCAGCAGACGCCAGGAAGCGAGCGCGTCGCCGGGGCGCATGGGTGCGACTGCCAGCAGCCAGGGGCAGGCGGGGTCGAGCGGCAGCGTCGTCGCGAGTGCACGCCGGGCGGCATCGCGCTCGGCTGCCCGGTAAGGCGCAGGGTCGAGGAAGGGCGCGAGCCTGTAGAGCCGTGCAACGCTCGCGACCAGGGGCCTGATGCTCTCCTCGTCCTCGGCCGTGAGCGAGAGCACCGCTCGCGCCCGTGCGATGGCGCGGGCCGTGTACGAGAGCCCGCGCCCATGAGCGCCGCCGGCCTCCGCCCGCGCGCAGGATGCGCCCACCAGCAGGTAGGGAATGGCAAGAGTCTCGGCCACGACGGGGCCGATCAGGTCCGGCGCCGCGTGATGGAGGTGGCAGGTAAGCCACGCGTCGGGCCGCGCGACGGTCGGCAGATCGCGGTACGTGGCGACGAGGCGGGTCACGTGCTTGGCGGCCTTTCGCTCCAGCGCCGCCTGCCTGCGGCCCTCTTCGTGGCCCTCGTCACTGCGAAACTCGGAGGGCGCAAACGCTTGATGACCGACAAGATCGAGTGCCCGCGCGAGCAGGTGCACCAGAGCCGGTCCGCCCCATGCCGTGGTCGAATGGGGATGATCCGTCGGTGTGTAGAGCGCGATCCGCATGTCACGGTGCAGCACGAGTTCTGCGGCACGGCGCAGCGGTGGACGTATTGGCGTTTGCGCCGGGCTCCCTCCATCGGCGATCATCCGGCGCCAGCAACAGGGAGGAACCCCGGTGACCGAGACACCCCTCAACGAGGCCGAGTTGGCTGCATTGCGCGCCTATGACACGCCCACGATCTGCAACGCGCTCGAAATCGTCTGCCCCGAGCGCCGCGCCCTCGGCTTCACGACCGAGACGCTGATCTGCTCCTTCCCGGCGCTTGAGCCGATGGTGGGCTATGCGCGGACCGCCACGATCCGCGCGATGGAGAAGCCTACGAAGGATGGCGATGCGATGACCGCCGACCGTGTGGCCTACTACCGCTATGTGGAGGAAGGCCACCAACCCTCGATCATGGTCATCCAGGACATCGACTCCCGGCCCGGCGCAGCCGCCTGGTGGGGCGAGGTGCATTCCGCCGTGCACCAGGCCTTGGGCTGCCTCGGCGTCGTGACCAACGGCGCCGTGCGCGATCTCGACATGATCGCGGACGGCTTCCAGTTCCTCTCCGGCACGGTGGTGCCCTCCCATGCCTGGGTCCATCTGGTCAGCCACGGCGAGACGGTGGACATCTGCGGCATGGTGACGCTCACGGGCGACCTCGTGCACGCCGATCGCCACGGCGCGGTGATCATCCCCCACGAGGCGGCGCGCGATGTTCCGGCGGCGGCCGAGCTCTGCATGCGCCGGGAGGCGCCGATCCTCGCGGCGTGCAAGGAACCCGGCTTCTCGGCGGCGGTGATGGAGCGGGTCTTGCGCGAGGCGAAGGAGATTCACTAGCTCGGAGCAGCCGTCCGGGAGGCAGCCCGCGCCCGCGTCGCCTCGCCGAAGGCACCGAAGATCGCCATCGAGAACGGGTCGTCCGTGACCTTCCATTCGGGGTGCCATTGAACGCCGAGCGCGAATGAGGAGGCGTCGCTGACCCGCACGGCCTCGATCTGACCGTCAGGCGCGGTCGCCTCGACCACGAGCGGCGGGGCGAGGCGATCGATCCCTTGCGCGTGCAGCGAGTTGACCGCGACCTCCGGCGCGGGCCAGAGCGAGGCCAGCAGGCCGCCGGCGGCAAGGGTCACGTCGTGGGCCGGCCCGTACTGCACGTCGCGGGGCTGGCCGTCGTCCGAGCGATGATCGATCCGCCCCGGCACGCGGTGAACAGCTTGGTGGAGACTGCCGCCGAGCGCGACGTTGAGCTCCTGCACGCCGCGGCAGATACAGAAGATGGGAATGCCCCGCTCGATCGCATTGCGGATCAGCGGCAGGGTCGTCGCGTCCCGCTCGGGATCGTGGAGCGTGCCATCGGCGCTCGGCGGCCCGTCGTAGCGGGCGGGTTCCACGTTCGACGGGCTGCCGGTGAAGAGCAGGCCGTCGAAACGGTCGAGGACGGTATCGACGTCCAGCGCCGCGCCGAACGCGGGCACCGTCAAGGGCAGGCCGCCGGCAGCCTCGGCAACCGCCCGCATGTACTTGTCGCCGACGACATGGAACGGGTGGATGCCGATCTCCCGCGCGCACGCGGGTATGCCGATCAGCGGAACCGGCGGTACGGTCATGGCGGCTCAGCTATCACGGGGCGTGGCCCGAGGGCAAGAAGCCGCCCCGTCGCTGGATGCGCACATAGATCGCACCGAGACCGATGCCGCGCACCGCGTAGAGCAGCGTCATCGCGAGCCACAACCCGTGATTGCCCATCGGCTCGCGCAGAAGCCAGGCGCAGGGCACAAAGACGAAGAAGGCCAGCATCATCGTGTTTCGCATGTCGGCGGTGCGCGTGGTGCCGGTGAACACGCCGTCGAAGAAGATGCCCCAGACAGCCACCAGCGGAAGCACAATCAGCCAGGGAAGGAAGTCGTAGGCGACGGCGCGCACATCCTCGATATCGGTGAGCACGCGGACAATCGGCGCGCCGGCCGCACCGTAGATGGCGACGGTGAGGAGGGCGAGCAGAAGGCACCAGAGGAGGCAGGCCCGGATGGCGCGGGCGAGATCCCCACGCCGCCCGGCACCGAGCGCGCGGCCGGTGAGCGCCTCGGCCGCGAAGGCGAAGCCATCGAACGCAAAATTAAAGAAGATGACGAAGTTGAGCAGCACCGCGTTCGCAGCCAGCACCACGTCGCCCTGGCGCGCGCTGAGCGTGGTGAAGAGCGCGAACGCCGTGATCACGAAGAGGGTGCGCAGGAAGATATCGCGGTTGGTGCCGAGGAAGCGCCGCATGGCGGCGGCATCGAGGACGAGGCGCGCGCGCCAGTGGCCGCCATGGCGGCGGGCGAGGCGGGCGGTGACGGCGACACCGAGGATCAGCCCGGCATAGTCGGCGGCCACCGTGGCCCAGGCGACGCCGGCGACAGCGAGGTCGAAGCCCAGCACCAGCACCAGGTCGAGCACGATGTTGATCCCGTTCACCGTCAACAGCAGCGCGAGCGCGGCGCGGGTGTTCTGCATCCCGATGAACCAGCCGACGAGCGCGATGTTGGCGAGTGTCGCAGGCGCACCCCAGATGCGGATGAAGAAGTAACGCATGCCTTCGCCGGCGACCGCCTCGCTCGGCTCGACCAGATAGAAGGCGAGCCAGCCGATCGGCCCTTGCAACGCGAGCAGCGCCGCCGCGAGCACGAGGGCAATCAGGAACGCGCGGGCAAGCGTGGCGCGGGCGGCGTCGAAGTCGCGGGCACCGAAAGCCTGGGCGGTGAGCCCCGTGGTGCCCATGCGCAGGAAATTGCAGCCGAAATAGAGTGTGTTGAAGATCAGCGCGCCGACCGCGACCGCGCCGAGAAAATGCGGCTCGGGCAGATGGCCGATCACCGCCGTATCCACCGCGCCGAGCAGCGGAACCGACAGGTTGGAGACGACCATCGGCCAGGCCAGGCGCCAGACCCGCCGATGCCAGGCCCACTCACGCATCAACGGAGACCGCCGCATCAGACCCTTCTACCGGCGGGAGGGCGGGCAGCCAGGCTGCACCGGACGATCAGCGGTTCAGGGGGGTCTTGGTGCGCGGATCGTCAAACACGAAGAGCCCGCGCGGCAGTCTGATATTGGTTTCGAGATCGTGCAGGGTGACGGCGGTGACCAACCCCTGGGCGTCGGTCACTCGCCATTGAATCAGGCGCAGAGGGTCGGCGCTCAGGACCAGAGTCAAGCTCCCGCCGCGGGGGTCGTCCTCGTGCACCACGGTGATCTTGATCAGCCCGTCGTTCTCCGCGAATGCCGTAACCTCCAGGTCCTCGCCGAAGCGAGTCTCCTCCCTCGTGAGCGCGCCAAGCGGGGTTTCGTAAATGAACCAGTCGTTGACCTGGCCGAGCTCCATGTCGTGATAGTGGATCCAGAGGCCATCGCCCACGATCAGCACCGGCACCGGCGGTGCGTATTCCACGCGCAGCAACCCGGGCCTTTGCATATAGATGACCCCTTCGGCGGGCTCGCCCTGAGGCCCGATCTGCGAGAAGTTCGCCTTCAGGGATTGGAGCCCATCGAGATAGCGCTCGACGGCGGCGAGCGTTTCCTGCGCCGCCCCGTCGAGGGCGGCAAAATCTGACTCCTGAGCCTGCGTGGGCTGGGCGGCGACAAGCCACACGGCGAGCATGGGTGCGAGGCAGAGCAGCGCAGCAGCGCGGATCAACATCGGCATGGTTTGGAATGTAGGGTGCGTGGGCCGCGCAAACAATCGCTAGCCCGGAATTCAGCTGGCGGAGTGGTCGGAGACCAACACCTCGCGCTTGCCGACATGGTTGGCCTGGCTGACCACCCCTTCGCTCTCCATCCGCTCGATGATGCGGGCGGCGCGGTTGTAGCCGATCTGGAGATGGCGCTGAACGAAGCTGGTCGAGGCCTTGCGCTCCGCCGCCACGAGCGCCACGGCCCGGTCGTAGAGCGGATCCTGCTCCGCGTCCTCGCCGACCCCGGCGGCGGCCGCTTCGGGCTCCTCGGTGATGCCCTCGACATAGTTCGGCCGCCCGGTGGCGCGCAGGAAGTCGGTCACCCGCTCGACCTCGGCATCGCTCACGAAGGGCCCGTGTACCCGCGTCACGCGACCGCCGGGGCCGAGATAGAGCATGTCGCCCTGGCCCAGCAGCTGCTCGGCGCCGGCGTCGCCGAGGATGGTGCGGCTGTCGATCTTGGACGTGACCTGGAAGCTGATCCGCGTCGGGAAGTTGGCCTTGATCGTGCCGGTGATGACATCGACCGAGGGCCGCTGCGTGGCCATGATCAAATGGATGCCGGCGGCGCGGGCCATCTGCGCAAGCCGCTGC
This sequence comes from Alphaproteobacteria bacterium, assembly GCA_965237415.1. Lineage (GTDB taxonomy): Bacteria > Pseudomonadota > Alphaproteobacteria > UBA828 > UBA828 > WTGU01. Next base: position 2,462,333 of record CBDEFM010000002.1, read on the forward strand.
ACCGCGCCCTCGATGTCCTTACCGGCGACGAGCATGAGATCGGCCATCTCGTCCACCACCACGACGATTAACGGCATCGCCGTGAGGTCGATCTCGAATTCCTCGTGGATCGGGGCGCCGGTCTCGGCGTCCATGCCGACATTGAGGCGCCAGGTCAGTCGCTCGCCCTTCTCGCGGGCTTCCGCCAGGCGCTTGTTGTAGCCCGAGATATTGCGCACCCCGAGCTTCGACATCGCCTTGTAGCGGGTCTCCATCTCCCGCACCGCCCACTTCAGCGCGACGACAGCCTTGCTGGGCTCGGTCACCACCGGCGTGAGCAGGTGCGGGATGTCGTCGTAGACCGAGAGCTCGAGCATCTTGGGGTCGATCAGGATCAGCTTGCACTGATCAGGCGTCAGCCGATAGAGGAGCGACAGGATCATGCTGTTGATCGCGACCGACTTGCCCGAGCCGGTAGTGCCGGCGACCAGCAGGTGGGGCATGCGCGCGAGGTCGGCAACCACGGGGTTGCCGCCGATATCCTTGCCGAGCGCGAGGGCGAGGCTGGAATCGGTGTTCTCGAAGTTGGCGCTCGCCAGCAACTCCCGCAACACCACGGTCTCGCGTTCACCGTTGGGCAACTCAATGCCGATGACGCTCCGCCCCGGGATTGTCGCGGCGCGAACCGAAATCGCGCTCATCGAGCGTGCGATGTCGTCGGCGAGCCCGATTACCCGCGAGGTTCGCGTGCCGGGCTGCGGTTCGAGCTCGTAGAGCGTGACTACCGGCCCGGGCCTGACCTGGGTGATCTCGCCGAAGACCCGGAAATCCTCGAGAACGGAGACCAGCATCTCCGCGTTCTGCCGCAGCGCTTCGTTGCTCACGCTGCGTGCGACGCCGGCGCCATCCGCATCGGCCAGCAGCGCCAGCGCCGGCAACGCGTATACCTCATTGTCTTCCAGATCGAGGTCGGGCTGACGCTCCTTCCTTTCCCGCTTGCCGGGTTTCACCTTGCGCCGGCGCTTCTCGACGATGCTGGGCTCCGGCGGCTGCTCCTCGACCTCGCCCGGCGCCCGCGGCAGCAGGCTCGGCTCTCGCCGGTGCGCGCGATCCGCCGTCGCCTCCGAGCGTTCGCTGCGACGCAGCCGGTGTGCGCGGACAGGTTTCTCGTCATCCGCGGTGCGCTCTACACGCTCGCCGCGATCGCCGGACCTGCCGTAAACCCAGCGGGCAAGCCACACAGCGCCGCGCAGCGTGCGCCGCAGGACCCAGTAGGCGCTGCGCATCAACACGCGCCATTCCCGCCACGGCACCCCGAGTGCTATCACCAGCGCAAGGGCAGCGGCGATCAGGAACACCGCGCCGATACCGGCCGTGACCATCTCGGCGCCACCGAGCCCCAAGGTACTCAGCTGAGACAACAGGACCCCGCCGGCAGCTCCGCCCGCCCCGCCGGCGGCCGGCCAGTCGGCCACGCCCAACGATGCGCAGCCTGCGGCGGTGAGCAGGACCGCTAGCGGCACGAGGGCGAATCTCAGCGGCTTCCGCGTGAGACCGCGGTGGCTGAGCAGCCCCCAGGCCCAGGCACCGAGGATCAGCGGCAACAGGCCTGCGGCGAGGCCGAGCCACTGCAGCAGCAGGTCTGCGCCGTAGGCACCGGGGCGGCCGATCAGATTGGCCGGTGCGGCGCCACTCGCGCTGTTGAAGGAGGGATCCACCGCCGAATAGGTGACCAGCGACGCCCCGATGATGACGGCGAGGCCGGCGAGCGCAAGCCCGGCGAGTTCGCCCAAACGTCGGGCGAAGAATGTCCCCGAGCCCGAAGGCAGGAGTGGCGTGCGCCCGTCGCGTGCGGTGTTTGCTACCAACTGCAACCCCGGCGTGCGTGTCCTACCGAATCGAACACCGCGTTACGTTACAGAGGCTTATATAGTCCAGCTACGGGGAAGTCAAAACTACGAATTTGGACCAAACCGAGTACTAACAACCCGGCACCTGCAATTGTGGCCTGTCGCTAGAAGGAGACGCAGGCCCCCGTCACCACGCGCAGCACGCTCGATTGGCCGAAGGCGCGCTTGTACGCATCCGCAATCTCACCCGTGCGCCGCATGGCGTTCTCGCCCGGCTGCGCGAGGACGAGCAATAGCTTGGTCCGCTCCCGCACGATCTCGCCCGAGCCGTCGCGCCACTGCCCCGCAGCATCAAGCACGGTGAGGCCATCGGGGAAGCGCGGCGTGACCTCGTCGGCAAGGAAGGTGCGCCACGCCTCCTCACTCACCACCTCGACAGTTCTCTGGCTGCGCCCGAAGAAGAGCCTGTACTCGGCGAATTGCTCGGTGCCGGGCGGGCAGTACGGTTCGTCCGCACCGAGCGCCGGCGCGGCAGCAGAGGCAAGAGCCGCCAGAGTCGCCGCAGCGACGAGACGGCTCAGCCTCGCGGTCATGGTACCTTCGCCCCGATGCGCTTGCGCGTCTACTCCGCCGGGACGGAGATATGCTCCCCTTCCAGCACCATCGCCTCACCGATCGTCTCGCTAGCGTCGGCGAGGGCACTGGCTTCGGCTTCGGCTTCGGCTTCGGCTTCGGCTTCGGCTTTGGCCTCGGCCTCCGCCTCCTCGGCCTGCCTCAACAGTTCGCGCTCGACCGCCTGCTTCTGGATGCGATTGACCACGCTGCCGGTGCCGGCCGGGATCAGGCGACCCACGATGACGTTCTCCTTGAGACCGAGCAGGCTGTCGGACTTGCCCGAGACCGCCGCCTCGGTAAGGACTCGCGTGGTCTCCTGGAACGACGCGGCGGAGATGAACGAGCGGGTCTGCAGGGACGCCTTGGTGATGCCCTGGAGCACCGGGATGCTGCTCGCGGCAGCGCCCTCCACGCGCCCGTTGACCTCGTCGTACTCGACACGGTCGACCTGCTCGCCGACCAGGAAGGTCGTGTCACCGGGCTCCACGATCTCGACCTTCTGCATCATCTGGCGGCAGATCACCTCGATGTGCTTGTCGTTGATCTTCACGCCCTGCAGCCGGTAGACCTCCTGGATCTCGTCGATCAGATAGGTGGCGAGCGCCTCGACGCCGAGCACGCGAAGGATGTCGTGCGGGGCGCGGTTCCCGTCCATCAGAGGGTCGCCCTTGCGCACGATATCCCCTTCCTGAACGCTGATGTGCTTGCCCTTGGGGATGAAGAACTCGGCCGGCTTGCCGTCGCCGTCGTCCGGCACGACGACGATCCGCCGCTTGGCCTTGTAGTCCTTGCCGAACTCGACCCGGCCGGTAATGTCGGTGATGACCGCGTGGTCCTTGGGCTTACGCGCCTCGAACAGCTCGGCCACCCGCGGCAGGCCGCCGGTGATGTCGCGGGTCTTGGTCGATTCCCGCGGGATACGGGCGAGCACGTCGCCGGCATGGGCAGTCTCGCCGTCCTCGACGTTGAGGATGGCGTCGACCGAGAGGAAGTACTGCGCCTCGCGGCCGTTGGGGAGCGTGATGATCTCGCCGCTCTCGTCGAAGAGGCCCACACGCGGCTTGAGATCGCTGCCGCGCGGCTGCTGGCGCCAGTCGACCACCACCTTGTTGGAGACCCCGGTCCGCTCGTCCACCACCTCGCGGAAGGAGAGGCCCTCCACCATGTCGGAGAAGCGCACGACGCCCGCGCGCTCGGAGATGAGCGGCAGCGTAAACGGATCCCATGATGCGACCGTGTGGCCCCGCAGGACGGTCTGGCCCTGGGAGACATAGAGCTTGGCACCGTAGGGAATGCGGTTGCGCGCGCGCTCCCTGCCCGGCTCGTCGCGAAGCACAATCTCGAGGTTGCGGCCCATCACCACCGGCGTGCCGATGCTGTCGCTCACCACATTCTCGTTTTCGATCTCCACCGTTGCGTCGAGCGGCGCTTCGACGCTCGACTGCTCCGCGCCGCGTTGGGCCGCGCCGCCGATGTGGAAGGTACGCATGGTGAGCTGCGTGCCGGGCTCGCCGATCGATTGCGCCGCGATGACGCCGACCGCCTCGCCGATATTGGCAAGCGTACCGCGCGCGAGATCGCGCCCGTAGCAGAAGCCGCACACGCCGTCTTCGCTATCGCAGGTCAGCACCGAGCGGATCTTCACCACCTCGACGTTGGCGCGCTCGATCGCGTCGATGCCGCGCTCGTCGATCATCTCGCCGGCGTCCACGATGGTCTCGCCTGACAGGGGGTCGAGGACGGGCTCGGCCGCAACCCGCCCGAGCGAGCGCTCGCCGAGCGCGGCGATGGTCTCGCCGCCCTCGATCACCGCCTTGACCGTGAGGCCGTTGTTGGTGCCGCAGTCAACCTCGACGATGATGCAATCCTGCGCAACATCGACGAGGCGGCGCGTCAGATAGCCGGAGTTGGCGGTCTTGAGCGCGGTGTCGGCGAGTCCCTTGCGCGCGCCGTGGGTCGAGTTGAAGTACTCGAGCACCGTCAGCCCTTCCTTGAAATTGGACTTGATCGGCGTCTCGATGATTTCGCCCGAAGGTTTGGCCATGAGCCCGCGCATACCGGCGAGCTGCTTCATCTGCGCCTCAGAGCCGCGTGCGCCTGAATTGGCCATGATATAGATCGAGTTGAGCGCAACGCCGCCGCGCTGGTCCTCACCGAGGTTGAGGTCCGACATGCCCTGCATCATCGCCGTCGCCACCTTGTCCGTGCATTGCGACCAGGCGTCGATGACCTTGTTGTATTTCTCGCCCTGAGTAATGAGACCGTCGGTGTACTGGCGCTCGTACCGGGTCACGTCGCGGTCGGTCGCCTCCACCAGCTTGGCCTTCTCGCGCGGCACCACCATGTCGTCCTTGCCGAAGGAGATGCCGGCCCGCGTGGCATAGCGGAAGCCGAGATTCATAACCTGGTCGGCGAAGATCACTGTCTCCTTCTGTCCGCAGTGACGGTAGACGGAATCGAACACGGCGCTGAGCTCACGCTTGGTGAGCAGCTGATTGATCGCTTCGAAGCGGACGTTGGCGTTCTCCGGCAAGACTTCGGAGAGGATCAGGCGGCCCGGCGTGGTCTCGACCCGGACGGGGTCTGACCCGTTTTCGCCTGCCCTGCGGCAGGTGATCGCGGCATGCAACGACAGCGCGCCCGCCTCCAGCGCCTTCTGCACCTCGCCGATGTCGGAGAACGCCATGCCCTCGCCGCGCTCGCCCTCCCGGCTATAAGTCAGATAGTAGATGCCGAGCACGATATCCTGGCTCGGCACGATGATCGGCTTGCCGTTGGCGGGGCTCAGGATGTTGTTGGTGGACATCATCAGGACCCGCGCCTCGAGCTGCGCTTCAGGTGAGAGCGGCACGTGCACCGCCATCTGGTCGCCGTCGAAGTCCGCGTTGAAGGCGGCGCAGACCAGCGGATGAAGCTGGATTGCCTTGCCCTCGATCAGCACCGGCTCGAAAGCCTGAATGCCAAGGCGGTGGAGCGTGGGCGCCCGGTTGAGCAGGACCGGATGCTCGCGGATCACCTCCTCCAGGATATCCCAGACCTCGGGCCGTTCCTTCTCGACCATGCGCTTGGCGGCCTTAAGGGTGGTCGCCATGGCGTAGAGCTCGAGCTTGGAATAGATGAAGGGCTTGAAGAGCTCGAGCGCCATCTTCTTTGGCAGCCCGCACTCGTGCAGCTTGAGCTCGGGCCCGACGACGATCACCGAGCGGCCCGAATAGTCGACGCGCTTGCCCAGCAGGTTTTGCCGGAAGCGGCCCTGCTTGCCCTTGAGCATGTCGCTGAGCGACTTCAGCGGGCGCTTGTTCGCGCCGGTCATCACCCGACCCCGGCGGCCGTTGTCGAACAGTGCGTCCACCGCCTCCTGCAGCATGCGCTTCTCGTTGCGGACGATGATGTCCGGCGCGCGCAGCTCGATCAGCCGCTTCAGCCGGTTGTTGCGGTTGATGACGCGGCGGTAGAGATCGTTGAGGTCCGAGGTGGCGAAGCGGCCGCCGTCGAGCGGCACCAACGGGCGGAGCTCCGGTGGAATGACCGGCACGACCTCGAGGATCATCCATTCCGGCCGGTTGCCAGAGAGGATGAAGGATTCGACCAGCTTCAGCCGCTTTACGAACTTCTTGCGCTTGGCCTCGGAGTTGGTCGTTGCCAGCTCGCCCCGCAGCGTGTCCCGCTCCTCTTCGAGATCGAGCTTGGTCAGCATGGTGCGGATCACCTCCGCCCCGATCCCGGCCTCGAAGGCATCGGCGCCAAATTCGTCCTGCGCTTGGCGGTATTGATCTTCGGTGAGCAGCTGGAACTGATTGAGCGACGTGAAGCCCGGCTCGGTGACGACATAGCTCTCGAAATAGAGGATCCGCTCCATTTCCTTGAGCGTCATGTCGAACAGGAGCCCAATGCGCGACGGCACCGACTTGAGGAACCAGATGTGGGCGACAGGCGACGCCAGTTCGATATGGCCCATGCGCTCGCGCCGGACCTTAGACTGGATCACTTCGACGCCGCATTTCTCACAAACGATGCCGCGGTATTTCATGCGCTTGTACTTGCCGCACAAGCACTCGTAATCCTTGATCGGGCCGAAAATACGGGCACAAAACAGCCCGTCGCGCTCAGGCTTAAACGTCCTGTAGTTGATGGTTTCGGGCTTCTTGATCTCGCCGTATGACCACGAACGGATCTTCTCCGGGCTCGCGATCGAGATCTTGATCTCGTTGAATTGTTGGGCCGTATTTGCCGGACCAAAGAGATTGATCAACTCGTTCATCAAGTGTCCTCCGAACCTGTCGCGTTTCCGGGGCCGTGCCGGTCGCGCATCAGCTCGTTGTCCTGAGATCGATATCGAGGCCGAGCGACTGCATCTCCTTGACTAGGACGTTGAAGGATTCGGGAATGCCGACTTCGAAGTTCTCGTCGCCGCGCACGATCGATTCGTAGACCTTGGTGCGGCCCGAGACGTCGTCGGACTTCACGGTCAGCATTTCCTGGAGGGTGTATGACGCACCGTAGGCCTGGAGAGCCCACACCTCCATCTCGCCGAAGCGCTGACCGCCGAACTGCGCCTTGCCGCCGAGCGGCTGCTGGGTGACGAGGCTGTAGGGCCCGATCGAGCGGGCGTGGATTTTATCGTCGACCAGATGGTGCAGCTTCAGCATATAGATGTAGCCGACTGTCACCTGGCGATCGAAGGGCTCGCCGGTCTGCCCGTCGATCAGCGTCACCTGGCCGCTCGCATCGAGGCCCGCAAGCTCGAGCATCGTGACGATATCGGCCTCGTGGGCGCCGTCGAATACCGGGCTCGCCATCGGCACGCCGGCCCTGTTGACTTCGCCGACTTCGCCCACTTCCGTGTCAGACATTGTCGCGACCTGGCCGTCGGCCTCGCGGTCGCCGTCGTAGACCTTGGCCAGCAGGCCTCGAAGCGCCCCGTTGGAGGCGCCGTCTGCGGCCTTGTCCAGGATCTCGCCGATCTTGAGGCCGAGCCCGTGAGAGGCCCACCCCAGATGGGTCTCGAGGATCTGCCCGACATTCATTCGTGAAGGCACGCCGAGGGGGTTGAGCACGATGTCGACGCTCGTCCCGTCCTCGAGATAGGGCATGTCCTCGACCGGCACGATGTTGGAGACCACGCCCTTGTTGCCGTGGCGGCCAGCCATCTTGTCGCCGGGCTGCATCTTGCGCTTCACCGCGACGAAGACCTTGACCATCTTGAGCACGCCGGGCGGCAACTCGTCGCCCCGCTGCAGCTTGTCGACCTTGCTCTCGAAGCGGCCCTGGATCCGGGCGATATTCTCGTCGAACTCCTCCTTGAGCGCCTCGATCCTGGTCATGATCGGCTCGCTGGCCGGGACGATCTGCCACCACTGCCCTCGGGAGAGGGACTCGAGAACCCGGCCCGTGATCTTGCTGTTGGCCGCCATGCCCTTGGGGCCACGGGCGGCAATCCGGTTCAGCAGCAGCGCGCGGACGCGGTCGTACATGTTGCGCTCGATGATCGCCCGCTCATCGTCGCGGTCCTTGGCGAGGCGCTCGATCTCCTCGCGCTCGATCGCGAGCGCGCGCTCGTCCTTGTCGACGCCGCGCCGGTTGAAGACGCGGACCTCCACCACCGTGCCCATGCCGCCCGGTGGCACACGGAGCGACGTGTCGCGCACATCCGACGCCTTCTCGCCGAAGATCGCCCGCAGCAGTTTTTCCTCCGGCGTCATGGGCGATTCGCCCTTGGGCGTGATCTTGCCGACCAGAATGTCTCCGGGCTGCACTTCGGCACCGATGTAAACGATGCCGGCCTCGTCCAGGTTCCGAAGCCCCTCCTCGCCGACGTTGGGGATATCGCGGGTGATCTCCTCCTGCCCGAGCTTCGTGTCGCGCGCCATCACCTCGAATTCCTCGATATGGATCGAGGTGAAGACGTCGTCCTTGACCAACCGCTCGGAGATCAGGATCGAATCCTCGAAGTTGTAGCCATTCCACGGCATGAAGGCGACGAGCACGTTGCGCCCCAAGGCAAGCTCGCCGTAGTCAGTGCTCGGCCCGTCAGCGATGACGTTGCCCGCCACGACCCGCTCGCCCACCCGCACGAGCGGCCGCTGCGTGATGCACGTGCTCTGATTGGAACGCTGGAACTTCAACAGGTTGTAGATATCGACACCGGCAGATTCCGCGCTTGCGCTCTCTTCGCCCTCTGCCCGCACCACGATGCGGGTGGCGTCGACCTGCTCGATGGTCCCGGTGCGGCGCGCGGCGATGGCGGCGCCCGAATCCCGTGCCACCACCTCCTCCATGCCGGTGCCGACCAGCGGCGCCTCCGCGCGCACCAAGGGTACCGCCTGGCGCTGCATGTTGGAGCCCATCAGCGCCCGGTTCGCGTCGTCGTTCTCCAGGAACGGGATGAGGGCGGCGGCGACCGAGACGAGCTGTTTGGGCGAGACGTCCATATAGTCGATGCCCTCAGGCGCCGACATCACGAACTCGCCGTTGCGCCGGCAGCTCACCAGGTCCTCGCTGAAGGCGGCGTTCTCGTCCGTCTTCGCGTTGGCCTGGGCGATGGTGTACTTCCCCTCCTCGATCGCGGAGAGATAGACGACCTCGTCGGTCTGGCGGCAGTTCTCCACCTTTCGGTAGGGGCTTTCGATGAAACCGTAACGATTGACCCGCGCGTAGGTGGCGAGACTGTTGATCAGGCCGATATTCGGGCCTTCCGGCGTTTCGACCGGGCAGATGCGCCCGTAGTGCGACGGATGCACGTCGCGCACCTCGAAGCCCGCCCGCTCGCGCGTGAGGCCGCCCGGCCCGAGCGCGGACAACCTGCGCTTGTGCGTGATTTCCGACAGCGGGTTGGTCTGGTCCATGAACTGGGAAAGCTGGGACGAGCCGAAGAACTCGCGTACCGCCGCCGCCGCCGGCTTGGCGTTGATCAGATCGTGCGGCATGACGGTATCGATATCGACCGAGCTCATCCGCTCGCGAATGGCGCGCTCCATCCTGAGCAGGCCGATCCGGTACTGGTTCTCCATCAACTCGCCGACCGAACGCACCCGGCGGTTGCCCAGATGATCGATGTCGTCGATATCGCCGCGTCCGTCCTTCAGCGCAACGAGGGTGGTGACGACGGCGACGATGTCCTTGCGCCGTAGAACCCTGAGATTGTCATCGCCGTCGAGATTGAGCCGCATGCCCATCTTCACGCGGCCGACGTCCGAGAGGTCGTAACGCTCGGAACCCATCGTGGCGAAGGCCGACGCAGGCACCCACACGGGCTCGCCAACCGCGCCGGGTCGATTGGCAGCCGGAACGATGATCCTGAGCCAGCCTTCCTCCTGCTCCAGAACCCAGACGACGCCCATCTCGGACCGCTTCAGCCGCACAATGGCGTCGCCCGCCTCGCCGGGCTCGGCACGGGCGTCGACCGATTCCTGCTTCAGCTGGGCCTTGCCGAAGAAGAGGTCGTAGAAGAGCTTTTCGGCGGTCTCGACAGTCGGCGGCTCGCCCGGCCGCATGACCTTGTAAATTTCGAGCAACGCCTCTTCGCGGTTCGTCGTCCGATCCTGTCGGATGGTGTTGCGGATGTAGGCACCGACATTGATGTGGTCGATATCGAGGACGGCGATCTGGTCGATCCCGCACTCGTCCATCGATTCGAGCATCTTTTCCTCGATCTCGCCGCCCGCCTCGATCAGCACCTCTCCGGTTTCCGGATTGATCATGTCGTCGGCGGCATATTGCCCGACGAGCTTGTCGGACTTGATAAGCTTCTCCGTCATGCCGGCGTCGTCGATCTTCTTGAGTATTCGCGCAGTGACGCGGCGCCCTGCCTCCACGACGGTCTTGCCGGTGGCGGCGTTCACAAGGTCGTCGAGCAACTTGTCCCCGCGCAGACGCTCCGGCTCGATCGGCGCCTTCCACCCGTCATCCGTCCGGGTGTGCATCACCTTGGCGTAGAAGTGGTCGAAAATCTCTTCCGTATCCATGGCAAGCGCGCGCAGCAGCACGGTTACCGGCAGCTTGCGGCGTCGGTCGATGCGCACGAAGACCAGGTCCTTGGCATCGAACTCGAAGTCGAGCCACGAGCCCCGGTAGGGAATGATCCGCGCGGCATAGAGATACTTGCCCGAGCTGTGCGTCTTGCCCCGGTCATGGTCGAAGAAGACGCCCGGCGAGCGATGCATCTGGGAGACGATTACCCGCTCGGTGCCGTTGATGACGAAGGTGCCGCTGTCAGTCATCAACGGCATGTCGCCCATGTAGACGTCCTGCTCCTTGATGTCCCGTACCGAGCGGAGCCCGCTGTCCTCGTCGATGTCCCAGACCACGAGTCGGAGCGTCACCTTGAGCGGAGCCGCGTAGGTGATGCCGCGCTGCTGGCATTCCTCGACGTCGTATTTCGGCTCCTCGAACTCGTAGCGTTCGAAATCCAGCGATGCCTTGTCGGAGAAGTCCTTGATCGGGAACACCGACTTGAAGACTCGCTGAAGCCCGGACTCGGAGCGCTGATCTCCCTTAATTTCGCGTTGCAGGAAGAACTCGTATGAGCGCCTCTGCACCTCGATGAGGTTCGGCATCGAGGCAACCTGAGGAATGCGGCTGAAACTCCGACGTAGCCTGCGGTGGGCCTTGCGAGACTGCACCATGATACCCCTCGGACTCTCGGCCCCGGCCGCGGCGTGGGCGCCGCGGCGGGCCGTGGGTTAGTCTTTACATGCGGCGCGGCGGCGCGCGCCGCGCGGCCGTGGCGGCGCGTGCTCGTGCCCGCTCGCGCCGCGGCGCGACGGCGGGACCGGTGTTACCCGGCACGTGCCCGGGCGTGCGCCGGCGATAGCCAATCGTCGCTACTTGACCTCGACGGTCGCGCCGGCAGCTTCGAGCTGCTCCTTGATCTTGCTCGCGTCTTCCTTGGACACGTCTTCTTTGACCGCGTTCGGCACGCCCTCAACCAGCGCCTTGGCCTCCTTGAGGCCGAGGCCGGTGAGCGCGCGGACCTCCTTGATCACGTTGATCTTCTTTTCGCCGAATGACGTAAGGACCACGGTGAACTCGATCTGCTCCTCGGCCTCCTCGGCCGCGGGTGCTGCGCCGGGTGCAGCGGCGACGGCGACTGGGGCGGCCGCAGAGACCCCCCACCTTTCTTCGAGCATCTTGCTCAACTCCGAGGCCTCGATCACCGTCAGGGTCGAAAGCTCGTCTGCAATCTTGGCCAGATCAGCCATATCGTCGATCTCCTGGGGGCTATTCCTGCTCTTCCTGGGGTGTTTCGTCGCCTGTCGGTGCGCTCCTGCTGTCAGTGTCTCCTTGTTCCGAATAAGCGTTGAGCACGCGCGCAAGCTGGCCGCCCGGCGCGCTAAGCACGGCGGCGATCTTGGTCGCCGGCGCGTTCAGCACGCCGATCAGCCGGGCGCGCAGCGCATCGAGCGAGGGCAGCTCGGCCAGCGAGCGGACTTCGCGCCGATCCAGCGCGGTGCCGCCGAGGGCGCCACCCACGATGATGAGTTTGTCGTTATTCTTGGCATAGGTCACCGCAACCTTCGCCGCGGCCACCGGATCGTCCGAATAGGCGATCGCGCTGGAACCCGAAAAGAGGTCCGCGAGCGGGGCGAAGGAGGTGCCCTCGACCGCGCGCTTCGCCAGCCGGTTCTTCGTCACCCGGAAGGTCGCGCCGGCCGCGCGCATCTGGCGCCTGAGATGGGAGGCCTCCGCCACCGAGAGCCCGCTGAACTGCGTGACAACGACGAGATTCGTGCTCTCGAAGATGCCGCGCAGGGCTTCGACGATCTCTTCCTTCTTAAGCCGTTCCACGATTTCCTCCGGCTTCTCCCGCGGCCATGAGGCGCGAGCGCTCCGCTGCGCGCTGACGGTGCAGCCGCGAAATTCCTGCGCGGTCCGTCACGATGCCGCCAATTCCGCCTGCAGGGCGGCGACGTCGAGCTTCACGCCCGGCCCCTGGGAAGAGCTGAGCGCTGCCCGCATCATGTAGGTTCCCTTGGCGCCGCTCGGCTTCGCGCGGTTCAGCGCATCCACCAGCGCGCGCGCATTCTCGGCCAGCGCCCGCTCGTCAAAGCTCGCCTTGCCGATGCCGGCGTGGACGATGCCGGCCTTCTCGACCCGGAACTCGACCTGGCCGCCCTTGGCCGCGCGTACGGCCTCAGCCACGTCGGGCGTAACCGTGCCGAGCTTCGGGTTGGGCATGAGCCCGCGCGGCCCAAGAATGCGGCCGAGCTTGCCGACAACCGGCATCATGTCCGGGGTTGCTATGCAGCGGTCGAATTCGATCTTGCCGCCTTGGACCTTGGCAGCAAGGTCCTCGTCGCCGACCATGTCGGCACCCGCTTCGCGCGCGGCATCGGCCTTGTCGCCCTTCGCAAAGACGGCGACACGAACCGTCTTGCCGGTGCCATGGGGCAGCGCCACGACGCCGCGCACCATCTGGTCCGCATGGCGCGGGTCGACGCCGAGGCCGACGCTCATTTCGACGGTCTCGTCGAACTTCGCCTTGGCCCCCTGCTTCACCAGCGCGATCGCCTCGCCCAGCGCATACGTCCTGTCGCGGTCGACCTGCTCCTTGGCCTGCCGCAGCCTTTTCCCGTCCTTCGCCATCGCTTCTAGCCCACCACCTGGATGCCGATCGATCGTGCCGACCCTTCGATAATGCGGCAGGCGGCGTCCGTATCGTCGGCGTTGAGGTCCACCATCTTCTTCTCCGCGATCTCGCGAACTTGCGCGCGCGTCACCTGACCTATCGGGTCGATCCGGCCGACCGTCTCGGAGCCCTTGTCCACGCCCGCCGCCTTCTTGAGGAAGTAGCTGGCCGGCGGGCTCTTGGTCACGAACGAGAAGGTCCGGTCGTGATAGACCGAGATCACCGTCGGGATCGGCATCCCCTGCTCGAGGTTCTGGCTCTGGGCGTTGAAGGTCTTGCAGAACTCCATGATGTTGAGTCCTGCCTGACCCAGCGCCGGGCCGATCGGCGGCGACGGGTTGGCCTGCCCCGCCGGCACCTGCAGCTTGATCGTTCCCGTTACTCTCTTGGCCATGTTACTCCCGCCCCGCCGTCAGGCCTTCTCAACCTGGGCGTATTCCAGCTCGACCGGTGTCGCCCGGCCGAAAATCGATACCGCAACCTTGAGGCGCGCCCGCTCCTCGTCGATGTCTTCCACCAGCCCGCTGAACGAGGTGAAGGGGCCGTCGCAGACCCGCACGGTCTCGCCGATCTCGAAGATGACCGAGGGCTTCGGCCTCTCGACACCTTCCTTGACCTGCTTCAGAACGCGGTCCGCCTCGTCGTCGGTGATCGGCACCGGCTTGCCGCCGCTGCCAAGAAAACCGGTTACCTTCGGTGTGTTGTTGATCAGGTGCCAGGTCTCGTCGGTCATGCTCAGATGCGCGAGCACATAGCCGGGGAAGAACTTGCGCTCGGACTTGACCTTGGCGCCGCGCCGCATCTCCACGACTTCTTCCGACGGCACCATGACGTCCTCGATCAAATGGTCGAGGCCCTGCTGCCTGGCCTGTTCGCGGATCGACTGCGCCACCTTCTTCTCAAAGCCCGAATAGACGTGGACGATGTACCAGCGCCGCGCCGGCCCATGGGCCTCGGCCATCGCCGTATCCGCCGCTGATATATCCGTCATCCGCCGATCCCCAGGATCGCCCGCACCCCGATCGACAGCACCTGATCGATCAGGAAGAAGAAGATCGCCATGATGATCACCATGATCAGCACCATGATAGTGCTGATGATCGTCTCCTTGCGCGTGGGCCACGTGACCTTGCCGATCTCCTGGCGCGCCTGACGCAAAAACTCGAGCGGCGGCGTGCGAGCCATGGTCAGCACGCGCCCCGACCCGTGCGCATGGCAGGAGTGGAGGGTCTCGAACCCCCAACCTCCGGTTTTGGAGACCGGCGCTCTACCAATTGAGCTACACTCCTACTCCGTTTGCGCGCCGCGACCGCCATTTGCGGACTATTCGACGATTTTGGCGACGACGCCGGCGCCGACGGTGCGCCCGCCTTCGCGGATGGCGAAGCGCAGGCCCTCGTCCATCGCAATCGGCGCCATCAGATCGACCTTCATCATCACGTTGTCGCCCGGCATCACCATCTCCGTCCCATCGGGAAGCTCAATCGCCCCCGTCACGTCCGTCGTCCGGAAGTAAAACTGCGGACGGTAGTTCGAGAAAAACGGCGTGTGACGACCGCCCTCGTTCTTCGTCAGGATGTACGTCTCTGCCTCAAAGCGCGTGTGCGGCGTGATCGTCCCGGGCTCCGCCAAGACCTGACCACGCTCAACCTCGTCCCGCTTCGTCCCGCGAAGCAAAACCCCAACGTTGTCACCGGCCTCGCCCTGATCCAGCAACTTCCGGAACATCTCAACGCCCGTGCAAACCGTCTTCGTCGTCTCACGGATCCCGACAATCCCAACGTTGTCGCCGACCTTCACAACACCGCGCTCAATCCGGCCCGTCACAACCGTCCCGCGGCCCGAAATCGAAAACACGTCCTCAATCGGCATCAAAAACGGCTGGTCCTTCGCACGCTCAGGCTGCGGCACGTACTCATCGACCGCATCCATCAGCTCCATGACCGAATCGCGGCCCGTCGCCGCGTCGCCATCCTCAAGCGCCGCTAGCGCAGAACCACGGATCACAGGAATGTCGTCGCCCGGAAACTCGTAGACCGACAAAAGCTCCCGGACCTCCAACTCGACAAGCTCGAGAATCTCCTCGTCGTCAACCATGTCCACCTTGTTCATGTACACAACAAGCGCAGGAACGCCCACCTGGCGCGCCAGAAGAATGTGCTCCCGCGTCTGCGGCATCGGACCGTCCGCCGCAGAAACCACAAGGATCGCGCCGTCCATCTGCGCGGCACCCGTGATCATGTTCTTCACATAGTCCGCATGGCCCGGGCAATCCACGTGCGCGTAGTGGCGCATCGCCGTCTCGTACTCGACGTGAGCCGTCGCGATCGTGATCCCGCGCGCGCGCTCCTCCGGCGCCTTGTCAATCTCGTCGAACGACACGAACTCCGCGCCGCCGACCTCGCCCAAAACCCGCGTGATCGCCGCCGTCAGCGTCGTCTTCCCATGGTCAACGTGACCAATCGTCCCAACGTTGCAGTGCGGCTTCGTCCGCTGAAACTTCGCCTTCGCCATCGGTGCCTATTCCTCGGCCGCTGCGTTGCCGCGGCGGCTTTAAAGAGTCGTCACAAGCCGCGCACCGTTGCTTCGGTGCCGGCCGAATGCTCTGGAGCGGGTGATGGGAATCGAACCCACGTGACCAGCTTGGAAGGCTGGGGCTCTACCATTGAGCTACACCCGCTCACCCTGAGTCCCCCGCGCCCATCACCGCGCGCGCGTATCGCGCCCGTGTGGTGGAGGGGGTAGGATTCGAACCTACGTAGACATACGTCGGCAGATTTACAGTCTGCTGCCTTTAACCACTCGGCCACCCCTCCGCGCCGAGGAGGACGCGCCCGGGACTCGGACGGGCGCACTATGGACATCCGCGTTCGATTGTCAACGCCCAAAGGAGCTCTCCGTGACGGCCCATCACACCGTCGCGCCGCCGCGGCGGCTGCGTCAGCGCGCGCCGGGCGGCCCGTATGCCGGGGCGTCTCGCAAAAGGGATGGAAGTCTTATAATAGGGTGCGTCATGGCACGCAACAGTTCTCGCCGCCCGCGCGAGCGAACGGCCGGGCGCCGGCGCACGCATCAGGAGCAGCGCACCCAGGCGCGGCCCCGCCATGAGCGGCTCTATGGCGCCCATGCGGTGGCCGCCGCGCTCGCCAATCCGATCCGCCGCTGCCATCGGCTGATCGCGACGGAGGAGGGCGCGGCGCTGCTCGCCGAGCGCGTCGACGCCCGCGCGCTGCCCCTTGCCGCCCGCGGCCTACTCGATGCGCCGCAGATCGCCTCCCGCCAGGACGTCGCCGCCCTGCTGTCGGATGGCGCCGTGCATCAGGGTATCGTGCTGGAGACGGCGCCGCTGCCGGCGGTCGATCTCGCGTCGGCCTGCGGCGGGCTGGCGCAGGGAGAGGGCGGAGCGCGGACCGTGGTCGTCCTCGATCAGGTGACGGATCCGCACAATGTCGGCGCGATCCTGCGCTCGGCGGCGGCCTTCGCAGTTGCCGCCGTCGTCGTTCAGGACCGGCACTCTCCGCAGGGCGCCGGCGCGCTCGCCAAGGCCGCCTCCGGCGCGTTGGAGACGGTGCCGCTCGCCCGCGTCGTCAACATCGCGCGCGCCCTCATCGTGCTCAAGGAGCTCGGCTACTGGTGTCTCGGCCTCGACCAGAACGCGGCCGAGCCCATCGAGGCCGTCGCCGTGAGGGCGCCGCTCGCGCTCGTGCTCGGTGCCGAAGGCCAGGGCATGCGCCGGTTGACCCGCGAGCGCTGCGACCTGACCGCCAGAATTCCCATGCCGGGCTCGATGGCGAGCCTCAACGTCTCCAACGCTGCCGCCATCGCCCTCTACGAGGTCGCACGGCGATGAGCGGAGCGACGAACAGGGCGCCTCGTGCGCGGCGGCGGAGCGCAGCGTGCTTGACTCGGCCCGCGGGCCGCGCTTGAAAGCGGACCCTCCGTGATCGCGTGCGCCTGCAGCGGCCTATCGGCCGGCGTAGCTCAACTGGTAGAGCACTTGATTTGTAATCAAGGGGTTGCGGGTTCGAGTCCTGCCGCCGGCACCGCTCGATCCGGGGTGCGAACGGGCACCGCCGGGGTATAGGGCGCACCATGGTCACCACCGCCGCCCTGATCGTCGCCGCCGGGCGCGGCCACCGGGTCGGTGGGCCGCTGCCCAAGCAGTACCGCCAGCTCGCGGGGCGCACGGTGCTCGGCCACAGCGTGCGGCGGTTCACGATGCACCCGGGCATCGATTCCGTGCGGGTGGTGATCAACCCCGCCGACCGGCCGCTCTACGACGACGCGGTGCAGGGGAGCGCAGGCCCGGAGGCCGGCAAGCTGCTGGCACCGGTCGCCGGCGGCGAGACGCGGCAGGAGTCGGTGCGGAACGGCCTCGAAAGCCTTTCTGACGCCCCACCCGACCTGGTCTTGATCCATGACGGCGCCCGCCCGCTGGTGCCGGACGCCGTGATCGAGGGCGCGCTCAATGCGCTCGCCGGCCACGACGGCGCGCTCCCCGCGCTTGCGGTGAGCGACAGCCTCAAACGGGCGGCGCCGGGTAGCGACGTGATCGCAGGCGCGGTGCCGCGCGAGGGCCTCTGGCGCGCCCAGACCCCGCAAGGCTTCCGCTATCACGCAATTCTCGACGCCCACCGCGCCGCGGCCGGCGGTGCGCTGACAGACGACGCTGCGGTGGCGGAGCATGCCGGGCTGGCCGTCGCGCTCACGACCGGCGACGAGGACAACCTCAAGATCACCACCGAGCAGGATTTTTCGCGCGCCGAGCGCATCCTGGCGGCGCAGGGCGAGAGCGCCGTCGCGCCTGCCATCGCCCTGGAGACCCGCGTCGGCATGGGCTTCGATGTCCATCGCTTCGGCCCCGGCGATCACCTCATGCTGGGCGGCGTGGCGGTGCCGCACGAGCAGGGTGTGGTCAGTCATTCCGACGGCGACGTGGTGCTCCATGCCGTCGTCGATGCTGTGCTGGGCGCGATGGCGGCGGGCGATATCGGCACTCACTTCCCGCCCTCCGACGAAACCTGGCGGGACGCCGATTCCGCGCGCTTCGTGGCGCACACCCTGGCGTTGCTAGAGGAACGGGGCGGTCAACTCAGCCATGTCGATGTCACGGTCATCTGCCAGCGGCCCAGGATCGGCCCCCATCGCCCCGCCATGGTGGCGAGGCTCGCCGCCGTTCTCGGCCTCGTACCCGCCCGCATCAGCCTGAAGGCAACGACCACCGAGCGCCTCGGCTTCACCGGGCGGGGCGAAGGTATCGCCGCGCAGGCGGTCGCTACGGTCCGCTTGCCTGCCGAGGGCAGCGATGACGGCTGAGGCGGGGCCGGCCCGCCTCGACCTCCGAGACCCGGCGACCCTGGTCGCGACCTGGTTTGGCACCGGGCTTGCACGTTGGGCGCCGGGAACGGCAGCCTCTGCGCTGGCGCTGCCCGCCGCGTGGCTGCTGAGGAGCTACACCGGTGTGCTCGGCCTTGCGATCGCCGCGCTCGTCCTCTCCGCGATCGGCGTCTGGGCGGCTGCGGCCTGCGAGCGACGCGCCGGGGTTCGCGATTCGCCCGCCATCGTGATCGACGAGGTGGCCGGTCAATGGATCGCCCTCCTGCTGGTGCCGGCGGATCCGGTTGCCTACG
Organism: Alphaproteobacteria bacterium; assembly: GCA_965237415.1. Taxonomy (GTDB): domain Bacteria; phylum Pseudomonadota; class Alphaproteobacteria; order UBA828; family UBA828; genus WTGU01. The sequence goes on from CBDEFM010000002.1 coordinate 2,481,034, forward strand.
GCATGGGGTTCGTTCTGTTCCGCCTGTTCGACGTGGCAAAGCCGTGGCCGATCGGCCTGATCGACCGGCACGTGAAGGGCGGCTTCGGCGTGATGCTGGACGACGTCGTCGCCGGCGGCTTCGCGGCGCTCGTGCTCTGGAATATATGGGTATGGCTGTGACCTTCCCCGATGCTGTGAACGAGCGGGCGGAGCGACTCCTCGCGCTCTGCCGCGCGGGGGGCTTGCGCGTCGCCACCGCGGAATCCTGCACCGGCGGGCTGATTGCCGCCTGTCTGACGGAGGTCGCCGGGTCCTCCGATGTCGTGGATCGCGGCTTCGTGACCTATTCCAACGAGGCCAAGCACGATCTGCTAGGTGTGCCCGACGAGCTCTTGATACGCGTGGGCGCAGTCAGCGAAGAAGTGGCACGGGCGATGGCGGAAGGCGCGCTCGAACGCTCTGACGCCGATCTTGCGGTCGCGGTGACGGGAATCGCCGGCCCGGGCGGCGGAACGGCCACCAAGCCGGTCGGCCTGGTGCATCATGCCTGCGCGGGGCCGGGCGGCGCGATCTTTCACCGGCGCGTGGTCTATCCGGGTGATCGCGGCACGGTTCGCCTTGCAACCGTCGAGACCGCGCTCGACATGCTGATCGACGGTGCTGAACGGAGGACATAGCGCCCTGGCGGCGACCGGAACGACCGACCCCAAGCAAGCGCGGGACGCGATCCTTGCCCAGGCACGCGCGCTTGGGTTCCAGGCGGTGGGCGTGGCGAGCGCCGAAGGCGTGCCGGGGGACGGGGCTGCGCTCCAGGAGTTCATTGGGCTCGGCTATGCCGGGGACATGAGTTGGCTGCCGGGCACCGCCGAGAGGCGCGCGGCCCCCCGCGCGCTCTGGCCCGAGGCCCGCAGCGTCGTGGTGGTCGGCATCAACTATGGCCCGGCACACGATCCGCTGCGTCTGCTGGATGTGCCGACGCGGGGCATCGTTTCGGCCTATGCCCAGGGCCGCGACTACCACGACGTGATCAAGGGCAGGCTCCGGCGCCTCGCACGCTTCGTCGTCGATACCTTCGGCGCCGAGGTGAAGCTCTTCGTGGACACGGCGCCGGTGATGGAGAAGCCGCTGGCGGCGCGGGCCGGCATCGGCTGGCAGGGCAAGCACACCAACCTCGTCTCCCGCCAGCACGGCTCGTGGCTCTTTCTCGGCGAACTGTTTACGACCCTCGATATCGCGCCCGACGAGGGCGAGGACGACCATTGCGGCTCCTGCCGCCAGTGTCTGGATGTCTGCCCGACCGACGCCTTCCCCGCGCCCTACCGGCTCGATGCCAGGCGCTGCATCTCGTACCTCACCATCGAGCACAAGGGCCACATCGCGCCCGAATATCGCGAGGCCATGGGCAACAGGATCTATGGCTGCGACGACTGCCTGGCGGTCTGCCCGTGGAACAAGTTCGCACGCCGCACCGAGGACTATGCCTTCCTGCCCCGCGCCGAACTGACGGCGCCGAGGCTCGCCGATCTCGCAGCGCTGGACGACAAGACCTTCAGAACGGTCTTCTCCGGCAGCCCGATCAAGCGGGTCGGGCGCGACCGCTTCGTGCGCAACGTGTTGATCGCCATAGGCAATTGCGGAGACGCCACTGTCTTGCCGGTGGCCAAGCGGCTGCTCGGCGACCGCTCCCCGCTGGTGCGTGCCATGGCGGTCTGGGCGTCGCGGCGGCTCGCGTCCCCGGCCGCCTTCGCCGCACTCCGCGCCCGCCACGAACCCGGAGAGCATGACTCTGCTGTACTGACCGAATGGCACAGGGAAGCCGAACCGGGCGTCTCGACCGGTGCGACCGGCCGCGCGTGATCATGCCCGGCAAGCGGCTCTTCTGCTTCGGCTACGGGTTCTGCGCCTCCGCCCTGGGCGCGCTGCTCGGCCCCGCCGGCTGGTCGCTCGCGGGCACGTGCCGGACACCCGCAGGCTGTCGTGCGCTTAAGGGCTCAGGCGTCGATGCCGTCCCCTTCTCGCGGGAGGCGCCGCTCGCCGACGCGGCACGGTGCCTGGCGGGCGCGACCCACATCCTCCTCTCGATTCCGCCCGATGGGGAGGACGATCCGGTCCTCGACCGCCACGGCGCGGACATCGCCGCCCTAGAGGGCTTAGAGTGGATCGGCTATCTCTCGACCACCGGGGTCTACGGCGATACCGGCGGCGCCTGGGTGGACGAGAGCGCGACACCGGCCCCCACCGGCGTGCGGGGCAGACGCAGGCTTGCGGCAGAGAAGGGCTGGCTTGCCTTCGGCGAGCGGCACGGCCTCGCCGTGCACGTCTTCCGCCTGGCAGGGATTTACGGACCCGGACGCAACGCGCTCGCCACCGTGCGACGCGGCGAGGCCAAGCGCATCGATAAGCCAGACCGGGTCTTCTCGCGCATCCACGTGGCTGACGTCGCGCAGGTGCTGGCCGCCTCCATCGCCCGGCCGAAGGCAGGTGCCATATATAATGCGTGCGACGACGAGCCGGCACCGGCGGCGGATGTCGTCGCACACGCCTGCGCCCTGTTGGGCGTCCCGCCGCCGCCGCTCACAGCGTTGGACGCCGCCGACCTCACCCCGATGGCGCGGAGCTTCTACGCCGACAACCGAAGAGTTTCCAACGCCCGCATCAAGACCGAGCTCGGCGTCGCGCTGCGCTTCCCCGACTATCGAGCGGGACTCGCCGGCCTGCTCGCCGAAGAAGCCGACGCCTCTTAGCCGACGGCGGCGAGACCGGGGAAGGCCTCGAGCAGCCAGAACGCGACGGAACTGAGATACCCGGTGATGAGCGCGACCCCCATCGCCACCAGGATGACGCCCGCGCCGATCTGAAGTGGTCTGCTGATTTTCCGGATGCGCCTCATATGGCGCAGGAAGGCGCCGGTGAACGCAGCCGCGATCAGGAACGGGACGCCGAGCCCCAGCGAATAGACCGCCAGCAGCGCGACGCCGCGGCCGACATCGGCGGAGGTCGCGGTGAGCGTTAGGATGCCGCCCAGCACCGGGCCGATGCAAGGCGTCCAGCCGAACGCGAAGGCCGTACCCAGCAGGTACGCGCTCGCCGGCCGGCCGCCCGCGAAACGGCCGGCAAAGCGCATCTCGCGCTCGAAGAACGGAACCCTGATCAGGCCGGTGAGGTAGATGCCGAAGACGATGATCACTCCGCCCGCGACATATTCGAAGATCGTCTTGTGTTGGAGCAGGAAACCGCCCACCGCGCTTGCGCTCGCACCGAGTGCGACGAACACGGTCGTGAAGCCGAGGACGAAGAACGCGCTCAGCATCAGCGCGGCGAGGCGCCGGCGGGAGAGCCCCTCGTCGTCTCGCAACTCCTCCAGGGAGCCCCCGGCGACATAGGAGACGTAACCCGGCACCAGGGGCAGGACGCAGGGGGAGAGGAAGGAAATCAGCCCGGCCGCGAAGGCTGAGGCGATGCCGATGGCGGAGAGTTCCATGGCTGGTCAGCCGGTGGCCGACGCGTCCCCGGTCCGCGCCGCTACTCGATGATGTGGCGCACCAGCTCGATCACATCCGGATCGGACCAGTCGCGATCGCCCAGCACGCGTGCGACCTCTGCGCCCTCGCCGTTCATGAAGATCGTGGCAGGGATGCCGTGCACCCGGAGCGCGCGCCCGGCCGCCATCTTCTCATCGATCATGACCGGCAACGTGGTGAGGTCGTGATCGTTGTAATAGTTGCGCACGAGCGGGGCGCCGTCGCGGTCGAGCGAGAGCGGCAGGATGACCAGCTCATCGCCCAGCTCGCGCTGCAGCGCATCCATGGTCGGCATCTCGGCCCGGCACGGGAAGCACCAGGTTGCCCAGAAATGCACGGCGACGGGTGTGCCGCGGTAATTGGCGAGGCTCAGCTGCTCGCCGGCCTCGTCGGTAAAGACGATCGGCGGCGGCTCCAGCGGCCCGTCGGTCACGACCAGGTTGAGGATCGCGCTGCCATCGGTGCGCTTATCGAGCGCACGCAGCGCGTCGCCCTCGGCAGCGAGCAGGGAACCGCCGTAAAGTGCTGTGCCGATCACGGCGACGGCGGCAGCAAGCCGCCCGAGAATTCGGATAGAGGTCATGGCCGTTGCTCCCGTGTCTGCCAGCCGCCCACTCGGGCATAGATAGTGAGCCTGGGGCGTGCTGCCTAGCGCCCGGAGCCTTGCTCACCATGATTTGAAGCCGCGCCGGCGCGTGCCACGGTCTCTATGGCCGCGCACAGACGGCCAAGGTCGTGCTCCCGCGATAGGCGGTGGTCGCCGTCCTTCACCAGCTCGGCCACGACGCTCTCGCTCCTCACGCGCTCGGCGATGCGCAAGGCGGTCCGCCAGGGCACATCCTCGTCGACCATGCCTTGCAGCAGGTGGATCGGACAATCGAGCGGGATGGGCGCGCGCAGCAGCAGATGACCGCGCGCCTCCTCGATCAGGCGCATGGTGATCGGATAGGGATCGTCGTCGTAGTCGCAGGGGAGCTCTATGGCGCCGGTCTCGGTGAGGCGCTGCCGGGTCTCGTCGTCGAGCGTGGACCAGATGAGGTCCTCGGTGAAATCGGGCGCCGCCGCGACGCCGACGAGGCCCGCGACGCGCTCAGGCCGTGCCAGCGCCACCAACAGCATCACCCAGCCACCCATGCTGGAGCCCACCAGGACCTGCGGTCCGCGGGCGACCCCATCGAGCACGGCCAGCGCATCGTCCCGCCACCCGCCGATGGTGCCGTCGCGGAACGCGCCACCGGATTCGCCGTGGCCGGAATAGTCGAAGCGTATGAAGGCGCGGCCCGCGCGGCGGCAGTGGGCTTCCAGGGCCGTGGCCTTGGTGCCGGTCATGTCCGACATGAAGCCGCCGAGGAACATCACGCCAGGCGGCTTGCCCTCAACCGTGCGGTAAGCGATCGCCTCGCACCCGGCGCGCCGCAACAGCGATGGCGGTGGAAGATCCTGCATGAAATCGCTCGCTCGATCCGGATGACTGCCCGTGCTTTGCGGATTGCCGCTCGACCGGGTGGCTCGTGAGCCTCGCGAAGCCGGGGGGCGGCAGCATAGCGGTGTCGACGCCCGATCACACCCGGGACTTACCTGCGCGGCCCGAGAAAACCAGCGCCTCCCCTGTGTGCCGGTGAGATGACGAAAGTGACGTCGCGCGTCGACGCAGCCGGCGATCTACAGTTACCGCCTGACGAGATGATCGACCTCGCGCATAGGGTGACCGAACTCCTTGTGGAGCGCACAAAAAACCTGCCGGAAGAGAATGCCTGGGAGGGTGAGTTCCGGCAGGTGCTCGAAGACCAACTGTTCGAGGACCCGCCCGAGGACGGGCGGTCTGCCGCAGAGGTGATCGAGAGGGCCGCGCGCGAGATCCTTCCGTTCACGTTGCGTAACGATCACCCCCGCTCCTTCGGGTTCATCCCGTCATCGCCCACCTGGCCCGGCGTGCTGGCCGACTTCATGGCCGCCGGCTACCACGTCAACCAGTGCACCTGGCTGGTCGCGAGCGGCCCGAGCCAGCTGGAGCTGGTCGTCATCGACTGGTTCAGGCGCTGGATCGGCTATCCGGAGGGCGCGGGTGGGCTCTTCACCAGCGGCGGCTCGGCGGCGAGCGTCGACGCCTTCGTCGCCGCGCGCGAGGCGATGGGCCACCCCGAACGCGCCACCGTCTACATGAGCGATCAGAGCCACAGCGCGCTCGCCCGCGCGGCGATAATCGTCGGCGTCCGGCGCGAGTGCATCCGCATGGTCCCGAGCGACCCGCATTTCCGCATGGACATGGATGCGCTCGCCCGCGCTGTAGCCGACGACCGCGATGCCGGCCTCAGCCCCATCGCCGTCGCCGCCAACGCCGGAACGGTGAGCACGGGCGCAATCGACTCGCTCGAGGAGATGGCCGACTTCTGCGCGGCGGAAGGCCTCTGGCTGCATGCCGACGCCGCCTACGGCGGTTTCGCGGTGTTAACCGAGCGAGGCAAGCGGCGCCTGCGGGGAATCGAACGCGCCGATTCAATGGGCATCGACGCGCACAAGTGGCTCTTCCAGCCCTACGAGGCGGGCTGCCTGCTGGTGAAGGACGAGAACACGCTCAAGGACGCCTTCGCGGTCCGGCCCGATATCCTTCAGGACACGGTCTGGGGGGCGAACCACCCCAACTTCTCGAACCTCGGCCTGCAACTGAGCCGCTCGGTTCGCGCCCTGAAGGTCTGGATGTCGATCCAGACCTTCGGGATGGCGGCGTTCCGGCGCGCGGTCGAGAAGGGGATGGAACTGTCCGCCCGGGCTGAAGAATATGTCCGTGCGAGTCCGGTCCTGGAGGCCATGAACGCGGTGACGCTGGGGATCGTGTGCTTCCGGGTCAATCCGGTGGACGATGACCTCGACGAGGAGACGCTGGACAAGGTCAACAGGACCTTGCTCGCCCGCATGTTCTGGGACGACCCCGCGTTCATATCGTCGACGCTGCTGCACGGAAGGTTCGTGCTCAGGATGTGCATCATCAATCACACCACGACCTGGGACGACGTGCGGGAGACCCTTGAAGCCGTGGAACGCTTCGGCAGAGATGCAACGTCGAAGGCGGTGCATAGCAGTACGTGAGCGCGCATCGTCATCGGCTGCCTCACCGACGGCGCCTTCGGAGGATAACGCTCGGCGATCCCCTTAGTGGAATTCGACGTAGCGGTAGTCGAGGGGCTGGCCGTGAATGCCGCGCTTCGGATGAGCGATCCAGCCGGCCATCGCGCCGGGCTCGGTCACCGGGTGCATCAGGGACTCGACGAAGGCACGGTCCGCCGCGCTCGGCAGCCAGTCTTCCCGCTTCGCCGCCCATGTCGCGTCGTCGATCAGCGTGCCGTCGGGAGCGGTGTGGATGCCGGCGAAGGCCCCGATGTTGCGGTGGAAGGCGCGATGCGGCAGGCGCAGCTCGACGTCGATGTCGAAGCGGCGCAGCACCTTGTTGAAACGGTCGATGCCGCGCTGGCTGTCGTCCACATAGGCACCGCGCAGCGTCTCGTTCATCGCCTTCAGTGCGGTCACCTCCTTCGACGCCACCTTGCCGCCCTCTATGGCCGGGACCGCGACGGTGCCCTCGGCGAGCACGTGGTCGTCGTCGATCTTGGTCTCCTGGTAACGGCCCTTCAGCCCCATCGAATAGTAGTTGGCGGCGTTCGTCGATTCCTCCGAGCCGAACAGATCGAGGCAGATCGAGTAGTGGAGGTTGATCCACTTCTGCAGCAGCGCAAGCGGCACCGCACCGTAAGGCGCAACATCGTCGGTGTCGTGTTCGCGCATCTTCTCGCAGGTGCGCCGCACGATGCGCATGATGCCGGATTCGCCCACAAACATGTGGTGGGCCTCTTCGGTCAGCATGAAGCGGCAGGTGCGGGACAGCGGGTCGAAGCCCGATTCCGCGAGTGCGCAGAGCTGGAACTTGCCGTCGCGATCCTGGAAGAAGGTGTACATGAAGAACGAGAGCCAGTCGTCCGTCGGCTCGTTGAAGGCCTCCAGCGTGCGCGGCTTGTCGGCATCGCCCGCGTGGCGGGCCAGCATCTCCTCCGCCTCCTCGCGCCCGTCGCGGCCGAAAAAGGCGTGCAGCAGGTAGACCATTGCCCAGAGGTGCCGGCCCTCTTCGACATTGACCTGGTAGAGGTTGCGAAGGTCGTAGAGCGAGGGCGCGGTGAGGCCTAAGCGGCGTTGCTGCTCGACCGAAGCGGGCTCCGTGTCGCCTTGGACGACGATCAGCCGGCGCAGCTCCGCGCGGTACTCGCCGGGCAGCTCCTGCCACGCAGGCTGGCCCTTGTGGATACCGAAGTTGATGCGCCGGTCGGGCTCGGGCGGGGCCAGGAAGATGCCCCACCTGTAGTCGGGCATCTTGACGTGGTTGAAGTGGGCCCAGCCATCGCGCTCGACGCTGATGGCGGTGCGCAGATAGACGTCGTGCTCCAGCGCACCGACGGGGCCAAGCTCCCGCCACCAGTCGAGATAGGCCGGCTGCCAGCGCTCAAGCGCGCGCAACAGGCGGCGGTCATCGGCGAGGCCCACATTGTTGGGGATGCGTTCGTTGTAGTCGACCTGCATCGGGCTCCTTTCGCGGCGCCGGACCTGCCGGTGCTAGACGCGGTTGCGGTCGAAGGTGGGCTGCACGCCCGACCCGTAGAGCGCCAGCGCACCATCGGGGCCGACGGTGTTGGGGCGTTGGAATATCCAGTTCTGCCAGGCGGAGAGGCGGCCGAAGATCTTGGTTTCCAGGGTCTCCGGCCCGGCGAAGCGGAGCGAGGCCTCCATGCCGGTCAGCGCGTCCGGCGAGAATGCCGCGCGCGCCTCGATGGCGACGCGCACCTCATCCTCCCAGTCGATATCGTCAGGCGCGAAGGTGACGAGGCCGAGCGCCTCTGCCGCCTCGGCGTCGAGGTTGGCGCCCACGGCATCCAGCGCGGCGGCGAGCGCGGCGTCATCGCCATAGAAGCGGCTGGCGAGCCGCGAGAGGCCGTTCGCCATCGGCAGAGGGCCGGTGTTCATCGCCGTTAGCCGCACCGTCGCCGGCGCCAGGTTCGAGTCCTCGAAGGTGCCGTCGAGCATGAAGCTGCGATCGGCCACGAGCGCGAGTTCCAGCAGCGTGCCGGTAAAGCATGAGCCCGGCTCGATCAGCGCGAGAAGGCTGCGCGCGCTCACGTCGAGGCGCTTGAGGGTGCGCTTCAGGTAGAGGGTGATCTCGCGCGCCAGCCAGTCGTCGGCCGAGGCCACAAGCGCGGCATCGGCCGCGGCCATGTGATCGGCCTCGCCTGCTGTCTTGAGGATCCAGGTGCCAATTGCCGGCTCGTTGAAGCGCAGGTGCAGGATCGCATCGTCAAGCTCCCGCGCCAGCGCCAGCGGCCAAAAATCGGCACCGGCGGCATGAATGGCGTCGCGGCCCGAAGGCGGCGGCGCGTTGGGCGCGGAGACCGTCAGCGTCGCCGTGCCGCTGGCGCGGTCGAGCAGGACGTGCACATGGCGATAGGCGACGGCATCGTCGGTCACGGTGCGCCCGAGCGGCGGCAGCGCAATACCCTTCGCATCGGCCGGCCGGTCCGAGTCCTCGGCGAGGGCTGCCGCGCGGGCGGCCACGGCATCGACGAGGCGGGAGCGCGGCACCAGCTCGTCGACCAGATTCCATTCCAGCGCCCGGCGCCCGCGCACGCCTTCGCCCGTGGTACAGAAGTAATCGGCGCGGTCGCGGCGCACGCAGCGTTTGTCCACGACGCGGGTGAGCCCGCCGGTACCCGGCAGGACCGCGAGCAGCGGTACTTCCGGCAACGACACGGCGGTGGACCCGTCATCGACCAGGAGGATGTGGTCGGTCGCGAGCGCGAGCTCGTAGCCGCCGCCCGCAGCGGTGCCCGCGACCACCGTCATCCAGCGCTGGCCCGAGTTGGCCGATGCATCCTCGATGGCGTTGCGGGTCTCGTTGGTGAACTTGCAGAAGTTGACCTTGTCGATGTGCGACGAGCGGGCGAGCATCGCAATGTTCGCGCCGGCACAGAACACGCGGTCCTTCGCGGACGTGAGCACCACGGCGCGCACGCGCGGGTGCTCGAATCGCAGGCGCTGAACAACGTCGTAGAGCTCGATATCGACGCCGAGATCGTAGGAGTTGAGCTTCAGTGTATAGTCGCCGGCAATGGCGCCATTCTCGTCCACGTCGAGTGCGAGCGTGGCAATGGCACCGTCGAAGGCGAGACGCCAGTGGCGGTACTCGTCCGGGTGGGTCCGGAAGTCGATCATGATCCCCGCCATCCGTCGGGCAACGGGGCCGCTCCCCGATGCCGTTGGCGCGCTAAGGACTATATGGCGTGTCCCGGCCTGCTATCCACGGAAATCGGGCGGCAGGCAGGAGGGCATACGCTAATCCTTGGGACGCAGGTCGAAAACCCGCTTGGCCTTGCCGATGGAGCGCTCGATCGAGCCCGGCTCTCCGACCGTGACATTGCTGCTGATGCCGATTTGCGACTTGATACGGCCGGCGAGATCGCTCCCGGTCGCCCCTCGGGTCTCGTTGTCGGCAGCGCCGGGCTTGGCCTCGACGACGACCGTCAACTCGTCGAGGCGGCCGGGCCGCCGCACTTCGAGATAGTAGTGCGGCGAGAGACGCTCGTCTTCGAGCACGATCTTCTCGATGAACGACGGGAACAGGTTGACGCCGCGGATGATCAGCATGTCGTCGTTGCGTCCGGTGACCCGCTGCATCCGCCGCATGGAGCGTGCGGTGCCCGGCAGCAGCCGGGTGAGGTCGCGGGTGCGGTAACGGATGATGGGGCACGCCTCCTTGGTGAGAGAGGTGATGACCAGCTCCCCCAGCTCGCCGTCGGGCAGCACTGCGCCGGTCTCGGGATCGACAATTTCCGGATAGAAGTGGTCCTCCCAAATGTGGAGGCCGTCCTTGCTTTCGACGCATTCGACCGAGACGCCCGGGCCGATGGCCTCGGAGCAGCCGTATATGTCGATCGCCTGCATGGCGAAGCGGGCCTCGATCTCCTCGCGCATCGCCTCGGTCCATGGCTCGGCGCCGTGAATGCCGATCTGCAGCGAGCAGCGCCGCGGGTCCAGCCCCCGGCGCTCGAACTCATCGGCGATCGCGAGCATGTAGGACGGCGTCACGGCAATAACCCGGGGCTCGAAGTCGCAGATCATCCCGACCTGACGCTCGGTGAACCCGCCCGATGCGGGGATCACGGTGCAGCCCAGCTTCTCGGCGCCGGCATGGAGGCCGAGGCCGCCGGTGAAGAGCCCGTAGCCGTAGGCGACGTGCACCATGTCGCCGGACCGCGCGCCGGCGGCGCGCAGGCACCGGGCCACGAGGCCGGCCCACATGTCGAGGTCGGCCCTCGTGTAGCCCACGACGGTGGGGATGCCGGTGGTGCCGCTCGAGGCATGGATGCGGATGACCCGCGCACGGGGCACCGCAAACAGGTCGAAGGGATAGTTGAGGCGGAGGTCGTCCTTAACCGTGAACGGGAACTGGGCTAGGTCGTCGAGGGACGTGAGATCGGCCGGGCTCACGCCGGCATCGTCGAAACACTTCTTGTAGTGGGCGACATTGTCGTAGGCGTGCCGCAGGGTCGCGCGCAGCCTGTCGAGCTGCAGTGCCGCGATTTCGTCGCGGCTCGCGGTCTCGATCGGATCGAGTTCGTCCGGGCTCGGGGGGCGGGCGGGGTCGTTCATGGCGCTCCTCCAGCAGTGCCGCACCATACCGTATCGCACGCCGGCGGCATCGCCCGCGTTGACAGGTGCGTGGCCTGCGCGGATAGTCGGGCGCCTGTTTCGGTGGCGCCCGTTGCGGCAGCCCACACCCGTCAGGCTTCCGCCCCATGTCCTCATCGACCGTCTCAAGCGATAGCAGCGACCGAACCGACGATCCGGCCACGGTGATCGCGTTCCAGGGCGCACCCGGCGCCTATTCCGAGGCCGCCTGCGTGGCCCGCTACCCGGCGATGACCACGCTCCCCTGCAAGACCTTCAGCGATACCTTCGCCGCGGTCGCGCACGGCCGCGCGGGGCTGGCGATGATCCCGATCGAGAACTCGGCGGCGGGCCGGGTGGCCGACATTCACCAGCTCCTGCCCCAGTCCGACCTCCATATCATCGCCGAGCACTTCGAGCGCGTCCGGCATAACCTCCTCGCCTGCCCGGGTGCCGACCCGCCGGGGCTCGAGACCGTGCACTCGCATGTCCACGCGCTCTCCCAGTGTCGCAAGCTCATCGACCGGCTGGGCCTGCTGCCGGTGGTGCACGCCGATACCGCAGGCGCCGCTGCCGAGGTGGCGGCGGCCGGCGACCCGAGCCGAGCCGCGATCGCCTCCCGGCTTGCGGCAGAGACCTATGGACTTGCGATCGTCGAGGCGGACATCGAGGACGAGGCCCACAACACGACGCGCTTCGCGGTGTTGTCGCGGGAGCCGCTCGATCCCGGCCCCGACGGCGGGCCGGTGATTACCTCCTTCATGTTCGAGTGCCGCAACGTGCCGGCGGCGCTCTACAAGTGCCTCGGCGGTTTCGCCACCAACGGCGTCAACATGACGAAGCTCGAGAGCTACATGGTGGGCGGAACCTTCTCGGCGACGGTCTTCTTCGCCGAGGTGGAAGGGCACCCGTCGGATGCGGCGCTCTGCCGCGCGTTGGAAGAGCTCGACTACTTCTCGCGGGAGGTCCGGGTCATGGGCGTCTACCCCGCCGATCCCTACCGACGCGAAGAGGCCGCCAACCGACGCTGAGCGATGCGCGTTGCAGGCGCCCAGGATTTCCGGAGCCGAGCCGTGATGACCGAGCCAACGCCGCTACAACGTACCGTCACATGGCCCGTGATACGCAACTCGCTGATGGTGGGCGTGGTCGTCGGCACCATCCTGAACATGATCAATCAGGGCGAATACATAACCGGCGACGGCCCGATCAACTGGTTCAAGCTCGGGCTGACCTAATTGCGTGCCGTTCTGAGTCGCCACTTACGGCGCTTTCTCCGCCGCGCGCATCTTCGAGAAGCACGCGCGGGCGTGGGAGAAGATGCGCAGCGGCGGCTGAGGCCTCCACTGCAGCATCCGCGTGGAGGCACCTATTCCCAGCGCGGATCGCGCCCGGCGCGGTAAGCCTCCATCGCCTCGGCGAAGTCAGGCGCGGCCATGGCCTTACTTTGCAGCACCAGATACTTGTGGAAGAAGCCCTCCCAACCGAGGTCGAAACAGTCGAGCAGCATCTGTTTGGAGGCCCGGCACCCGGCGGAGTTGGTAGAGGCGTATTCGGCGAGATAGCCCTCGTACTCGTCGAACGCGGTATCCTCGGCGACCAGGTGATCGACCATCCCGATGCGCTCGGCCTCGGTGCCGTCGATCATGTTGCCCCGGATAATCAGCGACTTGGCGCGGCCGAGCCCGACATAACGTGCCAAGCGGAAGGTCCCGAGCCCGGGGATCAGCCCTTCCTTGATCGCGGGCAGCCCGAGCTTGGCCGACGGCGTGCAGACGCGGATGTCGCAGGCCAGCGCGAGTTGCAGACCGCCGCCAACGGCGTAACCGTGAATGAGGCAGAGGACCAACTTGTCCATCGTTTCGAACACCCGGAGCGCCGCGTCCCACATGTCGAAATAACTCGGCTCGATCCTGCCCGCAGCGAGATCCTTGAGGTCGATACCGGTGGAAAACGCCCGGCCCGATCCGGCGATCGACACCATCCGCACATCATCGTCGGCGGCGACGCTGTGGGCCGCGTCGAGCAACTCCCGCGTGCCGGTCATGGCAAAGGCGTTCAGCCGTTCCGGCCGCGTCAATTCGATACGGAGCAGCCGTCCGTCGCGCGTCAGCTTCATGGTCTCGTAGTCGGCGGTCATGGCGGATGTCCTCGAGGCGTGCACCGGGCGAGGGGCCGCGAATTGGCGGACTCGTGTCGCGGCACACGGGATGGGCTCAAACAGGCGAAAAAGCATATCGTCCGGGGTCGTGCGGCGGAACCCTGTTCGCAGGAACCGATGACGGGTGAACGGCCCACGATCTACGCGCGCAACGGAATGCGTGCATAATGCGCCAAAATCTTCGAGACGATGCCAATGGCCGAGCGTTCATTCGCCAAGGAAGTTCAGGATCTGCGCATCGGCGCGGGGCAGGAGTTCCGCGGCGAGGGAATACTGGCGATTACCAAGGCTCTGCTGGAATGCGGCGTCGGCTATGTGGGCGGCTATCCGGGCGCACCGGTTTCGCACTTGATCGACGTGCTCTCCGACGCCGAGGAAATCCTGGGCGAGCTCGGAGTGAATTTCGAGGCCAACGCCAGCGAGGCCGCGGCAGCCGCCATGTTGGCCGCCTCCGTCAACTATCCGATCCGGGGCGCGGTCACCTTCAAGGGGCCCGTCGGAGCGAATGTCGCAGCCGATGCGCTCGCCAATCTCTCCTCCGGCGGAGTGACGGGGGGCGCGCTGGTGATCCTCGGCGAGGACTACGGCGAAGGTTCCTCGATCATGCAGGAGCGCACCCATGCCTTCGCCACCAAGTCCCAGCTCTGGCTGCTGGACCCGCGGCCGAACCTGCCCTCCATCGTGAAGGCGGTGCGGGACGGCTTCGAGCTGTCCGAGGCGTCCCACACGCCGGTGATCCTGGAGGTCCGAATCCGCGCCTGCCATGTCTACGGCGCCTTCGAGGCAGAGGACAATCGGCCCCCGCCGCTTACCGTGCGGACCGACGGGGTGCTCTGGTTCGGCGCGCTCTACCTCCTCGCCGCCGCAAAGCGGTGGCGGCGCGGCATGCTCCGCCACCGGGTCGAGACGGCGCATCTGGAGCGCTGGCTCGCGCTCGCGCTGGAGACGGCGCGGCAGGACCGCGCGCTCGCGGCAGAGATCGTGGCCTGCCGACGGCTGATCAAGGGCTATTCCGACACACGCGTGCGCGGCGAGGCCAAGTTCGACAAGGTGCTCGCCGCGCTCCCCATGCTGGAGGGGCGGGTCGACGCGGCCGATTGGCTCCGCCGGCTGCGCGAGGCCGCGCTTCGGGACGAGAAGGGCGAGGCCCTGGAGGGGGCGCTGAAGACGGTGGCGTCGTTTGCGACGAAGGAAGCGGCCTAATCTGACGACGATGCGCAGGAGCGCCATGACGCGAGGGTTGTCCGAGCTCTATCGGGAAGACCCCTACAAGGCCGACCACCTGATTGTTTGGGCGCGTGACCCATCCCGATAGGCGCGGGTTCCTCAAGAACGCCGGTCTGGCCGCCATGGCGGCGCTGGTCGGCGGGACGATCCCCTTCCACCGCAGCATGCCGGCGCATTTCATTCCCGTAGCGCTTGCTGACGACAGCATCATTCAGGGCAAGGACGGCCTGGTCGAGAGCCCGCTGACCCTCGGTATCGACGACCTCAAGCGCAGGTTCGATGTCGTCACCCGCGCGCTGACGCTGGAGTGCGCCGGCAACGGCCGCGCCTTCTTCGATCCGCCGGCCGACGGCGCGCAGTGGACCTACGGCGCCATCGCCTGCTCGGAGTGGACGGGAGTTCGCCTCGCCGATGTGCTCAAGGCGGCAGGCGTGAAGAGCACCGTCGTCTACACCGCGCACGAGGGCGCGGATACGCACCCCTCCGGCGAGCCGGACGTCCGCCCGATCTCGCGCGGCGTGCCGATCGCCAAGGCCATGGACCCGAACACCCTCGTTGCCTTCGCCCAGAACGGCCGGCCCATTCACCCCATGAACGGCGCGCCGCTGCGCCTGGTCGTCCCCGGATGGCCGGGGTCGTGCTCGCAAAAATGGCGCGCCTCGATTGAGTTTCCGGGACCCGGATACTACGAGATCTGGGCCAGGGCGACGGATTCCGAGGGCGTCGGCCAGCCCCACGCCATCGCCTGGAACCCGAAGGGCTACCTCAACAACGCGCTCCACCGCGTCGCGGTCACGGTGGGTTAGCCCGGACCATGGTGCGGTACACGGCGTGCGGCGGGCGCATCAGGATCGCGCCATGCAGGGCGAGAGCGAGCGAGCCACGGCGGGCGGAGTGCACGGGCGCGCGCAAACCTGTTCCGCGCGCACGAACCTATGTGACGCGCGCGTGACCTTATATGCCGCGCGCACGACCCTGCGGGCGTGCGCGACTCAGGCACGCGCGACGCCGGCGTGCCTGACCCAATATTCCGCCCGCACGACCCTGCGGGCGTGCGCGACATCCCACTTATCCCACTTAATCCCGGCGAATCCCGCTTCAAGAAAAGTGTTTCGCGCGCGTCCCGCGCAAGACAGGCCGCAACCGGGGTGAGCAATCCAAGATAGTTCTTGCGCTCCCTGCCCTCGGCGGTTTATTCCGCCGCTCCCCGGACGGAGCGTGTTGCCCCGCCGGCACCGCCACCCCACATCCGCATTGCCATGACCACGACGCTTCGGCAGCTGGCCGCGCTGCTGCTCAGCACGGCAATCCTCTTCACCGGCAACGGGCTGATCAATACGCTCCTGCCCGTGCGGGCCGAGATCGAGGCCTTCTCGACGCTCGAGATCGGCCTGCTCGGCACTGTCTATTTCGCGGGCTTCATCCTCGGCTGCCTCAACGTGCCCCTCGTCGTGCGCCGTGTCGGCCACATCAGGACCTTCGCGACGCTTTCCAGCGTCATCGCCGCCACGGCGCTCGCCCATGTCTTCCTCATCGACCCGATCGCTTGGGGCGTGCTGCGCTTCTTCGCGGGCTTCGCGTTCGCCGGACTATACGTCGTGATCGAGAGCTGGCTGAACGACCGCGCCGCCTCCGCCAACCGCGGCGCCATAATGTCGGCCTACACCTTCATCAGCCTCTGCGTGCTGATGGCCGGGCAGTTCCTGCTGACGGCCTACGACCCGGCAGGGGTTGAGTTGTTCGCGCTGGTCGCCATTCTCATCGCGATCGCGCTGGTTCCGGTATCGCTGACCAAGGCGCCGGAGCCGCCCAGGCCTGCGACCATCGGCCTCGACATCGCGGGCCTCTGGCGCCTCTCGCCGGTGGGGTTTGTGGGGTGCCTGAGCGTCGGCCTCGTCAACGGCTCGTTCTGGACGCTGGGGCCCATCTTCGCCAGCCGCAGCGGCCTCGACATCGACAATCTGGTCTACTTCATCGCGGGCGCGACGCTCGCCGGTGCGGTTGCACAATGGCCGCTCGGCCTGATCTCCGACCGCATCGACCGGCGCTTCGTGATCATCGGCGCGACTCTCTGCGCGGCCGCGAGCGGCGTGCTGCTCAGCACCTGGGCGGAACCGTCCACCACCCTGCTGATCGGGCTCTCTGCCGCCTTCGGCGGCTTCGCCATGCCGCTCTACGCCGTGTCGGTGGCCCACGCGAACGACATGGCGGAGGATACCCGCTTCGTGACGACCGCCGGTGGGCTACTGCTCGTCTACGGGCTGGGCGCCTCGCTCGGGCCGCTGATCGCCTCTGCGCTGATGGGGTATTACGGCAACGGCGGCTTGTTCATGTTCACGACGTCCGTCCACGCGGCGCTCGCGCTCTTCACCATCGTCCGCATCGCGCTCCGGCGGAGGCCGACGCAGGAGGACCGCAGCGACTTCGTGGCGGTGCCGCGCACCTCGCCCACCCTTTATGAGCTGGACCCGCGCTCCGAGCCGGAATCGGACGGCGACAAGCGGCGCTGATGCGGTCATGCTTGCGCGATTCTGGCGGACGCCTCGCCGCGTCCCGGCCGCTCTCGCAGACCGTGAGGAGGCCTCTTGACCACCATTCCGGGTTCCGGGCCCGATCGCGGCCGCATCACGGGCCGTCTCTGGGTGCTCTCGGCCGGGCTCTGCATGAGCCTCGGCGGGCCGATCATCCGGCTCGCCGACGACAGCACTCCGTGGCAGTTCCTCTTTTACCGCTCCCTCGGCGCGGCGGCGATCATCCTCGTCTATTTCCTCGTCACCCGCCGCCCGGTGCTGGACCTGGTTCGAAGCGCGGGCGTGAACGGACTGGTGGGCGGCCTCGGGCTCGCGGTCGCGTTCACCGGTTATGTGTGGGGTGTCATGCACTCCACGGTGGCGAATGCGCTCTTCTTGATCAGCGCATCGCCGCTGTTTGCGGCGTTCCTCGGCTGGATGGTGCTGCGCGAGCGGGTGGCCCGTTCCATGTGGTTCGCTATGTTCGGCGTGATCGCCGGTGTCACCATCATGATCGGAGAGGGTCTGGCCGAGGCCGATCTGCTCGGCGATCTGGCGGCGCTCGCCTCGGCCGTGGGGTTCGCCGTCTTCTCGGTCGCCATCCGGCGCGGCCGCGACACCGACATGTCGCCGACGATCCTGATCGGTGCGGCGATCACCGCCGCATTCAGCGCGGTGATGGCGGCAGCCGGCGGCACCGGTCTCGCGGCACCGATGATGGATGTGGGGCTGGCCGCGGCCTACGGGGTGCTGGTCATCGGCGCCGGTATCTTCATGCTGACCATCGGTGCCCGGAACGTGCCAGCGGCCGAGCTCCTGGTATTGTCGCTGACCGAAGTGGTGTTCGCGTCGATCTGGGTCTGGCTCGCCTTCGGCGAGGTGCCGAGCGTCCTCACCCTCGTCGGCGGGTTGATCATCCTCGGCAGCATTGGGGGCCAGGCCGTCGTCGGGATGCGACGATAGGCGGGCCGGCTCACTCACTCCACCTTGGAGGGACCCTGGCGGACGAGCTTCGTGCCGAAGCCGCGACCCCTGGCGATGGCGTCCTCGCCGAATTTCTCGCGCACCGCGTCAAGCGCCTTGCCGATCTTGTCCTCGGCAGGCGCGGCGCCGCCGAAGAGGTCGCCTTGGATGCTCCCACCGGCCTCGACCGCCTCGCCCGCCTGAATGAGGGCATGGGCGCCGATCCCGATCAGGCGGAAGGCACGGCCGTCGGCCTCCCGCGCAAGCAACGGCGCGGCCGCGCGGAACATCTCGTCTGCCGATTGGGTGGCGGCGCTCAAGCGGCGGGCGCGGGTGACGGTGCGAAAGTCGGCGGTCTTGAGCTTGAGCGTGACGCCCCCGCCGGCGAGGCCGGCCTTCTTCATGCGCCGCGCCACTGTCTCGGTGAGCCGCCAGAGGATCGGCCGCAGCCGCTCCGGATCGGACAGGTCCTCATCGAGCGTGATTTCGGAGGAGATGCTCTTGGTCTCGCGCTCAGGATTGACCGCCCGGTCGTCCTCGCCTCGGGCGAAGTGATGGAGCCGGCTGCCGATCTTGCCGTATCGCGCGGTGAGCGTCGCTTCGTCGAGGCGGGCGAGCTCACCGATGCGCGTGATGCCATCTTGCGCGAGGCGTCTCTGCATCGCCGCGCCCACGCCCCACAGCAGCCCCACCGGCTTGTCGGCGAGGAAGGCGCGGGCTTCGGCCCGGCCGATCACGGCGAAGCCCCGCGGCTTGTCCAAGTCGGAGGCGATCTTGGCCAGAAACTTGTTGTAGCTGAGGCCGATGGAGACGGTGATGGAGAGTGCCCCCTCCACCCGGCGCGCCAACGCCGCCAGGGTCTCCGCCGCGCTCGCGCGGTGCAGGGCCTCGGTGCCGGAGAGGTCCATGAACGCCTCGTCGATGGAGAGCGGCTCCACGAGCGGCGTGCAGTCCAGCATCATCGCGCGGACCTCGCGGCCCACGGCCGTGTACTTCTTCATGTCGGGCTTGATGACTTCGGCCTCGGGGCAGGCACGAAGTGCCTTGAACATGGGCATGGCGGAGCGCACGCCGTAGGTGCGGGTGATGTAGCAGCAGGCGGCGACCACGCCCCGGTGGCGGCCGCCGACGATCACGGGGCGGTCGCGGAGCTCCGGGCGGTCGCGCTTCTCGATCGCGGCGTAGAAGGCGTCGCAGTCGAGATGGGCGATGGTGAGATCGTGAAGCTCCGCGTGGCTCAGCACACGCGCGGAGCCGCAGGCCGGGCAGGTGCCGGTCGAGCCGAGCGGCCGGTGGCCGCAATCGCGGCACAGGGTTTGCACAGGCCGATCATAGGACTGGATCCGGGCCGAGCGAAGCCGCGCATCCACCGCCAAGCCACCGACCCGGATGAGGATGTCGCCTTGTGGCGCCGCGAAGCGCACTTCCACCCGCCTGCCGGTAGGCTACTCGAAGCCGCAGGCCGCCGCCGTCGTACCGATCGATGCCCAGCGGCTCTCACGGTCTCCAAAGCATCCGTCGCGCCACGCCCCTTCGTAGGTGGCGCCGTCGCCTTGGACGTACGTTCCCTGGCCATGCGGCCTGCCTTCGCGCCATCCGCCCTCGTAGCGCTGGCCGTTGGCGCCGACGTAGGTTCCGTATCCGTGCTGTTTGCCGTCGCGAAGTTCGCCCTCGTAGCGGAAGCCGTTGGACCACTCGAAGACGCCGCGTCCGTGCATCTTGCCGGCCTGCATGCCGCCCTCGTACACCCCTTCGCCGCCGCGAAAGACCAAGCGTCCTTCGCCGGAGGCCTTGTCATCCACGCAGGCGCCCGACCAGGTGAAGGGCTCGTAGTCCCTGTTGCCGTAGTTCCACACCTGGCAGGGCTCGTTCACGGCAATCGACCAGCTCGGGCCGACGGGCTCGAGAGGGGATACCGTTTTCGCCGTCGCCGTGGTCGACGCCGGCTGGGGCGCCTCCCGCACCGCCCGCAAGAGCGGTGCGTAGATGTACGCCGTGTCGCCGCTACGCGGATACGCCACCCGCAGCCAATCGCGCCTCCGCACTTCGCCGGTGACGCGCAGCTCGTCGCCGGTCATCACCGTCCCCACGATGTCGTAGTCGGGACCGGGGCCGGTCCTGACATTGGCCGCCTCTCTCGCCGACATCAGACGGTCCACCGGCTTCACCCGGTAGCGGTCTCTCGGCGGGCCCTCCAGCGCCGGCTCTTCGTCCCGCTCGCTCGCAATACTGTCGTCCGGGTCAGGGTCATCGGTGCCGCACTTTGACCGCTCGAACGAGAAGTGCCCGACGCACGCCCGCGCTTGCTCCCGGAAGAGCGATAGACAGGCGGCGAACTCCTGGTTCTCGGTCTCGGTCGCAAACTCGGTGTTGTCCCAGCAGAGCGCGATCTTGCGGTCGATGGTGCCGAGGCATTGCGCTCGCTGCGCGGGAAGGTCCGTGTAGGACACACCCTCGATATCGCCGTGCCTGGGCTTGACCACCTGCCCGTCGGGCGTATCGCAACTGAAGGGGAAAGCCCGGATACGCGTCTCCGCCGCTTCGGCGCTCGACCACAGCGTCAGTGCGACAAGCCCCGCCGCCACCGCCGAGAAAACGCTCATTCCCACTCGGTACTGCACGTCCCGCACCAGCCGCCGAGCTCGACCTGACCGTGCCATGCCAAGGGTGCCTCCCAATATGCTCGAAGTATAGTACAGATGGTGACCGGAACGCGTCCCGAAGACGCACGTCACCCGCATGGCCAAGGGTGGACCCTGCTTGGCGCCGTCACGGGACGCTGGAAGGAGGCCGCCGATAGACGCCGACGAGATCATCGCTCGTTACGCGCTGACGCCGCACCCGGAAGGCGGTCACTACCGCGAGATATTTCGCGCCTCCGCCAAGGACGGCGGCCGCGGCGCGGTAACCTCCATCTACTACCTGCTGCGGACGGGGGAGGTCTCCGCCTGGCATCGGATCGATGCGGTGGAGATCTGGCATTATCACGCCGGCGCTGCGCTCAGGCTCGAGCTCTCGCTCGACGGCGTGACGAAGGCAACCCATCGTCTGGGGGTGAGCGACGGCGCGTGGCCCCAGGTCACGGTTCCTGTCGGCGCTTGGCAGAGTGCCCGTTCGGAAGGCGACTGGACGCTGGTCGGCTGCACGGTGGCACCCGCTTTCGAGTTCGCGGGCTTCGAGCTCGCCCCACCCGGCTGGCACCCGGGACGGAGCTAAGCCCGCTCCGCGGCGAAGGCCGAGAGCCGCTCCACGACGAAGCGAACCGACTCCTCGGTTGTCCTGCGACTGATGATGCCGAGGCGGACGGCCTCGGGCTCGCCGGGCCTGAGCGCCTCCGCCCAGGCGAGCACGCCCTCCTTCCTGAGATGCCCGACCGCGTCCGCGGCAGTGAACGAGCCCGCGCGCATCGCCGGGTGAACCGCGCAGACAACCGGCAGCGGGGTCCGATTGACGATTTCCCACCCCGCTTCGCGCAGAAGGCGGCGCAGCGTATCGCCGAGCGCGGCCTCTTGCTCGATCCTCTCGGCAAGTGCCGCCGGCTGGAGAATCGACGTGAGCACCCGGAGCCCGCTGTTGGCGCGCGAGCCCTGGAGCGAGAGATAGGCGAACTCCTGCCGCGCCACGGCCCGGCCCGTGACGTTGAACGCGCGCTCGACCGCCTCGCGGTGGCGGCAGAGAAACATGCCGCATCCTCCCGCGCCGAGCGGCACCAGTGTCTTGTGCGGATCGAAGATGAGCGAATCCGCAGTATCGAGGCCGGCGAGGCAGGCGGCGCGCAAGCGCGGCGAGAACGCGGCGATGGCGCCCCACGGCGCATCGACGTGGAACCATGCCCCGTACCGGCGACAGAACGCGCCGATTTCGGCCAGCGGGTCGATGATCCCGGAAGGTGTGGCACCGACCGAGCCGATGACCATGAACGGCAGGAATGCGCCCGAATCCGCGTCCGCTGCCATCGCATCCTCAAGCGCGCCCACGTCCATGCGAAGGTCGTTGTCCACCGGCACGGTGCGGATCGACGCGGTACCGATCAGGTTGCGCGCGTTCTTCTCGATCGAGACGTGGGTCTGAGGCGAGACATAGAGCGCAGGCCGCACGCTCAGCGGCAGGCATCCGTGGCGCCAGTACTCGTACGGCTCTTCTCGCCCGGCTTCGTCCGTGCAGAGCGCCGGGTCGTAGGCGCGACAACGCGGGTTGCGATGCGAAAGCCGGTCGGTCAAGGCGACGACCATGGCGGTGTGGTTCGCCTCGGTGCCGCATGCGGTGAAGTGACCGGCCCCGCTCTCGGGATCGATGCCGAAGGCCTCCAGGAGAAGATCGACGCCGAATTGCTCGAAGGCAGCGGAGGCCGGATGCTGGTCCCGCACCGCGACGTTGGCACCGCGGCGGTTGGTCTCGTCCATGGCGGCGATCGAGGCGGCATCGGCGTCGATGCAGAAATAGCCCATGTTGAGCGGGCTGCTGACATCGGTGTCGTAGAGGTCCGACAATCGCCGGAAGATCTGCATGAGCCGATCCACCGGAATATCGCCGGCGCCCGCATCCAGGTTGTCGCGCACGAGTGCATAGAGCGCCTCGAAGGCCGGGGCGTCGCGGGTCGCGGGCGCTTGAATCATGGCGGTATCTCCGAGGCGGCGGGTCGCCGACTGACGCGGCGTGGTCCTCGTGTCGTAGAAACGAAGACTAGAGTTGAAGATTCGCGTTTGACATTTTCAAGCATATCATCAATATACTCACGGTGAATTTCCAGTCAGCAATGATAAAGAAGCTGAAATGAGTGATCAGACAGAAAACCCCGGCTCGAACAACGATCTGTTACGCATGACTGCAGATGTCGTCACGGTATACGTAGGCAATAATACCGTGGCGCCGTCTGATCTCGCGGATGTCATTCGTACGGTTCATGCTTCCCTGCAGCAGGCAAAGGCCAGCGAGAGCAGCGTTGCGACGGCGCTGAAGCCGGCGGTCCCGGTCAAGAAGTCGATCACGCCCGACTATCTGATCTGCCTCGAGGATGGCCGCGAGCTGAAGATGCTGAAGCGGCATCTGCGCACGACCTACAACCTGACTCCGGACGAATACCGGGCCAAATGGGGCCTCGATCCCGACTACCCGATGGTCGCGCCCAACTATGCGCGGAGACGGTCGGAGTTTGCGAAGCAGATCGGCCTCGGCCAGAAGAGACGGCGGGCCGGGTCAGTCGAGGTCGACATCGGCTCTGGGGACAGCGGCGCGTCATCTTCGGGAGGCGGTGCCCTCCAATAGAGCCCCGCAGAAGCCGGCGGGCTAGCTCGTCGCAGCCTCCCTGCGGCCGGTCGTGGTCACAAGGAAGAGACCGGCGAACATCAGGACAACTGCGCCCCAGATATACGCCGACGGCGCATCGCCGAAGAACCACATGCCGAAGCCCATGCCCGACAGCGTGGCCACATAGTTGACCGTCGAGAAGATCACCGGGCCTGCGCGCCTGATCACCTCGAAAACCAAATAGAACGAGACGCTGTTGTTCGCCATCGCGGCGATCGTGGCCCAGTGGCCGGTGCCGAAGCCGCCGCCGAAGGCCCACCACTCCCCGGTCGCCGCCATCACGATGAAGACGTAGCCGGCCGACGCCAGCATCAGGCCTGCGCCGAGCGCCAGCGAGGTCGTCTGCTGCGGGCGCCAGCGAGCGATCAACACCGCATTGACTGCATAGGAAAGCGAAGGCACCAGGCCGAGCGCCACCCAGCCGGCCATGCCGGGCGCCGGCAGGCTCGCCTGCGGGACAAGCACCAGAAGGATGCCGGCCAGCCCCAGCAGAATTCCACCGAACCGGAGCGTGTGGAATCGCTCCTGCCTGAGCGTCAACGCCAGCGCATAGATCATCACCGGCACCAGCGAGAGCCCCAAAGTGAGCAGGCTCGCCGGCACCTTGTGCGCGAGGTACGCAAGCAGCATGTAGGGGAAGGCGAGGTTGAGCGCGCCGGTGGAGAGGAAGATGCGCACGTGGGGGACGTCGATGGGCGGCAGACGGCGTAGAGCGGCGGCCACGAGCATGAGCGCAGCCCCCCCGCCGAACGACTGCCAGAACACATAGGGAAGGAAGGGCACGTCGCCGTCCGCTGCGAATCGGTTGAGCGAGATCGCCAGCGCAAACGAGACACCGAGGACGAAGAGCATCGCGATGGTGACCGGGCTCGGACCGGCGGCGGAGCGGGGTTTCTCCGCAGCGCGCGGATCGACGGGCATGGGCGGAGCCTTTCACGGGTCGCGGCATGGCGCCACCGGGGCAGGGCAGGCTTGGTGCGCCGCTCGCCCGAATGCTAGAACGGCGCATCGTCCAGGAGGGAATCATGGGCCAAACTGCCGCGGCCGCCAAGGCCGCACCGTCCCGTACGAAACCGGTCTTCCAGTGGGACGATCCGTTTCTGCTCGACGATCAACTCAGCGAGGACGAGCGGCTGGTACGCGACACCACCTGCGCCTACGCCCAAGACAAGTTGATGCCGCGCATCATCGAGGCGAACCGGCACGAGCGATTCGACCGCGAGATCATGAACGAGATGGGCGCCCTCGGCCTGCTGGGATCCACCATCCAGGGCTATGGCTGCGCCGGCGTCAGCTACGTCTGTTACGGCCTCGCCGCACGGGAAATCGAGGCGGTCGATTCCGGCTACCGCTCAGCGATGAGCGTGCAATCGAGCCTGGTGATGTATCCCATCCACGCCTACGGCACCGAGGTGCAGAAACAAACGTGGTTGCCGCGGCTTGCCAAGGGAGAGGCGATCGGCTGCTTCGGCCTCACCGAGCCCGACGTTGGCTCCGACCCCGGTGGCATGACGACACGCGCACGTGCGGTCGACGGCGGCTTCCTCCTCTCCGGTGCGAAGAACTGGATTTCCAACTCGCCCCTCGCCGATGTCTTTCTGGTCTGGGCCAAGAACGACGAGGGCACGATCCGGGGCTACCTGCTGGAGAAGGGCATGAAGGGGCTGGCGGCGCCCAAGATCGAGGGCAAGTTCTCGCTCCGCGCCTCGGTCACGGGTATGATCCAGATGGACGAGGTCTTCGTGCCGGCGGAGAACGAGCTTCCCGGCGCGAGCGGACTCTCGGGCCCGTTCCGCTGCCTCAACCGCGCCCGCTACGGCATCGGCTGGGGGGCGCTCGGTGCCGCCGAGTTCTGCTGGCGGGCCGCCCGCCAATACACGATGGACCGCCGGCAGTTCGGCAAGCCGCTCGCGGCCAACCAGCTCATCCAGAAGAAACTCGCCGACATGCAGACCGAGATCGCCATCGGCTTGCAGGCCTGCCTTCGCGTCGGGCGGCTCTTCGACGAGGGCCGGGCGACGCCGGAAATGATCTCTCTGATCAAGCGCAATTCCTGCGGCAAGGCGCTGGAGATGGCCCGTACCGCCCGTGACATGCACGGCGGCAACGGCATCAGCGATGAGTTCCACGTGATCCGCCATGTCATGAACCTCGAGGCGGTCAACACCTACGAGGGCACCCACGACATCCATGCCCTGATCCTCGGCCGGGCGCAGACCGGCATCCAGGCCTTCGCCTGACCATGGCGCGAAGCGGCGGGAAGGGGCGCAAAACGGAGCTCCTGCTCGGCGCGATCGCCGACGACCTCACCGGCGCGACCGACCTCTGCAACACGCTGGTTGCGGGCGGCATGCGCACGGTCCAGGTGATCGGCGTGCCGGACACGGGCGCGCCGGTGCCTAACGCCGACGCAATCGTGATCGCGCTCAAGTCGCGCACGGTGCCGCCCGCCAAGGCGGTGTGCGAGTCCCGCGCGGCGCTCGCATGGCTGAGAGAGGGCGGCGCCCGCCAGATCTTCTTCAAGTATTGCTCGACCTTCGATTCGACGAGCCGCGGCAACATTGGGCCGGTGACCGATGCCTTGCTCGACGATCTCGGGTCCGACCTCACTATCGCGTGCCCGGCCTTCCCAACCAACGGGCGAACCGTTTACAAGGGGCATCTCTTCGTCGGCGATGTGCTGCTCGAGAACTCGGGCATGCGCAACCACCCGCTCACGCCGATGAGGGACTCCAACCTCGTGGCTGTGCTCGGCGCCCAGACGCCCCACCCGGTGGGGCTGGTCGAGCACGCGACGGTGCGCCAGGGCGCTAATGCGATCCGCCACGCGCTCGAAGGACTGCGGGAAGCGGGTATCCGCCATGCCATCGTCGATGCCATCGCCGACGAGGACCTCATGGCAATCGGCGCGGCCTGCGCGGACCTGCCGCTCATGACAGGCGGCTCGGGCGTCGCCATGGGCCTGCCGACGAACTTCCGGGCGGGCGGGTTGCTCAAAGCGGCCGATGAAGCGGCCACGCTGCCGGCCGCATCTGGGCACGCGGCGGTGATCGCCGGCAGCTGCTCGCCGGCGACGCTCGGGCAGATCGAGAACATGGTGGCATCCTGTCCGTCCTTCTTCGTCGATGCCGAGGCGCTTGCTGCGCGCCGGCGGGTGGCGGCGGAGGCACTAACCTGGGCACGGCCGCGTCTCGCCGAAGGGCCGGTGCTGATCTACGCCAGCGCCCCGCCCACGCGGGTCAGACGGATTCAGAAGCGGCTCGGTGCGGAAAAGGCCGGCGCGATGATCGAGCGCTGCCTCGCCCGCATCGCGAGCGGCCTCGTCGATGCAGGCGTGGGCCGGCTGGTGGTGGCAGGCGGCGAGACCGCAGGCGCCGTGGTGGGTACGCTCGGGGTCCAGGCGCTCCGCATCGGGGCCGAGATCGACCCCGGTGTGCCGTGGACCATGAGCGTCGGCGAACCCCGGCTCCATCTCGCGCTGAAATCCGGCAATTTCGGCGAGCCCGACTTCTTCACCCGCGCCTTCGCCGTCCTCCCATGAGCGAGAGCGCCATTCGCGAGCAAATCGCTCGCCACGGCGAATCGCTGTTCACGCGCGGCTACGGCTGCGGCGCGTCGGGAAACATCAGCGTTGTGCTGGACGACGGGATTCTGGTGACGCCGACCAACTCATGCCTCGGCCGTCTCGACCCCGCGCGGATTGCGAAGCTCGGGCCGGACGGCACGCATCTCTCGGGCGACCCGCCGTCGAAAGAGGCCTTCCTCCACCAATCGATGTATCGGGCCAGGGCGGATGCGCGCGCCATCGTGCATCTGCACAGCACATGCTCGGTGGCCGTCTCCTGCCTCGCCGACGTCGATCCTGCGGACGTGCTGCCCCCGCTCACCGCCTATTACGTGATGCGCGTGGGCCGGCTGCCACTCATCCCCTACTACCGGCCGGGCGATCGCGCCTTGGCCTCCGCCGTCTACGATTTCGCGATCGACCATCACGCGGTGCTGCTGGCCAATCACGGCCCGGTGGTCGCCGGCAAGGCGTTGGATGCCGCGGTCTATGCCGCCGAGGAGCTGGAGGAGACGGCGAAGCTGCACCTGTTGCTGCGCGGCACGCCGGTCAGACTGCTCACGGATGAGCAGGTCGCCGAGTTGAGGGAGGCGTTCCCGACCTGAGCCGGGGTCTGTTGAGGGGTGCGCGCCGCCCGATCAGGCGGCCTCGCTCTCCTCTTCTTCCTCGTCGTCGCCCGGTACGGGGCCTGAATCCTTGCCCTTCTCGTCCTCGTCCCGGTCGACAAGCTCGATGATCGCCATGGGCGCAGCGTCGCCGTAGCGGAAGCCGGCCTTCAGCACGCGGGTATAGCCGCCCGGGCGATCGGCATAGCGGGGCCCCAGCGTGTCGAAGAGCTTGCGCACCACCGCCTCGTCGACGAGATAACCCAGGGCCTGCCGGCGTGCGTGGAGGTCGCCGCGCTTGCCGAGCGTGATCATGCGCTCGACCACGCCGCGCAGCTCCTTCGCCTTGGGCACGGTGGTCTCGATCTGCTCGTGCTTGAGCAACGCCGTCGCCATGTTGCGAAACATCGCGCGGCGGTGGCTCGACGTCCGGTTCAGCTTGCGACGGCCATGTCGATGGCGCATGGCTTATCCCCCTGCGGCGTGGCTCGGGCTGACCGGCCCCTAGTAGGGCTCGTCCAGCCTCTTGGCCAGCTCCTCGATGTTCTCGGGCGGCCAGTCGGTGAGCTCCATGCCGAGATAGAGGCCCATGCCGGCGAGCACGTCCTTGATCTCGTTGAGCGATTTCCGCCCGAAGTTGGGCGTCCGCAGCATTTCGGCCTCGGAATACTGCACCAGGTCGCCGATGTAGATGATGTTGTCGTTCTTGAGGCAGTTGGCGGAGCGGACCGAGAGTTCCAGCTCGTCCACCTTGCGCAGCAGGTTCGGATTGAACTCGGGCTCGGCCGCCTCCTCGGCACGCGGCAACTCGTGCGGCTCCTCGAAGTTGATAAAGAGTTGGAACTGGTCCTGGAGAATCCGGGCGGCGAGCGCGATCGCATCCTCAGGCGAGACGGTGCCGTTGGTCTCGACCCGCATCGTCAGCTTGTCGTAGTCGGTCACCTGGCCCACGCGGGTGTTATCCACCTTGTAGGCAACCTTGCGGACCGGGCTGTAGAGCGCATCGACCGGGATCAGCCCGATGGGCGCGTCCTCGGGCCGGTTCTGAGCGGCGGGAACGTATCCCTTGCCCGTCTCGACCGTGAACTCCATGTCGATGCGGGCATTCTCGTCGAGCGTGCAGATCACCACGCTCGGATCGACGATCTGGATGCCGTGGCCCTCCTGGATTTGCGCCGCCGTGACCTCGCCCGGACCGGACGCGGTCAGCGTCATCCGCTTGGGACCCTCACCGTGCATGCGGAGCGCGAGCAGCTTCAAGTTAAGCACGATGTCGGTGATGTCCTCGCGCACACCCTGGAGCGAGGAGAACTCGTGCAGCACGCCGTTGATCTGCATCGACGTGACCGCAGCACCCTGCAGCGACGACAGCAGGATGCGCCGGAGCGCGTTGCCGAGCGTCATGCCGTAGCCACGCTCGAGCGGCTCGGCCACGATACGGGCGTAGCGGGAGCTGTCGCCCTCGGGCGTCACTTCGAGTTTGGACGGCTTGATGAGTTCCTGCCAGTTCTTATTCATGACGCAGACTGTCCCCGTGTGATGGGTTGCTCGCCCGCCGGATGAGCGATGTGGCGCGCGGCTGCGCGCCGAAACGATGCCGTCAGACGCGCCGCCTTTTTGGCGGCCGACATCCATTGTGCGGGATCGGCGTGACGTCGCGGATCGCGGTGATCACGAAGCCCGCGCTTTGAAGCGCCCGCAGCGCCGATTCTCGGCCCGAGCCCGGCCCCCTGACCTCGACCTCGAGCGACTTGACGCCGTGCTCGGCGGCCTTGCGGCCAGCTTCCTCCGCCGCCATCTGGGCGGCGTAAGGGGTCGATTTGCGCGAGCCGCGAAAGCCCATGCTGCCGGCCGACGACCAGGCAATGGCGTTGCCCTGGACATCGGTAATGGTGATCATCGTGCTGTTGAAGGTGGCGCTGACATGGGCGATGCCGGAGGAGATGTTCTTCCGCTCGCGGCGTCGCGTGCGCGTCGGCTTCGCCATACTCGCTGCCCTCTACTTCTTCCTGCCCGCGATCGGGCGCGCTGGCCCCTTGCGCGTGCGTGCGTTGGTGTGGGTGCGCTGGCCGCGCACCGGCAAGCCGCGCCGATGCCTCAATCCCCGATAGGTACCGAGGTCCATCAGCCGCTTGATGTTCATCGCAACCTCGCGCCGAAGGTCGCCCTCGACCACATAACTCTGGTCGATCACCTCGCGGATACGGATAACCTCAGAGTCGCTCAGCTGGCTCACCCGCTTCTCCGGCGGGAGACCGACCGTCTCGCGAATTTGCCGGGCCTTGGTGCGCCCGATACCGTGGATATAGGTCAACGCAATCTCGACCCGCTTGTTGGTCGGGATGTTGACGCCGGCGATGCGCGCCACGCTGGAGCCTCCTCATAGGGGAAAGGCGCGCGGCGATACCTGCGCCGCGCACCTTGGCGGTGAGTGATTACCACCGCGCCCGCGCGCGAGTCAATGCTAACCCGGACCTGCTTGGGGCTCTCTTGTCGACCCCCGAACAGAACCGGGACAAGAGGAGCGCAAGAGTCGGCCGGCCGGCCGGGGATTTGGCGCCGACTCTGAGGCCATCGCGTTGCGCGCGAGGCTCAGTTGCGTCCGGCGCCGCCCTCGATGCGCGAACGCCGGCGCCCCAGATACCGTTCGACGATCTCGTCGAGCTCGTCATTTCCGATCAGACCGTCGGGGCGGAGCGCCATGAACAGCACGATCGTGCCGCCGAGGAAGAAACCCGTGAGCCCGAATATCTGCGGTAGCTGGAGCCCGAGGATTTCGGGCGCACTCTCGAAATAGCGCATGATCTCGAAGCCGACGGTCACCACGATGGCACCGATCACCGCGCCTGAGACGCTGCGCGTGCCGCCGAGAATGAGCATGGCAAGGGTCAGGAACGTCGCTTCGAAATAGAAACTCTTGGGGCTGATCGAGCCTATCAGATAGGCATACATCACGCCGCCCACCGCGATGATGGCGCCGCTCAGCGTCCACGCGACGAGGCGAAGCCAGCGGATGTTGACGCCCATGGCCTCGGCCGCGTCGATGTCCTCCCCGCTCGCGCGGAGCTGAACGCCGGACTTCGAGTCCCGGAACAGGCGCGCGGCGATGACGGCCCCTGCCGAGATGAACATCAACCAGACGATATTGGTGCTTACCGGGATGCCGTAGAGCGCCCGCGGCCCCCGGGTGAGATCGATCCAGTTGACGATCACGACATGGACAATGACCAGCCAGGCGAGCGTCACGATGGTGCCAGCAATACCCGATTGCCGGGTGATCACCAGGCCGATGATGAAGGCGATGGCGGTGGTGATCGCAACGGCGATCAGCGCTGCCAGGACCGGCGACAATTCGACATGGGTCAGGCCGAAGGGCGCGGTGCGCAAGATCGACATCTTGATGGCGACGGGAATGACGAGAATTGCGGCGATATAGGCCGCGATGCCCATGAAGGTGACGTGGCCGAGATTGGCGACATTCGAGTTGCCCATGGTCACCTGAAGGCCGAGCACGACAATCATGTTGATGAAGAAGATGTTGGTGACGCGGACCTGGGCCGTGTCGGCGAAACTCATGACGAGCACGCCGATCAGAATCGTCAGCAGGCCGAGCGCGACCCCGCCGCGCAGCGAGCGGAGGACGGGTCTCATCCGCTCTTCTCTCCGAACTGGGCCTTGTGCCCCAGGATGCCCTGGGGACGCACAACGAGGAGCCCGCCGACGAAGAGGAAGACGAAGGCATCGCGATAGCCCGCGATGCCCTCGGGAAGGACGACCTGAAAGACGACCTCCGCAATACCGAGCGCGAAGCCGCCGATGACCGCCCCGGCAAGGCTCCCGAAGCCGCCCAGCACTGCGGCAACGAAAGCCTTGAGAACGGGCGCGAAGCCCATAAACGGATCAACCGCGCCCCGCCGCGCAATGATGAAGATGGCCGCGAGGCCGGCGAGCGCGCCCGAGATCACGAAGGCCATGAGCACCACCTGATTGGCCCGGATGCCCATGAGGCGCACGGTGTTGAAATCCTTGGAGGCCGCGCGCATGGCGAGGCCTATATTGGTGCTGCGCAGGAGGATCAGGAGCAGCATGAGCGCCAACCCCGTGACCGCGCCCTCGAGGATCTGCAGGACCTGGATCCGGACCCCTCCGACAGAGATCATCTCGCCCAAGAAATCCGGCGTCGGCACCGCCTTGGAACGCGTCGCGACCACGGTCACAAAGAAATTCTTGACGATGATACTGAGGCCGAAGGCGGTCAGAAGCCCGGTCGTGGCCGGTGCGTTTCGTATCGGTCGGAAGGCGGTTCGTTCGAATACGACGGCGGCGGTGATGGAGGCCAGAATGCCGATCGGCAGCAGGCTCCAGGCGCTCGTCGGCGTGGCGAAGATGAAGAGCGCGTACATCGTGTAGCCGGACACGGTGATGAACTCGCCGTGCGCGAAATTGACGAGGCCCATGACGGAGAACACGATCGCGAGGCCGAGCGCGAGCAGGGCGTACTCGCCGCCGATGCTGAGCGCGTTGAACCCCTGCTGGACGACGTATTCCATGACGCTTGCGCTGCTCAGCCCGGCGCGGGCCTGCCGGCTCCAACCTCCGTTCCGGTCCCCAGATAGTGGGTCATCAGGTTCTCCGAGCTCGCGAGTTCCTGGGCGTTGCCCTCGTAGCGGATGCGCCCGGTGCTGAGCACGTAGGCCCGATCCGCGAACAGCAGGGCGTCGTGGGCGTTCTGCTCGACGACGAGGAGGGTGAGACCCCGGCCGCGCAGGGTGGAGATCAACTCGAAAATCTGCTCGATCAGCCGGGGCGCGAGCCCGAGCGACGGCTCGTCGAGCATGAGCAACCTGGGCTTCGACATCATGGACCGCGCGATGGCGAGCTGCTGTTGCTCGCCGCCCGATAGCGTTTGGGCCTTCGCCTTGTAGCGATCCCTCAAGATGGGAAACATCTCGAGCAGCTCGTCAAGATCGCGCTTGATCCCCTCCTTGTCCTTGCGCACCGCGGCGCCGAGACGGAGGTTCTCGCCGACCGAGAGATCGGCAAAGACGTGGCGGCCCTCGGGCGTCAGGGTGACGCCCATGCGCACCACGTCTTCGGTCTTCTTGTGGGTGATGTCGACATCGCCCAGCGCGACCTTGCCGGCGGCGACCGGGACGAGCCCGACGACGGCGGAAATCAGACTCGTCTTGCCGGCGCCGTTGGGGCCGAGAAGGGCGACGATCTCGCCCTCCTCGACCCGAAGCGATACCTCCTGAACCGCCCGGATAGCGCCGTAGCTGACCGAGAGGTTCTCGACCGAGAGCATGCCCTATTGGTTCGGCGTCCAGTCGGAGAAGCCGTCGGGCACCCAGTCGGGCAGGATCTTCGTCAGCGGCGTGAACTGGCCGCCGCTCACCGTCACCATCGTCATGCGCTTCAGCGGCACACCGCCGTAGCCCTTGAAGGTGATCGAATCCGTCGTCACCCCCGGAAGGCCGTCGATCTCCTTGATCTGCGCGTTGATCGCCGCGGGCTCGGCGGAGCCGGCCGTCTCGATGGCATGGCGCACGATCTCGACGGCTTCGCCGCCGAGGCCAAAGAAGATGTTCTGGATGTCGAAGCCGCGGCTCACGCACTCGTCATAGAACCACTTGAGCTTGCTGCCGTCGGTGGGAAATCCGTGGGTCGTGAACGTGACCAGCTCGGCGCCCTCGCCGCCGACCTCGATCAGGGTCGGATCGTCCATCCCGTCCGTCGCGTAGATCGGGATACTGACGCCTGCGGCGTGGAGCTGGCGCGCGAAGACCCCGCCATCGGGCATGATGAAGGCCGAGAAGATGACGTCCGGCCGGGGATCCATGGAGGCGAACTCGCTGACCTGGGGCGAATAGTCCGTAGTGCCCCAGTTCCAGTTCATCTCGCCCAGGACCTTGCCGCCCAGATGCTCGAAGGTCTCGCCGAAATAGCGTGGCGTGGCGATCGAGTAGCTGCCGAT
Organism: Alphaproteobacteria bacterium; assembly: GCA_965237415.1. Classification (GTDB taxonomy): domain Bacteria; phylum Pseudomonadota; class Alphaproteobacteria; order UBA828; family UBA828; genus WTGU01. The sequence goes on from CBDEFM010000002.1 coordinate 2,514,552, forward strand.
GTCGTGCGAGATCATCAGGTAGGCGGTCTCGAGGCCCTGCTCGCGCGCGTAGTGCGCCGCCGCCGAGGCCGCGGCGTTGTCGCCGTAGGGCGTGAGATAGGCGATATCGGGAATCGCCGCGGGCCACTGCACCTGGGTCGAGCCCACGGAAATCACCGGGATGCTGTTGGGCTGCGCCATCATGCCCGCCGGGATCAGCGTATCGTCCGTCGGCGGCCCGAACAGCACGACCGCGCCGGCGTCGATCAGCTCCTGCGCCGCGGTGCCGGCGAGCGCCGGATCGCTCTTGATATCGCGGGCGAGCAGCTTGAGCTTGGTGCCGCCGAGCACGCCGCCCCCGTCGTTGACGATGTCGACCATGCACTGCACGCCAGGCACGCTGCCGTAGGGTGCGAGCTCCCCGGTTGCGGCGGCGACGTAGCCGAGGATGATCTCGTCTTCGGCGGCGGCGATGCTCGCCGATCCGATCATACCGGCCGCCGCGATCGCGGCGACGACGGCATGGCATCGTTTATGGGTTCGTCCGGTCATTGCGTGGTTCTCCCTCTTTGAAGCGTTGTCTTTTCCGGCAAACGAACCGGCCCTCCTGTGCCGAGCCGGCTTAACCTGACTTCGTCTGTCGCTCCTCTCGCAGTGTGTCAGGGACTCATTGACGATCGATCTGCCGCACGGCGGGAGCCGATATAGACCTGCTGCACCTTCGGATCCTGCTGTACCTCGTCCGGCCGGCCTTCGGCGATCAGCTCCCCCATGTGCAGAACATTGATTCGTTCGCAAACAGTCATGATGAAGCGGAGATCGTGGTCGATCACGATGATGCCGCAGCCCGCGCGGTCGCGGATGCCGCGCACCGACGAGATCAGCTCCGTCGACTCCGCATCGTTCATCCCGGCCGCCGGCTCGTCGAGGAGCAGGAACTCGGGCACCAGGGCGAGCGCCCGGGCGATCTCGAGGCGCCGCTGCTGGCCGTAGGGGAGCGTCATCGCCGGGCGGTCGGCCACCGGCCCGAGGTCGAGCTCGCCCAGCAGGGAGTCGACGGTGAGGCCATTGAGGCGGCTCGCCCGGTGCCGCTGAGCGGTGGTGAAACCGACCTCCACGTTCTGCCGGACGGTCAGGCGGCCGAACAGACGGATGTTCTGAAAGGTGCGGGCAATGCCTGCGATCGCGCACTTCCGGGGGCTGGAGCTGTCGATCCGCCGCTCGTCGAGCCTCACTTCGCCCGTATCCAGCGGAAAGGCCGAGGAGATCACGTTCAGGAGGGTGGTCTTGCCGGCGCCGTTGGGTCCGATCAGCCCGACGATCTCTCCGGATCGGCAGGTCAGCGACACGTCGCGCAATGCATAGACGCCGCCGAAGTGCTTTGACACCGAGGAGACGTCGAGGGTCGTCACGTCCGCCGACCGTTCACCGGCATCGACGCAGGCGACAGAAGGTGCCGAACTGATTGCGCATCCGCGCCTACCCGCTTGTGTGCCCGGATCCCCGTTCCGCCGGCGGGCGTCAGGCGGCAAGCAGGTCGTCGATCCTGGTGCCGCACCAGCCTTCTTCGCGCTTGCGCCAGTAGCTGTTCATGAGGCGCGAGGTCAGGATGCCCGGTGCGCCGTTGCCGAGCGGTTTGTCGTCGATCGCGGTCACCGGCAGGATTCCGCCGGCCGATGAGGTCGCGAACGCCTCGTCAGCGTTGCGCAGCTCATCCGGGTGAACGACCCGGGTCTCGCAAGGGATGCCTTCCATCTCGCAGAGCTCGATCGCCGACTTGCGCGACATGCCCAAGAGGCAGTTGGCGTCGGGCGTCGCGCACACCCCGTTCTTCACCACCCAGATGTTGTATCCCGGCCCCTCGGCGATATTACCGTCGGGTCCGCAGAGCACCGAATCGTCCCGGCCGGCCTCGTAGGCTTCGTACTGCGATTGAATCAGGTCGGCCCAATGGAAGTTCTTGTAGCGGGTATCGACGGCCTTGCTGGAAATTCGCTCGGTCTCCGCCAGGTGCAGATTGACACCGGCCTTCGATTTCTCCTCGCCCCACAGCCACACATAGGGAACCGCGTAACAGACGAATTGGTTATCGCAGAGCCGGGGATCGCGCGAGCCTTCCGGATACAGGCCGCGGGTGACGTGCATGTGGATGTAGCTGCCGTCGTCCAGCCCCACACGGCGCACGCATTCCGCCAGCAGGCGGGCGGTCTCGTCCTGGGAATAGGGATTGGTCAGACGGAAACCGGTGCAGGACGCCGTGAAGCGCTCGAGATGTTCGTCCAGCTTGAAGATGTAGCCCTTCCAGGATGTCGTGACGTCATAGACCACGTCGCTATGCAGAAATCCGGTGTCGAAAATCGACATCTTGGCATCGTCGAGCTCGACGAATTCGCCGCCAATGTGGACACATCCGCTTGCCATGTCAGCCCCCCGCTACGGTCGTACGACATTATCAAAGCGTACTTGAATCGACGGTAGCGAGCGCCGCTAGGGGGGTCAAGCGCACCCCCGCCCGGGACCATACGACCTGGCCGTTCTTGCGTGACGCACCCCGTCCGTCGCAGGCAACGCCTCAAAAGCCGGGACTCACTCCTCCGGGGCGAACTCCATGATGACCTGGTCGGCGGCGAGGCTGTCGCCCACCTTGGCGTGGACAGCGACGATGCGACCGTCGCGCTGAGCGCGAAGCACATTCTCCATCTTCATCGCGTCCACGATGGCGAGCGGCTGCCCGGCCCGCACCGTGTCGCCTTCGGAAGCCGGCAGCGCCACCACCAGCCCCGGCATGGGCGAGAGCAGGAAACGCGAGAGGTCGAGCGCCTCCTTCGCCGGCATCGTGGCGGCGAGTTCTGCCGCCCGGGGTGTGCGCACCCGGGCCGTAACCTCGTAACCCCGCCATCGGAGCGTGAGCGCCGTGCCCCGGCGGCGGACCTGAATGGTGACGGCGGCGCCGGCCACCCTGCCGGTGAAGAGGCTCTCATGGAGCTGCCAGTCGCTCTCCACCGGGACGGTCCGTCCGTTATCGACGACCGCGAGCCCGTCCGCGCCTTCGTCGATCCGCACCTCGTGCCGGCTGGTGCCGAGATCGACCACCCAGTCGCCGGTGTGCCGCACCGGCGACAGGCCCTCGATCTGGCCCGAGATGCGCCCCGCGCGGGCCGCGAGCCGCGCGTGCACCACCGCCGCGACCGGGACGAGAACCGCGCGGGCCTCGTCCGTGAGCGCCGTGGGATCGAAGCCCGCTCCGAACTCCTCCTCGATGAAGGCGGTGGAGAGCCGCCCTTCGGCGAAGCGGGGGCGGCCGAGCACCGCGTTGAGGAAACTCGCGTTGTGGGCGACGCCCGTGAGCTCGTAGCAATCCAGCGCATCTTGCATGGCGGCGATCGCCGCCGGCCGGTCGGGGCCGTGGACGACGAGCTTCGCGATCATGGGATCGTAGAACATCGAAATCTCGGAGCCCTCGTCCACGCCGGCATCGACGCGGCATACCGCGCTCGCCTCGGGCTCGCGATAGCGCGAGAGGCGCCCGATGGAGGGCATGAAGCCCCGCGCCGGGTCCTCGGCATAGATGCGGCACTCCATCGCCCAGCCGTTCCGCGTCACGTCCTCCTGGCCGAAGGCGATCGGCTCGCCGGCGGCGATCTTGATCTGCTGCTCCACGAGGTCGATGCCGGTGACCATCTCGGTGATCGGATGCTCGACCTGCAGCCGCGTGTTCATCTCTAGGAAGTAGAAATTCCGCTGCTGGTCGGCGACGAACTCCACCGTGCCCGCGGAGCGATAGCCCACGGCCTTCGCCAGCGCGCAAGCCTGGGCGCCCATGGCCGCCCGCGTCGCCTCGTCGAGCAGGGGGCTCGGTGCCTCCTCGATCACCTTCTGGTGGCGGCGCTGGATCGAGCATTCCCGCTCGCCGAGGTGGACGACCGTGCCGGCGTTATCGGCAAGCACCTGAATCTCGATATGGCGCGGGTCCACGATGAAGCGCTCGACGAATACCCGGCCGTCGCCGAAGGCCGACACCGCCTCGTTGACGGCGGACGTCATGCCCTCGCGCAGCCCGGCCTCGTCCCAGACCAGCCGCATGCCCTTGCCGCCGCCGCCGGCCGCCGCCTTGAGCATGACCGGATAGCCGATTTCGCGTGCCGCGGCGATCGCCGCCTCGGCGTCGTCGACCGCGTCCTCCGTGCCTGGAATAGTCGCAATACGGGCGTCGGCGGCGATCCTGCGGGCGGCGAGCTTGTCCCCCATCGCCGCGATGGCGCCTGCCGGCGGGCCGATGAAGGTGACTCCCGCCTTGGCCAGCGCCTCGGCGAAGGCCGCGCTCTCGGAGAGGAAACCGTAGCCCGGATGCACGGCCTCCGCGCCGGTCTCGGCGATCGCGGCCAAGAGGGCGTCGACATTCAGATAGCTCTCGGTGGCGGCGGGGGGGCCGATTGCAACCGCCTCGTCCGCCATGCGCGTGTGCAGCGCGCCGTCGTCGGCCTCCGAATAGACCGCGACGGTGCCGATGCCCAAGCGCCGCGCGGAGCGGATCACCCGGCAGGCGATCTCTCCGCGGTTGGCGATCAGGATCTTGGAAAACACCGGCGCCTCTCGTGCCCTAGAGGGGGATGTTCCCGTGCTTCTTCCATGGGTTGTCCAGCCGCTTTGTGCGAAGCGTCTCGAAGGCGCGCGCCACGCGGGCGCGGGTATCTTGCGGGCGGATCACGTCATCGATGAAGCCGCGGCTTGCGGCGACGAAGGGGTTGGCGAAGGTGCGGCGGTACTCCTCGGTCTTGGCGTCAACGGCAGCAGGATCGTCCAGCGAGCCGCGGAAGATGATCTCCACCGCGCCCTTGGGCCCCATGACCGCGATCTCCGCAGTCGGCCACGCATAATTTAGGTCGCCGCGCAGGTGCTTCGACGCCATCACGTCATAGGCACCGCCATAGGCCTTGCGCGTGATGACGGTCACCTTGGGCACCGTCGCCTCGGCGTAGGCGTAGAGCAGCTTCGAGCCGTGGGTGATGATGCCGCCGTATTCCTGGTCGGTGCCGGGCAAGAAGCCGGGTACGTCGACGAAGGTGAGCAGCGGGATATTGAAGCAGTCGCAGAAGCGGACGAAGCGCCCGGCCTTGCGCGAGGATGCGATATCGAGGCAACCGGCGAGCACGGTCGGTTGATTGGCGACGATGCCGATGGTGCTGCCGCCGATGCGGCCGAAGCCGGTGATGATGTTCTGTGCATACGAAGGCTTCAGCTCGAAAAAGTCGGCCTCGTCCACGACTTTCGCGATCAGCTCCCTCATGTCGTAAGGGTTGTTGGGGTTGGCGGGCACCAGCCTGTCGAGGGAGGGCTCCGCGCGGGTCACGGGATCAGTGGTCGGCCATCTCGGCGGTTGCTCGCGGTTGTTCGGAGGCAGGAAGTCGATGAAACGCCGCGTCTCGGTCAGCGCCTCGACGTCGTTCTCGAAGGCCTGGTCGGCGACGCCGGAGCGTCCGGTGTGAGTGCCTGCGCCGCCGAGCTCCTCGTGCGTCACCACCTCATGGGTGACAGTCTTCACCACATCCGGCCCGGTCACGAACATGTAGGCGCTGTCCGAAACCATGAAGATCGCATCGGTCATGGCGGGCGAGTAGACCGCGCCACCGGCGCAGGGGCCCATGACGACGGAGACCTGCGGCACCACGCCGGACGCCAGCACATTGCGCTGAAACACTTCCGCATAGCCCGCGAGCGAGGCGACGCCCTCGTGAATGCGCGCGCCGCCGGAATCGTTGAGCCCCACCACCGGCGCGCCGACGCGCATGGCGTGGTCCATGATCTTGCAGATCTTCTCGGCATGCGCCTCGCCGAGCGAGCCGCCGAAGACGGTGAAGTCCTGACTGAACACGAAAACCAGCCGGCCGTTGACGGTGCCGCGACCGGTGACGACGCCATCGCCCGGAACGCGCTGCTCCGCCATGCCGAAATCCGCGCTGCGGTGCTCGACGAACATGTCATATTCCTCGAACGAGCCGTCGTCGAGCAGCAGCTCCAGGCGCTCGCGGGCCGTGAGCTTGCCCTTCGCGTGTTGACGTTCGATGCGCGCCTCGCCGCCGCCCAGCCGGGCGCGGCTGCGGCGGTCTTCCAGCGTGCTTAAGATGTCGTCCATCGCCTCCCTTCCCGGCAGCGTTTGGAATTGCGTTGCCGCCGCTTGGTCTTATCACGAAACGCCCCCTCTCGGCGACCGGGGAGGCCACGCAGGCGACGCACGCGATTATGTGTCAAGCGGGACAGGCCCTTGCGAGCGTGGTGCAAGGCCAAGTCCGTCAGGCACGCACGATGTTGTGCGTTGGCCCGTAGGGGAACCCGGTGATGTCCTCGGCGCCGTCCCCGGTCACCACCAGGATGTTGTGCTCGCGGTAGCCGCCGGCGCCGGGCTGGCTCTCGGGAATCATGATCATCGGCTCCATGGACACAACCATGTTGGGTTCCAGCACGGTCGGCACGTCCTCGCGAAGTTCGAGGCCCGCCTCTCGGCCGTAGTAGTGGCAGAGCACACCGAAACTGTGGCCGTAGCCGAAGGTGCGGTTCGGGAGCAGCCCGTAGCGCTCGTAAATCGTGTTGAGCTCGGCGGCGATGTCGCAGCAGCGTGCGCCGGGCTTGATGAGAGCGATCCCCGCCTCATGCACCTCGACATTAATGTTCCACAGACGCAGGTGCTCGTCCGAGCACTCTTCGGCGAAGAGCGTACGCTCGAGCGCCGTGTAATAGCCGGCCGGCATGGGAAAGCAGTTCAGGCTCAGAATGTCGCCGCGCTCGATCCTGCGCGATGTAACGGGATTGTGGGCACCATCGGTGTTGATGCCGGACTGGAACCAGGTCCACGTGTCCATCAGCTCCACATGGGGCTGACTCTGGCCGATCTCGCGCACCATGGCCTGTGTCGCGTGGAGCGCCACCTCGTACTCCGGCACGCCGACCGCGATCGCCTCAACGCAGGCTGCACCGCCGATGTCGGCGACACGCGCGCTCTCGCGGATCCAGGCGATTTCCTCGTCAGACTTCACCATGCGCATGCGCATCGTCGGCTTGCTCACGTCGATGAGTTCCGCCGCCGGCAGCACCCCCTGCAGCTTGCGTAGGTTCTCGACGGTGATGTGGTCGAACTCGATACCGAGCCTTGAGCCGTCCGGGATGAGCCGCTTCACGGCGACGAAGTAGTTGTCCCGATGCCAGTCGGTGTAGACGATGTTATCGCCGAACGTACGCCGCCAAGGCTGCCCCCCGTCGATGTTGGCCGAGATCGTGGTCTGGTCCTCCTGCGTGACCACGAGTCCGTAGGTGCGCCCGAAGGAACAGTAGAGGAAGTCGCTGAAGTAGTGGATGTTGTGAAGTGAGGTGAAGAGGCAAGCGTCGATTTGCTTTTCGGCCATATGGGCCCGCAAGGCCCCGAGCCGGCGGTTCATCTCGCTTGCCGAGAAAGTCGGCCTGACCCTCTCACCGTTATGGATCGTCTTGAGTTGTTCCATCGTCGTCACCTTGGTCGTTGATGATGATCCTGCTGGCGGAGCCGCGACGCCGTCAACGCTCGATGATGATGGCAGGCACCTCGGTCACATTCACCGCCAGCCTGCCGCGCGGCGTCTCGTCATACTTGTCCTTCCTGTCGCACCCGGTGTCTCACGCCCTAACCGGTGGAGCTAGCGGGAAACCACGTGTGCCGGGACATTGGACTTCCTGCCGGGACTGTCCATTGATCCACGCAAGTTTGCCCCGCTAACTTCGCTTCGCGGGCTTTCGCTCCACTCCACTTGGCGTCTGGCGCCGTCACGGCCGCACCTGCTCCTTGGCTCCCACGTGCATCACCATGCGCTCCAACGCGCACGGCTGCGTTCACTCCGCTGATCACGCCCAAGGCGCAATGCCATTCCTCGAAGGGTTGCGGATTCAGCAGCTAAATTACTCGATCAAACAGGGGACTTTTGCCAACAAAGCTGTTATGATTAGGGTACGGTACTCCGCACATGCAATCATAGAAGGCAAGTCGATGGCCCAGAACTCTTCCCCCCGGATCGATGAAAGTGCTTTGACCAAGGGGCAGCGCCGAAAACTGAATGCGCTCAGGAAATCGGTGGGCGACGAGGTCGGTGAGCGTGCGTTTGCTGAATGGCTTGCGTCGCGACCGGTTGCAAAGGCCGATGAGAATGCGGCGCTGATCGTCGATACGCTCTGGCCCCTCGTCCAGCAGGGTACGCTGGCGATCCCGCGGGGTGGCTATCTGCTCAGGCGCGGTCGCGGTCGGATTATCGTCGAACCGGCCAAGCAGTAACATTGCAGCGTAGTTCGGAGCGGTCCCTAATCGCACGGGACCGTTTCCGATCTGCGGATTCGACAGCGCACTGTGTGGGCGCGTTGAGCTTTTTGCAGCCTCGCCCCATTTTCTGCATGGCTGCGGTTGCGCGCGTTGCCCCGACAATTCAACGGGGTGTTCAAGATGATATATCTCGCGACGCAAAGATCGGCTGTCAGGCATCTTGGCTGCCGGTCATGCGGTGATGATAACGGAAGTGTGATTGCGGCCTGTGGATGTAGCAGACACTGACCACGTGCGGCACAATTGCTTTTCCGAATTAGCGGCTACTGAAATCAAAATCCCCAATGCCGGGACCGGCAGGTCGGCAGAGCTCCTATGCTGCCACCTGGCATACCGGGGCAACGCAGACGATGCCTCCAGAGCATCATCGTCAAGCAATAAAGTGGCGACCAGGAGAGGCGGCGGACAAGCCAGCGGCTCTCACTCTACAGGCGGGAATACGCGTACGAGCGCAGTCTCAACCATCAAGTACCGATTCACTCTCCCACGCAACCTCCGGCGCTTTTGAGGACTGCACCCTGCGCTTCGTCCAGGCACTTGAATATCCGAGAGCGAAGCACTTCAGCGTTGACGATCGTTGGGGATTGTATCCACAGACCATTCCGAGTCCTCTTCCGGTAACGGCTCTTGTGCGGCGGAGTGCGCCTGGACAACGAACGGAGTCGCCGGCGGACAGAAACCGGACTGCAGTGCAATCTCGTAGCCATCGACGACTTGGACCCAGACGAATTCCTGGCAGCCGGCTGCCCCCGGTTGTTCGGCGCATGCACCTTTTCGACGCTGCCCCCGGTGTACTTGCGGGCCCTTCGAGTCCTCATGCAACGTGAAAGGCGCGACGCGCGCTGGGGTCTCGGTGCGCGCTGCCAGCCCGCATTCCTTACCACGGCCTCGGCGTCGATGGCGCAGTCGCTGGTTGCCGCGCTATTCTTTCCCGCGTCCGACGGTGCCGCAACAGAGACGGCAGCAAGGAGGCGATGATGCTCTGGATGCGTCAGGCGATCAGGTCCGTCGTCGTGGGTTCGATGCTTGCGCGGGAACGCTGGCAGAGCGGGGTCGCCTACAACCCGCTGTCGAAGCGGACCGCCCAGGACCCCTATCCCGTCTATGCGGCGCTCCGCGAACGTGACCCGGTGCACCGCAGCAGGCTGATGAACGCCTGGGTCTTTACGCGCCACGCGGACGTGGACACCATCCTGCGCGACCATCAGCGCTTCGGCAACGACCCACGCAAGGGTGAGCTCTCGCGCCGGCAGCGCGCCAACCTGCCGCCGGAAGAAGAGTTCTCGTTATTGTTCCTCGACCCGCCGGACCACAAGCGATTGAGGGCGCTCGTCAACAAGGCCTTCACACCCAAGGCAGTGAATGCCCTGGAGCCTCACATCCGGGCTCTCCTCGGCGCCTTGCTGGACGACATCGACGACCCCGCCGGATTCGATCTTATGCAGGCGGTGGCCCAGCCGTTGCCCGTGATCGTGATCGCAGAGATGCTGGGCGTGCCGCCGGAAGACCGGGCGCAGTTCAAGATCTGGTCCGACCAGCGCGCACGCACACTGGAGCCGATGATCGACGCGCGGGAACGCGCGGCCTCCGATGCCGCCGCCAAGGCGCTCGACGCTTACTTCCGGCCAATCGTCAAGGAGCGGCGGGCGGCGCCCAAGGACGACATCGTCAGCGCACTTGCGCAGGCGGAAGAGGAAGGCGACCGCCTCACCGAGCGTGAGATGCTGAACATGCTGCGCCTGCTCCTGATTGCTGGCAACGAAACCACCACCAACCTGATCGGCAACGGCGTGCTGGCCTTGCTGCACCATCCGGATCAGCTGCAGCGGCTCAGGGACGATCCGAGCCTGATCCCCTCGGCGGTGGATGAGCTGCTGCGCTTCGATTCGCCGGTGCAGACGGATTTCCGGCGCGTACTCTCGGATTGCGAGGTGAACGGCTTTGCCGTGCGGCAACGCGACAACATCGTCGTCCTGCTCGGCGCGGCCAACCGGGACCCGGACGTATTCGACGATCCCGACCGGCTCGATATCGGCCGCGGCGACCGTTCGCACCTGTCGTTCGGGCGCGGCATCCACCACTGCATCGGGGCTCCGCTTGCACGCCTGGAAGGCCGGATCGTTCTTGAGATGCTGCTGGAGCGTTTCTCCCAGATCAGCCTGCGCGGCGAGCAGCCGCGATTCCGCAACAGCATCGTGCTGCGCGGCCTGGAATCCCTGCCCGTCCGCTGCGCCAAGGATTGAGACACGATCGCGATACTTGGATCCGCGGCTCGGCCGAAACCGAACCGCGGCAGAGCGAAAGGACCACACCATGCTCGACACCCCGCCAGCGCTCACCATCCGCCGCACGTTCCAACGGCCGCCGCGCGATGCCATCGCTGCGCTGGAAGGCGCGCTGACCGGCCAGGTGGCCGACGCCCTCGGCGGTCTCGGTGCGCTCGATGCTTCGATCAAGCCGATTGCAGAGGCGCCGCCTTCCATGCAGAGCTTCGTGGGCTCGGCCTTTCCCTGCATGAACAGCCCGGCGGACCAGCTCGGCCTGGTCGGCGCGCTCGCTTATGCGGAACCTGGAGACGTGCTTATCGTCGGTACCGAGGCCTATCTCGGCACTGCCGTGATCGGCGACCTGATGGCGGGCATGCTGCTCAACCGCGGGGCAGCAGGCTTGGTTACCGACGGTGCGGTGCGCGACACGCCGGGCATCATCGGGGTCGGCTTGCCGGTCTATTGCGCCGGCGTCAGCCCCAACTCGCCGCAACGGAACGGCCCCGGCACAGTGGGCCTCGCCATCAGCATCGGCGGAGTCACGGTGAGTCCCGGGGATATCGTGGTGGGTGACGTGGATGGTGTCGTCGTCGTGCCCCAGGATGCGCTGGACGACGTGATCGGCCGCGTCGACGAAATCCGGCGTCAGGAGACCGAGGTGGAGGCCAAGGTCAAAGAGGGCCTCACGTACCCTGACTCCTGGCGCGCCTACCTGGAGCCGGGGGCCGCCCGCTTTGTCGACTGATCCGGGCACTGCCCGGGAACGGGCGGCGATCCTCAAGCGCGGAACGAAGGTCCTGATCTTCGACCTCTACGGTACCGTCGTCGACATGCAGGCAGGGCTGACCGAGGCCACAGCCCCTTACCTCAAGGAGAAGGGCTGGGACGGCGCGCCGCACCGCTTCGTCACCTGGTGGCGGCGCACCCATTTCGAGAACTCGATGATCGACTCTCTTTGCGGTCGGGGCCACACCACCTATCGCGAGATCAGCCACCGAGCGCTGTCCTATGTGATGGACCGTTGCGGCTTCCCCTACACGCAGGAGGAGGTGATGCGGTTGGTCAGCCAAATCGAGGCGCTCAAGCCCTTCCCTGAAGTACCCGCGGCACTGGAGAAGCTGCGCGCCGCTGGCTACGCCCTTGCCATCCTCTCTAACGGCGACCGCAACATGCTGGAAGCTGCCAAGCCGCACGTGGGCTTTCGCTTCGACCATGTAATCTCGGTTCAGGAGGCCGGCGCCTTCAAGCCCCACTGGCGGACCTACGCCAAGGCCGCGGAGATCATCGGCGTTGACCGCACCGCCTGCGCCCTCGTCGCCAATCACGCCTTCGATTGTATCGGCGCCAAGGCTTACGGAATGCGCACAATCTCCATCGACCGCCGCAGCCGACCCTTCGGCGAAACTCCGCACCAGCCCGACCTCATCGTCGAGGACGCCACGGCGCTTGCGGCGGTGCTCGCCTGAGGCATCTTGCATGCAAGCCGATTACATCGTAATCGGCGCGGGCTCGGGCGGAGCCGCGGTGGCAGGCCGCCTCGCCGAAGACACGCGCAACCGCGTGGTGCTCCTCGAAGCGGGGCCGAAGGACACCAACCCCCTGATCCATATACCTGCCGGCTTCGCCCGCCTGCTCACCCACCCAAAACTCAACTGGCGGCGGCAGTCCGAGCCCGTGCCCGGCCTCGGCGACCGACGCATGCCCTTCCCCTCCGGCAAGGTGCTAGGCGGTTCCAGCGCGATCAACGGGATGCTCTACATCCGCGGCCAGGCGGAGGACTACGACGCTTGGCGCGACGCCGGCAACGCAGGATGGGGCTGGGAAGATGTGCTGCCCTACTTCCGCAAGGCCGAGGACCAGCAGCACGGGGCAAGCGAGAGTCACGGCGCCGGCGGCCCGATCGGGGTGAGCGATACGCGGCCGAGCAGCCCGGCATCGCGGCTCTTTCTCGATGCCGCGGTGCGGAGCGGTATTCCCCGCCTCGACGACCTCAACAGCGGCGATCAGCACGGCATCGCCGTCGTCCAGGGCACGATCAGGAACGGCCGGCGCATGACCACCGCGGTAGGCTACCTGCGGCCGGCCGCGACGCGAGGGAACTTGCGTGTCGTAACCGAAGTGTTGGTGGACCGCATCGTCGTGGAAGAAGGTACCGCGACCGGCGTCGTCTATACCGACAAGTCCGGCGCGACCGTGACAGCGTATTGCGAGCGCGAGGTTGTACTGTGCGCCGGCGCGGTGGCCTCGCCCCAGATCCTGCAGCAATCCGGGATCGGCGACGCCGAGACGCTCAGGGAGCTCGGCATCGCGCCGGTCCATCACCTGCCGGGAGTGGGCGAGAACCTCCACGACCATCTGTTCGTGTTCGTGCAACCGCGGCTGAAGAAGGGGGTGCCGACGCTCAACCGGCTGCTGCGCAGCCGGCCGCGGCTTGTGGCGGAGGTGCTGCGCTACGGCCTCTTCCGCACCGGTGCGCTGTCGCTCACCTCGTGCGAGGTCTGCGGCTTTCTGGACTCCACCGAGCAAGGCCGCAGGCCCGACATCGAAATCACCTTCCGGCCGCTCAGCTTCGACCTTCTGCCGAACGGCGGCTGGCGCCCACACCCCTATCCCGGCGGCACGAGCTCGGTCTGCGCAACACGACCCAGGAGCCGCGGCCGGGTGACGCTAATGCGGAACGAAAACGGCGCGCGGCGGGTCGCGATCCAGCCCAACTACCTTGCGCACGACGAGGACGTGATGAGCCTCGTGCGCGGCATCCGCATCCTGCGGCGCATCCTCGGCACCGAGCCCTTCGCCTCATGCCTCGAGTTCGAGCAGCGGCCGGGCTCGGACGTCGAGAGCGACGCGGCGCTGATCGAGTACGTGCGCGAGACTGCGAGCACGGTCTATCACCCGGTGGGCACCTGCAAGATGGGCAGCGATGCGATGAGCGTCGTCGACGAGCGGCTTCGGGTGCACGGCATCGCGGGGCTCCGCGTCGCCGACGCTTCGATCATGCCTGACATCCCCTCCGGCAACACCAACGCGCCCACCATCATGATCGGCGAAAAGGCGGCCGACATGATCAGCCGCGACCACAATTAGAGCGGCCAAAAGGCAACCATTTAGGCCGTCTCTGTCACTAATTTTGTCTCCCCCCGCCGCCTTGCCCCGCCTTGGTGAGGGCGGCATAGTGCAGCCATGGAATGGCGCCATGCAGTGGAGAGGGGTGTGCACCGCGAGGCGGAGGAGCCGCCCGTTCGCGTGTGCGAGCATCCAGACTGCGACTGCGCCGCGGACCACAAGGCGCCGCGCGCACCCAGCGACCTCCGCTCCTGGCGCTGGTTCTGCCTCGACCATGTGCGCGACTACAACCGCTCTTGGAACTTCTTCGCGGGCTGGAGCCAGCACGACATCGAGCGCTTTCAACACGACGACATGACCGGGCATCGCCCCACATGGCCGTTCTGCCAGGGACCGGGCGGGCGCCGGCGGGAGGACCTGGAGGCAGCGTTGCGCACCTTCGCGCGCGAGTGGCTGGGTGGCGAAGAAGGGCAGAACGGACGACGGCGGCCGGGCACAAACGGGCACTCAGAGGCCACACTCGAAGCGCTCGCGCTCTTCGACCTCACGCCACCCTTCGACCTCGACTCGCTCAAGCGGCGCTACAAGTCGCTAGTCAAACGGCACCACCCAGACGCCAACGGCGGTTCGCGCGAATCCGAGGAGCTTTTGAAACACATCAATCACGCCTATAACTACCTCAAGAAGGAGTGCTCATAGACGAGGCGTGGTCAATCGGACTGGCACGGGGGCGGCCGCCGATGGCGGCCTTCTTCGTGTGGAAGGAAAGCGCGCAATGCAGAAGAACGAGGCAGAGACGCCGGGCGCCAACGGCGGTGTGCCGGACATCCAGGTTTCCGTCAGCCAGACTTTCGGTATCGACACCTACATGGAGGTGCCGGCGTTCTCGGAGCCCACGGACCATGTGCCGGACATCGACAACGCCTATCGCTTCGACCGCGACACCACGCTCACCATCCTCGCCGGCTTCGCGCACAACCGCCGGGTGATGATCCAGGGCTACCACGGCACCGGCAAATCCACCCACATCGAACAGGTGGCGGCCCGCCTCAACTGGCCCTGCATCCGCATCAACCTCGACAGCCACATCAGCCGCATCGACCTGATCGGCAAGGACGCGATCGTGATCCGCGACGGGGTGCAGGTGACCGAGTTTCGCGAAGGCCTGCTGCCGTGGGCGCTGCAGCATCCGACGGCGCTGGTGTTCGACGAGTACGACGCCGGCCGGCCTGACGTGATGTTTGTGATCCAGCGCATCCTCGAGGTCGACGGCAAGCTCACCCTGCTCGACCAGAACCGGGTGGTGCGGCCGCATCCCGCGTTCCGCATTTTCTCCACCACCAACACCGTCGGGCTCGGCGATACGACTGGCCTCTATCACGGCACGCAGCAGATCAACCAGGGCCAGATGGACCGCTGGAACCTGGTCGCGACGCTCAACTACCTCGCCCACGACGAGGAAGTGAAGATCGTGCTGTCGAAGGTGCCCTCCTACGAAACCGAGGAGCGGCTCAAGCTGATCCATGCGATGGTCGAGGTGGCAGCGCTCTCCCGCGCCGGCTTCATGGCCGGCGACGTGTCCACCGTCATGTCGCCGCGCACGGTCATCCACTGGGCCGAGAACGCCGAGATCTTCGACGATGTGGGCTACGCCTTCCGCACCACCTTCGTGAACAAGTGCGACGAGATGGAACGGCCGATCATCGCCGAGTACTTCCAGCGCTGCCTGGGCGTGGAGCTACCGGAATCGTCGGCGCCGCTGCAGGCGAGAAACTGAGCCGGACCACGCCTCGTGCCCCAAGAGGAAACCCCGGTCGAGACCTTCCAGCGGGCCGTCGGCTCGGCGCTCCGGGCTATCGCGGGCGAGGCGGGCGAGGAGCTGCAGGTTTCCTTCGGCGCGGACCAGCCGCAGGTCGCAGGCGACCAGGTCCAGCTTCCGTTTCCGGCGCGCGATCTCAACGCGCTCGACGTTGAGCTGGTGCGCGGCTCGGCCGACGCGCTGGCGCTCAGGCTTCGCTACCACGACCAGGGCGCCCACGTGCGCGAACAGCCGCGCGGCAAGACGGCGCGCACGATTTTCGAAGCGATCGAGCAGACGAGGGTCGAGGCGCTGGGCGCAGGCCGGCTTGCCGGCGTTGCCGCGAACCTCGATTCCGCGCTCGAGCAGAGATGCCGCCGCAAGGGCTACGATCACTGCAATGCGCCCGAGGAGGTGCCGATCGCAGAGGCGCTCGCCATGATCATGCGCGAGAAGCTCACCGGCCGGCACTTGCCGCAGTCCGCCCGCCACATGGCCGACCTGTGGCGGCCCTGGTTCGAGACCAAAGGCGCGAAGTACACGGCGCAGCTCATGCGCGCGATGAACGATCAGACCCAGTTTTCGTCGCTCTCCAGGCGCCTGATCAAGGACCTGGACCTGCCCGACGAGGACGCCGAAGACCCGGACGACGCCGAGGACCAGTCGAGCCCCGAACAGACCGACGATGACGACGCCAGCCAGCCTGGCGATGCCGAGCGCGGCGACGAAATGGATTCGGACAGCGACCGGGAGGCGGATGCCGACGCGGACGCGGATGCCGACGCGCAGGACGCGGCCGACGAAGACGCTGACGCCTCGATGAGCGAGGGCGAGGACGACGACGAGGAAGCCGGCCGGCGGCGCTTCCACCCCGGCAGCGGGCCGGGGCAGCCGAAGGAGCCGCCCTACAAGGCATTCACGACCGCCTTCGACGAGATCGTCAACGCGTCCGACCTCTGCGACGCCGAGGAACTGACCAGGCTCCGTCTTCAGCTCGACCAACAGCTCTCGCAGCTGCATGGGGTCATCAGCCGGCTCGCAAACCGGCTGCAGCGGCGCCTTCTCGCGCGCCAGACGCGCTCGTGGGAGTTCGACCTCGAAGAGGGCCTGCTGGATACCGCGAGGCTGTCCCGTGTCGTCACCAACCCGCTCCATCCGCTCTCCTACAAGATGGAGAAGGAAACCTCCTTCAGGGATACGGCGGTGACGCTGCTCATCGACAACTCAGGTTCCATGCGCGGGCGGCCGATTATGGTCGCTGCGATGAGCGGCGACGTTCTAGCACGGACCCTGGAGCGCTGCGGCGTGAAGGTGGAGATCCTGGGCTTCACCACCCGGGCGTGGAAGGGAGGCCAATCGCGCGAGCGCTGGCTTGCCGAGGGTCGCACGCGCAATCCGGGTCGCCTCAACGACCTCCGCCACATCGTCTACAAGAATGCCGACGAGCCCTGGCGTCGGGCGCGGAAGAGCCTCGGGCTCATGCTGCGCGAGGGCCTGCTGAAGGAGAACATCGACGGTGAGGCGTTGCTCTGGGCGCATGAGCGCCTTCTCGCGAGGTCCGAGGAGCGCCGCATTCTGATGGTGATCTCCGACGGCGCGCCGGTGGACGACAGCACGCTCTCAGTCAACGCGCGCAATTATCTGGAGCGGCATCTACGCTCGGTGATCGATTGGGTCGAGACCTTTTCGCCGGTCCAGCTATTGGCCATCGGCATCGGGCACGATGTGACCCGCTACTACCGCCGTGCCGTCACGCTCACCGATGCGGAGCAACTCGGTGGCACCATGACCGAAAAACTCGCCGAGCTCTTCGACGAGAAGCCGCGCGAGGAGCGCGCCTTTGGATCCCGCCCGCGGCTCAGGAGTGCTTCGTAGCGCCTAACCGCGCATGGCTGCGCGCCCCTCACACAAGATAGGCTTGGAAGAAGGCCAAGGTGCGCTGCCAAGCGAGGGCGGCGTCCTCCTCGTCGTAGCGGGCGCTGGTTGGGTTGGCGAAGCCGTGATCTGCCTCGTACCAGTGGCTCTCGGCGCTCTTGCCGGCCGCCGCCATCTCGGACTCGAAACCGTCCACCATGGCTTGGTTGATCCACTTGTCGCGGGTGGCGAAGTGGCCGAGCACCGGCCCGGTGAGCGCTGCCAGGCGCTCACGCCCCTTCTTGACGCTGCCGTAGTAGACGATCGTCGCGTCGACCGGCGCCGCGAGCGAGGCGTTGAGCGACCAGCCGCCGCCAAAGCACCAGCCCACGGTGCCGACCTTACCGGTGCCGTCTTCATGGCTCCGCAGCCAGTTGACCCATGAAGCGCAGGTGTCGGTCGCGGCCCCGGCGTCCACCGCCCCGACCAGCTCGCGCGCGGTCTGTGGATCGTCGGTCACTTGGCCATCGTAAAGATCAATAGCGAGCGCCAGATAGCCGGTCTCCGCCAGTGCCGCGGCAACCGACTTGATCTGGTCGTTCAGCCCCCACCATTCGTGCACCAGAATGACGGCCGGCGCCGGTAGCGCGGCGGGCACACCGAGCGCGGCCGAGACGGACCGGCCGCCTGCGGTGGTGATGGTGACGGTCTCGAGGCTGGCGGCGGCAGCCCGGGCGAGCCGCGGGTCCGCGAGGACCGCTGCGAGCGGCAGCCCGGCGAGACCGATGAGGAGGTCACGTCTTGCGAGTCCCATGGCGCGTCGTCCTCCGTTGCGATGTCAGGGCGCCCATGGTCGGGCGCGCGCGGGCCCGGCGCAAGACGTGATCGGGCCGCCCATTGCTTTCTCCGCCGGACGCCTCCCTGTATCCTCGCGCGGCTTCAGCGGAGGAGGGCCATGGCGAGTTCGATCGAGGCGCGAGACATCAGCCGCCGGCGGGGAGCCGGCGCGCAGCTCAGGCGAGAGGAAGACCCGACGAACCGCCCGATTACCGGCGGCGATACGCTGGTCAAGACCCTTCTCGACCACGGCGTCGATACCGCGTTCGGCGTGCCGGGCGAGAGTTACCTCGCCGTCCTCGAAGCGCTGCGGGCGGCGCAGGATCGGCTCCGCTTCGTCGTCACCCGCCATGAATCCGGTGCCACCTTCGCCGCCTGCGCCTACGGCCGGCTCGCGCGCAAGCCGGGTGTCGCCTTCGTGACCCGCGGGCCCGGCGCCACCAACGGCGCGATCGGAATCCACACCGCGCGCCAGGATTCGGTACCGTTGCTTCTCTTTGTCGGCCAGGTGCCGTCGGGGCAGCGCGGCCGGGAGGCCTTTCAGGAGATCGACTATCACCGCATGCTGGGGCCGCTGACCAAGGCGGTGTTCGAGCCGCAGACGCCGCAGGAAGTCGCGGAGGCTGCTGCGGAGGCCCATGCGATCGCCATGGACGGAAGGCCCGGGCCGGTCGCCGTTTCGCTGCCTGAGGACGTCACCGAGGGCGCGGCCGGCAACGCGCCACCGCCGGCGCTCCGCCCACGTAGGGACCGCCCGCCCGCGCCGGAGGCGATCGAGGACATCGCCCGGCACCTCACGCGCGCCGAGCGCCCCGTCGTGATCGCAGGCGAGATGGTGGGCTCCGAGGGCGCCAACGAGGCGCTCGCCGCCTTCGCCGAGGCCTATGGCTGCGGCGTGCTCAGCTCCTTCCGCCAGCAGGGGGTGGTGCCGTCCGCGCACCCCGCCTATCTGGGGACGCTCGGCTTGGCACTCCCGCCCTATCAGGAAGACCTGCTGGCCGAGGCGGATCTTGTGCTGGCGCTCGGCACCCGGCTCGACCTCGCCACCACCCTCGACGATCGGGTGACGGAGGAGGCGCGCCTCGTCATCCATGTCTACCCGGATGGCGATGCACTGGCCGCTGCCGGTGGCGACCTGCAGGTCTGTGCCGATATCGCGCCGGTGCTGGAGGGCCTCTGCGCCGCCGCGCCGGAGGCCCCGCCCGCGACCCGAAACGCTTGGCGCGCGACCCAGCGCGCGGCGTTCGATGCGTTCCGCCAGAACGCCGCCGCGCCGGCGCTCGGTGCGGTCGATCTCGCCGCCGTCGTGCAGACGCTGGCCGAGCGGGTGCCTGAGGATGCGACCATCGTCAACGACGCCGGCAATTTCTCCACCTGGCTGCTCCGCCACTACCCTTACGAACATCCGCTGTCCCAGGCCGCACCGGCGGTCGGCGCCATGGGCTATGCCATGCCCGGCGCGATCGGCGCGCAGCTCGCGCGGCCCGGCAAGCGGGTGGTGGCGCTCGCCGGCGACGGCGGCTTCGGCATGACCGGGCAGGAGCTGATCACGGCGGTCGGCAACCGTCTGCCGATCGTCGTGCTGGTGTGCGACAACGGCGGCTACGGCACCATCGCCATGCATCAGCACCAGCGCTACGGCGCCGACGCCACCTACGGCATCGCGCTCGACCGTCCGGACTTCGCGGCTGCCGCCCGCGCCTGGGGCGCAGACGCCTGGACGGTCGCGGCCACCGAGGATTTTGCACCGGCGCTGGAGGGGGCATTGGCGGCGCAAGGCCCCACGCTGATTCACCTCAAGACCGACATGCGCGATCTCGCGGCCTCGGGCGCCAAGATGCAGTGACAATGCCCGCCGGCGACGCGACCGAGGCCGATGGAAACGGCCCGGCGCCGGAAGACGCGCCGGGCGAGGCTGCCGTCGAAGCGCATGTTTTGAGCTCAATCACCCAGGTGGACGCGGCCGCCTGGGACCGCTGCGCGGGCCCCGACAACCCCTTCGTCCGCCATGGCTTTCTGTCAGCGCTCGAAGAGAGCGGTTCGAGCACGACGGAGACCGGCTGGCACCCTCGACACATCGTTCTCAAGACCCCGCAGGGCGCCGTCCTCGGCGCCGTGCCGATGTATCTCAAGAACCATTCCCACGGCGAATACGTGTTCGACCACGGCTGGGCGGACGCATTCGAGCGCGCCGGCGGCCGCTACTATCCTAAGCTTCAGGTCTCGGTCCCGTTCACGCCGGTGACCGGGCCGCGCCTGCTCGCACCCGCGGGACCGAGCGCGGAAGCGGTGAGGACGGCCTTGCTGTCGACCTGCGTCGGCGTCTGCGACCAGACTGGCGTCTCGTCGCTGCACGTCACCTTTCCCACCGAGGACGAGTTCGGCCTGATGGGCGAAGCGGGGCTCCTGCAACGCACGGGCATCCAGTTCCACTGGCTCAACGAGGGCTATAGCACCTTCGACGACTTCCTCGCCGGCCTCGCCTCGCGCAAGCGGAAGCAGATACGCAAGGAACGGCAAACGGTGGCGGACTCGGGCCTGACGATCACGGCGCTTGCGGGTAGCGAGATCGAGGAGCGCCACTGGGATGCCTTCTTCGCCTTCTACCGGACGACCGGCAGCCGCAAGTGGGGGGTGCCCTATCTCACGCGCGCCTTCTTCAGTCTCCTCAGCGAGCGGATGGCCGATGCGGTGGTGCTGGTGATGGTCGAGCGGGCGGGCCAGCCCATCGCGGGGGCGCTTAACCTTGCGGGGTCGGACACGCTCTACGGCCGCAACTGGGGCTGTATCGAGGAGCACCGCTTCTTGCACTTCGAGGCCTGCTACTACCGCGCTATCGACTACGCCATCGCGCGCGGCCTAAAGCGGGTCGAGGCCGGCGCCCAG
The DNA here is from genome assembly GCA_965237415.1 of Alphaproteobacteria bacterium. Lineage (GTDB taxonomy): Bacteria > Pseudomonadota > Alphaproteobacteria > UBA828 > UBA828 > WTGU01. The sequence continues at coordinate 2,535,577 of CBDEFM010000002.1, forward strand.
GGGCCGCACAAGCTCGCCCGCGGCTACCTGCCCGTGCCCACCTATTCCGCGCACTGGGTCGCCAACGAGAGCCTGCGGGAGGCGGTCGGGCGCTACCTCGACCACGAGACGCGGGAGATCGACCGGGAGATCGCCGTACTGGAGCGGCACGGCCCCTTCCGCCAGAGCGACGACGCGGCCTGAGGGGGTCCCCCGCCCGCCTTGCGTCAGACACCACAGCACCCCAAGATCGCCGGCACTCCAACCGCCGCGCCCGAGGAGAAATCGAATGGCAGCCTCCAATCTCGACGCGCTCACCCGCGATGCGCTCGACTTCTATCTGTTCCCGCTCGTGAGCAAGCAGGATGTCCGCTCGCAGGGCCCGATGATCTTCACGAGTGCCGAGAGGCTGGAAATCACCGACGCCGGGGGCAAGACCTACCTCGACATGATGAGCTCCCATACCCGGGCGAGCTCGCTGGGCTACGGGCAGGAGCGCATCGCGCGCGCGATCTACGACCAGCTGATGCAACTCCACTACGCTGGCACGATCGCCAATGTGGTCGATGTCACGGTCAACCTTTCGGCCAAGATGGCGGAACTGGCGCCGGGCTCGCTCACGGCGACGGTATTTGCCGGCAGCGGGTCGGAAGCCAACGAGATGTCGATCAAGCTCGCCAAGCAGTACCACATCGCAAAAGGCGACAAGCCGCACGCGCACAAGATCATCTCGCGTTGGGACTCCTATCACGGCGCCACCATGGGCGTGATCGGCTGCACCGACTATCTCGGCACACGTGCCATCACCGAGCCTGGCGTGCCCGGCTACAGCCGCATCCCTGCGCCGACGCTCTACCGCACGCCCTTCGGCATGGACCCCTCCGAGGTCTGCGACTTCTGTGTCGACTTCCTGGAGCAGCACATCGTCCATGAGGGGCCGGAGACGGTCGCCGCCTTCATCGCCGAGCCGGTGATGCAGGGTGACGGCGTGCAGGTGCCACCCGACGACTACTTCGCCAGGGCGAAGGCGGTCTGCGACAAGTACGACGTGCTGTTCATCGGCGACGAGGTGATCACCGGCTTCGGCCGCTGCGGATACTGGTTTGCGCTGGAGCACTGGGGCGTCGAGTGCGACATCATGAGCACGGCGAAGGCGATCACCGCCGGCTACTTCCCGCTCGGCGCGTCGACGGCGAGCCGCAAGGTGGCCGACGCGTTGCCGGTGTTCACTCATATCCAGACCTACAACGGCCACCCCGGCGCCTGCGCCGCGGCGCTTGCCACCATCGATATCCTGGAGAGCGACAACCTGATCGAGCACGGGCGCGAGACCGGTGCTTACTTTCTCGATGCCTTGCAGCGGTTGCGGGACCTCCCCATCGTCGGCGACGTGCGCGGGCTCGGCATGTGGACCTGCATCGACTTCACCGTCGACAAAAAGACCAAGGCGCCGTTCACCGACGACACGGTCAAGGCGATTACGCGCCGCATGGCCGATCTCGGCGTGCTCGGCGGCGAAGAAGGCACGGCGATCGAGTTCGGCCCGGCGCTCGTCGCCACCCGAGAGGACGTCGACCGCTGCATCGATGTTGCGGAGCAGGCGATCCGCGAGGTGATGGCGGACCGGAACCTCGGCTGATCGCCGCTCCCTCAACCCGGATCAGTCCAGGATCACGCCGGGATTGAGGATGCCCTTGGGGTCGAGCGTGGCCTTCAGCCTGCGCATCAGCGCGATCTCCTCGGGCGTGCGCGCGAGCGGCAAATAGGCGCGCTTCATCACGCCGATGCCGTGCTCGGCGCTGATGCTGCCCGCGTGGCCGTGCACAGCGCCGTAGATCGCCTCCGCCAACGCCGGCTCCATGGCGAGAAAGTCGGCGTCTGAGAGCCCCGGCTCCTGCGCCATGTTGACGTGGACATTGCCATCGCCCAGATGGCCGAAGAGAACCACCCGCACGCCCGCGAACCCCTCGGCCAGCGCCTCCATCTCGCCGAGAAACGCGGGGATCACGCCGGGCGGTACCGTCACGTCGAACTTGTGGGTGAGCCCGCGGCGGCTCACCGTCTCGGTCGGGGCCTCGCGCACCTGCCAGATAGCCCGCGCCTGGGCCTCGGAACCCGCGACCACAGCGTCGACGATCAGCCCGTCGGCGAGCAGGCTCTCGAGCCCGGCTGCGAAGGCTTCGCCCGCCGCCTCGCCTGTGGTGGACTCCTCTTCGATCACGACGAGGCTCGCGTGCTCGCCCGCGAGCGGGATGCGAAGCTCGGAGTCCGCCTCGCGGACATAGGCCACAGTTGCCCCGTCGATGAACTCGAGCGACGAGAGGCGGGGGAAGCGCGCCCGCGCCGCCTGCAGCAGGGCAGGCAGGAGGTCGCGGCGTGCCAGGCCTGCGAGCGCGGTCTGAAACGCCTCCGGCGCCGGCTGCACCTGGAGCACGGCGCGGGTGATGACGCCGAGCGTGCCCTCCGAGCCGATGAAGACCTGTTTCAGGTCGATGCCGGTGTTGTTCTTCTTGAGGATGTTGAGGCCGCTCACCACGGTGCCGTCGGCGAGCACGACTTCGAGGCCGCGCACCTGCTCGCGCATGTGGCCGTAGCGGAGCACCTTCACCCCGCCGGCATTGGTGGCGATCATGCCGCCGATCTGGCATGACCCGCGGGCGCCGAGATCCACCGGCATGTCGTAGCCCCGCTCGGCGAGATAATTCTGTAGCGTCTCCAGCACGACACCGGCCTGAACCCGTACGGTGGCCGAGGCCTCGTCGAACGCCTCGATCGCGCCCATCCGCTCGACGCTGAGCACCACCTCGCCCGCGCGCGGCACCCCGCCGCCCACCATCCCGGTGTTGCCGGCCTGGGGCACCACGGGCACGTCGAGCTCGGTGCAGGCCGCGAGCACCGCCGCCACTTCCTCGGTCGAGCGCGGGCGCACCACGAGCGGCGCGCTGCCGACATACTTGCCGATCCAGTCGCGCGCATAGCGGGCCGTGTCGGCGGGGTCGTCGAGATAGAGCGCCGGGTCGCCGAGCCTGGCGCGCAGCCTCTCGTGGGGCGCCGTCATCGTGCACTCCATTCGGCAGAGGGCCGGTTTTGCGGCACTATGCGGCCTGCGTCAAACGGCGAGGGCGGAGCGCGGCGGATGGGCGTCAAGGTACTGTTTCTCGACTATGACGGCGTGATCGCCGACAGCATGGGGGCCAAGGTGGAAGCCATGGCCGACGCCTTCGCGCCCTATACCCAGGATCGGGATGCGGTCGCCGACGGCTTCAGGCGCCACGCCGGCAGCGGCCGGGAATTGGTTTTCGACCACATCTACGAGGACCTGCTGGGAAAGGCGCTCGACGAGCCCACCCGCGAGCGCATCCTGGGCGCGTTTCTCGACCGCATCGACGCCATCAACGCGGCGATCCGCCTCTTCCCCGGCGTCCATGACTTCATCGAAGGCCAGGCGGCGAAGCGGCTCGTCGCCGTGGTGACGGGGGTGCCGCACGACGAGGCCGAGCGGCAGCTTGAGCGCTTGGGCCTCGCGCCCTTTCTCGCCTCGGTTCATGGAGCGACGCGCGCGACGCCCAAGCACATCCACATGAAGCGATTCCTGGAGGCCCGCGCTATCCAGCCCGCCGATGCCCTCTTCGTGGGCGATTCTCATGCCGATATGCGCGAGGCCGCATTGGCTGGCGTCCCCTTCGTCGGCATCGGCACGCTGGATTTTTTCGCCGCTGGTGCACCGCGCGCCGTGGTTCCCCGCCTGCCCGACCTTGCCCCACTCATCGACGGCTGAGGCCGCGCGATCAGACAGGCACCAAGATGCCCGAGCGCGGGGCAGTGAGAATATCGAGATCGCAGCCGCGGTCGGCCTGCTCCACATGGGCCAGGTGGAGCGCGAGATAGCCACGCTCCGCACCCGGCGGCGGAGCCGGCGGGCGCCACGCCGCACGGCGCGCATCGAGCGCAGCCTGCGGCACATCCAGCGTGAGCGAGCGTGCTTTCACGTCGAGGATGATCCGATCGCCGCTCTCGACCAGAGAAAGCGGCCCGCCGATGGCGGCCTCCGGGCAAGCGTGGAGCACGATGGTGCCGAAGGCGGTGCCGCTCATCCGCGCGTCGGAAAGCCGTACCATGTCGGTCACACCCGCCGTGGCGAGCCTACGGGGGATCGGGATGTAGCCGGCTTCCGGCATCCCCGGCGCACCCTTGGGGCCGGCGTTGCGCAACACTAGTACGTCGTCCGGCGTGACGTCGAGCGCGGGATCGTCGATCCGCTCTGTGAGGTCGGCGAGGGAGTCGAACACGACCGCGCGCCCGGTGTGTCGGCAGAGCGCGGGCGTTGCCGCCGATTGCTTGATGATCGCACCGTCCGGCGCGAGGTTGCCGCGCAGCACGGCGATGCCGCCCTCGGGATAGATGGGATCGTCCCGCTCGCGCACCACGTCCTGCGGCCAGGGGGCGGGCGCGGCGGCGATCTCCTCCCCGAGAGTACGCCCGGTCACGGTCAGGCAGTCGAGATCGAGCTGATCCGCCAGCGCGCGCAGCACCGGCATGAGCCCGCCGGCCTTGTTCAAATCCTCCATGTAGTGCTGGCCGGAGGGTTTGAGATCGACCAGCACCGGGGTCTCGCGGCTGAGCCGGTCGAGGCGGTCGAGGTCGAGATCGAAACCGCAGCGCCCGGCGATGGCAGCGAGGTGGATCACCGCGTTGGTCGAGCCGCCGACTGCCAGCAGCACCCTGAGCGCATTGGTGAAGGCGGCGGGCGAGAGGATGCGATCCGGTGTGAGCCCGTCTGCCGCGAGCGCCACGGCGCGCGCGCCGGTCCCACGCGCAACCCGCTGCCGGTCGGCGAGCACCGCCGGGATCGCGGCGCTCCCCGGCAGCATCATGCCGAGCGCTTCCGCCGCGCAGGCCATGGTGCTGGCCGTCCCCATCACCATGCAGGTGCCGGCAGAGGGCATGAGCCGGCCGCCGACCTCCGCGATCTCGTCCTCATCGACACGGCCGCCCCGGTGAGCACCCCAGTAGCGCCGGCAATCGGTGCAGGCGCCGAGCCGCTCCCCCCGGTGGCTCCCGGTCAGCATCGGCCCCGTGACCAGCTGGATCGCGGGCACGCCGGCGCTCGCCGCCGCCATGAGCTGCGCCGGCACGGTCTTGTCGCAGCCGCCGATCAGCACCACAGCGTCGAGCGGATGGGCCCTGATCATCTCCTCCGTGTCCATCGCCATGAGGTTGCGGAAGAGCATGGTTGTCGGGTGCATGAAAGGCTCGCCGAGCGAGATCGTGGGGAAGGTCAATGGCAGTCCGCCCGCAGCCGTAACGCCGCGCTCCACCGCTTCGATCAGGGCCGGCACCGTGCCGTGGCAGCTCACGAGGCCGCTGGCTGTGTTCACGATGCCGATGACAGGTCGGTCGAGCTCCGCCTCGGTGTAGCCCATCGACTTGGCGAAGGCCTTGCGCAGGAAGAGCGAGAAGCCGGGATCGCCGTAGTCGGTGAGCTTGCGCCGCAGCCCGGTGGGCTTATCGGTCATGCTCGTCTCCGCCTGCGGGTGGGTAGCACAGCGGCCGTCACTCGGGCACGAGCCCGCAACTCACGCCGCCGTCGATGGTGAGCGCGATGCCGGTGACCCAGCGCGCCTCGTCCGAGGCGAGGTAAACGAAGCCCGCGGCGATATGGGCCGGGTCGCCCACGCCGAGGGGGTGCAGCCGTGCCAGCCGCTCCTTGAACCCCTCGGGATCGTCGAGCTGTGAGAGGTGATAGTCGACCATCGGCGTCTGCACCCAGCCGGGGCAGACGCAGTTGGCCCTGATCTGATCCCTGGCGCCATCCAGCGCCAAGCACTTCGTCAGCATGACGACCGCGCCCTTGGAGGTCGCATAGGCTACCTGACCCGGCGTGCCAATGAGGCCCGCAACAGAGGCGGTGTTGAGGATCGCGCCGCCGTGGCGCTCGCGCATATGGCCCCAGACCGCCTTGGCGCCCCGGTAGATGCTGGTGACGTTGACGTCCATCTGGCGGTCCCAGTCCGCCCGCTCGACCTCCTCCACGCTGCCGATCACCGCCTGTCCGGCGTTGTTGACGAGGATATCGACGTGGCCGAGAGCCTCGATGGCGCCAGCGACCATCCCCGCCACGTCGTCGTCCTGCATGACGTCGGCCTCGATGGCGATGGCGCTGCCGCCCGCCGCCTCGATGGCGCGCACGGTGGCGACGTTGTCGTCGGCGCTGAGCCCCGCGCAGGCAACCGCCGCGCCCTCCTTGGCAAAGCGCAGCGCCGTGGCGCGGCCGATGCCCGAGCCCGCGCCCGTGACGATGGCCGTCTTGCCGCCCAATCTCATCGTGGCCTCATGCCAGCCTCGTGCGACCATGCCCCCGCTCAAGCCCGGCGCAGGATAGCCCGGCGCTTTCCGGGCCGCGAGGGTTGACTCCGGTCCCCGCCAGCCGATAGGCCGGGCCGTGAACGGGACGGAACGGAGGCGATGAGGCTAGAGGGCAAGACCGCCATCGTCACCGGCGGCGGACGCGGCATCGGCCGCGAGATCGGGCGCCGCTTCGCCGCGGAAGGCGCGCATGTGCTGCTCGCCGATATCGACGGCGACCGGGCGCGCGATGCCGCAGACGAGATCGGCGCGGCAGGCGGGCAGGCGACGCCGTGTACCGCCGACCTCGGCCTGCCCGAGGGCGCGCGGCACATGTTCGAGCATGCGGAGGACTGCTTCGGCGGACGCCTCGACATTCTCATCAACAATGCGGGCATCGCCCATCACGGCGCCTTCCTCGAGCTTTCGTTCGAGGATTGGGAGCGCGTGCTGCGCAACAACCTCACCAGCGCCTTCCTCTGCGCGCAGGGGGCCGCGCGGATCATGGCGGTGAATGGCGGCGGGCGGATCGTCAACATCGGTTCGATCTCGGGCCAGCGCGGCAGCTACGGGCGGACCGCCTACGGCGTCACCAAGGCGGGCATCCACCAGATGACGCGGATCATGGCGGTCGAGCTCGGCCCGCGCGGCATCGCCGTCAACGCCATCGCGCCCGGCCCCATCGATACCGGCATCACCAGCATGGGCCCGGATCAGGAGCGCCGTTATCTCGAGCGGATTCCGCTGGAGCGATTCGGCCACGCCCGCGACATCGCAGGCACGGCGCTCTTCCTCGCCAGCGACGAGGCAGCCTACCTCACCGGCAGCGTCGTCAACGTCGACGGCGGCTTCGATGCCGCCGGCCTCATCTTCAGCTACACAGAACTCACGACGGTGAAGAGCGATGTCCGCGACCCTAACAAGAGCGACTGAGCCGATGCGTATCAAGGGATGCGAGGCCTTCGTCACCGGCGCCGCCGGCGGCATCGGCGCCCGCCTGGTAGCGGCGCTGGCGGAGCGCGGCGCCCGGCGCATCCACGCCGCCGACTTGGCCGCTCCGCTCGCGAAGGCGGCGTTTCCGGAAGGCGCGGGCGTGGAACCGCTCGCCCTCGACGTGACCGACGAAGCGGCCGTCCAGCGTGCTGCCGAGCAGTGCACGGGCGTCACGCTGGTGGTCAACAATGCCGCCATCGTCGCCTGGGAAGGCGTGATGAGCGCGCCCACCTTGTCCACCGCACGTACCGTGTTCGAGATCAATTATTGGGGCTATCTGCACGTGGCGCGGGCCTTCGCCCCGCTGCTGGCGGGGAACGGCGGCGGCGCGCTGGCCAACGTCCTCTCCGAAGTGGCCCGGGTCAACGCGCCCTTCTGCGGCTCCTATTCCGCCAGCAAAGCCGCGGTGTGGTCCGCGACCCAGTGCATGCGGGCGGAGCTTGCAGCCCAGAGGACCCAAGTGTTTGCGGTGTTCCCGAGCTCGACCGATACCCCGATGGTCGCGGGCTTCGACGGCGAGAAGCAGCGGCCCGAGGCGGTCGCGGAAGGCATCTGCGACGCGCTGGAAGAAGGCGTGGAGGACGTCTGCATCGGCGCCCACTCGATCCAGACCGAGGCGCTGATGCGGAGCGATCCCAAGGCGGCCGAGCGGGAGTTCGCGGCGTTACTGCCCGGCGCCGCCGCCATACCCGATTAGAGAGGAACACTCGCCCAGCCAACGCCCCGGACCATGGCGTGGTGCGCAGCGCGCACCGCCCACCCCATTTTCGCGCCATGCAGCGCAAGAGTGAGAACGAACACGACACGGGACGAGCGCGCGTGTGCGACACGGTTCCGCGCGCACGACCCTGCGGCGTGCGCAGGCCGTGATTGTGGCGAGAATTCCGTCCTAGAGCCCAAGCGCGGCGCGGTGGCCGTCGTGAATGGCGGAGGCGGCATCGCGCGGCAGCAGACAGTCGCCGATGAGCGTGACCGGAACCCCGGCCTCCGCCAGATCGTCGGCAAGTTCGTCCCGCGCGGCGCGCGGCGTTGCGTAGGTCAGCAGCGCCACGTCCTCGATCGTCGTCTCGGCGCCGGTGATCACGTGGCGGCAGGTGACGCGGTCGCCCGCGCGGGCGATCGCCTCGGTGAGGCGGCGCACGTCGATGCCGAGGAGCGCGAGCCTGCGCTCGACGCCCATGCGCGACATCAGGTTGACGAAGCGGGCGTTCTCGGCCGCCGGGGTCAGCAGGACGACGCGGGCGAAGCGCTGCGCCAGCAGCTCGACCGCGCCGTAGACGGCGGGCGTCTGGTCCATGTCGAGCAGGACGGCCGTACCCGGCGCCGGTTCCCGATCGGGGCCGGCCTCGACCAAGGTTGCGACAGCCTGCCTGAGATCGACTGCCTCCGCTCCCGCCGCGAGCGCCGGCGGGCGGCGCATCGTGGAGCCGGCGCCCAGGATCACCGCATCCGGCTCGTACGCCATCACCGAATCTACTGTCGCGGCCTCGCCGAAGCGGAATTCGGCGCCAGCCTCGATCGCCTTCCTGTGCTGGAATTCGGCGGTCTTCGCCACCTCCGCCCGGCCCGGCAGGCTGGCTTCGAGGCGTGCCGCGCCACCCGGCTCGGCGCTTGCCGAAAAGACGGTGACCGCATAGCCGCGCGCGGCTGCGACCCACGCGGCCTCCAACCCCGCGAGCCCGGCGCCGATCACCGCCACGCGCTTGCGGGCATCGGCGGGAGGCGGCTGCCAGCCGGCCTCCCCCGCGCTCCCCAGCACGGGGTTCTGGAAGCAACGGATGGGTTTGCCAGCGTGAATCTCGCCCCAGCAATAGTTGCAGAAGGTGCAGGCGCGCACGTCGCCGGCCCCGCCGGCCTCTGTCTTGCGCGGCCAATCGGCGTCGGAGATCAGCAGGCGGCTGAAGCCGACCATGTCGCAGGCACCCTCGGCTAGCGCGGCCTCTGCCGCCTCTGCCGATTCGATCCTGCCGAGGCCGATCACCGGGAGCCCGCCGCCGGCCGCGCGGAGCCGCGTGTGGAGAGGCAGGAACGGCCGGGGCGGGTAATGCATGTCGGGCAGATGGGTATCGAACGCAGGCCCGAACGCGCCCTGGCTGAAGGAGAGATAGTCGAGCACGCCTTCGGCCGCGGCGGTGGCGGCGATACGCTCCGCCTCGTCGGGGTCGATGCCGCCCGGCACACGCTCGTCCGCCGGCAGCTTGATGCCGACGATGAAATCCGCCCCGCAGGAGGTGCGGACCGCCGCCATCACCTCGCGCATGAAGCGGGTGCGCCCCTCGAAGCTGCCGCCATAGCCATCCGTCCGGTCGTTGCAGGCGGGCGAGAGGAACTGCGCGATCAGGTAGCCGTGGGCGCCGTGCAACTCGACCCCGCTGAAGCCCGCACGCTTCAACCGCTCTGCGCTCTCGGCATAGCCCGCGACGATGCCCGGAATCTCGTCTTCGGCGAGGGGACGGGCGGTGTTCCAGTAGAGCACCTCCGGTTGCGACGACGCGCTGCGCGGCACGGAATCGAGGCCCCAGAGCTGTTGGCGACCGATGTGGCCGAGCTGGCCGATCAGCCGGCAACCGTGGCGCTCGACTGCCTCGGCCCAGCGCGTGAGCCCCACGAGGTTGCCCTCGTCGTGGATGCTCACCAGGATCGGCGCGCCGGTGCTGGTCGGGTGGACGTTCATGAGCTCGGTCACGATCATCGCGGTGCCGCCCTCGGCGCGGGCCGCGTGATAGGCGATGAGGCGGTCGGTCACGGCACGGTCCTTGCCGAGGCCGGTGACGGTGGCGGTGTGGACGATACGGTTGCGCAATTCGCGACCGCCCACCGCAATGGGGCTGAACAGGGTATCGAAGGCCATGGCCGGGTCCGTCGTGAAGGGTCCGGGCTAGGCCTTGGATTTCACCTGCGGCACTGCCGGGTTGGCCGTGTGCTCAGGCCCGGGGAAACGCCGGGCGCGCACGTCGGCAGCGTAGTCCCGCACAGCACCGGCGAGCCCGTCGCCGAGCGCTGCGTAGCGCTTGACGAAGCGGGGCGTGAAGGCACCGGCGAGCCCCACGATGTCCTCGGTGACGAGGATCTGACCGTCGCAGGCCGGCGACGCGCCGATCCCGATGGTGGGCACCGCGAGCTCCTGTGTGAGCGTACGCGAGAGCAGCTCGACCGTGTTCTCGATCACGATGCCGAAGGCGCCTGCGGCCTCGACCGCCCGCGCGTCGGCGAGGATGCGCCGCGCGCTCTCTTCGGTCTTGCCCTGAACCTGGAAGCCGGCCGCGTTGACCGATTGCGGCATCAGCCCGATATGGCCCAGGACGGGCACGCCGCGCACCGTGAGGAAATCGATCGTCTCCGCCATCTCCTGCCCGCCCTCGAGCTTGACCGCCGCGCAGCCGGTCTCCGCCACGATGCGCGCGGCGGTGCCGAATGCCTGGGCCGGCGATTGCTGGTAGGAGCCGAAGGGGAGGTCCACGACGATGCAGGCCCGCCTGGTGGCGCGGACCACCGCGCGGCCGTGGGCGATCATCATGTCGACCGTGACGCCGACCGTCGAGTCCATGCCGTAGAGCACCATGCCGAGCGAATCGCCCACCAGGATGAAGTCGCAGGCCTCATCGACAATGCGGGCGACGGGCGCCGTGTACGCGGTGAGGCTCACGATCGGCTCGCCCCCCTTGGCGCGGGCGATATCGCGGACAGTGAGCCGCCGGACCGGGCTGTCGTTGGCCATGTCATCGCCTCCCTGGCGAGGCCCTGCGGGCGGCTCGCAGCCGCCCCGGCGCTTTATGCTGCGCCGCAACAAAGGCTCATTGTAACAAACGCAACGGCATTGTGAAGAAGATGTTGCAATGCAGCATGATGCTGCCGCGATCTCAATTGATGGTGCGAACGGTGCGGTAGCGGCCGTTCTCGAAGCCGCCGAAGAGGTGGTCCAGCAGCCGGTGGTGAATGGGGCCGCCCTCCGGGTCGGGCTCCAAATGTCGTTCGGCGACATAGGTCGTGTGCGCTGCATCGTGGACCAGCACGTGATACCAGGGCCGGTCCTTCGGCGGGCGCGAGCGGGCGACCTGCTCGTACCACTCGTCGGTGCCCTGGAAGTACGGATCCACGTCGAACACCACGCCGCGATAGCCGAATTTCAGGTGGTGCACGATCTGGCCGACCTCGAATTTCGCGGCGCTGACCGTCATCGTTGGCCTCCCACGCCCGTGGCGCCCCGGCCGCAGGATGAAGCCGGGCGCCACCCATGCGCCACTGGTGCGCCACCGGTGCGCCACTATAGTGTGCGCCGGCCTCTCCGGCCAATCGACCCAACGCCACGCCGGACTCTTACCGTTGCGTGCAGCCCCGGGGCGTTGAACTTACTGTTCGGCCGTCTGCGCCGCCGAGAGCGATAAGCGGTCGCGATCGTGCGGGCGGGCGAAGTCGAGCTCCGGCCCCTTGGGCACGATGCGGGTGGGATTGACGCTCACATGGCTGCCGTAATAGTGCCCCTTGATGTGCGCCATGTTCACCGTGTCGGCGACCCCCGGATACTGGTATAGCTCCCGCACGTAGTTGCCCAGGTTGGGATAGTCCTCGATCCGGCGCCGGTTGCACTTGAAGTGCCCGACATAGACGGCATCGAACCGGACCAACGTGGGGAAGAGCCGCCAGTCCGCCTCCGTGATGCGCTCGCCCGCCACGTAGCGTTGCGCGTCCAGCCTCGCCTCCAGCGCGTCCAAGGTCGCGAACAGCGCGTCGAAGGCGTCCTCATAGGCCGCCTGCGATCGGGCGAAACCGGTCTTGTAGACGCCGTTGTTCACGTGCTCGTAGATCGGCTCGTTGATCGCGTCGATCTCGTCCCGAAGCGGCGCCGGGTAGAAATCCGGCTCGCCGTTGCCCCATCCGTTGAACGCCACATTGAGCATCCGGATGATCTCGGCGGACTCGTTGTTGACGATAGTCTTTTCCCGCTTGTCCCAGAGCACAGGCACCGAGACGCGGCCGGTATAATCGTCCTTCGCCAGCTTGTAGATCTCGCGCAGATACCGGGTGCCGTTGAGCGTGTCCGGGATACAGCCCGGTCCGTCGCTGAAGTGCCAGCCTTCGTCGCTCGTAAACGGGTCGACCACCGAGACCGAAATCACATCCTCAAGCTTGCGCAGCGCACGAAAGATCATCGTGCGGTGCGCCCAGGGGCATGCGTGCGACACATAGAGGTGGTAGCGGCCCGGCTCGGCCTTGAAGCCGGAGGAGCCATCGGCGGTGACGGTGTTGCGAAAGGAGGTCGTGGCGCGCACGAAGCGGCCGTCGGCCGCAGTCCTTTCGTCCCCATCCTTGAGCCACGCGCCGTCGATCATCGTGCCCATCGTATGGTCTCCTAGTGCGGTGCGGTGCGGGCTCAGAGAGCTTCGCGCGAACGGCTGGCGGCGGAGGCAGCAGGGGCCGGCGGCTCCGGCGAGGGTGGCGCCTCGGCTCGTCGTATCCGGATGCGGGAGAGAAGGCTCTTTCCCTCGGCGATCTGCCAAGCAAGGAGGCCGGGAACGCCGATCACCAGCTCGCGTACCCGCTTGACCAGCGATAGCGCGAGCGCCACTTCGGGCCCGAGGCCGATCATCCCGCCGAGCAGCACCAGCACGCCCTCTTGCACGCCAAGCGCGCCCGGCACGAAGAACGCGGCGGTGCGCGTCGCCAGGATGAGGCTCTCGAGTAGCAGCGCGTCGGCGACGGTGACCTCATGGCCCATGAAGTGGAGCGCGGCATAGACCTCGGCCGCGCCGAGCACCCAGGCGGCGAGCTGGCCGGTCGCGTTGCCCGCCAGAAGCCAGCGCCGGCGGTAGAGATCGAGGATCGCCTCGTCGAGCGCCTGGGCGCCGCCGATGGCGTTGTCCCAGGCTCGACCCCTGGCGAAGCGTGCCACGAGGCCGGTGATCCAGCCGAAGAGGCCGCGCTGTTGGAAGACGCAGAGCAGGATGACGACCACGAACCCGCCCGCGACGCAAAAGCCGATGGCGCGCGCGATATCGCTCTCGCCGTGGTGGGCCATCAGCAGGCCAATGCCGACCAGGGTGAAGAACAGCAGGGTGATCGTGCTTAGGGTAAGGTCGACGACGACACTCGCGCCCGCGATTCGCCCGGGCACGCCGCGCATGACCATGAGCCGCGAGCGGACCACCGCGCCCCCCACCTGAAACGCCGGCACCAGCGTGTTGACCGCTTCCCCGATCCAGCGCGCCCAGAGCGCCGTCAGCACCGGCGGCCGGTGGCCTTCCAGAAAAAGCAGCCGCCAGACATAGCCGTCGAGCATGATCGGCACGAGGCGCACCAGGACGACCACGACGATTCCCCAGCTCACCGCGGCGACGGCAGCCGCCACGTCGCCGGCGCCCTGATAGCACACCAGCCCGATGACCAGCGCGATACCGACGATGAGTCCGATGTAGCTCCAGCGCCTCACCGGCGATTCCTTCTTCCACCATGAGCGCGAGAGGCCCCCGGCCGGGCCGGGGGGCGCCCCATTATACCGGCGCGCTCGCGAATCGACTCGTCCATTGATTGGAGCGGTTGTGCTGCCCGAATTGCCTCCTCGGCTGTACCAGGACCGCGGCAGCGCTAAGACGGGCCGAGGAGCTCCGCCGGCGGGCGACGGAAGGTCATGCGCCCGCGCTTGAAGCCGTAGAGCGGCGGGGCCACCGCGGCCACCGCTTGAGCCGGATCGGCCGCGTCGAGCACCACGAGGTCGGCCGCCTTGCCTGGGGCGATGCCGTAATCGTCGAGGCCGAGGATGCGGGCCGAGCGGCGCGTAATCATGTCGAAGCAGTCGAGCATCTCCGACCGCGCGCCGACGTGGCAGACATTGGCGTAGAGGTTCGCCATGCGGATCAGCGAACAATCGCCGAAGGGCGTGAACGGGTTGAGCACGTTGTTGGATGACAGCGAGCAATTGACGCCGTGGCCGAGCAGACGATGCGCGGCCGTGACTCCGCGCCGCACGTTGGCCTCGTCGCCCCGCCCCATGAGGAAGAGATCGGTCGCGGGCAGCACGGTGCAGGCGACGCCGGCCTCGGCCATGCGATCGGCAGTGTGCGCCAGATGCTCAGGGCTTGCGGCCGAGAGCTTGGTGACGTGGCCGACCGTCACCCGCCCGCCATAGCCGAAGCGCTCGGTCAGGTTACAGACCTGATCGAGATCGAGATCGTCCGCGCTCTCGCCGAAGTCGAGGTGCATGTCGATATCGACATCGAATTGGCGGGCGAGCGCGAACACCCGGTCGATCTGCCCGGCGGGGTCGCTGTCGGTATAGGGCGCGGCACCGACCACGCGTGCGCCGCGTTCCAGCGCCTCCACCATGAGCTCGTCGGTGCCCGGGTTGTTGAGCAGCCCCTCCTGCGGGAAGACGCAGATCTCGAGGTCGATCGCCCAGCGATAGGCGTCGATCAGCGGCAGCACGCCCTCGAAGCCGCGCATGCCGATACCGGGATCGACCTCCAGATGGGTGCGCACGTGGGTGGTACCCTGAGCGATGCAGGCGTCGAGCACGCGGCGTGCGCGTGCGTTCACGTCGTCGGCCGTGAATTCCCGTTTGACCCGCGCCACCTCGTCGATGGCCTCGGCGAGATCGCCTCTCTCCGAGCGGCAGCGGTCGAGGATGCAGGCCTTGTCGAGATGGATGTGGGTCTCGATGAAACCGGGCGCCACCAAGCGGCCATCGAGATCGAGCACCGGCGCGTCCGCCTCGATCGTCGGCTCGAGCGCGGCGATACGCCCGTCGGCGATGCCGATATCGAGTCTGGTGCCGTCGCCGCCGGCAACGACCGCACCGCGCAGGATGTGATCCATCCCTCCGCCCTCTCGTGCGCGGGCCCTAGCGCAGCATGTAACGCTGGGCGAGCGGCAGCTCGTCCGCCGGCTCGCAGGTCGCGAGCTCACCGTCGACACGGACCTCGAAGGTCTCGGGGTCCACGCTCACCTCGGGGCAGGCGTCGTTGTGCAGCATGTGGCCCTTGGCGAGCTTGCGCGTGCCCTGCACAGGAACGGTCCGGCTCTCCAGCCCCAGCTTGCCGGCGATATCGGCATCGGCCGCCGCCTGCGATATGAAACTGAGGCTGAGCGCCTCCTTCGCCCGGCCGAAGGCGCCCCACTGCGGTCGCATCAGCACCGGCTCGCAGGTCATCAGCGAAGCGGCGCTGTCCCCCATCGCCGACCACACGATGAATCCGCCCTTGATGACCAGCTCCGGCTTGATGCCGAAGAAGGCCGGGCGCCAGAGCACGAGGTCCGCGAGCTTGCCCGCCTCCAGCGAGCCGACATGGCGGTCGATGCCGAAGGTGCGGGCCGCGTTGATGGTGTACTTCGCGATGTAGCGCTTGATCCGCTCGTTGTCGCCTTTCGCCGTCTGCTCCGATGCGAGCCGGCCGCGCTGGCCCCGCATCTTGGACGCAAGTTGCCAAGTGCGGCAGATGACCTCGTTGATCCGCCCCATCCCCTGGCTGTCCGAACCCAGCATCGAGATCGCACCGATATCGTGCAGCACGTCTTCGGCGGCGATGGTCTGCGCCCGCACCCGGCTTTCGGCAAAGGCCACGTCCTCGGGCACCGCCGGGTTCAGGTGGTGGCAGACCATGATCATGTCGAGATGCTCGTCGAAGGTGTTCCGCGTGTAGGGGTTGGTGGGATTAGTCGACGACGGCAGGCAGTTAGGCTCGCCGGTGATGCGGATGATGTCCGGCGCATGACCGCCACCGGCGCCTTCGGCGTGATACATGTGGATCGTGCGGCCCTTGATGGCGGCCAGCGTCTCTTCCAGAAAGCCGCTCTCATTCAGGGTGTCGGTGTGAAGCTGGACCTGGAAGTCCATCTCGTCGGCGACGCCGAGGCAGCAATCGATTGCCGACGGCATTGCGCCCCAGTCCTCGTGGATCTTGAGCCCCATGCAGCCGCCGGCGATCTGATCGACCAGCGACTGGGGCTTGGCCGAGTTACCGCGCCCGAGGAAGCCGAAGTTGATTGGCCATGCCTCGGCCGCCTGCAGCATTTTGCCGACGTTCCAGGCGCCGCCGCAGTCGATACCGACGGTGATCGGCCCGAGCGAGCCGCCCAGCATCGTCGTGATGCCGCTCGCGATGGCGTGTTCGCAGAGCTGCGCGCTGTCGAAATGGACGTGCACGTCGATGCCGCCCGGCGTCGCGATCAGCCCCTCCGCATCGCGCACGGTGGTCGCGGCACCGCAGAGCAGCGCCGGGTCCACGCCGTCCATGACCGCCGGGTTGCCGGCCTTGCCGACACCGGCGATGAGGCCCTCCTTGATCCCGATGTCCCCCTTGACGATGCCGAGCACCGGATCGATGACGACGGCGTTGGAGACCAGCATATCCAGGGAGCCGCCGGCGCTGTCGAGCCCGGCCACGAGGCCGATGCCGTCACGCAGCGTCTTGCCGCCGCCGTGCAGGCATTCCTCGCCCGGCACGCCGTGGTCGTGCTCGATCTCGGCCAGGAGCTCGCTGTCCCCCAGCCGCACGCAATCGCCCGTCGTGGGCCCGTAGAGCGCCGCATAGTCCGCCCGGCTCATCCATGCCATCGCTCAAGCTCCCTTGAAGCCGCGGGCGCGGGCGCGGGCCAGCGCCTCCTGCTTGACGCTTTCGGAGCGCCGCGAACCCTGGGTGAGGTCGTTGAGCCCTACCATCTCGCCGCTGCCGCCGAACTCGACGAGGGTGACCTCCTTCGTCTCCCCCGGCGCGAAGCGCACCGCCGTGCCGGCAGGGATGTCGAGGCGCATCCCGAAAGCCGCAGCGCGGTCGAAGTCGAGATGCCGGTTCACCTCGAAGAAGTGGTAGTGGCTGCCGATCTGCACCGGCCGGTCGCCTGTGTTGGTGACCGCGACAGTTGCGGTCGGCCGGCCCGCGTTGATCTCGATCTCGCCCTCGGCGGGGATGATCTCGCCCGGGCGCACGCTCTCATCCCGTGCCTTCTTTCCAGGGCGGATCGGCTCGTGGACCGTCACCAGCTTGGTGCCGTCGGGGAAGGTGCCTTCCACCTGCAGCATGGGCATCATGTCGGCGACGCCCGGCATGACATCGTCGGTGGTGAGGATGGTCGCGCCATACTCGATCAGCTCGGCCACCGAGCGCCCGTCGCGCGCGCCTTCCAGAATCTCGTCGCTGATGAGCGCCACAGCCTCCGGATGGTTTAGCGCGCGGCCCCGCGCGCGGCGCCGGCGCGCGAGCTCGGCGGCGGTGAAGATGGTGAGCCGCTCTATCTCCGTCGGTGTCAGCAGCATCGTGGGCCACCCTGATCAGTTGCTGAAGAGTCGAACCGCCGCTTCCTCGTGGCGGGCCGCCGCGACATCGGCGAGCGGCACATAGGAGCGCGCCTCATCGAGGCGAGGCGCCGGGCGGGCGAGAAGCGCCGCCATCCTGGGCCTGAGACCGCGCAGCATGATCTGCGCGTCGAGGTGGCCGATCAAGCCGAGCCTGAGCGCCGCCCCCAGGATCGTCGCACAAAGCCCGTGCAGGCTCACCGCCTCGGCACGGTCGAGGTCGAGGCCTGAGCCGGCCAGCACCACCCCCTGCACCACGGCGAGATGGCCATGCGCCTCACCGGCACGGAGCCGCGCGCGATAGGTTTGGGCACCGGGCGTCTCCATGCGCGCGTGAACGCCGAGCAACGCAGCGCCTCCCTTGCGCGAGCCCTCGCGCAACTCGCGCGGCAGTGCCATCGCCTCCTGCAGGGCGTCGATCTCGGCGACCGCCGGCCAGTCGGGGCAGGCGCGGTGGGCGGCGGCGAGGAAGGCGCGCTCCGCCGTAGCCCAGCGATCGGTCACCTGATCGGTAAGGAACGCGTTGAGTCCGGCAGCGTCGACAACGATGCCGTCGGCATAGAGCGTCTCCAGCCCGAGCGAGAACGACACCGCGCCGCTGGGAAAGAAGCTGTCGCCGAACTGCAGCGCCGCGAGATCGGCGGCCACGTCGCCCTGCGCCTTCGCCTTCGTGCCGCTCATGCCCGCATCACTCAAATCGGGGCGGCTCCCGCATCGGCTCCCGCGGCGGAAGCTCCAACACCACGTCCCCGAAGGGTTTGAAGAGCGCGTGCAGCGCCGTCCCCAGTCCCTTCGTCGGAACCGGTTCTCCCTCGACCGCCTCGGCCATATCCGATCTCGTTTCTTCTTCCATCGAGCGGCACCTTACCCGCCGCTGCAAAGGCGGCGAAAGCCTGTTGTCACGGCCCGCGGCCACGGTCATGGTCCACCCGGCAGGCACGGGCGCGAGCGGGAGGCGGGCATGGCCGGGGCAGAGCAGTACGACGTCCTCTTCACGGGCGGCATGGTAATCGACGGCACTGGCGCTGCGCGCCAGCGCGCCGACGTCGCCGTCTCGGGCGATCGCATCGCCGCTGTGGGCGATCTGGCGGGGGCGGAGGCCGCGCGCACCATCGACGCCGCCGGGCGCATCGTCTCGCCCGGCTTCATCGACGCCCACACCCACGACGACAACCTGCTGCTGGTCGACCGGGACATGACACCCAAGACGAGCCAGGGCGTCACCACGGTGATCGCCGGCAATTGCGGGGTGAGCCTCGCGCCGCTCGCGCCGGGTCGCCCGGTGCCGCCGCCGCTCGACCTGCTGGGCGGACCCGCCGACTTCCGCTATCCCCGCTTCGCCGATTATGTGGCGGCGCTCGACGCGGCCCCGCCTGCGGCCAATGCCGGCCTTCTGGTCGGCCATTCGGCGCTCCGCCTCGACACGATGGACGACGTGGACTGCCCGGCGACGGCCAGCGAGATCGACGCGATGCGGGAGCGGCTGGCCGAGGGGATGGAAGCCGGCGCATTGGGCTTCAGCACCGGGCTCATCTACGGGCCCAACAAGGCGGCGACCACCGACGAAGTTGCGGCCGTCGCCGAGGTCGCAGGCGCCGCCGGCGGCCTCTACGTCACCCACATGCGCAATGAGCATGACGGCATCGAGGAGGCGATGGAGGAAGCCTTCGAGATCGGCCGCCGCGCCGGCGCCGGCGTCGTCATCTCCCACCACAAGTGCGCCGGCCGCCAGAACTTCGGGCGGAGCCGCGACACGCTCGCGCTGCTCGATAAGGCCCGCGAGCGCCAGGCCATCGGCCTCGATGTCTATCCCTACACCGCAGGCTCCACGGTGCTGCTGGCGGAGATGGTGGAGAAGGCGGAGCGGGTGATCGTCACCTGGTCCGAGCCGCATCCGGAATACGCGGGCCGCGACCTCCCCGAAGTCGCTGCCGAGTTCGGCCTCGACCCGGTCGCCGCCGTGGCGAAGCTGAGCCCGGCGGGCGGCATCTACTTCATGATGGACGAGGCGGACGTGCGCCGCATCATCGCTTATCCGCACAGTATGATCGGCTCAGACGGCCTGCCCCACGACCGCCATCCCCATCCGAGGCTCTGGGGCACCTTCCCGCGCGTGCTGGGCCACTATGCGCGCGAGCTCGGCCTGCTCACGCTGGAGGACGCGGTGCGTCGCATGACCGGGCTCACCGCCGCCCAGTTCGGCCTCACCGACCGCGGCGAGGTGCGCGCCGGCGCCTATGCCGATCTCGTGATGTTCGATGCGGAGACCATCGCCGACGAGGCGACCTTCGAGGCGCCGACCCGGCCTGCCGCCGGCATCGATATCGTCATGGTGAATGGCGCCATCGTGCGCGAAGGGGACCGGGTCACCGGCAAGCGGCCGGGCCGGGCACTGCGACGCTAAAAACCGGCGCCGCCGGCTTAGATCTCGTGGCGGCCGAGCCGGTCGCGAAGCTGCTCCACGCGCCGGTTGACCCCCGGCATGTGGGGGTTGTGGACCAGCGCCCGCTCGAACGCGGCGAGCGCCTCTTCCTCGTTGCCGAGCGCGCCGTGGCAGAGGCCGAGCCCCGAGAGGGCGCCGAAGTGGCGGGGCTCACGCTTGAGCGTCTCGTCGATATCGGCGATGGAGCCCTCGTAGTCGCCCATCAGGTAGCGCAGCGTAGCACGGCGGTTCCAGCCCTCGGAGAGGTCCGGCCGGTGC
Source organism: Alphaproteobacteria bacterium (assembly GCA_965237415.1). Classification (GTDB taxonomy): domain Bacteria; phylum Pseudomonadota; class Alphaproteobacteria; order UBA828; family UBA828; genus WTGU01. Next base: position 2,555,880 of record CBDEFM010000002.1, read on the forward strand.
TCGATGACCCCGTTGAGGATCGCGTACGACTGGTTGAAGCGACCCGTGGAGAGCGCCCTATCGCCCGCGAGGAGCATCCGGTCCATCTCTTCCGAGCCGGTATCGAACCAGTGGAACCAGATTTGCGACTCAATCTGGCGGACCTGCTGCGGGCTCTGCGCGGATTTGAGGTCGCGGAAGAGTCCGTCCAGCGCCGGGTCGTTCTGATCGGCCAAGACCGTCCCCATAGTGCCAAGGGCGAGCAGCAGCGCGAGCGCCAATGCAGGCAGGCATCGCAGGCAGCGGCTCAAGGACACCATGCGCCAGCGTAAACCCGGGGCGCCCTCCGCGCCAAGCGTCTTCGTTGCCGTCTGCCTCCACGCGCCGTCACCCGTGGGCCCGGGACGCTGCCGCGCGGCATCCCGATCGGGAACGGGCAGGAACGAGCGTCGCTCACAAATAGTTCTTGATCAATGGATTACGTGAAATTGGCTTCGTTTTGTAATTTTCCATTTTCCGTCCTCGCCTCCTTGGTCACGCTCCTCAAACAACCGGAGCCGTAAGAGGCTATAGCGGAATTCTCTCTCGGTCCTCCCAACCCTGGTCTATGCCGCGCTGACCTCGTGGCGCACGAGAGGCCGGTCGCGGATCGGCCAGTGCAAGCCCGCCGCCACCACGGCCAGCGCCACGGAAGTCAGCCACACCGCATCGTAGGAGCCGGTCGTGTCGTACACGTAGCCGCCGAGCCAAGCGCCGAGGAAGGAGCCCACCTGGTGGCTCAGGAAGACGATGCCAAAGAGCGCGCCCAGATAGCGCGGCCCGAAGATCTGGGCGATGAGGCCGCTGGTAAGCGGTACGGTGCCGAGCCAGAGCAGGCCCATCAGGGCGGAGAACACCAGCACGCTCGCCTCGCTCACCGGCACCACGATGAAGCCGCCGAGGACCACCGCGCGGCCGAGGTAGAAGAGCGAGAGCACGTGCTTCTTGCGGTGCCGGCCGCCGAGCCAGCCGGCGGCGAAGGTGCCGACGATATTGCCGAGCCCGATCACGGCGATCGCCGTCGCCCCCAACATCGGTGCAAGGCCCGCGTCCGTCAGGAACGGCGGCAGATGAGTGGCGATAAAGTAGACGTGGAAGCCGCAGACGAAGAAGCCACCGCAGAGCAGCCAGAAGCCGCTGTGGGCGCGGGCCTCGACCAGTGCCTCGCTTAGCGTCTGGGCGCTGCCCTCTGGCGGCGTGTGGCTGCCGCGCATGCCGATCAGGCAGGGCACCATCATCGCCGCTATCCCGCAATAGGCGATGAGCGTCATCGACCAGCCGACGCCGTCCAGCAAGACGCCGCCGACCGGGGCGAGCGCGAACTGCCCGAAGGAGCCGCCGGCCGCCGCGATGCCGAGCGCCATGCTGCGCTTTTCCGGCGGCACCGCACGCCCCACCGGGCCCAGCACCACCGCGAACCCGGTGGCGCTGATGCCGATCCCCACCAGCAGGCCCTGGCCCAGATGCAGCCCAAGCGCGCCGTCGGTCGATGCCATCCAGAGCAGACCCGCGACATAGACCACGGTCCCCAGCAGGACGACCCGTATCGCCCCGTGGCGGTCGGCGAGCGCGCCGAAGAAAGGCTGGGTGATCCCCCAGACGATGCCCTGAATTGCGATGGCGAGCGCGAAGGTCTCGCGCGATATGCCGAGATCGAGGCTCATCGGCGTGCCGAAGAGGCCGAAGCTTGAGCGCAGCCCGTTGCTGATGCTGAGCACCAGGGCCGCGCCGAGAACGAGCGCGATCACGCCCGCGGCGGGCCGGCTCATGCGCCTGCTCTCCCAGCCGACGGGGCCGGGTGCCAAATGAATGCCATTGCAACCTCAGCTCTGGCGCGCCAGCGCTCGCCCCAGGATCGCGACGGCGCGATCGATCTGCTCATCGCTGGTGCAGAACGGCGGCACGAAGCGGAGCACGTTGCCGTGCTGGCCCCGCACCGAGAAGAGGAGTCCGTCGGCGAGGCAGTCGCGGTAGATCTCCTTCGCCTCCCCGCTTGCGGGTTCCTTGGTGGCACGGTCGCGCACCAGCTCGACCCCCTGCAGGCAGCCCTTCCCACGAAGGTCGCCGATCATGGGGAAGCGCTGCTGCAGGCTCTCCATGCGCGCGCGCCAGTGGGCGCCGATCGCGCGGGCGCGGGCCGGCAGGTCCTCGGCCAGGATTTCCTCGAGGCTGGCCAAGCCGGCCGTGCACGCGATGGGATCGGACGAATGCGAATGGCCGAAGGTGAGTCCGCCCTCCAGCGCGCGCTCGGCGATGTCGTCCGTCGTCACCATGGCGCTGATCGGCAGGCCCCCGCCGAAGTGCTTGGACAGCGTCATGATGTCCGGCACCACGCCATGCTGCAGATAGGCGTAGAGGGTGCCGAGCTTGCCGAGCCCGGTTTGCGCCTCGTCCAGGATGAGGAGCGCGCCGCGCGCCGCGAGCCCCGCCTTGAGCGCCTTGAGGTAGCCGGGCGGCATCTCGATCACCCCGCCCGCGCTGATGACCGGCTCGGCGATGACTGCCGCCAGATTGTTCGGGCATTCGCGGTCGAGCAGGTCGAAGGCGATGCTCAGCAGCGGCGCCCACCAGTCGTCGCCGTCGGCGCCGACCGGCGAGCGGTAGGCGTAGGGCGCCGGGATCGCGTGCAGATCGGGGATCGGCGGCCCGTGCCCGCCGGCCGCTGCGGCGAAGCTCATGGCGCGGGTCACGTCGGTATAGCCGTGGAAGCTCAGATGCAGCGCGCCGATGCCGCTCCGCCCGGTCGCGCGCCGGGCGAAGAGCACCGCCGCCTCGTTGGAATCGGCGCCGGACTGGATGAAGAGCGAACGGCTGAGCGGCGCATCGAAGGTCTCCGCCAGCCGCGCAGCGAGGCGGAGCTGCGGCTCGTTAAAGTATACCGAGCTGGCATGGGTCAGCCTGCCGAGGCCGTCCTGCACCGCTTGGGTCACGCGCGGGTTGTTATGGCCGAGCGCCGAGCACATCTGGCCCGAGTTGAAGTCGAGATAGGCCTGGCCTTCGGAATCGAAAATCTCGGCGCCGTCGGCGCGGACGAAGACCGGCCCGTCCGCGGCCGGAACCACGTCCGAGAGCAGCTCGCCCTGGATCAGATGACGCGCGCCGGCCGCGCGCAGCGCCGCGATGTCCACCGTTACCTCCCTTGCGGAATTGTCGAGCGCGATCCTAGAGCGTTTCCGTTTAACACGGAAACGCTGTCGCCCGGAATTCTCGCCACGGTCGCGGTCAGGTTCCGCGTCCCACCTCGGGCAAACATAATTTTCAAGCGGGATTCGCTGGGATTAAGTGGGATAAGTGGGATTCCGGGGGGCTGGTAGCCCCGGCGCAGAAAGCGACCCTGGTGAGAATTGCGGGCAATGCCGCCTTCCGTGCTTTGTTCGCTCTCGCGCTGCGGTGCGCGGATACGCGCGCGGGAATATGATCGGCACATGCCGCGATCGTGGCGCGGAAGCCGCACACCTTGCATCGCACCATGGGCCGGGGGCCGGGAGGGCCGGACGCGCGCCTGAGAAAATGCTGGGCGTGCGCTCAGGCCGCACTGGCCAAAGCCCGACCGTCCCCGACCACAGAGAAAATCCGGGCTAATACTGCACGCGCTGCGTAATCCCGCCGTCCACCACCAGGTTTGCGCCTGTGGTGAAGCCTGAGACCGGGCTCGCGAGGAAGGCCACTGCATCGGCCACCTCCTCGGGCGTCCCCATCCGGCCGGTGGGGTTGCGTGCGAGCGCCGCCTCGTAGCTCTCGGGGTCGTCAAGGCGCCGCTGGTCCCAGACACCGCCTTCGAAGAAGATTGTGCCCGGCGAGACGCAGTTCGCACGGATGCCGCTGCCGGCGAGCGCGTTGGCGAGGTTCGACGTGTAGTTGATGACGGCGGCCTTGACCGAGTTGTAGGGGCGCACGCCGCCGAAGCTCTCGACGCCAGCGACGCTGGATACGGTGACGATCGCCGCGGCCTCCGAGCTCTCGAGGTGTGGCATGGCCGCCTCCACCGTGCGCACGGTGCCGAGCACGTCGACCTCGAAGCCGGCCCGCCAGGCGGCTTCGTCGGACGCACCGGCGAGCGCGCTCACGTTGGCGACCACGATGTCGATGCCGCCGAGCTCGGCCGCCATCGCGGCGGTCCACCGCTTCACCGCCGCACCGTCGGCCACGTCGCAGGCAGCGCCGATGACAGAGAGGCCATCGGCCGCGAAGGCCGCCAGCACCGCATCGAGCCGAGTACCGTCCCGCGCGCAGATGCCGACCCGGCAACCCTCCAGCGCGAGCCGCCGCGCGATCGTGTGGCCGATCCCCCGCGTGCCCCCCGTTACAATGGCCTTCCTGCCGTCAAGCTTGAGGTCCATGTCCTTGCACCCCCTTGCGCGGGGATGCTTCCGCCCCGCCGGGCCCGAGTGTCGGGCGCCTGCGCGTGCTTGTCCAGCCGGCGCCGGCGAGCGCTACGACTGGCCGGGAAGAAGCTCGCGATAGACGTCGAGGGTCGCGCTGCACATGCCGTCCAGCGTGAAGTTGCGGCGCACGTGGGCCTGGCCGGCTGCGGCCATCCTCTCGTGCTCGGCGGGGCTCGCCGCCAGTGCCTGGCGAATTGCATGCGCCAGCGCGTCCGCGTCGCCCGGCGGCACCAGCCATCCGGTCTCGCCGTCAAGCACGGTCTCGCACGCCCCGCCGTGGCCCGCAGCAATCGCCCGCCGCCCCATGGCTTGCGCCTCGGCGGGGACACGGCCGAACGCCTCCGGCCGGAGCGAGGGGGAGACCACCACGTCCGCCAGCATGTAGGCCGCCGGCATGTCCCGGCACGCGCCGGTGAGCTGGACGGTATGGGCCGTGCCCAGCGCTTCGATCCGCCGCTCGATTCGCGTGCGATAGCCCGCGTGCCCCGGGTCGGCGGTGCCGACGAACAGGCAGCAGACGCTTTCCTCGACCCGCGCCAGCGCGTCGAGAAGAGCGAGGTGCCCCTTCAACGCGGTCAAGCGTCCCGGCAGCATGACGATCGGCCGCCCGTCCGGCACGCGCCAGGCGTTGCGGAGCGCCGCGATCCTCTCCGGGCCAACGCGCGCTGGATCGAAGGCGGATAGATCCACGCCGCGCGGGATGGTTCTGATTCTGTCCGGCGTGACGCCGTAGGTCTCGACGATGTGTCGCGCGATGAATTCCGAGATCGCGATGACACGGGCGCCCCGCGCCATGATCGCGTTGTAGCGGTGCTTCCCCGGCCAACCGGTTGAATAAGCGCCGTGGAAGGTAGTAACGAACGGCCGTCCGGTCCGCCGCGCCGCGTAACAGGCGAGCCAGGCCGGCCAGCGCGAGCGGGCGTGGACGAGATCCACGCCCTCCTCGGCGATCAGGCGTGCGAGGAGCCGGATCGCGCCCGGAGCCTGCATGGGGCTGCGGCGTGCGACCGGCAGCGCCGCGTGGTGCGCGCCGGCGTCGGCGGCCTGTTCCCGGTCCGCCTCTCTCTCGCTTACGATGACGGAGCGCCAGCCGGCGGCAACCAGGGCGCGCGAAATATCGAGCGTGCCGCGTTCCACGCCGCCGCCCCCGGCGAGGCTCGGCAAGACCTGGAGAACCGTTGGCATGAAGACCGTCCCGGACCGGGTCGGGCCCGGCCGGTGAGTATCGCAAACCGCCGCGGTCGCGTCGAGCTTAGCCCGGTGTCGGGCGCGGGTCCGAGGCCGGCTCGGGGGCCGGCCTCGGCGCTCAACCCGCATTTCTCACCACGGTCATGGTCTGCGCGACGCTGTCCGGCCGAGAGGGCAGGAGAGGCGCGCAGCGCGATGCGGGGACATCGGGCAAGAGTTTCGACGCACCCTGTCGGCCGGACAGCGCCGCCCTTCGGGTCGCGTCCAGGCGCCCGCCCGCGGCGTCGCGGGCCTCAACCGTATACCCCGATACGCTTTTCGGCCCGCTCCTGGCGGATCGGACGCCTGAATGCGACGCAGGCCGTGACCGTGGTGAGAAATGCGGGTCAGACTACCGACTAATGTAGATGCCCGGAATCCGCGACCTCACGATTTCGCCGCGCACCGCCTCGTCAATACTGGACCGTGTGAGCCCGATATCGGCAAGATCGTGGTCGGTCAGGCGCTGGAGCTCCTGCCGCGCACGGTGGCGCTCCTGCCATTTCCGGACCGCCTGGGTGATGTTTGAAATATCCATGTCCTCACCTCCTGTTACCGGAGTGTCACCGGTGCTGCGGCGCCCGCCTCCGGGACCACCGCGTACCATTCCTGATTCCGATATGTGTCCTGCCGAGGCGCCCTGGAACCCCCGTGCCCGGCATGGCTGCCATGCTGCTGCGGCAGTTGTGCAGGGTCCGACACGTACCTGTGGCTTCCGGCGCTCGATCCGGGCGCGGGGAACGCCTATTCTTCGCGCGCGACCCAACCACGATGACTGAGCCAAGCATGTTCGAAAGCTTCACCCAGACCCGGATCGAGACCTCGTCCACCGCCATAAATCTGGTGCAGGGCGGCGAGGGCCCGCCGCTCCTCCTGCTCCACGGCTACCCGCAGACCCACGTGATGTGGCACAAGGTGGCGCCGGCGCTCGCCGCGCACTACACGGTGGTGGCGCCCGACCTGCGCGGCTACGGCGACAGCGGCAAGCCGGCCTCCGACGATTTTGGCGACCATTGCAAGCGCGCCTCGGCGCGGGACCAGGTCGAGGTGATGGCGGCGCTGGGCTTCGATCGCTTCCACGTCGTCGGCCACGACCGTGGCGCCCGCGTCGGCCATCGCATGGCGCTCGACCATCCGGCGCAGGTGCGTACCTTCGCCTCGCTCGACGTGGTGGCCTCCCAGGCGGTCTTCGAGAACATGGACCGCGACCTCGCGTTCTCATTTTTCCACTGGCACCTGATGCGCCAGCCGGCGCCGTTCCCGGAGACGCTGATCGGCAACAGCCCAAAACTCTTCCTCGACTTCCTGCTGGCGCACTGGTGCGCGGTCGCGGGCGCGATCGTGCCCGAGGCCTATGACGAGTATCTGCGCTGCTTTAGCGATCGCGAGACGCTGCGCTGCATGTGCATGGACTACCGCGCCATCGAGCTAGACCTCGTCCATGACGAGGAGGACCGGGGCCGGCGCATTTCATGCCCGATGCTGGTGCTGTGGGCCGGCGACATGGCCCGGCGCCCCGGCTGGCAGACCGGCGGGGCGCTCTGCGTGCTGGAGAGCTGGCGCGAGCGGGCGGAGGACGTGCAGGGCCGGGCGCTCGACTGCGGCCACTTCCTGCCCGAGGAGGCGCCGGAGGAAACCGTGCGCGAGATCCTGGCCTTCCTCGCCGATCGCTGAGGCGATGCTCCGTCGGGGCTAATCGCCCGCGCGCAGCTTGTAGCGCTGAATCTTGCCGGTTGCGGTCTTGGGCAGACTGTCGACGTAGCGGAGCCAGCGCGGATACTTGTAGCGCGCGAGCGCCGCCTTGCAGTGGGCGACCAGCGCCTCGCTCAGGCGCTCGCTGGCGGTGTGCCCCTCGGCGAGCACGATCCAGGCCTCGGGCTTGATCAGCCCGTCGTCGTCGGCGCGGCCTACCACGGCGGCTTCCAGCACCGCCTCATGGGCGATCAGGCGGGCTTCGATCTCGACTGGGGAGACCCAGATTCCGCCGACCTTGAGCATGTCGTCCGAGCGCCCGCAACACACGTAACAGCCGGCCTCGTCGACGCTGTAGGTATCGCCGGTGCGGAGCCACGCGCCGTCGAACGCGGCCGCCGTGCGCTCCGGCTCGCCCCAATACTCGGCGATGAGGGATTGCCCGCGAATCAACAGGTTGCCGGTCTCGCCGGGCGCCACGTCGCGCCCGCCATCGTCGACCAAGCGCGCCTCGTAGCCCGCTACGAGCGTGCCGCTGGTGCCGGGCGCCACCGCGCCCGGCCGGTTGGAGATGAATATGTGCAGGCTCTCGGTCGTTCCGATCCCGTCGACGATGTCGAGCCCCGTGGCGGCGCGCCAGCGTTCGAGCAGCGGCGCCGGCAGCGGCTCGCCGGCCGAGACGCAGAGCCGCACGCTGGAAAGGTCCGGCGTCGCGCTCTCCAGCGCCTGCAGCTGCGCGGCATAGAGCGTCGGCACGCCGTAGTAGAGCGTAGGCCTAAATTCCTCGATTGTGGCGAAGGTCGAGGCCGGCGTGGGCCGGTCGGCGCTGAGTACCGCCATGCCGCCGGTCCAGAGCGGGAATGTCATGGCGTTGCCGAGCCCGTAGGCGAAGAACAGCTTGGCGGCGGAGAAGTGGGTGTCGTTCTCGGTGATGCCGAGCGTATCGACCCCGAAATACTGGCTGGTCACCACCATGTCGCGATGGCGATGAACGCCACCCTTGGGCGTGCCGGTCGATCCCGACGTGTAGAGCCAGAACGCCGGGTCATCGGCGGATGCCGGCGCCGGCGCCAGCGCCTTCGGCGCTTCGGCAAGCCGCGCGGCGAAGGAATCGCCCTCGCCTTCGGCAGGCAGCGCATGCGCCGGCCGGTATGACGCCCCGGCCAGCGCGCCGGCGATTTCGTCGGCGAACTCGGGCGACCACACGATGCAGGCGGCGCGCGCGTTATCGATCACGACGCGATAGTCCGGGGCCCGCAGCAGGGTGTTGAGCGGGACCGGCACGAACCCCGCCTTGATCGCGCCCCAGAACAGATAGAAGAACAGGGGGCAATCCTTCACCACCATCAGAACGCGATCGCCGGGGCTGAGCCCCAGCGTTGCGAGCGCGTTTCCCGCGCGGTTCACGTTGGCGGCGAGCGCGGCATAGGTCACATCGCCGTGCGTATCGCGGATCGCCACCTTGGCACCGCGTCCTTCCGCAAGATGCCTGTCGATGAACGGCACCGCGACGTTGAAGACCTCGGCGAACGCCAGCGCGGTCGGCGTTTGCGCGGTGTCGACCGCAACGGTGTGGTCGTCCATGGCATTCCCCTGCCGTCCCGGGTGCGCAAATGCATCCGTGCCTGGCGGAGCGGCCAGGGTAACCTATGCCGTATTGCGCGCGCCCGCAGTCTTCAAATCATGAACGGCGCGCGTGCGGTGCGCGGCGCAGGTCGGGATCAGGGGAACGAGTTCGTGGCGTGGGATTACATCGTCGTGGGCGCTGGCTCCGCCGGCTGTGCCATCGCCGGGCGCCTGTCGGAGGACGGGCAAAGCCGCGTGCTGGTGCTGGAGGCAGGCGGGTCGGATCGGCGCCTCGCCATTGCGATGCCGGCAGCCAGCTTCCTCCTCGCACTGGGCAACCCGCGCTACGACTGGGCGTACAAGGCCGAGCCGGACCCGACGCGGAACGGGCGCCGCGACCTCATGCCGCGCGGCAAGGTGCTGGGCGGCACCAGCGCGATCAACGGCATGTCCTATGTGCGCGGCCAGCCGGCGGACTATGATGGATGGGCCGCCCTCGGCTGCCGCGGCTGGGACTTCGCAAGCGTGCTGCCCTACTTCAAGCGCGCGGAGGACAACGAGAACGGCGCCGACGCCTACCACAGCACGGGCGGCCCGCTCGCGGTCTCCAACAGCCGCACGCGGCATCCGCTGTCGGAGGCCTATCTCCGATCCTGCATTGATATCGGGCTCCAGCGCATGGCCGATATCAACACGCCGCCTCAAGCGGGCGTCGGCTACGTGCCCGTCACCCAGCGCCGGGGGCGGCGGTGGAGCGCGGCTCGCGCCTATCTCCGCCCGGCGATGGGGCGGAAGAACGTGCGGGTGCTGACACATGCCCACGTGCTGCGTGTGCTGTTCGAGGGCAAACGTGCCACCGGCGTCGAGTACGTCCACCGGGGACGCACCGTGCGGGCGGAGGCGGCTGGCGCGGTGATTCTCTCCGCCGGCGCCTTCGCGTCGCCGCAGCTCCTCATGCTCTCAGGCGTCGGGCCCGCCTCCCATGTGAGCGAATTCGGCGTGCCGGTGGTGCACGACCTGCCAGGCGTCGGCGAGAACCTTCAGGATCATCCGGGCCTCGCCCAGACCTGCTGGGCAAACGTGACGACCTACAACATGCAAACCGGCCTCGCCCGCGCGCTGGTATTGGGCGCGCAGTGGCTGCTCACAGGGACCGGGCCGGCCTCCACGCCCCATTCCCAGGTGACCGCCTTCGCGCGCCACGACGGGGGCGCGGGCCGGTCCGACATCCAGTATCTCTTCTCGCCTGCCGGCTTCGACCTGTCGGAGGAGGGGCCGGTCATGTTCGACCGGCCGGCGGTCACAGGGCTGATCAACGTGCTCCGGCCTTTCTCCCGCGGCTGGGTACGGCTCGCCTCAGCCGATCCGTTCGCGCAACCGGCGATTCAGCCCAACCTCTTCGCCGACGCGCGCGACCTCGATCTGCTGCTCGCTGGTGCCAAGCTGCAACGCCGGATCTTCGAGACCGAGCCCTTGTCCCGCTCTATCGTCGGTCACTATCGGCCCAGCAGCGGCGTGCAGAGCGACGACGAGTGGTGCGCCTATCTGCGCGAGAGCGCCATGAGCGCATACCACCCGGCAGGCACCTGCAAGATGGGCCACGACCCGATGGCCGTCGTCGACGACCGCCTGCGGGTGCGCGGGCTCGCGAACCTCTATGTCGCGGATGCGTCGATCATGCCGGCGATCGTCAGCGGCAATCTCCACGCGACCTGCGTCATGATTGGTGAGAAGGCCGCGGACTTGGTTCGGGAGTCACTCTGATCGGCCAGAGCGCTCCAGCCAGGCGTTCACCGCGTCTTCCATGGTGAGGAAGGTCGCGCCCATCCCCTGGAGCGCGTCGATCAGCCGCTCCAGCATCAGCATGCGGTGGCCGCGGCCGATCACGAAGGGGTGGCAGGTGTAGGTGAGCACGCCCCACTCCAAGGTGCGCGTCATGTAGTCGAAATCGTCCACCCAGTTCTGCAGCACGCCGCCCGCCGGCATCAGGCCCGGCATGCTGTATTGTTTGTTCCGCACGTATTCGAAGTGCGGGTAGTCGTCCAGCGTCCAGCTGATCGGCATCTCGACCAGGCTGGTCTCGGGCCCCAAGACCATGGGCTCCTCAAGCGCGATCGCATCGCCCGTGCGCGCGAAATAGGGCGTGTAGTCGTTCCCCATCATGCTGCTCTCGTAGAGGAAGCCGCGGGAGACCAGGAGCTCGATGGTGTTCTCGCTCAGGTCCCAGGCGGGCGAGCGGTAGCCGCGGGGCTTCCGCCCGCACAGCTTGATGATCGCATCGGTGCCGCGCTGGAGGCCCGCCTCCTCCTCGTCGCGCGACATGGTGACGGGCGTCATGTGGGTCCAGCCGTGATGGCCGATCTCGTGGCCGCCCTCGGCGATGCGGGCCGACATCGCCGGATAGGTCTCGATCGTGTGGCCCGGGATGAACCAGGTCGCAGGGATACCGTGCCGCTGGAGCAGCGCCAGGATGCGCTCGGCGCCGACGAGGCCGAACTCGCCGCGGCTGATCGGCGTTGGCGAGCGCTGGCCCTGGGCGATGTAGCCCGAGACGGCATCGAAGTCGAAGGTCAGGCAGGTGATGTGCATGGCCGTCTCCCTTTAGCCCGGTTTTCGCTTTCATGATGTCTCTTTCCGCATCATTTCGCACTATTACTCCCTGCCCTGGTCCGCGCATTGCGGTATCGTGAACACCCCGCCACGGTGTGGCTCAACCATGTCGATAATGCGCCGTCCGATCCCCGGCGCGGTCTGCTCCGGCCGCGCCCCCGATTCAGTCGTGCCGTGATCGCGGGATCGGCGCTTCTCGGCGTCGGCGCTGCGGCCAGTTGGGGCGTCGGCGACTTCGCCGCCCGCTTCCTCGGCCGTGCGATCGGTGTGCCGCAGGCGCTCTTCGGCATGATGCTGGTGGGCAGCCTCGCCATCGGCGTTTACATCCTGGCCAGCGGGGAAACGCTTGTCTTGGAGCCCTCCGGGCTCTGGCTGCTGGCTCTCAACGGCGTCGCCACCATGCTGGCGACGTTCATGCTGTTCGACGCGCTTACCCGCGGCCCGATCTCGCTCGGCTCGCCGATGGTCTCCAGCTACCCGGCCTTCGCGGTGCCGATGACGGTCGTCTTCGGCGCCCGGCCGGAGCCCATCCACTGGGTCGCGATGGCAGCGACGCTCGGCGGTATCTGGCTGGTTGCCCTCGCGGTTTCCCGCATCGAAGGCGGCGACAAGCCGGAATACGCGCCGGCGGTGCTGCGGCGAGCGATGCTGACGGCGATCGGCTCGGCGTTCTTCTTCGCCGTCGCCCTTCTCGCCGCGGACGAGGCAATCGAGCGCTACGGGATCCCGCTCACGCTGCTGTCGGGGCGGATTGTCGGCGCTGTCGTCCTGGGCGCGAGCTTCCTGGTCATGCGCAAGGTGCCGCGCATGCCGCTCCGCGCGTGGCCGCTGATCGCCCTCGTCGCCTTGGTGGACACCCTCGGCTACATCTTCGTCTACGCCGGCCTCGCGCTCGAGAACGGCGAGTTCGCGATCGTCACCAGTTCCGCCTATTCGGTGGTGACGATCCTGCTGGCGCGGATCGTCCTTCGCGAGCAGGTGGTGCCGCTTCAGTGGCTGGGCGTCGCCATCGTGATCGCGGGGATCGGGACGCTGTCCGCGACCGGCTAACTCAGACTAGAGCGATTCCGTTTCACACGGAAACGCTCTAGCAATAAGGCTTATCCCCTTGGCTCCGGGAGCGCATGATGTTGCGTGCCTTCCCACTGCTGGAAGGCCCGGATAAGGCACGGGCTGCGCTGTGATTTTCTGAGTCCGCCGGCTGAAACCGTTGCATTGCGTAGGTCAATATCTAGACGAACCGGAAGCAAGGGGATAAGCCTTCTAGCAATTTATCGCTCACGGCAGCCGGCCTGCGACCGGCGCCTCCGCGAGGGCACCGCAGGAGCGGCGGGCCGCGGTCGCGGCCTGTCGCGCGTCCGTCTAGACGGACGCGCTCTAATTCAGATCACCCGCTCGCTCTCCGGATCGACGAGCACGGCCCGGTTCATGTCCAAATCGAGCGCGAGCGAATCCCCCGGCTGCTCGGCGGCGGAGCCGTCCAAGCGCACGAGCATCGAGGTCTTGCCGAGGTGGAAGTTGACGAGCGTGTTGGCACCCATGGGCTCGACAATCTCGACGGTGGTCGCGAGCCGCGCGCAGTCGGGCCTGGGCGTCTCGCCCTCGGCCCGGTACATGTGCTCGGGCCTGATGCCCAAGAGCACGTCGCGGCCGCCGTCGCCGGCGTAGCGCGCCGCCCGCTCCGGCGGCAGGGCGAAGGCATGGTCACCGGCCCTCACCGCGGCCGCGCCGTCCGCCGCCTCGATCAGTGCCGTGGCAAAATTCATCGCCGGCGAGCCGATGAAGCCCGCGACGAAGCGGGTCGCCGGCCGCTCGTAGAGCTCCAGCGGCGGCCCCTCCTGTTCGATCTGGCCGTCGCGCAGCAGCACGATCCTGTCGGCGAGCGTCATCGCCTCCACTTGATCGTGGGTCACGTAGATCATGGTCCGCTGCATGTCCTGATGCAGCCGCTTGATCTCGGTGCGCATCTCGTCGCGCAGCTGGGCGTCGAGGTTGCTGAGCGGCTCGTCGAAGAGATAGAGCTTGGCGTCCCGCACCAGCGCGCGGCCCATGGCGACGCGCTGGCGCTGGCCGCCGGAGAGCTGGCGCGGCTGGCGCTCGAGCAGGTCCGCAATCCCCAGCATCGTGGCCGCCCGCTCCACCCGCGGGCGAACCTCGGCGGTGGCCGTGCCCCGCATCCGAAGCCCGAAGGCCACGTTCTCGAACACCGACATGTGCGGGTAGAGCGCGTAGTTCTGAAACACCATGGCCACGTCCCGGTCCTTTGGCCGGACGTCGTTGACCACCGCGCCATCGATCTCCACCGTGCCCTCGGTCACCTCCTCCAGGCCTGCGATCATGCGCAAGAGCGTGCTCTTGCCGCACCCCGACGGCCCCACCAGCACGGTGAAGGCGCGGTCCGGTATCTCGATATCCACACCGCGCACGGCATGAACCTTGCCGTAGCGCTTGTGCACGCCGCGCAGCCTGACTCCGGCCATCGCGCTCCTCCTACCCCTTGACCGCGCCCATGGTGATCCCGCGCACGAGGAAGCGCTGGAGCGTCGCCACCGCGAAGAACACCGGCAGGGTGCCAAGCACCGAAAGCGCCGCGATCTTCGCCCAGAATGTCGACTGGGCGCCGTAATAGTGGGTGACCAGCACGGGGAAGGTCAGCACTTCGTGGCGCGTCAGAATCAGCGCGAAGACGAACTCGTTCCACGCGAAGATGAAGGTGAACACCGCCGTCGCGAAGATGCCGGTGCGCGCCATCGGGAACACGATCTTGCGCAGCGCCTGCCAGCGCGAGCAGCCGTCGGTCAGCGCGCTCTCCTCCACCTCGACCGGGATGTCCTCGATGTAGCCGCGCATCATCCAGATCACGTAGGGCAGATTGAACGCGATGTAGAGCAGGATCAGCCCGACGTAGCTGTCGATCCAGCCGAACCAGACGAACAGCAGGAAGATCGGGAAGACGATGACGATCGGCGGGATCATCCGCTGCGAGATGATCCAGATCGCGAGGTTCTGGCCGCCGGTCTTGAAGCGCGCGAGGCTGTAGGCAGCCGCGGTGCCCAGCACCATGGCAACGACGGTCGAGACGCTGGCGATGATGAGGCTGTTGTAGATCGCCCAGACGTCGCCGTCTTTGAACAGGATCCCGAAGATGCGGAAGTTCGGCTCGTTCGGGAACCAGACCGGCGGGCGGGCGAAGATATCGCCCGCCGATTTGATCGAGGTGATGAAGAGCCAGTAGACGGGGAAGAGGAAGATCACCAGCACCACGAGCGCAATCAGGAAGCGCCAGGTCATGCGCCGGCGCTCGCGGGTCAGCCAGCGCGGCCACATGCTGGTTCGGGTGGGGGCAGGTGTGTCGGACACCGTCATCGGGCGATCTCCACCCGCTTGAGCGCGAAAATGACGATGATCGAGAGCAGGATGATCACCAGGAAGGCGATCGCGCCCGCATAGCTCGTCTCGAACTCCTTGAAGGCCCGGATGTAGGTGTAGATCGAGATCGTCTCCGTCATCGTGCCGGGGCCGCCCTTGGTCATCGCCCAGATGATGTCGAAGATGCGGAAGAGATCGAGCGCACGGATCAGGATGGCGATGACGAGCACCGGCTTGATGACCGGCAGCGTGATCCTGAAGAATATCTTCCAGAACGAGGCGCCGTCGATCTCAGCCGCCTCGATCAAGCTGCGGTCGACGTTGGAGAGCGCGGCCAGCAGGATCAGGAACATGAACGGCGTCCACTGCCACACCTCGCAGACCAGGATCGCGGGATAGACCCATTCCGGCCGCGACAGCCAGAGGATCGCCATCGGGTCCGACGAGAACCAGCCGATGATCTGGTTGATCGGGCCGTACTGGTTGTCGAACATCAGCCGCCACGTGGAGCCTGCAACGATCGGCGAGATGACGGTCGGGATGATGAGAAGCGCGACGAACACCTGCTTGAGCGGCATCTTTTCCAGGAAGAGCTGCGCCATGAGGAGGCCCAGCACCAGCTCGATGGGGAGCGCGATCGCCAGGATCAGGAAGGTGTGGCCCATCGATTCCCAGAGCCGCGTGTCCGAGAAGAGGGCCGCGTAGTGCTTGCCGCCGGACCAGGAGGTGTCCTCGGCCAGCATGGTGATGTCCTGGAAGCTGACGATACCGGTGTGGATAATCGGGTAGAGGCCGACCAGCAGGAGCACGATGATCGACGGCGCGATCACCAGCCACTTGAAATGCCGGTCGGCGAAGAGGTTCGCGCGGTGGCCGAAGTGCGGGCCCCGGCCCGCGGCGACCGTCATCCGCAGGCTTTCACCGGCGGTCCGCCACCGACGTCAGCAACCGCACCCGCCATGCCGTTCCCGTCCATGCCGGCCCGCCGCGTTCCTTCCGCACAGCCTTGAGAGGTAACGGAAATGCCGCCACGGCGCAACGTTCGCCGTGACACTGGGGCGACGCATGATCGACCATCGGCATGGCGCTCGCTTGCGCGTAAGATGCGCCGGCAATCGGAACGGCGGGGCTCCTGCATGAGCAGGGGCTGTGCGTAGAATGGGAGTGTGAGCGATGAGGCAGATCGGCTACGCCATGCAGTTCAGAGGGTCCGCCGGGCCGCAGGAGGGCAAGGAGAACGAGCTCTGGGCCAAGACGGGCTCGACCACGATGCGGCTATCGACCTCGCTCGATGCGGGCGGGCCGCAGGTCTCTATGGAGGACGCGACCGAGCAGCGGGCGTCGTTCACTTCGAACGTCCAGACGCTCGAGGATGGCGAAGTCACCGAGGACGGGACCATCGATTTCGGCGAGGCCGGCACGCTCGATTTCAGCACCATCGGGACCGGATGGATGGGTCCGAGCGCAATTGACGGGCTCACTCACGGCGGGATCAGCTGGCGGGTCGACGGCGGCACAGGGCCGCTAGAGGGTGCAAGCGGGATCATCACCTCCAACTTTACCGTCTCGGGGTCGGGCGAAGTCGCCGACAACCAGTGGGGCGTCATCTACGTCAAGGACTGACGCGCGTGCAGGACGGCACCGCCCGACAGAGTGCGAATGGCGTGAGCCGCCGCAGCCCCCGGCCGAAAGACGCTGCTACGTTGGTTCTCTTGCGCGAGGGCAGGGGTGGGCCCGAGGTCCTGATGGGCCGCCGCCCCCGCCGCCAGGTGTTCATGCCCGGCCAGTACGTGTTTCCGGGCGGCGGCGTCGAGCCCTGCGATCGCTGGGTCCGCCCGGCGACGGAGCTCAGGCCCGGCGTGGCCGCACGGCTTGCGCGCTCCGCTTCGCCTGCGCGCGCCCGCTCGCTGGCTGCTGCGGCCGTGCGCGAGACCTTCGAGGAGACAGGGCTCGCCCTCGGTCTGCAAGCGCCGGCGGCAAACGGCCGTCTCCGGCCCGAATGGCAGGCCTTTCACGCGACCGGCCTGGCACCCGCCCTCGACAAGCTCGACTACATCTACCGCGCGGTCACGCCGCCGGGGCTGCCGCGGCGCTTCAACGCACGGTTCTTCCTGGCCCGCGCGACCGACGCGTCGGGGACGCTCGGCAGCAACGGCGAGCTACTCGATCTCGGCTGGGTGCCGGTGACGGAGGCCATGGGCTTGCCGATCCCCTACATCACCGCCGTCGTGCTGGAGGAGCTCGAGCACATGTACGCTTCGCCCCCCGATCCCGATAGCGACCGGCCCGTGCCGGTCTGCATCCGCGTGGGGCGGGACCACGTCCACAGCCACGAATAGCGGTCACGGGCGGCGGACCGACTACTCCGCCGAAACCCTGACCAGCAGCTTGCCGAAGTTGCTGCCGTCGAAGAAGCGCTGAAACGCCGCGGGCGCGTTCTCGAGGCCGTCCACGATGTCCTCCTTGAAGGCGAGCCGGCCTTCCCCCAGCCAACGGGCGAGGCGCTTGCGCGCGTGCTCGTAGTGCGCGCCGTAGGAGTAGATGTTGAAGCCCTTCACCTCGGTCTCGGTGAAGAGGATCGGCGCGAGATGGCTTGCGACCCTGGGCGGCTCGGTCGCGTTGTAGTGGGAAATGCCGCCGCAGATCACCACGCGGGCGCCGTGAGCGAGCAGGGGATAGATCGCATCGCCGATAGGCCCGCCGACATTCTCGAAGTAGACGTCGATGCCATCGGGGCACGCCGCGGAGAGGGCTGCGGGCAGATCGTCGGTATGCCTGTCGATGGCCTCATCGAAGCCGAGCTCTTGCGCGAGATAGCGCAGCTTCTCCGCCCCGCCGGCGATGCCGACGACCCTGCAGCCCGCGATCTTCGCCACCTGGCCTGCGACCGCACCGACCGCGCCCGACGCCGCCGAGATGACGACCGTATCGCCGGGCGCGGGCCGGCCGACCTTGACGAGCCCGAGATAGGCGGTGAGCCCCGGCATGCCGAGCACGCCGACGGCCGTCGACAGCGGCCCCAGCGCCGGGTTCACTTTGCGCGCCTCTGCGCCCTGCGCGATGGCGTAGTCCTGCCAGCCGGTGTAGTCGTCGACGATATCGCCGGGTGCGAATTTCGGGTGCCGGCTCTCCACCACCCGGCTAACCGCGCCCCCCACGATCACGTCGCCGAGCGGGATCGGCGGGTAGTAGCGGAGGTCCGTGCCCATCCTGAGCCGCATGTAGGGGTCGAGGGAGAGCCAGATCGTCCGCACTAGCAGCTCGCCCTCTGCCGGCGTCGGCACCGGCCCCTCGACGAGGCGGAAATCCGTCTCCTTCGGCGGCCCCACCGGGCGCGCGGCGAGCGCGATCTGGCGGTTGGTGTTGGCTATCATCGGCGCCGCTCCCTCTCTCCCTCCCCTCGAGTCTATGCGACCCGCGGTCGGCAGCAAATTCGGCTGTCTTCAGCGCGCTCCGGCGACTACTCTTTTCCGACGACGCAAGAGGGAGACGACGGCCGATGAACCTCACCCCGACAGAGCAGGAGCGGCTCACCATCTTCACTGCCGCCCAGCTTGCGCGTGAGCACAAGCGCCGCGGCATCAAGCTCAGCCACCCGGAAGCGATCGCCTATATCTGCGACGAGCTCCTGATGTGTGCGCGCGAAGGTCGCACCCTCAAGGACCTTATGGGCTATGGCGCGGAGATCCTCACGTCGGACGACGTGATGCCGGGCGTGCCGGAGCTGATTCCGGTCATCCATGTCGAGGCGGTGTTCCCGGACGGCGCCAAGCTCATCACCGTGCACCAGCCGATCCGCCCGGGCACGGCGGAGAGCCCGCCCAGCCCCCGCGCCGGCGAGATCATCACGCCGGACGAGGAGATCGAGCTGAACGCAGGCCGGAGGACCGGATCGGTGGCGGTCACCAACACCGGCGACCGCCCGGTCCAGATCGGCAGCCACTTCCACTTCTTCGAGATCAACCGGGCCCTCGACTTCGATCGTCAGGCGACCTTCGGCATGCGCCTCGACATCCCGTCCGGCACTGCCGTGCGCTTCGAGCCCGGGCAAGAGAAGGAGGTCGCGCTGGTGGAGATCGGCGGCCGCGGCCGGGTCACCGGCTTCAACTCCCTCACCGAGGGCATGATCGATTCGCCCGAAGTCAAGGATCAGGCGATCGCCCGCGCGAAAGCGGGCGGCTTCCGGGGAGCGTAGGCAGATGGTGAAGATCGCACGCGAGACCTATGCCCGCTACTACGGGCCGACCAAGGGCGACAAGATCCGACTCGGCGATACCTCGCTGATCGGCGAGATCGAGCACGACCACACCACCTACGGCGATGAGTGCTGGACCGGCGCCGGCCGCGTGATGCGCGACGGCATGTCCTACGACGCCCATACCTCCGCAGCCGACGGCGCCATCGACATGCTGGTCGAGAACGCGACCGTCATCGACCCCGTGCTCGGCCTCGTGAAAGCCGACATCGGCATCAAGGACGGCAAGATCGCGGGCGTCGGCAAGGCCGGCAATCCCAACACGCAGGACGGGGTGGATTCGAACCTCGTCTGCGGCCCCAACACCACCTACTACCCGGCCAGCGGCCTTATCGTGACGCCGGGCGGCATCGACGTGCACGTCCACTGGTTGTCGGCGGACCAGTGCAACCACGCGCTGGCGAGCGGGCTCACCACCATGATCGGCGGCACCATGGGACCGCTCTTCGCCATCGACTGCGGCGGCCCCTGGAACACCTACCGGATGCTGGAGGCATCGGAAGCGTGGCCGATCAATTTCGGCTTCTTCGGCCGCGGCTCGTCCCACGATCCGGCGACCATCGTCGAGCATCTCGACGGCGCCATCATCGGCGTCAAGATCCACGAGGACTACGGCGCCATGCCGGCCACCATCGATGCCTGCCTGCGCGCCTCCGCCGAGCACGATTTCCCGGTCCAGATACACACTGACACGCTGAACGAGTCCGGCTTCTACGAAGACACGATGGCGGCGATCGCAGGTCGCACCATCCACATGTACCACACGGAAGGCTCCGGCGGCGGCCACGCGCCGGACATCATCCGCTGCAACGGCGAGCCCCACTGCCTGCCGTCGTCGACCAACCCGACCAACCCCTACACGGTCAACGTCTTCGACGAGCAGCTCGACATGACCATGGCCTGCCATCTGCTGCGCTACGACCTGCCGGAAGACGTGGCCTTCGCCGAGAGCCGGGTGCGGCACGGCACCATCGCGGCCGAGGACGTGCTGCACGACATCGGCGCGGTCTCGATGTTCGGCTCCGACAGCCAGGGCATGGGGCGGATCAACGAGGTCATCACGCGCTGCTGGCAGCTTGCGAGCAAGATGCGCGACCAGCGCGGGCGGCTACCTGAGGAGACCACCGCCGACGCCGACAACGAGCGCATCAAGCGCTATATCGCGAAATACACCATCAACCCGGCGATCGCCTTCGGCGTCGACCAATACGTGGGCTCGCTGGAGCCCGGCAAGATGGCCGATCTCGTCACCTGGAAGCCCGCCTTCTTCGGCATCAAACCCTTCGGCGTCATCAAGGGCGGCTTCGTCGCCTGGGGCCAGAGCGGCGATCCCTCCGGCAGCTACTTCCAGACCGAGCCGGTCATCATGCGGCCCCAGTTCGGCCATCACGGACGCGCGCCGGCGACGCTGAGCGCCGTCTTCGCGCATCGGCGCGCGCTCGATATCGACGTGCCCGGCCGCATCGGCCTGAGCAAACCGATCCTGCCGATCGGGAGCTTCACCAAGCTCACCAAGAAGGACATGCTGCACAACGACGCCTGCCCCGACATCCGCGTCGACTCCCAGACCTTCGAGGTCTTCGTCGACGGGACGCTGGCGGCCTGCGAGCCGATCGACAAGATCACCCTCGGCCAGAACTACCTGCTGCGCTGAGCCTTCGTTTGGCTGCCTCCGTGTCCCAGGCTGCCCGGGCCAATGAGGAGCCACAGGCGGCGCTCCGCTTCGCCCGCGCACCCGATGGCCAGAGCTACATCGCCCGCCAGCGCGTCGGCTACCCGTTCCACATCACCCGGCCGTTCTACTTCGACGAGGCGCCGGCCGGAGCGTTGACGCTCTATCTCCAGTCGGTCTCCGGCGGCATCTACCAGGGCGAGGATCTGCGCATGATCTGCGGCGCAGAGGCCGGCAGTGCCGCCCATGTGACCACCCAGGCGGCGACCATCGTGCACCGGATGCCTGCCGCGCCGGCGCGGCAGACGGTCGCGCTGGAGGCGGCTGACGGTGCGCTTCTCGAATATCTGCCGGACCCGCTGATCATGTTTCCGGGCGCCCGGCTCACCTCGCTGCTGGAAATCGAGGCCGCGGAGGGTGCCACGGTCATCGCGTCCGAAAGCTTCGCTCACCACGACCCCGGCGGCGAGGATCGACGGTTCGAAAGCTTCGCGGCGGAGATGCGTATCCGCGATGAGGGGGGCCGCCTGCTTGCGCTGGAGCGCTACGCCCTCGCCGGCGATCGTCTGGCGAAGGGTGCGAGCCAGATCGCGCGCTGGCCGGCGCAGGGCAGTCTCGTCGTCGCCCACCGCGGCCCTGCGCGCGAGGCCATCCTGGCCGCTCTCCGCTCGGCGCTTGCGCCGACGGAGGCCTTCTACGGCGGCGCCTCGGCGCTCCCCAACGAGGCCGGTGTGGGCGTGCGCCTGCTGGCGCGGGACGGGGCCCGGCTGCGGCGCGGGCTGGAGGCAGCGTGGTGCGCAGTCAGGCTCGCGCTCTACGGCGCGCCGCCCGCCCGCCGCCGCAAGTAGGCGTGGCCCGCCTTCACAGCACGCTCTTGATATTGGTTCACGCAATATCCGCGACGACGTAAAGACCGCGATCATTTTGGCAAGCCGTCATCGTCGTAGAGAAAATCCTGGCTGCGCGCAGCCGTAGCTCCCTCGGTTCGCTTGCCCCGAGCGGTCGTCTGCACGGCCGCGATCAGTGTACGCCGAGCTTCGAGATCGGGTTGCGGCTGCACCGGCACCAAGCGAACGATAGCCTTGCCGTGACGGGTGAGCACCACCTCATCGCCCGCTTCCGCCCGGCGGACAAGCTCGGTCAATCGTCCCTTCGCTTCGCTGACGGAAATTCGCATCGGGCCAGTTCCTTCATGCAAAGTCACTAGCCCCGAAATTGAACCATGATGCGGTCTATTCAAGGCCAGTGTTTCAGGTGTTGTCCGGCACACAATGTGTTGAGGCCCTTGATCGCTGCGCCCGGCCTGCCAAGGTTGCAGCCATGCACGTGCTGGTCGTCGAAGACGACATCGAAACCGCCCGCTATCTGCAGAAGGGCCTGAGCGAGAGCGGCCATGTGGTCGAGCTCGTCCACGACGGGGCGGACGGGCTCTCGCTCGCGTTGGACCACCGCTTCGACGCGCTCGTGGTCGACCGCATGCTGCCGGGCCTCGACGGCCTCGCGCTAATTGAGACGCTGCGCCGCAAGGGCCGGCGCACGCCGGTGCTGATTCTCAGCGCGCTCGCCCAGGTGGACGACCGGGTCGAAGGGCTCAGGGCCGGCGGCGACGACTACCTGACCAAGCCCTTCGCTTTCTCCGAGCTGCTGGCGCGGTTGGAGGCGCTGCTCAGGCGCGCCGACAGCTTTGGCGGCGAGACCCGCCTCGGCCTCGCCGATTTGGAGGTCGACTTGCTCGCCCGCACGGTGCGGCGCGCGGGGCGCGAGATCGTTCTGCAGCCCCGCGAGTTCACGCTGCTCGCCTATTTCATGCGCCACGCAGGCCAGGTTGTCACACGCACGATGCTGCTCGAACATGTCTGGGGCTACCACTTCGACCCGCAGACCAACGTGATCGACGTTCATGTGAGCCGGCTGCGCGGCAAGATCGACAAGGGCTTCGACACGCCCCTGATCCACACCGTGCGCGGCGTCGGGTATTGCTTCCGTGCCGACGGATAGCCCCCGGTCTTCACCAAGGTCGTGTCGCGCGCATCGCGCGACACGCGCAAACTTCAACAATCTAATGCGGGATTCGCCGGGATTAAGTGGGATAAGTGGGATTCGGGGAGACTGGCGGCGGCCGTCCTCGATTGCGGCACCGACGACTGCGGGCGGCAGCCGCCCAGGCGACGAGCGCCCGCAGATATTGTCTGCACCTGCCGCGGCCCGCTTGCTCTTGCGCTGCGTCGCGCGGATACGCGCGCGGGAGCACGATCGGCACATGATGCGATCATGGCGCATAAGCCGCGCACCGTGCACTGCACTATGGGTCCGGGGAGTCGCACGGGGCGGCAGGGCAGCCTCTTCCCTTCCGTCGTCGCCCGGCGTCGACCGGCACACCCTGACCGTGGCGAGAGATGCGGGCTAGGCTGCTCCGGACGTCCACGTTCCGGCTTTCGCTTCTCTACGTCGGCCTCTTCGGCGCCTCGGTCCTGGTGCTGCTCGCGTTCATCTACTGGACCACGGTGCGGGTCATCGACAGCCAGACCAGCGACACAATCGAGGCCGAGGTTCGCGGTCTTGCCGAGCAATACCGGGCGCGGGGCATGGGCCAGTTGATCGCCGTGATCGAGGAGCGCAGCGGCCCCTACGGCGATCCGGACAGCGTCTACCTCCTTGCCGATCCCGCGCTCCGGCCGCTCGCCGGCAATCTCAGCGCCTGGCCGCGCGAGGCTGCCGGGGCCGAAGACGGGTGGGTGGAGATCTCGGCCAGGCGCGCGAGCGGCGAGGAGGCGCACGGCACCATCCGCGCCCACACCTTCGTGCTGCCGGGCGGCTTCCGGCTGCTCGTCGGCCGCGACCCGCGCGGCCGGGCGGACTTCGAAGGGCTGATTCTGGAAACCCTCGGCTACGCGCTCGGAATCACGCTGGTTCTGGGTCTCCTCGGCGGCCTCGTCATGAGCCGGCGGATGCTGCGCCGGGTCGATGCCGTGCGTGAGACCGGCCAGCGCATCGTGCGGGGCGATCTCTCGCGGCGCATGCCGGTCACGGGCGTCGGCGACGAATTCGATCGCCTCTCCATCACGGTCAACGAGATGCTGGATGAGATCGAGACGCTGATGACGGGCTTGCGCACGGTGACCGACAGCGTCGCGCACGATCTGCGCAGCCCGCTCACCCGGCTGAAGTCGCGGCTGGAGCTTGCGCTTCGCGAGGGGCCAGACGACGAACACGGCCACCGCGCCGCGCTCGAACGCGCGATCGCCGAGACCGACGGCATCCTGCGCACCTTCGCCACGCTGATGGAGATCGCCCGCGCCGAATCCGGCAAGGCCGGCATTGCCATGGTGCCTGTCGACCTCGGCGCCATCGTCGGCGACATGGTCGAGCTCTACGCCCCGCTCGCCGACGAGAAGGGGCTCGCCATCGAGGCCACGCTCGACGAGACGGAGCCCGTGGCCGGCCACGCTCAATTCCTCTCCCAACTCGTCGCCAACCTGCTCGACAACGCGCTCGCCTACACGCCCGAAGGCCGGATCGGGGTGAGCCTCGAGTGTGAAGAGGCGGGCGCCGTTCGACTCATAGTGGAGGACTCGGGGCCGGGCATCCCGCCCGAGGAGCGGGAGCGTGTGCTGCAACGCTTTGTCCGCCTGGACGCAAGCCGCACCGGCGGCGGCACCGGCCTCGGGCTCAGCCTCGTCGCGGGCGTCGCCACCTTGCACCGGGCGTCGCTCGCGCTCGACGACGGTCCGTTGGGCGGCCTTCGTGTGACCGTGACCTTCCCACGGCCGGCCGCATAAACCGATCGCCCGAGGCCAGCGCTTACTCGCCCTGAAACCGCTGGCGGAGCGCCTCGACGCGCGCTCTGTTCACCCCCATGTCGCCGATACCGAAGCGCGAAGCCGAGCGGACATGGATCACGCCTTCCTCTGGGTGAACACGAAACTCGACATCGTCGGCGAAGCCGCGGCGTGTCCGGCAGACGGCGTGGAGATAGTCCTCTGTCGCTGTCACGATTTCGGTCCGCGGCAACTCTTCCACCAGGGCCTTCAACCGGACGAAGGCCGCCGCAGGGTCGCCTGAGACGGCGAAGGGCTCGATACGGTGACGGGCGGCCGCGTCGCCGCGGCTGCTTATGCAGTTGGGCCAGAACGGGCAGGGTGCGAGTTCTTCGGACATAACCGGCTGGACCAAGGCTCATTCCGCGCAGGCTCCGTTGAATTATGAAGAAGAATTAATCAAGCGTCCATCGTGGTGACAGCTTGCCCTGTCATAGAGGGGCTGCGGCCTGCCATCGGCCGCTGCGCAACAACGGCAACGGCAAGTGAGGAAACGATGAGCACGCTTTCACCGCAACGCAAACGGATGGTCATCGTCGCGGCTCTGGCGGGCCTCGGCATGATCGCTGTGGCCGGCGGCGGCCTGGCCACTTCGCTCAAGACGGCCACGGCGATCACACCGCCGACGTCGGTCGATCACGTCCTGGCAACGCCCAGCCTCGCCGGCGTGGTGGAGGCGGTTAGCCCGGCGGTCGTCTCGATCGAGGTCACCCACAAGGCCCGGCCCGCGTTGACCGCCCAGCAGTGGCGCGGCCCGCGCATGCCGGAGCACTTCAAGCGCTTCTTCGGCGAGGACTTCGCCGAGCGATTCGGCTTCACGCCGGACATCGAGCCCGGCCCCATGGTACCGAGCGGGGGCATCGGCTCCGGCTTCATCGTCGACGCCGACGGCTACATCGTGACGAGCAATCACGTAATCGCAAGCGCCGAGACCATGACCGTGGTTCTCGACGACGGCACCCGGCTCGATGCGGAGATCGTCGGTCAAGACGTGCGGACCGATCTTGCCCTGCTCAGGGTCGAGACCGACGAGCCCTTGCCGACCGTGCAATTCGCTGCCGAGGACGGCACCCGCGTCGGCGATTGGGTGGTCGCCATCGGCAATCCCTTCGGTATCGGCAAGACCGCGACCTTCGGCATCGTCTCCGCGCGCGGGCGCGGAACCGGCCCCAACCCCTACGAGGACTACTTGCAAATCGACGCGCCGATCAATCGCGGCAATTCGGGTGGGCCTGCCGTCAATCTGCATGGCGAGGTCATCGGGGTGAACACGTCGATCGTCTCACCCACCGGCGGCAATGTGGGAATCGGCTTCGCAGTCCCCGCCGCCACGGCCAGGGTCGTCATCGACGACCTCAAGGCCCACGGCCGGGTCATGCGCGGATGGCTCGGTGTCCATATCCAGCCGGTCACCGAAGACATCGCGGCAAGCCTCGGGCTGGAGGACACGGAGGGCGCCATCATCGCCCGCGTGCAGCCGGAGAGCCCGGCGGCGGTCGCAGGGCTAGAGTCCGGCGATGTCATCGTCGCCGTGGATCAGGTGCCGATCGAAGACGCGCGAGCGCTGTCGCGCATGATCTCCACCATCGACGCCGGGGCCGCCGCCACGCTCACCGTCTGGCGCGACGGCCAGGCCATGGAGATCACGGCGGCGATCGCCAACGCAACGCCGCCCGTCGAGCCCAGCGCGGAGATGACCGGCGCGGATGAGGCCGGCCGCCTCGACACCTTCGGCCTTCGCCTTGCGAATGTCGATTCGGAGGCTGGCGACGGCACGGCGATGGACGGCGGCTCAGGCGCCGTGGTGGTTGCCGAAGTGGCGCCCGGGAGCGCCGCTCATCGCAAGGGGCTTCGCCCCGGCGACGTGATCGTCACCGTGGGCAACGAGCCCGTCGGATCGGTGGCGGACGTGAACGAGCGTATCGAGGCCGCTCAGGGCGACGGGCGCGAGGCCGTGCTGCTCTTGATGAGCCGTGACGGGCGCGAGCACTTCGTCGCTCTTCCCTTCGCCACGTCGTGAAGGCGGGCGGGGCCGGCGTTCCTGACCGGGGGCGCCGGCCCCTACTCTTCGAGCGACTTCAGCAGATCGTCGACGAGGTCTTGGAGGTCCTCGTCCTTGTCGCGCTCAGGTGCTGGCAGGGGCTCGGGCACAGGCTCCTCGGGCGCGGGCGCCTCGGTCGGGGGCGCTGCTTCGCGCTCCTCCTCCCCGCCAGTCTCTAGCGGCTCCTCGACCTCTTCCCTCTGCTCGACGCCTGCCGCCTCTTCCGGCTGACGCGCCTCGACGGGCTCCGTCGCCACCGCCGCATCGCCCGAGCCATCGCCCGGCGACGCCGCGGCATCCCCCGCTCCGTCCTCTTCTTGGGCGTCCACCGCTTCACTCGGTTCGCCCGCTCCCGCGCGTTCTTCCGGCTCGTCGGGCTCTTCCGCTGTCTCGGCGTCCTCGGCCTTGTCCGGATCGCCGAGCACGTTTCTGAGCAGGGTGTCCATCTCGGTTCCGGGCTCCGCCTTGGCACCCTTGCGCAGCGTGATCTTGGGCATGCCGGGCGCGCCGGCGAGCGAGAGCAGCCCGAGCTTGACCAGGTGGGCCTGCATGTCCGCGATCAAAAGGCGGCGCTCCGGCCGATCGATCGGCCCCTCGAACCGTATGCCGACAGGCGGGGCATCCGCGTGCTCGGTGAGGCGGAACAGCGCCGTGAGGTCTAGCTGCCACGCGGGGAGATCGGCGGTACCGCTGATTTCGCCGACGCCCCCCTCGGCGACGACCTCGAAGCCGTCGATGCGTGCCTGGCCGTCCTGTACCCGCACGGTGCCGTCGAGGGAGCGGATTGCCGTTCGCCCGCTGGATAGGCTTTGCTCGGTCCCATCGACGAAGCTCGCGATGTCTTCGAGCGCATCGACCTTGGAGAGCGCGTCGATCTGGCGGCTGATCGCCGGCACGTCCACGCCCTCGACGGCGCCCTCGCTGGCGGCAAGCGCGACGCGGCCGGAGAGGCTCTGCATCATCTCGCGGGCCGTCTGCCCGCGCAGGGTGAAATACCCGTCGACCTCGGCGCGGCCAGAGACCGCATCGACGCCTGCAATCTCGCGCAGGATGGCGCCCAATTCCGCATCGGTGAGCCGGAATGCCGCCTGCCCCGCCGGCACCGGTCCGCCGGCGAGGCTGCCGTCGGCCTTCAGCGCCCCGTCGAAAAGCCGGCCGGTAAGCGAACGCAGCGTCAGCGTCCCCTCGGCTACGGCCAGATCGACGTCGGCCTGTTCGATGCGGTAGGCGCCGAGAAGGAGGGCCTCGGCGTCGAGCGCGAGTGTTCCGGAGAGCCGATCGAGGACCGTGAGGTCGATCGTTTCGTCGGACCAGCGCGCGGGCTGCGGTGCAGCGCCCTCGGTGCCGGTGCCCGCAAGGTCGACACTTACCGATGGTGTCCCGCCGGCCTCCGTCTCGCCCGTCGCGGCAAGACCGCCGCCCAACCATGCGAGGTCGAGCACGCCGCCATGAAGGTCGGCGCTGAACCCCGGCGGCTCCTGATCCAGGCGGAGGAAGACCCCGCCGGTCAGCGTGCTGTCGCCGATCATGGCGTCGATGTCGGCGAAGCTTGCCACAGTCCGGTCGCCGGATACCTTCCCGGCGAGGCGCAGCGCGCCGAGGGCAACATCCGCCGGCGCGTCGCCGACCAGGGTTTCGACCAGGGCCTCGCCGCGCGGATGGGCGAGATCGACATCGACGCTGTAGCTGGGAGAAGCGAGCGGATCCGTGACCTTGCCAGCGACCTGAAGCGTCGCGCCGGCGGTCTCGGCGCTCATGTTGATCGCGACGGAGTCGAGATCGCCGCCGATCCCGCCCTCCATCGTCAGCGCGCCGAGCCGCGTGACGATAGGCGGTGGCGTGAGCCCGACGCTGCGGGCGAGCGAGGCGGCATCCGGTGCCTGCAGGCTGAAGGCGAGCGCCGCGGCGGGCGCGCCGAAGGGTTGCTCGACGGTACCTGCCAGCGACGCCTGGGCCGCGCCAGCAGCGAGAGCGAGATCGATCGACAGTGCTTCCTCATCGCCCGCGAGCGCACCATTCAGCGTGACCTTGCCGAACGCCTCGGCGCGAATGTCGGGATCGATGTCGAGGAGCGCGAGGACACCGTCGAGCGAATCAGCCGCAGCTTCGACCGCGAGATCGAAACTTGGCGCCGTCCCGACCGTGCGCCCGGTGCCTGACAACAGGATGCTGGCGCCCGCTGCGTCCGCGACCGACGCCCGCCGCAGGGTCAGGTCGCCCTGGTCGAGGGCCGCGTCGAATTCCAGCCCGGCCAGGCGCACTCCCCCGTAGGTAAGCGCATCGATCTTGAGCGCGACGTCGGCGTCGATCTCGTCGAGCACCGGCCATGCTCCACCCCCCACGCTATCCCCCGCGCGGCCCGGCGTTGGCTGTGCCGCCTCCTGCGGCGCTGCGTCCGCATCGCCTGTCGCACGTGACGGCGCCGGGCCTGCATCGAGCAGGTAAGCGTCGACATTCACAGCGTCGACAGCGAGGTCGGCGGCGATCTGCGGCCGCTCGCTCGTCTCGATGGACACGTTGCCGGCGATCCGCGTGGTATCGATCCTGATGTCGAGATTGGATGCCGACAGCCGATCGCCGTTGGCAGAGAGATCGGCACTCGCGCTGAGGTGTCGGAGCCGATCCGCCGGGACTGCCCCCACATCTACGCCAAGCCAGGAGAGGGTGGCGCGCAGGTCCTCGGTCGCGATCTCGCCGACACCCTCCATCCACTGGCCGTTGCCGTTGGCGGTCAGCCGGCCGGCGAGGTCGACGTCCGCGCCTCCGGGCAACAGCGCCGACGTTTGCCGGATCGTGACCACGCCGTTCTCGAGCGCAAGACGCGCCCTGGCCTTACGGATGACGCCCTTGCGCCAGGTGACCGCACCGATCGTAAGGTCTAGAGCGGCATCGATCTTCGTGGGAATTTCGTGCCGGATGTCGTCTGTGATCGATTGCGGCGTGGCCAGAGCCACTGCATTGCTCGACTGCCCGGCACCGTCCGAGCCCGCCGCCTCCGCAGTCTGCGGTTCGCTGCCAGAGCCTGCCGATCCCGCGGGCTTGGGTTTGCCGTCATCCGGCAGGAAGCGATCGAGGTCGATGCGGTTGAGGTCGATCTCGGCCGCTAACCGCGGCACCTCGCCATCCTGCCAAGAGAGCGTGCCGTTCGCCTGGCTCTCGCCCAGTCGAACCTGAAGCTCGCGTGCGGCGATGGTATCCGCGTGCACGCTGAATTCGCCCTTGGCAGAGAATTCTCTACCCAGCGGCTCGGCGGGCAGCGACCCGAGATCCACGGCGAGCGCATTCAGGAGAGCGCCGAAGTCGGACGCCTCGGCCCGCACGCTGCCGTCGAACGCAGGCATCCCGTCGATGCCTTTGAGGATGCCCTCGAACAGCGCGCTGCCCCGCTCACCGCCGAAGGTCGCTTCGAACGAGACCGGCAGAGTGCGGTCTTCGCCGACCGTGCCCGTCGCGAGCCGAAACTTGATCGCCCGGCCGCGCACGGCGAGATTGCCCTCCCCGCGGAAGGGACCGTCGAGGGAGCGGGCAGAGATCGCCGCGTCGATCCTGTCTATTCGCGCCGGGGGCTCATCGTGCGCATGGCGATAGACGATCGTACCGTTCGTTATGGTCGCAGAGTCGATCCTGGTCAGCCCGAGGTCGGCTGCCTCCGGTTCGCCATTGGCAGAGGTCTCCACCGTCGGGTCGGTCTCAGGCTCGAAGAGCCAGTTGGGACGGCCGTCGGCGAGGCGCTGGAGCTCGATCACGGGCTCCACCATCTCGAGACTGGTGACGGCGATCTTGCCGCCGAGGAGCGGCCCCAGCGCAAGCGTGAGATCGAGCGAGGCGATCCGCGCCATGTCGGGGGCGACCGCGCCCGGCGCGTTGGCGATGCGAAGGTCGGCGGCCTTGATTGTGGGCGTCGGCAGGATGGAGACCGCGAGCGGGCCGTCGATCGCAATCTCACGACCGGTGATGGCCTCCAGGCGCTCCGTGATCTCGGGCTTGAACCGCTCCCAATCGAGAACCGACGGCACGATGAAGAGGGCAGCGACGACGAGGACCAGAAGGACGAGTAAAGCGTAAACGAATTTCACTGTTGGCCATGCCTCGGGGCGGGGTAGCCTGGCGCTTTGCCCAAACGGCGGCTCCCCGGTCGACTCCGGTTAACAGCCCGATTCATTTCGTCTAGGCTTGCCTCTCAATCGGACGAGTCAGATCGGATGGGAGACCCCGCATTTCTTAGACCACGTTTGCCGGCGTATCGAAAGGCCTTTGGTCATGGGCGATGTCGTCAACCTTAACCAGTTTCGGAAGAAGCGCGATCGGGCCGCGAAAGCGCAGAAAGGCGCGGCGAACCGTGCGCGATCGGGGCGTAGCAAGGCGGAGAGGCAGGTGACGCAAGTCGAGGCGGCGCGCGGCGACGGCACGCTGGACGGCAAGCGTATCGATCATGAGCCCGAAGAGCCCGAGGGCAGCAGCAGGCTGGACCCAAAGGGCGACTGAGCGGCGCATCGGGATATATCCAGGCAGTGCCAGACAGAATGAGACGAGGGAGCGTCGTGGCGGCGGGGCTGATCGGGGCGGTGCTCGCGCTCGCCGCGCCGGGAGCACAAGCCGGCTGCGCCGATACGCCGCAGCCGGGTGTCGATTGGCGGCGTTGTCTTCTCGACAATCGGAACTTCGTCGACGTTGACCTCGCCGGCGCCACGCTGCGCGATGGGTTCTTTGCGCGCTCGGACCTCACGCGGGCCGACTTCTCCGCGGTTGACGCCCGGCGCGCCAAGTTCACCGATTCCGTCCTGGTGGAGACGCGCTGGGCCGGCGCGCGCCTGATCGGCACGGACTTCACCAAATCGGACCTGGCCGGCGCCTCGTTCGAAGGCGCCGATCTCAGGCGCGCCCGTTTCTTCCGCGCCAATCTTCGCGGTGCCGACTTCACCGGCGCCCGGCTCGACGCGACCGATTTCCTCAAGGCGGATCTCAGCGGCGCGATCTGGATCGACGGCAACAAGGTGTGCGCGGAGGGTTCCAACGGCCAATGCAATTGACCGAAGGCGCTCGGAGCGCGCCTTCGGGCGCCGACCTCGCGCACATAGACACGTGGATATTCGACCTCGACAACACCCTCTATCCGTCGAGCTCGCGCCTCTTCGACCAGGTGAGCCATCGCATCGGCGCCTTTATCGCCACTGCGCTCGACGTCGACCACGTTGAGGCCAAGCGGCTGCAAAAGAGCTACTTCCGCAAATACGGCACCACGTTGCGCGGCCTCATGCTCAAGCACGGCATGGACCCCGCGCCCTTTCTCGAATTCGTGCACGACATCGATCTCTCGCCCATCGCGCAGAGCGATGCCCTGGAGGCGGCGCTCGGCCGGCTGCCCGGCCGCAAGCTGGTCTTCACGAACGCCGATGCGCCCTATGCCGAGCGGGTGATGGCGCGGCTCGGAATCGGCCACCATTTCAGCGAGATCTACGATATCGAGGCGGCCGACTGGGTGCCGAAGCCCTTTCCCCAAGCCTACGAGCGGCTCGCGGACGTGCACGATGTCGAGCCCAAGAGCGCCATCCTGTTCGAGGATATCCTGCGCAACCTGGTGCCCGCTGCTGCGCTCGGCATGGCGACCGTATGGGTGCGCAACGACAGTGACTGGGCGTCGTCCGGCGCCGAAGAGATCACGCCAGACTATGTGACCGACGATCTTGCCGTCTGGCTCGCCGCGCTCCCGGCGTAGCCGGCGGAAGACGGCACCCGCGGTCGCAGTGGAGAGCAAGGGAGAGACCGGTGAGGACAGGAGACCTGGACCGCGCGGTGGAAGCCGCCTGGGAGGCGCGCGACACGCTTTCGCCCGCGAGCGGCGGTGCCGCCGCAGACGCGGTGGAGGCTGCGCTCTCCCTGCTCGATTCCGGCGAGGCGCGCGTTGCGGAGAAGCAGGGCGACGCCTGGATCGTCAACCAATGGCTCAAGAAGGCGGTGCTGCTCTCCTTCCGGCTCAACGACATGGCGACAATCCCGGGCGGGCCGGGGGGCGATACGCCCTGGTACGACAAGGTGCCGTCCAAGTTCGCAGGCTGGGACGAGGCGCGCTTCCAGGATGCGGGCTTCCGCGCCGTGCCCGGCGCCATCGTGCGGCGCTCGGCCTACGTCGCGCCCGGTGTGGTATTGATGCCCTCCTTCGTGAACATCGGCGCTTATGTCGATAGCGGCACCATGATCGACACCTGGGCCACGGTGGGGAGCTGCGCGCAGATCGGCAAAAACTGCCACATCTCCGGCGGTGCCGGAATCGGCGGTGTGCTGGAGCCGCTCCAGGCGAACCCGGTGATCATCGAGGACGACTGCTTCGTCGGCGCGCGCAGCGAGGTGGCCGAAGGCGTCATCGTCGAGCAGGGCGCGGTGCTGGCGATGGGTGTCTATGTCGGCGCCTCGACCCGGGTGGTCGATCGCGAGACCGGCGAAGTCCATCGCGGGCGCATTCCGTCGTATTCGGTCGTGGTGCCGGGCTCGCTTCCGGGCAAGCCGCTTCCGGACGGATCGCCGGGCCCCGGCCTCTATTGCGCGGTGATCGTCAAGCGGGTGGATGCGGGCACGCGGGCCAAGACCTCGATCAACCAGCTGCTCCGCAATTGAGTGAAGAGAGCCGGGAGGGCCAGGCGAGCGTTGAAGCGCTCGCGCATCCACTGGCGCTTGCCCGGGCGCTGATCCGCTGCGAGAGCGTGACACCGGCGGACGGCGGCGCCTTGGATGTGCTGCAACGCGCTCTCCAGACGCTAGGCTTCACCTGCCACCGCCTGCCGTTCGAGGAGCCGGGAACCGCACCTGTCGACAACCTCTACGCGAGGCGCGGCAAGGGCCGGCCCAACTTCTGCTTCGCCGGCCATACCGACGTGGTGCCGACGGGCGACCGTGCGGTCTGGACCCGCGAGCCCTTTGCCGCCGAGGTGGAGGACGGCGTCCTCTACGGGCGCGGTGCCTCAGACATGAAGGGGGCCATCGCCGCCTTCGTCGCTGCCGCAGCCCGCTTCGGCGCGGCCGGAGCCGGCGGCGGCTCCATCAGCCTGCTGATCACCGGTGACGAGGAAGGGCCGGCGGTCAACGGCACGCGCAAGGTGCTGGACTGGCTCGCGGAGCGTGGCGAGACGCTCGACGCCTGCCTCGTCGGCGAGCCGACCAACCCCGAAGAGCTCGGCGAGATGGTGAAGATCGGCCGGCGCGGCAGCCTCAACGGCACGCTCCGGGTCGCGGGCCGGCAGGGGCACGTCGCTTATCCGGCGCTGGCGGACAACCCGCTGCCCCGTCTCGTCGCGCTGCTGAATGCGCTGCTCGCCCTCAAGCTGGACGAGGGAACCGACCTTTTTCAGCCGAGCCGGCTGGAGCTCACCTCGATCGACGTCGGCAACGAGGCCACGAACGTCATTCCCGGCGCAGCAGCGGCGCGCTTCAATGTCCGCTTCAACGACCGGCACACCGGCGCGAGCCTCGAGCGCATCATCCGTGCGTGCCTCGATACGACCGGCGAGCCTTACGACCTGGCGATCGAGATCTCTGGCGAGGCCTTCGTCACCCCGCCGGGTCGGCTCAGCACCATCATCGCCGAGTCCGTCGCCGCCGTGACGGGCAGGACGCCCACCCTCAGCACCACCGGCGGCACCTCGGACGCGCGCTTCATCAAGGACCACTGCCCCGTCGCCGAGTTCGGGCTTCTCAGCCGGACCATGCACCGGACCGACGAGTGTGTGCCCGTGGAGGCGCTGGAGCAGCTTACGGATATCTATCTCGGCGTCCTGCAGCGCTATTTCGCGGATTCTTGACTCGCTGGCTTGACACGACGACAGTATGGCCATACTTAGAGATATGGCCGTAACAACGATCAAATCGACCTATTCGCTCGATGTGGAGACGGTGCGCACGCTGGAGTCGCTGGCACGCCGCTGGAACGTGTCGAAGTCCGAGGTGCTGCGTCGGGCCATTCGCTCGGCGGCGCGGGGTGAAAGCCCGCGCGCGCGCGAAAAGCTAGCTGCCCTCGACAAGCTGCAGGCTTCGATGAAGGCGCGAGGTGTCGATTTTGCGGCTTGGGAGCGAGAGGTTCGGGCCACACGTGACGCATACTCACGCAAGCGGTTAGACGCTCTCGATGATCCATCTTGATACGAGCTTTCTGATACGGGGGTTCGTGTCTGGGACGTCCGAGAGCCGTGCGCTGCGCAAATGGCTCGGTGCCGACGAAACTCTGGCGGTCAGCTCGGTCGCCTGGATGGAGTTCCTTTGTGGACCCATCGAGCCGCCGGAAATGGAGTTCGCCACCAGCATCATCGATCGTCATATCGACTTCACATCCGCGCACGCTGAGATTGCTGCGCGCCTGTTCAATTTGTCGGGGCGCAGGCGCAGGCTGTTCGTGGACTGCACGATTGCGGCGACGGCGATCGCCGAGGATGCACGAATTGCGACCACCAACGAACGTGACTTTCGCCGGTTCGAGAGCGAGGGCTTGATGCTCGCGCTCGCGTAGGCCGTCGCCATCGCCTGCTCACATCCTGACCGCGCCGGTCTCGGTCGCTTCGAGGTCCAGCGCCGCGGCCAGCAGCGCCTGGGTGTAGGCGCTCTGGGGCGCCTCGAAGATCGCCTCGGTCGGCCCTGTCTCCACCACAAGGCCGTCGCGCAGCACGATCACTTCGTGGCAGAGCGCGCGGACCACCTTCAAGTCGTGGCTGATGAAGAGATAGGCGAGGCGATGCCGGGCCTGGAGCGCGCGCAGCAGGTCGATGATCTGGGCCTGGACCGACATGTCGAGCGCCGACGTGGGCTCGTCCAGCACGAGCAGGCGGGGCTTCAGCACGAGCGCGCGGGCGATCGCGATGCGCTGGCGCTGGCCGCCCGAGAACTCGTGCGGGTAGCGGTCCTGCATCGCAGGCTCGAGGCCGACCTCCTCCAGCACCGCGCTGACCGGATCGCCCCCGCCGTCACCATTGGCGAGCCGATGCAGCTTCAGCCCTTCCTCGATGATCTGGCGCACGGTCATGCGCGGGCTGAGGGAGCCGAAGGGGTCCTGAAAGACGATCTGCATCCGCCGCCGTAGCGGCCGCATGCGTTTGAACGTGAGTCCCTGGATCGAGCGGTCCTCGAAGGCGATGGGGCCCTCGCTCGAAATCAGTCGCAGCAGCGCCAGCGCCAGCGTGGTCTTGCCGGAGCCGCTCTCGCCGACGATACCGACGGTCTGTCCCTCCCGGATCGAGAGCGTGACGCCGTCCACCGCCTTTACATGGCCGACGGTATGGCGGAAGACGCCGGCCTTGATGGGGAAGTGGATCTTGAGGTCGTCGCAGGCGACGACTTCCGCCGCCGTTCCGTCCACCGCGAGCGGCTCGCCCTTGGGCTCGGCCGCGATCAGCATCTGCGTGTAGGGGTGGGCAGGGGCCTCGAAGATTTGCGCGCACGGCCCCGCCTCGACGATCACACCATCCCGCATCACGCAGACCCTGTCCGCGATATGCCGCACGATAGAAAGGTCGTGGGTGATCAGCAGCATCGCCATGCCGAGGCGGCGTTGCAGCTCGCCGAGCAGCTTGAGGATTTGCGCCTGAACCGTCACGTCCAGCGCCGTGGTGGGCTCGTCGGCGATCAGCAGGTCGGGCTCGCAGGCGAGCGCCATGGCGATCATCACGCGCTGCCGCTGCCCGCCGGAAAGCTCGTGAGGGAAGGCCTTGAGGCGCTTGGCGGTCTCTCCGAGCGCCACCATCTCCAGCAGCTCCTGCGCGCGGATGAGCGCGCTGCGCTTGGGGAGGCCCCGGTGCAGCGTCAGCACCTCGGCAACCTGGCGGCCGATGGTGTGGAGCGGATTGAGGGAGGTCATCGGCTCCTGGAAGATCATCGAGACCCGGTCGCCACGAATCTGGCGCAGCCTGCGTGCAGAGGCGCCGATCACGTCGGTGCCGTCGACCTCGATGCTGCCGCTCGGGTGCGAGGCAACCGGATAGGGCAGGAGCTGGAGGATCGAGAGCGCCGTTACCGACTTGCCCGAGCCGCTCTCGCCCACCAGCGCCATGGTCTCGCCCCGCTCGATGTCGAAGGAGACGCCGGAGACGGCACGCACGGTCTCGACGGCGCTCGTGAAATCGACCGCGAGGTCGCGGATGCGGACCAGCGCGCTCATGCTCTTGCCATCACCGGCCGACCAGCTTGCGCGGGTCGAAGGCATCGCGCACGGCTTCCCCGATGAAGATGAGCAGACTCAGCATGAGGGCGAGCACCATGAAGCTCACGATGCCGAGCCACGGCGCCTGCAGGTTGGCCTTGCCCTGGCGCAGGAGCTCGCCCAGCGAGGGCTCGCCCGGCGGCAGGCCGAAGCCCAGAAAATCGAGAGAGGTGAGCGACGTGATCGAGCCCACCAGGATGAAGGGCAGGAAGGTGACTGCGCTGACCATCGCATTGGGCAGCCCGTGGCGAAAGATAATCGCGAGGTTGCCGACGCCGAGCGCCCGCGCCGCGCGGATATAGTCGAAGTTGCGGACCCGCAGGAACTCGGCGCGCACCACGCCGACCAGCGCCATCCAGCTGAACAGCAGCAGGATCACCAGCAGGATCCAGAAGTTGGGCTCGATGATGCTCGACAGGATGATCAGGACGAAGAGCTGCGGCAGCCCCGACCAGACCTCGATGAAGCGTTGAAAGACGAGATCGATCCAGCCGCCGAAGAAGCCCTGCACCGCGGCGGCGGCGATGCCGATGACCGAGGCGAACACGGTGAGAATCAGGCCGAACAGGACGGAAAGGCGGAAGCCGTAGATCACGCGGGCGAGGACGTCGCGTCCTTGGTCGTCGGAGCCGAGCCAGTTGTCGGCAGAGGGCGGCGCCGGCGCCGGCACCGGCAGGTCGTAGTTGATCGTGCGGTAGCTGTAGGGGATGAGCGGCCAGACCATCCATCCCTTCTCGTCGATCAACTCGGCGACGAAGGGGTCGCGATAGTCCGCCTCGGTCTCGAAATCGCCGCCGAACTCGGTCTCCGCATACGCGAAGAAGACGGGGAAGTAGAGCGCGCCGTCGTAGCGCATGACGAGGGGCTTGTCGTTGGCGATGAACTCCGCGAACAGCGTGACGAGAAGCAGCGCCAGGAAAATCCAGAACGAGATGTAGCCCCGCCGGTTGGCGCGGAAATTGTAGAACCTGCGCCGGGTGATGGGGGAGAGCGCCACCGCTCACACCTCGCGCGTCTCGAAGTCGATGCGGGGGTCGATGATGACGTACATGAGATCGCCGATCAGATTCACGACGAGGCCGAGCAGCGTGAAGAAGAAGAGCGTGCCGAAGATGATCGGATAGTCCCGCTTGAGCAGCGATTCGAATCCGAGCAGGCCGAGCCCGTCGAGCGAGAAGATGACCTCGATCAAAAGCACGCCGGTGAACAGGATGCCGATGAAGGCGCCGGGCAAACCGGCGATGATAATCAGCATCGCGTTCCGGAAGACGTGGCCATAGAGCACGCGGCGCTCGCTCAAGCCCTTGGCGCGCGCGGTGATGACGTAGTGCTGGCTGATCTGATCCAGGAAGGAGTTCTTGGTCAGCATCGTGGTGGTGGCGAAGCCGCTCACCGCCATCGCCAGGATCGGCAGCGCAAGGTGCCAGAAATAGTCCTCGATTTGGCCGAGCAGAGAGAGCTCGGAGAAGTCGTTCGAGACCAGCCCACGTAGCGGGAACCAGTCGATATAGCTGCCGCCGGCGAAGAGCACGATCAAGAGGATTGCGAAGATGAAATTAGGGATCGCGTAGCCGACGATGATGACGCCGCTGGTCCAGACGTCGAAGCGCTGGCCATCGCGCACCGCCTTGGCGATGCCGAGCGGGATCGAGATCAGATAGGCGAGCAGCGTCGTCCAGAGCCCGAGCGAGATCGAGACCGGCAGCTTGTCGAGGACCAGATCGACGACGCGATCGTCGCGGAAGAAGCTCAACCCGAAATCGAAGCGCACATACTGGCCCATCATGTGGAGGAAGCGCTCCAACGGCGGCTTGTCGAAGCCGTATTCCTTCTCCAGCCTCTCGATCAGTTCGGGGTCGAGGCCGCGGGCGCCGCGGTACTTGCTCGTGCCGGCCTGCTGGGAAACATCGAACTGACCCTCGGTGCCCACCTCGCCGGCGCCGGCGCCGGAAATGCGCGCCGTAGCGCCCACGGCGCTGCCGGTGAGCTCCGCGATCGCCTGCTCGACCGGCCCGCCGGGCGCGATCTGGATGATCGCGAAATTGATCACCATGATCGCGAAAAGCGTCGGGATGATCAGCAGCAGGCGGCGGACGATATAGGCGAACATGGCTGTCGCGTCGCGTGCGGTGCTAGCTGGAGCCCTGACGCTCCATCAGCACTCCCTCTCCAACGGGATCGGCCCGGCATCGCAGCCGGAGGGCGCCCCCGCCCCTCACGACGCGCCTTCGCGGTAGGCCCTCAAGGCGTCGTCCTTCTCCCGATCGACCCACCAGGTATCGATGACCCCCCGGGCGTAGCGGGGCTTGAGAGCGGGCCGGCCGAACTTGTCCCAATAGACGAGGTGGTGCGCGCCCTTGTACCACTGGGGGATCATGTAGTGGCCCCAGAGCAGCACCCGGTCGAGCGCACGGGCGGCGGCCACGAGAGTGGCCCGGTCGGTGGCGCCGACAACCTCGGCAATCAACGCATCGACGACCGGATCCTTGATCCCGGCGGCGTTGGACGAGCCCACCTGATCGGCGGTAGCGGTCGCGAAATTGGCGTTGAGTTCGGCGCCCGGCGAGAGGTTGAACACGAAGCGGAGCGTCGTGATCTCGAAGTCGTGCGACTTCATGCGCTCTTCGTAGCTCGCGGAATCGACGAGCCTGAGCGTGACGCCCACGCCGAGCCGCTCCAGGCTGCGGGCGAAGACCGCATAGATCCGCTCGAAGGTGGGCTCGAAATAGAGGAACTCGATCGTCATCGGTTCGCCGGTCGCCTCGTTGACGAGCGCGCCGTCTCGCGTGATCCAGCCAGCTTCCCTGAGAAGCGCCTGCGCGGTCCGCAGGTTTTGCCGGTTGTTGCCCGAGCCATCGGTGCTCGGCGGCGCGAATTCGGTGGTAAAGACCTCCTCGGGCACGGCGCCGCGATAGGGCTCGAGGATGGCGAGCTCGGCTTCTGACGGCAGGCCGCGCGCAGCCAGGTCGGAGTTCTCGAAGTAGCTCGCCATGCGATCGTAGATCCCGAAGAACTGGTTCTTGTTGAGCCACCCGAAGTCGAA
Organism: Alphaproteobacteria bacterium; assembly: GCA_965237415.1. Taxonomy (GTDB): domain Bacteria; phylum Pseudomonadota; class Alphaproteobacteria; order UBA828; family UBA828; genus WTGU01. Next base: position 2,595,753 of record CBDEFM010000002.1, read on the forward strand.
GACGTAGGAGAGCGCCTCGCGTACGCGGCGGTACTGGAACTTGGGCAGTCGCGTGTTGATGAAGAAGGCCTGCACGCCCGAGGGCGTGTTGTCGGGCAGCACGTCCTTGACGAGCCATCCTTCCTCGACCGCCGGGATGTCGTATTGCGTCGCCCAGACCTTCGAGGTGAACTCCTCGTGAAAGTCGTACTCACCGGCCTTCAGCGCTTCCACCAACACCGTGCGGTCGCGGTAATAGTCGATGGCAATCGTTTCGAAATTGTAGCGGCCGGTCATGACCGGCAGCGCGGTCCCCCAATAGTCCGCGACGCGCTCGAAGGAGATGGAGCGGCCTGCATCGACTTTCCCCACCCGGTAAGGCCCGCTGCCGAGCGGCGGTTCCAACGTCGTCTTGCCGAAGGACCGGCCCCGGAAATACGCCTCGGAGACGATCGGCATGCCCCCTACGATGAGCGGCAGCTTGCGATTGTCGGGATCGACGAGGTGGAAGGCCACCTCACGATCCCCGACGGTCTCGACCCGGTCGACGCCGGCGAGCTGGGTGGCGAAGCTTGGCGCGCCCTCGGTCGTCAGAATCTCAAACGAGAACGCCACATCGGCGGCCGTGACCGGCGTGCCATCGTGCCAGCGCGCCTCCGGCCGCAGGAGGAAGCGCACAGACCGCCGGTCGGGGGCGAGCGCGACCTCGGCGGCGACCAGCCCGTATGCCGCGTCCGGCTCATCCGCCGCGCCTTCGAGCAGGCTCTCGAAGGGGAAGCCCGCGCCCGCCGCGCTCACACCCTTCAACGTGAAAGGATTGAGCGTGCTGAAGGTGCCGACCGTGGCCAAGTACAGCATACCGCCCTTCGGCGCATTCGGCTCGACATAGTCGAAGTGTGCAAAATCGGGGCCGTACTTCAGGTCTCCGAAGAGCGAGAGCCCATGGACCGTCTCTTGCGCCGCCGCGGGCCCGATCACGGGCGAGAATGATGCCATCGACGACGCGGCGGCGATGGCAGAGGCCTGAACGAAGCGTCTTCTACTGAGTCTCACCGGTCCATCTCCTCCTGACGTCGGCGGCGGGTCCCTGTGCCTTGCGCGCACTACCGGCGGGCATCGTCATGCCAGGCAAACAGGGCATAGCATGAGTCGCGGCTTCCGGTATCGGCCGATCACAACATCGTGTCGTTTGGTTGTCGGGCGGACGCGAGCCCTCGATTCCCCGGCCGGCTGCCGGACGGCTGGACTCGCGGCGAGCGCGCGCTTCATACTCGCGGCATGGGGCGCTATCCGACCAGCGGCGGCCCGATCGCGCGCAGGGTGCCCGAGGGCGACGACAGGCCGCGCTTGGTCTGCGACGCGTGCGGCTTCATCTGTTACGAAAACCCGAAGATTGTCGTGGGCTCGGTCACGACGTGGGAGGGGCGCATCCTCCTCTGCCGCCGGGCAATCGAGCCGCAGGCAGGCTTTTGGACCCTGCCCGCGGGCTTCCTGGAGCTGCACGAAGATCCCGCGCACGGCGCCCGCCGGGAGGCGGAGGAGGAAGCCGGCGCCGAGATCGTGATCGACGCGTTGCTCGCGGTCTACACGATTCCCCGAATCAGCCTGGTGCAGCTCTTCTACCGGGCGCACCTCGCGCAGCCCGAGATTGCACCGGGGGTCGAGAGCCTGGAGGTCGGGCTCTTCCGGCCGGATGAGATTCCTTGGGACTCGCTCGCGTTCCCGTCGGTGACATGGGCGCTTCGCCACAATGCCGAAGCGCCGGACGGCGGCGACTTCGCGCCCTTCACCAATCCCGTCGGCGACGTCGGCGACTATCGGCCGGGCATCCCCGCACGCCGCTGAATTCAGCTTGAGCGAGACCGTCCTCGGCGGGCTCGCGACAGGCCGCGACCGCGGCCCGCCGCCCCTGCGGCGCCCTCGCGGAGGCGCCGGCTCCAGGCCGGACGCCGTAAGCGACAAATTTCTATTCGTCGAGCCCCATCAGGGCGGTGGCGAAGGCGCGGGCCTCGAAGGGGCGCAGGTCGTCGATCCCTTCGCCGATGCCGAGTGCGATGACCGGCAGGCCGAAACGCTGTGCCAGCGCCACCAGAATGCCACCCTTCGCCGTGCCGTCGAGCTTCGTCATCACCAGGCCGTCGACGGCGATGGCCTCGCGAAAGACATCGACCTGGTTGAGCGCGTTCTGGCCCGTGGTCGCGTCGAGCACGAGGAGCCGGCTGTGCGGCGCGCGCGGGTCGAGCTTCTTGAGCACGCGGTCGATCTTCTGCAGCTCGGCCATGAGGTGCGCCTTGTTCTGCAGCCGGCCGGCGGTGTCGATGAGGAGCACGTCGATCCCCTCTGCCCTGGCGCGTTCCAGCGCATCGAAGGCGAGACCGGCGGGGTCGCCGCCGTCCGGGCGCGCGACCACCGGCGCTCCGGCACGCTCGCCCCAGATCGTGAGCTGCTCCACGGCGGCTGCGCGGAAGGTATCGCCCGCGACCAGCATGACGCGCTTGCCTTCAGCGTTGAAGCGTTGGGCGAGCTTGCCGATGGTGGTGGTCTTGCCCGTGCCGTTGACGCCAGCCACCAGGATCACGTGGGGCTTCGCGTCGTCGTCGATCGCGAGCGCGCCCTCGACCGGTGCGAGAAGATCGGCGATCTGATCGGCGAGTGCGCGCCGCACCTCGATGGCGGTCACTTCCGCGCCGAAGCGCTGCTGAGCGAGTGCTGCCGTAAGCTCGGCTGCGGTCGCCGCGCCGAGATCGCCGGCGATAAGAAGCTCTTCCAGTTCCTCGAGCGCCGCTTCGTCCAGACGGCGGCCGGTGAAGATGGCCCCGATGCCGCTGGTGAGGCTGTTCGAGGTCCGCCGAAGCCCTGCCTTGAGACGCGCCAGCAGGCCACGCCCGCCGCCGCCTTCGCGTGCCATCAGGCGACAGTCCCGATCAGGCGGTCGCCTGTCGCTCCGGTAATCCGCGCGCGCACCAGTTCGCCCGGCGATCCCGCCGGACGGTCGAATGCGACTTCGGCAAAGCACTCGTCGCGCCCGCTCTCGGCCTTCTCCAGCAGCACCTGGCTCTCCCGGCCGACGCGCCCTTCCAGGAAACGCCGGCGCGGGCCTTCCACGGCAGCGCGCAAGGCCGCCGCGCGGGTGCGGCGCTCAGCAACGGGTACCTGAGGCATGCGCGCCGCCGGCGTGCCCGGGCGGGGCGAATAGGGGAAGACGTGGAGCCAGATCAGCCCGGCCTCTTCGATCAGGCGGCGCGTGTTCTCGAACATCTCCTGGGTCTCGGTCGGAAAGCCCGCGATCAGGTCGGCGCCGAAGGCGATGCCCGGCCTGAGCGCGCGCAGCCGGTCACAGAGCGCCAGCACGTCGGCGCGGCTGTGGCGGCGCTTCATCCGCTTGAGCACCAGATCGTCGCCGGCCTGCACGCTCAGGTGCAGGTGCGGCATCAGCCGCGGCTCCTCGGCGAAGAGCTTCTCCAGTGCGGGGTCGATCTCCACCGGGTCGATGGAGGAGAGCCTGAGCCGCGGCAGCTCCGGCACCGCCTGGAGCAGGCGGCGCACCGCCTCGCCCAGCCGCGGCCGGCCCGGCAGGTCGGCGCCGTAATGGCCGAGATCCACACCGCTCAGCACCACCTCGCGGTGGCCGTTGGCAACCAAGGCCCGCACCTCGGCCGCGATGGCGCCGAGCGGTACGCTCCGGCTCGGACCCCGGGCGAAGGGAATGATGCAGAAGGTGCAGCGGTGATCGCAGCCGTTTTGGACCTGAACGAAGGCCCGCGCGCGGGCTTCGTAGCCTGCGATCAGATGGCCCGCGGTCTCACGCACCGCCATGATGTCGCCGACCGCGATGCGTTCGTCTGTGTCCGGCGCCAAACCCTCGAGGGTGAGCTTTTCGCGGTTGCCGATGACCCGGTCGACCTCCGGCATCGCGGCATAGCCCGCCGGGTCGAGCTGGGCGGCGCAACCGGTGGCGACGATTGTCGCATTGGGGTTCCGCCGTCGTGCCCGCCGGATCGCCTGGCGCGCCTGGCGCTCGGCCTCGCCCGTGACCGCACAGGTGTTGACGATGACGCCCTCGGTGAGACCCGCGGCGCGGGCGCGGGCGCGAATGACCTCCGACTCATAGGCGTTGAGCCGGCAGCCGAAGGTGATGACTTCGAGCCCGCTCATCCCGGCAGCACGCCCGTGAAGCTTGCAGCGGTGGGGCCGGTCATCTCGACATGGCCGTCCTCGCGCCAAAGGATCCCCAACTCGCCGCCGTCGAGGACGACCGTGACACTGCGTCCGGTGAGCCCTCGCCGCGCGCCGGCGACCGCCGCGGCGCAGGCGCCCGTGCCGCACGCTTGGGTGAGGCCCGCGCCGCGCTCCCACACCCGGAGACGCAGGCAGTCATCGGCGAGCCGCTGGGCAACGCCAATATTCGCGTGCTCGGGGAAGAGCGGATCGGTCTCGAGGCCGGGTCCGAGCGCCTCCAGGGGCACGGCGTCAACGTCGTCCACGAAGAACACCGCGTGCGGGTTGCCCATGTTGACCGCCACGGCGTCGCCGAGTGGCCCGGCGCCCACGGCGACATGGAGCGTGTCGGCTGCGCGGGCCAGGGGAATATCGCGCCAATCGAGCCGCGCCGGCCCCATATCGACGCGCACCTGCCCCCCGCCCGCCTCTTGGGCGGTGAGCCGGCCGGCGTCGGTCTCCAGAATCATGCTGGTCTGCTCGGTCTCGTCCAGCAGCAACCGGGCCGCGCAGCGGGTGCCGTTGCCGCAGGCTGCGACCTCGCCGCCGTCCTGGTTCCAGAATCTGAGATAGGCGTCCGTCCCGCCGTTGCGCGGCGGCTCCACGACGATCACCTGATCGCAGCCGACGCCGGTTCGCCTGTCGGCAATGGCGCGCACGCGCGCGCCATCAAGCGCGAGCGGCGCGCCGCGCGCATCGAACACGACGAAGTCGTTGCCGAGCCCATGCATCTTGGCGAAGGGAAGTCCCGTCATGGGCGGGGTTATAGCCCGGAATTCTCACCCGGGTCATGGTCTGCGCGGCGCTTTCCAATCGATTGGGCAAGAAAGCCATGCGGGCTCGCGGCCCTAGTCCCGATCAAACGTTTGTTTACTTTTCGGCGTCCGGTTAGGATCGCCGGCATCGGTAGGGGCTGTCGGCGAGGACGAGGAGCCATGAGCGAGATCAAGTTCGGAACGGTCATTTCGGCGGTCGGCGAGCCCGACGCGACGGACGCGGAGCAATACGTCGAAGCGCTGGTGGACGCGGATCACGTCGCCCGGCTCGGCTACGACGCGTTCTGGGTGATCGAACACCACTTCTCGGATTATTTTCCGACGCCGAGCCCGCTGGTGATGCTCTCCCATCTCGCCGGGCGCCATCCCGACATGGACCTCGGGACCTGCGTCTTGGTTCTACCCTGGTACAGCCCGCTCAGGCTCGCAGGCGAGATCGCGATGCTGAGCCAGCTCAGCCGGGGCACGCTCCACTTCGGCTTCGGGCGCGGCCTTGCGCGCCTCGAATACGATGCCTTCGGCGTTTCCATGACCGAGACCCGCGCGCGCTTCCGCGAGTGCCGCGAGGTTATCGGCAAGGCGCTCGCCGGCGGGACCTTCACCTATGCGGGCGAGTTCTTCAACATCGAGCGGCCCATCGAGCTCAGGCCGAAGGCCATGCAGGAGAGGGTGAATTTGTACGGCGCGACCAGCAGCCCAGACAGCGCCGGCATCATGGCCGAGCTCGACCTCCCCATGATCCGGGTCTCGAACTTCCCGATGCACTTCCACAGCAACGACTTCGCCCGCTGGAATGACGAGACTCTCCGGCGGGGCGGCTCCACCGACGTCACCCGGCCGATCCTGATCCACGCGGTGCTGGCGGATACCGACGAAGATGCGGATGCCCTCGCGAAGGTCCATCTGTCGCGCTACTTCGAGAAGGTGGTCGAGCACTACGAGGTCGACGCCGACCCCTGGAAGGAGCTGGAAGAATTCAAGGCCTTCAGCAAGTTCATGGCCACCTCCAAGAAGCTGACCAACCCGGACAATCTGGGTCCGTGGCTCGACCTCCAGCTGGTCGGCCGTGCCGAAACCGTGTGCGAGAAGCTCCAGGCCTATGTCGATCTCGGCTTCAACCACTTCATCCTGCAGAACGCGACCTACGGCATGCCACGCGCCTATCGTCACGAGATGTGGGAGCGCTTTGCGCGCGACGTGGTCCCCCACTTCGCCGCCCAGCCCGCGCCTGCGCGGCTCGTGTCCGGCGGTTAGAGCCTGATCCTGAGAGGCGGGACGTTGCTCTAGATGTGTCGGGCAACGTCCATGCGCCGGTGCAGGATGCGCATGATCTCAAGCGTACCCGATCGCTCGCGGAAGTACATGACATGCGAGCCCACGCCGATCTTGCGGTATCCGGGACGGATATCTTCGGCCGATAGACCGACCAAGGTGCCGTCGCTCAGCGCTTCGCACGCCGCCTGAATGTCTCGCGTGTAGCGCTCGGCTTGAACCTCGCCCCAACGTCTGGCCGTGTAGTCCCAGATTTCCGCCAGATCAGCCTGAGCTGCCGGCGACAGCGCATAACCGGCCATGTCGCTCAGGTGGATTTTTTCCGCTCGATGAATGCGTCGAAATCGAACGGGATAGCAGAGCCGGATCGCTCGCCTTCGATCAGGGCTTCGCGCAGGGCCTCCACCCTGGCCTCATGCTCTTCGAGCAATCGTAATCCGGCCCGGATCACGTCGCTGGCCGAGTTGTAGCGGCCGGACGCAATGCTCTCGTCGATGAAACCCGCGAAGTGATCCCCGAGCAAGACCGAGGTATTGCGTGCCATGCTGATGCTCCCTTCTCGCCCAATATACCAACACTTGGTATTACCAGAACGATCCCGGGGCAAGCCCATCGCACGCATCAAACCGGCCGCTCTTCCCTAAGCACGCCGCCAGTTCTGAGTACGCCGACATGGCGCGCGAGTCCGGTCTTGTCGTCGGTCTCGACCAAGACGGCGCAGAGGGTGGCGTCGCCCTCGGCGGGTGTGGCGCGAGGGCCAGGGCGTTTTCTCGTAAAGCGGGCGAGCGGCGCGTCCACGGCAAGACCGATGATCGATTCGTAGTTGCCGCACATGCCGACGTCCGAGATGTAGGCTGTGCCCTTGGGCAGAATGCGGTGGTCGGCCGTCGGCACGTGAGTATGGGTGCCCACCGCCAGCGACACGCGGCCGTCGGCCAGATAGGCGAGCGCCTGTTTCTCGCTCGTCGCTTCGCCATGGACGTCGAGAACGATCGCATCCACCGACTGCCCGAGCCGATGCTCCTGCAGCGTCTCCTCGACGCAGGCGAAGGGCTCGCCGATGGGGTCCATGAAAAGCTGGGTGAGCACCTGGAAAACGAAGACCGAGCGGCCGTCCCGCGTATGCAGCAGCGCGCCTGCGCTCCCCGGCGTGCCCTTCGGGTAGTTGCGGGCGCGAACCAGCCGCCGGTCGGTCTCGATATAGCGTTCGGTGCCGCGCTGGTCCCAGGCGTGGTTGCCAAGGGTGATCACGTCGGCGCCGACCTGATAGAGGGCTTTGCATATTTCCGGCGTGATGCCGAAGCCGCCGGCAGCGTTCTCGCCGTTCACGATCACGAGATCGAGGGCGAGTTCCTCGCGCAGGTCCGGCAGGCGTTCCGACAGGATGTCGCGGCCGGGGCGGCCCACGACATCGCCGCAGAACAGGATGCGCATCCTCAGGCTCTCCTTGTGCCTAGGATCAGACCGCGTGCGGGGTGATCGGCATGGCGCCGCGCTCGGTGACGATCCAGTCGAGCGGTTCGTCGTGCGGGGCCCGCGGCAGGCCGGGCATGAGCTGCCCGGTATAGGCCAGGCCCACCGCGACGATGGATCGCGTCTGCCGCAGCGCCTGCAGCGAACGGTCGTAATAGCCGCCGCCGTAACCCAAGCGGTATCCGTCACGGTCATAGGCGAGCAGCGGCACCAGGAGGTGGGTCGGCTGGGCCGGCGCGGCGTCCTCCGCGGGCTCAGGGATGCGGAACGGCCCCCGCGACAACTCAGCACCCGGCGTCCAGATCCGAAACTGCAGCGCCCGGCCCTTGCCCACCACCGCCGGCAGACAACAGACGAAGCTGGCGCCGACGAGCCGGGCCAGCAGGGGCATGGCATCGATCTCTTCCCTGATCGCCCAATAGCCGGAGACGACCGCGCCTGCAGGCGTGGGAACCGCAGCCAGGTAGTGGTTGGCGGCCCGGACTCCCGCGCCCGGCCCCGCCGCCCGGCGCGCAGACCGACGCCGCGCCAGCGCGTACTCGCGCAGCGCCTGCTTGCGGTCGTGGATTGCGGCGCTGTGAGACACGGTCGGTCTCCATAAGAGGAAAGAGGACGGCCCCGCCTGAACCGTCGCACCCAAAGCTTCCTCCAGGCCGATATGACCAGGTGGGCGCCGTATCGCCGAGACCGCAGCCCCGGCAGGGACAGCTCCCGAGAAGCGAAAATTGACCGCGGGAAACAGTCGGTGCGACAAATCCGGCAGTAACCGTCCGAAAAGAATTCTAGTCTTTCTCCAGGGAGCCGGCAATGTTCTCGATCCGCTCGGCCAGTGCCTCGACGAGCGGCGCATACCTGCTGTCGAGCCCCGCCTCTGCGTCGACGCGGGCCCTTCTCTCAGCAAGCCTCGAGTGCGATTGCAGCCGGTCGAGCTCGTCATAGGCATCGGCAAGCTCGTCGGCGATCACGAGGCAGGCCATGAGCAGGAGGCGGACCTCGCCGACCCTGCCCACGGTCTCCGAAAGCTCCTGTGCACGCCGGTCGACATAGGCCGCGAGCTTGGCCACGTGCTCTTCCTGACCATCGTCGCAGGAGACCGGGTACCGCCGCCCCCCGATGGTGACCGCAACCTCGCCCATTGCCCGTTCTAGACTCCCAAGATCACGCGCAGCGACCCGATCGCGTCATCGAGGCGTTCTGCGACCGCTTCGTTGGCCTGACGCGTGGCGGCCTGGTGTTGCCTGGCGTCGGCGAGCGCCCGCGCAAGCTGCGCCCGCTCCAACCTGAGCGCATCGAGGTCGGCGTGCAGCGAGTCCCGCTCGCGCTCGACAGCGGCGATTGTGCTCGCCAGCGCCGGCGTATGCGCGTCTCGCGCCGATGGTCGGCCATTTGCGAGCGCCTTGTCGAGCCGCTCGACAGCCCGCTCGAGCCGGTCGCTCGCCTTCTTCAGTTCGGACATGATGAAGTCGTTATTAGTCTTGTAGCGGGCTACAAATGTGATCTCCCCCCTGCCCGCGCCGAGACAGTAGAACGCCGGCGGGGCGAGCGTCAACACGCACGGGCGTGCCCCTACCGTGGCGCAGCTCGGCTCAGCCCAGGTAGCGCCGCTGCAGGTGGGCCTTGAAGACCTCGGTGCCGAGGGACTTACCGGTCGCGCGTTCGAGCAGCGCCGGGCCCTCGTAGCGGGAGGCGAGGCAGTGGACGTTGGCCCTGAGCCAGCCGAAGAGGGGCGCGAAGTCGCCGCGCTCGATGGCGGGCCACAGATCCGGCTCTTCTCGCGCGGCGGCGTCAAAGAACTGCGCCGCCATCAACGCGCCGATGGTGTAGCTCGGGAAATAGCCGAGCTCGCCGACCGACCAGTGGATGTCCTGCAGACAGCCTTGCGCGTCGTTTTCCGGCCTGAGCCCGAGCAGGGCCCCGTGAACCTCGGCCCAGGCGCCGGGAATCTCATCGACGGCGAGTTCGCCCACGATCAGGGCGCGCTCCAGCCGATAGCGGAGCATGATGTGGGCGGGGTAGGTCACCTCGTCGGCGTCCACCCTGATATAGCCCGGCTCGACGCGGATCGCCCGCCGGTAGAGTGCCTCCGCATCCGCAGAGTCCCCGCCGCTGCCATTGAGGTGTTGGCCGAGCAGCGGCGCGAGAAACCGCATGAAGGGCTGGCTGCGGCAAGCCTGCATCTCGATCAGCAGCGACTGGCTCTCGTGCAGGGCCATGCCGCCCGCCTGACCCACCGGCTGGTACCGCCACGCCTCCGGCAGGCCCGCCTCATAGAGCGCGTGGCCGGTCTCGTGCAACACCCCCATCAGACCAGAGAGGGCGTCCGCCTCGTCGTAGCGGGTGGTGATGCGAATGTCGCCGGCACTTCCGCCGCAGAAAGGGTGGAGACTGACATCGAGGCGCCCATGGTCGAAGTCGAAACCCAGTGCCGTCATCAAGCGCCTGGCGAGGGCCTGCTGCGCCTCCACAGGCGCGCTCACCGGCGGCGGCGTGCCATCACCCGCCTGCCGCTCTTGCACGCGGTCGAGAAATTCAGGGAGAAATTTCGCGAGCTCGTCGAAGAGCGGATCGATGGTCGCGGAGCGCAACCCCGGCTCGTATGAATCGATCAGCCCGTCGTAGGGCGCGCAGACCAGGGCCTCGCCCAGCGCCGCGGCCTTCTCGCGGACGAGGGCCAGCAGCGGTGCGAAGGCACGCGCGAAGGTCGGAAAATCGCTCGCCGGCCGGGCCTCGCGCCACACCATCTCGCAATGCGACGAGGCTTCGCTCAGCGCCTGCACCAGGTCGGCCGGCAGGGCGGCGGCCTCGCGCCAGCGCCGCCGCATGCGTGCGAGATTGGCCCGCTGCCAATCGTCGAGGGTATCGGTGTCCGCCTCGGCCTTGTCCAGCAGGTCACGGACGCTGGGATCGGTCAGCGTCTCGTGGCGGATCAGCGCGAGCTCGGCGAGCTGGGCCGCGCGCGGCTCGGCGCCGCCGGGCGGCATCATCGTCGCCCAGTCCCAGTGCAGCATCGCGGCCGCGCCGCCGAGCAGGCCGAGGCGCCGGAAGCGGGCTTCCAACGCGCCGTAGGCGCTCATGCTGCTCTCACCGTGCCCTCACGCCTCGTTCTCGTCGGGTTGCCGGCCACGGCGCATGAAGATCACATAGATCACGCCCAGGCTGATCGCGAGCGCATACCAGATCACGATGTACTGCATGTGCTCGCTGCGCAGCTCGACCTTGGTCTGCCCGCCGATGGGCAGACCGCCCGGGTTGGGGGTGGGGCCGGCGTCCACCAGAAACGACAGCGCGGGAACTCCTGCCTTGGCCGCGAGCGCTTCCGTATCGGTCCAGAACCAGATGTTGTTCTCGGGCTCGTTGTCGGGCGTGAACCAGCCGGCGCGCCCGCCGGGCACGACTGTGCCCTCAAGGCGGAACATTCCCTGCATCTGACCTCCGAGCCGGGTCTCCGATTCCTTGCTCTCCAGCGGCACCCAGCCGCGGTTGACCAGCACGACCGGGCCGTCCGCGCGCTCGAACGGCGTGATGATTTGGTAGCCCACGCGGCGGTCGTGAGTGCGTGCGGCGAGAAACATCTCCGCCTCGTGGCGGAAGCGCCCCTCCAGCCAGACCCGGCGGTAGGCGAAGGAGTCGGAATCGGCCAGATCGGCGGGCAGCATCACCGCCTCCGCCTGATGGCTGGTGCGGCGCTCCTCGTTGAGCTCGGTCTTCCAGATCAGGCGATGCACCTGCCAGGAGCCGAGCGCGAGCAGGATCAGGATGCCGGGGATCGCGAACCAGGTCGCCTGCCGCCGCGCGCGCGCGCTCGTCACCCGCGGCCGGGCGGGGTCATCACTCGCCAAAGCCGGCCGCCCTGTGCCTGTACTGGAGCGCGATCAGGAGCGCCTTGGCGGGCCGCAGAAGGACGAGACTCAACACGGTGATCGCAGGGAGCCAGAGGACCGCGTGGAGCCAGTAGGGCGGCGCGTGGGTAAACTCCAGCCAGAACGCGAGCGCGACGACGATGCCGCCCACGATGAACATGACGAAGACCGCCGGTCCGTCGGCGCTGTCATGCTGCCCCAGCTCGAACGAGCAGTTGCCGCAACGCGGGGCGACACGCAGGTAGCCGGCGAACAGCTTGCCGCGGCCGCAGCGGGGGCAGCGGGAAAGAAGACCGGCCTTCAGGACCGAGACCGGCGGATAGTAGCTGCCATCCGCCATGCCGTCTCTGTCAGCCCCCGCCCCACCAGTAGACCCAGATGAAGAGGAACAGCCAGACCACGTCGACGAAGTGCCAGTACCAGGCTGCGGCCTCGAAACCGATATGCTGGTCCGGCTTGAACTGCCGCTTCAGCGCCCGGTAGAGGCAGACCGAGAGGAAGATCGCGCCGACGGTGACGTGGAAGCCGTGGAAGCCCGTCGCCATGAAGAAGGTGGAGGGATAGATGCCATCGCGGAAGCCGAAGGCCGCATGGGCGTACTCGTAGCCCTGGACGCCGATGAAGGCGATGCCGAGCATGACGGTGAGCGCAAGCCCCAAGACCAGTTGCTGGTGATTGCCGGCGCGCAGCGCATGGTGCGCCCAGGTCACGGTCGCGCCGGAGGTCAGCAGCAGCAGCGTATTGACGAAGGGAAGCCGCCAGGCGGGGATCACCTCGACGCCGGGCGGTGGCCAGATATTGCTGATCGCGTCGGTCGGCATGATCGAGGCGTTGAAGAACGCCCAGAAGAACGCCGCGAAGAACATCACCTCGGACGCGATGAAGAGCACCATGCCGAAGCGGATCCCCCGCTGAACGACCTGGGTGTGCTCGTTCTCGACCAGCGCCTCGCGGATCACGTCGCGCCACCAGAAGTACATGGTGAGCAGAACGACGACCCCGCCGATGGTCATCAGCCAAATCTGGCCGGTGTGCATGAAGATGACCACGCCGCCGAGCCCCAGGCCGGCGCCGCCGAGGGCGCCGATAACCGGCCACGGGCTCGGCTTCACCATGTGGTAGTCGTGGTTCGCGGCCCCGTGTGCGCTATCCGCCATAACTAGACTCGCTCCCTGGTCTCGGGCCCGCCGCATCAGACGGTCCGCCGTCGGCCGCATCCTGCGTCAGTGCGGCCTCCGTCACGCCCTCTCCGCGTGCGAAGAACGTGTAGGACAGTGTGATCGTGTTCACGTCGTCGAGCCGGCGATCCTCGACGATGTCGGGATCGACGAAGAACGACACCGGAAAATCGGCTCGCTCTCCCGGCGCGAGCGTCTGCTCCTCGAAGCAGAAGCATTCGATCTTGTTGAAGTAGACGCCCGCCTTCACCGGCGTCACGTTGAAGGTCGAGCTGCCGACGAGCGCCCGGTCCGACTGGTTCACGGCGTTGTAGACGGCCATGGCCATCTCGCCCACGCGCACCGTCATCTCGCGCTGCTCGGGCTTGAAGTACCACGGCAGGTCGCGCGCGGTATCGGCGTTGAAGCGTATGGTGACCAGCCGCTCGCCGATCTCGGCAGGCGCTGCGTCCGCAACCTGGGTGGTGCCGCCGAAGCCGGTGACCTGGCAGAAGAGCGTGTAGAGCGGCACCGCGCCGAAGGCGAGGCCCACCATGCCGCACGCGACGACGCCCAGAATGAGCGCGGTCAGGGCACGCCGGCGGCGGCCGTCCTTTTCGGGTGTGCGGGGCACCTCGGCCGCCATCCTACTCGCCCCCCATCCTGACGATGGTGATCAGGTAGAACAGGATCGCGAGCGCGAGCAGCGCGCCGCCGAGCACGAGGTTGCGGACCTTGCGCCGCCGCTCGCTGTCTCGGTCTTTCACGATTCCGTCCCTCATGGCAGGAGCGGGACCGGCCATGCCCGGTCGACGAGCAGAAGCACGAAGAGGGCGAAGAGATAGACGATCGAGGTGCCGAAGAGCCGTTTCGCCGCGGCCGGGCTGCGATCCACGAGGACGCGGAACGCGCCGCCCGCGAGCAGGAGGCTCGCCACCAGCGCACCGATGCCGTAGACCGCGCCCGCAGCACCGGTCGCGCACGGAGCCAGGCTCATGGGCAGGAGGAGCAACGAGTAGGCCACGATCCAGCGCCGCGTGCTGCGATCGCCCGCGACCACCGGCAGCATCGGCACGTTGGCCGCCTCGTAGTCATCGGCGCGAACCAGCGCCAACGCCCAGAAATGCGGTGGCGTCCAGAGGAAGATGATCCCGAACAGGGCGGCCGAGGTGAGGTCGATGCCGCCGGTCACCGCCGCCCAGCCGATCATCGGCGGGAACGCGCCGGCAGCACCGCCGATCACGATGTTCTGCGGCGTGCGCCGCTTCAGCCACATCGTGTAGATCACGACATAGAAGAAGATCGTGAAGGCGAGCAGGCCGGCCGCGACCCAGTTCACCGCAAGCCCCATCAGCGCGGTCGAGCCCGCTGACAGCACGATACCGAAACCGAGCGCGGTGCCCGGCTCGACCCGCCCGGCTGGGATCGGCCGCAGGCGGGTGCGTGTCATCACGGCGTCGATGTCGCGGTCGTACCACATGTTGATGGCCGCAGACCCGCCGGCGCCGACCGCGATGCAGAGCACCGCCACTACCGCAATCACCGGATGAATGGTGCCGGGCGCGATGACGAGGCCGACCGCGCCGGTGAAGACCACGAGCGACATGACCCGCGGCTTCAGGAGCGCGAACGCGTCGGCAAGCGCGACCGGCGCTGCGCCTTCCGCGACCGCTACCCTCGCCGCCGGCTCACTCATCGCGCAGGACCCCGCTCCGGCCTAGCGGACCCGGGGCAGTTCCTCGTGGGTGTGGAACGGTGCCGGCGACGGCACCGTCCATTCGAGGGTACGCGCGCCCTCGCCCCAGGGGTTGGCGGCGCACTTCTTACCCCAGAAGAGCGTGTAGATGAGGATGTAGATGAACAGGATCAGCCCGGCGGCCGAGATGTAGGAGCCGATCGACGAGATCAGGTTCCAGCCGGCGTAGGCGTCCGGATAGTCGGGGATGCGGCGCGGCATGCCCGAGACGCCGGAGAAGTGCATCGGGAAGAACGTGAGGTTCACGCCGACGAAGGTGATCCAGAAGTGAATCTTACCCAGCGTCTCCGGATACTGGCGGCCGGACATCTTGCCGATCCAGTAGTAGAACGCGCCGAAGGCCATGAACACGGCACCGAGCGAGAGCACGTAGTGGAAGTGCCCGACCACGTAGTAGGTGTCGTGCAGCGCGTTATCGAGGCCCGCATTGGCGAGCACGACGCCGGTCACGCCGCCGACGGTGAACAGGAAGATGAAGCCGAAGGCCCACAGCATGGGCGTCTTGAAGTCGATCGAGCCGCCCCACATGGTGGCGATCCAGCTGAAGATCTTGATGCCTGTCGGCACCGCGATGACCATCGTCGCACCGATGAAGTAGGCCCGCGTATCGACATCCATGCCCACCGTGAACATGTGGTGCGCCCACACGACGAAGCCGATGAAGCCGATGGCGACCATCGCATAGGCCATCCCGAGATAGCCGAACACCGGCTTGTTGGAGAACGTGGAGACGATGTGGCTCACGATCCCGAAGGCCGGCAGGATGAGGATGTAGACCTCCGGATGCCCGAAGAACCAGAAGAGATGCTGGTAGAGTATCGGGTCGCCACCGCCGGCAGCGTCGAAGAATGCGGTGCCGAAGTTGCGGTCCGTCAGCAGCATCGTGATGGCGCCCGCCAGCACCGGCAGCGAGAGCAGCAGCAGGAACGCGGTCACCAGCACCGACCAGACGAAGAGCGGCAGTTTGTGCATCGTCATGCCCGGTGCACGCATGTTGAGGATGGTGGTAATGAAATTAATGGCGCCGAGGATCGACGACGCACCCGCGAGATGCAGCGCGAAAATGCCGAGATCCATGGCCGGGCCCACGTGGCCCGAGGTCGATAACGGCGCATAGACCGTCCAGCCCGCGCCGACCCCCGGCCCGGGCCCCCCGTCCACGAACATCGACGTCACCAGAAGCGCGGCCGAGGGCACGAGCAGCCAGAAGCTGATGTTGTTCATGCGCGGGAACGCCATGTCGGGCGCCCCGATCATCAACGGCACGAACCAGTTGCCGAAGCCGCCGATGAAGGCCGGCATGATCATGAAGAACACCATGATCAGCCCGTGGCCCGTCACGAAGACGTTGAAGGTGTGCGAATCGGCGAAGATCTGCATGCCCGGCTCGGCCAGCTCCATCCGCATGAAGATGGAAAGCACCGCACCCACGATGCCGAACACCAGCGCGAAGGCGATGTACATCGTGCCGATGTCTTTGTGGTTGGTGGAGTAGAGCCACCGCGTGATGCCCCGCGGCATGTGGTCGTGCGCTACGTGGGCGTGGGCGTGGTCCGCCATGGCCTCTCTCCTTCCTCAGCGCGCCGCAGGCGCGCCCACGACGAGCGATGCAACCTCGGTCGGGGTATCGTCCGCCGACGCGTATTCTTCTTGCGCCATTTCCACCCAGGCGTCGAAGCCCTCTTGCGACACCGCTTCGATCATGATTGGCATGAAGCCGTGCAACGTGCCGCAGAGCTCCGAGCACTGCCCGTAATAGATGCCCTCGCGGTTGATCTGGAACCAGGTCTCGTTGACCCGGCCGGGCACGGAATCCATCTTGACGCCGAGCGCCGGGACGGCCCAGGAGTGGATCACGTCGTCGGCCGTCGTCAGCAGCCTGATCTTGGCGCCCACGGGCAGCACCACCGCCGTGTCTGTCGCCAGCAGGCGGGGCTGCCCCTCCTCCAGCTCGTCGTCCTCCAGTATCAGGGCGTCGAAGGTGAAGTCGCCGTGGTCCGGATATTCGTAGGACCAGTACCACTGGTGGCCGATCGCCTTGAGCGTCATGTCGGCCTCCTCGACGCGATCGGTGTAGTAGAGGAGCCGGAACGAGGGCACCACGATGACGAGCAGGATGATCACCGGCACGACGGTCCACACCACTTCAAGCAGGGTGTTGTGGGTCGTCTTCGACGGCGTCGGGTTCCGCTTCTTGTTGTAGCGGATCACGATCCACGCCATCAGGCCGAACACGAAGGCCGTGATGATCACGATGATGATCGTAACCATGAGGTTGAAGTCGACGATGCGCTCCATCGAGGGGGAGAGAGCGGTCTGAAAATCGACTTCCCAGTCGCTCGGCGCCTGTGCTGCTGCCGATCCAGCAGCGCCAAGTGCGCCGGCGAGACCGGCGACCAATGCGCCCAGTTTCGCGAGATGCCTCACTACACTCCTCCACTCGCTCGACAGAAAACGCCCGATCGCCGCCGTCGCCGTCGCCACGCCTGCGAATCGCAGGTCTGAACCTCAGGCGGCCCGGTCACTCCGCACGCGGACGCACGGCGCGGCCATCGGCGCGCCGCCCGCTGCACACGAGACGCGAGGGTCCTACCATGCACCCCGCCGTTTTTGAAGCCCCTCATTGACGGAGTGCCACGCAGTCGCCAATTCTTTGGTCTTGGCATGGCGCGCGTCCACGCGTCGGCTGCCTGCACGCCCCGCATACGGTGGCGCGCGACGAACGAAGGACCAGCCCGATGAGCCGCGAAACAGTCACCGACGAGATCTTCTTCAATCGCGCAGGCCTCGACCGGCCGCGCACGGAGGGGATCGTTGCGGACGCCCTCCACGGCGCCGACGACGGCGAGCTTTTCCTGGAATACCGCCAGAGCGAGAGCTTCTCCTTCGACGACGGGCGCCTCAAGAACGCGAGCTTCGATACACGCCAGGGGTTTGGGCTGCGCGCGGTCTCCGGCGAAACCACGGCGTATGCCCATGCCGGCGAACTCGGTGAGGAGGCACTGAAGCGCGCGTCGGCCACCGTCCGCGCGGTGCGCAGTGGCCATGGCGGGGCCATGGCGGATGCGCCGTCGCGAACCAACCGCTCGCTCTACGTCGAGGGCAACCCGCTAGACGGCACGCCCTTCGACGACAAGGTCGCGCTTCTGGCCGAGATCGATGCCTATGCCAGGGCGAAGGAGCCCAGAGTACGCCAGGTGATGGCCTCGCTTCTCGGCGAATGGCAGGTGGTGGAAATCATCCGCGCCGACGGCAGCCGCGCTTCGGACGTGCGCCCGCTCGTGCGCCTCAACGTCGCCGTCATGGTGGGCGAGGGGGAACGTCAGGAGACCGGCTCCCAGGGTGTCGGCGGGCGCGCCGCCTACGACGCCTTCCTCACGCCCGAGCGCTGGCAGGCGCAGGTGGACGAGGCGCTCCGCCAGGCGCTGGTCAATCTCGACTCGGTTGCGACGCCCGCCGGCGAGATGCCGGTCGTGCTCGGCCCCGGCTGGCCCGGCATCCTGCTTCACGAGGCGATTGGCCACGGCCTCGAAGGCGACTTCAACCGCAAGAAAACCAGCGCTTTTTCCGGCCTTCTCGGCAAGAGGGTCGCCTCACCGGGGGTGACGGTGGTGGACGATGGCACCATCGACGACCGCCGCGGCTCGCTCACGGTCGATGACGAGGGCACGCCCACCGGCCGCACCGTGCTGATCGAGGACGGCATCCTGCGCGGCTACCTGCAGGACCGCATGAACGCGCGCCTGATGGGCATGGAGCCGACTGGCAACGGCCGGCGCGAGAGCTATGCCCACGCGCCCATGCCGCGCATGACCAACACCTTCATGCTCGACGGCGCCGACGAGCCCGAAGAGATCATCGGCCGGGTGAAGAAAGGCATCTACGCCAAGAACTTCAGTGGCGGCCAGGTGGACATCACGTCGGGCAAGTTCGTGTTTTCGGCGGCCGAGGCCTACCTGATCGAGGACGGCAAGACGACGGCGCCGCTCAAGGGCGCAAGCCTGATCGGCAACGGCCCCGATGTGCTCACCCGGGTCGCGGCCATCGGCAACGACTTCGCGCTGGATACCGGGATTGGCACCTGCGGCAAGAATGGCCAGGGCGTGCCGGTCGGCGTCGGCCTGCCGACCCTGCTCATCGACCCGATCACCGTGGGCGGCACCGACGCCTGAGCGCCGCGCAGATCATAACCCCGGCGAGAAGTTCTGGTTAGTCCTTCAGATCCTCCCAGAGCTCCTTCACCTTGGAGAAGAAGCCCTCCGCCTCGGGGCTCGTGGGGCGGGAGCCGCCCTGCTCGTCGAACTGCTTGAGCAGCTCCTTCTGGCGCTTGGTGAGGTTGACCGGCGTTTCGACCGCGACCTCGATATACATGTCGCCGTGACCGGCGCCCCGCAGTGCCGGCATGCCCTTGCCGCGCAGGCGAAACTGATGCCCTGACCGGGTACCCGCCGGCACCGTGACCCGCGCGCGGCTGCCGCCGACGGTTGGTACCTCCACCGTGCCGCCGAGTGTCGCGGTCGTCATCGGGATCGGCACGCGGCAGTGAATGTGCATCGCGTCGCGCTGGAAGATGCGGTGTGGCGTGACCGAGAGGAAGATGTAGAGATCGCCCGGCGGAGCCCCGCGAGCGCCGGCCTCGCCCTCGCCGGCGAGGCGGATGCGGGTGCCGTCCTCGACGCCGGTGGGGATGTTCACCGCGAGCGATTTCTCCTTCTGCACGCGGCCCGCGCCGCGGCAGTCGGGGCAGGGATCGGCGATGACCTGGCCCGCACCCTGGCAGGTGGGGCAGGTCCGCTCGATGGTGAAGAACCCCTGCTGCGCCCTCACCTTGCCGGCGCCGCCGCAGGTCCCGCACGCCGACGGCCGCGTGCCGGCACGGGCGCCGGAGCCATTGCAGGGCTCGCAGTTCACGGTGCCGGGGACGCGGATCGTTGCCTGCTTGCCGCTGTAGGCTTCCTCCAGCGAAATTTCCATGTTGTAGCGGAGATCCGCACCGCGCGCGGGCTGCCGCCGGCCACCCCGCCGCTGACCGCCGCCCATGAACTCGCCGAACAGATCGTCGAACACGTCGGCGAAGCTGGTGCCGAAGTCGAAACCGCTCCCGCCGGGGCCGCCGCTCGCGCCGTCGAACGCGGCGTGGCCGAAGCGGTCGTAGGCCGCCCGCTTCTCCTTGTCGGAGAGCACGTGGTACGCCTCTGATATCTCCTTGAACTTATACTCGGCGGCCTTATCGTCCGGATTGCGGTCCGGATGGTATTTCATCGCGAGCTTGCGATAGGCCTTTTTGAGGTCGTCCTCGCTGGCTTCGCGCGAGGCGCCGAGAAGATCGTAATAGTCGGCCCTGGCCATGGGTCAGCGGCCCGCTCGAACATTGCCCATAGCCGACCGGCCGCCGACAGCCTCCGCACCCATGGGAGCCGTCCGCCCCGGGCTCAGGAGGACGGCCGATCCTTCTTGTCGTCGACTTCCTCGAAGTCCGCGTCGACCACCGTGTCGCGCTCGCCGGCGTCGGGTTCGGCCGGAGGCTCGTCCGTCGGCTGCGCGCCGGCATCGCCGGCTTGCCCGGCTGCGTACATGGCCTCCCCGAGCTTCATCGCGCTCTGGCCCAACAGCTCCATCTTGGCCTTGATCGCGTCGGCGTCCTCGCCGCCGAGCGCCTCGCGCATCTCGGCGATCTGCGCCTCGATCCCGCTCTTGTCCGCCGGATCGATCTTGTCGCCGTGCTCGGCGAGGGTCTTCTCGGTCGAGTGGATCAGCGCCTCGGCATGGTTGCGGGTCTCGACCAGCTCGCGGCGCTGCTTGTCTTCCTCAGCATGAGATTCGGCATCGCGCACCATGCGCTCGATCTCGCCGTCGGAGAGACCGCCCGAGGCTTGAATGCGGATCTGCTGCTCCTTGGCGGTCGCCTTGTCCTTGGCGGAGACGTTGACGATGCCGTTGGCGTCGATGTCGAAGGTGACCTCGATCTGCGGCATGCCGCGCGGCGCCGGCGGGATGCCCACCAGATCGAACTGGCCGAGGACCTTGTTGTCCGCCGCCATCTCGCGCTCGCCCTGGAAGACCCGGATGGTGACCGCGGTCTGCCCGTCCTCGGCAGTGGAGAAGACCTGGCTCTTCTTCGTCGGGATCGTGGTATTGCGGTCGATCAGGCGCGTGAACACGCCACCCAGCGTCTCGATCCCGAGCGATAGCGGGGTGACGTCGAGCAACAGCACATCGGTCACGTCGCCTTGCAGCACGCCCGCCTGAATAGCGGCGCCGACGGCCACCACCTCATCCGGGTTGACGCCCTTGTGCGGCTCGCGGCCGAAGAAGTTCTTCACCACCTCGACGACCTTGGGCATTCGGGTCATGCCGCCGACCAGGATGATCTCGTCCACCTCGCCGGCGGAGAGGCCGGCATCCTTGAGCGCCGACCGGCAGGGCTCGATGGTGCGCATCACAAGCTCGTCGATCAGCGCTTCGAGCTTGGCTCGCGTCACCTTCATCGCGAGGTGCTTGGGCCCGCTCGCGTCCGCCGTGATAAAGGGCAGGTTGACCTCGGTCTGCATCGCGCTCGACAGCTCGATCTTGGCCTTCTCCGCCGCCTCCTTCAGGCGCTGGAGGGCGAGCTTGTCCCCCCGCAGGTCGATGCCGTGCTCCTTTTTGAACTCGTCGGCGAGGTAGCCGAGGAGCCGCATGTCGAAGTCCTCGCCGCCGAGGAAGGTGTCGCCGTTGGTGGCCTTGACCTCGAAGACACCATCGCCGATTTCCAGCACCGAAATGTCGAAGGTGCCGCCCCCGAGGTCGTAGACCGCGATCGTGCCGCCGCCCTTCTTGTCGAGACCGTAGGCGAGCGCGGCGGCGGTCGGCTCGTTGATGATCCGCAAAACCTCGAGCCCCGCGATCTGGCCTGCGTCCTTGGTCGCCTGGCGCTGAGAATCGTTGAAATAGGCCGGCACGGTGATGACCGCCTTGGTAACCGGCTCGCCGAGAAAGGCCTCGGCGGTTTCCTTCATCTTTTGCAACGTGAAGGCGGAGATCTGGCTCGGCGAATAGCTGTCGCCCCGCGCCGAGACCCAGGCATCGCCGTTGCCGTGGTTGACGATCTGGTAGGGCACCATCTTCATGTCCTTCTGCGTCATCGGGTCCTTGAAGGGGCGCCCGATGAGGCGCTTGATCGCGAAGACGGTGTTCTCGGGGTTGGTGACGGCCTGCCTCTTGGCCGCCTGGCCGACCAGGCGCTCGCCGTCGTCGGTGAACGCGACGATCGAGGGCGTGGTGCGTGCGCCCTCCGCATTCTCGACCACCCGCGGGTCCTTGCCCTCCATGAGGGCCACGCAGGAATTAGTCGTGCCCAGGTCGATACCGATCACCTTGCTCATGTCTCGTCCCTATCGTCAGCAGGCCCGAACGACCACGTCATGCATCGCTTCGGGCCCCATGTCTCGTGCCCCCGTCGGATTCCTCGCGACGGGCAATGGCCGGACCAATGCTCAATATGGGTGCAGATTCGCGCGCTGCAAGTGCCAAGTGCAGCATTCGCGCGGGCTCACGAGGCGTTATCCGCAGGCGTATCGGCGCCCGCCGACCCGGTTTCAGACTCGGCCTCGGCATCGCCGCCGTCTGCCGGCGCGGTGCCGCCCTTGGCCACGCCCACCATCGCCTCGCGCAGAAGCCGCTCGCCGATCCTGTAGCCAGTCTGCAGCACCTGAACGATGGTGCCGTCCGGCTGGTCCGTCTCCGCCGTCTCGAACAGCGCCTGGTGCAGGTTATAGTCGAACTTCTCGCCCAGCGGGTCGATCTTGGTGATACCGAAGCGCCCCAGGACCGCCTCGAACTCCCTCGCCGTCATCTCGATGCCGTCTGCGATCACCTTCACCGCGTCATCGCTTTCGCGCCGCTCTGCGGGAATGCTCTCCAGCGCGCGGCCCAGATTGTCGGCGACGCCCAGCAGGTCCTGGGCAAAGCGCGAGATCGCGTAGGTCCGCGCCTCCTCGACGTCCTTTCTGGCCCTGCGCCGCGCGTTTTCGGCATCGGCAAGGGCGCGCAGGAGCTGATCTTTGAGCGCCGCCTCTCCGCCTTCCGCCTCGTCCTCATCGGCGTCGGCGGCCGCGTCAGCGTCTTGCCCCTCTGCGTCGTCCGTCTCTGGCGCGCAGGCGCTGTCCTTGTCAGCGTCGTCTGTCCCGGTCGATTGGCTGGCCGCGCCCGCGTCGCCCTGCTCCGCGGGCACGTTGGCTTCCGTCTCCGGCTCGGCCCGTTCCGTCTCGTCCTGCATTGTCTCCTTCGTCCCTTCTGGCGCTCCCCAGCCCTGGCGCCCCGAGCGCGACATGGCCTCGCTCAACCCAGCACCCGGCCGATGATCGCAGCGGTGTGATCGACCATCGGGATAATGCGGCCGTAGTTGATCCGGGTCGGGCCGATCACGCCGATTGCCCCGATAAAGCGTGCGTCGGAATCGCGGTAAGGCGCGACGATCATCGAGCAGCCGGCGGAGGCAAAGAGGCTGCTTTCCGCACCGATGAAGATCTGGACCCCTTCCGCACCTTCGGTGCTCTCCAAAAGCCGGATGAAGTCGCTCCGCTCGTCGAGGGCATCGAACAGCTCCCTGATCCGTTCGAGGTCTGCCATCGCAGTGACATCGTCGATCAGGTTGGCCCGGCCGCGCACGATGAGGCTGCCGTGCTCGCGCTGCCCGTTCGCCCATTCGGCGATCCCGGCTTCGACGACGCGGGCTGTCAGGCTGTCGAGCTGGGCCCGGTGCTCCTCGATCTCCGTGCGGATCTCCTCGCTGAGCTCGGCGAGCGTGCGGCCGGCAAGCCGCGCGTTCAGGTAATTCGTTGCACGGCTCAAGTGCGACTGGTTCATGCCGGGCGGCACGTCGATGACACGGTTTTCGACGAGCCCGGTCTCCGTCACCATGACCGCGAGCGCGCGGCCGCTGCTGAGGCTCACGAACTCCACCTGGCGGCAGGGCACGTCGGCCTTGGGCGCGAGCACCAGCCCGGCGCAGCCCGAGAGGCCCGAGAGCGCCTCGGTGGTCTCGGTCAGCATCTCCTCGACCGTGCGGCCCGCCGCCCGGCACTTCCCCTCGATGCTGGCGCGCTCGTCCTCGGTAAGACGGCCCAACTCGAGCAGCCCATCCACATAGATCCGCAAGCCCATCTGGGTCGGCAGCCGACCCGCGGAGACGTGCGGCGCATAGAGCAGGCCGGCTTCTTCCAGGTCGGCCATGACGTTCCGCACCGTGGCTGGCGACACCGGGGTGGAGAGCCGGCGCGAGAGCGTGCGCGAGCCCACCGGCTGCCCGGTCTCCATGAATTCCTCGACCAGGCGGCGGAGCACCTCCCGCGAGCGATCCGTCAGTTCGCGCAGCACCGTGCGATCCCGTTCTGTGATGGGCGGCCTGAATGTAGTGAGCGCCCCGGTGAGCGTCAACGCCGGCACCTGCACTGAATTTCGCGGCTGCGGGCGTCGATAGGGACCAGATGCATAACAGCAAAGGCATGGCGGAATGGACGCTCGGCATTGGGCGCGGCATTGTATTGGGCGGCCGAACGCTCTATGTTAGCGGTGCGAAACTGCTAATGGACGGGCCGCGCCGAATCGCTCGCATAGCGAATGCGAGGACGGCGGTCCCCGGCACAAACGCCGGGTGGCAGCGGATGCGTCCAGTGATTCCGCACCTCGAAACCATGGAACGAGTCCGATGCGGCAGCCGCCTACCATCGAACCGACCGGCCCCGCCGTGAAGCGGTCCGTCGCAAGACGAGACCGGCACGCGCTGGCCGGCGGACCCTGTTCGGCGCGGCGCCGCATCGCGTTCCCGCGGATGCGCTCAGCGGGGGCAGAGACCCCCGCGCGCTCCCGGACGGAGAAAATACAAGAATGGCCAAACGTATGCTCATCGATGCCAGCCACGCGGAAGAAACCCGCGTGGTCGTGGCGGACGGAACGCGACTAGAAGAGTTCGACTTCGAATCGGCTGCACGGAAGCAGCTCAAGGGAAATGTCTACCTAGCCAAGGTCATGCGCGTGGAGCCCTCGCTCCAGGCGGCATTCGTCGACTATGGCGGCAATCGCCACGGCTTCCTGCCCTTCAACGAAATCCACCCCGACTACTACCAAATCCCGGTTGAAGACCGGGAGGCGCTTTACGCCGAGACGGCGGAAGCGGTCGACGACACCGACGAGACCGCCGCCGCTCAGCCGGCGGCCGCGGAGGACGACGAGACTGAAAGCGAGGCTGCGGCCGAAGACGAATCTCAGCCAGAGCCGACGGACGCCATCGAGACTGCGGACGCGGCGGCCGAGGAAAACAGTGCGCCGGGGGACGTGGCGGCGGCCGCCGGCAACGACGGCAGCACCGGCGACGGAGCCACCGGGGGCAACCGCACCGGCAATGGCGACGGCAGCGATGTCGAGGTCATGGGCGGCGATGACATGGACGACCTGGAGCGCCGCCGGCTCCAGGCCAGCCGCTCCCTGCTGAGCCGCCGTTATCACATCCAGGAGGTGATCAAGAAGCGCCAGATCCTGTTGGTGCAGGTGGTCAAGGAGGAACGCGGCAACAAGGGCGCCGCGCTCACCACCTACCTCTCGCTCGCCGGGCGCTACATCGTGCTCATGCCCAATGCGATCCGGGGCGGAGGCATCTCGCGCAAGATCGTCAACGCCGACGACCGCCGGCGCCTCAAGAAGATCATGAACGACCTCGATATCCCGGCGCGCATGGCGGTCATCGTGCGGACCGCCGGCCTTTCGCGCTCGAAGACCGAGATCAAGCGCGATCTGGAATACCTGCTGCGCCGCTGGCAGAACATCCGCGATCTCACGATGGAATCGACGGCACCCTGCGTGATCAACGAGGAGGCAAACCTGATCCGCCGTTCGATCCGCGACCTCTACACGCGCGATATCGAGCAGATCCTGATCGAGGGAGACGAGGGCTACAAGACCGCCAAGACGTTCATGAAGACCATGATCCCGAGCCACGCCGCGCGGGTAAAACCCTATCGGGACCGGATTCCGCTCTTCGTCCGCTATCAGATCGAGAGCCAGCTCGATGCCATGTACGGACCGGAGCTCCAGCTCAAATCAGGCGGATACCTGGTCATCGACCCGACCGAGGCGCTGGTGGCCATCGACGTGAATTCGGGGCGGGCCACCAAGGAGCGCACGATCGAGGAGACCGCGCTCAGGACCAATCTGGAAGCGGCGGAGGAGATCGCGCGCCAGCTCCGGCTGCGCGACCTCGCCGGGCTGATCGTCATCGACTTCATCGACATGGACGAGAACCGCAACCAGCGGGCGGTGGAACGCAAGCTCAAGGAGGCGATGCGGATTGACCGCGCGCGCATCCGCATGGGCCGGATCAGCCCCTTCGGGTTGATGGAACTCTCGCGCCAGCGGCTGCGCCCGAGCCTGGTGGAAGCGAGCATGGAACGCTGCGTGAGTTGCGGCGGCACAGGGGTCCGGCGCTCGGTGGAATCGTCTGCGGTCCATGCGCTCCGAGCCATCGAGGAAGAAGGGCTGCAAGGGCGGAGCGCCGAGATCCAGCTGCGTGTGCCGGCTGCCGTCGGCCTCTACATCCTCAACCGCAAGCGCCAGATGCTGGAGGAGATCGAGCAGCGCTACGATTTTGCCGTCAGCTTCGAGCAGGACGACAGTCTCGTGCCGCCGAGCTATGCAATCGAGCGGATCACGGCCCGGACAGCACCCATTGAACAGCCTGCCGAGGAGGAGACGAGCGAGGCGGACCAGCCCGACGGCGAGGCCAAGGCGGAAACTGCGGAGCCCGCCAAGCGGCGCCGGCGCCGGCGGCGCAAGCCACGTGGCGAGGCCACGGAGGGAACCGCCGCCGAGGCCGTAGCCACCGCAGCCACTGCAGAACCCGCTGAGTCGGCTCAAGCCGAAGGCGAGGCAGACGACAAGACGGAGGACACGGCCGTCGCAGCGGAAGGCAAGGCCGAGGATGCCCCCCGTGCCAAGCGCAGGCGTCGCGGCCGGCGAGGCGGGCGCAGCCGCACGGCGAAGCAGCAGGAGCAGCAGGACGCGCCAAGCGAAACCCCAAGCGAGGCCGCAGCCGAAGAGGCTGAAGCGCCGGCCCTCGCGGCAGAGGGAGACGCTGCGCCCGCGACGGCACCCGACAGCGAGCCGGTGGCGACGCCTCCAGGCCTCGCCACCGATGGCGCGACCGACCCGACGGATGGTGCGACCGGCGTCGCCGCAGACGAAGCGGAGTCGCCGCCCGCCCCGAAGCCTTCGCCCGAGCCGCCGGTTACGACTGAGCTACCGGCCGTCGAGGCCGCGCAGGCGAGCGTCGACGCTGCAGAGGCACCGAGCCAGGCCGGACCGGTAATAGCTGATCAACACGAGGCCTCCCCGGTCGACGACGGCGAAGATCAGGCCGACGCCGCCCCAATCGACGGGGACGAAGAAGCGCTTGCCGACGAGACAGCGCCGGCGCTCTTGCCGGACGACCGGCCCCGGCGCCGCGGCTGGTGGCAGCGGATCGCTTCATCGTCGCGATAGCTGGCGCGGAAATTCCGCCCGGCCGCCGCCGAGCGGCTCGGGCGGCTCGGCTCAGCCGGTTGGCGTGAGCCAGCGCTCGAGGGCGGCGCAGGCGCCCTCCACCTCCTCCGTCGCACCGGCATAGGAGAAGCGGACGAAGGCCCGGCCGCGTTCAGTGTCGAAGTCGATGCCGGTGGTCGCCGCGACCCCGCACTCGGCCAACATGCGCTGGCAGAAGGCCTCGCTGTCGCAGGTCAGGCCCGAGACGTCGGCATAGGCGTAGAAGGCCCCGTCGCAGGGTGCGAGCGCGCCGAAACCGGCGGCCGGAAGCGCCCGCTGGACGATGCCGCGGTTGCGGGCGTAACGCGCCACGTTGGCCTCCAGCTCGTCCTGGCAGTCGAACGCGACGAGCGCGGCCCGCTGCGAAAGGGCCGGCGGCGAGATGAAGAGGTTTTGCGTCAGCCGCTCCACCGCCCGCGCGAGGTCGTCGGGCACGACCATCCAGCCGAGCCGCCAGCCGGTCATCGCGAAATATTTCGAGAAGCCGTTGATCACGACCGCGCTTTCGGAGAAGGCGGCGACGCTGGCCGCCGGCTCGCCATAGGTGATGCCGTGGTAGATTTCGTCCGAGACCACCCGGATTCCCCGGCCGTCGCAGAACGCCGCAACCGCTTCTAGCGTGCGCCTGGGCAGCATGGTCCCGGTCGGGTTCGATGGGCTCGCGACGATCAGGCCCTGGATCGGCTGCTCCAGCGCTTCCAGCATCGCCACGGTGGGCTGAAAGCGGGTCTCCGCCGTGGTCGGGAGCAGCACCGGCTCAAGCCCGAGCGCCTTTAGCGTGTTGCGGTAGGCGGGATAGCCGGGATTGGCGAGCGCCACCCGGTCGCCGACGTCGAAGGCGGCGAGGAAAGCGAGAATGAGCCCGGCTGAGGCGCCGGTCGTGACCACGATACGCTCAACCGGCGGGGCGAAGCCGTAGCGTTCTTCATAGTAGACGGCGATGCGCTCGCGCAGCGGCAGCACGCCATGGGCCTCGGTGTAGCCGATCTTTTCGGCGGCCAAGACCGCCTGCGCCGCGTCGAGAACGGGCTTGGGCGCGCCCGAGCCCGGCTCCCCGGTCTCCATGTGGAAGACACGCGCGCCTTCCGCCGCGCGCGCTGTCGCGGCCTTGAGAATTTCCATCGCGAAGAAGGGCGCGACCGCCGCGCGCCGGGATGCCGCCATCGCCGTACCTTAGAGCGCCGCGAGCGGCACAAGCACCGCGATGACGTGAAGGGTCGACCATTGACGGAGGCGCGCAAGCGGCATATCCAGACGCGAACCCCTCGGATTGTGAGCGTTGGCCATCCGCCTTGCACGCGCCGCTGCGTTCGCCTGCGTAACGCTCGCCTTGATCCTGGCGGCAGCGGCGCCGGCGAGGCCGCAGGGTATGTCGCTCATTCGCGACGCCGAGATCGAAGATACCATCCGCGACTATGCCGCGCCACTGCTGGAGGCTGCGGGCCTCGGTGACGGCGCGGTCAAGCTGCATATCGTCAACGATCCCAACATCAACGCCTTCGTCGCCGGCGGCCCCAATCTCTTCCTGAGCAGCGGCATGCTGGCCGCCGCCGAGGACCCCGGCGAGATCATCGGTGTGCTCGCGCACGAGACCGGCCACATCGCCGGCGGCCACCTGGTGCGTACACGGGACGCATTGGAGAACGCGTCGGCCGAGATGATCCTTGCGACGGTCCTCGCAGCCGGCGCCATCATCGCCGGCGAGGGCGAGGTGGGAAGCGTGATCGTGAGCGGCGGCCAGGCGATGGCGCAGCAGTCGTTCCTTCGCTACAGCCGGGCGCAGGAGGAAAGTGCAGACCAGGCCGCCATCCGCCTCCTCGATAGCACCGGGCAGTCCGCCGCGGGCCTCCTGCGCATGTTCCAGAGGCTTGAGGAGCGCGAGCGGTTCTCTATCGGTGAGGTGAACAGCTATGCGCGCACCCACCCGCTCACGCGCGAGCGAATCCGCTTCGTCCGCGACCGCGTGGCGGGGGAGAACCGGGTCGGGGACGCAACGCCGGACGGGGTACGGGTCGCCCACCGCCGGATGGTGGCGAAGCTCAAGGGATTCCTCGATCCGCCGGAGGAGACGTTCCGTGCCTATCCGGCCGAAGACGAATCGACCGAAGCGCGCTACGCCCGCGCGATCGCCTACTACCGCATCCCAGACCTGGAACGCGCGCTCGCAGCGCTCGATGCCCTGCTCGCGGACCACCCCGACGATCCCTGGTTCCACGAGCTCAAGGGGCAGATTCTCTTCGAGAACGGCCGTGTCAGGGAGGCGATCGCGCCCTACAGCCGCGCGGTGGCGCTAAAGGAAGACGCCGCGCTGCTGCGCCTCGGCCTTGCCCGCGCGCTGATCGAGACCGGCGATGCCGCGCTGATCGCACATGCCGTAGAGAACCTGGA
This sequence comes from Alphaproteobacteria bacterium, assembly GCA_965237415.1. GTDB lineage: Bacteria > Pseudomonadota > Alphaproteobacteria > UBA828 > UBA828 > WTGU01. The sequence goes on from CBDEFM010000002.1 coordinate 2,625,184, forward strand.
GGCGGCGAGCCGGCTGGAGCCGAAGGAGCCCCAGCACTGGTATCAGCTGGGCATCGCCCGCGGCCATGCAGGCGAGCGCGCTGCCTCCTCCCTCGCGTTTGCCGAGGCCGCCTATCTGCGGGGCGACGCCGATAAGGCGCGATACCATGCGACCATCGCTGCGGAAGGCCTACCCCACGGCAGCGCGCGCTGGCTGAGGGCGGAGGATATTCGCAACGCCGCCGAACAGGCCATGAAGGGGCGGCGGTAAACGCCGGTAGCGTCCCTCAGATGAGTCCGCCGAGCGGCGACGACGGGTCGGCATAGCGCTTCTTGGCCATGCGGCCGGCGAGATAGGCGAGCCGGCCCGCCTCTACCGCATGGCGCATGGCGTGCGCCATTAGCACCGGGTCCCGGGCACCGGCGATGGCGGTGTTCATCAGCACCCCGTCGCACCCCAGCTCCATCGCCACGGCGGCGTCGGAGGCCGTGCCGACACCGGCATCGACCAGCACGGGCACGCCAATGCGTTCGACGATGATGCGGATGCCGACCGGGTTCTGCACGCCGAGCCCGGAGCCGATAGGCGCCGCCAGCGGCATGATGGCGGCGCAGCCCATATCCTCCAGCCGCTTGGCCATGATCGGGTCGTCGCTGCAGTAGACCATCACCTCGAAGCCGTCCTTGATCAGGATTTCGGCAGCGCGGAGGGTTTCAGGCATGTTGGGATAGAGCGTCTCCTGATCGCCGAGCACCTCGAGCTTGACCAGCGACCAGCCGCCGGCCTCGCGGGCGAGCCTCAGCGTGCGCACGGCGTCCTCGCCGGTGAAGCAGCCGGCGGTGTTGGGCAGATAGGTGTAGCGCTTGGGATCGACGTAATCGATCAGCATCGGCGTGCCCGGGTCGGCGACATTCACCCGGCGGACGGCGACCGTGACGATCTCGGCACCGGAGGCCTCCAGCGCCGCGGCGGTCTGCTCGAAGTCACGATACTTGCCGGTCCCGACGATCAGCCGCGAGCGGAAGCGCCGGCCGGCGACCTCCCAGGTGTCGTCGTCCGCGGCGGCCGGTGCAGGGTCGGCACCGCCGCCGATGAAGTGCACGATCTCGAGCCGGTCGCCGGCGGCGACGGCGGTGCGGTCGTAGGCGCTCCGGGGCACGATCTCGAGATTGTGCTCGACCGCGATCTTGCGCAGATCGAGGCCCAGCCCCGTCACGATGCTGTGGACCGACTGAGGCTCCTCGAACTCGCGGAGCTCGCCGTTAATCTGCACCTGCATGGGTGGCATTCCGTGCGTGTTCCGCATTCTGCCGCTCTGCAGCGGCCTTACCTGGAGTATTGGTGAGGCCGCTGGCGATTTCAACCGGGGACGGCGGCGTTGAACGCGCGGATTGAAGCGCGAGTCCCAGCCGTGTTAGACCCGGCGTGCGGGCGAGCATCACGACTCGGTGCGGCCATGACTTACAATATCTTGATTTTGAACGGCCCCAACCTCAATATGCTGGGGTTGCGAGAACCTGAGATCTACGGTCGCCAGACCTTGGACGATATTTGCGCGCTGTGCGAGAGCCACGCGGAGAGCCACGGGCTTGCGGTCGATTTCAGGCAGAGCAACCACGAGGGCGAGCTGATCGACTGGATTCAGCAAGCGCTGAAGGCACATGCCGGCATCATCCTCAATCCTGGCGGCTACACCCACACGTCGGTCGCCATCATGGACGCGCTGCGCGCCGTGGACCTGCCAGCCATCGAATTGCATCTCTCGAACATCCACCGGCGCGAGCCCTTCCGCCGGCGCTCCTACGTCGCGCAGGCAGTGCGAGGTTCCATCTGCGGGTTCGGCGCGCACGGCTACCTGCTCGCGCTCGACGGGATGCGCGCGCTCTTGACGGAGGACTGACGCGATGGCGGTGAAGCCTGTGCTGGAAGCCCGGCCGGAGGAGCCGGAGCCCGTGTTCGGACCTGACATCGAGTTGATCCGCGCGCTTGCTGCGGTGCTCGACGAGGCCGGCCTCACCGAGATCGAGATCGGCGAAGGCGCAAGCCGCATCCGCATCGCGCGAACCGCCGGGCCGCTCGTGGCGCCGCCACCTGCGCCCGCCGCACACCCCTTGCAGGCGGCGCCCGCACCGGAGGAGGTCCCGCCGCCTGGGCCGGCCCAGGACGATGCCTCCCACCCGGGCGCGGTGATTTCCCCGCTTGTCGGCGTCGTCTACGTGGCGCCGGAGCCCGACGGGCGTCCCTTCGTCCTGGTCGGCGACGAGATCCGCGAGGGCGATACGCTCTTCATCGTCGAGGCGATGAAGACGATGAACCCGGTCCGCGCCCCGCGTGGCGGCCGCGTCACCCGAATTCTTGCCGAGAACGGCGCCCGGGTCGAGTATGGCGAGGTCCTGCTGATCCTCGAGTGAGGACGATGTTCGACAAGGTCCTAATCGCCAACCGGGGGGAAATCGCGGTCCGGATCATCCGCGCCTGCCGGGAATTCGGCATCAAGACCGTCGCCGTCCATTCCACGGCGGACGCCGAGGCGATGCACGCCCGGCTCGCCGACGAATCGGTCTGCATTGGGCCGCCCGCGCCAAGGGAGAGCTACCTCAACATCCCGGCGATCATCGCCGCCGGCGAGATCACCAACGCCAACGCGATCCACCCCGGTTACGGCTTCCTCTCCGAGAGTGCCGATTTCGCCACCATCGTGGAGGAGCACGGTTTCATCTTCATCGGCCCGAGTCCGTCGCACATCACGCTGATGGGCGACAAGATCCGCGCCAAGCAGACCGCCGCCGAGCTCGGCCTGCCGGTGATTCCGGGCTCCGCCGCGGCACTGGAAAACGCCGATTCCTTTGCCCGGGCCGCTGACGACATCGGTTATCCGGTCCTCATCAAGGCGGTCGCGGGCGGCGGCGGGCGCGGCATGAAGCGGGTCGACAGCCGCGAAGAGCTGGCCGCGGCGGTCGCCACGGCGCGCGCCGAGGCCGATGCCGCCTTCGGCAACGACGCGCTCTATCTGGAAAAACTGGTCGCGGCCCCACGCCATATCGAGGTGCAGGTGCTCGCCGACCAGTTCGGCAACGCGGTGCACTTGGGCGAGCGCGACTGCTCCTTGCAGCGCCGCCATCAGAAGGTGCTGGAGGAAGCGCCATCGCCGGCACTGGACCCACACCAGCGGGCGGAGATCGGCGCGCGCGTCAGCGCCGCGGTCCGCGAGCTCGGCTATCGCGGGGTGGGCACGCTGGAGTTCCTCTACGAGGACGGTGCCTTCTATTTCATGGAAATGAACACGCGTATCCAGGTGGAGCATCCCGTCACCGAGATGATCACCGGGATCGATCTCGTGCACGAGCAGATTCGGGTCGCAGCCGGCGAGCCCCTCGCCTTCAGCCAAGAGGATGTGCGCTTCGAGGGCCACGCCATCGAGTGCCGGATCACGGCCGAGGACCCCGATACGTTTCGTCCCTCGCCCGGCACCGTCAGCGGCTACCACACGCCGGGCGGGCCGGGCGTGCGCATCGATTCCGCGCTCTATGACGGCTACCGGATCCCGCCCTACTACGACAGCCTCATCAGCAAGGTGATCGCTCAGGCGGGCAACCGCACGGCGTGCCTCATGCGTCTCAGGCGGGCGCTGGAGGAATACGTCATCCAGGGCGTCTCGACCACGATCCCGCTGCACCTGCGCCTGCTGGCCAGCACGGCGTTCGCCGAGAGCGCATACGACATCCACTGGTTCGAGCGCTTCGTGGCGGAGACCGGCACCGGTCCCGCGCCGTAGCCCAAACGACATGACCACGGTCGAGCTCACGCCGGCTCTGATCCTGCGGGCCTACGGCTGCGGGCTCTTCCCCATGGCGGAGGGCAAGGCGGAGCGTGATGTCTTCTGGGTCGATCCCGAGACGCGCGGCGTCATCCCGCTCGACGGCTTTCACGTGCCCCGCCGGCTCGCGCGCACGGTACGCGCCGGGCGCTTCCGGATCACCGTGGACCGCGATTTCCCCCGCGTCGTGCGCGGCTGCGCGCGCCGCACCGGGCGCCGGCCCGAATCCTGGATCAACGGGCCCATCTTCGAGGCCTACTGCGCGCTGCACCGGCAGGGGCACGCCCACAGCGTGGAGGCCTGGCAAGACGATACGTTGGTCGGCGGCCTTTATGGCGTGGCGCTGGGTGCCGCGTTCTTCGGCGAGAGCATGTTCAGCGCCGAGCGGGATGCCAGCAAGGTCGCACTCGTGCATCTGGTCGCACGCCTGAGGGCGGGCGGCTTCACCCTGCTCGATACCCAGTTCGTCACCCCGCATCTCAGCCGCTTCGGCGCGATCGAGATGCTGCGGGCCCGCTACCTTTCGCAGCTCGCCGATGCGCTCCCGCGCCCCGCGACCTTCTATCCGTCCGGCTTCTCCGACGCGGCGTTTTCCGGTGCCGGCGCAGCCGCGGTGCAGGCGAGCACCCAGATGTCGTAGACCGGGTGCTCGAGCGCCGCGAGACCCGGCGTGGACGAGAACATCCACCCCGTATAGAGGCGCACCGCGCGCTCATCGTGGTGTACCTCGTCGATCTCTAGGAAGGCCACGTTCTCCGGCGGCTCTTCGGGCGGCGCCGCGTGACAGGCACGCACAACGATGCGGAGCGTTCCAAAACGGACGGGCCGGTCGAGGAGCACTTCCAGCCTGGAGGTCCGTGCCACCACCTTGTCCAGCGCCTGGAGCACGGCGACCCGGCGCTCAGCCGCGCCGACACCGGAGCCGACGCCATCGGCCACGGACGCAGCGAGCGTCGCGCCCGCTGCCAGGAAAAGAAGACCGAGCCTCACCTACTCCGTGCCGAACGCGAACTTGCCGATCAGCTCCTCAAGCAGGAGCGAGGATTGGGTGTACGCGATGCGACCGCCGTCGGCGATCAGAGTCTCCTCGGCGCCCGGCTGGAGGTCGATGAACTTGCCGCCAAGCAGGCCGTCGCTGACCACTGCCGCCGTGGAATCCAGCGGAAGCTCGACCGTCTCGTCGATGCTCATGCGGAGCACGGCGCGGTAGGTCTCGGGCTCGAGTGTGCGCTCGATCACGGTGCCGACCTTGATACCGCCGATGCGCACGTCGGACCCGTTGGCGATGCCGTCAACGCGGTTGAACGCGGCGCTCACCTCGTAGCCGCTCACCGTGGCGACGCCGCTACGGGTATAGGCGAAGACGACGAAGCCGATGGCCACCGCCAGCACCACTGCACCCAGCAGGGTCTCGACAAGGCTCCTCGACATGGCGACCTCCTTCCGTGCTTCTACGCGGAGGATTGCTGCCTCGCCCCGCCTTGGCAAGGCCGCCTCGAGTCGCAGTTTGGCACAGCGCACACAGTCTCGGATACCAACTCTGGATGAAAGCTAAGCGTCGTCGGACAAGCAAGGCGGATGGCTCGATTTCGCCCTCGGGCAACCGGCCCGCGATCGCGGGGCCATCGGAGACGAACTTGGGCTGCCAGGCGATGCGATGCTTGCTGTATGGCAGGTCGACCCGCCGCGGATTAGAGATGAAGGAGAAGTACTTCTCAATGTGAAGGACGAGGTCTCCGGTCGCGCCGTCGTAGCAGCTGATGCTGCCAGATACCCATTCGCCGGTCGGTACCGAGTACTGGCCCTTGTCGTCGACTTCGTACCGGATATTGCCGGGATAGGTGACGTGGCAGGTCAGGCGCGGCACCGTGGGCGCGCGCAGGAATGTCACGCCCTCGGCCCGCCGGGGAATGGCGAAAAGATCGGCGCCGAGCATCAGGTCGTAGAGAAACGACTGCAACCCACCGTCGAGCAAGGCCGGGAAGGAGACGTAGCCCTCCTCCTGGCCGCTCTTCCACAGCCCTTCGTCCACTTCGACATCGAACAACAGATAATCGGTCGCGACATCGCGCCGCAGCCGCCGCATGTTGCGGAAGCAGGGGCCGTATTGGAAGGTTTCGCCGAGGACCGTCTCGAAGCGTTCGTAGAGCTCGTTGTCCGCCGCATAGGCCAGGGGCTCATAGCGCGAGGAGTCGATAGCCGTCAGATGTTCCGGCACGCTCGGCGCATGGTCGGCGCCGACGAGCCGCACGTGGCCGCGGCAGTGCAGCTCGCTCTTCGCGTCGACGTCGTAAGGCTGGGTCGAGATGGTGAGTGTGAACTCATCCGGGGAATTTGAGACCGGCTGCAGGGCCGTCTGCAGCCGCACCGGCGTCCTGGGGATGGGGCAGGGCTGGGGGAATTCGAGCATCTCGATATGAACGGGAGCACCTTCGAGAGCCTGCAGAACGAGTTCGATATAGCCGGCGGCCGGCATGATCGGTGCGTGGTGGACGCGGTGCTCCGCCAGCCACGGAAAGGCCCTTTCTGACAGGCGCGCTTCCAGAAGCAGGTGATCGCAGGGGACCCGGTGGCCTACCAGCGGTCCGTGCGAGTACTCGCTCCGCTTCTGCAGGAACTCGTCGTCCAACGTGTTGTCGACGCTCTTCTGCTCGTCGCGAGGGTGCCCCGGCAACAAGTGGACGATGGGCGTCGGCCGCGGATACTGGGCCGCGAAGTCCAGAGGCACGCCAGCCTTGAAGAGAGCGCCCAGGGCCGCGTTGACCGCGGTTGCCTCGATCACGGCGTAGATAGGGTCTCCGTCCCGTTCGGCGGCCGCCAGGGGCTTGATGGCGAAGACGAACGATCCTTCGGAACGCATGTAGCCGTTGGCCTCCGCATCGAAGGAATGGCAGATACCCTCCGGGCTGATGACGCCCATGAGGTTGAAGCTGCTGCTCATCCTGCCGCTGCCCAGATAGGTGACGGCGCCGACGAGCGCCTGTTCGCAATCGCCGCACGCGAGCGCATTCATCGCCGCGTGCAGGGCACTCAGGCAGGCGGAGCAGCCCGTGCAGTAGGTCGCGGACGATCCCATGAGGTTGAAGTGGTACGAGACCCGATTGGCCAGCACGACAAGGCTGATGCCGGACACGGAATACTCCGTGACACCATGCTACGGCCGCCAGTTGGATACGGCGGGAACCTGCGCGCCGATAAAGACGCCGGTGGGGCTGTTGCGCAATGAAAGAAGGTCCCAGCCAACGTGTTCGATGGCCTCCCACGCGCAATTCAGCAGCATCCTTACTTGCGGTTCGGTCTGCTTCAATTGGTTGTGGGACATGCCGAAGAACGTCCGGTCGAATAGCAATTCGTCGTCGTCGCGAATCAGCCCCTCGTAAGGGCTTGCAAGACGCCCCGGACCCGAAAATTCCCCGGTGGGCAGGTGGCCTTTGCCATAACGGTCGCTTATTGGCTCCTGGACAACCTCCCGCTCGCTAAGGAGGCGTCAGAAATCCGAATCCGAGTGAATTCCACCGGGCATACGGTGGCTATACCCCACGATGGCAACGTCGTTCTCGGTCTTCGGTAACGTCATGCTATCGCTCGAAGTCACGACACCACGGCAATCGCCACAGACCAGCCGTCCACATGCGCGCGCGCATTATGCCTCGGCACCACGGAAACAACTCAGTTGATTGGGTGTCGCGGTATTCTGTGGTCCGTTTCGGAACGTACGTTCGAAACGTAGCCCTATCCCGCCCCTTCGTCCACGAGGTCGTTCTCGCATATTGATTGCGAACGAGGGCTGCAGCACGCCGCAGATGTTACTTACCCGGTGTATTCTCTCCTCAGGGAAATAGCGGGGCGAGGAAGCGCCGCCGGCGCCATCGCCTGACGGCTAACCCACGATCTCGCCTTCCACCATCGCGACCGCCTCAATCTCGATCTCGAGCTCCGGCAGCGCCAACCCCGTGATCTCGACGATCGTGTCGGCCGGGTAGGGCGGGGTGAAATACTTCTCGCGCAGCGCCACAATCTTGCCGAAGTTGCCCATGTCCTTCAGGTAAATGTTCACCTTGACGATCTTTGCGAGGCTGGAGCCCCCGGCCTCCAGTACCGCTGCCAGGTTCTTGAAGGTCTGCTCGGCCTGAGCGTCAAAGTTGCCGACGCCCACGATAGTGCCGTCGAGGTCGATCGCGGCCTGGCCGGAGACGAAGATCAGGTCGCCGACGCGGTAGGCCTGTGCCAGCCTGAAGGCCTCGTAGGGATCGGGATCCGTCTTGATGCGAATTGCGTTCTCGGCCATCGATCTTCTCCGTCGTAGGCGCCGCAAAACGGGGCGTCGCGATAAGCCAGTCTCGCCCACAGCGCCCCTTGATGCTAGGACGCGCCCTGCGGCAGCAGGAGGCACACGACATGAGCGACACCGTGCATATCGAGCGAGAGAATGGCATCGCCCGGGTGACCCTCAACCGGCCGGAGGTGCTGAATGCCCTTGATGCCGAGCTCTGCGAGGCGCTTCTGGCGGCCCTGGCCGCGCTGGAGCGCGATTCCGAGACCCGCGTGCTGGTGCTGCGCGGCGCGGGCGGGCACTTCATGGCGGGCGGCGACCTGCGCTCTTTCTACGAGCTGATCAAGCTCACGCCGGATGAACGCCGGCAGCACTTCGAGGGGTTCATCGATGTGGTCCACCGCATCATCCGGATCATGCGGCGGATGCCGCAGCCGGTCATCGCCAGCATCGGCGGCGCCACCGGCGGCTTCGGACTGAGCCTGGTTCTCGCCGCCGACCTCGCGGTCTGCGCCGCGGACAGCATCTTCACCATGGCCTATTGCCGCATCGGCACGAGCCCGGACGGCTCGTCGACCTGGTTTCTGCCGCGCACGGTGGGCGCCAAGAAAGCGATGGAGCTTGCGCTCCTCGGCGACCGCTTCGGCGCGCGCGAGGCCGAACGGCTCGGCATCGTGAACCGCGTCGTCTCGCCGCACCGGCTCGAGGAAGAGACCGAGGCGCTGGCCCACCGGCTTGACTCGGGCCCTGCCCGCGCCTACGCCAACACCAAGCGGCTGCTCGGCAATTCGGGCCATGCCTCCCTCGAACAGCAGCTCCAAGCGGAGGGCGAAATGTTCGCGGATTGCGCGGCGAGCGACGATTTCGCCGAAGGAGTCGCGGCCTTTGTCGAGAAGCGTAAGCCCACCTTCACCGGGCGCTGAGCGATGGCCGGGCGGCTCGCGGGAAAGACCGCGCTGATCACGGCAGCGGGGCAAGGGATCGGCCACGCGACCGCCGTCGCATTCCACAACGAAGGCGCGGTTCTCTGGGCGACCGATATTGAGGAGGCCAAACTCGCTGGCCTCGCCACACTGGAGGGCGTCACCTGCCGGGCGCTGGACGTCCGCGATGCCGGTGCCGTCGCAGCCGCGGCCGATGAGATCGGCGACCTCGATGTGCTCTTCAACTGCGCCGGCCGCGTGCCCCACGGCGCGATTCTCGATTGCGAGCCCGCGGTCTGGGAGGAGACGCTGAGCCTCAACGTGACCGCGATGTACCGGATGATCCGCGCCTTTTTGCCAGCAATGCTGGCCCAGGGCGGCGGCTCGATCATCAACATGGCGTCGGTGGTCTCATCGGTGAAGGCCGCGCCCGACCGCTGCGCCTACGGCGCCAGCAAGGCCGCCGTCATCGGCCTCACCAAGTCGGTCGCGTTGGACTATGCGGCGCAAGGGATCCGCTGCAACGCAGTCTGCCCCGGCGCGGTCGATACCCCTTCCCTCGAAGAGCGATTCAACGCCCGCCCGGACCCCGAGGTTGCGCGCGAGGCCTTCCTCGCGCGCCACCCGGTGGGGCGGATGGCAGCGCCGTCGGAGATCGCGGCGCTCTGCGCCTATCTCGGCTCGGACGAGTCGGCGTTCGTGACCGGCCAGGCACTGGTCATCGACGGTGCCTGGGGGCTGTGACCGCCGGGCTCACTCTCCTGCCGCCGGGCCCCTATTTCCGGTAAGCGCGGCCACCATGTTGTCGATCAGCCGCATGCCGATCCCCTCGTCGAGGGAGAGGATCGATTCCGGGTGGAACTGCACGGCGGCGATCGGCTTGGCGCGGTGCTCCAGCGCCATGACGATGCCGTCGTCGGTTTCGGCAGTGACGGCGAGGAGGTCGTCGGGGAGCGACACGCGCCGGGCGTAGAGCGAGTGGTAGCGGCCGACGCGGAAGCGCCCCGGCAACCCCTGGAAGAGCGCGCTGCCCTGCACCGTGACCTCCGAGGGCTTGCCGTGGACCGGTTCGTCGAGCTGGTCGAGCCGGCCGCCGAAATACTCGGCCACGGCCTGCAGCCCGAGGCAGACGCCGAACAGCGGCACGTCCTTCGCCAGCACGAGGGCGATGGTCTCGGCGGTGCCGAAATCCTCGGGCCGGCCGGGGCCGGGCGAGAGCACGACGAGATCGGGCGCGCCCTCCCGCAACGCTTGGCGCGCGGGCTCGGGCCGGAGCGTCTCGACCTGGGCGCCGGTCTGGCGCAGATAGTTGGCGAGCGTATGGACAAACGAATCCTCGTGATCGACCAGAAGCACGCGCCGCGCAGTCCCCGGCCGGGCCGAGGGCGCGTGCGCCGGCGCCGGTGCGGCCTCAGCCCGCACGGCCGCGAATAGCGCGGACGCCTTGAGCCGGCACTCGTCGTCCTCGGCTTGCGGCTCGCTGTCGTAGAGCAGCGTGGCGCCGGCCCTGATCTCGGCGATTCCGTCCTTCATGCGCACGGTGCGGAGCGTGAGTCCAGTGTTCATCGCCCCGTCGAAGCCGATGCGGCCGATGGCGCCGCCGTACCAGCGCCGCGCCGAGCGCTCGTTCGCCTCGATGAAGCGGATCGCCCAGTGCTTGGGCGCGCCGGTCACCGTCACCGCCCAGGTGTGGCTGAGGAAGGCGTCGAGCGCATCGAACTCAGGGCGCAGGATGCCCTCCACGTGATCCACCGTGTGGATCAGGCGCGAGTAGAGCTCCACCTGCCGGCGCCCGATCACCCGCACGGAGCCCGGCTCGCAGATACGCGACTTGTCGTTGCGATCGACGTCGGTGCACATGGTGAGCTCGGCCTCGTCCTTGGCCGAGTTGAGGAGCTTCGCGATCTGGGCGGCGTCCCCCAACGCGTCCTTGCCACGCGCGATGGTGCCAGAGATCGGGCAGGTCTCGACGCGGCGGCCCTCCACCCGCACATACATCTCGGGCGAGGCGGCGACCAGGAACTCGCCGGCGCCCAGGTTCATCAGCGCGCAGTAGGGCGCGGGGTTGAGGGTGCGCAGGCGGTCGAACACCGCGGACGGCGCATCGGCGCAGGATTCGCTGAACTGTTGGCTCAGCACCACCTCGAAGAGGTCGCCCCGGCGGAACGCATCCCTGGCGCGCTCCACAGCCGCCGGGTATTCGCCCGGCTGATGGTCGTTGGCAGGCGGGTTGTTGCCGGGAAGCGCAGGCGCGTAGGCGTCCTCCCGAGGCGCGCGAGCCATGTCGCGCGTGTCGCCGGCCTGGGTGACGAAATCGTAGCGGTGCCACATTGCCCGGTCCGACATGTGATCGACGACAAGGATCTCGTCCGGCACGAAGAGCACCAGGTCGCGCTGGTCGGCGGGTCGCTCGAGGCGCAACTCCACCGGCTCGAACTGGTGGGCGAGGTCGTAGCCGAAGGCGCCGTAGAGACCGAAGTGCTGGTCCTCGTCGTTGCTGAAGAGCTCGATGACCGCGCGCAGCAAACTGAAGATGGAGGGCTGCCGGCTGCGCTGCTCCTCGGGCACGATCTCCGTCGGCCGGCGGATGCGTCCTTGAAGGCGATCGGCCTCCGCCTCCAGCGAGGCGACGGCATCGAGCGGCTCGATCGCGGCGCGGATCGGCTCGATCAGGACCTGGCCTCTCGGCTCCAGCGCCGTGACCTCGAAATCGCGCCCGCGGCAGATAATGGCGAGCGGCGGGGCGGCAAAGCCTAAGTCCCAGCGCGTGTAGCGGCCGGGGAACTCAAAACACGACGACATGAAGACGCCGGGGTGGCGGTCCAGCCGCTCGACCAAGGCCGCGGCCGCAGGCTCGCCGTCCACCTCCAAATCGCGGCGGTGGACCGTGATGCCGCCGCGGGTGCGGTAACGGCGGTCGAGGGTCGCAGGTTCGCTCATGGCGCCCTTATCCCACCTGCCGACGGGGCCAACAAGCCCAGACCAGTTGAAATACGAACAGGGAACGGCAACGCGAGACTGTCGGCCGAGAAGGATCGTTCATTACGCCATGACCCAGCACCTGCGAACCGGGGCCCGACAAGCCCAGACAGGCTTGCGCCTGCCATCCGAAGTTCTTACGTTAACGATTGACAGCTTGGACACTTCGGCGATACGAAAGGATGGTGCCATGTCTCCTGAAGCTACCAAAGGTGCCGAGCGGAACTAGTGATGAGCGAGTACCTACCATATTCGGGCACTCATTCGATCCAAGAAGCGGTCATTGCGATTCATTTCCGGGGCAGAGTATCCCCCGAAGAAGTAAGGTATGCTAGGGACACCGCTAAGGCCGAGCTAGATAGTGTTCTTCCGCGGCTAAACGAACATCATCAAGTGCAAGAAATTAAGATAGAGCAGGGGCAGCTTTCTCAATTGTCTGGAGAGCCTCGCCTCGTAGGCTTTGAGCTATCGAAAGTGCAGGCAGATGCCAAACCGGCTCGCGTTCTTCGCTTGTTTGAAAACATGATAACCGTTAATTTTTTGCAGTACAAGGACTGGGGAACGACCCTGACTGCTAGTCTCGGGTATACCAAACTATTGTTGCAGGCCGTCAAACTTCCTGCAAACCCAGTTCAGGCGTTCAGCTTGAGGTACATTGATCGGTACACGTATGACGGCTCGTTGAATGAACCTAACGCTGGACTCCTTCTTCGGAAAGGAAACGACTACATAGCGCCGTCTTGTTTCGGCGCAGGTCCATTGTGGCATTGCCATTCTGGTTGGTTTGAGGCACTCAACAGTGTCGATAAGATCCTTAACCAACTCAATGTTGGAAGTACGATTGTTGATCAAGTTTCGACAGTTACTATTGACCACAATGCGATCTGCCAATTAAGTTTACCTCGACAATCCATTGAGGCTCTCTTCGAACCCCCGTCAGGGAAGGACGCTGGGATTGAATACGCGCTAGACCGCCTTCATGACAAGAATGGAGATATATTGAGGAACATGCTTGTGCCCGAGATGCTGGATAGGATTGGACTTCAAGCATGACTGCGTCTAATTCGGAATTGAATTATCAGACCTCCATGCTTGGGGCAATATCGTACGACATGGGCGTAGAGGAAATTGGCCGTGTGGAATGGCCTCAAATAACAGATTTAGAAGATTGTTCGGTTAAATTGATCGGAGAAAAACTTGTCTTAATTACCGCGGTTGCGCCTTTCGAGAAGATGACGGTTGCGCCGCCGACGCTTTCAACGGTGCATAAACTGACAATGAAATTGAAATCTCTTCAGAATATGCCCGATAACGAAAAATGGCCTGGATCCACCTGGCCCAGCGCTCAAGCCTTTGAGGACGCACATCTGTTCATTCATCGCTCAACTTTAAGCTCGATTCCGACACCTGAGGTCAAATTAGCAAACGATGGCGAAATAAATTTCCTGTGGACGGGAAATGAGGTTCATGTTGATTTAGGATTCTATGGAACGGGCGCGTTTAGCTATTTTGCGCGCGGAAATGATGAACGAAGGCTCCACGGAGAATGTGTGCCGGCATCAAAAGGTTTGCCGCAGGAAATAGTGGCGCTGTTCGCGGCTTAGTTCAACATTGACAGGCTCTTCTCCCCACCTAGATGAATATACTAGTGCCACACCGGATATTTCACCCGGAGTTGTCGAGGATTCTGAACTCCTACTTCGCGAGATGTTTAATCCCCATCACGTGAAGAATGGGAAACTTCTCGAAACAGCGATATCCCTAGACGATTTGCTATCAAGAGGGTTTTCTGTTCATCGAATTACGTACGTGAGTCGAGAACTCGTCAAAGGGTCAATGAAGGAACGCTTTTCAAGACCGAGACGGGGACCAGCCTGGAAAGAAGAGGGAGTGGCGAGACTACAAACTGGCGCAGTTCGCCGCCTTCGAGTCGATGACCAACAGGCCCTAGTGGTGATCGATACGGCAGACGCAAGTAATCAGGGACACGCCAGCATATACGCTAAGGCGCCGGACATTGGCAAAGCGCATGCGCGGGAACTGCGGTCACTATTGCTGCCACTCTTGCAGGAAAGAATGTCCGTAGATCAAGCGTTTGAGTAGGTGCCCAGATGGGTTTTAGAGGCCGCCCTCACGCCCGCCGTAACTCCACGATGGATTCGTAGAGTGTCCCACCATTCGCCTTGCCGGCACGAACACTTGACTCGACGATGCTGCTACCGACCCGGGTTTCGCGGGGAACGTGAATTTCTATCACCCGGAAGCCGCGCGATTCAGCGATGGCGGCGAGGAAGCGATCGGTCGGGATCGGCACCCCCTGCAAGATGGAGTTGCCGATGACGACCAGGGCGGTCGCCTTCGGACGCAAGCACCAGGCCGCACCGTCGAGGAAGCGGGCACAGTCGTTGAAATACTGAGCCGCGTAGTTGGCCCAGCCGTTGCCGCCGTAGACGCCCTTGTCGGGGTTCCGCTGCCGCACCGTGTCGATGGCCTCTCGAATCGCGCTGTCGTCGATGGAGGGGTCGAGGTCGATCCGCGCTTCGTCACGGGCGTTCTGCCAGTAGGTGCCGAAGTTGAGCTCTTCCAGCCGCTTCATCTCGCGTGGTGCGGCGCAGAATCCCAGCCAGTAGAGGTGCGGGCGCGTGTTGCGGTTGTAGTGGTAGTTGTTGAGATAGGGCGGTGAGGTGACGAGCAGGTCCACGCTTTCCGCCGGGATCGCACTGTAGCCGTCGAAGAACGAGCGCTCGAAGACTCGCCCGTCCCCTCGCTCGGGGTTCTCGCGCGCGCCGCGATACCAGGCGGCATCGTCCGCCATCTGACGGAGCTTGGCCGCAATGGCACCTGCCACGTCGTCATCCACGACCTCCGGCCGCCCGACCGACGCCTTGCGACCGAGGCTCGGCTCGTAGGAATAGTTTGAGTAACCCACCATTGTCGCCGCAAAGGCGAGACGGAATAGGCTGGCGATCGGCGTCTCCAGCGGCGCCATGAAATCGAAGGCCAAGAGGACCTTGCGCTCGACCGCCGGGCTGTAGAACGGCGCCCGCGTGCGGAAGGCGGCGGGAGGCACCGCCTCGGGCGCGCAGCCTGCGTGCTCGCTATCCTCCATGAACGCAACGAATTCCGCGACGGAGGCCCTGAGCTGCGCGGGCTCCAGCCGATGGGCCCCTAACTTCGTCCGCGCGGCGAAAGCAGCGTAGGGATTGATTTCGAAGCCGATAGCCTCGTGGCCTGCGAGGTCGGCTTCGATCAGCGTCGTGCCGACGCCGGCGAAGGGATCGAGCACCACGCCCTGCTCCGGCCCCGACAAGTGACGGTCCAGCGCGTCCTGAACGAACTGCCGGGAAAAGCCCGCGATCCAGGGAACCCACCGGTGCACCGGCGTCTCCCGGTTGGCCATGAAGGCGGGGTCGCGGAATCCTCCGCGCTGGGGAGCCCGGCCGTCGGTGACTTCAGGCGGCCGGTCCCCCAAGGGCGAACCGCTATCTTCCCGTTCACGTCGTGCGCCGACGCGGTCTTCGAACTGAAACTCTGCCTGTCGCGGATGCTGCGGCATGTCTCCCGACGGTCGGTCAGGGGGTCAGGATCGTCGAGCCCGTGGTCTTCCGGGCCTCCAGATCGCGATGCGCCTGAGCGGCCTCGGCCAGCGGGTAGGTCTGGTGAATCTCGATTCTGACGGCGCCCGAGCGCACGACGTCGAAGAGGGCGCCTGCGGATTCCTCAAGCTCGGGCCGGGTCGCGTTGTAACCGAAGAGGGTGGGCCGCGTGATGTAGGCACTCTTGGGCGCGAGTCTCGCCAGGTTGAAGTCGGTGATGGGGCCGGAGGCGTTGCCGAAGCTCGCCAGCGTCCCGAGCCGCGCGAGGCTCTTGAGCGAGCCTTCCAGCGTGTCAGCGCCGATGGAATCGTAGACCACGGGCACGCCCTGGCCGTCGGTGATTTCCATGACGCGCTCGGCGAAATCCTCTGTCCGGTACATGACCGGGTGGTCGCAGCCGTGGGCGCGGGCGAGCGCGGCCTTCTCCTCCGAGCCCACGGTGCCGATCACCGTGGCCCCCAGGTGCTTGAGCCACTGGCACTGGATCAGTCCGACTCCGCCGGCGGCGGCGTGCACCAGCACGGTCTCGCCGGCCTTCACCGGGTAGGTGCGGCGGATCAGATATTCGACCGTCATGCCCTGGAGCATCATCGCCGCGCCCTGCTCGAAGCTGATGTCGGCGGGCAGCTCCACCAGCGATCCCGCCGGCATCACACGGGCCTCGGAATAGCCGCCGGGGGGCGGCGGGCTGGCGTAAGCGACGCGCATGCCGGCGGAGACCTCGGCGACGCCCTCGCCTACCGCCTCGACCACACCCGCCCCCTCCATGCCGATGGGCCAGGGCAGCGAGGGCACCGGGTAGAGGCCGGTGCGGTGATAGACGTCGATATAGTTGAGGCCGATTGCCTCGTGGCGCACGAGCGCCTCGCCGGGGCCGGGATCGGGCAGGGTGACATCCTCGTAGTGCAGCACCTCGGGCCCGCCGGCTTCGTGCATCCGAACTGCCTTGACCATGAGTCGTCCTTTCTTGTCGGGGGCGCCCGCCCGGCTGCGCTCGGCTTAGACCGAAAGCGTCGGCGGAAGCGCGCGTTCGAGCGCAAGAAGTTGGCGCTTGGTATCACAGCCGGCGCCGCCGGAGAAGCCGCCGAGCGCGCCGCCCGCCCCAACGACCCGGTGGCACGGGATGACGAGGGGGATCGGATTGGCACCACAGGCGCCGCCGATGGCGCGGGGCGCGCTGTCAAGCTCGCGGGCGAGGTCACCGTAGCTCCGGGTTTCGCCATAGGGAATGGCCTGCATCGCCGCCCACACCCGGCGGCGGAAGGGCGTCCCTTGGGGCGCGAGGGGCAGCGCGAATTCGCGGCGGTCGCCGGCGAAATATTCGGTGAGTTGGCCGGCGGCCTCTGTCAGCACGCCGGTGTTCGGGCCGGGTCCGCCGCCGCCACCGAAGTCGATCGCCGTGACTGCGCCGTCCTCGGCGGTGATCGTGAGCGGGCCGACGGGGCTTTCGATGGTGCAGCTGGTGGCTGTCATAGGTCTCAGCCTTCGCCCGGTGCGCGTGCGGCCTCGTCGAGCGCGCCCTGGAGCGCGTGCGGTTCGGTCACCGGCAGTGAGCAGACCGGGCCCACGCAGACGTAGGCCGTGGCCCGCCCCTCGTGCTGCCCCTTGCCGGCGGCGGGATGGCCGATCGCAAGCGCATCCCCCGGCGCGAGCACGCTCAGCACACGGTTGGGCAAGCTCGTTGCGTAGATAGCGTCGATGAGGGCTCTCGTCCCCTCCTCCGCTGGCTCTCCGCAAACCACCACCTGCACCGCGCGGCGCAGCACCTCGCTGTTGTTGGCGAGCGTCGACAAGGGAGAGAAGTTCCCCTCCAGCTCGCCGGAGAACGCCTTCACCAACGCCTCGGCGCGGTCGCGATAGCCCGCCTCGCCGGTGAGATAGTGGAGGCGCGCGAGCACGCCCACCATGGTGCCGTTGCCGGCGGGCGTTGCCGCGTCGTGGGCCGTCTTGGTGCGGCTGATGCTCGTCTCGCCGTCGTCCGGCGTATAGAAGTAGCCACCCTCCGCCTCGTCCCAGTAGTGGGCGTCGAGGACCGCGACCCAGCCCTGCGCACGGGCGAGGTAGGCACCGTCGCCGGTCGCCTCCGCCAGCATCAGGGCCGCCCGCGCCATCTCGGCATAGTCGTCGAGGAACTCCACGTCCTTGGAGCGGCCGTGGCGGGCCGAGTGGCGGAGGCGCTCGCCTGCCGCCATGGGTCCTGCCACATAGTCGAAGGCTTCCACCGCCGCGTCGAGCCACGACTGCTCGCCGAAGACACATCCGGCGGTGGCGAGGGCCGCGATCATCAGGCCGTTCCAGTCGGCGAGCACCTTATCGTCCCAACCTGGGCGCTCCCGGCTGGCACGACGCTCCAGCAGCACCGTGCGCAGCTTGGCAAGCCGGGCCTCGTCCGGCGTCTCGTCGGTGCCGGGTGGCAAGAGGCGGTTGAGGATCGTCTTCCCCTCCCAGTTGCCGCCTGGCGTCACGTCGTAGACGGCCTTGAAATAGGCCGCGTCCGCGCCGAGAAGCTCGTCGATCTCGGCCTCGTTCCAGACGTAGAACGTGCCTTCCTCGCCTTCCGAATCGGCATCCAGCGCGCTCGCGAACGCGCCCTCGCCGGTGCGCATCTCGCGCAGCACCCAGGCGACCGTTTCCGCCGCGCGGGCGGCGAAGAGCGGCTCGCCCGTCTCCTGCCAGACGTGACACAGCAGATCGAGAAGCTGGGCGTTGTCGTAGAGCATTTTCTCGAAATGGGGCGCGAGCCAGCGCTCGTCGGTGGAGTAGCGCGCGAAGCCGCCGCCCAGATGGTCGTAGATGCCGCCCTGGCACATGCGTTCCATGCTCAGTACGACGGCGGTCTTCATCAAGAGCGACCCGGTTCGCAAGTAGCTGCGCCAGAGAAGCTCCAGCATGGAACATTGCGGGAACTTTGGCGCACCGCCAATGCCACCGTGGCGTCCGTCGACCTCGCGCAGCAGAGTCCGCGCCATGTTCTCGGTTTGTACCTCGGTCACGGCCTCGCCGGGCTTACTACGGGCGAGTCCCTGCAACGCTTCGACGAGCGCTGTTCTGTTTTTGTCCACTTTGTCGCGGTCGCCGCGATAGGTCTGCTCGATCAGGCGCAGCACATCCTTGAAGCCGGGGCGGCCGAAGCGCGGCTCCAGCGGGAAGTAGGTGCCGCCCCAGAAGGGCTCGGCGTCGGGGGTGAGGAACATGGTGAGCGGCCAGCCCCCCTGCTGGCCCATGAGCGCCAACGCCCGCTGATAGATGGTGTCGAGGTCGGGGCGTTCTTCGCGGTCCACCTTGATGTTGACGAAGAGCCCGTTCATCAGCTGAGCCGTCTCATCGTCCTCGAAGCTCTCGTGGGCCATGACATGGCACCAGTGGCAGGCGGAGTAGCCGACCGAGAGCAGGATCGCCTTGTCGGCCGCCTTCGCCTCGGCCAGCGCCTCCGGCCCCCACGGGCGCCAGTGCACCGGGTTGTCGCGGTGTTGCAGGAGATAGGGGCTGGATTCGGCGCCCAAAAGGTTCTCGCTCATGGCCCTTCCCGTCTGGTTCGGACCGCGCGCGCCAGCGGGGCGGCCTGGCGCCTGAGCATAGGGTGCCGCGCCCTCAGTCGCCAGCCCGGCACGCCGATCACCGTACTGGTGAACAACGCAACGCTCCCGCCAATGCAGCAGGCGCGGAGAATTGGATTGTCCGCGTTGGGCTGTGCTCGTTACAATATTTGAGCGTGAGGAAGGAGGCCGTTCGCACAGAGCTGCCTCGAGTAAACAGGCGGCGATGTGGGGTATTTATGCATACGTCTTCGAAAAGGTTGACCTTCCTATTCCTTGCGGGATTCATGCTCGCCGGATGCACGGCAGCGAGCATCAGCCCAAATTCGGGGGTCGAAAAGAGAGTGGACCACGCGGCAACCATCGTGCCGCTGATCGACGTGGCCCAGCGCACCGCCGAACTTGCCACGATCCCGGAAAACGAGAGACACCGCTGGTGCCAGTCATCTGTGGTGCGTGTGTATCTAACTCGCAAAGCAAGAATCCGGGGCCGGATAACGCATCAACGATCAAACGCACAGTCGGCCGGAAACGCGCTTTTCGCCAACGTTGAAGCCTATTATGCCGGAAAAATGACGCCGCCAGAGAAATTCGCAACGCTCTCGTAAAGGGATCGCGGATCGATGCCTTCACAATTCTTGTTCCTTATAGACCGCGTGGGCTAATCGGCTACAACGTAATGAACGAGCCAGCCTTCCAGGTCGCCAACTTCATGGTACCGCTGGCGCACGCCTACCTCATTCTTAGAAAAGAATATCCCGGAGAACAGGAGCTCATCGCGGATGTCAAACGTTGGGGCGATGAATTATTCGAGGTAACTCGTCGTGCAAACGACGACTTTATCGGGCAATGGAGAGGCATTGACCGCCGTGCTCACATCGCAGCCGGCTGGGCATCTTGGGGAAACGCGGCGAACAATCGCGCCGCGTTAGAATACGCCTATCGTTATTACTTCCATGCCCTTACCGGCACCGGCAAGGGCGGCGCCGATCTGGTCTGGATCGACGTGCCCTGGACGGGAGGAACCCGTCTCTCTCACGTGAACGCAACGCTTCAGTCGGCGCTGGTCGCGGCCCATGCACTCCATCGATCGGGCGTTGGCGACGTCTACACGGTTGCTCCAGCCGGCGGAACCCTGGTCGAAGGTATAGCGTGGTTCTGGGATGCATACGACAGCGAGCGCCCTCTTAACCTGGGCCACGAGCGGCACACTGGATCCAAAGGAGTCGGTTGGGTCGAGTTGTTCCTGCACGAATTTCCAGAGCATCCATCGGCTGCGGAGATGGAGGCCTGGCTCGACAACAAACGGCCTCTCTACGTTAACATGGGCGGCGGACCCACCACGTGCCTCTATCGCCGCGTTCCGCAGCGGTAACGCCCACCGTTCGCGAATTGACGCTGAAGCGCTGACGAAGCCTGCTGACGTAGCCGGGTAATGGGGTATGATCGCGCCCGCCGTTCGGCTCAGATCGGTGCCGCTAGCGAGGTTCCCCATGAAGGTCAAAATCGAGATCGACTGCACGCCGGAGGAGGCGCGGGCCTTCTTCGGGATGCCGGACCTGTCGGCGGCCCACGCCGCCATGGCCAAGGGCCTGGAAGCGCGGATCGCGGAGGCGATCGGCACCATCGATCCGGAGGCGCTGTTGAAATCCTGGCTTCCCGGCGGGCTCAAGGGCTTCGAGGCCATGCAGAAGGCCTTCTGGGAAGGTTTTGGGCAAGCCGGCGGCGGCGCACCCAAGGGCGGAGGCGGAGGCGGCGCGGGATGAGCCAAGCGGACCCGCCGCTCTACTACCGGCGCCATGTCTTCTGCTGCGTCAACACCCGCGCGCCCGGCCACCCGCGCGGCTGCTGCAGCGCGAAGGACTCCGTGAAGCTGCGCGCCCACATGAAGGCGCGCGCCAAGCAGCGCGGGCTTTCCGACGTGCGCATCAACGCGAGCCAATGTCTCGATCGCTGCGAATTCGGGCCGACCATGGTGGTCTATCCCGAGGGCGTCTGGTATGCGGTCAAGACGGTGGCGGATGTGGACGAGATCATCGAGACTCACCTCGTGGGCGGCGGCCGGGTCGAGCGGCTGATGCTGATGCCGGACCAGCCGTTCCCCGACGAGGCCGGAGACACCGGCCGGGTGGCGGCAACCGCCGCCTCCTGACCCGGTGCCGGCACGCGGGCGGGCCGGCCGTACGAGAGATGACTGGCGACACCATCTTCGCGCTGTCGAGCGGCGGTGGGCGCGCCGCCATCGCGGTGGTCCGCGTCTCAGGCCCCGCGGCACGAATGGCGCTTGCGGGAATTGGCGGCGAGCCGCTGCCCGAGCCACGCCAGGCTACGCTCCGGCGCTTCCGCCAACCGGAAACAGGCGAGCCCTTTGACTGCGGCCTTGCCCTCTGGCTCCCGGCACCCGGCAGCGCCACCGGCGAGGACATGGCGGAATTCCACGTCCACGGTGGCCCTGCCGTCCTCAGCGCGCTGTTGGAGGCGCTCGGGGCACTTCCCGGCCTTCGTCCTGCCGAGCCAGGCGAGTTCACCCGCCGCGCCTTCGAGGCAGGCCGCCTCGACCTCACCGAGGCGGAGGGGATCGCCGACCTGGTGGCGGCCGAGACCGAGGCCCAGCGCCGCCAGGCGCTCGCCCAGATGGAAGGGGGGCTGCATCGCCTCTACGAGGGCTGGCGCGACCGGCTGATGGCGTTGAGGGCGCATGTCGAAGCCGCCATCGATTTCTCGGACCAGGACTTAGGCGAGGACCCCATGGCGGCGGCGGCGCCGGACCTTGCGGCGCTGGAAGCCGAAATCGCGGCCCACCTCGACGATTCCCGGCGAGGCGAGCGCCTGCGCGAAGGCTTCGCCATCGCCATCGTGGGCGCACCAAATGCCGGAAAATCCAGTCTTCTCAATCGCTTAGCGGGACGAGACGCAGCCATCGTCTCGACCCGCGCGGGCACAACCCGCGACGTGGTTGAGGTTCGTCTCGACCTCGCAGGCTGGCCCATCACCCTCGCCGACACCGCCGGCTTGCGCGAGAGCAGCGACGAGATCGAGAGCGAAGGCGTGCGCCGCGCGCTCGACCGTGCAGCGAGCGCCGATCTCTCGCTGGTCGTCTTTGACGGCGCTCTCTGGCCGGACGCCGACGCAGCGAGCCTTGCGATGCTGGGCGACGACGCGCTGGCGGTTCTGAACAAGACCGACCTCCTCTCAAGCCCTGTACCCGATCGCATTGATAGACACGCGGCGCTTGGAGTCTCGTGCCTCACCGGCGCCGGCATCGAGGCGCTGCTGGAGACGCTCGTGGCGGAAATCGCGCAACGATACCCGGCAGGCGGCGCGCCAGTGCTCACCCGCACCCGGCACCGGCACGCCGTCGTGGAGTGCCGCGACGCGCTGACGCGTGCCCTCGCGGGGCCGGCCGACGAGCGGCTTGCCGAGGAGCTCCGGCTCGCGGCGCATGCGCTCGGCCGCATCACCGGCCGCGTCGATGTCGAGGCCGTGCTCGACCTCGTCTTCCGCGACTTCTGCATTGGAAAGTAGCAGCGCACACGCGTGCTTGGTGCTTTACGAGCGGAGGCGTCTGCCCTATAGGGAGCGCCGTCTGAATGAGCCAGGCCGCAGACCGGGCGGCCGGGAGGGCGGCCATGGGCCGCGAGCGTTTCGATGTGATCGTGATCGGGGGCGGCCACGCGGGATGCGAGGCCGCGGCAGCGGCCGCGCGCGTCGGCGCAGCGACCCTGCTTCTCACCCAGAAGCGCGAAACCATCGGCGCGATGTCGTGCAATCCAGCGATCGGCGGCCTCGCTAAGGGCACGCTCGTGCGGGAGGTGGACGCACTCGACGGGCTGATGGGCCGTATCGCCGACGAGGCGGGCATTCAGTTCCGCGTGCTCAATCGCAGCAAGGGCCCGGCGGTGCGCGGGCCCCGGGCGCAGCAGGACCGCGCGCTCTACCGCGCGGCCATGCAGGCGGCGCTCGACGCCCAGCCCAACCTGACGATCCGGGAGGGCACGGTCGAGGACCTGGCGCTTGACGCGTCGGCGCAGGCGCGGCCCTCCGTGCGCGGCGTGCTGCTGGGAGACGGCGAGTCCATTCAGGCCCCACGGGTGGTTCTCACCACCGGCACATTCCTGCGCGGCCTCATTCATATAGGTGAGCGGCAGATCCCGGCGGGCCGTGTCGGCGACGCGCCAGCCACGGGCCTCGCGCTCGCCCTTGAGCGGCTGGGCTTCCGCCTCGGCCGGCTGAAGACCGGCACGCCGCCCCGCCTCGACGGCCGAACCATCGACTGGGCCGCGCTGGAAGCGCAGGAGGGCGACGAGCCGCCCGAGCCCTTCTCCTTCCTCACCGCCGCGATCACGCGGGCGCAGGTGCCCTGTCACATCACCGCCACGGGGCCTGAGGGCCACGACCTCATTCGCCGCAACCTCGCGCGCTCGCCCATTTATTCCGGTGCGATCGAGAGCCGGGGCCCCCGCTACTGCCCCTCGATCGAGGACAAGGTGGTACGCTTCGCGGGCCGCTCCTCTCACCAGATTTTCCTTGAGCCGGAAGGACTTGACGACCATACGGTCTATCCCAACGGGATCTCGACCGCGCTGCCGGAGGACGTGCAGCGGGCGCTGGTGGCGACGATTCCGGGGCTGGAGCGGGCGGCGGTGCTCAGGCCCGGCTACGCCATCGAGTACGACCACGTGGACCCGCGCGAGCTAGGCCCGGCGCTGGAAACGGCACGCATCGCAGGCCTCTATCTCGCCGGCCAGATCAACGGCACCACGGGCTACGAGGAGGCCGCAGCCCAAGGCATCGTCGCCGGCATCAACGCCGCGCGGGCGGCCGGTGGCGGCGGGCCGTTCACGCTCGACCGCGCCGATGGCTATATCGGCGTGCTGATCGACGATCTCATCACCCAAGGGGTGAGCGAGCCCTACCGAATGTTCTCTTCGCGCGCCGAGTACCGCTTGAGGCTCAGGCCCGACAATGCCGACCGGCGCCTCACGGCACGCGGCATCGAGGCGGGCTGCGTGGGGAGCGAGCGGTCGCGGCGCTTTGCCGTCAAGAGCGCGGCGCTGGAACAGGCCGAGCACCTGCTCGACTCGCTCGACGCCACGCCAGATGCGCTGCGCCGCCACGGCATCCCGGCGAACCGGGACGGGCGCAGGCGCTCTGCCCGCGATCTGATCGGCTATCCGTCCGTGACCCTGGAGCAACTCGCGGCGCTCTGGCCGGCGCTGGGAACGCGGGAGCCTGAGATCGTCGCCGCGCTGGAGAACGACGCCCACTACCGGGGATATGTGAAGCGGCAGGAGGCGGACATCGCGGCCTTCCGCCGGGACGAAGCGCTCAGACTGCCGGGGGATCTCCGCTTCGAGCTGGTGGGCGGCCTTTCCTACGAGATGCGCCAGCGTCTTTCAGCCGCGCGGCCTGCGACGCTCGGTGCGGCAGGGCGTGTACCGGGGGTGACACCGGCGGCGCTGACGGCGCTGCTCGCCCACGTGCGCAAGACCCATACCCGCGAGTCCGCGGCGGAGGCCGGGCGCGGCTAGGTCGAATGGAGCCGGGCGAGGCCTTCCGGCGCGATGTTTCACGTGAAACACGCGAACGGCTCGAAATCTACGAATCCCTCCTCCGGCGCCGGCAGCAGCATACGAACCTGGTCTCGGCCGCCTCGCTGCCCGCGCTCTGGACCCGCCACTTCCTCGATTCGGCGCAACTCGCCCCCCTGCTCGCCGACGACGCAACGGGCCACACCGTCGATGTCGGCAGCGGCGCGGGTTTTCCGGGCATGGTGCTAGCGATCATGGAGAGAGACCGCCACGTCACTCTGGTCGAGGCCAACGGCAAGCGCTGCGCCTTCCTGCGCGAGGTCGCAGATGCCACCGGCACCGCAGTCTCCGTCATCGAGGGCCGGCTCGAGGCGCCGGAGGTTCTGGCGGAACTCGCGCCGGTCGGCACGATTGTCGCCCGCGCCTGCGCGCCGTTGGTCGAATTGCTAGGTCTTGTTTTCCCTGTGTTAGCACCCCATACATATTGTATATTCCCGAAGGGGCGCCGCTACCGAAGTGAGTTGGAGGAAGCTCGCCGCCGCTGGGATTTCCGGGCAGACATCGTCCCCAGCCGCACCGCGGCGGAGGCGCGCATATTGAGGATCAGCGATGTCGAACGCCACCGTTCTTAAGTCCGGAGTGCCCAGCACGCCGGCCGCACAGGCTCCGCGCGCCGAGGCGGGGCGGCCTCGGATCATCGCGGTCGCGAACCAGAAGGGCGGCGTCGGCAAGACCACCACCGCCATCAATCTGGGCACGGCGCTCGCCGCTGCCGGGCGTCCGGTGCTGCTCCTCGACCTCGACCCGCAGGGGAACGCCAGCACCGGCCTCGGCATCCCGCAGGCGGAACGCGTGCCGGGCAGTTACGGGCTGCTTCAGGGCGCATCATTCGATGAAATTGTGCGCAAGACGCCCGTTCCGGGCTTGACCGTCCTGCCGGCGACCCGCGACCTCGCGGCTGCCGAGATCGAACTATCCCAGAGCCCACGCCCCCAGCACTGCCTCCAGGAGGCGCTAGCGCCGGCGCTCGCCCAAAGCGGAACGCTCGGCAGCGGGCTCGGCTATGTGCTGATCGACTGCCCGCCTTCGCTCGGCATGTTGACGATCAATGCCCTCGTCGCGGCCGACTCGGTTCTGGTGCCGCTCCAATGCGAGTTCCTGGCGCTGGAGGGGCTGAGCCAGGTGCTCAGCATCGTCGACCGCGTGCGCACCGCCTTCAATCCCGCGCTTCGCGTCCAGGGCATCGTGCTGACCATGTACGACAAGCGGAACAACCTCTCCGCCCAGGTGCGCGACGATGTGCGGACCCATCTGGGCGATGCGGTGTACGACACGATCATCCCGCGCAATGTGCGGGTCTCCGAGGCGCCGTCCTACGGCGTGCCCGTCCTACTCCACGATTTCCGCTGCCCCGGCGCCCAGGCCTACGCTCATCTCGCGGGCGAGATGCTCCGGCGCGAGCGAAGCATGAAGGAGAGCGCTGCATGACACCCGACGCGAGCGGTCAGCCGCGTCAGCGCGGCCTCGGCAAGGGCCTTGCCGCCCTCCTCGGCGAAACCATGGAGCCGGGGACGCTCGGCGGGCGGGAGGGGGCGCTGCTCTCAATCCCGATCGAGCACCTGGCGCCACATCCCAATCAACCGCGCCAACACTTCGACGAGGCCGAGATCGAGAGCCTGGCCGCCTCGATCCGCGAGAAGGGCATCGTCCAGCCTTTGGTGGTGCGGCCGGGCGACGACGGCGCGCCTTACCAAATCGTCGCCGGCGAACGTCGCTGGCGGGCGGCGCAGCGGGCAGGCCTCCACGAACTGCCGGCGGTGGTCCGCCACCTGAGCGAGGCCGAGAGTATCGAAATCGCGCTCGTCGAGAACCTTCAGCGCCGCGATCTGAACCCGCTGGAGGAAGCCAGTGCCTACCGGCGCCTTATTCGGGACTTCGACCACCGCCAGGAGGATGTCGCGACCGCGCTCGGCAAGTCGCGCAGCCATGTCGCCAACACGGTGCGCCTCCTCGATCTCCCCGAGAAGGTGAAGGCGCTCGTCGACGATGGCACGCTGAGCGCCGGCCACGGCCGGGCCTTGCTCGCAGCCGCCGATCCTGCAGCGCTTTCGGGCACGGTGGTGCGCTTAGGGCTTACCGTGCGTCAGACCGAGGCCCTGGTGCGCCGCGCCGGGGAGGGGCGCACCGGCCGGACGAGGCCCCCGACGTCCGACCCCAACCTCAAGGCGCTGCAGAACGACCTCAGCCGCGCGCTCGGACTCAAGGTGACCATCGACCCCGCTGCGCGCGGCGCCGGCGGTCGCATGACGATCGCCTACAAGGAGCCGGAGCAGCTCGACGCGCTCATCGGGCGTCTGCGGGCGCCCTCGGAGTCCTGAGTCGCGATAGGCTAGCGCCATGGATTGATTCCGCATTTATCCGTTTATGTCAGAGGCTTGTGCGCCTGCCCTCAAGACAGCATGTCTTGCTAACTATATTGGCAATTCGCGGCCTGCGGCACGAGCATCGCGCCGGGATTTCTATTAGCATAGCATGTGTATTTGGGCGTCCGTCAGCCCGAAGCGCCGCGCATAACCCGTATTTCTTACCAGGGTCCCGGCCCCTCCCCTCCCGACTCACCGGACCATGGTGCGAAGCGGGGCGTGCGGCTTCTGCGCCAGGATCGGGCAATGTGCCGATCATATTCCCGCGCGCGTATCCGCGCGCCGCAGCGCGAGAGCAGGCGGGCCAAGGCAGACGGAGTGCGCGGGCGAGCGCGAACCTGTTTCGCGCCCGCGACCCTGCTGTGGCGCGTGCGCGACCTTGCCCCGCGGAATCCCACTTATCCCACTTAATCCCGGCGAATCCCGCTCGAAATTTAGATCCTGCCCGGAGCGGATGGCGGAACCCCACCGCGACCGTGGCGAGAAATACGGGTCAGGTATTCATCGAGGCAAAGAAATCCTCGTTGGTCTTGGTCGTCTTGAGCTTGTCGACCAGGAACTCCATAGCGTCCACCGTGCCCATGGGCGAGAGGATGCGGCGCAGCACCCACATCTTGGCGAGCGTCGCCCGGTCGACCAGCAGTTCCTCCTTGCGGGTGCCGGAGCGCGCTATGTCCATGCTGGGCCAGGTCCGCTTGTCGGCAAGCTTGCGGTCCAGGATGATCTCGGAGTTGCCGGTGCCCTTGAACTCTTCGAAGATCACCTCGTCCATGCGCGAGCCGGTGTCGATCAGCGCCGTCGCAATGATCGTAAGCGAGCCGCCGAACTCGATATTGCGGGCCGCGCCGAAAAAGCGCTTGGGCCGCTGCAGCGCGTTGGCATCCACGCCGCCGGTCAGCACCTTGCCGGACGACGGCACCACCGTGTTGTAGGCGCGCGCCAAGCGGGTGATCGAATCCAGCAGGATCACGACGTCCCGCTTGTGCTCCACCAGCCTCTTGGCCTTCTCGATCACCATCTCCGCCACCTGGACGTGGCGCGAGGCCGGCTCGTCGAAAGTCGAGCTCACCACCTCGCCCTTCACCGAGCGGTCCATGTCGGTGACCTCCTCGGGCCGCTCGTCCACCAGCAGCACGATGAGATAGGCCTCGGGGTGGTTCTCCTCAATCGAGTGCGCGATGTTCTGCAGCATCATGGTCTTGCCGGTGCGCGGCGGGGCCACGATCAGCGCACGCTGCCCCTTACCGAGCGGGGCCACGATGTCGAGGATGCGGCTCGTGGTGTCCTTCCGCGCCGGGTCGGCGACTTCCATGCTGAAGCGCTGCTCGGGGTAGAGCGGCGTCAGATTGTCGAAATTGACCTTGTGGCGGAGGTTCTCCGGCGGGTCGAAATTGATGTTGTTGAGCTTGAGCAGGGCGAAATAGCGCTCTCCATCCCGCGGCGAGCGAATCTGGCCCTCCAGCGTGTCGCCCGTGCGGAGGCCGAAGCGGCGGATCTGGCTGGGGCTGACATAAATATCGTCGGGGCCAGGCAGATAGTTGGATTCCGGCGAGCGCAGAAAGCCGAATCCGTCCTGCAGGGTTTCCAGCACGCCCGAGCCGAAGATCGCCTGATCGTTCTCGGCAAGTTGCCGCAGTATCGCAAACATCAGGTCTTGCCGGCGCATCGAGTTCGCGTTCTCGATCTCGAGCTCCTCGGCGTAATCGATCAGTTGAGTCGGGGTCTGGGTCTTGAGTTCTTGCAGATGCATGGCGGGAGCTGCCGTTGTGGACGGGGAACCGCACCGCCGGACGGCGGCACGTGAAGGGCGCAAACCTGGTGAGGGCGGCGAGCGGCTATTTGCGAGAGAATGCGCCGACGGCGGGCAGGAGCCCCGCCCGCTGCGGCGGACGCGTGTCTTACCCTATCGGGTGCCGTTCCGCCGTGTCAAACGAAGATTCCATGGCGGTATTCGCAGCACTCATGGCCTCACGGCGGCGTCCGTCAGGGGTGGCTTGAACTGCTTGGCGAGCGCCAGCCCCTGGCGCTGGTAGGAGGAGCCGATACCGTGTCCGTAAAGCTCCGCCGGGCGTTCGGTCAACGGCTCGAAGAGAAGCCGGCCAATTGTCTGGCCGTCCTCGATCATGAACGGCACGTCGTGGGAGCGGACTTCGAGGACCGCCCGCGTGCCGCCGCCACCGGCTTCATCATGCCCGAAACCGGGATCGAAGAAGCCCGCGTAATGCGCGCGAAACTCGCCGACCAGTGTGTCGTACGCCACCATCTCAGCGGCGTGGTCCGGGGGAATCCGAACCGACTCCTTCGAAGCCAGGATGTAGAAGTCGTCCGGATTCAGGATCACGCCGCCAACGCTCGGCCGCGCGATCGGCTCCCAGAAGTCGGCGGGTATGTAGCGGCCGACTTCGTCGAGGTCGATCAGGTCGGTGTGGCGCTTCGCCTTCCAGCCGACGAGGCCGCCGCCGCCGCCAGCAAGATCGACAGAGAGCGGCAGGCCACCGGCAAAGCCGCCGCGCGCAACCTCTCCCTCGATCAGGCGCCGTTCTGCGTGCAGGCGCTCGAGCGCACCTTCGGAATAGCCGGGCGCCCCACGCTTGAAGCGTATCTGATTGAGCCGGCTTCCCGCGCGCACCACGATGCTGAAGGTGCGGGGCGAGACCTCGGCGTAGAGCGGCCCCCGGAAGCCGGCTTGCGCCCGGTCGAACTCGTGCGCCTCGTCGGCGATGAGCCGGGTGAAGATGTCGAGCCGCCCGGTGGAGCTCTTGGGGTTGGCGTGCGCCGAGACGTCAGGCGCGAGCGCGAGGCTCTCCATCAGCGGGACGATGTAGACGCAGCCACGCTCCAGCACGGCGCCAGGCGCGAGGTCGACCTCGTGCATGCCTAAACGCTCGATCTTCGCGCGGACGCTCTCGCGGCCCGGCAGGAAGCTCGCACGTACCCTGTACGCGGTTGGCCCCAGCCTGAGATCGAGGCTCGCCGGCTGTATCTGGCCCGTCCCGATAGGCACCGCCGCGTCGACCCCGCCCTCAGCGATCAACACGGCGATCGCCGTGCTTGAGAGGATCCCAGCTCGCTCAGCCATTGTTCACGCTCCTCGCCGGCTCAGAACGGCTTGACGATAACCAGAACGACGATTCCGATCATGGCCAGCGTCGGCACCTCGTTCATCATGCGATAGAAGCGCGCACTGCGGCGGTTGCGGCCGGCTGCGAAATCCCGACGCCAGCGCGCTAGCAACCCGTGATGCGCGGCGAGCAACGCCACCAGGGCGAGCTTGGGGTAGATCCAGATATCGCCAGACCAGTCGACCGCGCCAGGGTGCGCCAGCAGGGCGCCGCCGAAGCCGAAGGTCGCCACCATGCCCGGGTTGATGATCACCCGGAGCAAGCGGCGCTCCATGACCTTCAGGGTCTCCGAGAGCTCGGAGCCCGTCTCGGCGCGAGCGTGATAGACGTAGAGCCGGGGCAGGTAGAGCATTCCCGCCATCCAGGCGATCACCGCGATCACGTGCAGCGCCCTGAGCCACGTGTAGAGATCGTCGGCCATCAGTGCGCAGCCAGTGGGCAGCAGCGGTGGACGCCGGGACAGAGCCGCCCGCCCTCGCCGGAATCCAGCCCAGAGACGCCACTCGCCGTGAAAGCTCCGCGCACGAGGTCAGCAAGAGCCGAAATAAACGAAGGATGGGTGCCGAGTGCCGGCACCCGGTGGTAGGCGGGCACACCCACCGCGTGCGCGTGGTCCCGATAGGTGACGTCGAGCTCCATCAGTGTCTCGCTATGCTCGGAGACGAAGGCGACCGGTACCACCACGACTGGCACGCGGTCGTGGCCAGCCCGCTCGATTTCCTCGGCGATAGAGGGTTCCAGCCAGGCCAGCGGCCCCACCTTGCTCTGATAGCAAACTCTCCAGGCTAGCCCCTCCCGCCCCAAACGCGCAACGATCCCCCGCGCGGTCTCCTCCACCTGCCACTGATAGGGATCGCCGCGGGCGACTACGCGTTTGGGCAGGCCGTGGGCGGAGAATAGCAAGCGCGGCTCACCGGCCTCTGCTGCGGCCGCCAACAGCGGCTCGATCAGCGCCGCGTGGGCCGCCACCAAGCCTTCCGCCCGCGGGTAGCAGCAGACGGCATGCGTCGGTGCGGCAATTCCCACAGCCCCTGCCGCCGACCGCCAGGCAGCAAGAGACGATGCCGTGGTCGTGGTCGAGAACTGGGGGTAGAGAGGCAACAGTACGATCCGATCCGGCCGGAAGGCGGCAATCTTACGTGCCGCCGCCTCGCTCATCGGGTGCCAGTAGCGCATGGCGACGACGACCTCGACCTCGCCGAGATCCTCCAACGTGCGACCAAGCGCAGCCGCCTGCGCCTCGGTCTCGCCAAGCAGCGGCGAGCGCCCCCCGATCGTGCGATAGATGTCCCGTGCTCCCGGGCCGCGCCGGCGCGCGATCAGGCGAGCAATCAAATGGCGCACGAGTGTCGGCGCACGAATGATCGCCGGATCCCGGAACAGATTACGCAGAAAGGGTTCGACGGCATCGAGCGAGTCCGGCCCGCCCAGGTTGAACAGAACCACGGCAATGCGGCTCATTGTCCGTTCCCGTCAGGCCACCCACGCACAAGTTCCGAGAGCGCGGCGACGTGCTCAGGTGGGGTCTGAGGCACCACGCCCTCGCCGACGTTGAACACGAAGGGTCCGTGCCCGAGCGCATCCAGAATAACGCTGGCGGCACGGCGCAGCGCAGCGCCGCCCGCGACCAAAGCCGCGGGATCGAGGTTGCCCTGTACCGTGCATCGCGGTTGTAATTTCGCTGCGGCCCAGGCGGGCGCCACGGTGCTGTCGATGGAGACCGCATCCACGCCGGTCTCCGCCGCGAAGCGCTGGTAGGCGATACCAGCGCCGCGCGGATAGCCGATCACCGGGGCCGCCGGGTGCACCGCCTTCACGGCGGCCATGATCTTCGCCACAGGCCCGGTACACCAACGCTGAAACTCACTCTCAGGCAACGCCCCAGCCCAGCTATCGAAGATCTGAACCGCGTCGGCGCCTGCGTCGAGCTGGGCGATCAGGTGTGCAGCGACCGCCTCCTGCACTGTGTCGATCAGCCGTGCGAAGCTCTCAGGATCGCGATAGGCCCAGCCCTTCACGACCATGAAGTCTCTGCTCCTGCCGCCCCCGATCATGTACGTTGCGAGCGTCCACGGCGCTCCCGCAAAACCCAGAACCGTCGTCCCGGCCGGTGCAGCCGCAACGACCCGCTCCATGGCCTCGTAGACGGGCGCGAGATGCTGTCGCTGACGTCCCTCATCAAAGATCGGGAGGGAGTCTCCCTCCCGTATGGGCTCCAGGCACGGACCCTCGCCCTCCTGGAACCAGAGCTTCACTCCGAGCGCTTCCGCCACCACCAGAATGTCCGAAAAGAGAATCACACCGTCGAGGTCGAATCGCTTTAATGGCTGAATGCTTGCCTCCGCTGCCAACGCCGGGTCGTAGCAGAGGTCGAGGAAGGATCCGACCCTGGCCCGCAGCGCGCGATATTCCGGCAGATAGCGACCCGCCTGGCGCATGAGCCAGAGCGGCGGCGGGTGCCGCACCTCACCCCGAAGAGCGGCGAGAAGCGGCTTGGTGCGTGCGTCCATGATCACGAATCGGCCTTTGTCCCCGGTTTTGGCAGACTATCTTCATTAAATGAATTTATAGAAGGATAGTTGATGTTGTAGGCAGGAAAGAGGGGATTGTCCCGTTCATCCCAGAGGGGGGGCTGGTGACGGATCAGGCCGGATGGGCGCGGCGGCAGTGGTGGAAAAGCGGCCAATAGCTGCCATTGCATGGGCTCCCAGCGTGGCTGAGAAAGCGGGAACAACGTGGAACGATGTGGAGTATGGTGGTGCTTTCACCGATATCCCCACTATGCCGAGCCTGCGGATTGGTTGATCCAGCAAGCTGGGGACAAGCTGCAAGGAGGCGGCAGTGGCTGCGTTGCTCACCGAATTTTCCATAGTTGAGCGTTGAGAGCACACGCTGCGAGAACTGCGTGACCGGGAACCCGAGCGAACCCATGCGGCGCTTCCACCTGCACTTGGTCTCCGACGCCACCGGCGAGACCTGCATTACGATAGCGCGGGCCGCGGCGGCACAATTCCAGGGCGTGGATGCCGTCGAGCATCTGTGGTCGCTCGTCCGCACGGAAAGCCAGCTCCGTCGCGTACTGGCCCATGTCGAGGCCGAGCCCGGGGTCGTCATGTTCACCCTGGTCGACCCGCAGCTTCGCGCCCTTCTGCATGAGGAATGTCGGCGCATCGATGTTCCCTGTATCCCCCTCCTCGACACGGTGATTGCGGCGTTGAGCGGCTTCCTCGGTATCGAGAGCCGCAATCAGCCGGGCCGCCAGCATGTCATGGATGCAGCGTATCTGAAGCGCATTGAGGCGATGAACTTCGCGCTCGGCCATGATGACGGCCGCTCGCCGGTGACGCTGGGCGAGGCGGATATCGTGCTCGTTGGCGTCTCTCGAACGTCAAAGACGCCCACCTGTTTCTACCTCGCAAACCGGGGCCTCAAGGCCGCGAACGTACCGGTGGTTCCTGCGTGCCCGTTACCGCGGGAGCTCGGGGGGTTGACGGATGCGTTGGTTGTCGGCCTCACCTGCCACCCGGAGCAACTGATCGATGTCCGCCGCAGCCGCATGCGCATGATCGGCGACATTGGCGAGACCGGCTACGTCGATCCCCTCCAGGTCGAGGAGGAGGTGCGACAGGCGCGCCGACTCTTCGCGGAGGCCGGGTGGCCGGTGATCGACGTGACCCGCCGCTCGATTGAGGAGACCGCCGCCGCAATCCTCCAGCTGCACGACCGCCGCGCTTAGGCCGCCCGAGCGGTTGGCGCGGCGCCGGAAGCGTATATTCTGCAATACGCCTGAGACCGGCGAGAGGGGAAAGGCGCATCCATGGCAACGGCTGAGGCGGGTCCGGCTTCTCACGGAGAGATCGGTGACAGGCAACTCGTGCTCGCCTCTCAGGCGGCTGTGCGGGCGTCGATGCTGCAGGCAGTGGGACT
The DNA here is from genome assembly GCA_965237415.1 of Alphaproteobacteria bacterium. Lineage (GTDB taxonomy): Bacteria > Pseudomonadota > Alphaproteobacteria > UBA828 > UBA828 > WTGU01. The sequence goes on from CBDEFM010000002.1 coordinate 2,659,291, forward strand.
CTCCTTCACGGTACAGCCGGCGCGGGTGCACGAGGGCGCGGTCAAGGACGCCATGCGGGCCGAGGATCCCGAGGGCCGGGAGACCGCGCGGGCGCTCGCGTCACTCAAGGCCCGCCGGGTCAGCGCCGGCGCGCCCGGTGCCTTCGTCATCGGCGCCGACCAACTTCTCGTCTGTGGCGATGAATGGTTCGACAAGCCGGTGGATGTGGACGACGCGCGGGGGCAGCTGAAGCGGCTGAGGGGTCGCCGCCACACCCTGGTGACGGCCGTCTGCGTGGTCCGCGATGAGGCTGAGATCTGGAGCGATGTGGCATGTCCGCAGCTCACGATGCGACCTTTCTCCGATACCTTTCTGGAGCACTATCTGGAGCGGGCCGGCGATGGCATCCTTGCCTGCGTCGGGGGTTACGAGGCGGAGGGGCTGGGCGCGCAGCTTCTCGCGGAGATCGAGGGCGACTGGTTCGCGGTGCTGGGCCTGCCGCTGATGCCGCTTCTCGCCTTCCTCCGCGAGCACGGGCTGGTGGAAACGTGATCCTCTCGGGCGCGGCGCGGCTGGCAGGGGTCATGGGTTGGCCGGTCGCACACTCGCGTTCGCCGCGCATTCACGGCTACTGGCTGGAGGAGAAGGGAATCGACGGTGCCTACCTGCCGCTTGCTGTGCGGCGCGAAGCGCTCGGTGCGGCGCTTGCGGCGCTGCCGGCTCTCGGATTTCGCGGCTGCAATCTGACCGCGCCGCACAAGGAGGCCGCGCTCGCCCACATGGCTTCACTGTCGGAGACCGCGCGCCGCATCGGCGCCGTGAACACCGTGACGGTGGGCGAGGACGGCGCGCTCCACGGCGACAACACCGATGGCTTCGGCTTCATCGGCCACTTGCGTCAGGAGGCACCGTCGTGGGAGCCCGCTCTACCGGTGGCGATGCTTGGCGCTGGCGGCGCAGCGCGCGCGGTCGTGGATGCACTCTCTGCCCAAGGGGTTAGGGAAATCCGCGTGGCCAACCGCTCGCCGGAGCGCGCGGGGGCGCTCGCTGCGGCGGTCGGCAACACGGTCCGCCCCGTCCCATGGGAGGACCGCGAAGCAGCGCTCGAGGACTGCGGCTTGCTCGTCAACACCACGACCCTCGGCCAAGTGGGTAAGCCTGCGCTCGATCTCGATCTCGGGCGGCTTCCGTCCGGGGCCGTGGTCTACGATCTGGTCTACGCGCCGCTGGAGACTGATTTGCTGAAGGCGGCAGGGGCGCGGGGCCATGTGGCGGTGGACGGGCTCGGCATGTTGATTCATCAGGCGCGGCCTGGCTTCGCTGCATGGTTCGGCGCCGTGGCCGAGGCCACGGCGGCGCTTCGCTCCTTCGCCGCAGACGGGCTCTGACGGGGGCCGGTCGTGGTCGTCCTCGGACTCACCGGGTCGATCGGCATGGGCAAGACGACCGTGGCTGCTGCCCTGAAGGCTTCGGGTGCCGCGGTCTACGACGCCGATGCGGCGGTTCACCGGCTGCTCGCGCCGGGCGGGGGGGCGGTGGCGCCGGTGCTCGCGCGCTTTCCCGCTGCCGCATCGGGCGAGGGCGCGTCGCGCGCGGTCGACCGAGGGGCGCTCGGCGCCCACGTCTTCGCGGACCCGGCGGCGTTGGCCGAGCTGGAGTCGATCCTGCATCCCCTTGTTCGCGCGGGCGAGCGGCGCTTCCTCGCGGCCAGCCAGCGCCAGGGCTGCCGTCTCGCGGTGCTGGACGTGCCGCTGCTCTTCGAGACCGGCGGCGAAGCCCGCTGCGATGCCACTCTGGTTGTGTCAGCCCCCGCCGTCGTGCAGCGCGCACGGGTGCTGGGCCGGGCACGCATGACGGAGGAGCGCCTGGCCGCCATCCTCGCTCGCCAGATGCCGGATGGGGAGAAGCGGCGGCGCGCGGACTTCGTGATCCGGACCGGGCTTGACAGGCGGGTCTCACGCCTGGCCGCGCGCAGAATCGCGGCCCGGCTCGCCGGCGCGCGCGGCACGTGCTGGCCCTCGTGTTGGGCGGGTGCGCTGAAACCTGCTCAGGGGGAAGCCCATGCGTGAGGTCGTGCTCGATACAGAGACGACCGGCCTGGAGCCGTCGGCGGGCCACAGGATCGTCGAAGTCGGCGCCGTCGAGCTGGTGAACCACATCCCGTCCGGCCGGCGCTTCCAGCGCTATCTCGACCCCGAGCGCGACATGCCGGAGGGCGCCGAGCGCGTGCACGGACTAACCCGCGACTTTCTCGCAAAACATCGGCGTTTCGCCGAGGAGGCAGACGCGATCCTCGAATTCATCGGCGACGCGAAGCTCGTCATGCACAATGCCCCCTTCGATCTCGGTTTCCTCAATGCCGAGCTGGAGCGCATCGGCAAGGCCCCTATCCCGCCGGAACGGACGGTGGACACGCTGGTCATCGCGCGGCGCAAGTATCCGGGTGCGCCGGCGAGCCTGGATGCGCTCTGCAAGCGCTTCGGCATCGACCGCTCCGCGCGCGAGAAGCACGGCGCCTTGCTGGACGCCGAGCTTCTGACCGACGTTTATCTGGAACTCACCGGCGGCCGCCAGCCGGCGCTCGGGCTGCAGCAGGCGGTGCGACCGCTCAACAACGCCGGGCGGGCGCCGCGCGCGGCCCGTGTCCGCCCGGCGCGCCCGCACGCGCCCAATGAGGCGGAGGCCGAGGCTCACGCCGCTTTCGTCGCGACCCTGAAGAACCCGATTTGGAACGCCTGAGCGTCAGGCAGACGAGCCCGTCAGCCGACCCGGGCCATGACGCCGCCGTCCACCGGGAGTGCGACGCCGGTGATGAATCGGGCGGCGTCGGAGGCGAGAAAGAGCGAAGCCTGGGCGACGTCCCAGGCGCTGCCCATGCCGCCCCTGAGCGGGGTCCAGGTGTCGCGGGTGGCGGCGATCTCCTCGCGCGGGCGGCCGTAGCGGCGGGCTTGCGTGTCCACCGCCATGGGCGTGTCCATGTAGCCCGGCAGGATGGCGTTCACGCGCACGCCGTCGGGCGCGCAGTCTAGCGCGAGCTGGCGGGAGAAGGCGATCATCCCTGCCTTGCTCGTCTTGTAGGTCACGGACTTGTAGTCGACCACCGCCGCGATCGACGAGATATTGGTGATCACGCCGCTACCCTGGCTTTGCATGACTGGGACGACGTGCTTGCAGGCCATCACCGTGCCGCGCAGGTTGATCGCCATCACCCGGTCGAAGCTCGCCTCGTCGAGGTCCGCGAGCGGCGAATCCCCGCCCGTATAGGCGACGCCCACGTTGTTCTGCAGCACGTCGATGCGCCCGTGGCGCTCCACGATGGCCTGGACGACCGCGATCAGTGCCGCCTCCTCGGTCACGTCGGCGACCAGTGCCTCGGCGCTGCCGCCGTCGGCCTCGATCATGGTGGCAGTTTCCTCGGCCGATGCGCGGTCCCGGTCGAGCGCAATAACGTGCGCGCCGGCGCGGGCGAAGAGCATGCACGTGGCTCGGCCGTTGCCGATCACCGGCCCCGGCGTCTGGCCGGCGCCGGCCACGATCGCGACCCGGCCGTCGAGGCTCAGCGTCGGGCTTTGCCAGGGTTCCGCGCTGGCGGCGGAGGCTTCGTCGGTCATGGCGATGTCCGGGTTCGCGGTGGAAAGAGGACCAAGAGGCTCGACAGGGGCGCGCGGCTTGTCAAGGCGGACGATACATAGCAGGGAGGGTGGGCAAAGTGGATGCCGGTCCCCTGTCAGCCCACAGCCTACGATATGTTGGGAGCTGATCATTCACGATCCCCTCCAAAGCGCCGATGCCCCAAGTTGTCTGATCTAGGCTTCCGGTTGATACTTTCTAATGATGGCTTGATCTCAACGAGCATTGACTTATATGTCAATAGCTGCTCAAGTACAATCGCTGGTGAACGCCAAGCGTCTACATTACGTGGAACCCCTTGACGCCAGCTTGGAGGTGAAGCGCGTCATGGTGGTGTCAGATGAAGTCCAGGAATTGCTCGATGGTCCTTGGTCCACTGGAGGTCTAGCGCGGCGCGCAAACCGCCTTCGGGCCGACTTAGAGATGTTCGTCAGGGGACAGGTTCTGGGAATCTCGATGACACCGTACAGACACAAATCAGCGTATATGGGGCTACTGGATCCCCCTGAGCGAGGCTTCTGGGATATCAGAAGCCGCGATCCGAAACCTGCTTTGCGAGTCTTGGGGCATTTCGCGGACGTGAACTTGTTTGTAGCATTGGTTTGGCACCCACGATCTGTCGAGGTGGATGGTAAACCGCCTTTAGGCGAAGCGCGAGGGCTGAATTGGGAGATGGCTAAACTGCAGTGTGAAGAAATGTGGAAAGGGCTATTTCCAAACCACCTACCGAAAACCAGGGAGAAGATCGGTGACCTTATCGGCGAGAACACATTTTTGGTCTGAGATCGAGGACCTGGATGCTCGCATACCAGCGGAAAAGCTTGAGTACCTCAGCGAGCGGTTCCGCAATGACCTATACGACTTCGTTCTGCAGAAATTTATGGAGCAAGGGGAGAAGCGCGGACTAAACCAGGCGCAACTAGCGAGAAGGCTCTCTTACGACCCCGGTCGTCTCAACAGACTGCTGGGAGCGCCCGGGAATTGGACGCTGGGCACGGTGAGCGACTTGCTCGTAGGAATTTCCGGTGAGTCCTTGGACCTTCAAGCTACCGAAGTTCGGGGAAATACCGTGCGGAATTTTAGCGTACACGATCTGCTAGACTCCGGGTCGGGCCTCACTATCGAGAGACGCAACCCGGAGTCGGTGGTAACAGGCAGCGTGAACACGATTAGGATAGCGCACGTCCAATGACTGACAAGGATGCTCTAAAGGTGAAAATCCTGTCTGTCGTCGTGTGTGACGATGTGCGGGAGGAGAACAATGGAAAGGAAATCCTAATTGGAGTGTATAGTGGTGCGATAACTGTTCATATGATTCCAAGTTTACCCTTACCTCTGAGATGTTGGGTTAATCTAACGATTCAAGGGCCGAGCAAGGTCAAATTGTATTTTAGAGCAAGGGATCATGACAATAAGGAGATATTTCAGGCACAATTAGAAACCGGGACGGAAGACGAGATAGGTATGGGAAGTATCCCCTTAGGACCGATCATATACACACTTAGAGATCCTGAGGGGAGCCTAAAAGTCGACTATAAGGAAGGAGAAGGCGATTGGGCCAATATCATTACAAAGAGTGTAAAATACCAAAGTAAATGAATTTCGGAATGCCACTCGCTACCGTTTGTTGCACAAACGTCGCGTGTAGACCCTAATCCGACACCGCACCCGGAGCATTGAGCCATGAAAGTCGGCGTGACCATCTTCGCCACCGACTATTGCATCGCGCTCACCGAGCTCGCACCGGCGTTGGAGGAGCGGGGGTTCGACGCCCTCTTCGTGCCGGAGCACACCCACATCCCCACCAGCCGCCGCTCGCCCTGGCGGGGCGGAGCGGAGTTGCCGCCGGAATACTCCCACACGCTCGATCCATTCGTGAGCCTCACCGCGGCAGCGGCGGTGACCAGCACGCTCCGCCTCGGCACCGGCATCTGTCTCGTCACCGAGCGCGACCCCATCGTCACCGCCAAGGCGGTGGCGAGCCTGGATCTGGTCTCCGGCGGGCGCTTCGAGTTCGGCATCGGCGCCGGCTGGAACGCCGAGGAGATGGAGCATCACGGCACCCGCTTCGAGACCCGCTTCCGCCTGATGGAAGACCGGGTCAAGGCCATGCAGGCGATCTGGGCCGCGGACGAGGCCAGCTACGAGGGCGAGTTCACCTCGTTCGAGCCGAGCTGGTCGTGGCCCAAGCCGGTGCAGAAGCCGCATCCGCCGATCTTGCTGGGGGGTGAGACCGTGCACACGATGCGCCGGGTGATGGATTTCTGCTCAGGCTGGTTCCCGCGCGGCGCGATGCTGCCCGATCCGGCCGAGGGCATGAACCGGCTGAGCGCCGCTGCCGCCGAGGCGGGCCGCGACCCGGCCACGGTCTCTGCCACGGTCTTCGGCGCGCCGGCCGAGGCCGGTTATCTGGATGCCTGCCGCGCGGCCGGAATGGATCGCGCGCTGCTGCTGTTGCCGTCCGAGGGGCGCGACGGGGTTATGCCGCTGGTCGACCGCTACGCCGCTCTTATCGGATGAGCGGGCGTCGGCTGAGGTGAGCCGGCGTTAGAGAGCGAAAGGCTTCTCTTGCGGCCTCGGCGCCGAGCGCGCCCCAAAGCGCGCCGCCGAGTACGGCCCCGAGCGCGCCCCACGGCTTCTGTTCCGCGAGCGGCCGCTCCGCTCCCCGCCGTCCCTTGACGCGCACCTTGAAGGATTCGTCCGGCGCAGGCAGGGGTATCTGGGTGGTCTTCAGGCTGTAGTCGGTGCGGTCGAGGTCGAGGTCGACCTCGTGCAGGATGGTTGCCATGGTCGCGGCGATCTGCACCTCGGCGAAGCCGTTGCCGAGGCAGCGATGGGGGCCGAGGCCAAAGGGCGCGTAGACGTAGGGCTGCTTGTGCTCCGCCCGCTCCGGACCGTAGCGGTCGACGTCGAAGCGCTCGGGCTCCGGGAAGAATTCGGGCAGGTAGTGGGGCACGGCGGTGGCGATCATCACCCGCTCGCCGGCGGCGATGCGATGGCCTGCGAATTCGAAGGAGTTGGTGGCGGTGCGGATGAGCAGCGGGGTTACCGGATACATCCGCATGGTTTCCAGCGCTGCGCGGTGCATCGTGTCCATCTCGCGCAGGCGCTCGCCCCGGGGCCTGGAGCCGGTGAAGAGCGCTTCCGCCTCCTCCCGCACCCGCTCCAGCACGTCCGGGTGCCGCAGCAGTGCGTAGAGCATGAAGGCGCAGGTGCCCGCCACGGTGTCCAGCGCCGCGACGAAGGGGCCCATTGCCGCGATCTTCAGGTCCGCTTCGGGAAAAAACTTCGGGTCAGCGTCGTGCAGGTCAAGCAGGTCGTCGATCAGGTCCGGCTCGGCGCCGTGCCGCTCCCGCATCGTGCCCGAGTGGCACTCGATCACCTCGTGATAGAGCTTGTCCACCTGCGCCGAGGCGCGGCGGAAGCGCGGCGACCAGCGCAGGTAAGGCCTGGGCACCATGGTGGCCGACAGCAGGCTGTGGACGTAGCAGACCAGGTCGTCGTTGTAGGGGCGGGGCGAAACGCCGGCCACCAGGGTACCCACCTGGTCGGTGACGATCCGCTGCAGCGCCGGCACCGCCGACATGGGCCGCGTGAGCGGCCACGCCGCGATCTCCCGGCGGGCGATATCGACGAGGCCGTCAATGTGCTCCACGGCGTACTCGCGGGAATAGCCCCGCCTCAACGTGCGGCGAAATGCCGCGTGCTCCGGCCCGTCGGCGCTGAGCGTGGAGCGCGCGGCGCCGAACCAGGCGTTGAAGCCGCTCCAGAACTCGAAGGAGCGAAGGTGCTTCGTGCCCTCCCGCGCGAGGAAGCGGTTGGCCTCCATCCCGGCCAGCACGGTGAAGCGGCGGTTGAGCAGCCGCATGCCGAACACCGGCCCGTGCTCCATGTAGCTGTCGGTGAGGAAGGCGCGCGTGTCCCGCGCCATGTCGAAGGCGCTGCCGACGACCGGCAGGCCGCGCACCAGCGGAATCGTCGTGATGGCCATCTCCCAGCCCTCTGCGGTTCGGCGCCGGCCCGCCACCGATCGAGGGTGGGCAGCCGCCAGTGCGCCGCCGCTCAGGGAGATAATGGGTCCGAATAGGCCTGAATTCCAGCTCTTCCTGTATGTCGGAAGGTGTTATTTGGTATGCCGCCGGACAATGGGGTGGACGCCAATGCAATTCCGGCACGTCCGAAGTGCCGGGCGGGCCGAACGTTGGGCCGAGACGCGCAGCCCGGGGAAACTGGGGCTCCCAGCGTATGGCAGACGCCGCGCCGCGCCATCGTGTGGCAAATGCAGCCGGTTCGATCGCCCCGGCCTGACTAGGTGGAAATCGTTCGCGCGTGGTATAGGCGCGCGCCATCTTCAAAGGGGGGAACGCGGTGGAATTGAGCACCGAACGGCGTGACGGCGTGTTGTTGGCGAACGTGAGCGGGCGGATCGATCCGAAAAGCGCCGGGGCGCTCGAGACGGCGATCACCGGTGCGCTCCAGAACGGCGACCGCGCCGTGATCCTGGATTTCGAGCAACTCGTCTATATCGGCAACAGCGGCATTCGCGCGCTTCGAGTCATCGCCAGGATCCTTCGCGATCGTGATGCAGCCTTGGTCATTTGCTCGCCGCAGGGTGTCGTCGCCGCGGTCTTCTCGGGGAGCGGTGTGGACACGCTCATCACGGTCGACCCGACCAGGGCCGCCGCCTTTGAGGCCCTCAACACCCGACCAGGTGCCGCCCTCTTCTCGGCCGCCCGCTCCGCGACGGATGCCGAGCCCGCCACGATGCGGGGGTGTATGGCACCGGACGACCAGCGCTTCCTCCATACCACTCGCGCATAGTTGATCGCCCGCGGGGTTGGCACGGCTAGCAATCGCTCGTATCGTTCGTCCACGCCGAGTACAGGGGCTGGGCGACGACATGCGATCCCCGACAAGGGCTGTGGACTGCGTCCGCTCATCCGGGAGCTAGAGCGTGGAAGCCGCGCGTATCGTTATCGAGGTCCTGCAGTACTACGGCTATATCGGGCTCGCCGTCGCGGCCGCATTCCTGCTCTTCGGCATCGAGCGGGTGGATGCCGGCGCGCGACGCTCCTACGCCTTCCGCCCGCTCCTGATTCCGGGCTGTATCGTACTCTGGCCGCTGGTGATCGTCCGCTGGGTCGCGGCGGAACGGCAGCGCGGCTGAGCGGTCTCTCGTCGTGCAGCGCCGCCACCGCACCACCCACGCCTACATCTGGAAGGCGCTCGCCATTTTTCTGCCGGCGATGCTGATCGCGGCGCTTGCCGTTCGCCAGCACGGGCCGACCGAGAAAGCGGCCGTGCAGATCGAAAAGCCCGCCGCCGAGGTCGAGGCACCTGCCGAGGGAACCGAGCCGTGAGGCAAGGGGCTGAGCGATGAGCGTGCGCTACGCGCCGGTCGGCTGGAACCGCAACAAGATCGTCTACGACGTCGTGTTGCTGGCGGCCGTCGTCGCGTACATCTTGCTCTTCATCAAGATCGCGCCGAGCTTCCAGGACGTCACGCGGCCGACCAGCGGGGCGATCCTCAGGGCGCAGGCTTTCGGCACCTGTGCCTTCCTGATGCTCACGTTCATCCTCTGCATCGGGCCGCTGGCGCGGCTGGATACGCGCTTTCTGCCGTTGCTCTACAACCGCCGCCACTTCGGTGTGATCACCTGCGCGGTGGCGTTCACCCACGCGAGCAGCGTCGTCAGCATCTATTTCTCGTTCAGCCCGCTCAACAAGTACGTGGCCGTGCTCGCGAGCAACTCGAGCTACGATCGCTTTCTCGGCTTCCCCTTCGAGACCTTCGGCATCTTCGCGTTGTTCCTGCTTTTGGTGCTTGCGGCGACGAGTCACGACTTCTGGCTCAAGTTCCTGACGCCGCCGATCTGGAAGGCGATCCACATTTCGGTCTATGTCGCCTATGCGTCGATCGTTTGCCACGTGGCGCTCGGCTCGCTGCAGTCGAAGCAGAGCCCGCTCCTCGCCGTCATCGTCGGTTTGAGCGTGGTTGCGGTCACCGGCCTGCACCTCGTTGCCGGGCGCATCGAACGGCAGAAGGACCGGAATACTGCCGAAAACGCCGAGGAGGCGCCCTGGGTCGTCGCCGGCGATGTGGAGTCCGTGCCCGACGGGCGCGGCATCGTCGTGCCGCTGGAAGACGGCGAGCGGGTCGCGGTCTTCCGTTACGGCGACAAGCTGTCGGCCCTCGCCAATGTCTGCGCCCATCAGAACGGGCCGCTCGGCGAGGGGCGCATCATGGACGGATGCGTGACCTGCCCGTGGCACGGCTTCCAGTACCGGCCAGAGGACGGCTGCTCGCCGCCGCCCTTTACCGAGAAGGTCGCAACCTATCGGCTCAAGCTCGACGGCAGGCGAATTTTGCTCGATCCCCGGCCGAACGCGCCCGGCACCTTTGTCGAGCCCGTGCGCGTCGAGCCCGCGAGCGTGACGGAGGCGTAAAATGGCAGGCCGCGCGCCAGACCCGGGCTTCTTCGTCGGCTACTTGAACACCGTGCCGCGCCCGCTCGCTATCTTCCTGGTGGTCGCAGCCGCTCTGCTCGTGGGCGGCATGGCCGGATTGGCCTTCGCGCTCGGCACCAACGTGAACGATCCCGGCGACGGTGCGTTCGCCCGCAAGCTCGGAAAGCAGGCGATGAGCGGCGTGCTGCTCGAGAATCCCTATCCGATCCTGCGGGTGCGCCCGGACGCGAACAATCCCGAGCCCCGCACGATCATGCTCACCGTGCCCGGCAAGCGCAGCGTCAAGCGCCGCGGTCGCAAGCTCTTCGATCAAGTGGTCGATGTCAGCGGCTTCCTCTTCCAGCGCGGCGACATCGACATGCTGCAGGTCCAGGGCAAGAACTCGTTGATAGCGGCGGAGGCGGGCGAAGGCGAGCCGCCGCCCACCTTCACCCCGGCGCCGGCTGAATCCCTCGGCCGCTGGCGCCTCATCGGCGAGATCTGCGACAGCAAGTGCCATCTGGGCGCCATGCGCCCGGGCGACGGGCTCGCGCACAAGGCCTGCGCCAATCTCTGCATTTCTTCTGGCGCCCCGCCGATCTTCGTCACGGAGGAGGAAGGTGCGGTCGAGGGCGAGACGTTTCTGTTGATGGCCGATCAGGATGGCGGGCCGCTCCCCGACGACTTCGGCGACTATGTCGCGGTCCTCGTCGAGCTCGAAGGCGAGGTCGAGCGCCTCGACGATCTCCTCGTCTTCAAGGTCGATATCGACAAGGCCGAGGTGCTCTGAGCGATGCGCAACGCCGCCTGGATCGTCGCCGGCATGATCGCGACCGCGGGCCTCGGCTACGCGTCCTACTGGGTCTATCTGGAGGTACAGCAGCAGATTCGCGGCACGCTGATCTCCGGTTTCGGCATCTTCGCAGGCGTCATGGGCGCCTTCGCCCTGCTCGGCGTGGCCCACGTGGTCTCCACTCAAGCCGAGCGTCTGCTATGCAGGCGCAAGACGCCCTCGGCCGAAGACAAGACGCCAGGGGGCGCGTGACGTTCGATAAGGCGCCGCGCATGCCCAGCGCGGCGGCAGAAGGCACAAGTCGATGAACAAGATCGCAATCAAGACGCTTGACGAATTGGGTGACCGAGAGCCGGCCTACGCGCTAGTCGGCGACGTCGATCTCTGCGTCGTGCGCTACGACGACAACGTGTCGGTCTTCTACGGCCGCTGCCTGCACCGGGGCGCGCTCATGGCCGACGGCCATGTCGACGGCGAGAACCTGATCTGCGGCGTCCACTACTGGGACTACCGCCTCGATACCGGCGTCAGCGAATACAATAACGAAGAAGTCCTGCCCAAGTTCACCTCGTGGACTGAGGACGGCCAGGTTTTGGTCGACGCGGACGAGATCGGCGCTTGGGGGCAGGACCACCCGCAGCCCTTCCAGCGGGACGAGTATCTCGGCCTCTACGCCGACACGCACCCCGCGCCCGAGGAGCCCCATGTGGGGCTCATCCAGGGCTATGCCAGGGACGGGCTCAGCAAGACCGGCCACCACGGAGTCGTCGTGGCCATGGGCGTGCCACGCCAGGATCTGCCGAGCTGGGACGACATCCAGTTCATCACGGCGCAACTTCACCGCATGCCGCACTTGGATGACGAGGCCGTCGGCACCGAGGTGGTGATCGGGCCGAACGCCCAAAAACCGCTCACCCTCGACATTCCGCTCCTGGTCTCGGACATGAGCTTCGGCGCGCTCTCGGAGCCTGCAAAGGTCTCGCTCGCGCGGGGCGCGGAGCTCTCCGGCACCGGCATCTGCTCGGGCGAGGGCGGCATGCTGCCGGAGGAGCAGCAGGCCTGCAGCCGCTATTTCTACGAGCTCGCCTCCGGCCGGTTCGGCTTCTCCTGGGACAAGCTCGAGCACGTGCAGGCCTTCCACTTCAAGGGCGGCCAGGGCGCCAAGACCGGCACCGGCGGGCATCTGCCGGGCGACAAGGTAAGGGGCAAGATCGCAGAGGTGCGGGGGCTTCCGGAAGGCTCGCCCGCAGTCTCGCCACCGCGCTTCCCGGACTGGACGGACTGGCGCCAGGTGAGAGATTTCGCCGACGAGGTACGCAGCCAGACCGGCGGCATCCCCATCGGCTACAAGCTCTCGGCCCAGCATATCGAGAAGGATATCGACGCCGCGCTCGAGGTGGGGGTCGACTACATCATCCTGGATGGGCGCGGCGGCGGCACAGGTGCTGCGCCGCTCATCTTCCGCGACAACATCTCGGTGCCGACTATTCCGGCGCTGGCGCGCGCCAGGCGCCATCTCGGCGCGTCGGAGCGCCAGGACGTGACGCTGGTGATCACTGGCGGCTTGCGCAAGCCCGCCGATTTCGCCAAGGCGCTGGCGCTGGGTGCGGATGCGGTCGCGGTCTCCAACGCCGCGATCCAGGCGATCGGCTGCCTCGGCATGCGCGCCTGTCACACCAACAACTGCCCGGTCGGCATCGCGACCCAGAAACCCCATCTCACCGCCCGGATCGAGGTCGAGAAGTCTGCACGGCGTCTCGCCAACTTCTTCGAGGCAAGCGTAGAGTTGATGAAGATCATGGCGCGCGCCTGCGGGCACGCGCACTTGAACGAGCTCGCGCTCGACGACCTCGTGACCTGGAAGGAGGATGTGTCGCGGCTTGCGGGCGTCGCCTACGGCGGGGTCGGCGGCTAACGAGCGCTAGAGGTTCTTCGCGAACTCTCTATTCGCGGCCGGTATCTCGGGGACCGTGCCTATGTAGGCGTGGCGGGACATGTCGGGCGAGTACTTGCTCGCCGACGGACGGCGGCCGAGCGCCTCCGCCATGCTGCGGATGTGATGGGGTGCCGCGCCGCAACAGACCCCGAGATAGTTGACGCCGAGCGCCTGTGCCTGCCTTGTGAATTCCGAGATCTCGTAGCGGTTGCAGGCGAGGTTGTCGAGCGCGGTGGGGAAGGCGCGTCCCTCCGGCAGGCAGGCGCAATCCGGGTCGCTGAGCGACATGAAGGTCGGCTCGTCGGCGCGGGTGCGGTAGGCCACCGGCAGCGCCGAGACGTGGCAGCTCACCGCCTCGCGGATGGCCCCCAACAGCGGCAGCATGGTCGCCGGGCCGCGCGCGCAGTTGAGCCCGACGACATCGGCGCCCGCGTCTTCCAGGCGCTTGCAGGCATCGGCCGGGGTCAGGCCCTCGCGGGTGTGCGGGTCGCGGAAGATGGCGAGGTTGATCACCGCGGGCAGGCCTGCCGCCTTGATCGCTGCGAGCGCGAGCAGGGCCTCGCTCACGTAGCCGATGGTCTCGGCGACGATGAAGTCCACGCCCTCGTCCACGGCCCAACCCACCTGCTCGTCGAACATGGCACGCACCGTCCGCGCGGACTCAGGATCGCCGTCCACGAAAATGTTGGAGTTGCACACATTGCCGGCGACCAGCGCGCCGCCCTCTTGCGCCACCACCCGCGCGAGGCGGATCGCGGTGCGGTTCATTCTTTCGAGCCCATCTTCCTTGCCGATCAGCCTGAGCTTCTCCCGATGGGCGTAGTAGGTGAAGGCGAGCATGACGTCGGAGCCAGCGCGCAGGAAGTCCCGGTGCAGCCGTATCACCGCATCGGGGTGTTCGAGCACCGCCTCGGGCACGTAGGGGCCGGCGGTGACATAGCCCGCGCGCTCGAGCTCGAACAAATAGCCCTCGGCGCAAATGACCGGTCCCGCTTCGAGCCGTTCAAGAAGGCCCGGCGCTGCCGCCGCAACAGGGTCAGTCATGCAAGCATTCTCCTTAGTTCGCGCTGGCGGTGCGGCTGAGCGTCTCCCCTGAGCCCCGATCAGCGCTATAGGTGCTTCGAGAACGCCTTGTATTTGGACGGCACCTTCTCGGACGTGCCGTAAAAGGCGTGCGTGGTCATGTCGGGCGAGTACTTGCTCGCCGGCGGGCGGCGGCCGAGCGCTTCCGCCACGGCGCGGATGTGGTGGGGACCGGCGCCGCAGCAGACCCCGAGATAGTTCACGCCGAGCGCCTGAGCCTCCCTGGTGAACTCCTCGATCTCGTAGCGGTTGACGGTGAAGGGATCGAGCGCGGTCGGGAAGGGGCGCCCATCCGGCAGACAGCCGCAACCGGGATCGCTGAGCGACTGGAAGGTCGGCTCGTCGGCACTGGTGCGGTAGGCCACCGGGAGCGCCGCGACGTGGCAGCTCACCGCCTCGCGGATGGGGCCCAGCAGCGGCAGCATGGAGGCAGGGCCGCGGGCGCAGTTGAGCCCGATCACGTCGGCGCCCGCGTCCTCCAGCCGCTTGCCCGCTTCGGCCATGCTCAATCCATCCCGCGTGTGCGGCTCGCGGTGGACGGCGAGGTTGATCACCGCGGTCTGGCCGGCCGCCTTGATCGCTTCCAGTGCGAGCAGGGCCTCGCCGACAAAGGAGATGGTCTCGGCCACGATGAAATCCACGCCCTCGTCGACGGCCCAGGCCACCTGCTCGTCGAACATGGCGCGCACTTCCCGTGCGGACTCGGCGTCGCCGTCCACGAAGATGTTGGAATTGCACACGTTGCCCGCGACCAGCGCATTGCCTTCCTGCGCTGCTTCCCGCGCGAGGCGGAGCGCGGTGCGGTTGATCTCCTCGAGCGCGCCTTCCTTGCCGATCACCCGGAGCTTCTCTCGATGGGCGTAGTAGGTGAAGGCCAGCATGACGTCCGAGCCCGCATGCAGGAAGTCGCGGTGCAATTGGGCCACGACCTCCGGGTGGTCCAGAACAGCCTCCGGCACATAGGCCCCGGCGGAGAGATAGCCGCGGCGCTCGATCTCGAACAGATAGCCCTCGGCGCAAATGACCGGCCCTGCCGCCAGCCGCTTGAGAAGACCTGGTCCGCCAGCCACCGTGGCGTCAGTCATGGTGCAGCCCTTCCTGTTGCTAACCGCCGGCTTGGCCGGGGTGCAGTGGCGAATCCTTCACCCGCCACAGGAACCGCCGCACGATATCGCCGTAGCCGGCGAACACGAAGCCTCCGTTGTCGGCGAGCACCCGCTCCCGCTCCGCGCGGTAAACGCGGGGCAGGTCGTACCACGGGATGCCGGGTCGCTCGTGGTGGAGCGCATGAAAATTGTTGCCGAGGAAGAGCAGCCTCATCAGGGGGCCGGCTTCGACGATGACAGTGCTCTCTGCCTGGTCCGCCGCCGGGCGATGTTCGTAATAGGAGCGCAGCAGGATGAGCGCGGTGCCCGGATAGACGTAGAGCATGACATAGGCCCAGAGCGGGATGCCGCAGACGACCACTACCCAGACCAGCACCAGCGCCGTCAGCACCACATGTGTCGCCCAGATTTGCGCGCATCCCGGCTCACCGCGAACGAGCCGGGCGCCTTCCTCCCGCCAGAAGGCGAGAATGGCCAACGCCGGCCCCAGCAGCAGCCGGCCGGCCAGCGTGTTGTGGACCCGTAACAAGAACCGCCGGCCCCGGCCCAGCCGCCGCCACCGCGCAGGGTCAACGTAGAAGCTTTCGGTGTCGGCCAGCGGGTCGGTCAGGTGCGGGGTGGCGTGGTGCCGGAGGTGCCGGCTGCGGTAAAGGGAGTACGGCAGCCACAACGCGATCGGCGCCATGGCCAGTGCTGTGTTGAGCTCGGGCCGCCGCGTCGGATGTCCGTGGATCACCTCGTGCTGCAGGCTGCCGTGCCAGCCGATCAACCAGCCGCCGAGGGGCAGGACCAGCCACCACGGCAGCGCATGATGGTACCAGGTGAGCGCCAGCCACCCGCCGTAGATCGCCGCCGCCACAAGCCACGTCGGCCCCTCGACACGTCGCCAGAGGGCAGGGAGTTCCGCTCGTGCGAGGGAATTGTCGAGATCTTGTTCCACGGCGACCCGGTTGTGGCGGCGACGACGGTCCACACTGCGACCTGCCCGCTGGTGAAACAACGTGGGAATTCGCTCGCTTCGTCACCTTATGCGATAATATTGCGCTATCTATGATATAAAACGCCAAACGATGACTTGACGCCCAGTCAGGAGAAAGGCGCATGGACCGGCGTGACACGGCGCAACGCTTCCGAGAGCGACTGCGCGAGGCCATGGAGAGGGCGCAAGTCAACCGTTCGGCCCTCGCCGCGCGCATCGGTATCGACCGTTCCACGCTTTCGCAGCTTCTCTCGCCGGAGGCGGATCGTCTGCCGCGCGCCGACACCGCCGCGGCGATCGCTTCCGCCCTTCATGTCAGCCTCGACTGGCTGCTCGGCCTCAGCCAGCAGCCGAAACTCGGCGCCGACATCCTGCTCGAATCGGTGGAAGTGCGGGCGAGCGCGGACGAGCCGGCGGATGAAAGCCTCGCCGCCTGGTACGCCGAGGCGGTCGGCTACAAGATCCGCCACGTACCCGCGACGCTGCCTGATCTGATGAAGACCGAAGAGGTGCTGGACTACGAATACCGTGACTTCGCCGCCAGATCGACCGACCGGGCCATCGCCATCTCCCACGGCCGCCTCGCCTATGTACGGCTGCCGGAGACGGACATCGAGATCTGTCAGTCGCGACAGTCCATGGAATCCTTTGCGCGCGCCGAAGGCATCTGGCGCGATCTCGCGCTAGCGGCCAGGCGTGAGCAGCTCGATCATATGATCGCGCTGATCGACGAGCTCTATCCCACCCTGCGGATGTTCTTCTTCGACGGCCTCGCCCACTTCTCCGTCCCCTACACGGTATTCGGGCCGCAGCGGGCGGTGGTCTACGTCGGTCAGATGTTCTTCACATTCAACACGCTCGCGCACATCCGCGTGCTCACGCGGCACTTCGACGCCCTGGTGCGGGCCTCCACCGTGCCGGCCCATGTGGCCGTCGATTTCCTGCGCGAGCTGAGGGGCGGGTTGGGCGGGAGCGTTTAGCCACCCTGAATGCCGCAATCTTGCGGCACAGGCCATGACCCCGGCGGGAATTCCGGGTAAAGACCTCAGATCGAAACCGCATACGCTCGATCAGCTCGACGCTACGAACAGGGAAAGGTCAGCGCCATGCCACGCATCGTACGCTTCGCCAGACATGGCGGGCCGGAGGTCCTTGAGGTTCGTGACGAGCCGCTCGAGGAACCGGGGGAGGGCGAGGTCCGCCTCAAGATCGAGGCGATCGGCCTCAACCGGGCGGAGATCATGTTCCGAAACGGCGCCTACGTGGCGACTCCGACCTTTCCCTCCCGCATCGGGATCGAGGCGAGCGGCGTAATCGATGCGCTGGGGCCCGGCGTCACGGACTTCGCGGTCGGCGACCGCGCCGCCGCCGTGCCCTTCATCTCGTGGGACAAGTGGGGCAACTGGACCGCCGATTCGGTCATCAAGTACGGCGTCTATGGCGAGAGCGCGGTTGTGCCCGCGTTCTGCGTCGCCCGTAGTCCCGACGGGATCTCGGCAGTCGAGGCCGGCGCAATCTGGTGCCAGTATGCGACTGCCTGGGGAGGGCTCGTGGACTACGGAGAGGTATCGGCCGACGACATCGTGCTGGTCACGGCGGCGAGCAGCAGCGCTGCTCTCGGCGGGTTGCAGATCGCGAAGAACGCCGGCGCCACGGTCATCGCTGCGACACGCAGGTCGGACAAGGCAGATTTCCTGCGGGGCGCCGGGGCCGATCACGTAGTCGCCACCGAGGAGGAGGACCTGGAGTCCTGCGTGAAGGAGATCACCGGCGGCCAAGGATTCACCATCGCCTACGATCCGGTGGGCGGCGCCTTCATCGGCGATCTCGTCGCGGCAGCGCAGCCCTATTCCCTCATCGTCAACTACGGCAACCTCCGCACCGAGCCGATCGACATCCCCGTCCTGCCGATGCTCGCCAAGCGGCTGCGCTTCAAGTTCCACAGCCTGTACGACACGATGCGCCTGCCCGAGAAGCGCGCCGCCTGCTTCGCCTTCGTCCACGACCAGGTGGCCAGCGGTGCGCTGAAGGTGATCGTCGACCGGACCTTCCCCCTCGAGGAAATCGTGGACGCGCACCGCTACATGGAATCCAACGTGCAGCGCGGCAAGATCGTCGTTACAACCTGAGGCACGCCGCCGGTGACGCCCGCCGGGTTGGCGCGTGCGAGGTGTAAGGGCAACATCGAGCTTCGAGGGATCAGGGGAACGGACGGATAGATGGCACTTGCCGCCGCCCACGCGGGGCGCAGGCCCCCGCTGCCCGACCTTCGGCGCATTTTCGCCGACGCCAAGTTCTACTGGCTGGTGCTGCCGGCCTTCACCTTCTTTCTGATCTTCTTCGTCATCCCGACCGTCTCGCTGTTCCTGATCTCCTTCGACAAGTCGGTCGCGGGCGTGGTGGACATCCAGTGGGACTTCACGCTGAAGAACTACATCCGGTTCTTCAACCGCTCGCTCTACTACGAGGCGGCGATCCGTTCGATCGGGCTGGCGGCGCTGGTCTCGGTCTGCACGCTCGCGCTTGGCTACCCGCTGGCCTATTTCGTCGCCAAGACCAAGCATCCCGGGCGCAACACCTTCTACATGATCCTCGTGCTGAGTGCGATGCAGCTCGACATGGTGATCCGCCTGTTCGGCCTGATGGTGCTGATGGGCGACAACGGGATCATCAACGGCATCCTGCGCGACGTCGGCGTCATCCGCGAGCCCTTGCCGCTCATGTACAATTTCTTCGGCGCAGTGGTCGGGCTCGTGCAGTTCACCTTGCCCTTCATGGTGTTGTCGTTGATCGGCATCATCAGAAGCATTCATCCGTCGCTGGAGGAGGCCGCGCGCAGTCTCGGCGCCAACCGCTGGACTACGTTCTGGCGAATCACCTTCCCGCTCAGCATGCCGGGCATCCTCGCCGGCACGCTGCTCGTCTTCGCCATCTCCATCTCGTCCTACGTGGTGCCGGCGCTGATGGGCGGCTGGAAGGTGATAGTGATGCCGCTCCACATCTATCAGCAGATCGCCGAGATGGGTAAGTGGCAGTACGGCGCGACCATTGCGGTCGTGCTCTTCGTCACCAGCATGATCGCGGTCTACATCTACCAGCGCTTCGCGGCGCGCACCGCAGGCGGGCGGGCCTGAGATGGCAGAGATGGTGACGGATACGGGGCCCGCGCCGCGCGGCGGTGGCTGGCTGCCCTTCGGCCGGCGGAACGGCCCGCGCGAGGAGCCGGCGGTCGCGTGGCCGCTCCAGATCGGCGCCTGGCTCGCCTTCGTCGTGCTGCTGCTGCCGGTGGTCATCGTGGTGCTGGCCGGGCTCAACTCCGGCGAGCACCTGACCTGGCCGCCGGAGGGGCTCTCGCTCCGCTGGGTATTCGCGTTCTTCGAGGCGAGCGAGTTTCTGGACGCCTATGTGTTCAGCCTGTGGCTCGCGGTGGTGGTCATGGTGATCTCCACCACGCTCGGCACCATGGCGGCGATCTTCCTGACACGCATGACCTTCCCCGGCCGCAACCTGCTCAGGGCTTACTTCCTCTCGCCCCTGATCCTGCCGGGAATCGTGCTCGGCCTCGCGCTCTACGTCTTCTACGTAACCAGCGGCATCGGGCTCTCGCGCACGCTCCCGGGGCTCATCATCGGCCACGTGCTGGTGACGGCGCCCTATGTGATCGGCACCGTGTCGGCGGCACTCTTCAACTTCGACATCGCGTTGGAGGAGGCTGCTCGCAGCCTCGGCGCCAGCCCGCTGACGGCGTTTCGCAAGGTGACGCTGCCGATCATCGGGCCGGGAGTCGCCGCCGGCGCGATCTTCGCCTTCATCGTGTCGTTCGGCCAGTTCGACGTCTCGCTCTTCCTGAGCACGCCGAACTATACGCCGCTGCCGATCGCGCTCTATATTTCGCTCAGGTACACCTTCGAGCCGACGGCGGCGGCGGCGGGCATCTTCGCGATCGCGCTGGTGGTGGTCTCGATGCTGCTCGCCTCGCGGCTCATCAACATCCGGCGCTTTGCCGGGATCAAGTTCTCGTAACCGACGATGCAATCGACAAAAGGAGAATGAACGATGACCGGCAAGCGCATTTCCAAACCGTCCCGGCGTACTGTCCTCAAGGGAGTGGCGGCGGGCGGCGCAGCGGCTGCCTCGACGCAATTCGGCCTCTTCAACATCAACCACGCCTGGTCGCAGGACGTGCACTGGGACGGCGAGCCCTTCGACGCCGGCGGCGCCACCTTCATCCTCGGCGAGTGGGGCGGCTTCTGGGAGGAGTTCGTCCGAGGCGCCGTGATCGAGAACTTCGAGAAGACCTACAACTGCACGATCGCCTACGATTCCTCGTGGCCCTGGTTCCCGAAGTACGTCGCCAGCGGGCCGCAGGACCCCGCCTTCCACATGTGCAACTGGAACCTGCCCGAGATGATGAAGACAGCGCGGGCTGGCGATTACTTCCTGCCCATCGAGGACATCAAGGCGAACGTGCCGCACGCGGCCGACTGCTGGGACTTCGCCTTCGCCAACGGCATCGGCGTGACCTGGGCCTTCGGCCAATACGCCTACGTGTACCGCACCGACCTGGTCGATCCGGCGCCCGCCGACTTCAAGTCGTTCTGGGAGGACCGTTTCGCCGGCAACCGCGCCACCTACATCACCTCCAACACCCTGCAGATGGTGTTCTTCATCACCGCTAACGTTGCATGGGGCGACGGGCCGGAGGACATGGACGCGGGCTTCGACGCTATGCGGCGCGCCATGCCGATGAAGATCAGCGACTTCACCGGCAACATGCAGACCCTGGTGGAGCGCGGCGAGGTGCACCTCGGCGTGCAGTGGGAAGGCGAGGTCTACCTGCAGATGGACAAGGGCATCTCCGTCGCCCCGGTGATCTGGGAGGTGCGCAAGCCGATCCTGACCCAGACCAAGACCATCAGCCGCTATTCCGACCCGGTGCAGAAGAAGCTCGGCTTCGCGCTGATGAACGAGGCGCTGAACCCGGCCTATCAGGCGAAGAGCGGCTCCACGTTCTACCTGCGGCCGACCAACGGCAAGGCGGAGGTGGCGGACAACCTCGCGAGCAAGGGCGTGGTCAACCAGGCCGGTGCCATGGAAGGGCTCTGGATCCCGGATTGGAACTGGTATCTCGACAACGAGGACGACATCGTCGAGACCACCAACGAGATCTTCGGCGGCTAGCGCTGTTTCCCGGGCGGCTGAACGGGACGGCACGTGTCGGACGTCGAGCTTTCGGGCCTGACGAAGCGCTACGGCGAGACCCTCGCGGTCGACGATGTCTCGCTCCGGGTCGATGAGGGAGAGTTCTTCTCCCTCCTCGGCCCGTCCGGCTGCGGCAAGACCACGACGCTGCGCATGATCGCGGGCTTCGTCCGCCCGAACGAGGGCCGCATCTTCATCGGCGGCGAGGACATGACCCTTCTGCCGCCGGAGAAGCGGGGGATCGGGATCGTCTTCCAGAACTACGCGATCTTTCCGCACATGACGGCGTTCGACAACATCGCCTTCGGCCTGAAGATGCGGAAGGTGCCGAAGCGGGAGATCCGCAGCCGCGTCGGCAAGGCCCTCGAACAGGTCAATCTCGACGGTTACGAGCGGCGCTATCAGCGCGAGCTGTCCGGCGGCGAGCAGCAGCGCGTGGCGCTCGCCCGTGTGCTGATCACCGAACCCAAGATCCTGCTTCTCGACGAGCCCTTGAGCGCGCTCGACAAGAAGCTCCGGGAGGAGATGAAGTACTGGATCAAGGGGCTGCAGCACTCCCTCGGCATCACCACCGTCTACGTGACCCACGACCAGGGCGAGGCACTCACCATGTCGGACCGGATCGCGGTGATGAACCGGGCCCGGGTGGTGCAGATCGGCGCGCCCGATACGATCTACGAGCATCCGACCGATCGTTTCGTTACCGACTTCATCGGCGAGTCCAACATTCTCGAAGCGCGGGTCGCGGCGGTGAGTGGGGATGAATGTCGCGTCGCCGTAGGCCGGGTCGAGTTCGCAGCACCGCGGCGCGACGGGATCGAGACCGGCCAGACGGTGGGCTTCGTGGTGCGGCCGGAGCGTGTGCTGATCGGCCCCGCCGCCCAGGCTGTTGACGGTCCGAAAGTCACCGCGACCGTGGTCGATCGCAGCTATCAGGGCGCGATTATCCGCTACCGATTGCAGTTCGAAGGCCAGGAAATTGTTGCCGAGGTTCCCAACCGGCCCGATCAGCCCGATCTCGCCGACGGAGCCGAGGCCGTGATCGGCTGGACCGTGGCGAGCAGCGAATTGCTCGTCGACTGATTCCTGCGGCTCCCGCGCGCAACCCGCGGGACGCGCGCAAACTAAAATTTAGGCGGGATTCGCCGGGATTAAGTGGGATTAAGTGGGATAACTGGGATTCTGGAGGCACGCGGCGGCCGTCCCGAATTCTTCTATCGTCGTCGCGGCGCCCGGATGGCAGCCGCTCGACCGACGAACGCCCGCTCGCCTCACCTCCCGAGGCCTGCTCGCTCTCGGGCTGCGTCTCGCGGATACGCGCGCGGGAAATTGATCTACGCATGGCGCGATCCTGGCGCAACCGGCGCGCATCGTGCACCGCACCATCGTTCGGAGAGTCGGGGAGGAGAGGGAAATGAGGGTGGCGCAGCCTGCGTCCCCTCTCCGCCCCCGGGGGCGGAGAGGGTCAGGGCGAGGTGGGGGGGATGAGGAGCAAAGTGGGGTGGAAATTCGGCCGCGCCGCGCTCAGACGAGCTCTTCGATCGGCGTATAGACGTCCGCGATCCCGAAATATTTTGGGCCGAACACGTCGAGCGCCTCGGGCGTGCGCATCACCGGCGGCACGCTGACTCCCACCACGCGCACCCGCTGGCCGTACTTGAGCCCCTCGGTGGTGATGGGCTCGGCGTTTTCCTGATCGAGGATGCAGATCAGGTCCGGCACCATGCCGAGCGTGCGCTCGCCCTGCTGGGCGACCAGGAACTCGTTTTGGAAGCGCACTTCCAGTTGCTCCCCCGTGCTCCCGCCGATGCCCT
Source organism: Alphaproteobacteria bacterium (assembly GCA_965237415.1). Taxonomy (GTDB): domain Bacteria; phylum Pseudomonadota; class Alphaproteobacteria; order UBA828; family UBA828; genus WTGU01. The sequence goes on from CBDEFM010000002.1 coordinate 2,682,261, forward strand.
CGAAGATCACCCGCCCGATGGCCCAGCCCCGCGTGGTCTCGCGCAACAGGTCCACCACCTTGCCTTCGAAGAGCACCTTGCAGAAGCGCTTGTCGCGCGAGGTCTCGAAATAGCGCGCAAGCCCGGCGAAGGGGTCGCTCTGCGTCTCCCGCGCCTCGCGGATCGAGCGGCCGATCTCCATGGCGAGCGTGGTCGTGTAGAGCACGCCGGTCTCCTTCGCCTCCTTGCCCGACATCGAGTAGAGCGCGATCTCCGACTTGGTGCCCATGCAGGTGCACACCGCCCGCGCGAACCATTCGGATTCGAGGTTGCTGCGGGCGCGGACGATGACCTCGTTGTCGTGCTCGTCGCGGAGCACGATGGGTGAAGCCGGCACGCCGTAGACGCCGAAGGTGCACATCTGCAGCTCGGGGAAGGCGCGCCCCATGCCGTCGCCGTCCACAACGGGCAAGCCGGTCAGGGCGCCGATCACCATGGGGAGCGTGCCGTTGATGCCGCCGGCCTCTGCGGCAATCAGCGCGTCCGCCTTGCGGCCCTTCTCGCGCTCGATCGAGCGCAGGCATTTCACCATGGAGAGCGCGCTCGGGATCTTCTCGACCATCACGGTCGGCGCGCCCATGTTGGCGACCGAGACGACGAAGTCGTCGTCGTCGAGGTCCATCGGGTCCATGATCGTGATGTCGGCGCCTTCCTCCAGCTTCTGCCTGAGGATCAGCCCGCCGACGTAGGGATCGCCACCGCCGCCGGTGCCGAGAAAGGCGGTGCCGCGCAGGAAGTCCGGCAGCAGGTCGAGGTGCATCTTCATCGTTGGCATTTCCTTGCTTTCGCTCCTGCTTGCTCGCTGCTCAGCCTTAGGCGAGATCGCCCACCGCCTTGACCCGCACCCGGCAGGCGGCGCCCGGCAGGTAGGCGAGGGGGATCTCCTCGACCTCGATGATCTCGATGCTGGCGGGCTCGGCGCCGGCATCGACCGCCTTGGCCTGCGCCTCGTCCTTGGCCTGGGCGATGGCGTTCTCCCGCCCCTCCTGCTCATAGGAGAAGACGCGGTCGACCTCGCCGCCAACCTGGGCGATGGCGGCGCCGATGGCGTTGGCGACCGCCGAATGCTCGGGAATGCTGAGGGTCGAAACGCCGGCGAGTTCGCGCTCCATCAGGATGCTGCCGCCGCCCACCAGGATCGCAGGCACCGGCTCTGCGCTCGTCTTCATACGATCGATCGCGTCCTCCACCATAACGTGGATTTTCTCGAGCGCACGCCCCACGGCCGCGCCGTCCAGCCCGGCGACGGCCTCACGGTTGCCGATATCGGCGAGGCCCGCCGCGACGGCGATGTCGGTGGCGGTGAGCGTGCGGCCGCCGAAGACCAGCGCCTTCTCGGTGAGCTCGAAGCCGACGGAATCGGGGCCGACTGTGACCGGATCGTCGCCCCGCACCAGGCTGCCGCCGCCCAGCCCGATCGCCAGCACGTCGGGCATGCGGAAATTGGTCCGCACCCCGCCGACATCGACGGCAACCGCCGATTCCCGCGGGAAGCCCCGGGCCAGCACGCCGACATCGGTGGTGGTGCCGCCGATATCGACCACTACGGCGTTCTCCTGGTCGGAGAGGAAGGCCGCGCCCCGCATGCTGTTGGTGGGGCCGGAGGCGAAGGTCAGCACCGGATAGCGCTCGACGTAAGCCGCGCTCATCAGAGTGCCGTCGTTCTGGCTAATGAAGAAGGGGGCCTCGATTGAAAGCTCCTTCAACGCCTCGCTAAAGGAGCCCACCACCTTGGCGGAGAGCGAGACCAGGGCTGCGTTCATCACCGCCGCGTTCTCGCGCTCGATCAGCCCCACCCGGCCAATCTCGTTGGAGAGCGTGATCTGGGCATCCGGGTGTTCGGCCCGGATGATCTCGGCGGCCCGGTCCTCCTGAGCGCTGTTGAGGGGGGCGAAGACCGAGGAAATTGCGATCGATTCCAGTCCCTTGGCGGCAATGTCCCGGGCGATGCCGGCGATCTCGGCTTCGTCGAGGGGCGAGATCTCGCGCCCGTCCACCTCGTAGCCGCCCTTCGCCATGTAGACGTGGCGCCCGATGACATCTACCAGGTCGCGTGGCCAGTCGATCAGGGGGTTGAGGCTCTCGGTCGCCGGCAGCGCGAGACGAACGATGGCCACCGGCACCAGGCGCCGGCGCTCGACGATCGCGTTGGTGAACTGGGTGGTGCCGATCATTACCCCGGCGATGGCTCCGGGTGCGATCGCCGATTGGGCCATCACGCCCTCGATCGCAGCCACCACGCCTGCGCCCACATCGGCGGTGGTCGGTGCCTTGATGGAAGCGACGACCGTCGCGCCGTCCATCAGCACCGCATCGGTGTTGGTTCCGCCGACATCGACACCGATTCTCATGCCCACGCCCTCCGAATCGTGCGGGCGCATCCTAGCCCGGAATTCTCGCCGGGGTCATGGTCTGCACGGCACTTTCCGGCCGGCATGATCCACGTCATACCGGAGGCTGCGATTGCTCGCCTAAACTGCACAATCCCGAACTGGCACGGTCCTCGGGCCTAGGTGCCAGGCAACGGGCGCTGCGGAGAAGGAGGCTTGACCATGGCGTACAAGGAAATCGTCGTGCACGTGGGTCCCGACGAGCGGTCGGCGGTGCGGCTCGATGCCGCAGTCGAGCTGGCCGAACGCCACGAAGGCAAGGTGACCGGCGTCTACGTGCTGTCTCGTCTCATCGTCCCCGGTTTCGCCAGCTTCGAGCTCTCCACGGAGGTCTACAAGCGGCTGGATACCGAACAGCGTGCGCTTGCCGAAGAAGCCGAGCGGCAGTTCGCAGAGCGGATGGCGAAGTCGACGGCGCCTTCCGAATGGCGGCTCACGACGGGCGACCCCGTCGATGCGCTCACGACGAGCGCGCACTACGCCGACATCGCCGTCGTCGGCCAGACCGACCCCGACGATGCCAACAGCCTCTCCGGGCTGGCGGACAGCGTGGTGCTGGGCGCGGGTGGCCCCGTGCTGGTCTGGCCCTACGCCGGCTCGTTCAGCGCCAACGCGGAGACGGTTGTGCTCGCCTGGAACAGCACCCGCGAGGCGAAGCGTGCGCTCTCCGACGCGCTGCCCATCATGCAGCAGGCGAGCAGGGTTATCGTCCTCGGCATCGACACCGGCGACGGCAAGCACATAGCGGGTGCCGACGTCAGCGCATACCTGGCACGGCACGGGGTCAGCGCAGAGGCCCGGCACACGGTCAGCTCGTCGGACCTCGGCGCCAGCGACGCCCTCCTCTCGGAGATCAGCGATCTCGGGGCCGGCCTCCTCGTCATGGGCGGCTACGGCCATCACCGCATGCGGGAGGTTCTGCTGGGCGGCGTGACCCGCGACATCCTGCGCCAGATGACCGTGCCGGTCGTGATGTCGCATTAGCCGGGAGGCTGTGACCGAGGCGGCCTAGTAGTCGCGAAGCTCGGAGGCTTCGGTTGCGGCCTTCGCGCCGCCCCGCATCCGCCCGCTGGTCCAGACGCCGAGGATCGTCGCGAGATAGGGCAGCGAGAGCAGCACGTCATGCGGAATGCTCGCGCCGAAGAGAAGCTGCAGCCTGATCCCCGCGACGCCCACCAGGCTGAAGAACATCGCGGCGAAGGCGGCGCCGATGGGGTGGGACGCGCCGAAGATGACGGCGGCGAAGCTCATGAAGCCCCGGCCCGCCGTCATGTTCTGCGCGAAGATGTGGAGGCCGCCTGCCGCAAGCTCGCCGCCGCCGATGGCGCAGAGAACACCGCCTGCCGCGAGCGCGATGAGGCGCGCGCGGGCCGGATTGGTGCCCACGCTGCGCGCTGCTAACGGATGCTCGCCTGCGGCGGCGAGCCGCAGGCCGAAGCGCGTGCGCCGCAGCAGCACCCACATGCCCCAGACGACGAAGGGCATCATCAGCACGAAGATGGAGAGTCCGCCATAGGTGCCAAAGGCATCGCCGAGCCGGGGCACGCCGAAGGGCGCGGTCACCGCGGCGAGGCTGCCGAAGAGGGCCTGCACGGCGAGCGCCGTGCCACCGATCCCAAGTCCCGTGAGGCCGAGTCCGGCGATGATCGGATTGGCGCCCAGCTTCTCGATCACGAACCAGAGCAGGACCGAGGCGGCGACGCAGAGCACGCAAGCGATCGCGATGGCAGCCGGGAACGAGCCGGTGAGCACGATGCCGAGGATCGTCGCGCAGGCGCCGATGATCATTACGCCTTCGAGGCCGAGGTGCCAGACGCCCGCGCGCTGCGCGATGACGCCTGCCATGGTGACGTAGACCAGCGGGGTGCCGGAGCGCAGGATCGCCACCATGAGCTCGTGAAACTCGGTCATGTGGGCAGCCTGGCTGCCCGCAGGAGGCGGTCCAACAATCCTGACTTCGCGGTGATGAACAGCGCGACGGAGGCGTTGAAGATGTCGATGGCGGCGGCCGGAAGGCCGGCCAGGATCGGCAGATAGAGCGCGGCGTACGCAAGGCCGCCAAAGAAAATGCTGACGACCGCCGTCGCGAGCACCGAGAGGTTGGCGACCAGCGCGATCAGCACAGCGGTAAAGCCATGGCCCGGCAGAAATCCGCTGGCGATGCGCCCGGTCGGGCCGAGCAACTCGATGGTGCCGGCAAGCCCGGCGAGCGCCCCTGAGATCAGGAAGCTCGAAAGACCCAGCGTCCAGAGCCGCGCGCCCTGAAACCGCACCATGGTCGGATTGCGCCCGGCGAGGCTCGCGAGCATGCCGAAGGGCGTGCGGTTGACCAGCACCCACATGGTGAGCGCGACGACGGCGGCGATACCGATGATGGCGGGCGAGATGCCCTGGGAATCGCTGATGCGGTAGAGCGCCGGCAGCATTGGGCTCGCTGCCTGCTGGCCGGTGCCGGACGGGTCCTTGAGCGGACCAGAGGTGACGTAGACCAGCACAAGGGCTGCGATGAAGTTGCCCATGAGCGTCGTGATGACCTCGTCGGTGCCCGAGCGGAGCCTGAGATAGCCCGGCCAGAGCGCCCAGAGCGCGCCGCCGGCCATGCCGGCGAGGAAGGACGCCGGTAGCACCACGGCTGCCGACGCACCGCCGAGCAGATCCGTGACGAAGGCGGCCGAGATGGCGCCGATATAGAACTGGCCCTGCGCGCCGATGTTGAAGAAACCGCAGCGGAAGGAGATCGCGACGCCCGTTGCGGTGATGAAGAGCGGCAAGGCCCAGCGCAGGCTCTGCGCCCAGCCACCCGCGCGCAGGAAGGCGCCTTCGACGATGGCCTCGAACATTAGCAGGGCCGAGTAGCCCGCAAGCTCGAAGATGACGCCGCAGAGTGCGAGCGCGAGCACGATGAAGGCGAGTGTGCGGATCACCGCGCCCGCGCGGATGTTCATGCCGCTCACGCGGACGCCCCGGTCATGGCGCGTCCCACCGCCGCGATGTCATAGGGCGGTACGAACTCGGCGACGATACGGCCCGAGAGCATGACCACAAGGCGGTGGCCGATGTCGAACAGCTCGTCGAGATCGGACGAGATCAGCAGCACGCCGCAGCCCTGCCCGGCCGCCTCGCGGAGCGCCGACCAGACGAAGTCCGTGGCGCCGATATCGAGCCCGCGCGCCGGCTGGGCTGCGATGATAAGGCGCGCATCCCTGTCGATCTCGCGCGCGAGGATGATTTTTTGGGCGTTGCCGCCGGAGAGCGCGCCGGCGTTCTGGCTCGCCGACGCGTAACGCACCCCCCAGGCCTTGAGGGACTCGTCGCATCGGCGCTGCAAGGCGGCCGGATCGACGAGGCTGAACAGCGGCCTCTGAAGCAGGTCGCGGACAGACCAGTTCTCCCAAAGCGCGCTGGTGAGGCTCAGGCCCTCGCTGTTGCGCTCGAACGGGATGACCCGCAAGCCCAGCGCGCGGCGTTGGGCGGGGCTCGCGCGTCGCGCGTCTGTGCCGCTCAGGTGGATGTCGCCGCCCGTGACATCGGCGAGGCCGGCGACCGCCTTCACCAGAGTCCGCTGGCCGTTGCCCTGGACCCCGGCGACGCCCACGATCTCCCCCGGCGCGACACTGAGGGAGACGCGGTCCAGAGCCGGTTCCTCCGGCTCCTTGGCCGTGCTGACCGATGCGAGCGCGAGGACCGCCCCGCGCGAGGCGGGGGGTGGCTCCTCGTGCGTGTCGCGCGCCCCCCCACCGCTAAACGGCGCCGCCCCGACGAGGGCGACGGTATCGTCGGCGTCGGCTGAGGCGGCCGTGGCCCCGCCGATAATCGTCTCGGCGATACTCGTCTCGTCGGCCCCGGCCCGGGGGAGGGGGCCTGCGACCAGCCGGCCGCCGCGCAGGACCGAGATCGTGTCGGCGACCGCCAGCACCTCGCGGATCTTGTGCAGGATCAGGATCACCGTGACCCCGTGCCGCCTGAGCCCGCGAATGCGCTCGAACAGCGCCTCGATGCCGGAAGGCGGGAGCACCGCCGTTGGCTCGTCCAGGATCAGCACGCGTGCGTCGGTGACCAGCGCACGGGCGATCTCCACGCCCTGCTGCGCCTCGACCGGCAGGTCGCGGATGCGTCGGCGCGGATCGACGTCGAGGTCGAGGGCGGCGAGACGTTCGCGGCAGCGCCTCAGGAGCTGGCGCCGGCCGTAGAGGCCGATACCGCCGCTGGCGCCGAACTCCAGCGCCTCCGCCACGGTGAAGGAGGGGGGCAGCGCGAAGCTCTGGTGAACCAGCTCGACCCCGGCCGCCCGCGCGCCGGCGACACGGCCGAGGCGCAGCGGGCGCCCGTCGATGTGGAGCGAGCCGGCGTCGGGCCGGATAAGACCGGCCGCGACGCGGGCGAAGGTCGTCTTTCCGGCGCCGTTTTGGCCCACCACGGCGTGAATGGCGCCGCGCTCGAAGGCGATCGAGAGCTCGGCGAGTGCCGTGACCTCGCCGTATGTGACGCGAATCCCGCGGCAGTGGAGGGCCGGCGGGTCCGCAGCAATCATATGTTCCGAGAGGGTTTCCCCCCTATGGCCTGGATCAGAGTTCCGTGTTGAACGGCACCGCGACCGATCCGTCGAGGATACCCGCGCGTGCCGCCTCGACATGCGGCCACGCGTCTGCGGACCTTGCGACGATAGCCGCCGGCCCCTGCTCCTGATAGAGCGGCGACAAGAGGAAGTCGATCACCCCGCTGCCGAGGCCGGTCGGCACGTGCCGGCCGCCTTGCCAATCCGCGCCGAGCGCGGCGCTCGCCTCGTTGTGGAGCGACTGGCCGAAGTGCAGGCTCACGACCCCGATCACCGAGGCGGGACCCAGCGGGTATTGAGCCGGGTCGAGCGCGCTCACCATGGCGCCCTCGCGCTCGTTGGCCGCCTGGATGATGCCGCCGTCGGTCGCGGCGGAATCGGTCTGGATGTAGTCGATCCCGTCCAGGAACATCTGGCTCGCGATCTCGTACCCCTTCGCCGGGTCCTGGAAAGAGCCTGCGAAGGCGGCGGTGACGGTCGCCTCCGGGTTGACCGCGTGAACGCCGGCCTGGAGCGCATTGAAGTCGGCGTTGAGCGGCGGAATGCTGATGCCGCCGATATAGCCGATCTGCTTCGACTGCGAGACGTGGGCGGCGAAGATGCCGGACAGGTAGCAGCCGAGATAGTAGTCGTAGGAGACCGTCACCAGGTTGGGGATCGGCGGCTCGACCGCATCGCCGAAGAGCTGGATCCACTTGGTCTCGGGATAAAGCGGGGCCACCGCCTTGAAGGCCTCGGAGATGACCGGGAAGGTGCCCAGCACGATGGAAGCGCCGGCGTCGCCGAGGATTCTGAGCACGGTCTCGTAGGTCGCCGGGTCCTGGGCGTAGATGGCGCGGGTCTCGAATCCCTCCGCTTCGGAGAGCTGCTGCAGGCGCCCCATCATGGAATCGATGGGGCCGCTGTCGCCCGCCGCCTGGGTGTGCACGAGCGCGACCAGGCCGGTCCCTGCGCGCGCGGAGAGCGAAAACGCACCGCCCGCGCCGACAACTGCCGAGACTCCTGCAGTGACCGCCAGAAATCGGCGGCGGCTGACGAGGGCACGCATCGCACTCCGATCCTTCAACGTCGGCTTGTTCGACATGGCCTTTCTCCTCCTCTCCCAAGGGCGCCCACTGCGCCCTTCAGTTCATCGTGGGCAAACCCCACGAGGCGAAACCGCCGGGCTACACGACTCATGCGCCGATCGGCGGCGAGCACGGCGCCGGGTTCATCACCATCACGTCTTGTTCCTGGATCGCGTCGAGCGCCCACACCGACTGGATGAAGGCCTGCCACGCGGGGTCCACGCTCATCGCGGCCCGCCGCCGCTCGCGGTCGGCCAGGCTCTCGTAGGCCCAGATCAGGACGATCCGGTGCAGCCGGCCGATCTCAGACACGTAGAGGCCCACGAAGTGACCGAGATGGCGCTTCTGGATCGGCAGGCCTTCCGTCTCGTAACGCTTCAGCCAGCCGCCCACCGTGCCGGGACGGAACGTGTAGGTCCGATGCTCGACGATCATTCTCGGTATTCCTCGGATAGTGCGTCTGCGGGCGGCGCGGCCCCGCGAATGAACTCGGCCGCCTTCTCGCCGATCATGATGGCGGGCGCGTTGGTGTTGCCGCTGACAATGACGGGCATGACGGACGCGTCGGCGACCCGGAGCCCTTCGATGCCGTGGACGGCGAGCCGGGCGTCCACCACCGCCATCGGGTCCCAGCCCATGCGGCAGGTGCCGACGGGATGAAAGGTCGTCATCGCATTGGCGCGGAGCCACGCGGTGAGCTCTTTGTCGCTCTGCATATCGCCGCCGGGCGTGAGCTCGCGGCCGCGAAAGGCGGCGAAGGCCGGCTGCCCGATGACGTCGCGGACCATGCGGATGCCCGTGATCGTTGTCCGGCAATCGGCTTCGTCCTGCAGATAGTTGGGCTGGATCAGCGGCGGCGCGGCGGGGTCGGCGGAGTTAAGACCGATCCAGCCTCGGCTCTCGGGGTTGAGCGGGCCCACGCGCAGGCTGAATCCGTGGGTGTCCTCGACCGACGCCTTCTCGAAGGGTGTCGGCAGGTGCAGGTTCGCCGTCTTCTCCAGCGCCGGCATGAAGTGCACCTGGATATCCGGCGCCAACAGGTCCGCCCGGCTCTTGAGGAAGGCGCCGGCTTCGTAGGGGAAGGTCGTCGCCACCCCGCGGCCGAAGAGCATCCCCTCGGCCACCGAGCGGATCATTCTGTCGGCCCGGAGGTCGCGGTAGAGGGTGACCGGCTTGGTGCAGGCGTAGGCGAGGACGCAGTCGACGTGATCCTGGAGGTTCCGGCCGACGCCGGGGAGCTCGTGCACCACGGGGATGCCGTGCCGCTTCAACTCTTCGCCGGGCCCGATGCCCGAGAGCATGAGGAGCTGGGGCGAGTTGACTGTGCCGGCGCAGAGGATGACCTCGCGCTCCGCGTGGATCGTGCGCGTTGCGCTTCCCTCCGCCACCTCGACTCCGGTCGCACGGCCGCCGTCCAAGACCACGCGGCGCACCAGGCAGCCGGTGGCGATCGCCAAATTGCGCCGATGCCGGATGGGGCGCAGAAAGGCGGCGGAGGTGGAGCAACGTTTGCCCCGCCTGATGGTGAAGTCGTAGCGCCCAAAACCCTGCTGCTCCGCACCGTTGAAGTCGTCGTTGACGGGCCAGCCGGCCTGACGGCCCGCCTCGACAAAAACGTCGAACAGCGGGTTCGCACCGCGTGCGCGGCAGACCGTGAGCTCGCCGCCTGTCCCGTGATAGGCGCCGTCGCGCTCCACATGCCCTTCGGAGCGGCAAAAGGCCGGCAGCAGGTCATCGTAGGACCAGCCGCCAAGGCCCATTTGCGCCCATCGGTCATAGTCGTGGCGGTTGCCGCGCACGTAGATCATGCCGTTGATGGTCGAGGAGCCGCCCAGCACCTTGCCGCGCGGCCAGTAGAGCGCGCGGCCGCCCAGGCTCGGCACCGGCTCGGTGTGGTAGCGCCAGTTGTAGATGCCGGAGTGGAACAGCCGACCCATCAGCATGGGCAGTCGGAACAGAGGGTTGCGGTCCTTGCCGCCGGCCTCGATGAGGAGGACCGAACGCTCAGGGTCGGCCGAGAGCCTGTTGGCGAGCACGCATCCGGCGGAGCCCGCGCCGACGATGACGGAGTCGAAGAAGCGCCCGCGCGGCATCGGCTACCAGTCCACCGGCGCCGCGCCCATGGCACGCAGCCGCCGGTTGCAGAGCGCGAACGGGTTCTCTTGCGCGAGGACCTCTCGGGCTTGGGCCGGGTGGGGGCGAAGGATGACGCGCTCGTCGCCTGCGTCGGACCCGCACAGCCCCGCCGTCCGGAGTGTCTCCACTGCCGCATCGCCGAAGCCCAGGATAACGACGGGTGTGCCCCTCTCCGCGAGATGGGTGAGCACCCGGATCATCAAGGGGCGCCAGAGCGGCAGGTGGCCCTGCACCTGGTGCGGATCGCCCTCGCGCAGGAAGCGCGTGAGCGTGAGCGAGGCATTCAGGAGCAGCACGCCGGAGGCGACCCAGCGATCGGCCAGCGCCTCGGGCGCCTCCAGATCGACCGCGCCCTGTTCGATGGCCGCGAGAGTCGCGGGCCACTGCGCGACGCCTTGGGCGTGTCGCGCCTCGCCGGGCCGCGCGGCGAGGATCATCTGGATGAACGCGCGGACGCTCGGGGAGAACATCTTGTCGAGCTCGCGCCAGCGCGCGACGTTGCCGGCCTCGAAGGCCCGGCCGGTGGCGAAGGCGGGGCAGGGATAAGGGTCCTGCCCCAGGATCACGCAGCGCACATCCCCGGGCGCGATCCCATCGAAGGCGCGGAGCATGTGCGCGCCTGCCGGCGCGCCGGGGAAGACCATTCCGCGCCGAGCCGGGAAGATCGGCTCCCAGGGCTCCAATTCGAGCGTGGGGTCGACATCGTCGAATGCCAGCGAAACAGTGCGGACGACAGCGCGCCAGGGAGGATCGATATCCTCGCGCCAGCCGCGCAGCGTGTCCTGGAGCGCCGCTTGCAGTGGCATGACCATGGCGTCCGCTTGCTCCCGCCCGCCCCAAAAACCTGACATGCGTGTCAGGTTCAACGATTCGGCAACCGGACACGCGCGTCAAGTTTTTTCTTATGTCCCGTCCGGGCCGCGCGGCTAGACTGCATGCGTCGCCGGCATACGCAGGGAGTACTCTGCGACACGAGGGATGAGCATGACGAAGACGATGCGGGCAGAAGCGGGAAACGACGCCCCGGAGCCGAGAATCCGGGCCAGGAACAAGGAGCGGATCCTGCGCGCCGCCGTCGATCTCTTCGCCGACAAGAGCTTCCACGGCACGCACGTCAAGGAGATCGCGCAGGCGAGCGGCCTGCCGAAGACCAACGTCTACTACTACTTCCCCACCAAGGAGAGCATCTACACGGCCGTGATCGAGCGGCTGATCGAGGGCTGGGACCGCGCCTTCGAGCATATCGTGCCCGAGCGCGAGCCGCGCGAGGCCATTGCCGCCTACATCCGTGCGAAGCTGGAATATTCGCGCCGCCACGCCGCAGAATCCCGCTTCTTCGCCAACGAGATCCTGCGCGGCGCTCAGTTTCTGGAGCGGCGCCAGCGCCAGCATATCCGCGACGTGACCACCCAACGCGCCCATGTGGTGGAGGAATGGATCCGGCGGGGGCAGATGGCACCGGTGGATGCGCGCCACTTCTTCATCATGCTGTGGTCGGCGACCCAGTTCTATGCGGATTTCGGGGCGCTGGCCGCCGATGTGCTGGAGAAGCGGAGTCTCACGAAGAAGGATTTCGACGCCGCGGCGGAGACGATGACACGGGTTATCCTGGACGGGTGCTGCGCTCCGCCGCGGTCTTTGCGTTGAAGCCAGGGACGCGCCTCGACGGGAGCCATTTGGCGGCTCTCACACCGGCCGTCGCGCGTGCGATCCAATCCGGATGTACCGCTGCCGCACCGCTTGCGAAGCGGGAGCGATGATGTATAGTCCGCCGCTTGGGTTTTCCGCCCTGCCTCAGCGGGGCGGGTGAGCCTCCACGCGCAGCGACCGATACTCAGGAGAACAGCGCCGCATGCCGCTCTACGAGAGCACGTTTATCGCGCGTCCCGATATCTCGTCCCAACAGGTGGACGGCCTTGCCGAGCAGTTTCGCGAGATTGTGACGGAGGCCGGTGGCGAGGTCGCCAAGACCGAATATTGGGGGCTGCGCAGCCTTGCGTATCGCATCAAGAAGAACCGCAAGGGCCACTACTATTTCATGAACATCGATGCGCCGGCGGAAGCGATCAACGCCATGGAGCACACGATGCGCATCAACGAGGACGTCATTCGCTACCTCACGGTGCGGGTCGAGGAGCACGACCCCAACCCGGCGCCGCTCACGCAGTCGCGCGGACGCGGACGCGATGGGCGCGGCGGTCGCGGTGGACGGTGGGAGAGCCGCGGCGGCGAAGGACGGCGCCGGGAGGACGGCGGCGAGCGCGGCGAACGCAGGGAACGTGATGGGCCCCGTGAGCGCCAAGACGCCGCGCCGGCGGACGCCGCACCGGCAGATGCGGGCGCTGAGCCCAGCGCGGCCGCCCCAGTCGGCGATGCGGTAGGCGGCAGCGAGGCAGGCAGCGGCGGCGCCGAGGAGAAGAGCGATGGCTGAAGGCGAACGGACCGAGAGCGGCCCGCCACCCGCCGGTGCAAGTCGGCCGGAGCCGAGCGGCGGCGGGCGCAGCCAGCATCCCTTTGGCGGCCCGCGCCACGGCGGCGGGCATGGCGGCGGTCGCGGCGGCGGGGGCGTGCCCGTGGTCTCGTTCCCCAGGCGCCCGTTCTTCCGCCGCAAGAAGTCCTGCCCCTTCAGTGGGGCCAATGCGCCGAAGATCGACTATCGCGACGTGAAGCTGCTTCAGCGCTTCCTCTCCGAGCGGGGCAAGATCGTGCCGAGCCGCATCACCGCAGTGTCGGCCAAGAAGCAGCGGGAGCTCGCACGCGCGATCAAGCGTGCGCGTCATCTGGCGCTGCTGCCCTACGTCATCAAATAGCCAGGTAGCCGGTCTTCGCCCGGTACCGGCGCTTCGGGCCGGGCGATCCGCCAAGCGGAGAACAAGGGCATGGAAATCATCTTGCTCGAGAGGATCGAGAAGCTCGGCGGGATGGGCGATATCGTCGGGGTGAAGGACGGCTATGCCCGCAACTTCTTGCTTCCCCGCAAGAAGGCTCTCCGCGCCACGCCCGAGAACATGGAGCGCTTCGAGCGCGAGCGCGAAGCGCTGGAGAATCTGAACAGCGACCGGCGCGATGCCGCGAGCTCGGCCGCGACACGGTTGGAGGGGGAGAGCATCGTCCTCATCCGCCAGGCAAGCGACACGCTGCAACTCTACGGCTCCGTCAACGCGCGCGATGTCGCCGAGGCGATGGCCGAGCGGGGCGCCGAGGTCAGGCGCCAGCAGGTGCGTTTGGATCGCCCCATCAAGTCGCTCGGCATGCATGACGTGCGCATCGCGCTCCACCCGGAGGTGATGGTGACGGTCAAGGTCAATGTCGCCCGCTCGCCCGAGGAAGCGAAGATCCAGGCTCGAGGCGGCACGATCCTCGACGAGGCTGAGGATTTGGCGGAGGAGGCTGCAGAGGGCGATACGCCAAAGTGGGAGCACCCGGCGAACGAAGACGGTGATGCGCCGGATGCCGCGGCGGCCACAGATGAGGCCACCGAAACCGCCGATGCGGGCGTCGGCACCGACGGCGGCGCAGACGAAGACCTGCCCAGCGCCTAGGCTGGAATCCACGAGGCCCTGAACCATGCTGGTCGCGCCCCTGCTCAAGATATTGATGAGGCGGGGCACGCTCGGCGTGGTCGATGCACGGGGCAAACTCCACACCTTCAAGGGCGCGCCGGGGCCCAGCGTCACCATCCGGCTGCACGACCGCTCGCTTCACTGGAAGCTCCTGTGGAACTCGCGCCTCGTCGTCGGCGAAGCCTACATGGACGGCACGCTGACGCTGGAGGACGACGCGACCATCCGCGATTTCCTGCACCTGGTCGGCGCGAACATCCACCTGCTCGACGAGAACGCGGTGGTCAAGGCGCGCAACTGGCTCGCGCAATGGGTCCGCCCGCTGCAGCAGCACAACCCCATCGGCCGTGCTCGGCAGAACGTGGCCCATCACTACGATCTATCGGACGACCTCTACGACCTCTTCCTCGATCCCGATCGGCAGTATTCCTGCGCCTACTTCGACACGCCCAACCACTCGCTGGAGCAGGCCCAGCACGCCAAGAAGCGCCATCTCGCGTCGAAGCTGCTGCTCGACCGGCCCGGCCTCAGCGTGCTCGACATCGGCTCCGGCTGGGGCGGCCTCGGCATCTACCTGCACGAGCAAGCCGGCGTGGCCGTGACGGGTCTCACGCTGTCGCGCGAGCAGCAGGCCTATGCGTCGGCGCGCGCGCAAAAGCTCGGCATTCAGGAGCACGTGGCCTTCCATCTGCGCGACTATCGCGAGGACACCGGCACTTACGATCGCGTCGTCTCGGTCGGCATGTTCGAGCATGTGGGCGTCAAACACTACGTCGAGTTCTTTCGCACGCTGGAGCGGCTGCTAAAGGAGGATGGCGTCGCCCTGCTCCACACCATCGCCCGCTGGGACGGGCCGAGCGTCACCAATCCGTGGCTGCGCAAGTACATATTCCCCGGCGGCTATTGCCCGTCGCTCTCCGAGATGTTCGCCGCGCTGGAGCAGACCGGGCTCAAGTCCCTCGATGTGGAGATGCTGCGCCTGCACTACGCCAATACGCTCAAGCATTGGTCGCGCAACTTCCAGGCGAGCCGCGAGCGGGTGAAGGAATTCTACGACGAGCGCTTCTGCCGGATGTGGGAGTTCTACCTCGCGGGCGCCGAGGCGGCCTTCCGCCACCAGGATCACATGGTGGCCCAGATCCAGCTCGCCCGGAGCCAGGACGCGGCGCCGCTGACCCGCGACTACATGGTCGATTGGGAGCGCGCCCACGCCGCCTGAGCCCGCAGGGCTCCGCAGACCGGTTCCAACTGGTTTTCCACAATCTTTCCTCGTCTGTGGTGTTGTGAGTCAGCCAGATAGGGAGCGTACTCCCCGCTTCTCACAGCCTGTAGGACAAATTTCTCCCCGCAATTCACCTCCGTGTCGTGTACCGGCGGTTTCTCACACCCGACTCGGCGCTAGGAGTTTGTCCGGCAACCGAAAGCTGCGTTTTCCACATATTCCGGCTGTGGATGTTTGAAAAATTGCGAACGAATCCAATATCTTAAACGCCTCTTCGAGTAGCCGCCTCAGTGTGTACGGTGTATAAATCAGGCATGGCCACGCGCGTCCCCCTTGAAGAAGCAACAACCGAGACGCCGGGCTACCGCTCGCCGCCCAGCAACCTCGAGGCCGAACAGGCGCTCCTCGGCGCGCTGCTGGTCAACAACGAGGCCGCCAGCCTGGTGAGCGCCTTCCTGCTGCCGGAACATTTCTTTCTGCCGGTGCATGGCCGCATCTACGACGCCATCCTCCGCATGATCGAACGCGGGCAGATCGCCAACCCCGTGACCCTCAAGCACTATTTCGAGCGGGACGAGGCGCTGGAGGAAGCCGGCGGTGGGCGGTATCTGGCGCGGCTTGCGGGCTCCGCCGTGACGGTGATCAACGCCGAGCACTATGGGCGCGCGATCCACGACCTGGCGATGCGCCGCGCGCTGGTCTCCATCGGCGAAGAGGTGGTGAACGACGCCTACGACGGGCCGCTCGATCAGCCCGCGTCGGACCAGATCGAGGAGGCCGAACACCGGCTCTATCAGCTCGCCGAAGACGGCCGCGTCGACCCCGGCGGGCAGCAGTTCGCCGCGCCCCTCGCCAGCGCCGTGGAGATGATCGAGCAGGCCTACAAGCGCGACAGGCCGCTCACCGGCGCGCCGACCGGCTTCGTCGATCTCGACCGCCTGCTGGGCGGGCTGCACGCCTCCGACCTGATCATCCTGGCCGGCCGCCCCGGCATGGGGAAGACGGCGCTCGCGACCAATATCGCCTTCAACGCCGCAACGCGCTTCAGCGCCGGCGGCGAGGGGCCGGACGGCGCAGGACCGCCCGACGGCGCCAAGGTCGCGTTCTTCTCGCTCGAAATGTCGGCCGAGCAGCTCGCGACGAGGATCCTCGCCGAGCAGACCGAAATCTCGTCGGACAGGCTGCGGCGCGGCGAGGTGCGCGATACGGATTTCGACCGGATTGTCCGGGCCTGCCGAACGATGGAGGATCTGCCGCTCTTCATCGACGATTCGCCCGCGCTCACCATCGCGGGCCTTCGCGCCCGGTCCCGCCGACTCAAGCGGCGCCACGGCGTCTCGATGATCGTCGTCGACTATCTGCAGCTCATGCGGCCGACCACCAGCATGCGGCTCAACAACCGCGTCCAGGAAGTCTCGGAGGTGACGCAAGGCCTCAAGGCGCTCGCCAAGGATCTCGATTTGCCGGTGCTGGCGCTGGCGCAGCTCAGCCGCGCCGTCGAGCAGCGCGACGACAAGCGGCCGCAGCTCGCGGACTTGCGGGAATCGGGCTCCATCGAGCAGGACGCGGACGTGGTCATGTTCATCTACCGCGAGCAGTACTACCTTGCGCGCAAGGAGCCCGAGGAGGGCACCGCCGACCACGCCGAGTGGCAGGAGAAGATGGACAAGGTCCACAACAAGGCCGAGGTCATCATCGCCAAGCAGCGCCACGGCCCGATCGGCAAGGTGGAGCTCTACTTCAACGCCCTGCTGACCAAATTCGACAACCTCGACAAGATCCACGAGCCGGCGGACGATCCTCCATTCTGAGGACAGCACCCCGGCCAGGCAGAAGAAAGCCGTTCGGACTCACCGCGTTTACGGCGGCCGAGCCGTTGACTACAGTTCCCCGCGCTTGGCGCCGAGTCGGGGCCTGGACGGATCGGCCCGTAGGCGTCATCGACGGGAACGCTGCGTGAAGAGCAATCCGCTGCAGGCGATCGGCCATGGCGTCCTGGCACTGTTCGGGGCCATCGGCCGCCTCTCCCTCTTCGCGATGGAGGCGACCTCGCACTGCGCGAGGCCGCCGTTCTACCCGCGGTTCCTGCTGCGCCAGATGGTCGAGATCGGCTTCTATTCCCTGCCGGTGGTCGGGCTGACCGGCCTCTTCGCCGGCATGGTGCTGGCGCTGCAAAGCCATACCGGGTTCTCCCGATTCTCGGCCGAGAGCACGATTCCGACCGTTGTGGTGCTCTCGATCACCCGCGAGCTCGGGCCGGTGCTGGCAGGTCTCATGGTTGCCGGCCGGGTCGGCGCCGCAATGGCGGCCGAACTCGGCACCATGCGGGTCACCGAGCAGATCGACGCGCTCACCACGCTGTCGACCAATCCGTACAAGTACCTGATCGTGCCGCGCCTCGTCGCCGGCTTTTTCATGCTGCCGTTCCTCGTCCTGGTTGCCGATATCATCGGCGTCTTCGGCGGCTATCTGGTCGGCGTCTACAAGCTCGGCTTTAACCCGGATGCCTACATCACCAACACCCTCGAATATCTGGAGACGATGGACGTGGTCTCCGGCCTCGTCAAAGCCGCCGTCTTCGGATACCTGATCGCGCTGATGGGCTGCTACCACGGCTTTTATTCGAAGGGTGGCGCCCAGGGCGTGGGCAAGGCCACCACCAATGCCGTCGTGACCGGCGCGATTCTGGTGCTGATCTTCAACTACATCATCACGGAGGCGTTCTTCGCCCGATGAGTGAGCCCGCGAAAGACCGCGCCGGCCAGGGCGCGAACGAACCCAAGATCGCCCTTCGCGGCGTGCGCAAGGCGTTCAACGGCACGGTCGTGCTCGACGGCCTCGACCTCGAGGTCGGGACCGGGGAATCGGTCGTTGTCATCGGCTGTTCGGGCGTCGGCAAGTCGGTCATGCTCAAGTGCCTGCTCGGCCTGCTGCGCCCCGATGCGGGCAGTGTGACGATCGACGGCGAGGAGCTCGCCGGCAACCGCACGGCGCGCGAGGCCGCCATGCGCAAGATCGGCATGCTGTTCCAGAACTCAGCGCTCTTCGACAGCCTGCCGGTGTGGGAGAACGTCGCGTTTGGGCTGATCCAGGCGCACGGTACGCCGCGCCGCGAAGCGCGGGAAATCGCCATCGAGACCCTCGCCCAGGTGGGTCTCGGTGAGGATTCGGCCGATCTCTATCCGGCCGCGCTTTCGGGCGGTATGCGCAAGCGCGTCGGCCTCGCCCGCGCGATTGCGACCCGGCCCGAGATCATCCTCTTCGATGAGCCGACGACCGGGCTCGATCCGATCATGGCCGATGTCATCAACGATCTTATCGTCGCGTGCACCCACGAGCTCGGCGCGACCGCGCTCACCATCACCCACGACATGAGAAGCGCGCGCAAGATCGCCGACCGCTTCGCCATGATTCATGACGGCACGATCATCTGGCAGGGCCCAGCCGACGAGATCGACAGCAGCGGGAATGCCTATGTTGAGCAGTTCATCAACGGCCGGGCGGAGGGGCCAATTCGGCTTCCGGTCGCCGATATCGCGCCGGGCTGAGCGCCGCCGTCCGGTCGCGTCGCTGACAGGCTGACGGGGACCCGTGGCAAAGGCGGAGAAACGCCATGTGTGCAGCGCCTGCGGTGCCACGCGGACGCGCTGGGCCGGCCGCTGCGACGCCTGCGGGGCCTGGAACAGCATCTCCGAAGAGGTGCCGCGCGCCGCACCGCCGCGCGGTCTCGGGGGGGCCAAGGGCCGGGTTATCGATTTCCTGCCTCTCGACGGGCCGGGCGGCGTGCTCGCCAGGCGGCCCTGCGGTATCGGCGAGATCGACAGGGTCGTGGGCGGCGGCTTCGTGCCGGGATCGGTCGTCCTGCTCGCGGGCGATCCGGGCATCGGCAAATCGACGCTGCTGCTGCAGGCCGCCGCCGCTTTGGCCGGGCGCGGCGGGCGGATCGCCTACATATCGGGCGAGGAGAGCCTGGAGCAGATCCGTATGCGCGCCGCCCGGCTCGGTCTCGCCGGTGCGCCGGTAGGGCTCGCCGCGGCCATCGACGTCCGCGATATCGCGACGAGCGTGGAGGAGGGGACGCCGCCCGACATGGTGGTGATCGATTCCATCCAGACCATGTATCTCGACACCCTGGATTCGGCGCCGGGGACGGTCGCCCAGGTGCGGGGTTCAGCCCAGGAGCTGATCCGTCTCGCCAAGCGCACCGGCACGGTGCTCGTGCTCGTCGGCCACGTCACCAAGGAGGGGCAGATCGCGGGCCCCCGCGTGCTCGAGCACATGGTCGATTGCGTGCTCTACTTCGAGGGCGAGCGCGGCCATCAGTTCCGCATCGTGCGCGCCATCAAGAACCGCTTCGGGCCGACCGACGAGATCGGCGTGTTCGAGATGACCGACCGCGGCCTCGTGGAAATACCCAATCCCTCCAGCCTGTTCGTCGATCCCGAACGGGGGCCGGTGCCGGGTGCTGCGGTCTTCGCCGGGGTCGAGGGCTCGCGGCCGGTCCTGGTCGAGATTCAGGCCCTGGTGGCACCGGGGCCGGGGGGCTCGCCGCGGCGCACCGTGGTGGGGTGGGATGCCGGGCGGCTCGCCATGGTGCTCGCGGTGCTGGAGGCCCGCGCAGGGCTCCGGCTCAGCGTCTGCGACGTCTACCTCAACGTCGCAGGCGGCTTCCGCATTACCGAGCCCGCTGCCGACCTCGCGGTCGCCGCCGCGCTCGCGTCATCGGCCGCGGATCGGGCGCTCGACCACGGCGCAGTCATCTTCGGCGAGGTCGGCCTCGCCGGCGAGGTCCGGCCCGTGAGCCAGGGCGAGGCCAGGCTCAAGGAGGCCGCGAAGCTCGGCTTTACCCATGCGCTTGCGCCGGTGCCGGACCGTGCCCAGGGAGGCGAGGCGGAGGGCCAGGGGATCGCGGTGCGGCGGCTCACCCATGTGCGCGACCTGGTGGCGCTCTTTCCCCCGCAGACGCGCCCATAGCCCGATGATCGCGAGCGAATGGAAGACCTGCCGGTCAATCTGATCGACATCCTGGTGGCGCTGATCATCGTCATCTCGGCGCTGCTCGCCTTCGGGCGGGGAGCCGCGCGCGAGGTACTCGGCATCGGCGCCTGGGTCGGCTCGGGCGTCGCCACCTTCTTCGCCTTCCCACATGCCAGGCCCATCGCCCGCGATCTCATCCCGTCCTCCATGCTGATCGCTGACGTGGTCGCGGGCGTCGCGGTCTTCGTCGTCGTGCTGGTGATTCTCACGATCATCAACCAGATGATCTCTGGCCGCATCCAGCGAAGCCGGGGCGGGGCGCTGGACCGCACGCTGGGTTTCATCTTCGGTATCCTGCGCGGCGCGGCGCTGGTCTGCATCGCCTACATGCTGTTCGGTTCGGTCGTGCAGCAGAGCGATTGGCCGCCCTGGGTCGACGAAGCCAGGACCTTGCCCTATATCAAGCAGGGCGTAGCGGCGTTGCGCGAAGTGGTTCCCGAAGAAGTCGCCGAGGAAGGAACCAAGCACATCGAAGAGACCTTCGAGGATGGCCGGGAGCGAAGCGTGAAGGAGCTCACCGAGCCGGTGCCGGCCGAGCGCCGCGAAGAGGCCGGCGAGACCGGCTACAGCGACCGCGAGCGAAACCAGCTCGACGGGCTGAGCGAGAGCGTCGAGTGATGGCGGTATCCGGGGCAGACGTGGCGGCCAACATCGGTGCCGGGGGCATCGCGCCCGACGACGACAAGCTGCGGGAGGAGTGCGGGGTCTTCGGCATCTTCGGGCACCCCGACGCTGCCGCCCACGCGGCACTAGGCCTGCATGCGCTGCAGCACCGGGGGCAGGAATCGGCCGGCATCGTCAGCACCGACGGCACGCTCTTCCATTCGCACAGGGCGCTCGGTCGGGTCGGCGATATTTTCTCCTCGAGCGAGGTGATCGACGCGCTCACGGGGCCATCGGCCATCGGCCACAACCGCTATTCCACGCAGGGCGCGCCCGAAGTGCGCAACATCCAGCCGCTCTTCGCCGACCTCGCCCTCGGCGGGCTCAGCATCGCGCACAACGGCAACCTCACCAACGCGCTCTCGCTTCGCGCCGCTCTCGTCTCGCGCGGCTGCATCTTCCATTCCACATCCGATACCGAGGTCATGGTCCACCTGATCGCCATCAGCCGGCGCGCACGCCTGGTGGAGCGCATGATCGAGGCGCTGGGCCGGGTGCGCGGCGCTTATTCGCTGGTGGCGCTGACGAAAGATTCGCTCATCGGCGTGCGCGACCCCCACGGCGTGCGCCCGCTGGTGCTGGGCCAGCTCGACGGGGCGATGATCCTGGCGTCGGAGACGGTGGCGTTCGACATCATCGGCGCCCGCTTCGTGCGCGATATCGAGCCGGGCGAGATGGTCATCGTCACCGACAGAGGGGTTGAGAGCATCAAGCCGTTCAGCCCCGTCGCGAAGCGCTTCTGCATTTTCGAATACATCTACTTCGCGAGGCCGGACAGCGTGTCCGAGGGGATCGGCGTCTACGAAGCGCGGCGCCGCATCGGAGCCGAGCTTGCCCGCGAGGCGCCGGCTCCGGCTGACGTGGTGGTGCCGGTGCCGGATTCCGGCGTGCCAGCCGCAATCGGCTTCGCCGCCGAGGCGGGTCTTCCCTTCGAGCTAGGCATCATCCGCAACCACTATGTCGGGCGCACCTTCATCGAGCCGACCGACCGGATCAGGCATCTCGGCGTCAAGCTCAAGCACAACGCCAACCGCCGCCTCATCGAAGGCAGGCGGATCGTGCTCGTCGACGACAGCATCGTGCGCGGCACCACGTCGACCAAGATCGTGGAGATGGTGCGCTCGGCAGGCGCCAAGACGGTCCACATGCGGATCGCGAGTCCGCCAACGGCCCATTCCTGCTTCTACGGTGTCGATACGCCGGCCCGCGAGGCGCTCCTCGCCGCGCGTCACGACGTGGACGCCATGGCGCGCTCCATCGGTGTCGACAGCCTCAAGTTCCTCACCATCGACGGCCTCTACCGGGCCATGGGCGAGCCAGGCCGCGATCCGGAGCGCCCACGCTACTGCGACGCCTGTTTCTCCGGCGACTACCCGATCCCACTATCGGATCAACAGTTTGGCGAGCCGCCGGCGCAGCTCTCCCTGCTGACGGAATCGGGATAGGCGGCGCCGTGGCGCCGCCGCGTCTTGAAGGCCGGATTGCGCTCGTGACCGGCGCCTCGCGCGGCATCGGCGCGGCCGTCGCCCGCCGCTTCGCCGCCGAGGGCGCGAGGCTCATGCTCGTCGCCCGCACCACCGGCGGCCTGGAGGAGGTCGATGACGCCGTGCAGTGCGCATCGGGCGAGCCCGCGACGCTGGTGCCGATGGACCTTCGCGACGGCGAGCAGATCGACCGGCTGGGCGGCGCGCTCGCCGAGCGTTTCGGCCGCCTCGACATCCTCGTCGCCAACGCAGGCATGTTGGGCCAGCTGAGCCCGGTCGGGCACTACGCCCCCGACGATTGGGAAGAGACGCTCGCGCTCAACCTCGGCGCCAACTGGCGCCTGATCCGGAGCCTCGATCCCCTGCTGCGGGCCTCGCCGGCGGGCCGGGCAATCTTCGTGACCGCTGCCGCGGCGGAGGCCGCGCCCGCCTTCTGGGGCCCCTACGCGGCGAGCAAGGCGGGGCTGGAGGCGCTGGTCCGCTGCTATGCGGCCGAAGTCCGCCGCAGCACGCTCCGGGTCAACCTGCTCGACCCCGGCCCGGTGGCGACGGAGCTCCGTCGGCGGGCCTATCCCGGCGAGGATCCGAGCAAGCTGCCCGCACCGGACGCGGTGACCGACCCCTTCGTCGCACTCGCCGAAGCGTCGTGCACCGAGCATGGCGCGCGCATCGGCCCCGCCTGAACTCACCCCGTCCGCAACTGAGACCAACGGAGCATCGAGCCATGAAGATCGGAATCGTCGGCGCCGGCGCTATGGGCTGCGTCTATGCGGCGCTCATGGCCGATGCCGGCAACGAGGTCTGGGCCATCGACACCTGGCAGGCGCATGTCGACGCGATTTCCGCCAATGGGCTCCGGCTCGAGGGCGCGAGCGGCGATCGCACGGTGGCGCTGGGCGCCACCACCGACTCCGCCGCGGTCGGCCCCTGCGACCTCGTCATCATCGCGACCAAAGCAGCGCAGGTGGAGGCGGCGGCGACCGGTGCCCGTGCCCTGCTCGGGCCTGAGGCGGCGGTGCTGACAATCCAGAACGGCCTCGGCAGTGCCGCGAAGGTCGCCGGCGTCCTGGGGCAGGAGCGCGTGATCATCGGCGTGGTCGGGGGCTTCGGCGCCTCGATCAAGGCGCCGGGCCACGCCCACCACAACGGCATGGAGCTGGTGCGGCTCGGCGAGGCGAGCGGCGCGGTGACGCCCCGGCTCGAGCGTATCGCCGCGCTCTGGCAGGACGCGGGCTTCACGGTCAAGTGCTTCGACGATATCGACCAGCTCGTCTGGGAGAAGCTTATCTGCAACGTCTGCTACAGCGGCACGGCGACGCTCACGGGGCTCACCGTGGGCGAGATCATGGCGGATACGGACGCCTGGCCCATCGCCTGCGGCTGCGCCGCCGAGGCCTATCGGGTCGCTCGCGCCAAGGGCATCCGGCTCGATTTCGACGACCCCGTGGCTTACGTGCGGGACTTCGGCGCCAAGATCCCCGGCGCACGCCCCTCGATGCTGCTGGACCACCTCGCTGGCCGCCGCTCGGAGATCGACGCGATCAACGGCGCGATCCCGCCTGAAGCGCTGGCACTCGGCCTGGAGGCGCCCTACAACAGCCTTGTTTCGGCGCTGGTCCGAGCCAAGGAGACAGGCTTCGACAGGCCATAGCAACAGGAGCGATCATGACCGCCGCTGACCTCAGGGAGTTGGTCGAGGGCTACCGGCGCCTCTCCACCGCGAACGTCTCGGACGGTCTCGACCGGGCCGGGATCGCGGGCGCGCCGCACGGCATCGGCCCGCTCTGGGACAGTTGCCACAAGATCGTCGGCCCCGCCGCGACGCTGAAGCTCGTGCCGGTGGGCGAAGCCGACGAATCGCCTGTACTCGGCACGCTGGAGGCGGTCAAGCGGGGCAATCCCGGCGACGTTCTGGTGATCGACCAGGGCGGCCGGATGGACGTGAACAGCTATGGCGGCGTGGCCGGCTTCACGACCCGGCATTTCGGCCTCGTCGGCACCGTGATCGACGGCGTAACCCGCGACATCGACGAGTACAAGGCGCTGAACCTGCCGGTCTATGGCCGGGGCTTCATCCAGCAGTCGATTCGCAACCGTTGCGCCTGCGCCGGCTACGGCATCCCCGTGAGGCTCGGCGGCGTGCCGGTGGACCCCGGCGACATCATCGTTGCTGACGAGAACGGGGTCTGCGTCGTGCCCCGCGCCAGCGCTACCGAGGTGTTGGAGCACGCGACGCTCTTCAAGAACATCGAGGAAGGCATCATCGAGGCGGTGCGCCAGGGCGTGGACCCGGTCGAGGCCCATGACCGGGTGCGCTACGACATGATGACGAAGGCGGGCGCCGGCACATGAAGGTCGACGGCCGGCCCTATCGCAGCATCTGGCTGGACCAGGACGGGCGCACGATCGTCGTGATCGACCAGACGCGGCTCCCCCACAGCTTCGGGACACGCCGGCTGAATACGGTCGAGGATGCGGCAGACGCCATCAGGACGATGGTGGTGCGCGGCGCACCGCTGATCGGTGCGACGGCGGCATACGGTCTGGCCCTTGCGCTTGCCGACGACCCCGGCGATGCGAACTTGGAGAGCGCCATCACGCTCCTGGCCGGGACCCGGCCGACGGCAGTCAACCTGCACTGGGCGCTCGAGGATCTCGGCCGGAGGCTCCGCCCCTTGAATGCCGAAGACCGCGCTGCCACCGCCTACCGGCGGGCAAGCGACATCTGCGGCGAGGACGTCGCCATCAACCGGGCGATCGGGGAGAACGGGCTCGCCCTGGTGGAGCAAGCGGCAAGGGGCAAGAACGGCCCGGTCAACGTGCTGACCCACTGCAATGCCGGCTGGCTCGCCACGGTCGACTGGGGCACGGCGCTGGCACCGCTCTACATGGCCCACGACAAGGGCATTCCGGTTCATGTCTGGGTCGACGAGACCAGGCCGCGCAACCAGGGCGCCGCGCTCACTGCCTGGGAGTTGGCCCGCCACGGCGTGCCGCACACGGTGATCGTGGACAATGCCGGCGGCCACCTGATGCAGCGCGGCATGGTCGATCTCTGCATCACCGGCACCGACCGCACGACTGCCCGCGGCGATGTGTGCAACAAGATCGGCACCTATCTGAAGGCGTTGGCCGCCAGCGACAACGACGTCCCATTCTACGTCGCACTGCCCCATCCGACCATCGACTGGTCCTTGGCAGACGGTGCCGACATCCCGATCGAGCAGCGGGACGAGGACGAGGTGCTGACGATCACTGGCCGCGACGAGGCGGGTCAGGAGACGAAAGTGGCGCTCACGCCCGCAGGCAGCCGCGCCGCCAACTACGCCTTCGACGTGACGCCGGCGCGGCTCGTGACCGCGCTCATCACCGATCGCGGCGTCTGCGATGCCTCCGAAGAGGGGCTGCAGAGCCTGTTTCCGGACCGCGCCGCCGAGGCGCCCTCGTCATAGCGCCATAGGCTGCGCCGGCGGGAGGTCGCCAAGTCGCGCCTCGATTTCTGCTGCCGACGGCATCGCCGGAGCGGCGCCCTCGACAAGGCAGGCGAGGCCGCCTACGACGCTCGCCCGGTGGAGCATCGCCGGCAGCGGCGCCGCTGCCGCAAGCCCGAGGGCGAGGCCCGCGACGAAGGCATCGCCCGCGCCCACCGTGTCCACAGGCTCGATCGCCAGCGCGCCGCAGCGCCAGGCCGCATCGGGGGCGAAGGCTGCGGCGCCGGCGCTTCCGAGGCTCACCACCGTCGTCACGCCAAAACGCGCGGCGATGGCGCGGCCGGCCTCCTCGCCCGATGCCGCGTCAAGTCCCTGTGCGCCGGCAAGCATCCCTGCCTCGATCTCGTTCAGCACCAGGAGGTCGAAGGACGGCAGCAGCGCCGTCGGCGCGGGCTTGGCCGGGGCCAGATTGAGCACGACCCGCGCCCCCCGCGCCTTGGCCCGCCGGGCGACCGCCCAGTTCGACTCAAGCGGAACCTCCATCTGCAAAACGAGCACCGTCTCCGGCCCGAGCCACTCCTCGGGCAGCGCCTCTGGCGGCAGGTCCGTATTGGCGCCACTCGCCACGGCAATCTGGTTCTCGCCCGCGCGGTCCACGATCACCGCGGCGCAGCCGGTGGGCAGCGCGCTCTCCGTGATCGCCTCGGTCCCGACGCCCGCGTCTTTCAGGGCCTGGAGCGCGAGCGGGGCGAAGCCGTCGGGGCCGACGCGGCCGACCATCTGCACCGAGTCCGCCGGGTCTGTGTTGGCCCGCGCGGCGGCGACCGCCTGATTAAGGCCCTTGCCGCCGGCCACGGCACGATGGCCGGGGCACAGCACCGTCTCGCCCGCGCGCGGCAGGGCATCGACGTTGAACAGGAGATCAGCGTTCATTGAGCCGAAGACGACGATCATCGGAAGGCCCGCCTAGTGACGGAAGTGACGGAGGCCGGTGAAGACCATGGCGAGGCCCTGCTCGTCGGCCGCGGCGATGACCTCGGCGTCGCGCTTCGACCCGCCCGGCTGAATCACGGCCGTGGCCCCGGCCGCGGCGGCGGCCAAGAGCCCGTCCGCAAACGGAAAAAACGCGTCCGACGCCACCACGCAGCCCTCCGCGCGCGAGCGTTCCTCGCCAGCGGCCGCCGACGCGTCGGCGGCCTTCTGCGCTGCGATCCGTGAGGAATCGACACGGCTCATCTGGCCTGCGCCGATGCCGACCGTGGCGCCGTCCTTTGCATAGACAATAGCGTTCGACTTCACGTGCTTGGCGACGGTAAAGGCGAACAGAAGGTCCGCGCGCTCCTGCTCCGTCGGCGTGCGCCTGGTCACGGTCTTGAGTGCATCCGGCGTCACCCGCGCAGTGTCCTGAGTCTGCACGAGAAAACCGTCGTCGAGAGTGCGCACCATGAGCCGTTCGCTGCTCGCATCGGCACTCGCGCCGGTCAGGAGAAGGCGCAGGTCGCCCTTTACGGCGAGGATGGCGCGCGCCTCCTCGTCGGCCTCGGGCGCCACCACGACCTCGGTGAAGAGGCCGGCGATCGAGCGCGCGGTTGCGCCGTCGAGCAGCCGATTGGCGGCGACCACGCCGCCGAAGGCGCTCACCGGATCGCAGGCCCGCGCCTTCTCGTAAGCGGCTGCGAGGGTACCGCCGAGGCCGACGCCGCAGGGGTTGCCGTGTTTGATGATGGCGATTGCGGGCGGATCGAACTCGCGCACCAGACCATAGGCCGCGTCGGCATCGGCCAGATTGTTGTAGCTCGGCTCCTTGCCCTGGATCAGCGCGGCCTGGGCCACGCCGGGCGGGGCCGTGGGATCGACATAGAGAGCGGCGATCTGATGGGGATTCTCACCGTAGCGCAGCACCTGGCGGCGGGAGCCGCCGAACGCGAAGCGGTCGGGAAGGCGGTTATCGCCCGCTTCGGTCTCGGCTGCGAGACGGCGGGCGATGGCGGCGTCGTAGGCGGCCGTGCGTGCGAAGGCCGTCGCCGCCAGGCGTCGGCGCAGGGCGAGGCTGGTGACGCCGCCCAGTGCCTCCATTTCGTCCACCACGGCTTGGTAGTCCGAAGGCTGCACCACCACCGTCACGTCCTCATGGTTCTTGGCCGCCGCCCGGATCATGGCGGGGCCCCCGATATCGATGGTCTCGATGCACGTGTCGAGCGCGGCGCCCTCCCGCACCGCCTCCTCGAAGGGGTAGAGGTTGACCGCCACAAGATCGATGCCAGCGATCCCGTGCGCCTCCAGCGCCGCGCGATGGTCGGCGTCTCCCCTCCGGGCGAGAATCCCGCCGTGGATCGCCGGGTGCAGGGTCTTCACCCGCCCGCCCATGATCTCGGGAAAGCCGGTGTGGTCGGAGACATCGGTGACCGCGATCCCGGCATCGCGCAGGACCCGCGCAGTGCCGCCGGTTGAGAGAATGGCGACGCCCAGGCGCGCCAGCGCGGACGCAAACGCCTCGAGCCTCGTCTTGTCGGAGACCGAGACGAGTGCGCGTGCAATGGGCCGGCCTTGCGTGTCGGGCATTGGGATGCTCCCTGATGCGGCGTCGGAACCGGCTAAAGCGCGAGTCCGGCGTCAGCCGGGGCGGCCGAGAGAGCGGCGTCGCTCGACTGGTATTCAGGGACCATCGCCGCCACCAGCGCCAACGCGTCCCGCGTGCGCCGGTCCTGTGCGGCGGCTGCCAACTGGTCGAGCCGGCGCCGCATGAGGGTGATGTCGGCGGGGCGCGACTGGGCCCTGAGAATACCCGGCGTCTCGGTCGCGACCATCGGCTCGGCCGGGTGAAACAGGCTCTCGTCCTTCTTTTCGCCCGGGCGCAGCCCCGTGAACACGATTTCGATGTCCTTATCGGGCGTAAGCCCGGCGAGGCGGATCATCTGCCGCGCGAGATCGACGATCTTGATGGGCTTGCCCATGTCGAGCACATAGATGCCGCCGCCCTCTTCGCCGGCACCGAGCGCCGACGCTTGAAGAAGGAGCTGCACCGCCTCCCGCGTCGTCATGAAGTAGCGCGCGACATCGGGGTCGGTGACGGTGACCGGCCCGCCGTCGGCGATCTGGCGCTGGAAGAGCGGTACGACCGAGCCCGAGGAGCCGATCACGTTGCCGAAGCGCACCGTCACCAGCCGCAATCCCCCGGCCGCCTGCGAGTCGGCGAGCGCCTGGCAGTAGCTCTCCGCTATGCGCTTGGTCGCTCCCATCACGCTCGTCGGGTTGACCGCCTTGTCGGTCGAGACCAGCACCATCGTCCGCGTGCCGTCGGCGATACAGGCATCGGCCACATTGCGTGTGCCCACGGCATTGGTGAGCACGCCCTCGTTGGGGTTGGCCTCGACCATGTGCACATGCTTGAGCGCCGCCGCATGGAACACCAGTTCCGGGCGCTCGCGGGCGAAGGTCGAGGCGAGGCGGCCGGGATCGCGCACGTCCCCCAGTACGGTGCTGCGCGAGAGGCCCGGATGCGCCCCCTCTAGCTCGAGATCGATCTGGTAGAGGTTGTATTCGGCGTTGTCGATCAGGGTGAGGTGCGTGGGCTCATCGTCAGCGATCTGCCGTGCAAGCTCGGCACCGATGGTGCCGCCGGCGCCGGTGATGCAGACCCGACGGCCATTGACCAGGGCCCGCATGGCGGCGCGATCGGGTGCGGCTTGCGGGCGGCCGAGCAGGTCTTCGAGGCGGATCGGGCGCACATCGATGTCGCGTGCGCCGCCGGGGCGGAAATCGGTCAACTCGGGCAGGCGGGAGAGCGGAAGCCCGATCGCCTCGCATGACGCAAGCAAGGTGCCGAGATGGTCAGGGTCGGGGTCCGGCGCCGTGAGCACCGCGTGGTGGGGGCCCGCACCACGAGCGCGGAGCCCGCGCACGATCTCCGGCAGCTCGGCCGTTGTCCCCAGTATCCGGATACCGTGGATGTGACGCCTTGTCTTGCTTGCGTCGTCGTCAACGATGCCGACGACGCGGTAGTTCGAGGACGAGCCGCGCGTCGTGGCGCTGATGAAGAGCTCGGCATTGTCGCCAGCGCCCAGCAGCAGCACTGGTATGCGCCGTGCCGCGCCGCCGCCGCGCCGCAGCACGCCTGCGAGGCCGCCGTCCAGGACGGCCCGGTAAACGACCCGCGGTCCGACCAAAAGCGCAATCAGGATGAACCAGTTGATGAGGAAGGCCGAGCGGGGATAGCCTTCGAGGCGCGTGAGCGCAAAGAGGATCGGCACGAAGATCAGCACTGCGAGGCTCACGGTCTGTACGACCAGCACGACGTCGCGGAGCGCAGTGTAGCGCCAGACCCCGCGGTAGATGCGCATACGCCAGAAGACGAGCGCCGCGACCGCCGAGAAGAGCAACATCCCCTCGATGATGAAGCTGCTCGAGAGCTCCCAAAACGAGCCGAGCCCGTAGCGCAGCAGCAGAGCAAGCGCGAACGACGCGCCCGCCATGGCCACGTCGTGGGCCGCCACTATGTACGCGCGGCGGACGATCAAGCGTGTCCCGATGCGCCGCATATCAAGCCTGTTTCGACGCGCCGCATGTTGCCCGAGCGGCAGCGTGAAGATACCACAGGAGCGCTGCAACGAGCAGCGCGCCTGCGGCGAGTGCGGCGCCGGCAGCGGTACTGCCCTGCTGCGACGCGAGCGCCAAACCGATGAGCAGGAGATTGTGGCCTGCGATCAGTGCGGCCGTGCGTCCGTGGCTCCAGCCCGCTGCGACGACCCGCTGATAGAGGTGCTCGCGATGCGCTTCCCATATGCGCCGGCCGCGGAGGAGGCGGCGCGTCAGCGTAAACGTTGCATCTGCAAGGTAATAGGCCGGTAGCAGCAGCGCCGCCTGCCATGCGCCCGCCGACGCCAGCGCCAGCAGGAGCCATCCGGCCAGGTAACCGAGCGGGACGCTGCCGACATCGCCGAGAAAGATCTTGGCGGGATTCCAGTTCCAGAGCAGAAAACCGAGCGAGACGCCGGCGAGAGCCAGCCCCAGCGGGCCCAGACCCGCCGGCGCCACGCCCAACAGCACCAGCAGGAACGTGCCGAGCCCGAGGCTCGCGCCCTCGGCGCCGCTGATCCCGTCGATCCCGTCCATGAAGTTGAACAGGTTCACGAACCAGAGCCAGGCCGCGGCCGCCAGCGCGTGATCGACGAGGGGCGTAAGGGTGCCCTGAAAGACGAGAGCGTCGCCGGGAAGCGAGGCGATCCCGGCGGCAACCGCCGCGATCTGCGCCAGGAGGCGCAGCAGGGCCGAGAGACCGCCGCGCAGATCGTCGAGCCAGGAAATCGCGGCGAGCCCAAGCGCGCCCGCAATAGCGACCCAGAAGAGCGACCCGCAGCCTTGGCAGGCGTCTGACAGCCAGAGGGCGAGCCAGGCTGCGATCAGGACGCCGACCACGGCGATGCCGCCGCCGCGGGGTACGGGCCCAGCGTGGCTTGAGCGCTCGTTGGGGCGGTCCATGACTCCGTGGCGCCTGAGAACCGCCCGCACGAGACCGGTCAGAGCCGCCACCGCCGCGAAGCTGACGCCGCCCGCTGCGAGGGACGCCGTGAGGCTCACCGCGCTAGCCAGGGCGCCACCTCTGCCGGCCTCCCGCCATCTGTCATGCTCAAGGCTCCCCGCCTTCCGTCATTTGGTGCCGCGCCGACACCCGGTGCGGCGCGCCAATCGCACCGCTCGCTCTTACACCCGGATTCCCTTCGCCCACAGGCGAATTGCAACGTCAATTCCGATTGTATTGGAACTCGGAGCGTCATACCCGGCCTGTTACGGCGAGCTAACGTGATCGGGCGTGGCGGTAGCGCCTGCGATATGACATACTGGCGACAGAGTTGCAGATGCTGCCCGGTACACCTCGCAGAATGCTCACATTGAGACCGTCCCAGTGAGATTCACCGACTGATGTACACGCGAATCGACCCTCTTATGCTGACCTATGAGGTCGGGGTCGACGAGTATCTCGCGACACTTGCCGCGAGGCATGCTGGGCTCGAACGGGCTATCCAGGAAGAGGCCGGGAGACCGGCACCCGACGGACTGTCTCTAACCGATTTGAAGCGACGCAAGCTCAAGGTCAAGGACGAGATAGAGAGGCTGCGAACGGAGGCGGCGGGCGCGGATCGTCGCTCGGGCGTTCAAAGTCGGCGTTAGCCGCCCCAGGCGGTGGCGCGCGCCAACCGAGCATCCCCAACGCCGGAATGCGGGGCATTTCCGGAGGGGGATGTTCACGCTGCGATTGACAGAGGGCCATCGCACCGCCAGGGTCGGCAATCGATCGCCGCTCCTGACTGACGAAACGACGTACGCGCGTATGGTGTAGGGACTTATTCGGGGTATGGATCGCCAGTCTCGCCGTTGGGTCGGCCGCATTGCGGCGCTCGCGCTGATCGCGGCGTTCGCGGCCAGCGCGCCCGCGCCGATGCAGGCGGCGCTCGGGGCCACGGCGGTTGAAGTCGAGACGGAACTGGAGACCCTCCGCGTCGGGCGTGGCGACAGCCTGTCCGTCCTGTTGAGCAGGGCCGGTGTGCGCGCCGTGGACGCTGACAGAATCAGCAAGGCAATCCAGAAGAAGACGAACCTGCGGCGCATGAGTATCGGCCGCGAGGTGCGGCTCCTGTTCAGAGTGGAAGACGAGCGCCAGCGCATCCCGGTTGCGGTCAGCGTCGAGACAGGGCAGGGCCGGTTCGTCGAGGCGACACGGAGCGCAAACGGCCGCTACACCGCGCACCGCACCAGGCTCCCCCTTACTCGACCCATCCCGCTGACAGAGGTCGCGCTCGGCGACGATGGCCACAGCGTGACGGTGCGGCGCAACGATACGATCGGTGGCATCCTGCGCCGTCATGGCGTCGACGGCACCACAATGGACGCCATCGTGAGCGCGCTGCGCGGGAGCTTCGACCCGCGCGACCTCATGCCGGGCCACGCCATCACCATTGCCGCCGGGCGTAGCGCCGACGGTGCGCCCGTTGTGAACGCCATCGCACTCCACCTCGACGGCGACAAGGCGGTGGCCGTCGTCCGCACCGATAGCGGAGGGTTCGCCGCGCAACGCACCACTGGCACTGCGCTGCAATCCGTGGCGCTTGCATCCGCAGCTGTACCTGCGGTGGAATACTATGCAACGCCGCCGGCAAAGCCGGTCCTCAAGAGTGTCGAAGCCAGTCCCGCGGTCGCCGATCAGCCTCGCGGCACCACCCCCGCCTACGATGGCCCGGAGCACCCCGCAGAGCCCGAACTCTTCGAGCTGCGCCGCACCCTGCGCGCGGGCAGCACCCTGATGGATTTGTTGCTCGACGCCGACGTGCGGAGACCCGAGGCGGATGCCCTCGTGCAGAGCCTGCGCCGGGTGTTCAACCCGCGGCGCCTCCCCGCCGGTATCACGGTGAGGGTCGCGAAGCGGCCCGTGCCCGGTTTCGAGCCGCGCATCGCATGGCTCGACATCGAACTGCCGCATGGGCGGCGTATTCTGATGGAGCGGGAAGAGAAGGGGCGTTTCTCCAGCCGAATCACGAACGAGCCGCCACCGCCGCCCGCGCAGCCGCGCGCGGTGGCCGACGCCGCCGCGGCGGACCGCGCCGGCGTCGCTCCCGCACCGAGCGCGAGGCCTGTAGCGCCGGAGCCTCTGCCGCCGTCCGCCACACGCATCACGGTGCGATCAGGCGATACCCTGATGGCCATCTTGCGACGGCAAGGGATCGATCGCGTGGAGGCGGATCGCGCCATTCAGGCGGCCCGCACACTGTTTAATTTGAGGCGCCTCAGAATCGGACAGGAAATCACGTTGGTGACCGGCATCGACGAGACGGGTGCGGACACCCTCAAGACCGTCGCGCTGCGCGTTGGCGACGATCGCTTCGTCAAGGTGACCCGCACTGCCGACAACCATTTCGAAGCGGCGCGGGTGGACCGGCTCGGGCTCATGACCGCCTCGCTTGAGCGCGTCCGCGCGGCGAGCGAACAGCCCGACGGCGAGCTGCGCCGCGAACGGGCGGACGCCGCGGACCGCGGGCACGTGATGAACGCTGCCTTTGTCGCCGCCGCCGCACCGATTGCGAGCGTCCCCCCCGGGCTTGAGCCCCAAGGCGCGGCGGATCCCCACAGCGGTGCCGTCAACGGCGTCGTCAATGGCACCGTCAACGGCGCCGTCATCGGCACTCTCGACGGCAGCGCCGGCGCTCACCTCGATCCCGACGACGGCTTGGTGCGGAAGGCGGTGGTCATTCGCAGGGGGGACACGCTGTCGGCCGCGCTCGCCCGGGCGGGCGGCACGCGCAAGGAGGCGGAGGCGGCAATCGTCGCCTTCCGCAAGGTTCACAATCCACGCCAGCTGCGGGTCGGCCAGACGCTCTCCCTCTCGTTCGATCCGGCGAGCGGGTCGGACGGTGCCCCGCAGCTCGCCTCGCTTGCCCTCGACGTGGCGGCAGATCGCGATGTCGTGGTGACGCGCGGCGGTGACGGCATTTTCTTGTCGAGCGTGGTGGACCGGCCGCTCGAGCGCATCCTGCAAAGGACGGTCGGCACGATCGATGCCAATCTCTATGACACGGCGCTCGCCGCGGGAATGCCGAACCAGGTCCTCATGGAGATGGTGCACATCTTCAGCTTCGACGTGGACTTCCAGCGCGAAATCCAGCCCGGCGACCGCTTCGAGGTTCTCTACGAAGCGGTTTTCAACACGGCCGGCGAGTTCGTGGAGAACGGCCCGATCCTTTATGCCTTGCTCGAGGTTGGCGAGCGCGAGGTGGAGCTCTTCCGCTACGAGCCCGACGAGGGGCCGGCGGACCACCTGGACACCAAGGGCGCGAGCGTGCGCAAGGCCCTCATGCGTACGCCGATCAACGGTGCCCGCCTCTCGTCCGGCTACGGCATGCGCAGGCACCCGATCCTGGGCTACACCAAGAAGCACCTGGGCGTCGATTTCGCGGCGCCCGCAGGCACGCTAATCTATGCCGGAGGCGACGGGACGATCACGATGATCGGCCGCCACGGCAACTTCGGCAAATACATCCGCATCCGACACAACGGCACCTACAGCACCGGCTATGCCCACCTCAATGGCTATGCGAGCGGCATAAAGAAGGGCAAGCGGGTGCGCCAGGGGCAGGTCATCGCCTATGTCGGTTCCACCGGAATGTCGACCGGGCCGCACCTCCACTACGAGGTGATGCAGGGCAACAAGCGGATCAACCCGATGACGCTCAAGCTGCCCTCCGGACGCAAGCTGGAAGGCCACGAGCTCGCCGCGTTCCAGCAGCAAGTGCAGAAGATCACGGTCCTGCTCGCCGAGGTGCCTGCGGTCACGCGCGTCGCCCAGCGCTAACCGAAGCTAACCAGAGGCCGGTCGCCACGCGCGGCGGCAAACCCACCACGCAATCCTCTTCGATTTAACGCGCGAGCGCCTGAGGTGCTGTCGCTACGCCGCGCTGGCGAGGGCGTCGGCGTCCTGCCCGTCGATGATGAGGCTGTCACCGCCCGCCGAGACATGCACTGTCTCGCCGTCGCCGAGCCGGCCGGCGATGATGAGCTGGGCGAGCGGGTTCTGCAGGCTGCGTTGGATCACCCGCTGCAGTGGCCGCGCGCCGTAAGTGGGGTCGTAGCCCGCGTCGCCGAGCCATGCGCGCGCGTCATCGTCGAGCTCGAGTGCGATCTTGCGATCGCTCAGCCGTTGGGCGAGGCGGGCGATCTGAATGTCCACGATGGCACCCATGTGCGTGCGATCCAGCCGGTGGAAGAGGATGACCTCATCAAGCCGGTTGAGGAACTCCGGTCTGAAGCTCGCCCGCACGAGCTCCATAACAGGCTCGCGCACCGCGCTCGACGGCTCGCCCTCGGGCTGCGCCGCCATGATCTCGCCGCCGAGATTCGAGGTCATGATGATCACGGTGTTGCGGAAATAGACCGTGCGCCCGTGTCCGTCGGTGAGGCGCCCGTCGTCGAGCACCTGCAGCAGCAGGTTGAAGACGTCGCCATGCGCCTTTTCGATCTCGTCGAACAGGATCACCTGGTAAGGACGGCGGCGCACCGCCTCGGTGAGCGTGCCGCCCTCGTCGTAGCCGACATAGCCGGGCGGAGCGCCGATCAGCCGGGCGACGGCGTGCTTTTCCATGAACTCAGACATGTCGATGCGGATCATCGCCGCCTCGTCGTCGAACAGGAACGCGGCGAGCGTCTTGGCGAGCTCGGTCTTGCCCACCCCGGTCGGGCCCAGGAAGAGGAATGAGCCGGTCGGGCGGTCGGCGTCCTGAAGGCCGGCGCGGGCGCGGCGCACGGCGTTGCTCACCGCCACCACGGCTTCCTCCTGCCCCACCACACGCTCGCGAAGCGAGCGCTCCATGTGCAAGAGCTTCTCGCGCTCGCCCTCCAGCATCTTGTCCACCGGGATGCCGGTCCAGCGCGAGACGATGGCGGCGATGTGGGAGGATCTCACTGCTTCGTCGAGAAGCGGTTCGTGGGTCGCGGTTTC
Source organism: Alphaproteobacteria bacterium (assembly GCA_965237415.1). Classification (GTDB taxonomy): domain Bacteria; phylum Pseudomonadota; class Alphaproteobacteria; order UBA828; family UBA828; genus WTGU01. The sequence goes on from CBDEFM010000002.1 coordinate 2,718,331, forward strand.
GAGCGCACCCAGCTCCCGCTCGAGGTCGGGAATAACCCCGTAGGCGAGCTCGCCCGCGCGCGCCAGGTCGCCGTTCCGCTGTGCGATCTCGAGCGCGCTGCGAGCGGAGTCGAGCTGCTCCTTGATCCGCTGCCCGCCTGCGAGGCGCTCCTTCTCGGCGCGCCAGACAGCCGTCTGATCGGCCGAGCGCTTCTCCAACGCGTCGAGTTCCTCGCCCAGCCCCTGGAGCCGATCGCGCGAGCGCTCGTCGGTCTCCTTCTTGAGCGCCTCCCGCTCGATCTTGAGCTGGATAATGCGCCGATCGAGCTCGTCGAGCTCCTCTGGCTTGGAATCGATCTCCATCCTGAGCCTGCTCGCCGCCTCGTCGACGAGGTCGATCGCCTTGTCAGGCAGGAAGCGATCGGTGATGTAGCGATTGGAGAGCGCCGCGGCCGAGACGATCGCGTTGTCCGTGATGGCGACGCCGTGATGCACCTCGTACTTCTCCTTGAGGCCGCGCAGGATCGATACCGTGTCCTCGACGGTGGGCTCCGACACGTAGACGGGCTGGAAGCGCCGTGCCAGCGCCGCGTCCTTTTCCACATGCTTGCGGTACTCGTCGAGGGTCGTGGCGCCGACGCAGCGCAGCTCACCCCTGGCGAGGGCGGGCTTAAGCAGGTTGGAGGCGTCCATTGCGCCCTCGGCCGCACCGGCGCCGACAAGCGTGTGCAGCTCGTCGATGAACATGACGACCTCGCCAGCCGCCGCGTTGACCTCGGTCAGCACGGCCTCCACGCGTTCCTCGAACTCGCCGCGAAACTTGGCGCCGGCCACCATGGCGCCGAGATCGAGGGCCAGAAGCCGCTTGTCCTGCAGCGATTCGGGGACGTCGCCATTGACGATGCGCTGGGCCAAGCCTTCGACGATCGCCGTTTTGCCGACTCCCGGCTCGCCTATGATGACCGGGTTGTTTTTCGTCCGCCGAGAGAGGACCTGCATGATGCGGCGGATTTCCTCATCCCGGCCGATCACCGGATCGACCGTGCCGCCCCGCGCCGCCTCGGTCAGATCGCGCGCATACTTCTTGAGCGCGTCGTATCCGGACTCGGCGGAGGCGCTGTCCGCCGTTCTTCCCTTGCGCAGGTCGTTGATCGCGGCATTCAGTGTCTGGGGGCTTACGCCGGCGTCTGCCAGGATGCGAGCGGCGTGGGTTCCCTTGGCGAGCGCGAGCGCCAGCAGCAGGCGCTCGGCGGTGACATAGCTATCGCCGGCCTTCTTCGCGATTTCCACGGCGGAATCGAAGAGGCGTGCTGTCTCCGGCGCGAGGTAGATTTGGCCTGCGCCGTCCCCCTCTACCCTCGGCAGCGCGTCGAGAGCTGCCTCGGTCTTCTCCAGCGCGTCTTCCGGCCTACCGCCGGCTGCTCGGATGAGATTGGCGGCGAGGCCCTCTCCGTCATCGAGAAGAACCTTGAGCAAGTGCTCCGGCGCGAAGCGCTGATGGCCGCGCGCGGCCGCGAGGCCCTGTGCCGCCTGCACGAAGCCGCGCGAGCGCTCGGTAAACTTGTCGAAATCCATGCGCCTTCCCTCGTTGGCCATCCGCTGCCGAGAGCCGAACGGGGTCGCACTCTCATGGCCTCATGCGAGGCCCGCAGGCGGATGCCGGGTATTCAAGCAACCGCTTCCTATATGGGGTTCGGCCGCGGCGCGGCAAGGGCGGGGACTACTCAGTTCCCTGACGCGCCGGGCGCTCGCATCACGCGGCCCGGCACATCTCAAATCGCACACCTTGTTGTTTGCCGGGCGCGCGCTGCCCCGGCAGCTTGGTCTCCCCTTCCGTCCTTTGGAACGGAAAGGGTCGAGATTGGCTGATCTGGAACGAGGTCGGGAAGGCCTCGATCAGGAGGCCTGAGACGCGTGCTCCTCGGCCGCATCCTGCGCGTCGTCGCCCGCCGCTACAGCCTGAGGCTGGGGCTCGGCGACCGCTGCCGGATCTTGCTCCCCGCCCGGTTGCTGCTCGGGCTCGATCCGCGGTTGCGACTGTTGCGGTTGCTGAGGATGGGGTTGTTGTCCCTGCGGGCGCTGCGCCCGCTGGTCCCAGCCGTTGGCGGCAACCACGCGGTAGTAATGTTCGGCGTGCTGGAAGAAATTTTCTGCGCCGATCCGGTCCCCCGCCGAGAGCGCGTCTTGCGCCAAGGCTTGGTATTTCTCGATGACCTGAAAGGCGGTTCCGCGGATCCTTCCTTCGGGGCCATTGCTCTCGAAGGTTGAGCCACGCCCTTGAAAACCGGGGCGCCGTCCGTTGCCTCTATACCCGCGCGGGCGTTTGTTGTTTGGACCCTTCATACTGCTCGCCTTCTGCCCTAACCTGCGTCCGCACGCCGCGCTCCGACTGCGCAGTTTCCGGAAACGCTTGCCAGCTTCTTATCGCTGAGGAACTCTGCGAGACCGTTCAACCGGTCGAGTATCGCGAGTCCTGCAGACCCTAACCATCATCGCGCAGTTTGCAACCTCTTTTTTGCCATCGGGGATGTTCCGGCGTCAAGAAATTGTCTTTTACGAATCAGAATCCAGCGCCCGCTCCATGGACGAACAACGCACAACGGTCGATGCCCGCTAGATCGCGGCGACGGTCGATCTCTGCGAGTCCCATCGCTGCAAACAATGATGCGATTTCATCCGCCATCTCGGCGCCGAGTTCGATTGCGGCCAGACCCGCCGGCGCCAAGAGGCGCGCAATCTGCGGCGCGAGCTGCCGGTAACACGTGTATCCGTCAGCCCCGCCGGCAAGCGCCGCCTGCGGCTCGTGGCAGACGATCTCCGGCGCAAGCGATGTCAGTGCCGCCGCTGCCACATAGGGCGGATTGCTCACCACGATGTCGAACCGTGCGGCGAGCGGTGCGCCCCAGTCGGCAACGACGAAAGACGCCCGGCCGTCGAGACTGTGGCGCCGCGCGTTGGCCCGCGCCAGCGAAACGGCGGCGGCGCTGCTATCGACACCCAACCCAACCGCGCCTGGAAGTTCGCTGAGGAGGGCGACCAGCAAGCAGCCCGAGCCCGTGCCCAGATCCAGCAGGCGCGGACAGGGCGGGAGCTGCGCGGTGCGCGCCAGCACCGCCTCGACAACGGTCTCGGTCTCGGGCCTCGGCACCAGCGCAGATCGGTCAACGGCGAATTCGAGGCTCCAGAACTCGCGGCAGCCGGTGAGGTAGGCGATCGGCTCGCGCGCGGCCCGGCGGCGGACGAGCTCAGCGAGCCGCTCGGCCTCGGCTTCGCCGAGCGGCAGATCGTCTTCGGCGAGCAGGGTCTCGGGCGTGAGTCCCAGCGCATGTTGCATCAGCAGGCGAGCGTCGCGCCTCGGCCCGTCTATGCCTGCCGAGCGCAACGCTGCAATCGCAGCACCGAGTGCTGCCACCCTGGTCGCGGCGCCGCTCACTCCGCCTCCGCGAGGCGGGCAGCGCGGTCCGCCGTCATCAGCGGATCGATGACCTCGTCGAGGGCCTCGCCGCTCAACACCTTGTCGAGCTTGTAGAGGGTGAGGTTGACGCGGTGGTCGCTCACTCTGCTCTGCGGGAAGTTATAGGTGCGGATACGCTCCGACCGGTCGCCCGAGCCCACCTGTCCGCGCCGCGTGGCGGCTCTCTCGGCGTCGCGTAGCGCCCGCTCCCGGTCGTAGAGCCGCGCGCGCAACACCTTCATGGCCTTGGCCTTGTTCTTGTGCTGCGACTTCTCGTCCTGCTGGGTGACCACGATCCCGGTGGGCAGGTGGGTGATGCGCACGGCACTGTCGGTGGTGTTGACGCTCTGCCCACCCGGCCCACTGGAGCGGTAGACGTCGATGCGGAGGTCCTTCTCGTCCAGCGCGATATCGACATCCTCCGCCTCGGGCAGGACGGCGACGGTCGCCGCCGAAGTGTGGATGCGCCCGCCGGCCTCGGTCTCCGGTACCCGCTGCACGCGATGCACACCGGATTCGAATTTGAGTCTTGCATAGGCGCCGCGCCCGCCGATCGAGACGACCGCCTCCTTGACCCCGCCGAGCCCGGTCTCGGACATCGACATCAGCTCGAAGCGCCAGGCCCTCCCCTCGACATAGCGTTGGTACATGCGAAGAAGATCGCCGGCGAAGAGCGCGGCCTCCTCCCCGCCGGTGCCGGCACGAATCTCGAGGATGGCATTGCGCTCGTCGGCTTCGTCCGCCGGCAGGAGGAGAAGCTTGAGCGCCTCCTCCTTTGCTGGCATCGCCGCCATCAGCTCGGCGCGCTCGGCCTCGGCCAGCGCCCGCATCTCGGGCTCGCTCTCGGGGTCGTCGGCCATCGCCTGAAGGTCACGGGCTTCGTCGCGGGCAGCGCGCAACGCCGTGATCGCATCCACGATCGGCGAGAGTCGGGTGTACTCGCGCGAAAGTTGCGCGAGCTCGGCAGGTGGCGGCGGCGGTACGGCCGAAAGCGCGTCGCCGAGCTCCCGGTGGCGGTCGAGCACCCGGTCCAGGCGCTCCTCGAACCCGGTGGCGGCGCTCATCGGCCGGGCGCGTAGCGGGCGAGATGCGCGCTGAGCTCGGCCTCCGGCGCTTCAACCTGTGCGCCGCTGTCGAGGTCGCGGACCGTCGCTATGCCGCGATCCATTTCGTTATCGCCCAGGATAATCGCGGCTGCAGCGTGTGCCTGATTGGCCCGCTTCATGCGCTTCGAAAGCGTGCCGCGATAGGTCAACTCCACCGAAAAGCCCTCGTGCCGAAGACGCTGGGCAAGCCCAAGCGCGGCGGCCTCGGCCCGCGCGCCGAGCGGCACGATGGCGATGGGGCGGGGCGGAGCCTCCACGTCGCCCGCCTCGGCCACCAGGGCGGCGAGGCGCTCGATACCGCCGGCCCAACCGACGCCGGGCGTGGGCGGCCCGCCCATGGTTTCCACCAAGCCGTCATAGCGACCGCCGGCCAGCACGGCTCCCTGGGCGCCAAGCGCCTCGGTCGTGAACTCGAAGGCCGTGTGGCAGTAGTAATCCAGGCCGCGCACGAGCCGCGCGTTGCGGCTGAAGGCAACGCCGATCCTGCTGAGCCCGTCGCACACGGTACCGAAGAACGCCGCTGCTTCCGGGCTCAGATGGGCGTCGATCGCCGGTGCGTCGGCCAGCACCGCCCGGTCGCCCGCGTCCTTGGAATCGAGGACACGCAGCGGATTGCGCCGGAGCCGCTGCTTGCTCTCCTCGGACAAGGCATCCTCGTTGGCCTCAAGATGGGCGACGAGTGCCGACCGGTAAGCACGGCGGCTTGTCTCGTCGGCAAGCGTGTTGATCTCCAGCGTGACCCGGTCGAGCACGCCCAGCGCCTCCAGCAGGTGCGCGCCGAGTGCGATCACTTCGATGTCGGCGAGCGGCTCGGCCGCACCGATCAGCTCGACGCCGATCTGATGGAATTGGCGGAGCCTGCCCTTCTGCGGCCGCTCGTAGCGAAACATCGGCCCGGCGTAGAAGCACTTGAAGGGACGGCGATCGCCGAAGGTGCCGCCGATCACCGCGCGTGCGACACCCGCCGTGTTCTCGGGCCTGAGCGTGAGCTCCGAGCCGCCGCGGTCCGTAAAGGTGTACATCTCCTTGGTCACGATATCCGAGGTGTCGCCGAGAGTGCGGCGGAACACGTCGCTGAACTCGAAGATCGGTGTTGCGACCTCGGCAAATCCGTAACGGGCGGCGAGGGTGCGCGCGTGCTCGATAACGTGACGGTGCCGGCGCATCTCGTCTGCCGCGAGGTCGTGCGTTCCACGAACCGGCTGAATTTTGCGCACTGTTTGGGTTCCTGAACGATGCCGGTGCTGCTGCCGGCGTGACGGCGGCGGATTTAGTGACTCGATTCGACAGTCCCGGCAAGCGGCGACGGACGCCGCGCGCGCCTACCCGCCGGTGGCGGTGCCGGACAAGAGGCGATCGGGATCGAGCGCGATATTCCGCATGACCACGCCGAGCGGACCGAGGGCGGGTGCGACGGCGTCATCGACCTTGACCTCAAGACCGCCGGCATTGCCGGTCACCATGACGAGGCCGGGCCGGTCGGGCACCCGATAAGAATCGCCTGCGTGCAGAATGCGCGTCAGCAGCAGCTCGTTGTCGGGGCCCTGAATCTGAACCCAGCTGTCGTCGACCGCAGTGATGACCACGCGGGCGTCGAGATTGGTACGCCCATAAACCTTTGGGACATAGCCGGTATCCGCCGACGGCAAGGACGGCTCTTCTGTCGTGGTCGATGGCGGGGCGGTCTCCTCCGGCGGCACGTCGGCCATCGGCTCCGTCGCAGCAGGCGCGGACGCGGTGTCGTCCACGGTGCCCGCGGCATCGGCCCGGGCGACATCGACACTGTCCGTGGTCCCGCTGGACTGGGTAGCGTCGCCCGTGACGGCTTCGTCAGCGCTGCTAATGGTGCTGTCCGTCCCGCCGACCTCCGCCACTACAAAGTCGAGCGGCACCGCGATCGCCGGGCTCGGATCGGAAATCTCCGCGCTTGCGACGGACGGTTCGTTCTGCGCGGACGGTGCGGCCACATCGGCTGCCCGTGCGGGCTCTTCCTGCCGCGGCGCTGCCGGGGCCGGCTCCGCCTGTCCCGATGCTGCGGACTCAGGCTCCGACGGCGCAGCGGTTGTTACCTCCGCGACGACAGGCGCGGTGGCTGTCTCCGCGGGGGGTTCAGGCGTGGCCTCTGCGGCGGGCTGGGCGGCCGCCGTCTCAGGCGCGGCGTCTCCCCCCGTGGCCCCTCCGCCTGTGGCGTCGGTTTCGCTCAGGCCGACCGCCTCGGTGAGCTTGGTCGATACGTCGTCGACGAGGTCCGTCGCGATCTGGCCGCCGGTCGATTGGTACTGCCAGCCGCCGTAGGCGAGGCCCGCCAGCACCAAGACGAGGAGAATGAGCCAGAACTTCGGTTTGGGGCTGGAATCGCTGGGCGAGGGGAAGGCGAGCCGCGGCTCCCTCGTATCGAGACGCTGCTCGCGCTTGAACGCGTCAATGATTTCGTCGGGGTCGAGGCCGAGAAAGCCCGAATAGCTGCGCAGAAACCCGATGATGTAGGTGGTGCCCGGAATCTGGTCGAAGCGCCCTTCTTCCAGCGCCTCGAGGTAGTGCTCCTGAATGCGCAGCACATGGGCGGCATCGGACAAGCTGTAGCCGCCCCTGAGCCTCGCTTCACGCAGCTCGGCGCAGAAGCCCGGGAGGACTTGCCGGTCGTCGCCGCCCGTCTCGTGAACGAGCCGCGGCCCGACCAGATCAGGCCCGGTTGCCTCTAACGGCATCCGTAGAGGTTCCTTCATGACTCGCGTCCTGCAACCGCGAGCGCACGCGCGGCCCTCCCTGCCGGCGTTACGCGCTCAGGCACCCACTTGCGATCCTCAGACTCGCTCCACTTTGTGTTCGTGTCACCGCCTCGTTTTGCCAGTTATGTTCCCGGCATTCCAAAGACCGCGACTCGATCTGTCGTCCCCCGATACTACTAACACGTCGTGTTACTTTATCATCCGCTGCCAACCCGCGCAAACGTCAACTCACGTAGACTGTGGCTGACGTCAAGCGCTTGCAGGCAGGGGGCGATTCGTCGACGGATCGCCACCGTCAATGCTTGCGGCACCGCGTTCGGCACTCGCCGCGAGCGCGCTTACGGCCTGATCGATTAGTTCGGCAATAATATCGCTCGTCGACTGCTCTGCGGTCACCATGCCGACACTCTGGCCAGCCATGAGAGAGCCGTTCTCAACATCGCCCTCGATCGCAGCCCGTCTGAGCGCGCCGGCCCAGAAATGCTCGATGGCAAGCTTGGCACCGGCGAGTTCGACTTCGCCCTGACGATAGCGCGCGATGGTCTGCCGCTGAAACGCCTCGAAGCGTGCGGTCGCCTTGTTGGCGACGGCGCGCACCGGAATGACGGGAAAATCGGGGTCGATCTGCACCGAGAGCCGCGCGTCGCGCGCATTCGCCCGGATCATCGCCTGCTTGAAGCGTGGATGGGCGATCGATTCCGTCGCGCACACGAAGCGCGTCCCCAGCTGGCAGCCGGCGGCGCCCATCGCCAGAAAGAGCGCGACCGCATCGCCGCGCCCGATCCCGCCGCCGACGAAGACCGGCACCTCGTCGAACTGGGGCAGCACCTCCTGGGCGAGGACGTTGGTCGACACCGGGCCGATGTGACCGCCCGCCTCCATGCCCTCGATGATGAGCGCGTCGATGCCCTGCCTGGCGAGCCTGCGTGCGAGCGGCAGCGTGGGCGCGAAGGCGACGACGCGGGTGCCCGCCTTCTTCAGGGTCTCGATCGTCCGTTTGGGCGGCATCCCGCCGGCCAACACCACATGGCCGACTTGCCGATCGATGCAGGTCCCGACGAGCGCATCCAGCTCTGGGTGCATGACGATGATGTTGACCCCGAAGGGCTTATCGCAGCGCTCATAGACGCCGTCGATCTCCGCCGCAAGCTGGTCCGGAGCGAGCGAGCCGCAGGCCACCACGCCGAAGCCGCCGGCGTTGGAGATGGCGGCGACCAGGTTCCGCTCGGAGACCCACGACATCGCGCCGCCCAGGATCGCGTAGCGGGTGCCGAGGAACGCCCGCCCCCGCGCCCAGTAGGCATTGAGCCGGCGGCGCGCGCTCTCGCGCGCTTCAGGACTCACGGGTCGTCGAGCCCGTAGGCCGCATGAAGGGCGCGCACGGCGAGCTCGGTATAGTCTTCCGAGACCAGCACGCTGATCTTGATCTCCGAGGTCGAAATCACCTGGATGTTAATCCCCTTCTCGGCGAGTGCCGCGAACATCGTCTGCGCCACCCCGGCGTGGCTGCGCATGCCGACGCCGATCACCGACACTTTGACCACGCCCTGGTCAGCCACCAGCCGCTCGAAGGCGACAGCGCTCCGCAACTCTTCGAGGATCGCGATGGAGCGGCCCAGATCGGCCTCCGTCACCGTGAAGGTGAGATCCGTGGTGCCGTCGGCGGAGATATTCTGCACGATCATGTCGACATTGACGTTGCCGTCCGCCAACGGCCCGAAGATGCTCGCCGCGACGCCAGGGCGGTCGGCGACGCCCATCACCGTGATCTTCGCTTCGTCGCGGCTGTAGGCGATCCCGCTGACCCGCTCTTGTTCCACGATGTCGTCCTCATCGACCACGAATGTTCCGGGGGTATCGGAAAAGCTGGAAGCGACCTGAAGCGGCACCTGGTGCTTCATCGCCATCTCTACGGCGCGGATCTGCAAGACCTTGGCGCCGAGGGAGGCGAGTTCCAGCATCTCCTCGTAAGTGATTTTATTCAGCTTGCGCGCCGTCGCAACGATGCGTGGGTCGGCGGTGAAGACACCCTCCACGTCGGTGAAGATGTCGCACCGGTCGGCGCCGAGCGCTGCGGCAAGCGCCACCGCCGAGGTGTCGGTGCCGCCCCGGCCCAGCGTCGTGATCCGCCCGAGCGGCCCCAAACCCTGAAAGCCCGCGACCACCGGCACTTCATGCCGGGCCAGGCGCCGATGCAGCTCGTCGGTCTCGATCCCCTCGATCCTGGCGCGGCCGTGACCGCCGTCCGTGCGGATCGGGATCTGCCAGCCGAGCCATGAGCGTGCCGTGACGCCCCGGCTTTGCAGTGCCAGCGCGAGTAGCCCGGCGGTGATCTGCTCGCCTGCCGCGGCCACGGTGTCGTATTCCCGCGCATCGTGGAGCGCGGCCGCCGCCCGCACCCAGGAGACCAGCTGATCGGTCGTGCCGGCCATGGCGGAAACCACGACTGCGACCCGGTCGCCGCCGTCGGCCGCCGCCTTCACACGGTCGGCGACCACGTTGATGCGGTCGAGGTCGGCCAGCGACGTGCCGCCGTATTTGTGAACGATTAGAGCCATCGGGTGGGGCGCGCCTGCGTCGGGGAGGCGACGCTTGCCGGTCGTGGAGACGCCCCTACATACTGGCTGCGCCCCCGCCACGCAAGCAGGCAGCCGGGCCAAAGGAGAGCGGGCCAATGGCCGCAGACGAGCACGAGCAGCAATCGCCGAAGGCCGCGGAGGCGGGAGAAGCGCCTCGCGCTGCCGGCGACCCCGGCGCCGATCCCAGCGTCGATCCGGCGGAGGTCGAGCGCTTTGCCGCACTCGCCGAGCGCTGGTGGGACCGCCATGGCGCCTTCCGTGCCCTGCACGCGCTGAACCCCGTCCGCATCGCCTATGTGCGGGATGCGCTTGTCGCCGATGCCCGGCCCGACGCGCGCGCCGACGGCGCGGCGGCGCTCAAGCCGCTGGCCGGCCTCCGGCTCCTCGATGTCGGCTGCGGCGGCGGGCTGATGGCCGAGCCCATGTGTCGGTTGGGCGCCGAGGTGGTCGCCGTCGACGCGGCGAAGGCCAACGTCCGCGCGGCCCGTCACCATGCCGAGGAGCAAGGGCTCGCCATCGACTACCGCCACGCCACGGCGGAGGCGCTGGCCGCCGCCGGCGAGCGCTTCGACGCCGTGCTGGCGCTCGAAATCGTCGAGCATGTGGCCGATCTAGACGCCTTCGCCGCTGCCTGCACGGACCTCGTCAAACCCGGCGGATCGTTTATCGTAGCCACGCTCAACCGCACGCTTGCGGCCTACGCGCTCGCCATCGTCGCGGCCGAGCGGATCCTCGGCTGGCTGCCGGCCGGCAGCCACGACTGGTCGCGCTTCGTCCGCCCGGCCGAGATGGTGCGCCTGCTGCGCCGCCACGGGCTCGCCGTCGCCGACATGCAGGGCATGGTCTACAACCCGCTCGCTGGCGGCTGGACCACGAGCCCCAACCTCGCAGTGAACTACATCGTGCACGCCAGGAAGCCCGACGCCTGAGGGCGCGGCGGCTACGACCCGGCGTCGCCGGTTCTAAGCGTCGTGGCGGGGGACCCAGGGGATCTCGCCGATCTCGATCCCCTCGTCGGCGAGTTCGCCGACCTCTTCCTTGGTCGCGTCGCCGTAGATGCTGCGGCGCTCGACCTCGCCATGGTGGATCTTGCGCGCTTCCTCTGGGAAGCGCTCGCCCACATGGTCGAAGTTCTGCTCGATATAGCTGCGCATCCGCCGCAACGTCCCGATGGCGCGGGCCATCTCCGGTGGCGTCGGCTTGCGCGCGGGCGCTGGCGTGGGTGCAGGTGCAGGCTCAGGCTCGCCCCGCGCCTTGTTGTTGACCGCGATATTGGGCGCCATCGGGGCCTTGGCGATCTTCACGTCGCCGCAGAGGGGGCAAGCGATCTCACGCGCCTTCGCCTGCCGCTCGTAGGTCGCGGAGTCGGCGAAGTAGGCCTCGAACACGTGGTCCTTGCCGCATTTGAGGTCGAACACGATCATGGGATTGCGCCCGGCTCGCTGCCACGGTCGCGGCAACGTACCATAAAACCCCGAATCCATACGAAAATTCATTTCGCCCCGCAGCCAACACCGCCATGCACCGTCATCGCTCGCGCGTCCCCTCCCCCTGGATCACCCGCCATGCGGGCCTGATCGCCGCCGGCGGCCACGCGCTCGACCTCGCCTGCGGCGGGGGCCGGCACACGCGCTATCTGCGAGACCGGGGCCTCAGGGTCACGGCCATCGACATCGACACCTCGGGCCTTGCCGATCTCGCGGACGATCCGCTGGTCGAGATCGTCGAGATGGACCTCGAACGCCCTGGCACTCAGCCGCTTCAAGGCAGGCGCTTCGATGCGGTGGTGGTAACCGACTATCTGTTTCGCCCGCTGCTCGTTCCGCTCGTCGACTGCCTGGAGCCGGGCGGGGTCTTCCTCTACGAGACCTTCGCCCTCGGCAACGAGCGCTTCGGGCGCCCCCGCAACCCGGACTTCCTATTGCAGCGTGGCGAGCTGCTGGCGCTGGCCGAAAGCCGTCTCACGGTCATCGCCTACGAGCACCGCACGGTCCCGCCGCCTACGCCGAAGATCGTGCAACGCCTCTGCGGGCTGAAGCCCACGGGGTAAGGAGCAGCAGAGGGGTCGGGGCGCGAAGCGGCTCGGAGCACCCGCCCGGCGCTTGGGGGATCTGAAGAGCAGCTTCAGCCGGCGGCGCGGCGGGGTACTGGCTCCACGTCGGCTGGCGGCAGGAAGGCGCGATCGTGCGCCAGCGCCGGCATCGTAGCCCGCGCCCGGTCGATGCGCGCGAGCTCGAGATCGGCGATCGCGATGCCCACTCCCTCGCCGCGATCGGCCAGCACCTCGCCCCAGGGGTCGACGATGAGCGAGTGGCCATAGGTCTTGCGTCCGCCGGAATGGCTGCCCCACATGCAGGGCGCGATGACGAAGCAGCCGGTCTCGATGGCGCGGGCCCGCATCAACACGTGCCAATGGGCCTCGCCGGTGTGCTTGGTGAAGGCCGCGGGCACGGTGATCAGTCGTGCCCCGGCATGGGCCAGAGCCCGGTAAAGCTGCGGGAAGCGCAGGTCGTAGCAGACAGTCATGCCGAGGCCGCCCCAGGGCGTCTCCGCCACCACCGCCCGCCCGCCCGGGCTGAAGGCCTCGCTCTCGCGGTAGCTCTCGCCCGTGGGCAAGTCGACATCGAACATGTGGATCTTGTCGTAGGTCGCGACGATCGCCCCGGACGGGTCGATCAATACGGAGCGGTTGGCGATCCGGCCGTCACCGGCATCCGCCGCCATCGAGCCCGCGAGCAACCAGACTTGGGCCTCTTCAGCGAGCGCGCTGAAGAAGCGGGCAGCCGGGTGGGTGTCGAGCGGCGCGGCGCTCGCCTGCACCAGTTCCGTGCGGTGCTCCATGAGCGCGACATTCTCGGGCAGCGCGACCAGCTCCGCGCCGTCGGCGCAGGCCTCGCGCACCAGCGCGGCGGCGGCATCGAGGTTGGCCTGTTGGTCCTGGCCACTCGAGGGCTGAACGCAGGCGACCCGAACGGTTTCGGTCATGGCATCCCCCAAGCTTTGGTGCAGATCGGCATCATGGACGGCCCGCCAGGGCGCGCGCAAGAGTCGCGACATCGACCCGCGCGGCGCCCGCCTTGCGCAGCGTGCGAGCGCAGGCCGAGACGGTGGCCCCGGTCGTCAGTACGTCATCCACCAACAGGACGCTACGCCCGGCCACAAGATGCGCGCGCGACTTGCGCACCGCGAAGGCACCCCGCACGTTGCGCCGCCGTGCCGACCCGGAGAGCCGGGTCTGCGGCGGCGTCCGCCGGGTCCGCACCAGCAGGTCCGGCACCACCACGGCATCCGCCTGGTGCGCCATGAGCCCGGCGAGGATCGCCGCCTGGTTGAAGCGCCGCGCCAGCAGCCGCCAGCGATGGAGCGGCACCGGCACCACCAGATCGGCATCTGCCAGGAGCGGCGCCGCTGCGCGCTGCAGCCACGCGGCGAGCCTGGGCGCGAGCCACGAGCGGTCGGCCATCTTGAAGGCGAGGATCAGCTCGCGCCCCGCGCCCTCGTAGAGGAACGCCGCACGTGCCCGGTCGTAGGCCGGCGGCAGCCGGGCGCAATCGCCGCAGAGCGCATCCGGGGCCGCCTCGATGGCGAAGGGCAGGCCGCAGCGGGCGCAGCAGGGCCGGCCGATGAAGGTGACGCGGTTCCAGCAATCGGGGCAGAGCCCACCGGCCGCGCCCACGGGCGCGTTGCACGCAAGGCAGGACGGCGGCAGCACGAGATCGACGGCGCCCGCCGCGGCCGCACGCACCCACGCCGCCGCCTGTGCTCCGCTCACGCCATCTTGCATCGTCTGCACCGCCTGCCTGTGCTTCCCGCCTCCTCTCCATCATGCCATAACCGGCGCCATGGCCCAGCGCGCGCCTCCGCCCGACGGCGTCGCGGTCTTCGACCGCAGAGCCGTGCGCATCCACCGCGACCGCGCCGCCCCTGGCTTCGCGGGGCGCGGCGACTTCCTGGTCCGCGAGGTGGGCGAGCGGTTGGTGGGCCGGCTTGACGACGTCAAGCGCCGGTTCGCCCGGGTGCTCGACCTCGGCTGCCACAGCGGGCAACTCGGACTGCTCTTGCGCCGGCAGACGGCGCCCGATCTTCTCGTCGAGGCCGATCTCTCTCAGAGCATGGTGGCGCGTACTGCGGGCCCCTTACGGCTCGTCGCCGACGAGGAATGGCTGCCGATCCGCTCCGACTCGCTCGATCTCGTGGTGAGCGCCCTCAGCCTGCATTGGGTGAACGACCTGCCTGGCGCGCTCGTCCAGATCAGGCAGGCGCTCACGCCCGACGGCCTGCTGCTCGCTGCGATGTTGGGCGGCGACACCCTGTTCGAGCTGCGTGAGGCGTTTCTGCGGGCGGAAGCAGGCCACGAAGGTGGCGTGCGGCCCCATGTCTCGCCATTTCCCGACGTCGAGGCCCTCGGCGCCCTGCTGCAGCGCACCGGCTTCGCGCTGCCGGTGGTCGACAGCGACCGGATCACGGTCACTTATGAGAGCACCACGGCGCTCATGCACGATTTGCGCGCCATGGGCGAAGCCAATGCCACCCAGGCGCGCGCGCGGCACTTCGCCCGGCGCGAGACGCTCCGGGCGCTTGAAGACCGCTATCAGGAAAGTTTCGGCCACGCGGACGGGCGCATTCCGGCGACGTTCCAGGTGCTCTATCTCACCGGGTGGCACCCGCACGACTCGCAGCAGCAGCCCGCGCGCCGTGGCAGCGGGACCGTGCGTCTGACGGAAGCTCTCGGCTCCGACCCGCCTTAGCTCGCGCGCTCAGTCCCCACACTCGATGGGGCCGATCACGCGCTCGATCGCCTCGGCTGCCACGACGCCGGCGCGGAGCAGGCGAGGAGTCTCTCCGGTGAGGTCAAGCAGCGTCGAGCCAAGGCGCTCGGCGGCGCGCCCGCCGTCGATGACCAGCGCGACATGGGCCCCGAGGCCGGCCACGACCTCAGCCGCAGTCAGCGGGCTCGGCGCGCCCGAGGGGTTCGCGCTCGGCGCGGTCAGCGGCCGTCCGGCGGCCTCGACGACGGCACGCGCGGTCTCGTTGCCGGGGATGCGGAGCGACACGCCGGGCGCTCCTTGGTGGACCAGCGGCGAAAGCGGGGAGTCTGCGGCGCGCGGCAACACCAGCGTCAGCGGACCGGGCCAAAATGCCTCGGCAAGCGCGCGAGCGGGCGCAGGGAAGTCCGCGCAGGCCTCCGCCATCGCCAGCGTGGCGACAAGGGCGATGAGCGGCTTATCCGGCGGGCGGCCCTTGGCACGAAACACGCCGGCCACGGCATCGTCGTCGGTGGCATTGGCGGCGAGGCCGTAGACCGTATCGGTCGGCAGCCCGACCAGCCCGCCCTGGCGGATCACCCGCGCGGCTCGCGCAATGACCGCCTGCGTCGGTTTGAGGCACGGGGGGCCGGTTTCGGTGTCGGATCGCGTCATCGGGTCTAGTCCACGCCGCAGGCGACGAACGG
The DNA here is from genome assembly GCA_965237415.1 of Alphaproteobacteria bacterium. Lineage (GTDB taxonomy): Bacteria > Pseudomonadota > Alphaproteobacteria > UBA828 > UBA828 > WTGU01. The sequence continues at coordinate 2,733,630 of CBDEFM010000002.1, forward strand.
CGGATTGACGAACCCCGCCTTGCCGTAGCGAAGCGCGCGCCCGTTCAGGTCGCGGACATGGCCGCCCGCCACCTCGAGAATCGCCTGACCCGCCGCGGTGTCCCATTCCATGGTGCGGCCGAAGCGCGGGTAAAGATCGGCCTCGCCCCGCGCGAGCAGGCCGAACTTGAGGGCGCTGCCGGCGCTCGCGGTGCGCGCAGGCCGCAGTTCCGCGATGTACGCGTCGGTCTCGGCGTCGCGGTGCGAACGGCTGGCGATCACCGCGGGGCCCTCGCCGGGCACCGCTCTCGCGCGGATCGTTTGCGGCGCCCCGTTGCCGACGAAACGCATCGCCTGCCCTTGTCCATCGGCGACATAGGTCTCGTCATGGGCCGGCGCGTGGAGCACGCCGAGCACCGGCCGGCCGGCCTCGATCAGCGCGATGTTGACGGTGAATTCGTCGGTCCGCGCGATGAACTCCCGGGTCCCGTCTAGCGGATCGACGAGCCAGAAGCGGCCGCCGGCGGGTGCCGCTGGCGCGAGGGTGTCCGTGCTCTCCTCCGAGATCACGGGGATGCGCGGGTCGGCGGCGAGCAGACCCGCGACGATGAGGCGATCCGCCGCTCGGTCCGCCTCGGTTATCGGCGAGCGATCGTCCTTCGTCTCGACCGTCGTGCCGTCGCGGTAGAAGGCCATGATTGTCCGCCCGGCCTCCAGCGCCAGATGCCGGGCCGCAGCCGCTAACCGCAGGTAGTCCTCGCTGCTCGTGCCGGTCATCGGCCGTCCCTGGCATTCACGCTACGGTAATCGACACGAACGCGCTTTCACGTGCCGCCCATATACACCACAATGGCATGGGCTTCGCGCAGCGCGGCCATCCGAAGAGGTGGCGCGAAATCCCAATTCCAAAGCAATCGAAAACGCGCCTGCGAGGAGGAGATACCGAGGATGATTAAGGAAACTGTGGTCGCCGTGAGTATCATCACCATGGCGGCCGGCGCCGCTCTTGCGCCGTCGGCCGTATCTGCAGGGGACCAGCCGATCGTCGTCGCGGACTCGCACGAGGATCCGTGCAACCCGTGCGCCGCTTGTAACCCGTGCGCGGCCTGCAACCCTTGTGCCGCGTGCAACCCGTGTTGCGCCGATCCCTGCAACCCGTGTGCCTGCTGACGCGACGCGTACGTCTGACCTTATCCGAGGGCGCCGCCTCACGAGAGGCGGCGTTCTTATTTCGAGGGCGCTGCGGCACCTCTAGGCTCGGCACCGGCGGTCGGCCGCATTTCAGTCGGCGCTCCGGGTCCTGGCATCGAGAGCGGCCCTGACTGCGGCCATCTGAGCCTCGATCGCAACCTCGGCCTGCGAGACGACCTCGAGGCGGCGGTCCTCGAGCGTGTCCTTGCCCGGATTCTGCGAGGTCCAGCTCTCGATGACCTGATCCCGCGCCTTGAGCAGCAGGATGATCTGGGGCCAGAACAGCCGCACCATGGCACCGACCCAGCGGTTGGTCGGCCAGGACGGGCGAGCGTGGTCGATGACGAAGCTGCCGATTACCTTGGCCACATCGTCGCCGCGATACCAGGTCTCGCCGGTGACCCAGCGGTTGGTGGTGAAGAGCCTGAGCGGCTGACCCTTCGAACCCATTGAGATGGCGACCACATGGGTGAGCGCGTCGTCGCCCATGGGCCATTTGTCGCGACTCTTGCGGTGCATGGGCTTCATGCCGCGCGGCATCCCCTTGGCGCGGACGAAGGTGTGGAAGTGCCCGTGTTCCGTGTCCCTGAAGCCGCCGGGATGGGCGTGGTAGAAGTACTGGGAGTGGCTCTGCCCGTCGAAGACATCCCCCTTCGGGTAGTGGTCCCACTCATAGAACGTCTCGTGGCCGCGCAGCACTTCGCTCACCACACTGTCGCCGGTCCGGCCGAGCACGCGCTCGATCTCACGCACCTCCTCGCCGCCGGCGAGCATCATGCGCAGCCGCTTCACCGGCTGCGTCGCCAAGTCGAGGTGGCGGGTTTCCTCCTGCCGCTCGTTCTTGGTTGCCGTGGCCTGGGCCATTCTGCCGCTCTGCCCTCTGTTCGCTGGCCGTGCCGCCGATGAAAGATAGTGCTGCGGACCAGCTCTTGCCAGACCGGGGGTTTCTAGCGCTCGACCTCCGTCGCCTCTCTCTCGAGCGGCGCGGCGACGAGGCGGAAGCCGACAAGGATGTGCTTGATGTCGGCAGGCCGACCATGACGCGCTGCGGGGCGGCATATGCCGCAGCCGCTGTCGTCCCACGAACCGCCCTTGACCAGGAAGCGACCCGGATTGCCGGGCGAGGCGGTCCACTCGAAGACCTGGCCTGCCGCGTCGAGCAGGCCGTAAGGGCTTGCGCCCGCAGGCCGGCTGCCGACCGGCAGCGTATCGAAGGGGCCGGCGTCGTGGCTGTTGAGAAGCGCGGGGTCGAACGTGTCGCCCCACGGGAAGATACGGCCATCGGGGCCGCGCGCGGCCTTCTCCCACTCAAGTTCGGTCGGAAGCCGCCAGGTGCGCCCGGTCTCGGCCGAAAGCCAGGCCGCATACGCCTCGGCATCGTCATGCGAGACCAGCACCACGGGATGGTCCTCGCGCCCCGGCGGCGGGGTTCCATCCACCCACGCATGGCGGCGGGTGCGCTCATAGGGGTGGATCAGCCGGTAGCCGCGCCAGGTCTCGGCATCGACATCCGGCACGCGATGGCCCGTGGCGGTCACGAACGCCGCGTACTGGGCGTTGGTGATCAGCGTACGCGTGATGAAGAAGCGCTCCAGCGACGTGGACCCGCGCGGGCGCTCGCGATCGTACCAGCCGCGCTCCCGCGTTCGGGAGTGGCCGTAAGCCGCCTCGTCGAGCTGGTAGGCGTACTCCCGCTCGGCCGCACCGGAGCCCGCGATGAAAGGCCCGGCGGGAACCTCGACCACGGCCGGGGCCGTCACGCTGCCGGCATGGGAGGTGCCCGCAAGAACGGCGCCGGAGACCGCGAGACACACGGCCAGCAAAGCTCGGACGAAGGTCATCGCGCGACTCTATTCGCGAGCCGCCCGGCGGAGGAGTCACAAAAATTTGAGTGGAAGGGGTTTGCCCCGCACCATGCGCTGGCCGACAATTCGTACCGAACACGGACATTGAGGGAGGCCCGACATGCCACGCACGAAACCCCTGCTCGCCGGAACGGTGGTCCCTGTGGTCATCGGGCTTGCCGTCTTCACCGGCGGCGGCCACGCCGCGGCCGGCACATCCGCCACCGAAACCCCGGCGGCGACCCCGCAGCATCAGGACCCGGGGGTGCTCCTCTTCGCTTCGTGCAACCCTTGCGGACCGTGCAATCCGTGCCGGCCGTGCGCGGGAGCCTGCGGACCATGCGGTCCCTGTAATCCCTGCAACCCATGCGCCGGCGCGTGCGGCGCGTGCGGCGCATGCGGGCCGTGCAACCCCTGCAACCCGTGTGACCCGACCGCAGGCGCCTGCGGTCCCTGCGGCGCCTGTAACCCGTGCAATCCCTGTGCTGCCGGCTGTGGCCCTTGCGGTGCGTGTAACCCCTGTGCTGCCGGCTGTGGCCCGTGCGGCGCGTGCAATCCCTGCAATCCGTGCAACCCTTGCAATCCTTGCGCCGGTGCCTGCGGTCCGTGCGGCGCCTGCAACCCATGTGCGGCCGGCGCTGCAGCCGGGTCCGACTGCGTCGTTCCGCGCCTCGCGGCCACGTGCAATCCCTGCAACCCCTGCGCTGCAGCGAATCCCTGCAACCCCTGTGGGCCTTGCAACCCGTGCAATCCATGTGCAGTCGCCTGCGCACCGTGCGGCCCCTGCAACCCGTGTGCGGCGTGTAACCCTTGCAACCCCTGCGCGCCGTGCAATCCGTGTAATCCCTGTGCTGCGAACCCGTGCAACCCCTGCGCACCCTGCAATCCGTGCGCACCCTGCAACCCGTGCGGCGCCTGCAATCCATGCAATCCGTGCGCTGCTGGCGAGGCGATCGAGCTGAGCGCGGCCGAGGCCAGAGACGCCTATGCCTGCATCAGTGCGGTCATGGCCAAGGGCTACGCCAAGTCGGGCAACCAGTGGGCAGCGTCCTACCAGAACTGGAGGAACGTCGCGGCCCAGCCCTATGTCTCCGACACCCATGGCGCGCGCTACGTCAACAACTACGCCAACGATGTCGGCGCGGACAACTACAGTCTCTTCGAAGAGGCGGGACCGGCGCCCGCCGGAACCGTTCTCGCCAAGGACAGTTTCGTGGTCAGAGCCAACGGCAACGTGGGCGCGGGGCCGCTCTTCCTGATGGAGAAGATGGAGTCCGGCTTCAACGCCGATACGGGAGACTGGCGCTATACGCTGATCATGCCGAACGGCCGGGTGATCGGCACCACCGGCGGAAAGGGCGCCAAGAACGTCGTCTTCTGCGCCGAGTGTCACCTCTCTGTCGAGGAACACGACAGCCGCTTCTTCCTCGACGAGGAGTATCGGATCCAGTAGTCACCCGCCGGCGGCGCGTTGCCTCCCGGGCACGGCGCGCCGCCGGCCCCCAAGGCCTCCTTGATCAGGGGTGCGAACCCGGCCTATGTTCGCGCCTCCACCGCCTCACCGGGGACTAGACCTAAGGAGATACCCGTGCGCGTACGTCACGTTCTCGCCATCGCCCTCGCCACCGCCATGATGGCGGCGAGCGCGTCCGCCATTGCTGCTGATGTGAAGAAGGGCAAGAAGGTCTTCAAGAAGTGCAAGGTCTGCCACACCGTCAAGGAGGGCGGCAAGCACAAGGTCGGCCCCAACCTTTACGGCGTCTTCGGGCGCACGTCTGGCACGGCCGAGGGCTTCAAGAAATACTCGAACGCGATGAAGGACGCGGCGATCGTCTGGGACGAAGAGACCATCGAGGCCTATATCGCCGACCCCAAGGGCTACGTGCCGAAGAACAAGATGGCCTTCAAAGGGGTCAGGAAAGAGAAGGACCGGCAGAACCTGATCGCCTATCTCAAGGAAGCGACAGGCGCAGAGTGATCGGGGAGAACGAAGCCGCCCTGCGTTGAACGGGGCAGCCGTGTCCGCCATCGACCTGCGAGACCACATTCGCGCGGTTCCCGACTTCCCCAAGCCCGGCATCCTGTTCTACGACCTCTCGACCCTGCTCGCCCACGGGCCGGCATGGAGCGAAACGGTGCACCGCCTCGCCGACGTGGTGAGCGAGCACAAGCCCGACCTGCTCGCCGGGATCGAATCGCGGGGGTTTTTGGTCGCGGCGCCGATCGCACATGCGCTCGGCTGCGGCTTCATCATGGTGCGCAAGAAGGGCAAGCTGCCGGGCGAAACCGTGGCGCACGAGTACGCGCTTGAGTACGGCACCGACCAGGTCGAGGTGCAGGCTGACGCTGTCGCTCCAGGCCAGCGGGTGGTCCTTCTCGACGATCTGCTGGCGACGGGCGGCACGGCGGCGGCGGCGCATTCGCTGCTGCGCCGGGTGGGTGCCGAGGTGGTGGCGGCGGCCTTCATTATCGAGCTGACCTTCCTCGGCGGGCGTCAGCGCCTCGACCTGCCCATCACCTCTCTCGTCGCCTACGACTCGTAGTCGCGGCGGGGATAGCGCGGGAGAAACCCATGGCAATTGCCGTGATCGGAGGCACCGGCCCGCAGGGTCGCGGCCTGGCGCAGCGCTGCGCGCTTGCCGGCATCGACGTCGTCGTGGGCTCGCGCGATGCCGCCCGGGCGGCGGAGATCGCGGCCGATCTCAGAGCAGGCGTGCCCGGCGCGCCGGGGGCGATCGAAGGCGCAGCCAACGCCGACGCGGTCGCCCGCGCCGATCAGATCGTGGTGCTGGCGGTGCCGTGGGGCGCGCACCAGGCCACGTTGACCTCGCTGACCAAGACACTCCAAGGGAAGATTCTGGTGGACATGGCGGTGCCTCTCGCCGACGGCAACCCCCGGCGGACCGCGATGCCGCCGGAGGGCTCGGCGACCGAGGCGGCGCAGGCGATGCTAGGCGAAGGCTGTGCCGTGGTGGGCGCGCTCCACAACGTCTCCGCCCATGTGCTGGCCGCACTGGATCAGCCGATCAACTGCGATATCCTCGTCTGCGGCGACGACCTGGAAGCGAAGCGCGCAGTCATGGAACTGATCGAGACGATCGGCGCCTGCGCCTACAACTGCGGCCCGGCCGAAAGCGCGCGCTGCATCGAGGCGCTGACCCCGCTGCTCATCCGCCTCAACATGTCGAAGGCGACGGGCTTCAAGCACGCGGGCGTGAAGATCTGGCCGGAAGCCGAGTGACGGGGATGATTATGGAATTCGGAATTACCTTTCGCGGCGACCTCGAAAAGGATCGCGTCGTCGCCATCTGCCGGCAGGCCGAGGCGGCCGGTTTCGACTATGCCTGGTTCTTCGACAGCCACGTGCTCTGGCGCGACCTCTACCCGCAGATGGCGGTCGCCATCGAGAACACCCGGCGGCTTCGCTTCGGCCCCTGCGTCACCAACCCGATGACCCGCGAGTGGTCGGTGGCGGCGAGCCTGTTCGGGGCCATGGCGGTGCAGTCGGATGGACGCTTCGACATGGGCGTGGGCCGCGGCGACAGCGCCGTGCGCGTGATCGGCAAGCGGCCGGCGACGGTGGCGCGCCTGGAGGCGTTCTGCCACGCCATGAAGGCGCTGGTGCGGGGCGAGGCGGTCAGCTACGAGGGCACGCCGGAGCCGGTGCAGTTCGACTGGACCGGCGGCTACGAGATGCCCGTCTGGGTCGCGGCCTACGGGCCGCGCGCGCTCGCGGCGGCCGGCCGTGTCGGCGACGGGCTGATCGTGCAGCTCGCCGATGTCGGCCTCTGCCAATGGATGGGGGACCAGGCGCGCGATGCCGGCCGCGCCCAAGGCCGCGACATGGCGGACTACCGCGTCATGGCCTGCACGCCCGTCTGGGTCGGCGACCGCGAGGCCGGGATCGCGCAGACCAAGTGGTTCCCGGCTTTGGTGGGCAACCATGTGGCCGACATCGTCAAGCACCACGGCGCCGGCACCGACCTCGTGCCGGAGAGCCTGACCGCCTACATCGCCCAGCGCGAGGGCGTCGGCGCCGACGAGGGCTACGACTACCACGAGCACACCGCGCTGGAATCAGACAATAGCGCCTATGTCACGCCTGAGATCACCGAGGATTTCTGCGTAATCGGCCCGGCCGAGGCCCATGTCGAGAAGATCCGGGCGCTGGAGGCCGCCGGCGTCACCCAGTTCAACATCTACCTCGTGAACGGCGGCGAGGAGCAAATCGTCGCCGCCTACGCGGACCACGTGATCCCGCACTTTCGGTAGGGGCGAGTGCGGGCCGCAACTGCGGCCCGCCTACGCCTCAGTAGAGCTCGATATACTCGTCGCGCTCCCATTGGGTGATGTGGGCGTTGAAGCGGACAAGCTCGGCGCGCTTCATCGTGGTGAAGACGGTCACGAACTCCTCCCCTAGCAGATCGACCATCGCCTGGTCGGCCTCGAGCGCGGCGAGGGCGGCCTCGAGATTTACCGGGAAGGGCGGAAGGCTCGGGTCGTCCTCGCTCGGCCCATCGGACTGCGCGACGAGCGAGCGCTTCTCGCTAAGCCCGAGCAGCCCGCAGGCCAGCGTGCCGGCGGCACAGAGATAGGGATTGCTGATCGCGGACGAGGCCCGCATTTCCACGTGCATCCCCGGCGTGCCGGGCTGCTTGATGCGCACCATGGCGCTCCGGTCCTCCTCGCCCCAGCTGACGTTGGAGGGCGCGAAGGTGTGGGGCGTGAGCCGTCGGTAGCAGTTCGGTGTCGGGTTGAAGAGCGCCATGCAGGCGGCGCCGTGGTCGATGAGGCCCTGGACGAAATGCCGGAGCGTCCGCGTCAGGTCGTTCGGGTTGTCGGGGTCGTAGAAGGCGCTCCACCCGCTCTCCTTCTCGATCAGGCTGATGTGGTAGTGGCAGCCGGAGCCCGCCATGCCCGCCGCCGGCTTGCCCATGAAGGTCGCGGTGAGGCCTTCGTGCTGGACGATCTCCTTGACCCCGTTCTTGAAGGTAAACGCGTTGTCGAGGCCCACCATCCCCTCGGCATGTCTGTAGACCAGCTCGTACTGGGAGGGCGCGTACTCGGCGTTGGCCGTCAGCATCGGGATGCCGGCCGCCCGCAGGCTGTCGACCACCGCGCGGATCGCCGGCAGCTGGTCGTTCCGCAGATTGTTGAAGATATGGACTCCGCCGAAGAGCGGCTCGTGCGTCTCGCGGTCGAGCACGAAGAACTCGTACTCGTGGGCGCTCTCGATGCCGAAGCCGAGCTCGGCCACCCTCTCCAACATCCGGCGCGCGACGTGGCGGGGCGCGGCGTGAAGCGGCGTGCCGTCCTCCCACTCCGTGTCGCAGATAACCTTCGCCATGCCATCGAGCCACGGCACGGTCGCGAGGGTCGAAAGATCGGGACGCAGGGTCTGGTCCTTGTACTTGACCTCCTCGTTGTAGAGGGTGCCGGGGATCACGTGAGAGGCCGTGTCGAGGGCGACGATGCCGCCATACATGTTCACACCCTCACGGGCGGACGCGGCGAACCGCTCGACCGGCACCTGCTTGGAGCGGGCGGAGCCGTGCATGTCCGGCAGCTCGAAGCGGACATGCTGGATTCCGTCGCGCTCGAGCCGCGCCAGCGCCTCCTCTACCTGATCGCGGGTACCTTGCCCTGTGTCATCGACCACGGCCGCCTCCTCTCCGTAACGCCTTCCTCGCCCGCCGCGCGAGCGGCCCGAATTCGCGGTGTCGGGGCGGGTGAGTCAAGAGCGGATGGCACCGCCGCTATTCTGCGGCCGCTTCCGCGCTTTCCAGAAGCGGGCGGCGGCTCAGGTCGATCTTGCGGGCGACATGGGCGCCGGAGGTGATGGTTCCGTAGCGCGGCGGGTTGGCTTCGTCTGTGCAGCTCGGCAGGCACTCGATCACGGCGTCGTAATTCGGCTGCTGGAAGAAGAGCAGCGAGAGCCGGCTGCTCTCCGCCTCGACGCGGGGAGGGTTGACCACCCGGTGCAGGGTCGAGCGCCAGCGGTCGTTGGTCCATTCCGCCATCAGGTCGCCGAGATTGATGACGAAGGTGCCGGGGATGCAAGGCACGTCGGACCAGGTGCCGTCCTTGCCCAGAACCTGGAGGCCGCCCACGTCGGTATCGGAGGAGACGATCGTGAGGCTGCCGTAGTCCGCGTGGGCGCCGCAGCGGAGCTGCCCCGGCACGGGCGGCGTCGGCTGCGGCGGGTAGTAGGAGGCGATGAAGTTGGTGATGTGGCGGTCGATCTTGTCGGCGAAGAAGTTCTCCGGCAGGCGGAGCGCACAGGCGAAGATCCGCATCAGGTCGCCTGCCAGGCGCTCCATCTCCCGATAATAGGCCTCCCACAGCGGCCGCATCCCTGCGGGCCGGTCGGGCCACAGATTCGCGGCGAAGAAGCGCCAGCCCTCGGGCCCGTAGTGATATTCGTCGTAGGCGTGGTCATGGGGCCCGATAACGAAGCTCTCGCGCCAGTCCGGCGCGCTCTCTTCTTCGTCCATGCTGTAGGCCGTGTCCTCGCTGCCGACGGTCATCAGCCCGCGATAGCGGTCGGGCGGCATTTTGACCCTGAGCTTCTCCCAGTGCGGCAGGTCGAAGAAGGCACGGGTCACGCCCCCCCATCTCGTCGATCTGCCCCTGCGCGACGCCGTGACCCGCGATGACGAGGAAGCCGATCTCACGGCAGGCGTTATCCACCTCGGCGGCAACGCGCGCCTTGTCCTCGCGCCCGCCCGTGAGAAACGGTGCGATATCGATCACCGGAACCACCGAATCCGCCATTCTTCGCCTCCGCGATGCCGGGTTGCGGCGCCGATCCTAACAGCGGTAGCCCCTTCCGCGCGAGCGGGGCGGTTGACGCCACCCGGATCGTGCCCAAATTCTCCGGGTGTAAATTGGCGCCCTCGCGTAGTATGCAAAACGGCGTGCGGCGCAGGAGCCGCAGCGCGTCCGTGGAGTGGAAGCCATGCTGATCGACCCATTCGAGCGCCACGTCACCTATCTGCGGGTCTCGGTCACCGACCGGTGCGACTTTCGCTGCGTCTATTGCATGTCGGAGCACATGAGCTTCCTGCCCAAGGCGGAGCTGCTCACACTGGAGGAGCTCGATCGGCTGTGCAGCGCGTTCGTGGGCTTGGGCGTGCGCAAGCTCCGCATCACCGGCGGCGAGCCTCTGGTGCGGAAGGGCGTCATCGAGCTGTTCGAGAGCCTGGGCCGCCACCTGAGAAGCGGCGCACTCGACGAGCTGACGCTCACCACCAACGGGAGCCAATTGCCGCGCCATGCGGAACGGCTCTACGCCGCGGGCGTGCGCCGGGTGAACATCTCCCTCGACACCCGCGACCCCGATAAATTCGTCAAGATCACCCGTTGGGGCCGGCTCGACCAGGTGATGGCCGGCATCGATGCGGCCCGCGCCGCAGGGCTCAAGGTCAAGATCAACACCGTGGCGCTGCGCGGCGTCAACGAGGACGAGATCGAAGACCTCGTCGCCTGGTGCGGGGCCGAGGGGCACGACCTCACCTTCATCGAGACGATGCCGCTCGGCGAGATCGACGGCGATCGGACCGAGCAGTACCTGCCGCTCTCCATGGTCCGCGCGAAGCTCCGCAAGCGCTGGACCCTGGACGAGAGCGACCATCGCACGGGCGGGCCGGCGCGATACGTCACGGTGCGGGAGACCGGCCAGCGTTTGGGTTTCATCACGCCGCTCACCCACAATTTCTGCGAATCCTGCAACCGGGTGCGGCTCACCTGCACCGGCACGCTCTACATGTGCCTCGGCCAGGAGGACGCGGCCGACCTGCGCACGCCGCTCCGCCGCAGCGAGAGCGACGATGCTCTGGTTGCGGCGATCCACGAGGCGATCGGGCGCAAGCCCAAGGGCCATGATTTCATCATCGACCGCCGCCACACGCGGCCTGCGGTCGGCCGTCACATGAGCGTCACCGGCGGCTGAGCGGCCGCCGCCGTCCAGCCCGCTTTCCGCGCCGCGCCGGCGCAGCCCATCGGGAGACTCCATGCGCTACCGGACGATGGCCGCCGTCGCGTCGACCGCCGCCGATGCCCAGGCCGCGCTCGCCGCGCTCGCCGCCCGCTATCCCTTCGTAGAGCCAGCCGATGCCGACGCCATCATCGCGCTTGGCGGAGACGGCTTCATGCTGGAGACGCAGCACCGCCTGCTGCGCCAGGGCAAGCCGATCTACGGCATGAGCCGGGGCACGGTCGGCTTCCTGATGAACGAGTTCTCCATCGAGGACCTTCCCCAACGGCTGGAGCAGGCGCACGGCACGACCCTGCATCCACTCAGCATGCAGGCGGAGACGATCCACGGGGATACGCACGAGGCGCTCGCCATCAACGAGGTCTCGATGCTGCGCGAGACCCGCCAGGCCGCCAAGCTCAGAATCAGCGTGGACGGCGTCGTCAGGGTGCCGGAGCTTATCTGCGACGGTGTGCTGGTGGCGACTCCCGCCGGCAGCACCGCCTACAACCTTTCTGCCCACGGCCCGATCATCCCGCTCGGCGCCAACATCCTGGCGCTCACGCCGATCAGCGCCTTCAGGCCGCGGCGCTGGCGAGGCGCCCTCCTACTGCACGAGGCGACCGTGCGCCTCGAGGTGCTCGAGCACGATAAGCGCCCGGTCAGCGCGGTCGCCGACTACACCGAAGTGCGCGACGTGGCGTCGGTCGAGGTCGCGGTCGATCATGCGACGGCGATCCACCTCCTCTTCGACCCCGAGCACAGCCTTACCGAGCGCATCCTCGCCGAGCAGTTCACCCCCTGAGGGTGCTGAATTTGGCGTCCGCGAGCCCCGCTCGCTCACCTAGCCGCACATCAAGCCGGAGCAGGCGGTGAAAGGACTCGGCGCCCCATTCGGCGTGCGCTGGCAGGCCACGCGGCTCCGCATCGCCGGTCTCCGCTTCGTTCTCTCGATCGGCCTCGGGGCCTCGGGCGGAGCCGTCTTCTTCGCGCTTGCGCTGCCGCTCCCTTGGATGCTGGGCGCCATGACGGCGGCAACGGCGGCGGCGCTCACCGGCGCGCCGCTCGCGGTACCCGCCCAGATCCGCAACGCCATGATCGCGATCCTCGGCGTGCTGCTCGGCAGCCAATTCACGATCGACCTCTTCGCCCAAATCACGGAGTGGTACGTGGGCCTCTCGGGCGTGGTTCTCTCCACGGCGGCGACGGCAGGAATGGCCTATGTCGTCTTCCGCAGGCTCGGCGGCTACGACCGGGCGACCGCCTATTTCGCCTCGATGCCGGGCGGGCTCAGCGAGATGATGGTGCTCGGCGAGAGCATGGGCGGCGATGGGCGCACGATCTCGCTCACCCACGGCACGCGCATCCTCGTCGCCGTGTTCCTGATCGCCTTCTACTACCGGATCTTCGAAGGCTACGAGCCGGTTGGCTTGCCGGTCCCCGCCGGCCCGGCGGCGGGCTGGGTCGATCTCATGGCGCTGGTTGCCTGCGCGCTCGCCGGCTATCCGGCGGCTAAGGCGTTGCGGGTGCCGGCGGCCCAGCTGGTCGGCCCCTTGGTGCTGAGCGCGGCGCTGCACCTGAGCGGGGTTGTCGCGGCGCACCCGCCGGGCGAGTTGATCGCGGCCGCCCAGGTCGTGCTCGGCGCCGCCATCGGGGCGCGGTTCGTGGGCATTGCGTTCCGCAAGCTCCGGCGCGTCATGCTGCTGGCTGCGCTCGTCGCCGTGGCGATGGTCTTGGTGGCGGCAGGCATGGCCTACGGCCTCGCGGCCGCCACCGATCTCTCCGGAGCGGCGCTCTTTCTCGCGCTGGCTCCCGGCGGGCTCGCCGAGATGAGCCTGATGGCGCTCTCCTTCGGCAGCGCCGCCGCCTTCGTCTCGACCCACCATGTCGCGCGCATCATTCTGATCGTGATTGTCGGCCCCCTCGTTTTTCGGCTCGCCCAGGGGTGGCGGCGCTCGCTAAGTTAGCCCGGTCATGGATTTCACCCTCTCGGAAGAGCAACAGGCGTTCCGCGAACTCGCCCAGAACTTCGCCGAGAACGAGCTCGCCCCCTTTGCTGCGGCGTGGGACCGGGACTGCACCTTCCCGGTGGATGCGCTGCGCAAGGCCGCGGCCCTCGGCCTTGGCGGCATCTATGTGGGTGACGATGTCGGCGGATCGAACCTGACGCGGCTCGATGCCGCGCTGATCTTCGAGGGGCTGGCCCGGGGTTGTGCGTCGACCGCGGCCTACATTTCGATCCACAACATGGCGTCGTGGATGATCGACTCCTTCGGCGCAGACGCGCAGCGCACGCGCTTCCTGCCCCGCCTCGCCAGCATGGAACATTTCGCGAGCTACTGCCTGACCGAGCCTGATTCCGGCTCCGACGCCGCATCGCTCAGGACCAGCGCCCGCCTGGACGGCGATCACTACGTGCTCAACGGCACCAAGGCCTTCATCTCGGGCGGCGGCTTTGCCGATGTCTATGTCTGCATGGTGCGGACCGGCGGGCCGGGCGCGGACGGCATCTCATGCATCGCGGTTGAGCGGGATACGCCGGGCCTCACCTTCGGCGCCCAAGAGAAGAAGCTCGGCTGGCACAGCCAACCGACCGCGATGGTGATCTTCGAGGACTGCCGCGTGCCGGCGGAGAACCTCATCGGCGCGGAAGGGCAGGGCTTCAAGATCGCCATGGCGGGCCTCGACGGCGGGCGCATCAACATCGGCGCCTGCTCGCTGGGGGCCGCGCAGGCGAGCCTGGAGATCGCCCGCGATCACCTGCTCCAGCGCCAGCAGTTCGGCCGCAAGCTCGCCGACTTTCAGGCGCTGCAGTTCACGCTCGCCGACATGGCGACGAACCTCGAAGCCGCCCGCCTGATGATCCACCGGGCCGCGGCCGCCCTCGACGCGCGCGAAGACGCCGCCATTGCCACCATCGCCATGGCCAAGCGCTTCGCCACGGACGCGGGCTTCGAGGTCTGCAATCAGGCGCTCCAGCTATTGGGCGGCTATGGCTACCTGATGGATTTTCCGGTCGAGCGCCACCTCAGGGATCTGCGCGTCCATCAAATCCTCGAAGGCACCAACGAGATCATGCGCCTCATCATCGCGCGCCGCCTGCTGTCGGAGTGAGGCTGGGCGCGGCCCCGCAGCTATTCCCCCGCCGGGGCGTAGTCCTTAGGATGCGCCGGCAATTGACCGGGGCGGAGCGGCCGTGAGCGACGAAATCATCCTGGAACGGAAGGGCCGGGTCGGCAGCGTGACGCTGAACCGGCCGAAGGCGCTGAACGCGCTGACCCAGCCCATGGTGCTGGGCCTCGATGCCAGGCTCAAGGAATGGGCGGCGGACCCCGAGATTGCGGCGGTGGTCGTGCGCGGAGCCGCGCGGGACGACGGGCGCGTGCCCTTCTGCGCCGGCGGCGACATCCGCCTTCTTTACAGCGAGCAGGACGATCCGGAGCGTCACTTCGCCACGGTCTTCTACGCGCAGGAGTACCGGCTCAACACCTTCATCTTTCGCTACCCGAAGCCCTATGTCGCGCTGATCGACGGCGTCGTCATGGGAGGCGGCGTCGGCATCTCGTTCCACGGCTCCCACCGCGTGATGACCGAGCGCGCCCTCTTCGCCATGCCGGAGACCGGGATCGGGCTCTTCCCCGATGTCGGTGCCACGTACTTCCTACCCAGGCTCACGGGCAAGGCCGGGCTCTACCTCGGCCTCACGGGCGCGCGCATCGGCGCCGCCGACTCGCTCTATCTCGGGCTCGCGACCCATGTGGTGGCGAGCGATGCGCTGCAGGCGCTGGACGAGACGCTGCTGGCTGCCGAATTCGGCAGCGACGCGAACGCGGCCATCGACCGCCTGCTCGCAAACTGCGCCGCCGATCCCGGCCCAGCGCCGCTCGCTGCCCGACAGGCGGAAATCGACCGCTGCTTCGCCGCAGGCTCGGTGGAGGAGATCGTGGCCAACCTCGAGGCCGAGGGCTCGGACTGGGCGGCGGAGACGCTTGCGACGCTTCGTCATAAGTCGCCGACCAGCCTCAAGGTCTCGTTCAAGCAGCTCACGGCGTATGGCGCGTGCGATTTCGAGGAAGCGATGGCGCTGGAATACCGGCTCGCCATGCACTGCAATCTGGGCGTCGATTTCTTCGAGGGCATCCGTGCCCAGATCGTCGACAAGGACCGCAATCCGGCCTGGCGCCCGGCGCGGCTGGAAGAGGTGACAGCGGCGACGGTGGATGCATATTTCGAGGTGCCGCCCAAGGGCGACATGACGTGGTAAGCGGCCGGGGACGGCGCTACCGCTTCTAACCAACGCGAGAGGGAGATTCCGACATGGCGGACATCGGATTCATCGGGCTCGGCAATATGGGAGGGCCGATGGCCGCCAATCTGGCGGTAGCCGGCCATGCTGTCACGGCCTTCGACATCAGCACGCAGGCGCTGGAGAGGGCGCGTGAGGCAGGGGCTCCGACGGCGGGCTCCGTCGCCGAGGCTGCGGCCGGGCGGGAGGTGGTCATCACCATGCTGCCGGCCGGCGCCGAGGTGTCGGAGGTCTATCGCGGCGAGGGCGGAGTCCTCTCGGTCGCGGCGCCGGGGACGCTGCTCATCGACTGCTCGACCATCGACGTCGATACCGCCCGCGCGGTCGCCGCAACGGCGGCCGAAGGCGGCTGGCCGCTGCTGGATGCGCCAGTCTCCGGCGGTGTCGCCGGTGCGGCGGCAGGCACGCTCACCTTCATGGTTGGCGGCGAGGGGGACGCGGTCGAGCGCGGCCGGCCGGTGCTGGGCGACATGGGCAAGGCCGTGATCCATGCCGGCGCCTCCGGCGCAGGCCAGACGGCCAAGGTCTGCAACAACCTGATCCTCGCGGTCTCGATGATCGGCGTCTGCGAGGCATTCGGGATGGCGGACCGGCTCGGGCTCGAGCGTCAGACGCTCTTCGACATCGTCTCCAAGGCGACCGGCCAGTGCTGGGCGCTCACCTCCTACTGCCCGGTGCCGGGGCCGGTGGAGAGCGCGCCGTCGAATCGCGACTACGCACCGGGATTTACGGCCCAGATGATGCTGAAGGACCTGCGCCTCGCCCAGGCCGCTGCGGCCTCGGCCGGCGCGGCATCGCCGCTCGGCGCGGAAGCGGTGGCGCTCTACACGCTCTTCTGCAACGCAGGCTTCGGGGCCGACGATTTCTCCGGCATCATGAAGATGATCGGCCAGGGAGACTGACCCGGCCGTAGCCCCCTCTAGGAGCCTGCGCCGTAGGAAAATTGCCTACTATATGTAGTGGTAACAGATTATTCTTTACTACTACCTATGGTGTCTGAAGGTGCCCAAAAGCGTTCTGCGGCGCAGGCTCCTAGTGTAATTCGAGAGGGGCGTCGCCGGCGGGCGGCGGGAAGGCCGTGTCCAGGGCCGCAAGCTCGTCATCGGTGAGCGTAATGTGGAGCGCGCCCAGGTTCTCGTCGACATGGGCGATACGGCTCGCCTTGGGTACGACGAACATGTCCTCATGGCGAAGCACCCAGGCGAGCGCCACCTGCATCGGCGTTACGCCACGCTCGGCTGCGATGGCGCCGAGCGCGCGCCCTTCGGGCAGCCTGCCCTGCTCCAGCGGCGAATAGATCATGAGCGGCTGGTCGTGGCGGCGGCTCCAGTCCATCAGCGCTGCCTCGGGCCAGCGCCGCGAGAGGTTGTAGAGGATCTGGTTGGTCTGGCAGCCTTGGCCGCCTGGGGTCTCCCACAGCTCTTCCATGTCGTCGGTGTCGAAGTTGCTGACCCCGAAGCGGCGAATCTTGCCGGCCTCCTGCAGCGCGAGGAAGCCTTCAACGACCTCGTCGAGGGAAATGCTGCTCCGCCAGTGCAGCAGGTAGAGGTCGAGGTAGTCGGTGCCGAGACACTTCAGGCTCTTCTCGCAGGCGCGCGCCATGCGCTTGCGTCCGGCGTTGGACGGCAGAACCTTGCTCACTAGGTAGACCGCATCGCGCTGCCCGCGGATCGCCTCGCCGACCACCTTCTCCGCCCCGCCGGAGCCGTACATCTCCGCCGTGTCGATGAGCGTCATGCCGCAGGCGATGCCGTGGCGGAGCGCCGCCACCTCGTCCTTGCGCGCAGCCCGGCGCTCGCCCATGCGCCACGTGCCCTGGCCCAGCGCCACGACCTCGTCGCCGCCCGGCAGCCTCACCGTCCGCATCATCGCGCGTCCCCTGCTCGTGCCGCCGCGAGATTAGCACGGGGTTCCGGCGCCGCGCGCGCCGCGCTACCTTGAGGCAAGACAACGGACCCTGGAGGCCGCCATGCCAGGCGAGAAGGAAGTTCTCAAGACCACCTGCCCGCGCGATTGCTACGACGCCTGCGGCATCGTCGCGATCAAGCGCGACGGTGCCATAACCCGCGTGCTCGGCGACCCGGACCACCCCGTGAGCCGGGGCGCGCTCTGCGGCAAGTGCGCGCTTGCCTATAACGGCGTCTTCCGCGACCCCGAGGCACGGCTGCTGACGCCGCTGAAGCGCGCCGGCGCCAAGGGCGAGGGGCGCTTCGAGCCGGTCTCGTGGGACGAAGCGATCGGCGCGATCGCGGCGCGCTTCAAGCAGATCGCCGAGGGCGACGGCGCCGACAGGATCGTACACGCCCACTACACCGGCACCTGTTCGCTGATCGCCAACAACTTCCCGATGCGCTTCCTGGGCCGCCTCGGCGCCCGCGAGGTGGAGCCCGACACGGTGTGCAACATGGCGGGCCACGTGGCGCTCGACTATGTGATCGGCACGTCGGTGATCGGCTTCGACCCTCGCACCGCCAAGGACGCGCACTCGATTCTCGTCTGGGGCGCGAACCCGTCGGCGTCCGCGCCCCATCAGCACAAGCACTGGCTGAAGGAGGCGCCGGGGACGGTAATCGTCGTCGACCCGGTGCGCCACCCGACCGCCGAGCAGGCCGACCTGCACCTCCAGCCCTTCCCCGGCAGCGATGCGGCGCTGGCCTTCGCCATGGTCCACGTGCTGGTCCGCGACGGGCTGATCGACCGTGCCTTCCTCGACGCGCACACCGTAGGCTGGGATGAGCTGGAGCCCGCCGTCGCCCCCTGCACGCCGGCCTGGGGCGAGGCCCGCACCGGCGTGCCGGCAGCAGAGATCGAGGAAGCGGCGCGGATCTACGGTTCAGGCCCCGCGCTTCTCTGGCTCGGCCAGGGGCTGCAACGGCAAGCGATGGGCGGCAACGTGATGCGCGCTTGCGCGCTGTTGCCGGCGGTGACCGGCAATTACGGCAAGCCCGGCGCCGGGATGCTCTACCTCAACGGCGGCGGGCGCAAGGGGGTGGACGGCGATTACCTGAGCGGCGCGGCGCTGAGCCAGAGCCCGCCGAGCTTCAGCCAGATGGAGCTCGCGGCGCGGCTGGAAGATCCGGCGGACATCCAGGCCTTTCTCTGTTGGAACATCAACCCGGCCGCCTCCAGCCCCGAGCAGGCCAGGTTCCGCCGGGCGCTGATGCGCGACGACCTCTTCACGGTCGTCGTCGACATCTTCCAGACCGATACGGCGGACTATGCCGATTACGTGCTGCCGGCGGCGTCGTTCCTCGAATTCGACGATCTGGTCTCGGGCTACTTCAACCTCTCGTTCTCCGCCCAGGCCAAGCTGCAGGAGCCGCTCGGCCAATCGCTCCCCAATCAGGAGATTTTTCGACGCCTCGCCCGCGCCATGGGCTACGCCGAACCTGAACTCTACGAGGACGACGCGGCGATCATCGCGGAGATCATGGGCCAGGTGGGCGTCGCGGGCTCCTTCGACGACTTCAAGAGGGTCGGCACGGTGTTCCCTGACGCGGCGCCCGTGATCCAGTTCGAGGGCCTCGCCTTCCCGACGCCGAGCGGCAAGATCGAGATCGCGTCCGCCCGCGCGGAGGCCGCCGGCCACCCGCGCCTGCCGCTCGCCGAGGCCGACCCTAAGCCGGAGAACGGCAGGCTGCGCCTGCTCTCGCCGGCCTCGCCCTGGCTCATGAACGATTCCTACGCCAACGACCGGCGGATCGCGGATCGCCTCGGTGCCGCAACGGTGACGCTCCACCCTTCGGACGCGGCGGCCCGTGGCCTGACGGAAGGGCAGCGGGTGCGGCTCAGCAACGAGACCGGCAGCCTGGAGCTTGCGCTGGCTGTTGCCGAGACGATTCCGCAGGGCGTGGCGCTCAGCCCCAAGGGCCGCTGGCCGCGCCAGGAGGGCACGCGCGCCAACGTCAATGTCCTCAATCCCGGCATCAAGTCGGACATGGGGGAGAGCACCTGCGTGCACGGGGTCGAGGTCGAGATCGCCGCCGTTTGAACCCGAGCCCGCCCGAGCAAACAAAAGCGCTGTCGCCGTAGACCGGGCTTCGGTCTAAGCTGTCGCCCCCGCCGCCGCCCTCAGCCTGAGAGAACACCGCCATGTCTGGAGCCGTTCACGCACCGATTAACTACATCCTGGCGACCGGCGAGAAGCCGGTCACCTACATCTCCGTGCCGGGGAACAAGACGGCGCAGCGCGAGGCCGAATATCAGAAGGTCGAGGTCACAATTCGCGACGCCCGCGCGGCCAATGGCGCCTTCGACCTGGAGCGGGAGGGATTCACCCTCACGACGGAGGGAAGCGCGGTCTCCGACTTCTTCGACGACGACGAGGTACAGGAGGTCTACAGCCCGGAGGTCGAGCGCCTCGTGAAGCAGGCGAGCGGCGCCGCCGAGGTTTTGGTCTTCGACCACACCATCCGCGTCGCCGATGACTCGGTGCGGAGCGAGCGGAAGGTGCGCGAGCCCGTGCATGTCGCGCACAACGACTACACCAACCGCTCGGCCCCGCAGCGGGTGCGCGACCTGCTGCCGGCGGATCGCGCGGAGGAACTGCTCCAGCACCGTTTCGCCGTCGTGCAGATCTGGCGGCCGATCGCGGGCCCGGTGCAGGACAGGCCGCTCGCCATCTGCGACGCCCAGAGCATCGATGCGGGGGACTTCGTGCTGACCGATCTCGTCTATTCGGATCGCGTCGGCGAGGTGATGCAGCTCAGCCACAATCCCGGCCACCGTTGGTTCTACTTTCCCGAGATGGACCCGGGAGAGGTGCTGATCTTCAAGACCTACGACTCGCTCGCCGACGGACGGGCGCGCTTTACCGCCCACACGGCGTTCGTCAATCCCACGGCGCCGGCGGACGCACGCCCGCGCCAGAGCATCGAATCCCGCACCCTCGCCTTCTTCGCACCCTGAGAGCAGGGCGCCGATAGGCGATGACGGAGGCGGACGGCTCCCTCGCTGACGGCAGCAACAGGCCGGTCCTCACCGTCGGCGAGCTGTCGCAGGCGCTCAAGCGCGTGGTCGAGGGCGAGTTCGCCTGGGTCAGCGTGCGGGGCGAGGTCTCGGGCTTCAAGCGCGCCGCATCGGGCCATCTCTACTTCGCGCTCAAGGATGCGGACGCGGTGCTGGACGCGGTCTGCTGGCGCGGCACCGCCGGGCGGCTCGGGATCGCGCCCGAAGACGGGCTCGAGGTCATCGCCACCGGCAAGATCAGCACGTATCCGGGGCGCTCACGCTATCAGATCGTGGTCGAGCGGCTGGAGCTGTCCGGTGCAGGCGCCCTGCTCGCGCTGCTGGAGGCGCGCAAGAAGGCGCTCGCCGCCGAGGGCCTCTTCGACGAGGCGCGCAAGCGCGAGCTGCCCTACTTGCCCGAGACCATCGGCGTCGTGACCTCGCCCACGGGCGCGGTGATCCGCGACATCCTGCATCGAATCGAGGACCGCTTTCCCCGCCGGGTGCTGGTCTGGCCGGTCACGGTCCAAGGCGCGGGCGCGGCGGAGGAGATCGCTGCCGCGATCGCGGGCTTCAACCGCCTCGATGCAGCCACGCCGGTGCCGCGGCCCGACGTGCTGATCGTCGCCCGCGGCGGCGGCAGCCTGGAAGACCTCTGGGCCTTCAACGAGGAAGTCGTGGTGCGCGCCGCGGCGGCGAGCGCCATCCCGCTGATCGCCGCCGTGGGGCACGAGACCGACGTGACGCTGATCGACCTTGCCGCCGACCTCCGGGCGCCGACGCCGACCGCGGCCGCCGAGATCGCCGTGCCGGTGCGCGCCGACCTCTTGGAGCGTACGCACACCCTAGAGCATCGGATCGGTGCGTCGTTCCGCCGGCTGATCGCCGAGCGGCGCGCGCGCGTGGATGGGCTCGGGCGTGGCCTACCGGCGGCGCGGGACCGGCTGACCACCGCGAGCCAGCGACTCGACGACTGGTCGGAGCGGCTCGCCCGCGGGGTGCGCGGCCGACTCGGGACCGAGCGCCAGGCCCTCGGCCGGCTGAGGCCGCTCAGGCCGCGCCAACTCCTCGCCCTCAAGCGCCAGCAGCTCGCGCACGCCACCGGTCGCCTCTCGGCCGAGCGCCCCGCCGCTCGCGTAAGCCAAGCACGCCAGGCGAGCGACCTGCTGGCGGAGCGGCTTGGCCGCGCCGGGCACGCGGCGTTGAACGAGCGGTCGGCACGGGTCGAGACGGCGGCGCGGCTGCTCGAAAGCTATTCCCATCGAGGCGTTCTTGCGCGCGGCTTCGCTGTCGTGCGCGACCAGCGGGAGCGGCCCGTGACCAGCGCGGCAGCGGTGAAGCCGGGCGCCGCACTCTCTCTCGAATTCCACGATGGCCGCGCCGCCGCCCGCGCCACCGGCCGGCCCAAGCCCCGCAAGGCCGAACGGGACGAGGACGACGGCGGGCAGGCGCCGTTGCTCTGAGGGCTGGCGCCCGAGCTTGCTTGCGTGCGCGCAGGTGCGTCGCCACTATGACCACACGATGAAGCTCTGGATCGAGCCGGCGGAGGCGCGATGAAGATCGGCATCCCGGGTGCCGCTGGGCGCATGGGCCAGGCGCTGGCCCGTCAGGTTGAGGCCACGGAAGGCTGCACTCTGGTCGCGGCGACCGAAGTTTCCGACCATCCCGCGCTCGGCAGGGACTGCGGCGCCCTTGCCGGGATCGAGCCGCTAGGCGTCGCGGTGAGCGACGATCCGCAGGCGATGTTCCGCGCTGCCGATGCGGTGCTCGACTTCACCCTGCCGGGCGCCACCGCCGGCCACGCCGCGCTCGCGGCCGCCGAGGGCACGATCCTCGTCGTCGGCACCACCGGCATCGGCGAGGCCGAGCAGGCCGCGCTCAAGGAGGCGGCGGCGCAAACTGCCGTGGTGCAGGCGCCCAACATGAGCCTCGCCGTCAATCTGCTGATGCGTCTCACCGAGCAGGTCGCGGGCCTCTTGGACGCCGATTACGACATCGAGATCGTCGAGATGCACCATCGGCACAAGATCGACGCGCCCTCCGGCACGGCTTTGGGTCTGGGCCGGGCGGCGGCGCGCGCGCGGGGAGTCTCGTTCGATGAGGTCGCAGCACGCGGCCGCGACGGCGTGACCGGCGCGCGACCGCGTGGCGAGATCGGCTTCGCCGCGCTGCGCGGCGGCGATGTGGTGGGCGAGCACAGCGTGATCTTCGCGGCGGACGGCGAGCGGCTGGAGCTGACCTGCCGTTCGGCGAACCGCCAGACCTATGCCCGAGGTGCTCTCCAGGCGGCGCGCTGGGCAGAGGGGCGGGGACCGGGCCTCTACACGATGGCCGACGTGCTCGGCCTCACCTGAGTGCCTGTGGCGCCAATCGCAGGCGCCGGGGCCTACACCTGCTTGGCGTCGATGACGCCGCGCCGGATCGTGCGGGTGCGGGTGAAGAGCGCCTCCAGGTGGGTGCCGTCGCCCCGGCGGATGGCGCGCTGGAGGGCCGAGAGATCCTCGCTGAAGCGGCCCAGCATCTCCAGCACCGCGCCCCGGTTGTTGAGGAAGACATCGCGCCACATGATCGGGTCCGACGCGGCGAGGCGAGTGAAATCGCGGAAGCCGCCGGCCGCATACTTGAAGACCTCGTGCCTGGTCTCTTCCTCGAGGTCGGTGACCGTGCCGACGATGTTGTAGGCGATCAGGTGCGGCAGGTGGGAGGTGATGGCGAGCACCAGGTCGTGGTGCGCGGCGTCCATCATCTCGATTTTCATGCCGGCCATGCGCCAGAGTGCGGCGATCCGCTCCACCGCTGCGGGGTCCGCGTCCGGCGCCGGGGTCAGGATGCACCAGCGGCCCTCGAACATCTCGGCGAACCCGGCCTCGGGCCCCGAATGCTCGGTGCCTGCGACCGGATGGCCGGGGATCAGGTGGACGCCGGCAGGCACATGCGGCCCGACCGCCGCGAACACGGCGCTCTTGACCGAGCCGACGTCCGTCAGAATCGCGCCTTCGGCCAGGTGCGGCCCGATTCTTGCCGCGAGCGGCGCGAATGTGCCGACCGGCGAGCCCAGCACCACGAGGTCGCAGCCTTCGACCGCTTCGACGGGGTCGAGCGTCACCCGGTCGGCGAAGCCGAGCCTCATGGCCGTGTCGAGAGTCGCCTGGCTCCGGGCACAGCCCACGATCTCGGTCGCGGGTGCCTTCTCACGAAGGACCCGCGCGAGCGAGGAGTTGACCAGGCCGAGGCCGATCAGTGCGACGCGCGAGAAGGGCTCGGGCTCGCTCACCGTTCGCCGCCCGCCTCTGCCGCAGGCGCTGCCATGAAGGCCTCGAGCACCTGGGCCACGGCCTCATTCTCCGCCTCCAGGCCGACCGTGATCCTGAGGCAGTCGGCGAGGTGATAGGGCTCCATCCGACGGGCGACGACCCCGCGTTCGCTGAGAAAGCGATCGGCCGCCGCAGCGTCCCGGCCAGGCTCGTCCGGAAAGCGAACCAGCAGGAAGTTGCAGACGCTGGGAACGACCTGGAGCCCGGCGGCGGTGAGCCTGGCGGCCAGCGCATCGCGACATGCCTCGTTATGCCGGCAGGAGCGGACGATGTGATCCTGATCCTCAAGCGCGGCCAGAGCCGCAGCGAGCGCCGCGGCGTTGGCGTTGAAGGGGCCGCGGATGCGGTGCAGCACGTCGATAATGGCTTGCGGCGCGTAGGCCCAGCCGAGCCTGAGCGCCGCAAGCCCGTAAGCCTTTGAGAACGTGCGGGTCATCACCACGTTGGGCGCCATCCCGGCGAGGTCGAGGCTGGGATCGTAGTCGCCGTCGGTAACGAATTCAGCGTAGGCCGAATCGACCACCAGCACGACATGCTCCGGCAGGCCGCCCCAGAGCCGGTGGAGCTCGCCCCTGGGAATGTAGGTCCCGGTCGGGTTGTTGGGGTTGGCGAGGAAGACGATCCGGGTCCGCTCGGTCACCCGGCCCAGGATCGCGTCGACATCAGCGGTGAACTCGGTCTCCGGCGCTACGACGGGCGTGGCGCCGACGGCAAGCGTGGCCAGCGGATAGACCAGAAATCCGTGACGGGAATAGATGATCTCGTCGCCCGGACCGGCATAGGCTTGAGCGAGAAGCTGGAGCAGCTCGTCCGAGCCGTTGCCGCAAACGATCCGTTCCGGATCGATTCCGTGCAGCGCGCCGAGCGCGGTGCGCAGATCCGTGGCTCCGCCGTCGGGGTAGCGGTGCAGCGTCCCTGCGAGCTCCCGGTACGCGGCCTGCGCCTTCGGGCTCGGGCCCAGCGCGGACTCGTTGGAGGAGAGCTTGATGGTGTTGGTGTGGCCGTCGGCGGTGGAGCGCCCGCCGACATAGGGCGAGATCTCCATGATCCCGGGACGTGGGGTCGGATGGACCGGCATCGTCGTGCTCGCCGCTCGTCAGCCGTCGTGCCAGGGGGCAGGCGGCCTTGGATAGCTACCCAGCACCGCGATGCGCCCGACATCGTCGCCCAGCTGCTCGGCGAAGTCCCGCAGCCGCTCGTCCTCCTCAGCGACGAAGCCATCGGCCTCGATGAGTTGCCAGCGGCCCGGCACACGGTCGTCGCCGTGCCATGCAACGGAACCGGTCACCGCGATGCCGGCCACGGCGAGCGCTGAGCGGATGCGATCGCGGCTGATGGTGTCAGACGATTCGACCGCCATGAAGGAAACATCGTCGCCCGATGGCGCCGGCTGGGTCATGGCCACCACGAGCGCGCTGGTCTTGCCGGCGGAATTCCGCCCGCCCGCGAGCCAGGGCAGCCGGGAGACGATCATCGGGCGTTCCTCGTCGCTGACTGCGAGCGTCAGCCACCATGGCTCGGCGCTCACCCCGAAATCGCCGCTCATCGCGTCCGCAGGCACGGGCAAAACGCCGACCGACGCCTTGCCGTCGCGCACGCCGCGCAGCACGCCGCTTTCTGTCCGCGCGGTGAGCAACGGCGTTTCGGCGCCGAAATGGACCCGTGCGAGGTCGGGGAAGCGGCTTTCTTCGCTGGGCTCCTCGACCGTGAACACCGATACCGCGAAGCCGCCCTCGGCGAAGAGGGTCGCCGACATGATCTCGGACCAGATCCGCACGATGACGGGGAAGGGGAAGGGGCCCTCGTGGCGCGCCATCAGCCGCCTCAGGATTGCGGCCTCGCGCGCCGGCCGCAACAGCGCGCCGGTGGCGCCGGCCGCACGCTTGGTCTCGCTGATGCGGTTGGCGAGCGCCATGCGACGCATCAGCAGGTCGTGGATCGTATCGTCGATCTCGTCGATCTCGTCGCGCATGGCGGCGAGCGGAGACTCCTCCGGCGAAGGCCTGTTCATGGCATGGCTGACGTGGCTCAGGGGGTGGCGAGTCCTAGTCCATGAGCGTGGTAAAATCAAAGAGAACATTGACTTTCGAGTTCAAATCGCAACTGTCTGACCCCCTTTCGGCAATAGTTTCGGTACGCAATCCGATGGCGGGATGCGGCCGTGCAGAGCCCGACGAGCGATGACCGCAATGCCCGAGAGCCAAGCTGCGGTGGAACACGTGCAGACCGGCCTGAGCGTCGAGCTCGGCCGGGAGGTGCCGCTCGAGCTCGATTGCGGCGTCTCCCTCGGGCCCTTCACGCTCGCCTATCAGACCTACGGCACGCTCAATGCCGAGCGCTCCAACTCTGTGCTCCTCTGCCATGCGCTCACCGGCGACCAGTTCGTCCTCGGGCCCCATCCGGTTACCGGCAAGCCCGGCTGGTGGGAGATGATGGTAGGGCCGGGCAAGACATTCGACACCGATCGCTATTTCGTGATCTGCTGCAACGCGCTCGGCGGCTGCATGGGCACCACGGGGCCGAAGGAGATCAACCCCGCCACAGGGCGCCCCTGGGGCCTCGACTTCCCGGTCATCACCATCCGCGACATGGTCAAGGCTCAGGCAATGCTGCTCGACCATCTGGGGATCGAGCAGCTTTTCTGCGTGTCCGGCGGCTCCATGGGCGGCATGCAGGCTTTGCAGTGGGTGGCGAGCTACCCCGAGCGCTGCTACACCGCGGTGCCGATCGCCTGTGCCGCAAAGCATTCGGCCCAGAACATCGCGCTCAATGAAGTCGGCCGCCAGGCGATCATGGCCGATCCCGAATGGCGCGAGGGGCGCTATCAGGAACTCGGCACAAATCCGGTGGGTGGCCTCGCGGTGGCGCGCATGGCCGCGCACATCACCTATCTCTCGGAATCGGCGCTGCACCGGAAGTTTGGCCGCGCGCTCCAGGACAGGAGCAACGTCACCTACGGGTTCGATGCGGATTTTCAGGTCGAGAGCTACCTTCGCTATCAGGGACAAAGTTTCGTAGAGCGTTTCGACGCCAACTCCTACCTCTACATCACCCGGGCGATCGACTACTTCGATCTCGCGGCCGATTACGACGGCGTGCTGGCGAATGCGTTTCGCGGGGTCGAGACCCGCTTCTGCGTGATTTCCTTTACCAGCGACTGGCTTTATCCCACGTCGGAGAATCGCGCCATCGTGCGAGCGCTGGCCGCGGCCGCCGCCAACGTGAGCTTCGTCGAGGTGGTGAGCGACAAGGGGCACGATGCCTTCCTCCTCGACGAGCCGAACATGTTCGAGACATTGCGCGGGTTCCTGAGCGGTGCTGCCGCCAAGCGCGGGCTCCACAGCCCGTAAGAACCGGTCCGTGAACGCAGGCCCGCGGCGCCAGGGCGCCCGCCCCGACCATCGCCTGATTGCCGAGCTGGTGGAGCCTGGCTCCAGGCTGCTCGACATCGGCTGCGGCGACGGCGCCCTGCTGGAGCTGCTCGCGCGCGAGAAGAACGTCGATGGCCGCGGCATCGAGATCAGCCAGGAGGGCGTGAACGCCTCGGTGAGGCGCGGGCTCTCGGCCATCCAGGGGGATGCGGAGACCGACCTCGCCGACTACCCGGACGCAGCCTTCGATTACGTCGTGCTGAGCCAGACCCTGCCGGCGATCCGAGACCCCAGGAGCGTGTTGCTGGAACTGCTCAGGATCGGCCAGAGCGCGATCGTCTCGATCCCCAATTTCGGGCATTGGCGCAACCGGCTGCATCTGCTGACCCGTGGCCGGATGCCGACGCCTCTGGGTTCCGGCGAGCTATGGTATGAGACGCCAATGATCAGGCCCTGCACGATCAAGGACTTCGTGATGCTCTGCCGCGAGCTCGGAATCCGAATCGAGCGACGCACCCAGGTCGATTCGCGCGGCCGCGTGCGCCGCTTCACAGGCACCGGCCGCTTCGCCAACCTCTTCGGCGAGCAGGCGGTGTTCCTGCTCTCGGCCGATCCCGCGCGCGGCGCAGGCTCAGGGGCGGGACGCCGGTAAGCCGCAGTCTCCGGCGGCCGTTCGCGCGCCCGCCGGCACCGGTTGCGGCAGCGGCATGATGACCCGGCGCCTCTGCCGCGCCGTCACCGGGCGCGCCTCGAACACGGTCTTGCCGGCCTCCACATAGACGAGGCCGCCGAAGGGGCGCCCGAGGTGGCGGCCCACGCGCTGCCAGACGGCAGCGGTGCGCAGCACCGCGCGCGAGCCCGCGGGCGGGAAGAACAGCATCGCGCCGGCGGTGAGCGGGGCGAAGCGGTGCTCCCTCAAGAGCCGGGCGAGCTGGGAGGCGCTGAACGGCGAGCCATGGCCGAATGGCGTCGCCTCGGCGCGTGCCCAGAGGCCGTGGCGGTTCGGCACCAGCACCAGAATGCGCCCGTTCGGCCGCATCACCCGCCACACCTCCTCCAGCATCGCCCGGCGCTGCTCGCTGAACTCGAGGCCATGGACGATGAGGATGCGGTCGATGGAGCCGTCGGGGAGCGGCAGGAAGCCGTCGTCGGCGAGCGTTACCAGCCGCCCGCCGCTCTCGGGCCACGCCATGACCCCCTGGCCCGCCGGCATGACGGCGAACACGCGATCCGCCTCCTCGCGGAAGAGCCCGAGGAAGGGCACCGGGTAGCCGAGCCCCAGCACCACCTCTTCGCGCACGCTCGGCCACACCCGGCGGATTTTCTGGCCCATTATCCGCCGTGCGACGCGGCCCAGCCGGGTCAGGTAGAAGGCGTTGAGGTCGACGACGTCCTGATGCATGGCCGGGTATCGTAGCAGGCTCCGGCGGCTCGGCTCAGCACGGGTTTAGCCCGCATTTCTCACCAAGGTCATGGTCTGCGCGGCGCTGTCCGGCCGACAGAGTAGGAACGGCGCGCAGCGCGATGCGGGGACATCGGGCAAGCGCCGTGACGCACACTGTCGGCCGGACAGCGCCGCCCTTCGGGTCGCGCCCAGGCGCCCGCCCGCGGCGTCGCGGGCCTCAACCGTAGCTCCAGCTACGCTCTTCGGCCCGCTCCTGGCGGATCGAACGCCTGGACACGACGCAGGCCGTGACCCTGGTGAGAAATGCGGGCTAGTACATATGGGTGCCGCCGTTCATCGTGATCGTGGAGCCGGTGGTCCACGCCGCCTTGTCGTCGATGAGGAAGAGCACGGCGTGAGCCACCTCTTCCTCATACCCCATCCGGCGGATCGGGGACTTGTCGATGATCTTCTGAACGATTTTCTCGGGCATGTTGCGCATCAGGTAGGTGTCGACATAGCCGGGTGCCACGGTGTTGACCGTGATCCCGTGCTTCGCCCCTTCCTGCGCCAGCGCCTTGGTGAAGCCGTGCATGCCCGCCTTGGCGGCAACGTAGTTGACCTGGTTGAGCTGGCCGGCCTGGCCGTTCATCGAGCCGATCTGGACGATGCGGCCCCAGCCCCGCTCCATCATGCCGGGATAGACCGCCTTCGACATGTAGAAGACGGAATCGAGGTTGACCCGCACCACCCGTTGCCACTGGTCGTCGGTCATGTTCTCGAACTTGTTGTCGGAGACCGTGCCCGCATTGTTGACGAGGATTTCCACCGGGCCGTGCTCGGCCTCGATGGCCTCGACCCCGGCCCGGCAGGCGTCGCCGTCGCTCACGTCCCATTTGAGCGCAGGGATGCCCGATTCCGCTGTGAAGGCGGCAGCGCACGCCTCGTCGGCATGGTAGTTGACCACCACCGGGTGGCCGGCGTCCTTCAGCGCGCGCGCGACGCCGGCGCCGATGCCGCGCGTGCCGCCGGTGATGAGTGCTTGCCGTGCCACGCCGTCTCCCCTCGAAACGTCCCGTCAATACATGTGGTGGCCGCCGTTCACCGAGATCGTCGATCCGGTAATGAAATCGGCGTCGTCTGCGGTGAGGAACAGCACCGCCCGCGCAATGTCCTCGGCGCGGCCCAGCCGGCCGACGGGGATGCTCGCCACAATCTTCTCCAGCACCGCCTCCGGCACCGCGCGCACCATGTCGGTATCGACATAGCCGGGTGCGACGGCGTTCACGGTGATCCCGTGGCGCGCGCCCTCCTGCGCCAGGGCCTTGGTAAAGCCGTGAATCCCGGACTTCGCCGCGGCGTAGTTGACCTGGCCGTACTGGCCCGCCTGGCCGTTAATAGAGCCCACATTCACGACTCGCCCGAACTTGCGCGCGCGCATGCCGGGGAAGGTGGCGTGACAGAGGTTGAAGCAAGAGCCGAGGTTGGTGTCGAGCACCGCCTGCCATCTGTCCGGCGTCATCTTTTGCAGCGTGCCATCCCGCGTGATCCCGGCATTGTTCACCAGGATATCGATGGGGCCCAGGTCCGCCTCGATCTGCGCGACGCCCGCCTCGCAGGCCGCGAAGTCGCTCACGTCCCACTTGCAGACATCGATGCCAGTGACCTCGCGGAAGCGCTCGGCCGCCTCGTCGTTCGCGTGGTAGTTCGCTGCCACTCGGCAGCCGTGATTCTTCAGCGCGAGCGAAATCGCGCCGCCGATGCCCCGCGTTCCGCCTGTCACCAGTGCGACCCGATTCATTCTCTCTCTCCCGGTAATGCTCAGCGCCGCCGGGAGCCGACTCCTCGGCGGCGCGCGCGCCTCATATGCGCCGGCGGCAGCGCATTTTCAAGCGTTGGCGCGGAGAAGCGGGGCTATGCGGCGGCGTGGTCTGCGATCCACGCCGCAAGCCGGCGCCAGAGCAGGCGCTTGGTCCGCGGGCTCGCCATCATCCCGATATGGCCGAGCGGCGGTCGCCAGGTCTCCACATGAGGCAACGCGATGCTCAGCGCCGCCGCCGAGGCCGGGGGGACGATACGATCGCGCGCCGGCACGACATTGAGCGCGGGCACGTGAATACGCTCCGGCCGAACCGCCTTGGCGCCTACGCGCCAGTTCCCCCGCGCGGGGGCGTTCGCGCCGTACCAGTCCTCCAGGCAGGCCCGAGCCACGCGGCCCGTGAGCGGCACGGCGTCGTTGAGCCAGTCCTCGAGCGCGACGAAGTTGCGCGCCGCGGCCGAGCCGGGCGGGAGCGCGGCAAAGGCCGAGAACTTGCGCGCCGCCAGCGGCGGGTCGAGGGCGGCGAACATGGCCTGCAGCGCGTCGGGCGGCAGTTGCTCCAGACTCTCGATCAGGGCGGTCAGCCCCGGCAGGTGGGCCGCGATCAGGCGCGCCTGATGGCGGCCGTCGGCCCAAAAATCCCAGGGCGTCGCCAGCAGGACCAACGCCGCCACATCGGCCCGGGCGGCAAGCGGCAGCACCATCGTGCCGCCCATGCAGTACCCGGTGAGGGTCACCGGCCTGCCCGCGTCGTGGCGCACCGCCTCCAGCGCGGGCTCCAGGCGACCGAGGATGTAGTCGTCGAGCCCGAAATCCCGCTCGTCGGCGCCCGGTGCTCCCCAGTCCAGCAGATAGGGGCGGAGGCCCCGCTCCCGCAGATAGCGGGCGAAGCTGCGCCGCGCGGTGAGGTCGAGGATGTAGGCGCGGTTGATGAGCGAAGGCACCAGCAGCACCGGCGCGCCCGATGCCTCGCCGCCGAAGGCTAGAACCCGCGTGGTGCCGGCCTGCCAGAGGATCGGCGGGTCTTCGAGGCGGCGCCGGTAAGGGTGTGCGCGGTAGCCTTCGATGCCCGCGAGGAAGCGGCCGACGCGGCCTGCCGCCTCGGCGCCGAGCGCGCGCGCCAGCGCCTCAGGATCGGTCTCTGCGAGTGCCTTTTCGAGGGCTGCTGCCGGCGCCGCGGGCACGTGCTTCCAGCGCAGCGATCCCCTCCTCGCAAGCGGCAAGGCGGCGAGTGAGCTCAGCCAGCCGCTGAGCGCCATCCCCAGATGAAGGGGGAGGGGCCTCGGCCCCAGACGAGTTGTCGCCTGCGCGGCCATTCAGGCCGCCGCTCGCGGCGTCCGGCGCCAGTGCCGCGAGGTGCAGGGCGGCGAGGCGGAGCGTGAGCGCGCCCGGGCCTTCGTCCCGGCCGGAGCCGGCGATCTCCTCCTGCCAGAGGTCGAGGAAGCGCTTGGCGAGCGCGGCCGGGTCGTCGTCATCGCTCATGCCCTCGGGCTTGCTCATGGCGCGAGTATAGCCCACAGGGCGGCCCCGTCGTTGACTCGCCCGGCACGGCGCACCATGCTCGGACCATGACCATCGAGCAGAAGATCGAGGCCGCGGGCCTGACGCTGCCCCGGCTCGAAGACAGCTACAGCAACAACCCGTCGGGCGCGAAATACGTCTCGCACCACGCGGTGGGGCGCGTGCTTTACCTCTCCGGCTGCACGCCGGCGAAGGACGGCAAGCCCTACATGACCGGCATTCTCGGCGTGGACCGCACGATCGAGGAAGGCTACGAGGCGGCGCGCCAGTGCATGCTCTGCTACCTCGGCCTGATCAAGTATGCGCTGGGCGATCTCGACCGCGTGCACCGGATGCTGCATCTGGTGGGTTATGTGAACTCGGGTCCCGATTTCGTCGATCAGCCGCGCGTCATCAACGGCGCCGTCGACCTCCTGGTCGAGCTTTACGGCCCCCGCCTGATGCCGACGCGGGCGGCCATCGGCTGCCGCGGGCTCGCCGTCAACCATTCCGTCGAGCTGATCGCCACGGTTGAATTCGACGGCGGCAGCGTGGCGCCGGCGCTCGCCCGCGACGGGACGGTGCTCGACTGAGAGGCGCCGCCGCCCGCCACTCCTCCGCCATTCAAGAGATCTGATGCCATGGAAGCGGTTCTCTGCAGGGCCTTCGGCCCGCCCAAGACCCTTGCGGTCGAGACCGTGGACCCGCCCGCGCTCGGGCCGGGCGAGGTGCGCATCGCCGTTGCCGCGGTCGGCGTGAACTTCCCCGATCTCCTCCTGATCGAAGGCAAGTATCAGGTCAGGCCGCCCTTCCCCTTCAGCCCCGGCCTCGAATGCGCGGGCACGGTCACGGAACTCGGACCCGGCGCAGACGGGCCGGCACCCGGCACCCGCGTGCTCGTCTATTGCTCCCACGGCTGTATGGCCGAGGAGGTGGTGGCGTCGACCTCCACCGTCATCCCGATCCCCGATGCGATGCCGTTCGACGTCGCTGCGGCCTTTCCCGTGGTCTATGGCACCGGCTACCACGCGCTCGTCGGGCGCGCGGCGCTGGCCGAGGGCGAGACGCTGCTGGTGCTGGGCGCCTCCGGCGGTGTCGGGCTCTCGGCGGTGGAGATCGGCAAGCGCCTGGGCGCGACCGTGATCGCGGCCGCAAGCAGCGACGAGAAGCTCGCGCACGCGCAGGAGCACGGTGCCGACCACTTGGTCAACTACAGCACGGAAGACCTTCGCGAGCGGGTCAAGGCGTTGACCGACGGGCGCGGCGCGGATGTGATCTACGACCCGGTCGGCGGCGATATCTTCGAAGCGTCGATGCGCTGCATCGCGTGGAACGGCCGGTTGCTGGTCATCGGCTTTGCCTCAGGCCGCATCGCCGAGGCCAAGACCAATATCGTGCTGCTCAAGGAGATGAGTGTCGTCGGGGTCGCCTGGGGCGCCTTCGCCTTTCGCGACCCCGCCGCGAATCGCGCCTATTTCGCCGAGTTGCTGCGCTGGTACGAGGCCGGCGCGCTGAATCCGCTCGTCTCCCGCCGCCTGCCGCTCGCAGAGGCGCCGGCGGCGCTGGAGGCGTTTCGCACCCGCAGCGTGGTCGGCAAGCAGGTGCTGACGGTGGAGCAACCCGGCGGCTGACCACGCGCACGCGTCGCCTCCTTTACCCGAGGGCGCGGATTTTCTACCTTGTGGCCGCCCCGCGGCGCCGCGGAGCAGTGGACTGCAGAACGGCTAGGACAGAGCGTGGCTGGGGAGGCGATCCGAGGCGCTGCGGGGCCGCTCGTGGACGATCCCGTCATTGGGCACCCGGTCCGCGCCGGCGGGTGGGCGGATCACGCCGCCTCGTCCTACGCACTGGCGGCGCGCGCCCTTGATGAGGGGCGCTTCGCCGATGCCGCGGCCCTCGCCCGCCATACGGTCGAAGAAGCCCGCGAGGGCTACGAGCTCTATGCCCTCTGGACCGACCAGATCAGGGATACCCTCGTCGCCGAGGGCGTGGACGAGGACGAAATCGCGGCGGGTGAGGCGCGGTTGGGTACGCTGCTGGCCGGCGAGGCGGGGGAGCCTTTCGACATCCACGCCGGCTGGGCCGCCTACACCGCCGAAATCGACGCGGTCGAGGCCGCCTGCCGGGCCGGCGATGCGCCCGGCGCCCGCGCGTGCCTGGAGCGCGCCCGCACGACTTGGCTCGAGACCCACGACCGGGGCTGCGACCTGGTCTACGGCATGCTCGACTTGGTGGTCCGCCATCTCGGCGAGCGCCGCATCGGCCCGCTCTGGGACGAGCTGATGGCGCCGATGTATGAGACCTACGACGTCTATGACACGGCCGCGCACCCGTGGCCGCGCTCGATGCACCGGTTGATCCTGATCGCGGCGCTTTCGCTGCGCGGCCATCTGAGCGGCCCGGGGCGCATGGGCGCCATCGAGATCACTGAAGAGGCCGACCGCTGGGTGCTCAGCTTCGACCCCTGCGGCTCCGGCGGGCGCACCTACCGCGACGACGACTCTCGGGGCCCGCGCATGCAGCCCCCCTACGGTTTCGCCGTGACTACCGAGGCCCATGACTGGTCCTGGGGCAAGACCGGCGTCTGCGTCTATTGCGTCCATTGCTGCCAGCTCAACCAGCGCATGCCCATCCGCCGCTTCGGCTATCCGACGCGGGTGATCGATCCACCCACCTGGCCGGCGGCTCGCGAGGGCGGCGTCTGCCGCTGGTCGATCTACAAGGACCCCGCACTGGTGCCCGACGAGGCCTATACCAGCGTGGGCTATGAGAAACCGGCAGTGGCCGGCGCGGGAGCGACTCAATGAGCGATACGGCGAATGAAGAGTTGGCGGCGATCCGAGAGCGCATGCGCTCAGAAGGCGTGCGCCTCGTTCAGGTCGAGGTGCCGGATCTCGACGGCGGGCTGCGCGGCAAGCTGCTCGCGCTCGACAAGGGGCTCTCTGACGAGATCGGCTGGTCAAACATCATCTATGGGCTGACCGCGGCGGACGATGTCTATGTCTCTCCGTTCTCGTCCTACGAAAACGGCTTCGCCGACGTTTTCGGGCAGCCGGATACCGCCACGGTCCGCCGCCTGCCCTGGCGGCCTGATACGGTGGCGGTCGTGATCGACCTCCACGACGCCGACGGCACCATGACGCCGGAAGGCCCGCGCACGATGCTGAGGCGCGCCGTCGACAAGGCCACCGCCATGGGCTTCCAGCCGCGCTTCGCGGTCGAGTACGAGGTCTTCATCTACTATGCGGACGATGCCGCCTCGCCGCCCTCGCCGGCGACGCTCACGCCGGTATCGCGCACGCGGAACGCCTACAGCCTGGTCCGTCTGCCGGCGCTCCGCGCGCTCTTCGAGACCTTCATGCAGCGCATGGAGGCGGTGGGCACGCAGGTCGTTTCCATGCACACGGAGCTCGGCCACGGCGCCATCGAGTTCGCGCTCGCCCATGCGCCGCCGCTCGCCGCCGCGGACGGCGCCGTGCGCGCCAAGACCTATCTGAAGGAGGTCTGTGCCGAGCGCGGCATGGTCGCGACCTTCATGGCCAAGCTCGACGCCGACCTGCCGGGCTCCGGCGGGCATGTTCACCAGAGCCTGTGGCGGGACGGCGAGAATGTGTTCTGGGGCGGTACGGGCCCGAGCGAGACCGCGAGGCAATACGCCGCCGGCCAGCTCGAGCATCTGCCGGCGCTCGTCGCGCTCTGCATGTCTAACATCAACTCGTTCCGGCGCCGGGACTGGCAGCACTGGGTGCCCGAGAACGCATCCTGGGGCGATGACAACCGCAGTGCGGCGCTCAGGCTGATCACCCGGCCCGTGCCGCACGGCGCGCGCTTCGAGAACCGGGTGCCGGGCGCCGATTCGAACGCCTATCTCACCATCGGCGGCATGCTGGCCGCGGGCCTCGACGGTATCGAGCGCGGCCTCGTGCCGCCGCCGCTTTGCGCAGGCAACGCGGCGCTCGACGAGAGCTACACGAAGCTGCCGGCCTCGCTGGAGGAGGCGGTCGAAGTCTTCGAGGCTTCCGCCTTCCTGCGCCGCGCCTTCGGCGACCGTTTCGTCGATCACTACGCGCTGTCGCGGCGGGCCGAGCTCGACCTCTGGCGCGCCTGGCAGCAGAGCCATGTCAGCGCCTGGGAGTACGAGCGCTATTTCGAGACCATTTGAGTGGCGGGGCGACTTTCATAAGTCGATCGCTGCCCCCATATAGGATTGAGCCGCACCCGGCCGGTGCGCCGGCGTGGCAGGACGAAGGGGGACGAATGACCGATCAAGACTCGATTGCGCAGCGCCTGGAGGCGCTGCGCAACGAACATCAGTCGTTAAATACTCAAATCGACGCGCTCGCGGGCCACGGCGACAATCTCGAAATTCAGGGCCTCAAACGCCAGAAACTCCGCCTCAAGGACGAAATCGCGCGGTTGGAGAACGAGCTCGCGCCTTCAGGATGAGTTCGGAGCGAAAATTTACAAAACGAACCCAATTTCAAGTAACTTGTTATTTTAACAACATGAATTGACGGATCGTGCCCATGCCGGCGGTGTGTTCCGCGCCGGCTCAGCCTGTCGGCTTCACCCCGGTGCCGATCCGCACATGGACCGAGAGAGGGACCTCGTCCTCCTCCCGAAGGTGCTCGAAGCCTGCCGCCACGGCCTCTTTCAAGGCGTGGCGCTTGGCCTCCCCGGCGCCATCGAGGGCACGGCCGAAGGTCATGTCGAACTGGGCCTGCCAGAAGGGGGCATCCGCCGGGACCCGGGGCGCGAAGCGGACCTCGCGCTCCTCCACATCCGTAAGCCCGCCTTCGGTCAGCGCGCTGGCAAGTGCGCCGGGAGCGCCCAGGGAAAACGGCCGGGCAAGGTCGATCTCCTCCACCTCGTCGAGAGGGCCGAGCACGGCCTCGGCGGCAGCGACGAAGACGACGAACATGGTCGTCTCCTCGCGCGGCCCCCAGACCAGATAGGCCACCCGCCCGCCGGGCTTGAGCACGCGCAGCGCCTCGGCGGCGGCCCGCGCAGGCGCCGGGCAGAACATCAGCCCGAAGCGGCAAATCACCCGGTCGAACGCGGAGTCCGCATCGGGGAGCGCCAGCATGTCGGCGGTGCGGAAGGTGATATTGCGGAGCCCCTGGGCGGCGGCCCGGCGGCGGGCGCCCAGCACCATCTCGGGGCAGAGGTCGGTGGCGAAGACGCGGCCTTCCGCGCCGACCAGCACGGCGACGCTGAGCGCGGGCTCGCCGGCGCCCGTTGCGATGTCGCAGACCTGCTGGCCCCGTGCGATGTCGGCCGCCTCGATGAGCGGGGCGTTCATGCGGGCCGCCTGCTCGGCTATTTCGTCCGCCCGCCGGTCCCAGTGGCGCCCGCGCCCGGCCCAGTCGGCCCGCACGAGCTCGGTCTCACGCCTGATCGCGTCTGCATCCATGGCGACGCACTCTCCGCGCCCCGGTGCCCGTGTCAAGGCCGGCACGCCCGCCGGCGGCCTAGGCGTCAGAGCAGCTGCACGGCGAGCAGCGCTGCGAGCAGCGCGGCGATTACGACAAGCGCGAGAGGCAGCGCGCTGCCGCCCCGCCTTCGCCCGCTCATCGCCTCCAGGGTGTCGGGCGAAAGCGAGACTCCCGCCTCCAGGCCATCCAGCACCCGTTCGGCGCGCGCGGCAAGGCGCGGTAGCCGCCCGGCCGCCTCCAGAAGTTCCGCCGCCGTATCGCGCATGCGCGCCTGGACGCCGAGATTCTCCTGCGCCCAGCGCTCGATAAGTGGCCGGGTGAAGACCCACATGTTCTGGTCCGGCGTGAGCCGGCGGGTCAGCCCTTCGGCCATCAGCATCGTCTTCTGGAGAAGCAGCAGCTGGGGCTGGGTCTCCATCTCGAAGGCCTCGGTGATCTGGAACAGCTGGCCGAGCAGTTGGGCGATGGAAATTTCGTTCAGCGGCCGGCCGAGGATCGGCTCGCCGATGGACCGCAGCGCCTGGACGAACGCCGCCTTCGAGGTTCGGCGCGGCACGTAGCCGGCTTCGAAGTGCACCTCTGCCACGCGCTCGTAGTCGCCGATCAGGAAGCCGAGCAGCATCTCCGCCAGATAGCGCCGGGTCTGGGTGTCGAGCCGCCCCATGATCCCGAAATCGACGGCGACGACATTGCCGTCCGCATCCACCAGCAGGTTGCCGGGATGCAGGTCGGCGTGGAAGAAGCCGTCCCGGAACGCCTGGTTGAAGAAGGCGCCTGCCGCCTTGCCGAGCACCTCGTGCGGGTCGTGGCCGGCCGCAATCAGGGCGTCGCGCTCGTCGATCGGGATGCCCTCGACGCGCTCCAGCGTGAGCACGCGGCGGCTGGTCCGCCGCCAGTCGACCGCCGGCACTAGGAAGCCTGTGTCCTCGGCGAAGTTCTGGCGCAGCTCGGAGGCGGCGGCGGCCTCGAAGCGAAGGTCCATCTCGATCATCACGCTTTGGGCAAAGGTGCGGATGACCTCGACCGGGCGGAGCCTGCGCCAGGAAGGCAGGGCGCGCTCGGCAAGCTCCGCAAGCCAGTAGAAAAGCTCCAGATCGCGCTCGAAGGCGCGCTCGACGCCGGGCCTCAGGATCTTGACCGCCACCGGCTCGCCGGTCGCGGTGACCGCGAAGTGCACCTGCGCGATGGAGGCCGCGGCGACCGGCTCGTCGGTGAACGCCCGGAAGAGCGAGTCGAGCGGCACGCCGAACTCGGACTCCACGATGGCCCGCGCGGCCTTCGCGTCGAAGGGCGGCAGGCGGTCCTGCAGTGCCGATAGCGCGGCCGCGGTCTCCTCGCCCACCAGGTCCGGCCGGGTGGAGAGCGCCTGGCCGAACTTGATGAAGCTCGGCCCCAGCACCTGGAGCGCGCCGGCGAGCCGCTGCCCAGGCGTCCCCAACCCTCGCTTCTTGGGAGCCATGCCGGCGAGGAAGGTCACCGGCGGCACGAGGCCGTGGTCGTTCAGGAGGAAGAGCGCATCCCAGCGCCCCAGGGTCCAGGCAATCCGCAGCAGCCGCCCAATATTTCTGAGCGCCCGGCGCATGATGGGTGCGTTAGCCCGGAATTCTCACCAATGTCATGGACAGCGCCGCCCTTCGGGTCGCACCCAGACGCCCGCCCGCGGCGTCGCGGGCCTCAACCGTAGCTCCAGCTACGCTTTTCGGCCCGCTCCTGGCGGATCGAACGTCTGGGTGCGACGCAGGCCGTGACATTGGTGAGAAATCCGGGCTAGATGCGCCAGCCCGAATGGAGCGTGGCGATGCCGGCCGAGAGTGGGCGCACGCGCACGCCGCCGAAGCCGGCGTCGGTCATCATGGTGGCGAGCAGCTCGGGCGGGGGAAAGCGCCGAATGCTCTCCACCAGATAGGCGTAGGCGTCGCGCTGGCCGGTCACCGCCGCGCCGATGAGCGGAATGACGGCGAAGGAATAGGCGTTGTACAGTCGCTCGATGCCGGCGGGCGGGCGGGAGCTGAACTCGAGGCAGAGGAAGCGCCCGCCGGGCCTGAGCACGCGCTTGGCCTCGGCCAGCGCGCGTTCGATCCGGGTCAGGTTGCGAATGCCGAAGGCGATCGTGCAGGCATCCACCGAGCGCGCCGGCAGCGGCAGCGCCTCCGCATCGCCCACCAGCCAGTCGATGCCACCGACGATGCCTGCGTTCCACGTGCGCTCGCGGCCCGCGTCCACCATCTGCTCGCTCGCATCGCAGACGATCACGCGGCCCTCGCCCTCCATCGCGGCCAGCACGCGCCGGGCGACGTCGCCGGTGCCGCCCGCCACATCGAGCACGGCCATGCCGGGGCGGGGTGCGAGCCACGCCACCATCTCCCGCTTCCAGAGGCGATGGATGCCGCCGCTCATCAGGTCGTTCATCAGGTCGTAGCGGCCGGCGACCCGGTCGAAGAGGTCGCGGACGAGCCCCGGCTTCTCGTGCTCGCCGACGCGGCGGAAGCCGAAGTCGGCGCCATCCGTGGCGTCGTGCTCACCGCGCGCAGAGGCCATGGCGGCGACCATAGCCCAGCGGCAAAACCCGCGCTACCGTAGCCGCAGGATGCCGGAATTGCCTGAGGTCGAAACCGTGCGCCGCGGGCTTGCCGCGCGCCTCGTCGGCCGGCGCATCACCCACGTCACGGTGCGCCGCCCCGATCTCCGGCGCCCGCTCCCGCCCGACATGGGACAAGCGCTCACGGGCCGTGCGGTGCAGGGTTTTGGACGGCGCGGCAAGTACCTGCTTGTGCACCTCGATAGTGGCAGCGTGCTCATCGTCCATCTCGGCATGTCGGGGCGCCTCTCCATCGATGCAGCGCCGAGCGGCGGCGCGCACGAGCATGTCGTCCTGCACTTCGATGACGGCGCAGTGCTGCGCTACGACGACCACCGGCGCTTCGGACTGATGGACCTGACGGAGGCCGCGCGGCTCGAGGAACATGAGCTGTTGCGCAGCATGGGACCCGAGCCGCTCGCGGCCGACTTCGACGGGCTGGCGCTCGCAAAGCGGCTCTCCGGCAAGGACACGCCGATCAAGGCCGCCCTGCTCGATCAGCGCGTCATCGCAGGGCTCGGCAACATCTACGTCTGCGAGGCGCTCTTCTACGCCGGGCTGAGCCCCAGGCGCCGCGCAGGCTCGGTGCAAGGCAAGCGCGCGGACCGGCTGGCCACGGCGATCCGGGACGTGCTGGAAGCGGCCATCGAGGCCGGCGGATCGTCGCTTCGCGACTATGTGCAGGCGTCGGGCGAGCTCGGCTACTTTCAGCACCGCTTCGCGGTCTACGACCGGGCGGATCTGCCGTGCCCCGGGTGCGACTGCGGTGCTGCGGTGCGTCGCATCGTGCAGAGCGGGCGCTCGACATTCTATTGCGCTAAGCGCCAACGGTGAGTTATCAGGCGAGCCGCACGCCGCTCGCGGCGCCCGGCCGGCAGCAGCCTGCCCACCCAGAATGCGGGCCCCGGCCGCTTAAGGGAGAACACGATGGCGTACGAAAACATCACCGTCGACCGGCGCGGCCGGGTCGGCCTGATCACGCTGAACCGGCCCAAGGCCCTGAACGCGCTGAATGGCGCGCTGATCGACGAGCTCAATGCCGTGCTCGACAGCTTCGAGGCGGACGAGGAGATCGGCGCCGTCGTCATTACCGGGAACGAGAAGGCCTTTGCGGCCGGTGCCGACATCACCGAGATGCGGTCGATGAGCTTCGTGGATGCGCACGGCAGCGACTTCATCGCCAAGTGGAATCGCATCACCGCCTTCCGCAAGCCGGTCGTCGCGGCGGTCGCGGGCTATGCGCTCGGCGGGGGCTGCGAACTCGCGATGATGTGCGATATCGCGATTGCGGCCGACAATGCGAAATTCGGCCAGCCGGAAATCAAGCTCGGCGTCATACCCGGCGCCGGCGGCACCCAGCGCCTCACCCGCGCCGTCGGCAAGTCGAAGGCGATGGAGATGGTCCTGACCGGGCGCATGATGAATGCCGGGGAGGCCGAGCGCAGCGGGCTCGTGAGCCGTGTGGTGCCGGTCGCCGACGTCGTGGACGAGGCGATCACCGTCGCCAAGCGGATCGCGCACTTCTCCGCGCCCACCGTCGCGCTCGCCAAGGCAAGCGTCAACCGCGCCTTCGAGACCACGCTGGCCGAGGGCGTGCTGTACGAGCGCGCGGTCTTCTACGCGAGTTTCGCCACCGAGGATAAGAGGGAAGGTATGGACGCCTTCATCGAGAAGCGCGAGCCGGCCTTCACCAATCGTTAGGCGGCGCCGTACCCCTCGGTCGGCCCGTGCCGGGCCGATGGCACCGTTGACCCCGCCGGCGGGCGTGGTATAAGGCCGCCCAACTTCAAGAGAGACCTCCGTCCATGGCCCATTCGAGCCAAGCCCGCAAGCGGGTCCGGCAGAACAAGCGCCGCGCCGCGATCAACCGCGGGCGGCTTTCTCGTGTCCGCACCTTTGTCCGCCGCGTTGAGGAAGCAATTGCGAGCGGCGACAAGAGCCAGGCCGAGCAGGCGCTGCGCGAGGCCCAGCCGGAGATCATGCGCGGCGCGACGAAGGCGCTCTTGCATCGGCGAACCGCGGCCCGCCGGGTCTCGTCGCTCGCGCGCCGCGTGGGCGCACTCCCCGAGGGCTAGACCGAACCGCGGCGACTGTGCCGCTCGCGCACCGCATGGGTGCGCTCCCCGACAGCTAGGCGCCTAACCAGCCTGTGTCGCTCACGGGCCGAGCGACTGTGCGCCCCGACAGCGACAAGCGGACCGCGCCCGGAGCGCACTCATACAATCTTGGTAAGAAGCCTTTCCCTATTTGAACTGACGGCTCGGCAGCGGCGGTCTTGCCGGGTCGATTCCGGTCGAGGCACCAACCGATTGGCAGTGCTCGTTCACTTCGCTAGCCAAGACTATGCGCAAAGTGTAATGGCCAGAATTTTCGCCGGTTCCGCTTTCATACCCGTTGCCAGCGCCGCCGCCTCAAATTAGCCTAACTGTCACATTCCGCCGGAAGGAGCCGCCGGCGGAATGCAAAGCAAAAATCACCGATGTTGACGACGGCGAGGCGAGCATTGCTTGCCCGGGAAGGGAGACCCACCGCCGCCCCCTACAACCATGACACGATACAAGAACATAAATGGGATCAAACAGGGAGATTAGCGGAACAAACGGGTCACCACGGCGTGAGATGCCTCATTGCGTCGTACGCATGGAGGCCGCCCGCCGCCGGGGCGGGCCGTGCTCATGCGGCTCGCACCGCCGACGGATGGGATCCCGCCCGTGACGGACCACGCGCCGCCGCCGGCCCGAGACGGGCAAGACGCCTGGCACAGGGTGCGCGCGCGGCTTCTCGCGGAGGTCGGCCAAGCCACCTTCGCGAGCTGGCTGGCGCCGCTCATCCTGGTCGCTATCGACGGTGATCAGGTCACCCTCGGCGTCGGCACGCGCTTCCTCCGCGATTGGGTCGCTTCGCGCTATGCCCATCGCATCGCGGCGCTCTGGGCCGAAGAACGACACGGCGTCCAGAGCGCCCGCATCGTGATCCATGCGGGACAGCAGCAGGCAGGCGAGGGCGAGCCGCGCACGGCCGGCGAGTCGCCCACAGCCCGGCGGGGCAGCGGTAACGTTGCGCGGGCACAGGGCGGGGCGCTGGCCGATCTCGGCTCGCCGCTCAACGGCCGCTTCACCTTCCGCGAATTCGTCGTCGGCGAGACCAACGAACTCGCCCACGCGGCGGCGCAACAGGTCGCGGGCGTCGATCACCTTCCGTTCAACCCGCTCTATCTCTACGGCGGCGTCGGCCTCGGCAAGACCCACCTCTTGCACGCGACCGCGTGGTGCATTCGCGGCCGCGAGCCGGGGCGGCGCGTCCTGTACCTCTCCGCCGAACGCTTCATGTACCGGTTCGTCCAGGCGATCAGGCAAAAGGACACGGTGGCGTTCAAGGAAAAGTTACGCTCCGCCGACGTGCTGCTCATCGACGACATCCAGTTCATCTGCGACAAGGAAAGCACGCAGGAGGAATTTCTCCACACGCTCAACGCGCTTCTCGACCATCGTTGCCAGGTGGTGGTCTCCGGCGACCGCTCGCCCTCCCGCCTCGACGGGATGGGGGAGCGCCTCAGGTCCCGCCTCGCAGGGGGCCTCGCCGTCGACATCCTCCCCGCAAACTACGAGCTTCGCCTCGGAATTCTGCGCGAAAAGGCGGCGCCGCTGGGGATCGCCGATGCACCGCGAGAGGTGCTGGAGTTCCTGGCCCGGCAGATCTCGTCGAACGTGCGCGAGCTCGAGATGGCCCTCAATCGCATTGCCGCCCATGCCGCCCTCCTGGGAGGCGCGATAACGCTGCAAACGACCCAGTCGGTTCTGCGTGACGTTCTTGGCGTAAAGGAGCGGCGGATCACGATTGAGGAAATCCAACGGCGGGTCGCCGCGCACTACAACATCAAGCCTGCGGAGTTGTCGTCGAACCGGCGTGCACAGGTAGTGGTGCGGCCGCGCCATGTGGCGATGTACCTCGCCAAGCAGCTCACGTCGCGCTCGCTGCCGGAGATCGGCCGCAAGTTCGGCAAACGCGACCACACCACGGTCATGTACGCGATCCGCCGCATCGAGGAATTGCGGCCCAAGGACGCGGCTCTCGACGAAGACGTGGAGTTTCTCCGGCAAAGCCTCGAAGACCCGAATCGCTGACGGCCGGCGAATGCGAGCGGTCGGTTGCACGGTGAAGGCGTGCAGGCAAGGCGCAGCGCCTTAAGGGCTGGTTGCGCGCCGATGGGGCTGCGAAATCCGGCACTTCTCCGCTATAATGAGAGGTGAATCGACCGCGACTCAGGAGTCCGAGCGATCATGAAGCTGACCATCGAACGCTCAACGCTTCTGAGCTCCCTGGCGCATGTGCAAAGCGTTGTCGAACGCCGCAACACGATCCCTATTCTCGCCAATGTGCGCATCGATGCGCAGGGGAGCGATCGCCTGCGCCTCACCGCGACGGACATGGACCTCGCCGTGGTCGACGAGGCCGACGCCGCCGTCGAGCAGGAAGGTGCGGTGACCACGACTGCGCTCACCCTCTACGATATCGTCCGCAAGCTGCCGGACGGTGCGCAGGTCGCGATGAATCTCGACAGCGGCGACGGCGGGCAGCTCGACGTGGTCTCCGGGCGCTCCCGCTTCCGTCTCTCCTGCCTCCCGATCGCCGAGTTCCCGATCATGGCCGACGGCGAGCTGCCCCATTCTTTCGAGTTGCCGCG
This sequence comes from Alphaproteobacteria bacterium, assembly GCA_965237415.1. Classification (GTDB taxonomy): domain Bacteria; phylum Pseudomonadota; class Alphaproteobacteria; order UBA828; family UBA828; genus WTGU01. Next base: position 2,777,957 of record CBDEFM010000002.1, read on the forward strand.
GGATCATTTGCGGCGCCTGATCGACAAGACCCGGTTCGCCATCTCGACCGAGGAGACCCGCTATTATCTCAACGGCATCCACCTGCATAAGGCTGAGGACCAGGAGGGGATCGCGCGGCTGCGCGCCGTCGCCACCGACGGCCACCGGCTCTCCTGCGCCGACGTGGCGCTGCCGGAGGGGGCAGCGGACCTGCCGAGTGTGATCGTCCCGCGCAAGACCGTCGCGGAAGTCCGCAAGCTGATCGACGACGGCGACCAGCCGGTCTCCATCGCGCTGTCCGAGACCAGAATCCGCTTCAACATCGGCGCCGCCCAGCTCACCTCGAAGCTCATCGATGGCTCGTTCCCGGACTACGAGCGGGTCATCCCGCGCGGCAACCAGAATGTGTTGACCGTGGCGAACGGTGGCTTCGCCGAGGCCGTGGATCGGGTCTCCTCGATCTCCACGGACCGCTCCCATGCGATCAAGCTCTCCATCCGCTCGGGCACGGTCACGTTGCAGGCCAACAGCCCCGACACGGGAACCGCGACCGAAGAGCTGGACGCCGACTATGGCGCCGAGCCGCTCGATATCGGTCTCAACGCGCGCTATGTGCTTGATGTAAGTGGACAAATTGAGAGCGAGTCAATCCGTTTCTTCTTTGGCGATGCCGGCTCGCCGACGCTGGTGCGGGACACCGGCGATTCCGGCGCGCTCCACGTCATCATGCCGCTCCGCGTTTAGGTGGCCGCTCCTACCACACACGCCGTGACCGGGCGGGAGGCGCCGGCGCCGGCAGCCGCGCGCTACGCGCTCACCCGGCTCACGCTGACCGACTTCCGCAGCTACCGCTCGGTGCGCCTTGATATGGACGCTCGGCCCCTGGTGCTCACCGGCCCCAACGGCGCCGGCAAGACCAACTTGCTGGAGGCGATCTCCTACTTGTCCCCGGGCCGGGGACTGCGGGGAGCTCGGCTTGCCGATGTCGCGCGCAAGCCCGGGCCGGACACAGGCCCCGCCGAGGCGTGGTCGGTCGCGGCCACGCTCGCCGGCGATGGCGGGGAGACCGCGCTGGGCTCCGGCTGGCGGGTGCCGGCCGAGCCGGGGGAGGCGGAACGCCGTGTGGTCAGGATCGAGGGTGCCACGGCGTCGGGGCCGGCCGCCTTGGCCCAGCATGTCGGGATGGTCTGGCTGACGCCTTCGATGGACCGGCTGTTCTCGGGCCCGCCCGCCGAGCGGCGGCGCTTCCTCGACCGGCTGGTTTTCGCCATCGACGCCAGCCACGCCGCGCGGGTCCAGCGCTACGACCGTGCGCGCCGCCACCGTACCCAGCTCTTGCGCACTGGCACGCGCGACGATGCCTGGCTCGGTGCGCTGGAGCGCAGCATGGCGGAGAACGCAGCGGCGATCGGCGCGGCACGTCTCGATCTGGCAATACGGCTCGAAGAATTTCTGCCTGACGGCAAGCAGTCCTTCCCGAGGATCGCGCTCACGGCGGACGGGCTGGTCGAGCGCTGGCTCGCGTCGGCACCTGCGCTCGCGGTGGAGGATCGCTTCAGGGAGCACTTGGCCGGGACCCGCGTGGCGGAGGCGGAAGGCGGCACCGTCGACGGGCCGCAGCGGAGCGACCTGCTCGTCACCGACCGCGAGCGCGGGTTGGGAGCGGAGCAGTGCTCGACCGGCGAGCAGAAGGCCATGCTGATCGCGCTGATCACCGCCCACGCCCGCCTCATGGAGCGCCAGCGCCGCTGCGCGCCTCTGTTGCTGCTCGACGAGATCGCCGCCCACCTCGACGAGAGCCGCCGGCATGCACTCTTCGAGATCATCCTCGATGTCGGCGCCCAGGCGTGGCTCACCGGCACCGAGCCGTCTATCTTCCGCCCCCTTGGCGAGCACGCGCAGTTCTTCAGGGTGCGGCCCGGCACGGTCGAAGGCGCGTAGGACCCATGGCCGATCCCGCCCCGAGCGGTCCCACCGCAACCCAGGGCTACGGCGCCGAATCCATCACGGTCCTGCGCGGCCTCGATGCCGTGCGCAAGCGGCCCGGCATGTACATCGGCGATACCGACGACGGCTCCGGCCTGCACCGCATGGTGTACGAGACCGTCGACAACGCCGTGGACGAGGCGCTCGCAGGCTATTGCGAGCATATTCATGTGGTGCTGTGCGCCGACGGCTCGGCCTCCGTCAGCGACGACGGGCGCGGAATTCCCACCGATATCCACGAGGAGGAGGGCGTCTCCGCCGCCGAGGTCATCATGACCAAGCTTCATGCCGGCGGAAAGTTCGACCAGAACACCTACAAGGTCTCTGGCGGGCTCCACGGTGTCGGTGTTTCGGTGGTGAACGCGCTTTCGGAGTGGCTGGAGCTCCGTATCCGCCGAGACGGCAAGGAATACGCCATGCGCTTCGCCGGCGGTGAGCCCGAGGCGCCGCTCCGCTTCACGGGCGAGACCGCCGAGCGCTCGGGCACGCGCGTGACCTTCCTGCCGTCAAGCCAGATTTTTTCGCAAATCGAGTTCAATTTCGACGAGCTGGAGCACCGGCTGCGCGAGCTCGCCTTCCTCAACGCCAGCCTGCACATCACACTCAGGGACGAGCGCGCAGCCGAGCCCCGGGTCACGGAATTCTACTACGAGGGCGGCATCGAGGCGTTCGTCGGCTACCTCGACCGCGCAAAGCAGTCGCTGGTCGGCGACGCCATCATGATCCAGGATCGCCGCAACGACATCATCGTCGACGCCGCGTTGCAGTGGAACGACAGCTATCATGAGACGGTACTCTGCTTCACCAACAATATCCGCCAGTCCGATGGCGGCAGCCACCTCGCGGGCCTTCGTGCGGCGCTGACCCGCGCCGTCAACGGCTATGCCGTCCAAAGCGGCATCGCCAAGCGGGAGAAGGTGTCGATCACCGGCGATGATGCCCGTGAGGGGCTCACCTGCATCCTTTCGGTCAAGGTGCCCGACCCGAAATTCTCCTCCCAGACCAAAGAGAAGCTGGTCAGCTCCGAGGTCCGGCCGGTGGTGGAGGGGGTCGTCGGCGAGGGTCTCGGCCAGTGGCTGGAAGAGCATCCGACGGAAGCCCGTTCCGTGGTTGCCAAGGCGGTCGAGGCGGCGGCGGCGCGCGAAGCGGCACGCCGCGCCCGCGACCTCACGCGCCGCAAGAGCGCGCTTGAGGTCACGAGCCTACCGGGCAAGCTCGCCGATTGTCAGGAGCGCGACCCGAGCCGCTGCGAGATCTTCCTCGTCGAGGGCGATTCAGCCGGAGGCTCCGCCAAGCAGGCGCGCAATCGCCGCAACCAGGCGGTGCTGCCGCTGCGCGGCAAGATACTCAATGTCGAGCGGGCCAGGCTCGACAAGATGCTGAGATCGGCCGAGATCGGCACCATCATCACCGCGCTCGGCACCGGCATCGGCTCCGAGGATTTCGATCTGGCGAAGCTCCGCTATCACCGGATCGTCATCATGACCGACGCCGACGTTGACGGGTCGCACATCCGCACGCTGCTGCTCACCTTCTTCTACCGCAACATGGAGCCGTTGATCCGCGCGGGCCATCTCTACATCGCCCAGCCGCCGCTCTACCGTGTGAAGCGGGGGTCGAGCGAGATCTATCTGAAGGACGACCGCGAGCTTGAGGACCATCTCATCGCCACGGGCCTCGAGGACGCGGTGCTGCGCTTCCATGACGGCGAGGAGCGCTCAGGCGCCGACCTGAGCGCCATCATCGATACCGCTCGCGATACGGCGGCGCTGGTCAAGGCGCTGACCCGCCGCGTCGCGCGCCACATCGTCGAGCAGGCGGCGATTGCCGGCGCGCTCACACCTGACATCCTGACCGATCCGGAGAGATCGGCGCCGACAGCGGCCTACATCGCCCGGCGGCTCGACGAGCTCGCGCCCGAAATCGAGCGGGGCTGGCATGGCACCGTGCTGGATACGCGCGACGGCCCGGCGTTCCACTTCTCTCGCACCCTGCGAGGGGTGACCGAGACCCACATGATCGATCAAGTGTTGATCACGACGCCCGAGGCACGGCGTCTCGATACCTTCGCGGCGTCGCTGCAACAGGTCTACAGCCACCCTGTCGTGATGCGGCGCAAGGAGAGCGAGACCGAGGTCAACTCGCCGAGCGCGCTGCTGGAGGCCATCTATGCGGCCGGGCGCAAGGGCTTGACGATCCAGCGTTACAAGGGTCTCGGCGAGATGAACCCCGAACAGCTGTGGGAGACCACGCTGGACCCCGAGGTGCGGACCTTGCGGCTGGTGGAGATCAAACAGGCGCAGGAGGCGGAGGAGATCTTCTCGACCCTCATGGGCGAGGTGGTCGAGCCGCGCCGCGAGTTCATCCAGCAGAACGCGCTCAAGGTCGTCAATCTCGACGTCTAGCCAGAACTTCTAATCGGGGCTATGGCAGCACGCCGCTCGCCCCCGCCGAAACGGCCCCGCGCGCAAGCGAAACGCTCTTCGACCCGCGCAAAAGCAAAGCCCGGCGGCACGAAAGCGAAGTCAGGCGGCGCAAAGCCGAAGACCGCCGCCACGAAAGGGAAGTCCGGCGGCACCAAGCCGAGGACGGGAGGCAAGAAGCCGCGCACGCCCGCGCGGCCTCCGCGGCCACGGAGGCGCGTCTGGCGCATCGCCAAGTGGTGCGCGGTCTTCGTCCTCTGGCTCGTGGTGCTGGGCGCCGGATTCGTCGGCTATTACGGGCACGACCTGCCCGATACCGAGCACCTCACGGGCCCTGAGACGCCGCTTGCCATCACGGTGTTGGCGGCGGACGGCTCCGAGGTCGCCACCGTGGGCGAGATGTGGGGCGAGCTGATCCCGGCTGAGGAGATGGCGCCGGTGCTGCTCCAGGCCGTTCTCGCGATCGAGGACCGGCGCTTCTTCACCCACGGCGGGATCGACGCCTTCGGCGTGATCCGCGCAGCGTGGCAGAACGCTGTCGAGGGCCGCGTGGTCGCCGGCGGCAGCACGATCTCCCAACAGGTCGCGAAGCTCGTGTTCCTCTCGCCCGAGCGCAGCGTCAAGCGCAAGATTCAGGAGGCGATGCTCGCCTTCTGGCTGGAGCGGGAGTTCACCAAGCAAGAAATCCTCACGATCTACCTCAACCGCGCCTACTTCGGTGCCGGTGCCTACGGCGTCGACGCTGCGGCGCGGCGCTACTTCGGCCGCTCGGCGCGCGATCTCGATGTGGCGCAAGCCGCCATGATCGCGGGCCTGCTCAAGGCGCCGTCGCGCTACAGCCCGGCCAACGACCTCAAGCTCGCGCGGAAGCGCGCCGGTGTCGTTGTCGATGCGATGGTCGATGCGGACTTCCTCACGGAGTCCGAGGGCAAGGCGGCGAAGGCGCGCGTGGAGATCCTCTCCGTCACCCCGCAGAGCGGCCCGCCGGCGGGGTACTTCGTCGATTGGGTGCGTGGGCAGGTGCCGGGCTACGTCGGGCGCGACCACGGGGCGCTCCGCGTCTTCACCTCTCTTGATCCTGCGCGCCAGCGGGCGGCGCAGGCGGCGCTCACCGAAGCCCTCGCCGCAGCAGGCAAGAGCCGCAAGATCGGGCAGGGCGCCCTCGTCGCGCTGGATGAGAACGGCGCCGTGCGCGCCATGGTCGGCGGGCGCGACTATTCCAAGAGCGTGTTCAACCGGGCGACGCAGGCGCGGCGGCAGCCAGGCTCGGCCTTCAAGACGGTGGTCTATCTCGCCGCCATCGAGGCGGGGCTTCAGCCTGACGACACGATCGAGGACGCGCCCATCACCGTCGCCGGATGGTCGCCCCGCAACTATGACGGTGAGTATCGGGGGCCGGTGACGGTGCGCGAGGGCTTTGCCCGCTCGATCAACAGCGTGGCCGTGCGTGTGGGCTTACGTGCGGGCGTGAATCGGGTGCACGAGACGGCGCGACGGCTCGGGATCGAGAGCACGCTCCCCGCCGATGCGAGCATCGCGCTCGGCACCGGCGAGGTCACCTTGCTTGAGCTGACCTCGGCCTACGTGGCGCTCGCCAACGGGGGTGCGCGCGCGCTGCCCCACGGCATCGTCGAGATCCGCAATCGCGCGGGAGACGTGCTCTATCGCCGCGCGGGCTCGGGCGCCGGCCGTGCAGCGGACGGCGCGGCGGTGGCGGCGATGCGCGACCTGCTCGGAGCCGCCGTCGCCCAAGGCACCGGCCGCGCCGCCCGGCTCCCGCAGGGGCTGGGGCCGGCCTACGGCAAGACCGGCACCAGCCAAAAGTTCCGCGATGCGTGGTTTGTCGGCTGGGCCGGCGGGCTCGCTGCAGGCGTCTGGCTCGGCAACGACGACGGCAGCGCGATGGACGAGGTCACTGGCGGCGGTTATCCGGCCGAAATCTGGCGAAGTTTCATGGTGGAGGCGCTTCGGTAGCCATTTTTCGCTCACGGCGGCCGGTAATCCTTCGATTCCGCGCGCCTGCCGGCGCGACCGGCCGATTCAGGCCCGGTCGATGAGGTGGATGAAGGAGCCCGAGACCATGCCGGCGGTCATGCCGGCGTCGCCGAGCGGCGCGCCGGTTGCGTCGCAGGTCGCGAACAGCGGCCGCCCGGCATCCTCCGCCACCACGCGACAATAGTGGAACTCGTGGCCGCAATAGGCCGTCCCCGCCCTGCCAAGGGGGCCGTCCGCCGTGAGGCGCGCCTGCCGGTAGCCGAGCGCGAGCCGGCGCTCCTGAAAGCTGGTCTCGAGCGGCAGCAGCCCGGCCATGGCGTGGCGGTGGCCGTCGGCGTCGATCAGACCCCGGCCCAGCACCATGTAGCCGCCGCACTCGCCGAAGAGGACGGCACCGCGCCCGGCTGCATCCCGCAGCCCGTCGAGAAAGCATGCGGCGCCGGCGATGCGGCCTGCGTGGAGTTCGGGGTAGCCGCCCGGCAGGTAGACCGCGTCGGCGCCTGCATCGGGCGCCTCGTCCGCAAGCGGCGAGAACGGCACCACCGTCGCACCTGCGTTCCGCCAATCCTCCATCAGCGCGTCGTAGCAGAAGCCGAAAGCCTCATCCCGCGCCACCGCGATCCTCTGCCCGAGTGGAGGGATCGCCGCGCCCGGCACCGCCGGTCCCGCTTGCAGAGGGCTGGCGAGGGAAGCAAGGGCCTCCGTATCGACCGATCGCGCCACGACCGCCGCGGCGTCCTCCACCCACGGCCCGTCTCTTTCGCAGGCCTGCACGAGGCCGAGATGGCGAGACGGCAGGCTCAGCGCGTCCGAGCGCGGCACGGCACCGAGAACCGCGATGGATCGCGCGTCGAGGGCATTGCGGAGCAGCCGTTCGTGCGCCGCGCCCGCCACCCGGTTGAGGATGACGCCCGCGACCGCCACGTCCTGGCGGTGATTGACGAAGCCTTCGGCAAGCGCCGCCACCGAGGCGCCCTGGCCCCGCGCGTCCACCACCAGCACCACGAGCGACCCCAGCTGGGCCGCGAGGTCGGCGGTGGACCCGGTGCCGTCGCGGGCGCCATCGAAGAGGCCCATCGCACCCTCGCCGATGACGAGGTCCGCGTCCGCGCAGAGCACCGCCACCCGGCGCGCAAGCGTCTCGGGCCGCATCCCCCAGGGGTCGAGATTGACGCAGTCGTGGCCGCTGGCCATGCGGTGATAGCCGGGGTCGATGTAATCGGGCCCCGCCTTGAAGGCCCGCACAGCACGACCGCCCTTACGGAAATGCGCCAGAAGGCCGGCGCACAGCACGGTCTTGCCGCTGCCGGACGCCGGTGCGGCGAGGATGATGGCGGAGGCCAAAGCGGGTCAGCCCGTCAGCTGCCGCTCGATTTCGATGGCGAGCTTGGTCGGCCCCTGCCTCGGCTCGTAATACTGGATGAACTTGCCGTCCGGCCCCATGAGGTAGAAGAACGACGCGTGGTCCACGAGGTAGTCGGTGTCATCCGGCCCTTCCGCATGGGAGCGCCGGTAGATGCCGAAGGACTCGAGCGCCTGGCCGATCTCCTCCTCCGAACCGGTCAGGCCGACCAGCCCCGGAACGAGCGCCGAGACATAGGCGGCGAGCTTTTCCACCGTGTCGCGCTGCGGATCGACGGTGATGAAGAGCGGCTTGACGGTCGTCCCCTGCGCGTCCAGGTCCTCGATCACCTGCGACATGGTTAGTATGGCGCTCGGGCAGACGTCGGGGCACCACGTGAAGCCGAAATAGATCAGCGTGTGGGCGCCGTGGAAGTCCTGGTTGGTGCGGGGTGCGCCGGTGTGGTCGATCAGCGCGAATTCGCCGGTAATTTCCTCCGGCGTCAGCGTCATGCGGGAGACGTGGCTCTGGTCGAAATTGCCGAACAGCGAGCCGTCGTACTGCGAATAGATGAGGATCGCGCCGATAATCAGGATCCAGAGCAACGGGTTGTTGCGCCGCAGGGCGGGCCTCTGGCCGCCACTTCCGGGCTGCTGACCGCCGCCGCCAGACGGCGGACCCATGCCGAATTTGCCGAGTTCCTTCCACATGAGCGGGCTACGTGCGGTCGGCGTTCCCCCAAAGTGACAGACTATCCCCGGAACGGGCCACGCGGCAAGGAATCGGGTCTCTTCGCACTGTGTCAGCCCGCCGCGCGGCGCCAGTGCTGGGCGAGGGCCTGGGCCGCCTCGGCCCGCGCCTCGACTGATGCGGCCGGATCGAGCGCTCGCCTGAGCCGCACCACGTCGCCCACGACCACGAGGCAGGGCGCCTCGATGCCCGCACGCTCCGCCGCCGCCGCCGCCTCGGCGAGCGGGGCCTCGACCACGCGCTCGGCCCCGGTCGTGGCGTGGCTGATGAGCGCCACCGGCGTGTCGCCCGAGAGGCCATGGTGGGTCAGACGCTCGGCGATGACATCCAGCTGACGGAGCGCCATGTAGAAGATCAGCACCGGCGCGCCTTGGGCGATGGCCTGCCAGTCGAGCCCGTCCGGCACGCCACCCGCCGCATCGTGGCCGGTGAGCAGCGTCACCGCCGAGTTGGTCGTGCGATGCGTCATGGGGATGCCGGCCGCAGCCAGGCCGCCGGCGGCAGCGGTGACTCCCGGCACGAGGCGGAAGGGGATGCGGGCTGCGGCGAGCGCAAGCGCCTCCTCGCCGCCGCGGCCGAAGACGAAAGGATCGCCCCCCTTGAGGCGCAGCACGCGAAGCCCCTGCCGGGCGAGCCGTATCAGGCGCCCGCAGATATCGGGCTGGTGCGCGGACGGCTTGCCGCCCCGCTTGCCGGCATATTCGAGCGCAGCACCCGGCCGGGCGAGCGTCAGGATTTCCGGCGAGACCAGGGCGTCGTAGACGACGCAGTCGGCCTGGCTGAGCGCATTCGCCGCGTGGAGCGTGAGCAGCCCCGGATCGCCCGGTCCTGCGCCTACGAGCCAAACCGATCCGGGCTCGATCGCGGGCAGGGCTGGCAAGCGGGGGGGCTGCGAAGCGTCGTCCATCGCCGCACTCTACACCGGTAGGCGCCCGGTGCGGTATAAGCGGCGGGATGACGGCACGCTCAGGGAGAGCCGGCGAGCTTAGGCGGGGCTGGACCACCGGCGCCTGCGCCGCGGCTGCGACGCGGGCCGCCTACACCGCGCTGGTCACCGGGCGCTTCCCCGATCCGGTCTCGGTCACGCTGCCGGGTGGCGAGACGCCCTCCTTCCCGCTGGTTCTCGCCGAGCGCGACCGGAGCCACGGGCGTGCTGCCGTGCGCAAGGATGCCGGCGACGACCCCGACGTGACCCACGGCGCACTGGTCGAATCCTGGGTGAGGCCCGCGCCGCCGGGGGCCGGCATCGTGTTCCGGGCGGGCGAGGGGGTCGGCATCGTGACCCGGCCCGGCCTCAGCCTCCCCGTGGGCGAGCCCGCGATCAACCCGGCGCCGCGCAAGATGATCGCGGCAATGCTGAACGAGCTTGCGCCCGCACTCGGCGGGCCCGCCGATGTTTCCGTCACCATCGGCATTCCGGACGGCCGCCGCCTCGCGCAGCACACGATGAACGGCCGCCTCGGCATCGTCGGCGGCCTTTCGGTGCTGGGCACGTCGGGCATCGTGAAGCCCTATTCCTGCGCCGCGTGGATCGCCTCGATCCGCCAGGGGATCGATGTGGCTGCCGCGACCGGCGCCACCCACCTCGCGGCGGCGACGGGCCGGGTCTCCGAGGAGGCGGCGCGGGCGCTTTACGGCCTCGACGAGGGCGTTCTGATCGACATGGGCGATTTCGCCGGCGCCACCCTGAAGCTGATCCGGCGCAAGCCGGTGCCGCGGCTCACCATCGCCGGCGGCTTCGGCAAGATCAGCAAGCTCGCCGACGGCCACATGGACCTTCATTCTGCGCGCAGCAGCGTCGACCGCGCGGGGCTGATCCGCCGCCTCGCCGCCCTCGGCGCTCCGGACGCGACGTTGGCCGAGGCACGGACCGCCGGATCGGCAGCCGCGATCCTCGAGATTGCGACCGAGGCCGGACTTCCCCTCGCCGACGCGATCGCCGCGGAGGCCCGTGCGGTGGCCGATACCGCGCTCGCCGGCGCCCGGCTTCAGCCCCAAGTGGACGTGCTCATCGTCGATCGCACAGGCTGCATCGTTGGTCGCGCCGGCCCCTGAGCGGCCACCGCGGCTGCTGATCCTGGGCGGCACGGCCGAGGGCCGTGCGCTTGCGGCGGCGGCCGAGGCGCGCTTCGGCCCCACTCTCACGGTGATTTCGGCGCTCGCCGGCCGCACCCGCGCGCCGCTCTTGCCCGCCGGCACTGTCCGCATCGGCGGCTTCGGTGGGGCCGAGGGCTTGGCGTCCTATCTCAGGGAAGAGCGGATCGGCCTCCTGATCGATGCGACCCATCCGTTTGCCACGCGGATCTCGGCCCAGGCGCGCGACGCGGCGAGAGAGGCCGGTGCCGCGCAGCTCGTGATCGTACGCCCGCCCTGGCGTCCGCTGCCCGGCGATCGCTGGATCGACGTCGCCACGGTGGAGGAGGCCGCGGCGGCGATCCCGGCCGAGGCCCAGCGCGTGTTCCTCACCGTCGGCGTCCGCTCGCTCGCGCCCTTCGCCGGGCGCCCGGACCTCTGGTTTCTGGTGCGGCTGGTGGACGAGCCGGCTGAGCCGATTCCTCTTGCCCGCCACCAACTGATTTGCGCCCGCGGGCCTTTCGCGGAGGCGGACGAGCGCGCGCTGCTTGAGGCCCACAGCATCGATTGTTTGGTCACCCGCGCGAGCGGCGGCGAGGCGACCGTGGCAAAGCTCGCGGCGGCGCGGGCGCTCGGGTTGCCGGTGGTGATGGTGCGCCGCCCGCCGCCGCCGCCCGGCCTGTGCGCGTCCTCGATCGAGGACGCCCTCGCCTGGATCGCGCAGCAGCTGGGTCCGTGACTGGCGGTGCCTGGCTTACGCCTTGCGCCGCGGGCGCAGCACGTGGTGATGCGTTGGGTCGTAGAGGTGGCTCTCGTCGAAGTCGGATGCGTCGAGCGCCCGACCGACGAGGATCAGCGCCGTTCGCGTGAGCCCCAAGGCCTTCACCTTGTCCCTGATGGTGCTGAGGGTGCCGCGCACGATCCGCTCGTCGGGCCAGCTCACGCGGTAGGCGACGACCGCGGGGCAGTCCGCCCCGCGGTGCGGGATCAGCGTGCGCGTCACCTTCGCGAGGTTGTTGATCGAGAGATGGATGGCGAGCGTGCCGCCGGCGGCGGCGAGGTGCTCCAGCCGCTCGTCGTCGGGCATGGATGAGGCGCGCACGGCGGTCCGCGTCAGGATGACGGTCTGCGCGACACCGGGGAGCGTCAGTTCCTGTTTGAGCGCCGCCGCCGCTGCCGCATAGGCGGGCACGCCGGGAGTCACGTCGTAAGGGATGCCGAGGCGGTCGAGGCGGCGCATCTGCTCGGCGATGGCGCCATAGAGGGAGGGATCGCCGGAATGCAGCCGCGCGACCTCGTGGCCCTCGGTTGCCGCCTGCTCCATCTCCGCCATGATCGCATCGAGATCGAGCGGGGCGGTATCGACGATGCGCGCACCCGCCGGGGCTTCCGCGAGGATCATCGGCGGCACCAGCGAGCCCGCATAGAGCACGACGGGGCAGCGCCGCAGCAGGGTGAGCCCCCGCACGGTGATCAGGTCCGCAGCGCCGGGGCCGGCGCCGATGAAGTGGACCGTCACGCGCTCTTCGTCGCGCAAGGCTTCGCCACCTCGCCGGGCGCATAGCCGCGTGGCGTGTAGAGCCACGCCCGGCCGCCGCGCTCCAGCCGCCGGGTCTGGCTGCTGCCGATGACGATGACGGTGAGCATGTCGACAGCCTCTGCATCGAAACCGGCGAGGGTGGTGACGTCGACGCGCTCGCCCTCCCGCCCGAGATTGCGGGCGACGACCACGGGGCAGTCGAGCCGCCGGTGGGTGGCGAGGATATTCCGCGCCTCTGCGAGCCGGCTGCGGCGCTGCCTTGACGCGGGGTTGTAGAGCGCGACCACGAAGTCGGCCTCGGCGGCGGCCCGGAGCCTCCGCGCGATCACGGGCCAGGGCGTCAGCAGGTCGGAAAGCGAGATGGCACAGAAGTCGTGGCCGATGGGCGCGCCGGCGCGGGCGGCGGCGGCCTGGAGCGCGCTGACGCCGGGCTCCACGGCAAGCTCGATGCCGCGCCAGCTCTGGTTGCCGGCCTCGCCGTCCAACAGCTCGAAGAGCAGCGAGGCCATGCCATAGACGCCGGCATCGCCCGATGACACCAGGGCGACGCGGCGCCCTTCTGCCGCGAGCGCGAGCGCGGCGCGGGCGCGCTCCTCCTCCGCGCCGATGGGGTAGGCGTGGCGCTCGCAGCCCGGCGGGGGCGGCCCCAGCAGGTCGAGATAGCGGCCGTAGCCGACGAGGTCGGTGGCGCCCGCGATGGCGGCGTCGGCGCCCTGCGTCCGCCATGCCTGAGCGCCGGGGCCGATTCCCACCACCGTGACGCGCCCGCGCCCGCGGCCGCAGCGCTCCGGATCGATGATCGCGGCCGCCCTCGCGATGGCACACGTGCCCCGTTCGCTCCTTGCCTTGGGCATGGCGAGCGTGCCCTCAGCGCCTGCGCAGGCGAGCGCGGCGGCCTCCGCCACGCCGTGGCAGCCGACGGCGCGGAACACGACCTCCGACGGCGCCGTGAGCCTCGGGGTCTCCCGTTCCAGGGTCGCGGCATCGAAGAGGCGGAGCGGCACGCCCAGCCACGCCGCGACGGCGTTCACCGCCGGCTCGTCTGCCTTCAGGTCGAGCGAAGCGACGCAGGCGACCGCCTCGGGCGCAAGCCCCCCCGCCACAAGTACGCGCTTGGCCAGGAGGATGAGCTCATTCGGCGCGCAGCCCCGCTCGCAGCCGAGGCCGAGGGCCAAGACGGCGGGATGCAGCGTGACATCGGCCACATCGTCGCCCGGCACCACGCTCCGGTCTGTGATGCGGAGGGTGAGGCGGCCCCAGTCCCCGAACGGCGCGCCGCCTGCCGTCAGCCAGTCGGCCGAGGCGGCCTCGGTCACGAGGCGCACCGGCTCGCCCGCGAGCAGCGCGGCGGTGACTTCCTTCACCAGGGCACCCTCGCCGAGGCGCCAGCCGGGGGGCGGCGCGTCTAGGGCGAAACCCAGTGCCGTATCGCCTGCAGTGGTGATCGCAGCGCGGGCGCCGAGGGCCACCGCGATGGTACGGCTGAGCCGGTTCGCGCCGTGATGGCCGCCCAGCAGGGGTACGACGCTCTGGCCGTTCTCCGACACCGCGATCACCGGCGGCTCGGCGCTCTTATCCGCGAGATGCGGCGCGAGGAGGCGAATGAGAATGCCGGCGGCGCAGATGCCGACGATCGGCGTTCCTGCGCGGAAGAGGGCGGGGAGATGGGATGCGAGGCGCTCGTAAGTGACATCGGCGGCGCCGTCGAGGGACGCAGGGCCGTGGATCGCCGCGCCGGGCAGCGCCGCCTTGATGCGCCGCGCAAGCGCCACCTGGCGCCGGTCCAGGATCACCACCGCGGCCCCGCTCATCGCCACGCCGCGCCTCGCTTGTGGACGATGATCATGGAGAAGTAGGGCGCCGGCGGCTCGACCGCGGCCAGCGGCAAAATCCGCTCTGCCGCCATGGAGGCGCGCTCGACATAGTGCGCGCGCTCCAGAAGGCCCAGCCCCTCTACCACGCGGCGTACCTTCTCCAGATGACGGCCCACCTTGACGATCGCAGCCGCATCGCAGTTGGCGAGCTGAGCGGTGAGCCGCTGGGCATCGAGCGGAGCCGGGATCACCGCGAGCACGTCGTTGCGGGCGGCCAGCGGCAGGCCGAGCGCTGCGGCGCAGGCCATGGGCGAGGAGACGCCAGGGATCACCTCCACCCGGTGGCGCGCCGCCAGACGCTCGAAGAGATAGAGGAAGGACCCGTAGACGAAGGGGTCGCCCTCGCAGAGCACCGCCACGTTGCGCCCCTCGTCGAGCCGCGCGCCGAGCGCCGCCGCCGCGTCGTCATAGACCTCCGCCGCCGGGAAGCGGCTGGGCTCCAGCGGCATGCGGATTGCGATCTCCTCCTGCCCGCCGGGGAGATGGGGCGCGGCGATGCTGCGGGCGAGGCTCTCGCCCTCCGGCGGCGCGGGATAGGCGACCACCTGAGCGCCGCGGAGCGCCTTCAGCGCCTTGAGCGTGATGAGTTCGGGGTCGCCGGGGCCGACGCCGATGCCGCTGAGCAGGCCTGTCATTCTGTCTTGACGAGCGTGAGTTGGGTCACCGGCATCAGCGGGCGCCAGGCGAGGTGGCGGCCCACGGGCCTCGCGCGGGAGACCGAGAGGCGTGTCATGGTGCCCGCGCGGCGGGCGCACCAGTCTGCGAGGATCGCCTCGCCGGCCACGGTGACGGCGTTGGCCACCAGCACACCGCCCGGCGTGAGCCTCGCCCAGCAGGTCTCGATCAGGCCGGGGAGCGAGAGCCCGCCGCCGATGAAGACCGCGTCCGGCACCGGCAAGAGCTCCAGCGCCTCCGGCGCCGCGCCCTGCTGGACCTTGAGGCGCGGCACGCCGAGGGCCGCGGCGTTGCGGGCGATCCGGGCGCAACGGTCCGCATCGCGCTCGACGGCGATGGCGTTGGCCGTGCGTTCGCTCAAGAGCCACTCGATCGCCACCGAGCCCGAGCCCGCGCCCACGTCCCAGAGCAGGGCGCCCGGCCGCGGGTCGAGCGCGCTCACGGTCTGCACCCGGATTTCACGCTTGGTCAGCTGCCCGTCGTTCTCGAACGCACGGTCCGGCAGGCCGGGCGCGCCGCGAAAGCGCCTCACGCGGCCCTCCGCGCGGCATTCGATGGCGATGGTGTTGAGGTCCGGCACCGTCGGTTCGCGCCAACGGTCGGCGCGCTCACTCACGCAGGCCTCGTCGCTGCCGCCCATGTGGGCGAAGACGGTGAGCGAGCTCGCGCCGTAGCCCACCTCGGTCAGCTGTGCCGCGACCGCCGCCGGCGTCGCGCCGTCGTGGGAGAGGACCAGCAGGCGCTGGCCGGGCGCGAGGAAGGCGCGGATGGTCTCCAGGGGGCGTCCGTGCAGCGTCACGCCCACCACCTCGTCCGTGCTCCAGCCGAGCCGGGCGCGCGCGAGGCTGAAGGCGGATGGCGCCGGGATCGTCACCATCTCCTCGTCGGGGAAGGCGCGCCGGAGCATCGTGCCGATCCCGAAGCAGAAGGGATCGCCGGTGGCGAGCACGACGACGCGCTGGCCCTGCACGGCGCGGATATCGTCCATGGTCTCCGCCAGCGGGCGGCGCCACGTCATGCGGCGGGCATCGCCATCCGGGATCATCGCGAGATGGCGCTCGCCGCCGACCAGCACCTCCGCCTGCTCGATCAGCACCCGGGCCGCGGGCGCGAGCGCGTCCGGCCCGTCCTCGCCGAGGCCGATGACGGTGAGCCAGCCGCTCATGGGTGGCCCTCGCGATCCGGGGGCGAGGCCAGCGCGTTCACCGCCGCTGCGGCGACTGCGCTGCCGCCCCGCCGGCCCGACAGGGTGAGGAAGGGCACGCCGTGACCCCCGCTCGCGAGCGCGGCCTTGGCCTCGCTGGCGCCGACGAAGCCGGGGGGTGTCGCGACGATCGCCGCAGGCCGGGGCGCGCCGTCTGCCAGCAGCTCCAGCAGGCGAAAGAGCGCGGTGGGCGCGTTGCCGATCACGCAAACCGCCCCCGCAAGCTGCGGCCGCCAAAGGTCTACCGCCGCCGCCGAGCGCGTGGTCTGGGCGGATGCCGCGCGCTCGGCAAGGCCCGGCGCGGCGAGCGTGCAGATCACTGCGTTGCCCGCCGCGAGCCTCTGGCGGGAGATGCCGGAGGCCACCATCTGGCAATCGGCGAGGATGGGGGCGCCTGCGGCGAGCGCAGCGCGCGCCGTCTCCGCCAAGTCCGCCGACCACGCCAGGTCCTCGACCAGATCGGTCATGCCGGAGGCGTGCACCATGCGGTAGGCGACATCCACCAGGCCAGCCGGCAGGGCGCTCACGTCGGTCTCCCGCCGGATGATGGCGAAAGAGCGCCGCGTGATCCCCTCCGGGTCGCGCAGATAATCAGCCGCGGTGGTGGCCGCCATGTCCGTCCGTTCCATGGTCGTGTTCGTGGTGGTGTCCGTGCCCGTGGCCGCCGGCGCGGTCCGCATCGGTGCCGATGCCCTCGACATGGTGGTGGTGGCCGACCTGGGGCGCGCCGAGGTCGCCCTCATGGCCGATGATCTGCTCGCGATACTTGCAGAGCTGGCAGTTCATGCGGTTGTCGCCTTCGGGGATCTCGGCGATCCGCGCGAGGAAGGCGTCCACCACCAGCGGGTGGTCGTTGAGGTAGGCGGCCTTGCGGAAGGCGACGTTGGGATGGGCGCGGGCGGCGGCATCCACCGCATCGTAGATGCGCCGCACCAGCACGCCGGTAAAGAGGAAGTAGGGGAAGACGACGATACGCTTGAAGCCGAAGCCCGCAATCCGCTCAAGCGCCGGGCCGACCAGGGGCGTGGTGACGCCGCTGTAGCAGGTCTCCGCCCAGCCGAAGCCCAGGCCTTCCCACAGCATGCGGGTGACCTTGGCGATATTGCTGTTGGCGTCGGGATCGGAGGTGCCGCGCCCCACCACGACGAGGAGGCTGTCGGCCGGCGCGGCATCGCCGGGCTCCTGTGCGGCCTCGATGCGCTCTGCCGCGGCCCGCAGCAGCAGCGGATCGACCGCGAGATCGCGCCCGTAGCGGATCGCGAGACCTGGATTGGCGGCAGCGAAGCCATTGAGCACCGAGGGGATGTCGTTCTTGGCGTGGCCTGCGGCGAAGAGCATGCCGGGCACGGCGTCGATGGCGCTGGCACCCGAATCGCGCAGCGCCTCCAGCGTGCTGCCGATGGTGGGCCGCGCGAATTCAAGGAAGCCGTGGCTCACCCGTCGCGCCGGCAGGCGCGCGGCGACCACGGCGGCCAAGTGCTCGAACTCCGCGACCGCCGCGTTGTCTCGGCTGCCGTGGCCGCAGAGAAGCACCGCCGGCTCGCTCATCGCCCGCCTCCATTCCGTCCATTGACCGCAATGCGCGGGCTTTCCATTGTGGGCCGATGCTCCTCTTCGCCGCGCCCGACTGGCCAATCGGCCCGGGGGTGCCGCTCGTCCTCCTGATCGCCCTCGCGCTCGACGCGCTTATCGGCGACCCGCGCTGGCTCCCGCATCCTATCCGCCTGATGGGCTGGCTCACCGGTTTCCTCGACCGCACCCTCAATCGGGAGCGCTTGGGCGTGGCCGCCCGCGTGTTTCTCGGCGCGGTTGCGGTGCTGCTGGTCGTGGGTGTGAGCGCCGTCGCCGGCTGGCTCATCGCCGACCAAGCGTCCGCTCTCGGCTGGGGCTGGCTCGTCGAGCTCGCGTTGGTGACGATGCTGTTCGCGCAGCGCACCATGGCCGATCACATGGTGCGGGTGGCGCGGGCCCTCGATACCGGCGCAGACCCCGCGCGGGCCGAGCTGCGCCACATCGTCGGCCGGGACGTAAGCGCCCTCGATGAGCACGGTATCGCCCGCGCGGCGATCGAGAGCGGTGCCGAGAACTATTCCGACGGCGTGGTCGCACCCGCCTTCTGGTATCTGTTGCTCGGCCTGCCGGGGCTGCTCGCCTACAAGGCGATCAACACGATGGACAGCATGGTCGGCCACCGCTCGCCCCGCCACCGCGCCTTCGGCCGCGCGGCGGCGCGCATCGACGATGCGGTGAACTGGGTGCCGGCGCGCATCGCGGGCGGGCTGATCGCGGCGGCGGCCGTCGTCGTTCCCGGTGCCGCGCCGGGCCAAGCGTGGCGCACCATGCTGCGCGACGCCCCCCGGCACAGCTCGCCCAATGCCGGCTGGCCGGAAGCCGCGATGGCCGGCGCGCTCGGTCTCGCCTTGCTGGGCCCCCGCTACTACGAGGGCGAAGCGGCGGCCGACGAGGCCTGGCTCGGCGACGGCCGCAAGGCCGCGACAGCGGATGACGTGCGGCGCACGGTCTGGGTCTTCGCGGCGGCGTGCGCGCTGGTGGCGGTGCTCACCGCCGCCATCGCTGCCGGGACGGCGCTCAGCGGGTCGTAGCCGAGGCTCAGCGCGCACGGGCCACCTCAAGCAGGTGGTCGAGGTCGAGATGGGCCTCGAGATGGGCGGCGAGGGCGTCGAGGGTCTCCTCCACCAGGGCGTCGTAGGCGATGCTGGCCGTCTCCCGCCGGCGCAGCCGGCCGAGGAAGGCACGGCGGAAGCCATCGGCGGCGAAGAGCCCGTGCAGATAGCAGCCCATGACCCGGCCGTTGCCCGAGCGTGCACCGTCCGGCCCGCTTGCAAGCGTGACCAACGGCCGCGCCGTATCCGGCCCCGTGGTGTGGCCTGTGTGCATCTCGTAGCCTGAGACCGCCTCGCCGCCTTCGCTGGCGCGGCCCGATGCACGAACGAGGCGCTTGCCCTCGCTCATCACCGTTTCGACATCGAGCAGGCCGAGCCCCGGAGTCTCCCCCGGCGGCCCCTCGATGCCGGCCGGGTCGGCGACGCGGTGGCCCAGCATCTGGTAGCCGCCGCAGAGGCCCACCAGCCAGCCGCCGCGCCGCACGTGCGCCTGAATGTCGAGCGCCCAGCCCTCGCGGTGCAGCGCCTCCAAATCGCTGCGGGTTGCCTTGCTGCCCGGCAGCAGCACGAGGTCGGCGTCCCCCGGCAGCGCCCGGCCCGGCGGCACGAGGTCGAGCACGGTATCGGGCTCGGCGCGGAGCGGGTCGAGATCGTCGGTGTTCGAGATGCGCGGCAGGCGGGGCACAGCGATCTTGATCGCGCGGCCGGTTGAGGCTGCGGGCATGGCCGGCGTGGAATCCAGGCTCACGCTGTCCTCGGCGGGCAGCAGCCGGGCGGCTTCGAACCAGGGAACGAGGCCGAGCGCGGCCCACCCGGTCTCCCGCTCTATGATCACATTGGCGCCATCGAAGAGCGTGGCATCGCCGCGGAACTTGTTGATGACGAAACCCTTGGTGAGCGCGCGCTCGGGCGCCGGCAGCAGCGCCCAGGTGCCGACCAGGCTCGCGATCACCCCGCCCCGGTCCACATCCCCCACCAGCGCCACGGGCACCTGGGCGGCCAGGGCGAAGCCCATGTTGGCGATGTCGTTCTCCCGCAGGTTGACCTCGGCCGGGCTGCCCGCGCCTTCCACCAGGATCAGGTCGGCCTCCTGCCCGAGCCGCCCGAAACTCTCCAGCACGCGGGGCATCAGCGTGGCCTTGAGCGCGTGGTAGTGGCGCGCGTTCGCTGTGCCCGTCACCCGGCCCTGGACCACCACCTGGGCGCCGTGCTCGCTTTCCGGCTTGAGCAGTACCGGATTCATGTGGACGCAGGGTTCGATACCGGCGGCGCGGGCCTGCAGCGCCTGGGCGCGGCCGATCTCGCGCCCATCGCCTGCGACCGCGGCGTTGTTGGACATGTTCTGCGGCTTGAAGGGGCGCACGCGCAAGCCCCGCGCCGCATAAGCCCGGCACAGGCCCGCGACGAGCAGGGACTTGCCGACGTTGGAGCCGGTGCCCTGAAACATCAAGGCCGGAGGCCTCTGGGCTGCCGCGTCTGGCATCAGAATTCGATGCCCACCTGCGCCTTCACGCCCGCGCGGAAGGGATGCTTGATCTCGGTCATCTCGGTCACGAGGTCGGCCATCTCGATCAGCGCCGGCTTCGCGTTGCGGCCGGTGACCACGACGTGTTGGTTAGGGTCGCGCGCGGCAAGCCCCGCAAGCACGGCGTCGAGATCGAGATAGTCGTAGCGGAGCACGATGTTGAGCTCGTCCAGCACCACGAGGCGGTAGGAGGGGTCGGCCAGGAACTCTTGCGCCGCCTCCCACGCCTTGCGCGCGGCGCCGAGGTCGCGCTGGCGGTCCTGCGTGTCCCAGGTGAAGCCTTCGCCCATCACGCGGACCGTGATGAGGTCGGGGAAGCGCTCCAGCACGGCGCGCTCGCCGGTCGCCCACTTCCCCTTCACGAACTGCACCACGCCCACCTTCATGCCGTTGCCGATGGCACGTGCCGCGAGGCCGAAAGCGGCGGTCGACTTGCCCTTGCCCTTGCCGGTGTGGACGATGAGCAGGCCCTTCTCGATGGTCTTGGTGGCCAGCATGCGCTCGCGCGCCGCCTTGCGCTTGCGCATCTTCTCGGCATGGCGCCGGTCGAGCTCAGCCTCGGTCTCGTTCGCCATCAGAGTGCCTCCTGCCTGCCGTCGCGGAGCGCCGCGAGCAGGGTATGAGCATGGTTCGCGCGGGGCCGCCAGAGGCTGCGTTCCTGCGCCTCCAGCAGCCGCTCGGCAAGCTCGCGCAGCGCCGCCGGGTTCGCGTCTTCCATAAAGTCACGCACATCGTCGTCCGCCACATAGGCGTCGAACACCGCGTCGAAGTGGTGGTCCTTCACGGCGCCGGTGGTGGCGGCGAAGGCGAAGAGGTAGTCCACCGTCGCCGCGATCTCGAAGGCGCCCTTGTAGCCGTGCCGCATGACGCCCGCGATCCACTTCGGGTTGGTCACGCGCGCCCGGACCACGCGGCCGAGCTCGTCGGCAAGCGTGCGGATGCGGGGGTTGTCGGGCACCGAGTGGTCGTTGTGATAGAGCGCCGGCGCCCGGCCCGCGTGAACCGTCACCGCCGCCGCAAGCCCGCCCTCGAACTGGTAGTAGTCGTCGCTGTCCAAGAGGTCGTGCTCGCGGTTGTCCTGGTTCTGCACCACCGCCTCGACCGCGCCGAGGCGGCGTTCGAAGAGCGCGTGCTCTGCCGCGCCCCCTTCGCCCGCGCCGTAGGCCCAGCCGCCCCAGGCAACGTAGGCCTGGGCGAGGTCGCTGGCGTCCGCCCAGCCGCGCTCGTCGATCAGTGCCTGCAGGCCGGCACCGTAGGCGCCGGGCTTCGAGCCGAAGACGCGATAGGAGGCCAGGCGCCGGGCCCGGGCCTCGGTCGCGCCGTCTTCGGCGAGCAGGGCGGCATCGGCGGCGACCTTGGCGGCGAGCGGGTTGTCGTCCGCGCCCTCGTCGAGGTCGGCGACCGCGCGCACCGCGGAATCGAAGAGATCGATCAGCCCGGGGAAAGCGTCGCGGAAGAAGCCCGAGACCCGGAGCGTCACATCGACCCTGGGCCGGTCGAGCAGGTCGAGCGGCATGATCTCGAAGCCGGTCACACGGCCCGACGGGCCTTCCCAACGCGGGCGCGCGCCGATGAGCGCGAGCGCTTGGGCAATGTCGTCCCCGCCCGTGCGCATGTTCGACGTGCCCCAGGCGCTGAGCGCCATCGCCCGCGGCCAGTCGCCGTGGGTCTGCGCGTAGTGCTCCACCAGGAGCTGGGCCGAGGCCCAGCCCAGCTGCCACGCCGCGGCGGTCGGCACCTGGCGTGTGTCCACCGAATAGAAGTTCCGCCCCGTCGGCAGCACGTCCGGGCGGCCGCGCGTGGGTGCGCCGGCGGCACCGGGCGCCACGAAGCGGCCGTCGAGGGCTGTGAGCAGGCCGGCCGTCTCGGCGTCGGCGCTCGCGTCCAGCGCAGGGCCGATGGTCTCGGTTACTTCGTGCAGCACGGCGGTACTCGCACGCCACTCGGCGGGCAGGCGCTGGCTGCCGGCGATCAGGCTGGCCGACAGATTCTCCAGGCGCTCCACCGTGTCGCCGGTGCTGCGCCAGGGCACACCGTTGGCAAGCGCCTGGGGCCGCGGGCCCCGCCAGGGCTCGGCGAGCGGGGCCGAAAGCGGGTCGACGCCAAGCGCGAGATCGTCGGCCAACGCGCGCAGGATGGAGGCCTCTCCCGCGCCGGGTCCGCGCACGCTCCGCGCGATGGCGCGCAGAAGCTCGTTGCGGCGCTGGGGCTCCGGCGCTTCGCCGAAGATGTGGAGGCCGTCCCGGATCTGCATCTCTTTGATTTCGCAGAGATAACCGTCGAGCTTGCGGAGCGCGTCGTCGCTGCCATCCGTGGCCTGGATGCCGCAATCCTGGTCGAGCCCGATGGAGGCGGAAAGCTCCAGGATGCGCGCGCTCAAGGGCGGGCAGCGGCGCGGATCGACCGAGGCGGCGTCGAAGAACTCGTCCACCAGCCGCTCCAGCTCCTCCAGCGCGCCGTGGCTGCCGGCGCGGGTGAGCGGCGGCGTCAGGTGATCGACGATCACTGCAGCCCCGCGCCGCTTGGCCTGGCTGCCCTCGCCGGGGTCGTTCACGATGAAGGGATAGACGTGCGGGAGCGGACCGAGCGCGGCTTCCGGAAAGCACTCGGCGGAGAGCGCCAGCGCCTTCCCCGGCAGCCATTCCACGTTGCCGTGCTTGCCCACGTGCACCACCGCATGGGCATCGAAAGACGTGCGCACCCACGCGTAGAAGGCGAGGTAGCCGTGCGGCGGCGGCAGGTCGGGGTCGTGGTATGACTTCTCAGGGTCGATGTTGTAGCCGCGCGCCGGCTGGATCGCGACGACCACGTTGCCGAATCGCACCGCAGCGAGCGCAAAGCATCCCACATCCTGGCGGAAGAAGGGGTCTGCTTGCGGCTCGCCCCAGCGCTCGGCGACCGTAGCTTGCACGGGTGCGGGCAACGCGTTGAAAAAGCGTGTGTAATCGGCAAAGGGGAGCGTGGCCTCGGGCGGTTTGGCGCGGGAATCGGCGGCGTTGGTGGGGCCTGCGGTCAGACGCGCCATAAGCGCCGCGCCGTCCACCGGCCCGTTTTCCACCCGGTAGCCGGCTTCCTTCAGGGCCTGCATGATCCGCACCGTGCTCGCCGGCGTGTCGAGGCCGACGCCGTTGCCGATGCGCCCGTCGCGGTTGGGGTAGTTGGCGAGCACCAGAGCCACCCGGCGTTCCGCCGGCGCCGCGCGCGCGAGGCGCACCCAGGCGGCGGCAAGGGCGGCGACGAAGCGGCAGCGCTCCTCGTTGGGCTCCGACACCACGATGGGCGCTTGCGTCCCCTTATCGAAGCGTGCCTCGGTCTTGAAGGCGACCGCTCTCGTGAGAATCCGCCCGTCGACCTCGGGCAGCGCCACGTTCATCGCAATGTCGCGGGGCGAGAGGCCGCGCGTGGCCTCCGCCCACTGGCGCTCCGTGGCGCCGGCGATGATCGCCTGCAGCACTGGCACGCCGGCTTGGGCGAAGGGGGTTTCCTGCGGCGCGCTGGGGCGGGAGACGGCGAAGCCCGTGGCGTTGAGCACGATTGCGGGCTCGGCGGCGCGCATGAGCGTGCCGATCAGCTCCGCCGCCGGCTTGTCTCTCAGGCTGGTGACGAAGATGGGCAGCGGGTCGAGGCCTGTGTCCTGGAGCGCCGCCACCAGCGCATCCACGGGCGCGAGCGAGCCTCCCTGCAGCAGCGCCCGATAGAAGACCACGCACGCACGCGGCGCACCTGCGCGCCAATGGGCCATCACGTCTTCGAGCGCGCACACGCCGGCGCCCGGCCAATAGAGGCCCGCGTGCGGCACCGGCCGGGGCGGGCGCCAGTCCGACTCGCGGCCGATCTGCGCGGCGGCGTAGCGGAGCGCATTCCGGGCATTGTCGATGCCGCCATGGATGCAGTAGCGCCAGAGCGTCTCTGCCGCCTCCGGCGGGAGCGTGCTGCGCCCGGCGAGCCCCGCATCCGGTTTGTCGTCGCCGGGCAGCCAGACGATGGGGATGCCATGCGCCGAGCAGACGTCGGTCAGACGCTCGACGCCATAGGGCCAGTAGCTCTCGCCGCCCAAGAGCCGCACGATCACCAGCCGCGCACCGGCGATCACCTGTTCGGCGTAACGGTCGACCGAGAGGTTATGGCCGAGCTGCATCAGGTTCGCGAGGCGGAGCGTGGGCGCGCCGTCTTCGAGCCCGGCCTGCGCATGAGCGAAACAGGCGAGCTCGGTATCGGCGGCGGAAAGCAGCACGATATCCCCCGGCGACTGGCCGAGGTCCACGGCGTCGGCGCCGTCCTCGATGGCGCCCGGCTGCGCGGCGAGCAGGTGCAAGGCTTAGGCCCCTTCAGCCGAGGATTGCGGCTTCGACGACCGCCCGGTCGAGGGGCGCGAGGCCGATCACGACGAGGCGGCTCTCCCGCGCCTCGTGCGCGTGCCAGTCGCGGTCGAAGTGGCGGTCGACGCGGGTGCCGACCGCCTGCACCACCAGCCGCCGCCTGCGGCCGGCCACATCGAGGAATCCCTTGGCACGCAGGACACCGTGCGCGGCTGCCGCGGCGCTCAGCCGCTCCGCGAAGGCCGCCGGGTCGTCGATGGTGCCGGGCGCCATTACGAAGCTCTCGAACTCGTCGTGGTCGTGCGGCTCGTCGAGGCCGTCATGGTGCGAGCGGCGGCTTGCGAGATCGGCCTCGGCAGCGGCATCGAGGCCCAGCAGGAGGTCGGGCGGCACGCGCCCGTGCGCCGCCTTGACGATGCGGGCACCCGGCTTCAAGTACGGCAGCATAAGCGCCTCGCCTTCCTCGGCGCCGCCGGCAGCCAGCAGGTCGGACTTGTTGAGGATCACCATGTCGGCGCAGCCGATCTGGTCCTCGAAAACCTCGGCCAGTGGCGACTCGTGATCGAGGGCGTCGTCCGCCTCGCGCTGGGCCTGGAGGGCGTCTTCGTCGTCGGCGAAGCGGCCCTCCGCCAGCGCCGGGCCGTCCACCACCGCGACCACGCCGTCGACGGTGAGCCGGGTGCGGATCTCGGGCCAGTTGAAGGCGGCGACCAGGGGTTTGGGGAGCGCAAGGCCCGAGGTCTCGATCAGGATGTGCTCGGGCGCGGGGTCGCGGGCGAGCAGCGCCTCGATCGCCGGCACGAAGTCGTCGGCGACGGTGCAGCAGATGCAGCCGTTGGCGAGCTCGACGATATCGGCCTCGTCGCAGGCCGTATCGCCGCATCCCTGCAGCACCTCCTGGTCGATACCGAGGTCGCCGAACTCGTTGATGATGAGCGCGATGCGCCGCCCGTTGGCTTCGCTCAGCGCGTGGCGGATGAGGCTGGTCTTGCCGGCGCCGAGGAAGCCGGTGATCACGGTCGTGGGAATTTTTTGGTCCTGCATCGCACCTCACACTGTCAGGCGGTTCCACCCGGTGCCTTCGTGGCCGAAGCCGAAGTGCGCCGGATGGAGGATTTCGGCCAGGATCTCCAGGGACTCCACGAGCCGCGGCCCCGGCCGATTGAAATAGGCATTGCCGTCGGTGGCATAGACCGCACCGGCCCGCACGGCACGGAGCTCGCTCCAGGCCGGATCGGCGACCAGCGCGCGGCCGTCTTCGATGGTGCGCGGCAGGTCGTAGCCGCAGGGCATGAGCACGATCGCGTCGGGATCGGCGGCGCGCACCGCCTCGATGCTAATCCTTGGCGAGTGGCTGCCGTCGGCGCCCAGGGTGTCGATCCCGCCCGCGAGGGTCACCAGTTCCGGCACCCAGTTGCCGGCGGTCATGGGTGGGTCGCTCCACTCGACGGTGAGGACGCGCTTGGGCGCAAGGGCCTTGGCGCGCTTGGCGATTGCGTCCACCCGCGTCCGCAATCCGTCGCAGACCGGCACGGCATCGACGCCGAGTGCCGCGCCCACGCGCGCGACATCGTCCCACACGTCGCCCAAGCGCATCGGCGCGAGCGAGACGATCTCGACCGGCGCCTCCAGAAACTCTGCCGCCGCAGCCTCGACCTCATTCAGGCCCACCGCGCACACATCGCACTGGTCCTGGGTCACGATGTGGCTCGGCCGCGCGGCGCGCAGGATATCGGTATCGAGGTCGTAGAGGCTGAGCGCCGCCGCGAGAAGCCGGCCCACCTCCTCGTTGATCGCACCGCTTGGAAGGGTCACGTCAATCCTGGCGCGGGTGCAGGCCGGCGCCCGCGCGACCTCAGGCGGCCAGTCGCATTCGTGGCTGCGGGCGACGATGCTGCCGGCAAGGCCCAAGGCCGCGACGATCTCGGTCGCGCTCGGCACCAGCGAGGCGATGCGGGGCTCGCTCACGACGCGCTCACGGCTTCAGCGTCAGCGGCAGGCCGGCGGCGACGAAAACCACCCGCTCGGCGGCCTGGGCCACGGCCTGGTTGAGCCGCCCGGCATGGTCGCGAAAGGCGCGGGCGGTCGCGTTCTCCGGCACGATGCCGAGGCCGACCTCGTTCGAGACCAGCACCGTGCGCCCCTCCAGCCGGCCGAGGCAGGCGACGAGGCGCTCGATCTCGGCGGCGATATCGCGGCCCGCCTCCATCAGGTTGCTGAGCCAGAGGGTGAGGCAATCGACCAGTAGCGCGCTGCCGGCGCGGCCCTCGGCTTCGAGGGTCTCGGCGAGCGCGAGCGGCGCCTCGACCGTGCGCCACCCCGGCCCCCGGCGGGCGCGGTGCGCTGCGATGCGGGCCGCCATCTCGGCGTCGCGCGCCTGCGCCGTGGCGATGTAGAGCCGGGGGCCCGCATGGTCGTCGAGCAGCGCCTCCGCATGGGTGCTCTTGCCCGAGCGGGCGCCGCCGAGAACGAGGGTGATGCGCGCCGGAGCCGGCGCCTGGTCGAGACCCGCCATGATCCTCCCTCCGAGGACGTTGCAGCCCTGCCGCGCAGCCGGTCTCCTGGCTCGGGGTCATCGACGGGGCCCGGCCTTCCCGAATCCGAAGGATCAGTGGCCTGCGCGCTTGGCGCCCGGGTCCGTCTCGCCGCTCACAGTTGCGGGGGCAGCGCCGGACTGGCCCGCTCCTCTCCCAGATGCGGGCGTCACCGGCTTCCCACGCTGCGTGACGGCACCAAGCTAACGCAGGCGCGCCCGGAATGCCACCTCGGGGGCGCGGATGCGCCGCACATGGATTTTCGTGTTCACGGTCTGCGACAACGCCGCCGCCGAGGTCTGCCCCACCTGGCCGGGCCAGCCCATGAGCGCCCACTGGGGCGTGCCCGACCCCGCCGCGGCGACCGGCACGGATGCGGAGATCCGCTACGCGTTCTCCGAGACCCACCGCATGCTCTATGCCCGCATCTCGATCTTCACGAGCCTCCCGCTCGCCAGCATCAGCCGGCTCGCCCGGCAGGAACGGCTCGACGAGATCGGACAGATGACGTAGAGGCTTCTTCCACTCGCCGTCATGCCCGGACTCGTTCCGGGCATCCATCTTTCTCAGCCGGGTCCGTCGGAGCGTGTGTAAACGCGTGGATGGCCGGGACAAGCCCGGCCATGACGTGTTGGGGTGGCGCGCAATTGGATACGAACTTTGGTGACAGAGTGCGAGTTGAATCTTCGTGTTTGGGCTCCTATATCTGGCTTTAGGGAGGGTGTACGCTCAACAGGAACGGAACGTATCCGATGCCCTCTCGCGCAGCTATTCTCACGAGCCTGGGTCTACCCGATCCGAAGCCTTTCGAATTTGAACCGCTTCCCAACCGATTCGAGGAACCGAGCATCAAGATCGGCCTCGAAGGCCATGGCGCCGTCGTCGTGAATGTGGATGCCGCGACGCGCCTCGCCAACGCGATCCGCCCCAAAGTCCCTGACCGGGCAAGTCAGATCGATACCTGTATCGAGCAGGCGGCGCGCTACGCAAGGGACGCATCCTGAGACTTCAGATCAGTCGGCGAGTTCCGTCACCAGGGCGCGCCTCGCCGCATCCGCCGGCGGCTTCTCAAGCCCTCCACTTCCGGTTAAGTTCCCTAAGCGACCGTCAGGCGTCACTCTATGGTACCACTCACTGTCAGCGACATGTGCGAATTCCGTCGGCAACTTTCTCTTGCCAGTCAGGCCCCAACACCTGCCTCGCATCCAAAGCATTTTGATAGCCAGGATCACCCCTATTCACCATGAAGACCTGCATCTGTGCGCTATTGCGTCCGGACACCACTGTGGTGGGTGGTGTGTAGGTTTGGAAACTCCCGGACGCAGTTTCTCCGACAATGTTCACAGTTCCGGTAGTGTACGAAGTCGAACCTGGAACTTGGTAGACTTGTACGTTGCTATCCGTTCCGACACCACTTAGGAAAAAGCGTTCATAACCCTGCCGCAGCGTTGCGACAGCTGCCATCTGATTTGCAACTCGCAGAGCTCCGTCAGTTCCACAAATCGGAGCTGCACTGGTCGAAACAACAGCTTGGTTTTTTGCGGTTGGTATTATTTCCGTCCGCGCACAGGCAGTTAACCCAAACATCACGGCCAAAGCAGCGACAGCGAAGGCGCGCTGTCCCCAGCAGCGTTTATACAAGTTCATCACGTCCTCCTCTTCCGAATCAACTTTCTGAACGACCGCTCCCCAGTAACTCCAGCGCGAGCGCTTCGGGCTTGCAGTCCGTTGCCGATATCCGGCGGCCTAGGCAACTGAAGGCGGTCTGCAAATGCCCTCGGGCACCGTGCAGACTAGTTGCCGACAAAGCTCACACTCTCCCACGTGACTTTGTAAGGCCGGACGGCAACATTGATCACAAGTCGTACCGCATCCTCCTCCCGCTCTACCCCTTCGATCGGCTCGAGCAACATATCGGAAGTAACCGCTACGCGGGTTATCAGACTGTCATCTTGCAAGAGGATGTAAAACGGATTTTGCTCGGACTTTGGTGTTTCCTTCCCCAATTCTCGTGGGCTCGCCATGCGTAAGGCATCGAAAAGGGTCTTAAGACGATTGTCAATGTCCGTCCCGACCTTCCCCGGCGGACCCTTGCGAAGCATCAGAATGTCCAGCGCGCATATTAGGCCGTTGTCCTCTGTGGCGATCGGCTTCCACATGAATCCGTGCTGCTCAAAAGTGGCCCCCCAACATTTTTCGGGATCTGGGATGCTTGGTCCTTCGGGATATCCACGCATCAATACTGGATGCTCGTTCCAAAGGACTTTGAGTTGCTTATGGAACTCCTGTCGTATGTCGTGCACATGTCTTGACCGGCCTCCCTTGTGTGAAAGCAACTTTCCCGCGTAGGTCAGCCGAAATTCCATCTCACTCTCCCTCTGCGCGTCCGGCGAACAGCGGCCCAGTGGCGCGCATATTATGGGGATGTGCTGTCGAGTCACGCCGCGCCCCGATTACGCCAGCGCCATCGTGGCCCATCACCCCGTCGTAACTCTTCCGCAACCGACAAGATGGCCAGACCCGCAGCGTCATCGGGCGCGCGACGGCGGCGTCAGCACAGAGTGGTGGCGGACGGGGTGGCGCACCCGACAGGATTCGAACCTGTGACCTCTGCCTTCGGAGGGCAGCGCTCTATCCAGCTGAGCTACGGGTGCTCTCGGCGGACCGCAGGGGCGCACCATAGGCCAGGCCGGGCTGCGCCGGCAATGGCTGGGGCAGGCCTCCCTCCTGACCCTAACCCTCTCCTCCCCAGGGAGGAGAGGGGACGAAGCCGGTGCCGCCTGCGTTCCCCCTCCGCCGCTCCCGGGCCGTAGGCCCGGACGGCGCGACTGCGCCGCGCGCGTATGCGCGTAGCCAAGCGAGCGGAGCGAGCGCCCGGCGACTGAGGGAAATGAACGAATCGGGAGAGGGCCAGGGAGAGGTGGGGGCATTTCGCCGCGAGCGTTGTCGGCGACGGACGCGCCCTTGTCGGCGCCGCCCCGTCCGTTATTCTGCCGCCGCCGTAGGTGCAAGGGAGGGCTGGACGATGGCGTCGATGCTGGTCACCGGTGCGAGCAGAGGGCTCGGCCTCGAGATAGTGCGCCAATTCGTGGAGGACGGCTGGCGCATCTACGCCTGCTGCCGCAACCCCGACGGGGCGAACGCGCTGGCAGCGCTTGCCGCGGGCTCGGATGGCGCGATCACGCTGCACACCCTCGACGTGAGCGAGCCTGAGCAGATCGAGGCGCTTGCCGAGGCGTTTCGCGGCACGCCCATCGACATGCTGGTCAACAACGCGGGCCTGCTCGGGTGCACGATCGACGAGCAGGGACCGGCCAGCTTCGGCACCATCGACTACGAGGCCTGGGCCGAGGTGCACGAGATCAACACCATGGCGCCGCTCCGCGTCACCGAAGCGTTCGTGGATCACGTCGCCCAGAGCGAGATGAAGCTGCTCTTCTTCATGTCCACCCACATGAGCAGCATCACCGACCTGGCCGACGGCGGTTTGTATTCCTACCGGTCGAGCAAGGCGGCGCTCAACCTGCTGGTCAAGGCGCTCTCCATCGATCTCGAGCCGCGCGGGGTGCGCACGATCGCGGTCCATCCCGGCTGGGTGGTTACCGACATGGGCGGGCCCCAGGCGCCGGTCAACAAGGAGGACAGCATCGCCGGGATTCGCCGGGTGGTGGCGAGCTATGGCGGGGGCCAGACCGGCCGCTTCTTCCAGTACGACGGCAAGGAGCTGCCCTGGTAGCAGCCCGCCCGCGAGAATCCGAGACAGGGGAGTATGGAGCGATGGCCGTGGACCTGGCTCAGGCCGCGAAACAGAAGAAGATTCGCTATTTCCTGATCAGCTTCGTGGACCTGTTCGGCGTGCTCCGGGCCAAGCTCGTGCCAGCCGAGGCGATCGCGGGCATGCAGGAGGACGGCGCCGGCTTCGCCGCCTTCGCTGCCTGGCTCGACAGCAACCCCGCCGAGCCCGACATGCTGGTCAAGCCGGACCCCGCGACCCTGATCCAGCTGCCGTGGAAGCCGGAGGTCGGCTGGCTCGCCGGCGACTGCTGGATGAACGGCGAGCCGATGCCGGACACGCCCCGCCTCAAGCTCAAGAGCAAGCTCGACGAGGCGAAGAAGAAGGGCTACCGGGTCAAGACCGGCGTCGAGGCGGAGTATTTTCTCGTGAGCGCGGACGGCACCGCGATCTCCGACCCGCTCGATACCCAGGCCAAGCCCTGCTACGACCAGGCGGCCCTGATGCGCCGCTACGACGTCGTCTCGGAGATCTGCGACGCCATGCTGAGCCTCGGCTGGGGCCCCTATCAGAACGACCACGAGGACGCCAACGGCCAGTTCGAGATGAACTGGGACTATGACGACGCGCTGATCACCGCCGACCGCCACGTCTTCTTCAAGTACATGGTCAAGTCGCTGGCCGAGAAGCACGGTCTCCGGGCCACGTTCATGCCGAAGCCATTCTCCAACCTGACCGGCAACGGCTGCCACGCCCATGTCTCGATCTGGAACAATTCCGGCAAGAAGAACCTCTTCCACGATGCGAAGGGCGAGCTCGGCATATCTCAGCTCGGCTACCAGTTCCTCGGCGGCATCATCCACCGCGCGCCGGCGCTCTGTGCGATCTGGAATCCCACCGTCAACAGCTACAAGCGGATCAACGCGCCGGTCACCCTCTCCGGCGCCACCTGGTCGCCCAATCTGGTGGCCTACGGCGGCAACAACCGCTCGACCATGGTGCGTATTCCGGACGCGGGGCGCTTCGAGCTCAGGCTGATGGATGGCGCTGCGAACCCCTATCTGATGCAGGCGGGTGTCGTCGTCGCCGGGCTCGACGGCATCGAGAACGCGCTCGACCCCGGCGCGCGCACCGATCTCAACCTCTATGCCGAGGGCCACAAGCTGCGCGGCGCCCGCAGGCTGCCGCTCAACCTGCTCGACGCACTCAGGCTCTTCGAGAAGGACAAGGTCGTGCGCGCGGGATTTGGCGAGGGCTTCGTCAAGAGCTACGTCAAGCTCAAGACGAGCGAGTGGAACGAGTACGCAGGCACGATCTCGGATTGGGAGCGCAGCAGCACCCTCGATTGTTAGAGCGAGTCCGTCTTCGACGGACTCGCTCTAGGAGCCTGCGCCGCAGAACGCTTTTGGGCACCTTCAGACACCATAGGTAGTAGTAAAGAATGATCTGATTCCACTACATATAGTAGGCAATTTCCCACGGCGCAGGCTCCTAGGCCGCGGTCGCGGCCCGCCGCGAATGCGGCGCGCCCGCGCAGGCGCCGGCCGAAGGCCGGCTGCCGTGAGCGACATAGTCGGTGGCTGGTGCGGGCGGTGAGACTCGAACTCACACTCCCGAAGGAACGGGTTTTTGAGACCCGCGCGTCTACCGGTTCCGCCACGCCCGCACGTGCGCCAGCCGCGGGACCCCTCATAGCGCGAGAGCGCGTGCAAGGCCACCGCGGTTGATAGCGTTCTTAACGCACAGGACCATGGTGCCGTGCACGGCGCGCGGCTCAAGCGCCAGGATCGCGCTATGAAAGGTGAGAGCGAAACGGCCACGGCAGGCGAAGTGAGCGAGCGTGCGCGATCCTATCCCGCGCGCGTGACCTCATATCCCGCGCGCACGACCCTTCGGGCCTGCGCGGCTCAGGCACGCGTGAAATTATCCGATGCGCGTGACCTTGCAGGCATGCGCGACGCGGGCGCGCGCGACACCATCCCGCGGAATCCCTCTTAATCCCTCTTAATCCCACTTAATCCCACTTATCCCACTTATCCCACTTATCCCACTTATCCCACTTAATCCCACTTATCCCACTTAATCCCGGCAAATCCCGGATAGGAATTAAGTGTGGTCCGAGTGGGACGGCGGAGCCGGGCCGCGACCGTGGCGAGAGAAGCGGGCTAACCGCCCGTTTCGAGAGAGAGCGTGCAGTCGAGCGCCCGCGCGAGCGCCTCGGCCGCCGACTGGGCCTTGCCCGATGCGAGCGGCCGGTGCCGAGCCGTGAGCCTCAGCACGAGGCGGCCGTCCTCTGCCGCGAGCTCGGATCCGTCGAGCACCGCCGGCTCCCCGCAAGAGAGCCGCTCGGCAAGCCTGAGCGTGAGCCCCAGCGCGCGGGCCTCGGCCTGCGCCGCCCGGGGCAGCAGCCGGTGCACGGCGCGATCCGCTTCGGCCGGCAGGCTCGACTTGTAGCGCGTGGCGACAGCAAGCGCGAGGAACACCCGGCCTGGATGGTCGATGCCGACGAAAGGCGCGCGGGAGATGCGCGCGAACGCGTCGGCCGCGCGGAGGTCCGGATGCTGGCGCCAGGCGATCTCGGAGAGGAAGGCCGCCGCCGGAAGCATGCTCCGATGCGCATCGAAAGCCGGAAGCGTCGCCCGCGCCAGCCATGACTCGAGCGCCTCGGCATAGGCGAGAGAGCGGCCATCCCGCCGGGCGATCGCCCGGCACGCGTCGTGGAGCGGATCGAGCGCACGGACCGCCGGCGGCAGCCTGTCGAAGAGCAGCCCCTCGCGCAGACCGAAGGCCGAGAACAGCACGTCGCTCGGCCGGGCGATCTTCAGCAACGCGATCAGAACCGCAGCGCCGCTCGGCACGGTCGCAAGCCGCCTGGGCCACATGCCTTCCGGCCCCGGCCGCAGCGTACTGGGATCGGCGTCGGCGAACTCTCCGGCGACCCTGCGGGCCTCGGCCGCCGCCATGCGATAGTGATGGACGACGGCGATGGGATATTGCTCAGCGGCCATGTGGAGCCGGGCCAGCGCCCGCCACGCACCGCCGACGAGATAGACAGGCTCGCCCCGCACCCGATCGAGCCAGGGCAGCGTTTCCAGCCGTTCCGCCGCGAGCGCGGTGCGGCGCCCGGGCTTGAGGCTGCCGAGGCGGAGCACGCCGAGCGGGAGAGTCGCGTGCTCGGCGAGCCGCCCCTGCTCGAGGCGCACCAGTTCCAGGCTGCCGCCGCCCAGGTCCGCCATCAGCCCGCTCGCCCCCGGGAAGGCCGAGACCACGCCGAGAGCCGCATAGCGGGCCTCTTCCTCGCCCGAGAGGACCCTGAGCGAGAATCCGGTCTCGCGGGCCGCTGCCGTGCGGAAGCGCTCGCCGTCGCGCGCTTCGCGCACCGCCGCCGTCGTCACCGCGTCGAGCGGGGCCACCCCGAGTGCCGTTGCGGCCGCGGAGAACCGGCGCAGCGCATCGAGCGCGGGTTCCACCGCCTCGGGCGCGAGCGCCCCGGTCTCGGCAAGGGTGGCGCCGAGGCCGCACAGCTCGCGCTCGTTGAAGATGGGTGCCGGTGCCCGGTTGAGCCCCTCGAACACCACGAGGCGGATCGAGTTCGAGCCGACGTCGAGCACACCGTAAGGTGCGTCGGCTGCCGCATCGGCGCGCGCGCTGGCCAGGAAGCGCTCGGACTCGACCGCGAGCGTCGCCGGGTCGGCCGCGAGTTGGGACGCGCCCTGCTGTTGCGTCACGCGTCGGGCGGGTTATCGCCGCCAGAGTCCGCCACGGCGAGCAGCGGCTCTCGCCGTGCCTTGCCGCGGCCGGAGAGCGACGGGTTGGTCATGAAGAAGCGGTGGGCGTTGAAAGGCTCGCCGTCCGGGCTCAGGCGGGAGAAGGCGCCATCAGTATCAAGCGTCCAGCTCTGTTCGTTGTCCCTCAGGTTCGCGGTCATGATCTCATCGAGGATTTGCTCGTGAACCGTCGGATTCTCGATCGGCACCATGATCTCGACCCGCCTGTCGAAATTGCGCCCCATCCAGTCGGCGGAAGAAATGAACACCTTGGCGTTGGGCGAGGGCAGGCCGTGGCCCGCGCCGAAGCACATGATACGCGAGTGTTCGAGGAAGCGCCCGACGATGCTCTTCACCCGGATGTTTTCCGAGAGGCCCGGCACACCCGGCCTGAGGCAGCAGATGCCGCGTACCACCAGGTCGATGGAGACCCCGGCGGCGGAGGCGGCGTAAAGTGCCTCGATCACATCGGGGTCCACCAAAGAGTTGAGCTTCACCCAGATCGCCGCGGGCCGGCCGGCGAGCGCGTGGGCGGTCTCCGCCTCGATCAGCTCGTGGATGGCGCTGCGCATGCCGAGCGGTGCCACCGCGATCTTCTCGTAGCGCTCAGGCGCCGCGCCTCCCGTGAGATAGTTGAAGAGCAGCGCCGCATCGCGGCAGAGCGCCGGCTCGCAGGTGAAGAACGAGAGGTCCGTGTAGATCGCCGCGGTGATCGGATGATAGTTGCCGGTGCCGTAGTGCACGTAGCTGCGCAGGCCGTCGGCTTCTCGGCGGGCCACCAGGGATGCCTTGGCATGGGTCTTCAGGTCCATGAAGCCGTAGACCACCTGAGCGCCGGCGCGCTCCAGGTCCCGCGCCCGGCGGATGTTCGCCGCCTCGTCGAACCGCGCCTTGAGCTCGACCAGCGCGGTGACCGACTTCCCTGCCTCCGCCGCCTCGACCAGCGTGCTGACGATGGGCGAATCGTTGCTGGTGCGATAGAGCGTCTGCTTGATCGCGATCACGTCCGGGTCCCGCGCCGCCTGGCGCAAGAACTGAACGACGACGTCGAAGCTCTCGTAGGGGTGATGAACGAGGATGTCCTTGGCCTTGATCGCGGCAAAGCAATCGCCGCCGAAATCCCGGATCCGCTCGGGAAAGCGCGCACGGTAGGGCGTAAATTCGAGGTCGGCCCTGCCGCACTTGATGAGCATCGCCGTGTCCGCGAGACCCAGAATTCCACCGACCTTCACGACATCGCGCGGCGCGACCCCGAGCTTGTCGGCCAGGAATTCCAGCATGCGGGCGGGCATCGCCGCGTTCACCTCGAGCCGGATGACGCTGCCGCGACGCCGCCTCTTCAGCGCGCTCTCGAACGAGCGCACCAGGTCCTCCGCCTCTTCCTCCAGCTCGATGTCGCTGTCGCGGACGATCCGGAACAGGCCCACCGCGCGCGGTGCGAAGCCGGGGAACAGCCGGTCGAGATAGAGCTCGACCACGTCTTCGAGCGCGATGAAGCGAACCTCGCCCCGCTCGCCCTCGGGCAGGCGGATGAAGCGTTCCACCTGGCTGGGGACGCGCACAAGCGACGGGACCAGGCGCCGCGTGCCGCGCTCGACCAGCTCCAGCGCTAGGCTGAAACCGAGGTTGGGAATGAACGGGAACGGATGGGCCGGGTCGATCGCAAGCGGCGTCAGGACCGGAAAGAGGCGATCGATGAAGTAGCCGTCGAGCCATTGCCGCTCGTCATCGTGGAGCCGCTCGGGAGACACGATGGCAATGCCCGCGTCGGCGAGCTCGGCGACCAGCCCAATCCAACGCTCCTGCTGCTGCACCATGAGCCCGTTGGCGCGCTCGTTGACGGCGCGAATCTGCGCTGCGGGGCTCAGGCCATCCTGCGAGAATTCGACGATGCCCGCCTCGACCTGACCATGCAGGCCGGCGACGCGGACCATGTAGAACTCGTCGAGGTTCGATGCCGAGATCGAGAGAAAGCGCAGGCGCTCCAGCGGCGGGTGGTTGAGGTTCTCGGCCTCCTCCATCACCCGCGCGTTGAAGGCGAGCCAGCTCAGCTCGCGATTGATGAACTTGTCGGCCGGCGCGAAGCTCTCCGCCTCGGCGGCCCGCTTGGCCTTGGCCATTCGGCTGCTCCCGCGCCCCCTCTCTCGGTTTGATTCGCGATTGTCTACAATACGGCTATTGTCGCGGCCAGACAAAAGCGCGACGGGCCGCGCGCCCTGCGGATCAGGACTCCGGCGGCGTGTCGTACCCACTCTCGCCGAGGGCGAGCACCGCGCGTACGAGCGGCACGGTAACCGGCCTTCCCTCGGCGAGCGCCGCGCGGTCCAGGCGTTCCACGAGGCTGGCTGCGGCCTCGAAGGTCCGCTCGATGCGCGGCACGACATAGGCCGGCACCTCGGGCGCCACCGCGATCTGCCTATCCGCGAACAGCTTGAGCATGAGGGCGGCGAGCAGCGCATCGTCCGGCAGGCCGAGCGCCACCGACGGCGCGACTCGAAGCCTGGAGACGAGATCGGGGAGCGCGAGCGGCCAGCGCGCCGGCGGGGTCAAGGCGGTGAGCAGCAGATGGCCGCCCCGCTCAGCGACGCTGTTGTACGTGTGCAGGAGGGCGCGCTCGTCGACCGGCCCGCCCAGCCCGTCTAAGACCAGCGCCGCGGCTGCTTGCCCGCCGCCGGGCGCGGCGTGGGCGAGGGACGCCGCATCGACCACCTCGGCGCCGCTGCGACGCCGCCACACCTCAGCCAGATGGCTCTTGCCCGAACCCGGCGGGCCGTGGATCACGAGCGCAGGCCCCGGCCAGCCCGGCCAGCGGTCGAGCCAGGCGACCGCCGCCTCGTTGCAGGGCGCGACGAGGAAATCCTCGCGCCCGAGCGCCGGGCGGACGCCCCAGTCGAAGGTGCGCTGCCGCCCGAGATTAGCATCGGCCATTGCCGGCACCCTACTCCGCCTCACCTGGCGCAGGCGCGTCGGGCGCTTGCGGCTCAGGCTTCTCGGCGCGGGGACCCAGCACCCATTCATCCGCCCTAGGCTCGAGAGCCAGATCGCTCTGGTCGAGGGCGAGGCGCAGCTGGTCCGCCGTGCCGTGATAGCGGAGCGTGAGCCGCCCCTCGCGCAGGGAGAGGGAGTCGATGTCGACCGCGGCAACCATGGCGAGCGCCGCGAGGCGCCGCTGGATGGACACCCATTCGTCGAGGCTCGCGATCGGAACGGTCGCCCGAAGCATATGGTCCTCGTCGTAGCGGATCAGGTTGGCAGCCTTCCAGGCATCCTCAAGCAGGGCGACGACCCTGTCGGTGCCGCGCTCCAGCAGCGCCCGTTCGCTCTCGCCTGTGCGGCCGATCAGTGTTTGCGCGACGGCATGTTCGTCTCCGGCAGCGATCCGGCGCAGCGAGAGCGTAAGTGCCCGGCCGGCGGCCGATGCCTCGCCGTCTGCGCCCGCCGTGTCGGCCTCAGCTGGCGCGGAAGGCTTCGCGACGGCAGAGGAGCCCGAGAGGCCGGCGACCGCGACCGCGACCTCGCTCGTGCCGTAGAGCCGCCCGAGCGCGCCCAACGCCTCCGCATCGGAAGCCAGTGCCCGTTTCGCGGCCACCGCGCCGAGATCGATGATGTCGCCGAGCGGCAAGAGGATCGGCACCAGGCCGCCGTGGGGCGGGCGCTCCTCCCACGCCCGGCGCCAGCGATTGCCGTCCTCCCACAGAAAGATGCCGCCGGGGTCGCGCTGAACCGCCACGACCAGCACCGGCTTGCTCACGGTCTCGGCATAGGCGACGCCGCTCTCCCGCAGCAGGCGGCGCACCTCGGCGGGGTCGAAATCCACCGTCAGCGACGCGCGATAGCGGGTGGTCGAGACCAGCTCACGGTCGATTTCGAAACCCGCGACCATCGCCGCGACGGAGTCCTCGGACGGCGCCGGCAGGGACGCACCCTCGACCGTGAGGCGGCGCAGCAGGATCTCAAGTGCGTCGCGCTGACCGGCCGCGATGGCGAGCTCCCGCGCCTCTGCCGACGACGCAGCCTCGGCATCGATCGGAACATGGGCGACCGTGAACACCGCCTCGCCGCGCGCCGTGCCACAGGCGAGCAACAATGACAGCGCGAGGGCGCGGGCAACACACCGCGCGGCGGTGGCGAGACGAGCCGATCCACCCATCATTCAGACCCTGTCATCCGGTCGGGCGGGCTGCGGCCGGCGGCAGCCATGGACCTGTCCGTCAGGGTATCATGGGGTCTGAAGCAAGGCGACGGGCGGCAGTCGCAGGACTGCGGCCGCGGGACGGTAGGGGACGATATGGCGCGGCTGAGAGTGGGCGTCCTGATCTCGGGCAGCGGGACCAATCTCCAAGCCCTTATCGACGATTGCGCCCGTGCCGATTCCGGGAGCGAGATCGCGCTGGTGCTCTCCAACCGGGCCGACGCCTTCGGCCTCACGCGGGCCGCGCGGGCCGGCCGGCTCCATCGGGTCATCGACCACCGGGCGCATGACACGCGCGCTGCCTTCGAGCAAGAGCTGAGTAATGCGCTGGAAGCAAGCGGCGTCGAGTTGGTCTGCCTCGCCGGCTTCATGCGCGTGCTCACGGCGGAATTCGTCGACCGTTGGCGCGATCGGCTGATCAACATCCATCCCTCGCTGCTGCCGGCGTTCAAGGGGCTGGATACGCATGCCAGGGCCATCGAGGCCGGCGTACGCATCGCCGGCTGCACGGTTCACTACGTGCGGCCTGCGGTGGACAGCGGGCCGATCATCGTTCAGGCGGCGGTGCCCGTTCTGCCGGACGACACGGCGGAGAGCCTGGCGGCCCGCGTGTTGTGCGAGGAACATCGCTGCCTGCCGCTCGCCGTGCGCCTCATCGCCGCAGGCCGGGTCTCGGTCGCGGGCGAGCGCTGCGTCATCGACGCGGCGGGACCCGGCGGTGCCCTCATCAACCCCGCACCGGGGCTATAAGAGAAGGGCCCGGAACCGTCCGGCTCCGGGCCCTGTGTAGCGGGATGGCAGATGCCGCTAGGCGGCGGACTTGCCGTAGCGCTCGACCACGTTCTCGGCGCGCGCGCGGATCGGCTCCATCGAATCGCCGGCGGTCTTGACCGTCATGTCTGCGATGCGGTTCCCCGCAGCCATCGTGCGCTCGAAAGCGCTCTTGGCCTGCACGGTCTGGGCGTCGGTGAGCTCCGCCCAGCTGCGCGCACCCATCAGTGCCTCGGCTGCGCCGGCCTGTGCCGCCATCGCTTCCTTGGCGAAGTCGAACCAGGCGCTGCCGATCGCGCCGTAGCCCTTCGCCGCGATGGTCGAGGCCTCGACGACGCTGACGAAGCTCGCGCGGCTCTCCTCGGCGATGGTCTCGAACGGCAGAGCGCCGTTCCAGGGTGCCTTCGGGCCGGTCGCGCCGGCCTTGCTCGTGGTCTCGGTCTTGGTCGTCATCGCTTTCACCTCATCGATAGGCGGTTGTTCCCGGCGATGCGCACCGCCCTGCGACGCGCAGCGGCGTGCAGCGACTATATTGCAGTGCAGCATCATGTTGCAGTGCAATATAGTCGCTGCACGCCGTCGGTCAAGGCCCCATTCACGTGAAATTGCTTTGCCTCAGCGCGCCGTTGCCGGTCGGCCTGGGCTGTGGCAATGTCGCGCCCGCGCCGCCGTAGCTCAGGGGTAGAGCACTCCCTTGGTAAGGGAGGGGTCGGAAGTTCAATTCTTCCCGGCGGCACCGGCGTCCTGCCGGGCACAGCGGGGTTGCCGGCCGCGCTTCCCGCCCACGGCCCATCTCGCCTATAATCCCCCTGAAGCGAAACCGCGGGGGTAGGCATGCAGATCGCCATCACGGGCCGGCACGTCAGCGTCAACGAGAGTTTTCGCGATCAGGTGTCGCAGCGCCTCGAAACGTCGGCTGGAAAATTCTTTTCCACCGCTATCGACGCGCAGGCCGTGTTCGCCAAGGTGGCGCAGATGATCGAGACCGACCTCATGATCCATGTCGGCCACGGCATCAGGTTCCAGAGCCATGCGGCGGCGGCCGACATGACGGCAAGCTTCAGCATCGCGGCCGAGCGGCTGGAGAAGCGTATGCGCCGGCATAAGCGGAAGCTGCGTGACCATCACAAGAGCCCGCGCGGCGCGAAAGCCGTCGACGAAGCCGAGCCTTTCCCGCAGCCGGCCGACTGAGCGGCGTCGCGGCCGGGTGCCGGCCGCCGCCAGCAAGCGCTGCCTTCAACGGCAAACAACAGAGCGATCAGGCAATGGAGATCGCGGATCTCTTGTCATTGAGCGGTGTCTCGGATGGCCTGAAGGCGGGCAGCAAGAAGCAGGCCCTCCAGGAGCTTTCGGCCATCGCCGCAGCGCAGACGGCGCAGAAGGAGCGCACAGTTCTCGACCTGTTGCTCGCGCGCGAGCGCCTGGGATCCACCGGAGTCGGTGCCGGCGTCGCGATCCCGCATGCCAAGCTTGCGGGGCTTTCAAAGCCCTCGGCGGTGTTCTCCCGCCTGCGGGAGCCCATCGAGTTCGATGCGGTCGACGGGCGACCGGTCGATCTCATATTCCTGCTTCTCGCGCCGGATTCCGCAGGGTCGGATCATCTGAAGGCGCTGGCGCTGGTCTCGCGCCTGCTGCGGGACGAGCGTGTCTGCGCGCGCCTGCGCGGGGCAGACAGCGCAGAGGCGCTCTATGCTATTCTCACCGGTGCGGCGGGCGCCGCCCGGACGTGAGCATCTCCCGCCTGCGGCGTGGTCGGCGGCCGATTGACAGCGGCCCTGGAGCGCCGCACGGTCGCCCCATGGTTCTCGTCCATGCGAGCTGCGTCGCCCTGGAGGGCAGGGGCGTGCTGCTGCGCGGCGCCCCGGGTGCCGGCAAGTCCGATCTCGCGCTTCGCCTGATCGAGGGCGGGGCCCAGCTCGTCGCGGACGACCAGGTGGCGCTGACGAGCAGCGGCGGGGCGTTGCTCGCTGCGCCGCCGGCACGTATCGCCGGGCTGCTCGAAGTGCGCGGGATCGGGATCGTCTCGATGGAGTTCATGCCCCAATGCCCGGTCCGTCTCGCGGTCGATCTCGCGGCGGCGCACGCGATCGAGCGTATGCCGGAGGCCGCAATCGTTACTCTTGCTGGCCATCGGGTGCGGCGCGTGGCGCTTGCCCCGTTCGAGGCGTCGACGCCGGCAAAGGTGAGGCTTGCGCTCGCCGCCGTCGAGCAGGGCACGCAGGCGGCGCGTTCGGCCGGATGATGGCTACCGATCCCTCCGGCAATCGCGCCCTTGTTCTGGTGACGGGAATGTCCGGCGCCGGCAAGTCGACCGCACTCAAGATCCTGGAAGACCTCGGCTACGAGGCGATCGACAACCTCCCTCTCTCGCTGCTTTCGGATCTCGTGCGAGAGCGTGACGACGGCAGCCGGCAGGGCGCGCTCGCGCTCGGAATCGATTCGCGCACCAGGGGGTTCGACCCCGGTGACATCGAACGTTATCTCGGGCCGCTGCTCGGCGCCGAGGGGCCTGGCGACATCGCCCTGCTGTTTCTCGATTGCGAGACGGAGGTGCTGCGCCGGCGTTTCAGCGAAACCCGCCGCCCGCACCCCCTTGCTCACGACCAGTCGGTCGAGGAAGGAATTCGGCGCGAGCGCGCGTTGCTCGGCTGGCTCCGCGAGCGGGCGGACCTCACACTCGACACCAGTCGGCTCTCCGTCCGCGATCTGCGCAGTGTCGTCGCGGCGCGCTTTCAGCCAGAGGCCGCGCACGCGCCGGTGATCTTCGTGCTCTCCTTCGCCTACCGCCATGGTGTGCCCTCGGAGGCTGATTTCGTGTTCGACGTCCGCTTTCTCTCCAATCCCCACCACGTGCCGGCGCTCCGGCCGCTCACCGGGCGCGAGCCTGAAGTCGCGCGCTACGTGCGGGACGACCCGGCCTACGGCCCCTTCTTCGAGGGCATGGTCTCGATGCTCAGCCCCCTGCTGCCGGCCTTCGAGCGGGACGGCAGGTCCTACCTCACCATCGCGCTCGGGTGCACCGGCGGGCGCCACCGCTCCGTCGCCGTGGCGGAGCACCTGGCCGAGGCGCTCGGGGGCGGCAACTGGCAGGTCACGGTGCGCCACCGCGATCTCGAAACCGAGGACGCCGCGCCGGAGCGGCGGGCGGCCGGATAAGCTAATGATCGGGCTCGTTCTGGTTACTCACGGTCGCCTCGCCGAGGAATTCGTCGCGGCGACCGAGCATGTCGTCGGGCCGCAGGCCCGCACGTGCGCCATCTGCATCGGCCCCGACGACGACATGGAGAAGCGCCGCCAGGAGATTCTCGACGCGATCGCCGCCACCGACGAAGGCGACGGCGTGATCGTGCTCACCGACATGTTCGGCGGCACCCCGTCGAACCTCGCGATCTCGGTCATGGAGAGCGCAAATGTCGAGGTCATCGCCGGCGTGAACCTGCCGATGCTGATCAAGCTCGCGAGTGTGCGCTCGAGCAGCGATCTGCGGAGCGCCGTGGCCGCCGCGCAGGAGGCCGGTCGCACCTATATTCACGTCGCCGGACGGCTGCTGGAGGGCAGCAAGACATGAGCGAGGCGGTCGAGCCCGGCGAAGGGAGCCACCAGCGTACATGCCTGATCGGCAACCGGCGCGGCCTTCACGCGCGGGCGGCGGCGAAGTTCGTCAAGACCGCATCGCAGTTCGACGCCGATGTCGCGGTCTCCTGCAACGGTACGCGGGTTTCCGGCCTCTCGATCCTGGGGCTGATGATGCTGGCGGCGGGGCCCGGCACCGAAATCCGGATCGAGACCGCGGGACGGGAGGCCACCGCCGCGCTGGCGGCGCTCGCCAGGCTGGTCGATGGCGGCTTCGATGAAGACTGAGACAAAGGCTGCCGAGAGGCCTGCGGCCGATAGGCCGCCCGAGCGGCCGGAGCAGCACTTTACCGGCCTCGGCGTCTCCGCCGGCATCGCGGTGGGGCCTGCGCACGTGGTCGAGCGCGGCCTCATCGACGTGCCCGAATACCGCATCGAAGATGACGCGATCGAGGCCGAAATCGCGCGCTTCGGCGAGGCCGTCTCCCTTTCCGTGTCGCAGATCCACAGCCTGCAGGCCAAAGCCGAGGCACTGCCCGAGGAGGTTGCGGGCCAGCTGCGCTACCTGCTCGATGCGCACCTGCTGATGCTTTCGGGCTCCCGGCTCGTGCGCGGCGTCGAGGCCCGTATCCGGGATGCACGCATCAACGCCGAGGCGGCAATCCAGATGCAGCTTTCGGAGATCGCCCAGGCCTTCGCCGGGATGGAGGATTCCTATCTCGCCGGCAAGATCGACGATGTGCGCGAGGCGAGCGGGCGCCTCGTCCGCAACCTGACCCGTGCCGGCTATCAGGCGTTCTCCAGCGTGCCCTCCGGAACCATCATCAT
The DNA here is from genome assembly GCA_965237415.1 of Alphaproteobacteria bacterium. Lineage (GTDB taxonomy): Bacteria > Pseudomonadota > Alphaproteobacteria > UBA828 > UBA828 > WTGU01. The sequence goes on from CBDEFM010000002.1 coordinate 2,821,665, forward strand.
CGCCGAGGAGATCACGCCGGCCGATACGGCGCTCATGGACCCGGCACGCATCGGCGGCTTCGCTGCGGCGCTCGGCGGGGCCGAGGGGCATACCGCGATCATGGCGCGCTCGCTCGGACTGCCGGCGGTGCTCGGCGTGTCGGGCCTGGCAGGCGCCGTGCGTTCGGGTGACATCGTGGCGGTGGACGGCGTGCGCGGCGGGCTCGTGATCAACCCCGGCGAGGCGACGATCGCGCGCCTCGAGCGCCGCCGCCGGGCGCTTGAGCGGCGCAAGCGCCAACTCGCCCGGCTGCGCCAGGTCCCCGCGGTCTCGCGCGATGGCGAGCGCGTGACCCTGCAATGCAATATCGAGCTGCCCAACGAGATGCCGCAGGCGCAGGAGGTCGGTGCCGAGGGCATCGGCCTCCTGCGCAGCGAGTTCATGTACATGAACCGCGACGAGCCGCCGAGCGAGGACGAACAATATGTCTCGCTCAAGGAAATCGTCGGCGGCATGAACGGGGCGCCGGTGACGGTGCGGACTCTCGATGTCGGCTCGGACAAGCTCGCCTACTCCCTCGGCGAGCACATCTCGCCGAGCGTCAATCCGGCGCTCGGGCTCCGCGCTGTGCGCCTTTCGCTCAAGATCCCGGCGCTGCTTGAGGCACAGATCGCGGCGATTCTCCGCGCCGGCGCCCACGGGCCGGTGCGAATCCTGGTCCCGATGATCACCTCGGTCGAGGAGATCAGGCACGTGCGGAAGGCCGTGGACAAGATGATCCGCAGGCTGACCCGCGCGCGGGTGCCGATCGCCGATGCGCCGCCGCTCGGTGTCATGATCGAAACGCCGGGCGCGGCGCTGGCGGCGGATGCGCTGGCCGATGCCTGCGATTTCTTCTCCCTCGGCACCAACGACCTCACCATGTACACGCTCGCGATCGATCGTGGCGACGAGCAGGTCGCCCACCTCTACGATCCCCTCCACCCCGCCGTTCTCCGGCTTATCCGATTCGCCACCGACGCGGCCCGGCGTGCCGGCATCCCGGTCAATCTCTGCGGCGAGATCGCGGGCAATCCGCGCTTTACCGCGATGCTGCTGGGTTTCGGCTTGCGCGATCTCTCCATGGCGCCGCCGAATGTCCCGCGCGTGAAGCAGCGGATCCTCGCGCTCGACGCCTCTGCCGCGGCGCGTCACGCGGAGGAGCTGTTGAGTCAATCCGAGGCGGCCCGCATCGCGCGGCTGATCGACGACTTTCCCGACGGAGAGTGAGGACCCGCTTGGCGGCGGGCTACTTCTGATTCCGCGCCCGTTCCGGGCGACTTCTGATTCCGGGCCCGTTCCGGGCGACACCTGTTGTGAGGCCCCGGCGGCGATGCTAAAAGCCGCGCCGGCAGCGGAGAAGACGTCGCGCGCCGAAGCATATGGGTACTCAAGGAATAGCGCGATGAAAGACGGTGCCGATTACAAGGTGAAGGACCTCTCGCTCGCCGATTGGGGCCGCAAGGAAATTGCCATCGCCGAGACCGAGATGCCGGGGCTTATGGCGCTCCGCGCGGAGTTCGGCCAGTCCCAGGTGCTGGCGGGCGCGCGCATCGCCGGCTGCCTGCATATGACCATCCAGACCGCCGTCCTGATCGAGACCCTGCGGGCACTGGGGGCGGAGGTGCGCTGGAGCTCCTGCAACATCTTCTCGACCCAGGACCACGCCGCTGCCGCGATGGCCGAAGCCGGCGTCCCCGTCTTCGCCTGGAAGGGCGAGACCGAGGAGGAATACGACTGGTGTGTCGGCCGGACCATCGAGGGCCCCAACGGCTGGCGCCCCAACATGATCCTGGATGACGGGGGCGACCTCACCAAGATCATGCACGACGAGCACCCGTCGCTCATGGCGGGCATCAACGGCATCTCGGAGGAGACCACGACCGGCGTGCTCCGGCTCTACGAGATGGAGCAGCGCGGCACCCTCGGCGCGCCCGCCATCAACGTGAACGATTCGGTGACGAAGTCGAAGTTCGACAACCTCTACGGCTGCCGCGAGAGCCTGGTGGACGGCATCAAGCGGGCCACCGACGTGATGATCGCCGGCAAGATCGCAGTGGTGAACGGCTATGGCGATGTGGGCAAGGGCTGCGCGGTGTCGCTGCGCGGGCAGGGCGCGCGTGTCGTGGTAACCGAGATCGATCCGATCTGCGCGCTGCAGGCGGCGATGGAGGGCTACGAGGTCTCGACCATGGACGACATGGCCGGTGTGGCGGATGTCTTCGTCACGGCCACCGGCAATGTCGATGTCATCACCATCGACCACATGCGCCAGATGAAGGACCGCACCATCGTCTGCAACATCGGCCATTTCGACTCCGAGATCCAGATCGACGCCCTGACCAACTTCCCCTGGCACGAGGTCAAGCCGCAGGTGGACGAGGTCGAGTTCCCCGACGGCAAGCGCCTGATCGTGCTCGCCAAGGGCCGCCTGGTGAATCTCGGCTGCGCCACCGGGCACCCTTCCTTCGTGATGAGCTCTTCGTTCTCCAACCAGGTGCTGGCGCAAATCGAGCTCTGGCAGAACCACGCAAACTACGAGCACCGCGTCTACACCCTGCCGAAGCACCTCGACGAGAAGGTCGCGGCGCTGCATCTCGGCAAGCTGGGCGCGAAGCTCACCGAACTCTCGGACGCGCAGGCCTCCTATATCGGCGTGTCGCGCGAGGGGCCGTTCAAGCCCGATCATTACCGATACTGACGATAGGGCGCCGAGCGCCACGCCGCCCGAGCCGCTCACCGTGCGCGTCGAGACCCTCGCGGATACCGAGCGGCTGGGGCAGCGCCTCGCCCCGCACGTATCCCCCGGCGACGTGATCGGGCTCTCTGGGTCGCTTGGTAGCGGCAAGACCGCGTTCGCGCGGGCCTTCATCCGCACGCGGCTCGGCCGGGTTGCGGAAGAGGTGCCAAGCCCCACCTTCACGCTGGTACAGCTCTACGAGCACACGGCGGGCGCGATCTGGCATTTCGACCTCTACCGACTGGGCGAGGCCGAAGACGCCTACGAGCTTGGCATCGAGGACGCGTTCTCGGGCGCGATCTCGCTGATCGAATGGCCGGAAAAGCTGGGCGCCATCATGCCCAGCGACTGGCTTCAGGTGCACCTCGCGCCAGGCGAGGGGGAAGAGGCACGGCTCGTCACGATCACGCCTCATGGCCGCCGCGCTCGTACGCTTGCAGGCGCGCTCGCCCGAGAGCTGGAGCAGGACGCGTGAGCGATCTGGATCGCGAGCGCGAGCGGCAGCGCCGTGCCTTTGTGACGAATGCAAGCTGGGGCAGTACGACAGAGGCACCGCTCGCGGGCGATGCCTCGGCACGGCGCTACACGCGACTCACGCAGGGCGATGCGACGGCCGTGCTTATGGACGACCCGCCGCCGGGGCACTCCGTCGGCGCCTTCGTGCGGATCGCGCGCCTGCTGCGCGGCATGGGCTACAGCGCCCCCGACGTGCTCGCGGCCGATGAGGTCCGGGGGTTCGCCCTGCTCGAGGATTTTGGCGACGACAGCTTTTCCGCTCTGCTCGCCAGCCCGGCGCCTGCGTCCCTCGAACGCACGCTCTACGAAGCGGCAACAGATTTTCTGGTCGACCTTCACCGGCAACCGGTGCCATCCGACCTGCCCCGTTATGATGCAGGCTGGATGCTCGATGACGCGAGGCTCTTCCTGGAGAGCATCGCCGATGAGGCGGCAAGCGCACCCATGGCGGCGGAATTCGAGGCGGCATGGTGCGGGCCGCTCGAAGAGGCGGCGGCGGGGCCGCAGGCGCTCTGCCTGCGGGATTTTCACGCCGGCAACCTGATGTGGCTGCCCGCGCGCGGCGACGGGAGCGGCGGGGGCGACGGGTGTGGGCTGGGCCGGGTCGGCCTGCTGGACTTTCAGGACGCGCGGTCGGGCCCCATCTCCTACGACCTCGTCTCGCTGCTTCAGGACGCGCGGCGCGAGCTCGGCACCGGGTTGGAGGCTGCGATGGTGGTGCGCTACCTGCGTGCTTGGCCCGGCCTCGACGAGGCAGCGTTCCGCGCGGCCTACGCCATTCTCGGTGCGCAGCGCGCGGTGCGGATCATCGGCGTCTTCGACCGCCTCGCGCGGCGGGATGGCAAGCCCGCCTACCTCGCCCATCTGCCACGCGTCTGGGGGCACCTCGGCCGCAATCTCGCCCATGCCTCGCTCGCCCCCGTGCGGGCCTGGTTCGACCGCTGGTGCCCCAAGTGCGCGGAGAACCTCACGCCGTGAGCGCCCGGCCGAAGCACGGAATGGTGCTTGCTGCGGGCCTGGGCACGCGCATGCGCGCGGTGAGCGAGACGATCCCCAAACCGCTGGTGGCGCTTGCCGGCAAGCCGCTCATCGCCTACGCCCTCGAAAGCCTCGAACGGGCCGGCGTAGACGAGATCGTCGTCAACACCCACTACCTGGCGGCACAGATCGAATTATATCTTGCCGACTATGCCGCGCGGCCCGGCGCGGCCCGCATCCGCATTTCGCACGAAGAGGATCGGCTGGAGACCGGCGGCGGCGTCCGCCGGGCGCTCGGATGGCTCGGCGACGACGCCTTCTATGTTCTGAACAGCGATGCCGTCATCGCAGACCGCGGCGCGCCGGCGCTGGCGCGTCTTGCCGAGGCGTGGGACGGAGAAGCGATGGATGCGCTGCTCCTCCTCTGCCCCCTGGCGCGCGCGCTCGGGTGCGGGGGCGCGGGTGACTTCTTCCGCGATCGCGACGGGCGCCTCAGCCGGCGCGGGGCAGCGGCAACCGCGCCCAACATGTTCACCGGCGTACAGCTCCTCCACCCCCGGCTCTTTGTCGGCGGGCCTGCCGGCGCCTATTCGCTCAACCGCCACTACGACGAGGCGATCCTCGCGGGTCGCCTGTTCGGGCTCGTCCATCGCGGCCACATGCTCCACGCGGGCTCGCCGGAAGGGCTGGCACAAGCCGAGCGCCATCTCGGCGGCGGGCGGGAAGGGGACGGATGAGCGGGCGAACGGGGGGGGACGTGCGGCCCACCGTCTACACGGTGCCGCCCCATGAGCCGTTCGTCGACGCGCTCGCGGGTGGCATCCTGTCGGGCCGGACCGTGCCGCTCGACCCCGGCGATCCGCTGGCGCTGAGCCGGCTCACGATCCTGCTGCCGACGCGCCGGTCCTGCCGTGCGCTTGGCCTCGCCTTCCTCCGCGCAGCACCGGGGCTGGCGCTGCTGCTGCCGCGCATCCGGCCCCTCGGCGACATCGACGAGGACGAGATGAGCATCGGCGACGAGGCCGACGAGACGCTGCCCGACGCCGTCTCGCCGCTCGAGCGTCGCCTGCTGTTATCTCAACTTATCCAGAGGCTCGGCGAGACCCCCGGCGGCGCGGCGCTGACCGGGGCGGGGACCGTGGATCAGGCCGCGCGGCTTGCTCAGGCGCTTGCCAGTCTGCTGGACGAGATTCAGATCGCCCGGATCGACCCGCAGGGACTGGCCACGCTCGCGCCGGAGGAATACGCGGCCCATTGGCAGCAGGTGCTGCGCTTCCTCTCGCTCATCACCGACCGTTGGCCTGCGATCCTGGCGGAGCGGGGCCAGATGGATCCGGCCGCACGCCGCAACGCCCTGCTGGAAGATATCGCGAAGCGCTGGGAGGCGGGGCCGCCGGCCTATCCGGTGATCGGCGCAGGCTCGACCGGGAGCGTCCCTGCCACCCGCGACCTGCTGGCCGCCATCGCACGCCTACCGCAGGGCGCCGTCGTCCTCCCCGGCCTCGACACGCAAGCGGACGACGAGACGTGGGAGGCCATCGGCCCCACCCATCCCCAATACGCGCTGAAGGGTCTGCTCGCGCATATCGGCGTTGCGCGCGAGGCCGTTCAGCCGTGGCCGGCCGAAGAGGGGCCGGGCGCCAGCGCCACCCGTGCCCGCGCCCGATTGATCGCCGACGCCATGCGGCCGGCGGAGACCATCACCGCCTGGCGCGCGCGACCGCCGCAGGAGCCCGAGGCGCACCGCAATTTCCACCGCATCGACTGTGCGAGCCCGCAGGAGGAAGCGGGCGTCATCGCCATCGTCATGCGGCGCGCACTGGAGACCCCCGGCCGCACCGCCGCGCTCGTCGCGATGGACCGCGCGCTGGCCCGTCGGGTCGCGGCGGAGCTCCGGCGCTGGGGGATCGCGGTGGACGATTCGGCCGGTGTGCCGCTCGGCGAAACGGCGCCGGGCGCGTATCTCAGGCTCACCGCGCGGCTCGTTGCCGAAGACGCAGCGCCTGTCCCCCTGCTCGCCGCTCTCAAGCACCCGCTTGCGGCCGGCGGCATGGCGCCAGCGGCGTGGCGCCGCTCCGTCAGGGCCATGGAGCGGGCGATCCTGCGCGGCCCCAGGCCCGCGCCGGGGTTTGGCGGCTTGCGGTCGGCACTGAAGGGGCGCGACCCCGCCACCGACCGCTGGCTCGCCCGGTTGGAGAAGGGCGCCGCTCCGTTCGCCGCCCTTATGGCGCAGTCGAGCGCCGCGCTCGGCGAGCTCGTGCAGGCCCATGTCGGCTTCTCGGAATGGCTCGCGGCCGCGGACAACGAAGACGGGGCCGCGCGGCTCTGGTCCGGTGAGGCCGGCGAGCAGGCGGCGCGCTTCGTCGCGGGACTCGCGGATGCTGCGTCGGCGCTGCCCCCCGTCGTGCCGCCCACTCACTATCCGGCGCTGCTCGATGCGCTGATGGAGGACCATGTGGTCCGCCCGCCCTTCGGCCGTCATCCCCGTCTGCAAATTTGGGGTCCCCTGGAGGCTCGCTTGCAGCACGCCGATTGCATGATCCTTGGCGGGTTGAACGAGAGTGTTTGGCCGCCGGCGGCGCGGGGCGATCCCTGGATGAGCCGCCCCATGCGCGCGGACTTCGGCTTGCCGCCGCCGGAGTTCCGCATCGGGCTCTCGGCCCACGACTTCGTCCAGTGCTGCGGGGCAGCGGAGGTCTATCTCACCCGGGCACGGCGCATCGAGGGGACGCCGACGATCCCGTCGCGCTGGCTCCAGCGCCTCGATGCACTGCTGGCGGGCGAGCCCGGCGGCCCGACGGCGCTCCGTACCGTGGAGCCGGCGCTGCTTGCCTGGTGGTCGGCCCTCGACCGGTCTGTGGAGGCACCCGGCTCCCGGCCTGCGCCGGCGCCCGCGCCGCCGGTCGCGGCACGGCCGAGGCGGCTCTCGGTCACACGGATCGAGACCTGGATCGCCGACCCCTATTCCATCTATGCGCGGGACATTCTCCGCCTCCGGCCCCTCGACCCCGTCGACGCGGACCCGAGCGCGGCGGAGCGCGGCACCGTCATCCACCGGATTCTGGAGGCCTTCGTACGCGCTCATCCCGATGCGCTGCCTGCGGATGCCGAAGAGAAGCTGCTCGCGCTCGGCCGGGGGCACTTCGAGGCAGCGGGCGCGCGGCCCGGCGTTCTCGCCTTCTGGTGGCCGCGCTTCGAGCGCATCGTCCGCTGGTTCCTGGAGATCGAACGGGCGCGCAGACCCGCATTCCAACCGCTTGCGACCGAGGTGGAGGGTGCGCTCGACCTGGACGCGCCCGGGGGCTCCTTCCGCCTCACGGCGAAGGCGGACCGCATCGACAGGACCGACACGGGCGCGCTGGAGATCATCGATTACAAGACCGGCGCCGTTCCGAGAAGAAACCAGGTCGTAGACGGCAGGTGCCCGCAGCTCTCGCTGGAGGCGGCGATTGCGGGTGCGGGCGGCTTCGCAGGCGTGGACGCGGCCGAAGTCGCGGCGCTCGCGTACTGGAAGTTGAGCGGCGCCGAGACCGCCGGCGAGATCACCGCGATCGGCGGCGATGCGGATAAGCTCGCGCGCGAGGCGGCTGACGGCCTGCGGGCGCTGGTCGCTCGCTTCGACGATTCCGGGACACCCTATCACCCGGTGCCCCGGCCGGCGCTGGCTCCTGCCTGGAACGACTACGCCCACCTCGCCCGGCACAAGGAGTGGTCGGTGCCTGGCGGAGACCCATGATGGCTGTGCACGCACCCAGGATGACGCCGGCTCAGCACAGGGCGTCGGATCCGGCGGCCTCGGTCTGGGTCGGTGCCTCGGCCGGCACGGGCAAGACCAAGGTGCTGACGGACCGCGTGCTGCGGCTGCTGTTGGGGGGCACGGTGCCCGAGCGCATCCTCTGCCTCACCTTCACCCGCGCGGCCGCCGCCGAGATGGCGCTCCGGATCACGCGCGATCTCGCGCGCTGGACTGTGGCCGACGACGACGCGCTCGCCGTTTCGCTCAAGGTGCTGACCGGGGCCGAACCAGCGCAAGCCACGCTCGACCGCGCGCGCCGCCTCTTCGCCGCCGTGCTCGACGTGCCCGACGGGCTCAAAATCCAGACCATCCACGCCTTCTGCCAGTCGCTGCTGCGGCGTTTTCCCCTCGAAGCGGGCGTCGCCCCCAATTTCGAGATCGCCGACGAGCGCATGAGTGCGGCGCTCCTTGGCGCGGCGCGCGCGCGCCTGCTGAGCAACGCCCGGCCCGGCATTGACGACGCTCTCGCCTCCGCCCTTGCCACCATGACTGCCGTTACCGGCGAGGAGGGCTTCGGTGCCTTGCTGGCAAACGTGAGCCGCGAGAGGGATCGTTTCTCAGCGCTGATAGCGCGTCATGGCGGTATCGAAGGCGCGATCGGGGCGCTCCGGGCCCGGCTGGGCGTGGCCGAGGGCGGGACACCGGACGGATTTCTCGCCGAGGGGTGTGCCGAGGGCGCGTTCGACGGCGACAGCCTGGCGAGCGCCGCCCGCGTGCTCGCCGGGGGGACCGTGACGGACCAGAGGCGGGCGCAGACGATTGCGGGATGGCTCGACGCCCACCATGAGGGGCGGACGGCAGGGTTCGCCGCCTATCGCCGCGCCTATTTCGGCCAGAACGACGCGCCTCTCCAGCGGCTCATCACCAGGAAGCTCGGCGATGCGCACCCCGACGCGGCTGAGGCGCTCGGCGAGGAGCAGGCGCGGATCTGCGTTGTCACAGACCGTTGGAACGCAGCCCGCGTTGCCGAGAGCAGCGCTGCTCTTATCGAGATCGCGGCCCGTCATCTCTCCTTCTACGGGGCTGAGAAGACCCGTCATGCCGTGCTCGACTATGGCGATCAGATCGCGTTCAGCCGCCGCCTGCTTGCGCTCGAAGGCATTGCACCCTGGGTGCTCTACAAGCTCGATGGCGGCCTCGACCACCTGCTGATCGACGAGGCGCAGGACACGAGCCCGACGCAATGGGCCGTGATTGCGGCGCTGGCCGAAGAGTTCTTTGCCGGCGAAAGCGCACGCGCCGCGCCGCGCACGCTGTTCGCAGTCGGCGACGAGAAGCAGTCGATCTTCAGCTTCCAGGGGGCCGATGCGCGGGCGCTCACCGCTGCCCATCGGCAGTTCCGGGGCCGGGCGAAGGCTGCCGGGCGGCCGTGGGAATCGCTGCCCTTGGCCGAATCCTTCCGCTCCACCGGCGCGGTGCTTGCCGCGGTTGATGCCGTGTTCGCCCAGCCGGCGGCGCGCGCCGGCGTCACCGCCGAGGCGACACCGATCCACCACCGGGTCCATCGCGCGGGCGCTGCAGGCCGGGTCGAGCTGTGGCCCCCCGTCGTGCCCGAAGAGAAGGAGAAAATCGAGCCGTGGACATTACCGGTCGTGCGCGAGGGGGCCGACGACCCGGCGGCGCGGCTCGCCGCGCTCATCGCAGAACGGGTCGCATCGTGGACCCAAGAGCCGGCGGAGGCTGGGGACGACGCCTGGCTCGAAGCGCGCGGCCGCGCCATCCGGCCTGGCGACGTGCTGGTGTTGGTGCGCCGCCGCGGCCCGTTCGTGGATCACCTGCTGAGGGCCTTCACGGCGCGCGGCGTGCCGGTGGCGGGGATCGACCGCATGGTGCTGACCGAACAGCTCGCGGTCATGGACCTGATCGCCCTCGGCGATGCCTGCCTGCTGCCGGGCGACGACCTGACCCTTGCCACGGTGCTCAAGAGCCCGCTGATCGGGCTCGACGAGGATGCGCTGTTCGCGCTTGCGTACGAGCGCGGCGACGCCAGCCTGTGGGCGACGCTCGCCCGGCGCCGTGGCGAGAACGAGGCATTCGCAGGCGCTTACGAGGCTTTGACCTTCTTCCGCAGCGCTGCGGATAGGATGGCCCCCTTCGAGTTCTACAGCGAGGTGCTGGGCGCGCGCGGCGGGCGAGCGGCCCTGCTCGGCCGCCTCGGCCCTGAATCGGGGGACGCCATGGAGGAGTTCCTGGCGCTGGCACTCGCCTATGGCCGCACCCATCCGCCCTCGCTCCAGGGCTTCCTGCACTGGGTCCAGGACGGGCGCGCGGAGATCGCACGCGACTTCGAGCAGGGCCGGGACGAGGTGCGGATCATGACCGTGCATGGCGCCAAGGGGCTGGAGGCGCCGGTGGTCTTCCTGCCCGATACCATGCGCAAGCCCCTCGCCAGGGACCCGCTCGTCTGGCTGGAGGAGGAGCGGCCGGATTTGAGCGTCGGCACGCCCGAGGCCCTGCTCTTCGCCGGGCGGGCGAGCCGGGAGGACCCGCTCACCCGTGCCGTCCGCGCTCACGCCCGCACCGCCCAAGAGGAGGAATACCGCCGGCTCCTCTACGTCGCCATGACGCGTGCGGAGGACCGGCTTTACGTTTGCGGCTGGCAGGGCCGGGACACACCGCCCGAGGATTGCTGGTACGCGCTGGTGCGCCAAGGCATGGAGAGCCTGATGGGAGTTGAGACCCTGGCGGTGCCAAATGGCGCAATGCCGGAGGGCACGGGCCTGGTCTATGCCGAGCCGCAGACGGCGCCGCTCCCGCCACGTGCCGAGCCGGCGCCGGAGGGCGACGCGGCCCCGCCGCTGCCGCCGGAGCTGCTCGCACCGCCCGGCGCCGAGCCCCCGGCGCCCCGCCCGCTCGCGCCCTCCCGTGCTTTGGCGGAGCCTGCGCCGCGTTCGCCGATCGACGGAACCGGGAGTCTCGCCCGCCTGCGCGGCATTGCCGCCCACAAGCTGCTGGAACATCTGCCGGCGCTGGCTACGGCCGATCGGCCCATTGCTGCGCGTCGCCTGCTCGCGCCCTATGACCTCGACCAGGGAGAGAGGGAGGCGCTGGCGGCGTCCATGATCGATCTCGTTGCCGACCCGGCGTTCGCCGCGCTCTTCGCCCCCGATGCTTTGGTGGAGGCTCCCATCAGTGCCATCGTGGGCGACCGGGTGATCACGGGTCAGATCGACCGGCTGCTCGTGGGCGAGCGGGAGGTGACCGCCCTCGACTACAAGACCGGCCGTGCCCCGCCTGAGAACGAAAGCACGGTGCCCGAGGCCTATCGCGTCCAGATGGAGAGCTACCGTGCGGCGCTCGCCGCGGTCTTCCCGGACCGCAGGATCACCTGCGGCCTGCTCTTCGTCGATGCCCCCCGCCTGATCTGGCTACAGGAGGCCGCCTGAACGCTAAAGCCAGAGCGTTTCCGTCTCACACGGAAACGCTCTACCCTCAGCCGGCGAAGCGGTGCTCGGGAAGGCCGCGCACACCGAGGCCTGAGACCGCGAGGATTCCGCCGCCGTGGGGCTGCGGCTTGGAGGCCTCGCCGAAGATTTTCTGAGCCTCGGGGCCGAGGAAGTCGGTGCGCCCCATCGAGGTGAGGTACGCCACGTCGAGGTTGTCGCCGCCGAACATGATGCTTGTGATGGTCTTGGTCGGCACCGGCACGCGGCGGTCGACCGTGCCGTCCGGCGCGTAGCGCACGAGCTGGCCCGAGACGATCTGCGCGTTCCAGAGATACCCCTCGGCATCGATCGTGGAGCCATCCGGGATGCCGGGCTCGTCGTGGGTGTTGGCGAAGACCCGCTTGTTGGAGATCGCGCCGGTCTCGAAATCGTAGTCGTAGGCGTAGATCTCCTGCATGTAGGAATCGGTGTGATAGAAGGTCTTGTTGTCGGGGCTCCAGCTCGGCCCGTTGTTGCAGATGATGCCACGCTCCAGCTCGTGCACGGTAAGGTCGGGGTCGAGCCTGAAGAGGCCGCAGATCGGCGCTTCGGAGATTTCATCCTCGCCGCCGGCGAAGAAGCGGCCGCGGCGGTCCACCTTGCCGTCGTTGAAGAGCGAGCGCGGCTCGTCCGCGTCGACGAGGGCGATGAGTTCGGTCTCGCCGCTATCGAGGTCCATGAAGTAGAACCCGTCGCGCATGGTCAGCACGCCGCCGCCCTGCTCCCGGAGCGCAAAGGCGCCCACCGTCTTCGGCAGCGTCCAGGTGCGAGTCTTGCCGGTGCGGGGATCGAGGCGCCAGACCTCCTTGTCCAGCATGTCGACCCAATAGAGGACTCCCTCCACCGGGTCCCAGACCGGCCCCTCGCCGAGATAGTTGCCCGCCTCCACCACGCATTCGATCTTGACCATCGCGGCCTCCCTCAGCCTTCTGACGCTCCTCGCCTGCCGGCGCACGGACGGCTCGGAGAGGAGCCGGGACGGCACAACTATACGCCTGTAAGCGCTCGCGCGGAGTCCCGGAGGCTGCGCATCAACACGCCATGACCCCGACATGACCGTGTTCCCCATAGGTGAGCAGGTGGCGGTCACGGGTCACCAACGTGTATCCAAAAGCTCGCGCTGTCGCGGCGAGGATGCGGTCCACCGGATCCGCGGGCGGCGCATCGGGAAGAGCGCATGATGCGATCAGCACCGGGGGCGGCATTGCCGCGAGCGCCACCCCCGGCAGCGCGAGAACACGATCGAACCACACCTCGGGGGCGAGCGAGAGAGCGATCTTCGCCTTTGCCGTAAGCATGGCGATTTCCCACGCGGTCATGGGAGACACCGCGAGGTTCCCGCCTTCCGCGTATGCCTCCCTCAACGCACTTGCGGCCGGCTCCCGCAGCGGATCGCCGTTCGCGATCCAGATCACCGCGCAGGTGTCGAGCAGGAAGACAGACATCGCCGGCTACCGCCCGGCCTCCCAATCCGCCTCGGCCGGTGCGGTTAGGTCGGTCCCCGGCTTGATCGTTACCGTGCCCTTGAGGGCGCCGAAAACGGATGAGAATGAACCGGAATCGCTCATAGCAGGAGACCTCGCCTCGTCTCGAAGTACCCGTCCGCTGGTCTCGGTCGCGGGCCAGTACTGCGTGGATTTCACGAACACCAGCTTCTGGCCCTCCATGTCCACGTTCTGCGTCTTGTACCCTGCCTCGAGCCACGATCGGGTGATGACACTATTCGCGGGATTGTTGGACCACCACGGTCGATGCTTGAAGGCCGAGGGCGGCAAATTCGTGCCGATGATCCGCTCAATGTCAGCGAAGGTCATGGGCACGGTCTCTTGCCCCACCTCACGCAGGTGAGCCGCCAGGGGCGCATACTTGGACATGCCGACCACTCCTCTTTTAGGTAGTATCGGTATATAGCTCATTATACCTAGTAAACCTACCTTTTTTGTCAGACGAAGGCTCGGCTGGCGTCCTGGCCGCCCCTCGTGCGCGCTCGAGATCGTTGCCGGGGCCGGTACCGCCGGCCTACTCTCGCGCACCGCCCGGCGCCGCTATGGGAGTGGCGCCCATCCGAGACGAAGCGCGATGACCATTGAGGAGGCGCCCGGCCGCGGGCAGGTCCGCGTCATCGGGCTGATCGCACTCGCCCACGGCGCGAGCCACTTCTATCAGCTCGCCCTGCCGCCGCTCTTCCCGCACCTCAAGGAGGCGTTCGCGGTCAGCTACACCGAGCTCGGCACGCTGATGACCGTGTTCTACGTGAGCTCCGGCCTCTCGCAGACTGCGGCGGGTTTCCTGGTCGATCGTTTCTCGGCGCGCACGGTGCTGCTGAGCGGTCTCGCCCTGCTCTGCGTTGCAATCGTGCTGATGGGGTTTGCGTCCGCGTTCTGGATGCTGTTTCCGCTCGCCGTGCTCGCGGGGATCGGAAACTGCGTGTTCCACCCGGCCGATCTCTCCATCCTCACCGCGAGTATCCGCCGCACCCGCCACGGACGGGCCTACGGCTTTCACACGCTTGGCGGCAATCTCGGCTACGCGCTCGCGCCTATCGTCATGGTGGGGCTAGCGTTGGAGCTGGGCTGGCGGTCGGCGCTCATGGTGGCCGGCGCGGCGGGCCTGATCCTGTTCCTGGTGCTGGCGCTGAACCGGCATCTGTTCCTGGATGCGCGGGACGAGGCATATCCCGTGCCCGCCCCGCCAGCTGCGGCGGATCGGCCGGCGGCTCCAGTCTGGCGCCGGCCGCTCGCCGCCGTAAGGCAAGGGTTTGCCCCTCTCCTCTCGGTTCCGGTTCTTCTCTGCTTCGCCTTTTTCGTCCTGTTGAGCGGGGCAACCATCGGGCTCCAATCGTTCTTCCCGGCGCTGATGGACCAGCTCTACGGCCTGCCGATCGCCGAGGGCGCACCGCTCCTCTCGGTATTCCTCTTCGGCGCATCGGGAGGCGTACTGCTCGGCGGCTTCCTCGCCGAGCGTGCGGGCGCACGGCATCAGGTCGTGATTGGCGTGGGCCTTGCATCGGCCGCCGCGTTCTTCGTCGCGATCAGCCTCGGCCTCTTCCCGGCCGCCGCGCTGGCCGTGCCGTTCGCCCTTGCCGGCATCATGGTCGGCCTCACCATGCCGTCCCGCGACATGCTGGTGCGCGAGAGCGCAGCCGCGTCCGCGCGGGGCCGGGTCTTCGGATTCGTCTATTCGGGCCTCGATACCGGCGCCGCCGCCGCGCCGCTGATCGTGGGGCTGCTGCTCGACCACGGCGATCCCCGCGCGGTGCTGTGGTTGATCGCGGCGCTGCTCCTGCTCGCCATCGTCGCCGCCGCTCTGGCGAAAGGGCGAAGAGCATGAACGTACGCTTCGCGCGCGGCGCCGCGGCGCCGAGCCATCGGTTACAATCGGCGCGGCCCGTCTCGCGGGCGCCTGCGTCTCCTACGGCAATCGGTGAATGACATGGTCAGCTTCGGCTTGTTTTGTCTCATGGGCTATCGGGACCGGCGGAGCCCGGTCTCCGAGGTGCTCGGCAACGCGGTGCAGATGGTGCAATGGGCGGAGGAGGCGGGCTTCGAGGCAGCGTGGTTCGCGGAGCACCACTTTTCCAACTATTGCGTCTGCCCCTCGCCGCTGCTGATGGTCAATCACTGCGCGGGGCGCACCACGCGGATCAAGCTCGGGCCCGCGGTGATCGTGGTGCCGCTCTATCACCCGGTCCGGCTCCTTGCCGAGATCGGCATGACCCAGGCGCTCTTGGGCGAAGAGCGCTTCCTGCTCGGGCTCGGCAGCGGCTACCAGCCCTACGAGTTCGAGCGTTTCGACGCCGATCTCGGCCAGTCCAAGGCGCAGCTGGAGGAGTTCCTCGCGCTCATGGATCGGGCCTATGCGAACGAGACTTTCACCTTCGACGGCGACTTCACCGCCTTGCCCGAGACCAATATCAGCACGCGCCCGCCGGGCGGCGTGCCGCCGATCTGGGTCGCGGGCGATTCCGAATCGACGCACAGGCTCGCGGCACAGCGCGGCTTCGTGCCGATCATCACCGGCCGCTGGTTCGGCGCCGACTACCTGGCCGAGCAGCGCGAGCGCATCGACGCGTCCTACGCCGCCGAGGGGAGGGGCGGGGAGGCCCACGAGCTCGGGATTCTGCGCTTCGTCTGCGTGACCGAGAGCGACGAGGAAACGCTGGACTACCTGATCAATGCCCGCCAGCAGATGCGCTTCGCCGCGGCGCTCCGCAACCGGCAGGAGGCGATGGACGGCGGCATGCTCATCGAACGTCCGTTCTCCGGCGAACCGCCGCTGGAGGAGATGGCCGCGAACCTGCCGGTAGGCGATGCGGCCACGGTCACATCCAGGCTCGCCGCCGACATCTGCGCCTCCGGCGCGAGCCATATGATGCTGAACATCCAGGCGGCGGGCTCCACCATGGCGCAGGCCGAGCGGACCATCCGAGCCTTCGCCAGCGAGATCAGGCCCGCCATTGAGCGCGCGCTTGCCGAGGATCGAGGCGCCGCACCTTAGCCCGCATTTGTTACCGTGGTCTGTGCGCTGGTCTGCCGCGCCCACGACCCTTCGGGCGTGCGCGACCCCGGACCTTGGTGCGGTTCTCGGCGCGCGGCGCCTGCGCCAGGATCGCGCCATGCAGCACGAGGACGAGGGGATCATGGCAGACGAGATGAGCGGGCGTGCGCGACATCCCACTTAATCCCACTTAATCCCGGCGAATCCCGGACAAAAATTGTGCTCTGTCCATGTGGGACTGCGGAACCGGACTGCGAAATTGATCAGAAATGCAGGTTAGCTCTTTCCCGCCCCCTCCGCCGGGGCGCCGATGCGGGCCGCGAGAGATGCCGCCAAGAACTGGTCGATCCCACCGTCGAGCACGGCGTCGGGGTTGCTACTCTCGATCCCCGTGCGCACGTCCTTCACCATGCGATAGGGCTGCAGCACGTAGGAGCGGATCTGGTGGCCCCAGCCGATGTCGCTCTTCTGCTCGGCGAGCGCCTGCGCCTCGCTCTCGCGCTCCTGCAGCGCGCGCTCGTAGAGGCGGGCGCGCAGCATGGACATGGCCTCGGCCTTGTTGCGGTGCTGCGAACGCTCGGCCTGGCACTGCACGACGATGTTGGTGGGCAGGTGGGTGATGCGGACCGCGCTGTCGGTCCGGTTGACATGCTGCCCGCCCGCGCCCGAGGCCCGGTAGGTATCGATCCTGAGGTCCTTCTCGACGATCTCGATGTCGATGGTCTCGTCCACCACGGGGTAGACCCAAACGGAGGCGAAGCTCGTATGGCGTCTTGCGCCCGCGTCGAAGGGGGAGATACGGACCAGGCGGTGCACGCCGCTCTCGGTCTTGAGCCAGCCGTAGGCGCTCTCGCCCGAAACCTTGATGACGGCCGACTTGATTCCCGCTTCCTCGCCGGGGCTCTCCTCGATCCACTCGACAGCGTAGCCCCGCTGCTCCGCCCAGCGCACGTACATGCGCAGCAGCATTTCGGCCCAGTCCTGCGATTCGGTGCCGCCGGCCCCGGCATGGACCTCGAGGAAGCCGTCGTTACCGTCGGCCTCGCCCGAGAGCAGGCTCTCCAGCTCGCGCCGCTTCGCTTCCTTGCGGGTCTGGGCAAGCGCGGCTTCCGCCTCGCCGTAGACCTCCTCGTCGGCCTCCTCGTCGGCGAGCTCGGCGAGCGCGAGGCCGTCCTCCAGCTCCTGCTCCAGCCGCTGGTAGGTGCCGACCGCCGCATCGAGCCGGGTACGCTCCTGCATCACCTGGCGCGCCCGCTCGGCATCGGCCCAGAGGTCGGGGTCCTCGGCCTCGCGGTTCAGCGCCTCCAGGCGGTCACGGGCGCCGTCGAGGTCAAAGGTGCCTCCTCAGCAGCGCCAGCGACTGCTTGATGTCATGGGCAAGCGACAGGATTTCGGCGCGCATCGGCTGGTCCCCTCCGGTGGGCGCTCAATATACGGCGCCCAACCCCTCGAACGGAACCGCGCCGGTTTCCAGCATGCCATCCGGGCCAGCGCTCTGCCTCAGCGCGGCCCGCTGTGTCGGTTCGGTGCCGGGCAGAAACGCCTCGACGATCACGTCATCGCTGACGGGGCCAGGCAACGAGCCGGTCTCGCGCTCGACCCGCACAAAACGGATGCCCGGCGGCACCCGGAAGGGCACGGCCGGCTTGCCGGCCAAGGCCGCGGCGAAGAAGTCCCGCACGATCGGCGCCGCGACCCGGCCCCCCGATTCCTTCCGCCCCAGCGATTGCGGCTGGTCGAATCCGACATAGGCCACGGCAACCAGATCAGGGGTGAAGCCCACGAACCAGGCATCGCGGAACTCGTTGGTGGTCCCTGTCTTGCCGCCGATCGGCGCGCCCAGCTTGCGGAGCGCGCGGCCGGTGCCGCGCTGCACGGCGCCCTCCAGCATGGATACGACCTGGTACGTGGTGCGTGGATCGGCGATCACGGGGCGCGTGTCGCGCAGCGCGGGCGGCAGCTGGTGCTGCCATTCGCCAGGCCGGCAACCGTCGCAGTCGCGTGCATCCCGCTGGTAGACCGTGCGGCCGTTGCGGTCCTGAATTCGCTCGACGAAAGCCGGTTCGATCCTGCGCCCGCCATTGACCAGCATGGCGTAGGCGGTGGCGAGATCGAGCGGCGTCGTCTCCAGCGAGCCGAGGGCGGCCGAGGGCAACTCCGGCAGATCCGGGTGGAGCCCGAAGCGTGCGGCGTAGTCGGCGACGGTCTTCATGCCGATGTGCTGGGCCACGCGGAGCGTCATCAGGTTGCGCGATTCCTCGAGCCCGACCCGGAGCGTGCTGGGCCCGTAGAAACGCTCCGTGTAGTTCTCCGGCTTCCACTTGCGCAGGTGCTCGCCCTGGTCGATCACCACCGGCGCATCGAGCACGATGGAGGCCGGCGTGTAGCCGTTATCGAGCGCCGCGAGATAGACGAACGGCTTGAAGGCCGAGCCCGGCTGGCGCCGGGCCTGGGTCGCGCGGTCGAACTCGCTCGTGGCGAAGTCGAAGCCGCCGACCAGCGCCAGCACCCGTCCGGTGTGCGGGTCGAGCGCCACCAGGGCGCCCGAGACTTGGGGAATCTGGCGGAGCGCGAAGGCTCCGTCCCGACCTTCCAGCGGCTCGGCCGGAACAACATCGCCCGCGCTCAGCACCTGGTGGGCCGCGGTGACTTCGGGCCCGAGCCGGCCCTTCCCGCGGGCCTTCCGCGCCCACTTGAGGTCGTCGAGCGCGATGACGCCGCGTTCGCCGTTGGCGAAGCCGATGACGGCCCGGCCCGGCTCCACCGCCAACACCGCTGCGAGGCGCCACGGCGCCGGCACCGGCGAAATCTCCTCCGCTCCGAGCGCCTCTTGCCAGTCGTCCGCCGGGTCGATCCGGGCGAGCGGGCCTCGCCAGCCGCGGCGGGCGTCATAGGCAACGAGGCCACCGCGCAGCGCCCGGTCGGCCATCGCCTGCAGGGCCGGGTCGACCGTCGTACGGACAGAGAGGCCGCCTTCGTAGAGCGTATCGTCGCCGTAGCGCGCCAGCAGCCAGCGGCGCACCTCCTCGGCGAAGTGCGGGGCCTCGACGAAGGTCTCGGGCGCCCGCGCCCTGGTGCGGAGCGGCGCCTGCATGGCGGCCTCGGCCACGGCGGCGCTCACCGCACCGTTCGCGACCATCTGGCCGAGCACCCAGTTGCGCCGCCCCACCGCCGCCTCGCGCTTGCGCACCGGGTGATAGTTGTTCGGCGCCTTGGGAAGGGCGGCCAGATAGGCGATTTCCTCGAGCGAAAGGTCGTTGAGGGAGCGGTCGAAATAGTTGAGCGCCGCCGCCGCCACGCCATACGAGCCCGCTCCGAGATAGATCTCGTTGAGATAGAGCTCGAGAATCCGGTCCTTGGTGAAGGTATCCTCGATCCTCATCGCGAGGATGGCTTCCTTGATCTTGCGCGAGAAGGAGAGCTCGCCCGAGAGCAGGAAGTTCTTCGCCACCTGCTGGGTGATCGTCGACGCGCCCACCAGCCTGCGGTCGCCGCCCAGATTGACCAGGTTCGTGACCACCGCGTTTGCCACGCTCAGCGGATCGATCCCGAAATGCTCGTAGAACGCCTTGTCCTCGGCGGCGAGGAAAGCCTGGATCACCCGGCGCGGCATGGCGACGAGAGGCACGAACAGACGCTTCTCGCGGGCATGCTCGGCGAGCAGCCGCCCGTCGCCGGCGTGCACCCGGGTCATCACCGGCGGCTCGTAGGCCGCGAGTTGGTTGTGATCCGGCAGGTCGCGGCCATAGTGGAAGAACACGAAGGCGATGGCACCGCCGGCGAGAGCGGCGAGCAGAACGATGCTGCCCAGGACGATGCCGAGGATCTTCATCCGTGTGCGGGCCTGGCGGTCTAAGGAGTCGCGGGCGCTCCAGCCTAGCATCGATTGGGATGGGGGGGCGCACCATCCATTGGACGACAGGAATGAGGCGAGACTGCGGCAGGTTAGCAGGGCTCGCGGAAATACGTGTCGAGCGCGTTCAGGATCGCGCCGGCCAGAGCGCGCCGGTGGGTCTTGCTCGTCAGCCGCTCCGCATCCTGGTCGTTCGAGAGGAATCCGAGCTCGACCAGCACCGAAGGGATGTCCGGTGCCTTGAGAACGCGGAAATCGCCGAACCGGTGCGGGTGCCTGATAAGCGGCGCTACGCGCTCGAGCTCCGGCAGCAGCGTTGCTGCGAGCGATGCCGAGCAGTTCATCGTGTTCTGCTGGACCAGCGAGATCAGCACCTTGGCCACGTCTTCGTCGTAGCCATCGGTAAGATCGACGTCGGCAACGATATCGGCCTTGTTCTCGCGCGCCGCCAGTTCGGCGGTCTCGACATCGGACGCCTCGTCGGAGAGCGTGTAGACCGATGCGCCGCGCACGTCGCGGTTCTCCAAACGGTCGAGATGAATGGAGAGGAAGAGATCGGCACCGGCGTTGCGGGCGATGACGACCCGCCGCTTCAGTCGGACTTTGCGGTCGCCGTCGCGGGTCATCACCACCTGGTATCTGCCGGACTCTACGAGAACGGTCCGAAGCTCGCGGGCAAAGGCCAGCGCCAGCGTCTTCTCCCTCAAGCCATTCGTAGCTATCGCACCGGGGTCGCGGCCGCCGTGGCCGGCGTCGATCGCGATCAGATGGCGTACGGGCTTCGGCGCCGGTTTCAGCTTCGGTAACGGCACGGGCCCGGCCGGAGCGACTGGTTTGGCTCGCAAGACCGGCTCGACCGGCTTCGGAGGTCGGGCGGCAGCCTCGTACGCTGACAGCGAAATCGGGACGAAATCCAGGACCAGCCGATGGGGGGCCGTGCCCTCCGCGTCGGCTGCAAGCATCCGCGCTTGTCGCACGGCGAGCGGCTGGTCGAGGTCGACCACGATGCGCGTGGTGTCAGGCCGGAACTGGCCGTAGCGCAGCCGCACGACGCCTGAGTGGCCGACGGCGAGAGAGCGCTCCTCCAGTGCCCAGTGCAGCGCCGGCAGATCGATCACCACGCGGTTGGGCCCCGCAAGAGCAAAAATTTTAAACGTTGTCGGCTCAGTCAGGTCCAGGATCAGCCGGGTCATGCCGTCGTGCTGGCCGACCCGAACGCCCGTGAGCGAGGATGTGACCTGCGCGCTTGCCGCGACAACCGCGACGAGCAACAACACGAAGACCGCAGCCGCGGCCCCGCGCCGCCATATCACCCTGTCGCTCCACGGCCTGCCGGCATCTGCGACTCCCAGACCGGCAATCGTCTTCCTTCATAAAGGCTATAGCCGCGCCACGGCAACGCCTTATGCGTCGGGGCATGGAGCGGCGGATGCGGTGCTTGCCGCACCGGCTCTCATGCTAATCTTCTCGAGTTGCGAGGGAGAGACGGCATGACGCAGAACGGCGACGGCGGTGAGGCGGCACCGCGCAAGGCGCGCCGCTCACGCGCCGAGAGCCGGACGCGGCGCGAGCTCGCCGCCTGCTACCGCATGTTCTACCGGCGCGGCATGGACGACCTGATCTACACGCACCTTTCGGTGCGGATTCCCGACCGGCGCGACTGCTACCTCTTCATCGGCTTCGGCCAGCTGTTCGACGATGTGACGGCATCCAGCCTGATGACCGTCGACATCGAAGGCCGCAACGTCGGACGAACGCCGGGGGAGGTCAATCCGGCGGGCTGGGTGGTGCACCGGACCGTCTTCGAGGCGGTGCCGGAGGCCGAGAGCGTGATGCATCTCCACACGGTGCCAGGAGTCGCCGTGTCGGCGCAGAAGGGCGGGCTGTTGCCGATCAACCAGTTCGCGATCACCCATGCCGGCCGGATCGCCTACCACGACTATGACGGCCCCGGTCTCGGGCCGGCCGAGCAGACGACCCTGATTCGCGACCTCGGCGACAAGCGGATGATGTTCCTGCGCAACCACGGCACACTGACCTGGGGGCGCTCGATCGCCGAGGCGTTCACGCTGATGCACTATCTGGAGCGCACCTGCGAAATCCAGCTCGCCGCCCAGGCGGGCGGCCAGCCGGTGCTGCCGCCGAAGTCCGTCATCGAGCGGACGGCGGCAATCGGCCAGGGAACCGGCAACGCGGAATGGGCCAGGATCGGCTTCGAGGCGCTGCTGCGCCGCCTCGACCGGGAGGATCCATCTTACCGGCGCTAGTGCCGCTTCCGCCCGGCAGGCTATAGTGGCGCCATGGCTACACTCCTAAAAAACACCGATACGCAAAGCGCGATCGAGGAGCTCGGCGCGCTCCTCGGCGACCGGCTCTCGACATCGCCCGCGGTGTGCGAGCATCACGCGACCGGCGAGACCTACCATGCGTCGCGCCCTCCGGACGCGGTGGTCTTCCCCGAAACGACGGAGGAAGTTGCGGAAATCGTCCGCATCTGCGCCGCGCATGGCGTGCCCATGATTCCCTATGGGGTGGGCACCTCGGTCGAGGGCAATGTCTGCGCACTGGAGGGCGGTGTCACCCTCGACATGGGGCGGATGAACCAGGTCCTCCGGGTGAGTCAGGAGGACCTCGACGTCACCGTCCAGGCCGGTGTCACGCGCAAGCAGCTCAACACCCATCTGCGCGATACCGGGCTGTTCTTCCCCATCGATCCGGGGGCGGACGCGACCCTCGGCGGCATGACCGCGACGCGCGCCTCCGGCACCAATGCGGTGCGTTACGGCACGCTCAAGGAGAATGTGCTGGGGCTCACGGTGGTGCTGCCCGATGGGCAGATCATCAAAACCGGTGGGCGCGCGCGCAAGTCGGCGGCGGGCTACGACCTCACCCGACTCTTCGTCGGCTCCGAGGGCACGCTCGGCGTGATGACCGAGATCACGCTCAGGCTCTACGGCATCCCCGAGGCGATATCGGCGGCGGTGTGCTCCTTCCCCTCGCTCGAGGCGGCGGTCAACACGGTGATCCTGACCATTCAGTCGGGCATCCCCATCGCCCGGGTGGAGCTGCTCGACGACATTCAGATGGACGCCTGCAACAAGTTCTCGAAGCTCGATTACGCGCCCAAGGACACGCTCTTTTTCGAGTTCCACGGCACAGAGCGCGGCGTCGCCGAACAGGTGGAGCAGGTGCGTGAGATCGTTCAGGAGTTCGGCGGCTCGGACTTCCGCTGGTCGACGAAGCCTGAGGAGCGGAACGCACTCTGGCAGGCGCGGCACGATGTCTACTATGCATGCCTCGCGCTGCAGCCGGGCAAGAAGGGTTGGGCGACGGATGTCTGTGTGCCGATCTCCCGCCTTGCCGAGTGCCTGATCGAGACCAAGGAGGAGCTCGACGCCTCTCCCCTGCTGGCCCCGATCGTGGGCCACGTCGGCGACGGCAATTTCCACGTCTGCTTCCTCATCGACCCGGACGATCCGGCCGAGATGGCCGAGGCCAAGCGCCTCAACGGACGCATGATCGACCGCGCACTCGCCATGGACGGGACCAGTACGGGCGAGCACGGCATCGGCTGCGGCAAGCTGGAGTATCTGGAGGCCGAGCACGGCGTCGGTGCCGTCGACCTCATGCGCACGCTCAAGCGGACGGTCGATCCCCATAACCTGATGAATCCGGGGAAGGTCGTCGTCGTCTGACCGCGGGCCTCTGCCCGCGTCCGTGGCGTGCAGGTAGCGCTTCTTAGAAGGAGCACCAGACGGCCCGATGCGGCGGCGGCTTACCCGTCGCGTGCGCCCTGGGTCATTCGAGCACCGTTCTCGGCAGCCACATGGCGATCTCGGGGAAGGCGATGACCAGCCCGAGCCCGACGAGCTGCAGGATCACGAAGGGGATGATGCCGCGGTAGATCTGTTGAATGCGCACTTCGGGCGGGGCCACGCCCTTCATGTAAAAGAGCGCGAAGCCAAACGGTGGGGTCAGGAACGAGGTCTGCAGGTTGACCGCCATCAGGATCGAGAACCAGTAGACGACCTCGAGCTTGGGTACGTGATCGCCGAAGTCGAGCCCCGCCAGGATCGGCGCGAACACCGGCAGGACGATCAGCGTGATCTCGATCCAGTCGAAGAAGAACCCCAGCAGGAAGGTCACCAGCATGAGGATGATCAGGATTCCCCAGGGCCCGACGCCGACGGAATAGACGACATCCTCGATCAGCTGGTCGCCGCCGAGCGAGCGGAACACGTATGAGAACGCCGTCGCGCCGATGAAGATGAAGAACAGCATGCCGTTGGTGAGCGCCGTGCGCTCGACCACGTCCCGCAGCATCTTCCACGAGAATTTGCCGTTGATCACCGCCAGCAGGAGCGCGCCGAAGGCGCCGACGCCCGCCGCTTCGGTCGGCGTCGCCCAGCCCAGCACGATCGAGCCCAGCACCAGTAGGATAAGGAATACCGCCGGAATGAGGCCCCTCAAGAGCATGAAGACGAGCTCGCCAGTGCTCTTTGGCCCCGTCTCCTTGGGCAGCGGCGGCGCGAGATGGGGCTTAAACCGGCACAGCGTGAGGATGTAGATGAAGTAGAGGCCCGCGAGCATCAGGCCGGGGAATACCGCCGCGACAAACAGCGTGCCGACGGAGCGGCCCAGTAGATCCGCCATGATGACCAGCATGATGCTGGGCGGAATCAGGATGCCGAGCGTGCCCGATGCGGCGATCGTGCCGGTGGCGAGCTCCATGTTGTACTTGCGCTGCAGCATGACCGGCAGCGCCATCAGGCTGATCATCACCACCGAGGCGCCGATGATGCCGGTGGTCGCGGCGAGGATCGTGCCCATCACCGTGACCGCGAGCGCGAGCCCTCCCGGCGTCCGCCGCAGCAGGACCTGGAGGCAATAGAGCAGATCGGCGGCGACGCCGGATCGCTCCAGCATCGTGCCCATGAAGACGAACATGGGGATCGCCACCAGCACCAGATTGTCGGCGATGCCCCAGATGCGGAGCGGCAGGTTGAAGAACTGGATGACGTGGAAGACGTCGAGCGCGACGCCGAGGAAGCCAAAGGCCAGCCCGACGCCGCCGAGAACGAAGCCGACGGGGAAGCCCGAAAACAGCAGGATCGCCAGCGCTCCGAACATGAACGCCGGCAGATAGTCCTCGATGTAGAACATGCGCTGCGGCTCCCGACCCGGCGCGGCCTACTCGGGCCGTTCCGGCTCTTCTGCGCCCTCGTCGCCGAGAGAGCGACGGAGCTCAGGAGAACCGAACAGCTCCACGAACTTGCGCAGCAGCACGGCGATCGCGGCCAGACCCAGGAGGAGCATCCCGGCCGGCAGGAAGCCCTTGATCGCCCAACGGTAGGGCAGGCCGGTGGCGGAGTCAGAGGCTTCGCCCACGGCCCAGGAGCGCTCCACGAAGTCGAGCGCGAAGTAGAAGACGATGGCGCAGTAAGGAAGTGCGAAGACCAGGCAGCCGACAAACTCGATCCAGCGCTGCACCCTGGGGCTGAAGCGCTCATGCACCAGGCTGATCCGCACATGGGCGTTCTTCAGGTAGGCGAAGCCCAGGCAGAGCAGGAACAACACCCCGTGCAGGTGCCATTCGCCTTCCTGCAACTTGGTCGAGCCCAGCACGAGGAAGCGGCGGGTGATGACGTCGAAGATGATGATGATCATCAGCGACACCGAGATCCAGGCGCCGATACGCCCGACCCAGGTCACCACCGAATTGAGGACGCCCTCAACTCTCAGGAGGTACCGCATACAGTCCGTTACCGCCGCCCCACCGAGACAATAGGGGAGCGCCGGAACGCGGTCTGCACCGGTTCCGGCGCCCCTCGGCAAAGGAGAAGCCGCACGCCGTGGCGCGCGGCTTCAGCTCGGCCCTAGTTCAGATAGCCGAGCTCCTTCCAGATTGCGTACTCGGCGCGGTACGCCGCGTAGGACTCCCAGACCTTGGCGAAGTTCGCGTCACGCGCCACGTCCTCGGCCGCGACCTCGTTCCACTTCTCCTCTAGCGTGTCCAGGATCTCCTGCGACCAGCGGTGGATCGTCACGCCCTTCTCCTGGAGCTCGACCAAAGCGGCACCCTGGATCGCCTCGCCCTCGGCCAGCCCTTCGCGGAAGGCATCGCCGCAGACGACCTCGATCTGCGCCCGCTGGGTGTCGCTCAGCGCATCCCAGGCGGCCCTGTTCATGAGCAACTCGAACATCGTCGCCTGCTGGTGCCATCCGGGGAAGTAGTAGTGCTTGGCGACCTGGTAGAAGCCGAGATTGAGGTCGATCGCCGGCATCGAGTACTCGGTGGCGTCGATGGAGCCGCGCTCCAGCGCGGGGAAGATATCGCCGCCGGCAATGAGCTGGGTGGAGACGCCGATCTTCTCCATCACCTTGGCGCCGAGGCCGAAGAAACGCATCTTCAGGCCCGCGAGATCCTCGATGGAGTTGATCTCCTTGCGGAACCAGCCCGACGCCTCGGGCGCGATGACGCCGCAGGGCAGCGACTTCAGGCCGTGCGGCTCGTAGATTGCATCCCACAGCTCGTAGCCGCCGCCATAGTAGATCCACCCCATATACTCGCCGGCCCTCGGTCCGAAGGGGACGGCGGCGAACATGGCGAGCGCGGGTTCCTTGCCGTACCAGTAGCCGGGCGTGGACCAGCACGCATCGACCGAGCCCGCGGCCACGGCGTCGAAGCACTCCTTCGCCGGAATCAGCGCGTTCGGCTCGAAGAACTTGATCTGGACATTGCCGCCGGAGATACGGTCCAGACGGTCCACCATGCTCTTGCCGAGCGTGCCAAGCTGGGTCAGGCTGCTGGGGAACCAGCTCGCCATGTTCCAGCGCACGCGCTCGTCCTCGGCCTGGGCAAGGCCCGCCGCAAGAATCGCCGCACTCAACACGCCGGCGGCAAGGCCGGCCTTGATCGACTTGCCAACATTCATTTGCGTGCTCCCTCCCATCGTTTCGCCGCGCCCTGCACAGGCGCATTGGCGGCCTTCTAATTCCGGTCCCGGCATCCGCGGCCGGCGGCGGCGGCGCCCTGTGTCGCGCCCTGGCGTCCGCCAGGATGCCACGCTAGAACAGGCGCACGGGCGCGGCAAGCGCCCCGGGAGCGAACATTGATCTATGTCAACCGGTCCGCCGTGGTGACCGGCGGCGCCAGCGGCATCGGGCGAGAGGTTGCGCGCGCCTTGGCAGAGCGCGGCGCTGCGGTCGCGGTCGCCGATATCAACCTGGAGGGCGCCGAGCAAGTCGCCGCGGCGCTCGTGCAGGGCGGCGCAAAGGCGGAGGCCATCGCCTGCGACGTGAGCCGGCCCGAGCAGGCGGACGCAATGATCGCCCGGGCAATTGAGGCGTTCGGCAAAGTCGATATCCTGGTGCACAGCGCCGGTGTCGGCGTCGAGCGCAGCTTCCTCGACACCACGCCGGAGGAATGGCAGCGCATCCTCGACATCGATCTCTCCGGCACGTTCTTCTGCGGCCAGGCGGCGGCGCGCCACATGGTCGAGCGTGGCTATGGCCGCATCGTCAATCTCGCGTCGACCGCCGGCGTGCGCGGCGGCACCGGGCGCGCGGCCTACGGCACCGCCAAGGGCGGCGTCATCGCGCTCACCAAGGTGATGGCGGTCGAGCTTGCGCCTCACGGCATTACCGTGAATGCGCTCGCGCCCGGCGCGATCGAGACCGAGCTGGTGGCGAAGATGCACTCGGCCGAGACGCGGACGGTCTACCGCGCCGGCATCCCGCTCGACCGCTACGGCACGCCGGAGGAGACCGCAGCCGCGGCGCTCTTCCTCGCGAGCGAGGAGGCCCGCTACGTCACCGGCCACGTGCTCGCGGTCGATGGCGGCTTCCTCGCGGCAGGGGTGATGCACCGCCGATAGCTGTCTTTGTCGCTCACGGCAGCCGGCCGGCGGCCGGCGCCTCCGCGTCGCGCGTTCACGCGCGCGGGCGCGCGATGGCGCCGCAGGAGCGGCGGGCCGCGGCCGCGGCCTGTTGCGAGGCCTTCGAAGACGGACTCGCTCTAGGACTCGGCTGTCGGGCGCTGGCGAGACGCGACCAATCCGAACAGCGCGTTGCCTGCCACCGAAGCCAGGATCACCACGGCGCCGATGAAGATCAGCGTGCCGGGCACTTCGCCGAAGCCGAGCCAGACCCAGATCGGCGCAAAGACGGCATCGATCAGCACGACGAAGATCAGGACCGGTGCCGGCAGGTAGCGCGCGGCGTAGAAGTAGAGGGTAAGCGCCGAGGAGAGCTGCACCAGGCCGAGCGCCGCCATCATCCCCACTTCCCGGCCCGTGGCTTCGAACGGCAGGGCGAACGGCAGAGAGACGAGGCCCGCGATCACCGCCGCCATCAGTACCGCCGGCTCCATCCGCCCGGTGCGGAAGCGCCTGGCGATCAGGGTCTGGATCGCGATGGCGGCCGCGATAGAAAGCGCGAGCAGGTTGCCGATGACGCCGCCGCCAACGTCGCTCCAGAACATCACGCCGACGCCGCAGAGGCTCCCCAGCAGCGCGAGCCACGTCCTCAGCGCCACCGGCTCGCCGAGCACCGGCTTGGCCAGAAGTGCCACCATGACGGTGGACGTCGTCATGATCGCGATCACGTTGGCGACCAGCGTGTACTGCATCGCCAGCACGTAGGCGATGATCCCCCAGCCGGTGGTAACGCCTACCGCGAGCACCGGCCAGCCCGAGGCGCGGAGCAGCGGCCACACCCGCCCCCGCTCGGACACGAAGAGGATCGCGAGCACGCCGAGCGCGGCGAAGAAGCAACGGACCGCGATGATCTCCCACGGGTCGACCGATACCGAGCGGACGAAGAAGCCACCGGTGCTGAAGCAGAGGCCGGAGACGATCGCGAGGCCGGCGCCGATGAGGAGACGGCGTCGCGCAGGGGTCATGGGCGGGCTCCCGTATCGCCCGATCCGTGCCGATGCGTGACGGCGGGCGCGGCATGGTAGCCCGTCGCGCCTTGCAGCGCTTGCGCGGCGCCTGCCGGCGCCGGGGCGGCGGATGACGCTGGCGTGCGGCTCTGGCAAGGTGAGGCATGAGCGAAGATCCGAGAAACATTTTTCGCCGCCTGCTGGACGCGGCTCTCGCGAGTGCCCGGCCGGCGCGCTGCTTGCCGCCGCACCTGCCTGAGCCGTCCGCCGGCCGCACCGTCGTGGTGGGCGCCGGCAAGGCGGCAGCGACGATGGCGCGGGCCGTCGAAGATCACTGGGAGGGTCCCCTCGAAGGCCTCGTCGTCACCCGGTACGGCCACCGCGTGCCGACGCGGGCGATCGAGGTGGTCGAGGCGGCGCATCCGGTGCCGGATGCCGGCGGCCGCGAGGCCGCGGCGCGCATCCTCGCCATGGCGGAGGGACTGGGAGCGGACGATCTCGCGCTCTGCCTCGTCTCGGGCGGCGGCTCGGCGCTGCTCACCCTGCCGGCGCCGGGGATCGCGCTTGCGGACAAGCAGGCGGTCACCGGCGCGCTGCTCCGCTCGGGCGCCGCAATCGGCGAGATCAACGCCGTGCGCAAGCATCTCTCCGCCATCAAGGGCGGGCGGCTGGGGACGGCATGCTATCCGGCTCGCCTCGTGAGCCTCCTGATTTCCGATGTGCCGGGGGACGATCCCGCAGTGATCGGCTCGGGTCCGACCGTGCCCGACCCCACCACCTTCGCGGACGCCCTTGCGGTGCTGCACAAGTACGGGATCGACGAGCCCGCCGCCGTCATCCGCCACCTCAAGCAGGGCCAGGAGGAGACGCCGAAGGAGGGCGACCCCCGGTTCGCAGGCGCGCAGACCCGGATCGCGGCGACACCGGCGATGGCGCTCGCCGCCGCCGCCGATGCGGCGCGCGAAGCCGGCTACGCGCCCGTCATCCTGGGCGATGCGCTGGAGGGCGAGGCGCGCGATCTCGCGGGCGTGCACGCCGCGCTCGCGCGAGACGCCGCGCCCGGCACCATTCTCCTTTCCGGCGGCGAAGCGACGGTGACCGTCACCGGCGAAGGCCGTGGCGGCCCGAATGCCGAGTATGCGCTCGCACTTGCGCTCGCGCTCGACGGTGCGCCCGGCATCTTCGCCATCGCCTGCGATACCGACGGGATCGACGGCACCGAGGACAATGCCGGCGCCCTGGTCGCGCCCGACACGCTCACGCGCGGCCGCGCGGCGGGGGAGGATGCCGCTGCCCGACTCGCTGCCAATGACGCCTACGGGTTCTTCGCCGCGCTCGGCGATCTGGTGATGACCGGGCCGACGCTCACCAACGTGAACGACTTTCGCGCGATCCTGGTGAGCCATCCGGGTTAGCCTGCCTGTCTCGCCACGGTCGCGGGCCGGTTCCGCGTGCCACCGCCGGCACAGCTTAATTCCTATCCGGGATTCGGCGGGATTAAGTGGGATAAGTGGGATTCCGCGGGACGTCGCGCGCGCCCGAAGGGTCGTGCGCGCGGCACCAAGTGTCGCGCACGGCCCGCTCATCTCCCCTGCCGTGACCCGTCCGCTTTCGCGCTGCATGGCGCGATCTTGGGGCAAGAGCCGTGCGCCCTGCACCGCACTATGGTCCGGGGACTCGGGAGGGGAAGCGGCGCGTTTGCGGGCTTACCGTTGACCGGCAGCGGTGCCTTGCCGATAACGGGGGGCAGGGAGACCGCAGAGGCACGAGTCGTGCGCCGACACCGCCGCGCCAAGATCGTCGCAACACTCGGGCCGTCGAGCTCCGACGAGGCGACCGTTCGCGCGCTGTTCGAGACCGGCGTGGACGTGTTCCGCCTCAATTTCAGCCACGGCACCCACGCCGAGCACGGCGCCCGCCACGCCCTCGTTCGCGCCGTCGAGGCGGCGGCCGGCCGGCCGATCGGGATTCTCGCCGATCTTCAGGGGCCGAAGCTCAGGATCGGCACCTTCCGAGGCGGCGAGGCGCCGCTCGCCCAAGGCCAGCGCTTTACCCTCGCTCTCGGCGATGCGCCGGGGGACCAGACCTGCGTGGGCGTGCCGCACGCTGAAATCTTCGCGGCGCTAGCGCCCGGCGCCGAAGTGCTGCTGGACGACGGCAAGGTGCGGCTCCGCGTCACCGCGTGCGGGCCGGACCATGCCGAGACGGTGGTGGTGACGCCGGGCGTCCTCTCCGATCGCAAGGGTCTCAACCTGCCGGGCGTGACGCTCCCCATCGATGCGGTCACGCCCAAGGATCGGGAGGATCTGGCTTTCGCCCTCGGCCTTGAGGTCGACTGGGTGGCGCTCTCCTTCGTTCAGGGGCCCGACGACATCGCGTCCGCGCGCCGTCTGATGCCGGACGACGTGGCCATCGTGGCCAAGCTGGAGAAGCCTGCGGCGCTCGATTGCCTGGAGGAGATCGTCGAACTCTCCGACGCGATCATGGTGGCGCGCGGCGACCTCGGCGTGGAGCTTGCGCCCGAGGACGTGCCGGCCGCGCAGAAGCGCATCGTCCATGCGGCGCGGACCGCCGGAAAGCCCGTGGTGATCGCGACCCAGATGCTGGATTCGATGATGATTGCGCCGGCGCCCACCCGCGCCGAAGCCTCGGACGTTGCGACCGCGGTTTATGACGGGGCCGATGCGCTCATGCTCTCAGGCGAATCCGCGGCCGGACGCTATCCGCGCGAGGCGGTGGCGATGATGAACCGTATCATCGAGCATGTGGAGCGCGACGACGCCTACCGGCGCTATGCCCACTGGCAGCAGCAGGACCCCGAAGCGACGACGGCCGATGCGATCACCGCCGCCGCGCGCCAGGTGGCGGACACCTTGGACGCAGCCAGCATCGTGACCTACACCACCTCGGGCTCCACCGCCGTCAGGGCGGCGCGCGAGCGGCCCAAAGCGCCGATCCTCGTGCTGACTCCGGACCGCGGGACGGCGCGGCGGCTTGCGCTCGTCTGGGGCGTCCACTGCGTCCACACCGACGATGCCACCGGATTCACCGACATGGTGGAGAGGGCGTGCGCCCAGGCGCTCGATGCCGGCCACGCTGCGCCGGGCGAGCGCATCGTCATCACCGCCGGCGTCCCCTTCGGCACGCCGGGCACGACCAACGTGCTCAGAATCGCTCGGGTCCAGCGTTCGGAAGAGAAATCGGGGACGCGCGCTTGACCCTTGCCCACCGCGATTCCTATGCTGCCACTCTATTCATGCCGCCGGCGGCGGCCCGCGCGAACCCAGGGGAGGGGAAGGGATGAACAAGTTGTTGTCAGCGGGCCTCGGTGCGCTCGCCGTGCTTGCCGTGACGGCGCCAAGCGTACACGCGCTGGACGATCTCTCGCACTATGTGTTCGTGCCCAACCGGGCGTCCGCCGATGTGGCGGTCATCGATACGCGCATCGATGCGGTGATCGCGCATATCCCGGTGGGCCAGGTGCCGCATCAGGTCGCGGTCTCGCAAAGCCTCGGCAAGATGGCAGTGACGAACACCGCCGATGACACCGTCTCGGTAATAGATCTTGCAACGCTCGCGGTGACGGCCACCATCCCGCTCGGCCATGAGCCCGAGCACATGGAGCTCGATCCCTCGGGCGACGTGCTGGCCGTGGCCAACATCGGCGACGGGACGGTGTCGCTGGTTTCGCTCCGCACCGAGCGCCAGCTCGCACGCGTGGACGGGCTGCACGAGCCCCACAACATGACCTTCGACCCTTCGGGCGAGCGCCTCTATGTCGGCAATCTCGGCGCGAGCTTCGTCAGCGTGATCGACGTGCCGCAGGCCACGGTCGCCGGCGAGATCGCCGTTGGGTTGGACCGGGCGCTCGCCGCCCGCGGCGCGGCGGACGAAGACGCCTATCAGGGCATCATCAACGTCACCGCCACGCCTGACGGCAAACTCGGCTTCGCGGCTTACGGCGAGGGCGATGACATGGCGGTGATCGACCTCGAGACGGGCCGGACCCTCAAGACGCTTGATCTCGGCGATACGCCCTGGCGCGCCTATGCCACCGGCGACGGCCGCTACATGATCGTCCCCAACAACGGCGACGAGACGGTCTCGGTGGTCTCGACCGAGACGCTGACCGAGGTGGCGCGGCTCCCCGGTGCGGCCGACATGACCGGCGTCAACACCGGCTCGTTCGACTCGCTCGCCTACGTGATCAGCCGGGGCGACGACAAGGCGCTCATTATCGACCTCGAGACCATGCAGCCCGCCGGCGAGATCGCCCTGCCGGGCACGCCGGAGACCGGCGTCGTCACGCCCGACGGTACGAAGCTCTATGTCGCGTTGAGCGATGCCAACACCGTCGCCGTGATCGATGTGGCGGCGAAGGCCGTGATCGCGACGATCGATGGCGTGGGGGAGGAGCCCTGGGGCGCCCACATGGCGGGCGCGGTCAACTACTGTCACTGACCCAGCGGTCTCCACGACGACGGCCTTCGCCCGTGTCGCTGCGGGCATCCTGGCGCTCGCGGCGCTCGCTGGCGCCTCTACCGCTTACGCTGAGGCGGAGGCGCCGCGCGACCGCCTGCTGGGCGCCGTGGCGCGCCACGCGGAGCTCCCTGCCGCGCTCGGCTCGGAAATCGAGAGCCTCTGCCCGCCCGCCGGCACCCGCTGCGCCGCCCGTCTCATCGCCGGCAGCCTGCCTACGGCTCGCCTGGTTCGGGTGAACCACCCCGATACCGACACCATCCGCCGGGCGCACACGGAGCCCTCGGTCACCGCCGTGGAACGGCGGAGCGACGCGGCTCTGGTGGTGGTGCTGGACCGTTTCGGCCGGACCGCAGACCGCGAGATCGCCGATGCCGTGACCGCGCACGCGACCGGTGCGGCGGCGCGGCTGGTGATCGATCTCCGCCGCAACGGGGGCGGCGACTTCGACCGTATGCGCCGGGTCGCGAGCTTGTTCACGGGTCCGAGGGAGGGTGCGATCCGCCTGGTCGGCCAGGGCGGCGCGACCGACGTGGCGCTCCCCGCACCGCTTCGCGTCCTGGATCTGGATGGCGCCGCGATCGACGTGCTGATCGGCCCTGACACGGCGAGCAGTGCGGAGGTGCTGGCGGCGCTGCTCCGCCGCTACGCCGGCGCGCGGCTCATCGGGGCACAGACCCTGGGCAAGGACTGGCTCACGCGCCTGATCCCGGTCGATCATGACTGGCGGCTCGCGATCCCCGGCGAGCGAATCGAGGTGCCGGGCGAGCGCCTGGCAAAGGGCCTCGTCCCCGATATCGAGGCCACGCCGCCCGCCGGGCCGTGACCGGCGGCGCCTTCACGTGTCTAATGCGTACGACACATGAGGAGATTCCGGATGGTCCGGCTGAGAAGTGCTGCGATGGCTCTGCTCGCCGTGCTTGCGGCGGTCGCCATGGTGGCGCCTGCGGCGGCGCACGAGGAGAAGACCGGCGACGTCACGATCGTCCATCCCTGGTCGCGGCCGGCGCCGCAGGGGCAGAACGGCGTGATTTATCTCGACATCCGCAACAACGGTACGGCCGACGATCACCTGATCGCCGTCAGCACGCCCCTCGCCAAGAGGGTCGAGCTCCACCGGAGCACGATGGAGGACGGCATCCACCGCATGGAGAAGGTGGAGAGCATCGTGGTGCCGGCGGGCGGCACGGTGGAACTCGCGCCCGGCGGCCTCCATGTCATGCTGGTCGACCTCAAATTCATGCTGATGGCTGAGGAGACAATCCCCGTCACCTTCACCTTCGAGCGGGCGGGCGACATCACGACCGGCGTCGCCGTGGAGACACGGGGCGGCGATGACGCCGACCATTGAGGCCGTCGCCCGCCACCGTCAGTCGCTGAGGCGCTGGCCGGTCTCCCGATCGAACAGGTGAAGGGCTTCGAGGCGCGGCATCAGCCGGATCGTCTCGCCGGGGCTGAAGTCGTGCCGCTCCTTGAACTCGACGCAGATTTCTTGGCCAGCCATCTCGCAAAAAACGAGCGTGCTTGAGCCGGTCGGCTCGACCACTGAGACCGTGGCCTCGACGCCCGCACCGTTTGGTGAGAGCGCCAGGTCTTCAGGGCGCACGCCGTAGACGAGCGGCTGTCCTCCGCCCACGGGGGCGCCCGGCGGGAGCGGCAGCGTGGTGCCGTCCGCCGCCGTCAAGGCCGGTGCGTCGCTCTCGGCGGTGCCCGAGGCCTCGATGAAGTTCATCGCCGGCGAGCCGATGAAGCCCGCGACGAACAGGTTGGCCGGCCGGTCGTAGAGGTCGAGCGGGCGGCCCACCTGTTCCACCCGGCCGAGGTTCATCACCACGATGCGTTCGGCCATGGTCATCGCCTCGACCTGGTCGTGGGTGACGTAGACCGAGGTGGTCCTGAGCCGCTGGTGCAGCGCCTTGATCTCGGTCCGCATCTGCACGCGGAGCTTGGCGTCGAGGTTGGAGAG
Source organism: Alphaproteobacteria bacterium (assembly GCA_965237415.1). Lineage (GTDB taxonomy): Bacteria > Pseudomonadota > Alphaproteobacteria > UBA828 > UBA828 > WTGU01. The sequence continues at coordinate 2,856,818 of CBDEFM010000002.1, forward strand.
CGGCTCGTCGAAGAGGAACACCTGCGGGTCGCGCACGATGGCGCGGCCCATGGCGACGCGCTGGCGCTCGCCGCCCGAGAGCTGGCGCGGCAGCCGGTTGAGCAGCTGCGTCAGCCCCAGGATCTGGGCGGCGCTGTCCACCCGTTCGCGGATCATGTTCTTGTCTTCCCGGCGCAGGCGCAGGCTGAAGCCCATGTTCTGGCGCACCGTCATGTGCGGGTAGAGGGCGTAGTTCTGAAACACCATGGCGACGTCGCGGGCCTTCGGCGCCATGTCGTTGACCACCGTGTCGCCGATCGCGATCTCGCCGTCGTTGATGTCCTCGAGGCCGGCGATCATCCTGAGCAGCGTCGACTTGCCGCAGCCCGACGGGCCGACGAGAACCAGGAACTCGCCGTCGCTGATATCGATCGAGACGCCGTGGATGACGGCGACGTCGTCGAAGGACTTGTGGACGCTGCGAACCGATACCGACGCCATAGCTAGCCTCCTACAACCCAGCCTAGCCCTTGACCGCACCGAGGGTAAGCCCGCGCACGATGTAGCGCTGCGCAAACAGCGCGATCAGGACCGGCGGGATCATGGCGATGAGCGAGCGCACTGCCACGAACCAGAACTGCACGCCGCGCGAATCCACGCCGCCCGCGATATGGACCGGCATGGTCGCCGATTCCTTGATGGTCAGGATCACCGCGAAGAGATACTCGTTCCACGCGAAAGCGAACATGATGAGCGCGGACGCGGCGATCGCCGGCAGCGCGAGCGGGATCGCTATGCGGAAGAACGCGACGAAGTGCGAGCCGCCGTCCACCAGCGCCGCCTCCTCCAGCTCGATCGGCAGGTCCTGGAAGGTCTGGCGCACGATCACCACCACGAAGGGCAGGATGAAGGTGGCGTTGACCAGGATCAGCGCGGCATGGGTGTCCAGCATGTCGATGGAGGAGAAGACGATGAAGAAGGGCACCGCCGTTGCCACCGGCGGCAGCACCCGCTGCGACAGGAACCAGATCGTGAGGTCCTTGTTCTTGATGCGCCTGAAGCGGAAGCGCGCGAGCGCATAGGCCGCCGGCAGGCCGAGGGTCAGCGCGATCAGCACCGAGCAGATGGAGATGATCAGGCTGTTGCCGAAGGCGTTGTAGGCCTCCGGCACCGACATCTGCGATATCCAGTTCTCGAGCGTCGGCGTGAAGTCGATGAAGGGGACGCCGAGGCCGGCCACGGTGAAGGTCTCGGCCGGTTTCCGCAGGCTGTTGGAAACCGCCCAGTAGATCGGGAAGAAGAAGATCAGCGCGATGAAAATCGCAATGATCGAGAAGCAGGCATCGGCGAACCAGAGCCGTTTGCGCCGGGTGCGTGCCTGGGGTGTGCTGGCGGGCTGCCCGAACAGCGACTTACCCAGCCCGCTAAGCATAGGTTTGCCTCAGGCGGCGGAAGAAGAGCGTGACCACGATCATCACCACGATCAGCAGCAGGTAGGCCATGGCCGACGCATAGCCGAAGTCGTTCAGCTTGAAGCCGCGGGTGAACGCCAGATAGCTGTACGACTGGGTGGCGATGCCGGGCCCGCCCTTGGTCATCGTCGCGATGATGTCGAAGAGCTTGACCGCCTCCGCGAGGCGCAGCAGCAGCACGATGATGATGACCGGCTGAATCATCGGAATCACGACGATGCGCCACAGGTCCCAGGCCGAGCCGCTGTCTAATCGCGCGCATTCCACAAGATCGTCGGGGATGCTCTGCAGCGCGGCGAGGAACACAAGGAAACAGAACGGCGTCCACTGCCATATATCGACGATAATTACCGATACGACCGCCCAATCCGGGTGCGACAACCATGGTATGCCCATGAATTCGAGCGGCCCGCCGATCTCGTAGAAGACGGTGAAGAACAGGTAGCCGACCGCGATCGGGGTCGCGAAGATCGGCAATATCATGATCGTTCGCAGCACCGATCGCCCGAAGATGTATCGGTGGAAGAGGAAGGCGAGCAGGAATCCCAGCACAATCTCGACGGTCACCGCAGTGAACACGAAGATCGCAGTGAGCTTCACCGCCGCCCCCACCTCCTCGTCGCCGAAGGCGCGGACGAAACTGGCGAAGCCGTTCCAGGTGAAGTTGGTCTGAAGATTGCGGTGCACCACGGTCTTGGTGCGCGGCTCACCGCTCTTCTTGAGCACGGGCTCGCCCGCGTCGTTGAGCACCGGCACCTTCTCGCGCCCGGTGACCACGACCTTGCGATCGACATCGTGTAAGCTGAGGTAGAGCGAATAGCCGAGCGGGAAAACGGTGAAAGCCAGCACCCAGAAGACGGCCGGCAGCAAGAAGGCGAACTTGACCGGCTTGTTCCAGCGGATCATGGCTGGCTAATACCGCTCATTCCGAGGGTAGCAGCGGGGTGCAGGGCCCGCGCGGCGTACGCGCCGACGCTGCCCTGCACCCCTCCGGATGGTCGATTATCTACCCGCCGTAGCCGATAGCTTCCTGATACTGCTTGAGCTGCTTGTCACGGCCCTGGCGGTCGGTGATTTCCTCCCAGGTCGCGGCAGTATCGGAGAGCGCCTCTTGTGCGGTCTTCTGGGCGCTCATGGCCGCCGACAGGTTCTTGTCCATGATGTCCCAGTACTCGGGCGCACCCTCGATCCTGAGGTAGGTCAGGATCGTCGGCGCGGTGAAGTTATCGTAATAGGCCTGCGTGTACTCGGCGACATCGTCGGGATGCCAGCCTGCGGCCACGTAGTCCTCGATCTTCGCCTCGCCCAGCGGCTCCAGGAACTGGTAGTAGTAGCCCGGATCGACGCCGGTCCAGCCGTTATACGCGCCCCAGTTCGACGACGGCTTGATCGCCATCAGCGACAGGAACGAATAGGCGGCATCCGGGTTCTCCGAGAACGCCGAGATCACGCCGTGCCACGAGCCGCCGGTGGTGTTGCCGACCGGCTGCGGGTCGTCGGTCTCGACCCAGGCGCCGTTCTCGTGATCCCAGTACTTGTTGGAGGAGGGCATCATGGCCGAGCCGCAGATGCCCTTGATCTTGGAGCGCGACTCATCCTGGCAGAGCGAGCCCACGTCGCCCCAGCTGAACACGAACACCGACTTGCCGCGCAGGAAGTAGTCCCACGCCTCGCCGAGGCTCCAGCCCACCTGCGCCTCGGGCCCGGTCTTGTGCAGCTCCTGCAGGAACTCAAGCGCCGCGACGTGGCCGGGGCTGTCGATCAGCGGGGTCATGTCGGTGGGATCGAACCAGTAGACGTTTTGGTAACGGGTCACCGCCTCGCCCGGAGTCATGGCGAAGGACGCGGACAGCGACTGGAAGTGATAATGCCCCTGCTCGCCGACCTTGAGATGGAGGACGGTGCCGTGATCGGGCTCGTCGTCGTTCGCATCCCAATTCTTGCCCGCGAAGAACTGCGAGATGTCGAGGAGCTGCTGCCAGGTCTTGGGCGGGACCTGCATGTCGTAGCCCCGCTCCGCCTTGAACGCAGCCTGCCACTCGGGATCGTTGAGCACGTCGCGGCGGTAGTAGAGGACCTGGCCGTCGGCGTCGTTGAGCACGCCGTAGCCCGTGTCCCCCCAACTGTGCAGCGTCTTCAGCGAGGCCGGCATGGAATCGTAGGTCCACTGCGGATGCTCGCCGCTCTCCATGAACTCCTCGATGGGGATCATGTAGTCGCCGCCGATCAGGTCGCCGTAGAAGAACGCGCCGACGATGATCGCGTCGTAGAGGCCGGTGCCCTGGCGCAGATCGAGCATCATCTTGGCGTAGAGGTCGGTGATCGGGGTGAGCGCGATATCCAGCGTGCCGCCGGATAGCTCCTCCCAGATCGGGCGGAAGCTGTGGATCGGCCCCGAGATCCCGCCGCGCGGCCCGGAATCGAGGGTGAGGATCGTGACCGTGGTTCCCTCGAAGGGCTTCTCGCCGGGCCCGAACAGGCTGCCGAGCTCCTCCTGCGAGGTCTTGATGACCGCGCCGTCCTCCATGATGAGGTCGACCGTGCCGTCGTCGTGCCAGGCGACGTGGCTGTCCTGCGCCTGCGCATTTGCTGCGGTCAGCGCGGCCAGTGCCACGCCTGCCGAAATCAAACCGGCTCGTAACGCCTTCATCTCTTCACTCTCCCTAGTGGTGGACGGTCCTCACCGCCTCTTGGGCATGGTGTGCGGAATATAGCCGACGCAGCCGGGACGGCAAGCCAATCGCCGAGGCAGCGCGCGTTCGGACGCGCCGCCCCTACATCACGAGGGCAATCGGCCGGACCGGGCAGCCGGTCCCGTCCCGCAGCTTGAGCGGCGCGGCGACGAACAGGAACTCCTTGCCCGCGAGAGCGCCCAGATTGCACATCTGCTGGACCATGCAGATATTGGCTTCCAGCCATATGCGATGGGTGGGCCACCACCACTCGGCGGGGTCGTCCATGCCGATCAGGTCGGTGCCGAAGAGCGCGATCTCCTGCTCCACCAGCCACGTGGCCGTCTCCGTCGGCACGAACGGCCGCTCCTTGGTGAAGCCGGGCTTGCCCCAGTCGTCCTCGACCCCCGCCCAGACCAGCAGTGCCGTGCCGGGTTGAATCGCGCGCCCCGAGGCCTCGGCCGCAGCTTCGAGATCGGCGATCGCGATCGCCTCGCCGTTCCCCTTGTGGGTGAGATCCAGCAGATGGCCGGGCAGCACCAGGCGCTCCAGCGGCACGTCGGCGACGTCGGTGGCGCCCCGCGTGCAATGGCGCGGCACATCCAGGTGCGTGCCGCAATGCTCCGGCACCAGGAGCATGCGGGATTCCATCGAGATCTTGCCGCCGCTGACCGTCTCCAGATCGTCGAAGGAACTGACCGGCCAGAACGCCACGGCCGCGCCGCCGATGTTCGGCATGTTGTGGAACATTTCCCGGCCGAGATCGACGATCTCCTTCGGCACCATGGTCATCGCCCGTCTCCCTTGTCTTGACCGGCGTTCGAGGGGCCGGCCGCGTTCAGCGAGGTCATAAGGTTGCCGGAGCATAACCCGCATTTCTCGCCAAGGTCATGGCCTGCGCGGCGCGCTGAGGGCCATGCGTCTCCCGCCTCCGTTGCCTCGCTAACGGCGGACTCATAATCTTGCGCCCGCAACCGCGGCGCCCGCAGGCAGCCCGTTTGGAGGACGACATGGGTGAAACGATCGAATTCGACTGCCCCGACGGCAGCACGGCGGACGGTTACCTGGCGGAAGCTCCGGGATCGCGCTCGGGCGTCGTCGTCATCCAGGAATGGTGGGGCCTCAACGATCAGATCAAGGGAACGGCCGACCGCTTCGCCGAGGCCGGTTTCACCGCGCTGGCACCGATCTCTACCACGGCAGGGTGACGCAGAAGCCCGACGAGGCCAACCACATGATGGAAGGGCTGGCCTGGGTCGGGGCGACCGAGGTCGAGATCCACGGCGCGTGCAGGAGGCTCAAGGAAAGTTGCGACAAGGTCGGGGTGACGGGGTTCTGCCTGGGCGGCGCGCTCACCGTCATCGCCTGCGTGAAAATCCCCGAATGCGACGCCGGCGTCTCATTCTACGGCATCCCGCCCAAGGAGCAGGCCGACCCGGCCAACATCGAGGTGCCGTTCCAGGGCCATTTCGCGAACGCCGACTGGTGGTGCACGCCGGAGCTCGTTGCGGCGCTGGAGAACACCATGAAGGGTTCGGCGATGCCGGTGGAGATCTATCGCTACGACGCCGAGCACGCCTTCTTCAACGAGCAGGACGACGCCCACCACCCGGAGGCTGCCGCCCTCTCCTGGGAACGGACGCTGGCGTTCTTCCGCGCGCATCTCTGAGGCGGCGCCAGTCCGCGTCAGGTCAGGCGTTCGAGCGCCTCGTCGGCCGTCATCACGTCGCCGTATGTCGCGAAGCAGACAGCGTAGGTCCAGGCGTCCTCCTCCGCCGAACGGCCGGCGTTCGCGTCCGAAATCATGACCGTCTTGAAGTCGTAGGCCGCCGCCTCGCGTGCCGTCGTCTCGCAGCAGACGTTCGTGACCGTGCCGACGATGAGCACCGTGTCGACGCCAAGATCGTGCAGCACGCGTTCGAGGCGCCCCTGGCTGCCGATGAAGCCCCCGAACCGGTTCTTGTGAACGACCGGGTCGGCGTCGCGCACGTCGAGCGCAGGCCAGATCGCGTGGCCCTCGGCGCCCTCGCTGAGGCCGCCGCGAAAGACTGCCGCAGCCGCTTCGCCCAGGACGATGTCGAGGTTGGGCCAGTTCTTGCCCTCCTCCGGACCGTAGGTCGAGACCACCCAGACGACGTGGCCGCCCCGCTCGCGAAGCGCCCCGGCGAGCCGATTGACCGTCGGCACGATCGCCCGTGCGCTCGGCATCTCCGACGGGCTACCCTCGCACATGAAATGGACCTGCAAGTCCACCACCAGGAGTGCCGTGCGTGGCGCGTCCAGACTTTCGTACGCGTGCAGCCTGCCGCGCCGACGCAGCACGCGATCGATGACGCGCTGAGGAATTTGCACCGGTTCCATGCCTACCTCCCGTCTCCAAGTAGAATGCCAAGCTAACGCCCCGCGGCAACGGAGAGAGATTAGCGATGATCCGCAGCGGCGAGGAATACCTAGAATCACTGCGTGACGGTCGCATCGTCTACATCGGCGGCGAGCGGGTCGACGACGTCACCACCCATCCCGGCTTCCGCAACGCGGCGCGCTCATACGCTAAGGTGTTCGATGCGCGCTTCGACCCCCGCTTCCGCGACCTGCTGAGCTTCGAGGAGGATGGCGCGCGTCACGCCATGTACTACCTGCGGCCCCGCTCGCGCGAGGACCTGGAACGCCGGACGCGCTCGGCCGAGATCATCGCCGACCTCACCTACGGCATGATGGGCCGCTCGCCGGACTTCATCGGCGGCTACGTCTCAGGTGCCGCCATGCAGCCGGAGGTGTTCGACAGCGGGAGCCGGCCGTTTGCCGCCGACCTGCTCGCCTACTACGAGCAATGCAAGCGCGAGGACCTCTTTCTCTCCCATGCGGTGACACCGCCGCCCGGCAGCAAGGACGAGAGCTTCGCAGGCCGCGCGGCCGACACGGTGCCGACGGCGCTCGCCGTCACGGCGGAGCGGGACGACGGCGTGGTCCTGAGCGGCCTCAAGATGCTCGCGACCAGCGCCGCCTTCAGCGATCACGTCTGGATCGGCAACATTCAGCCGCTCGCCAAGGGCCACGAGAATGAGTCGATCACCTGTATCATCCCGGCGAACGCACCGGGGCTCAGCCTCTGGTCGCGCAAACCGTTCGAGCGCTACGCCGTCAGCGAGATCGACAACCCGCTCGCCTACCGCTTCGACGAGAGCGATTGCATCGTCGTCTGCGACGGAGTCAAGGTCCCCTGGGAGCATGTCTTCACCCATGACGACATCGAGCTCTCCCGCCAGATCTATTTCCGCACCCCGGCCCACACGCTCTCGAACCATCAGGCCTGCGTCCGCTACCGCTCGAAGCTGCGGCTGCTCCTCGGTCTCGCGCGGCGGATGACGGAATCGTCGGGCATCGACACGGTGCCTGCGGTGAGGGACGAAATCGGTCACCTCGCCGCGCAATACGGCATGATCGACGGAATGATCCAGGGCCAGATCCACGACTTCGCAGACCTGGGCAACGGCTATGTGAACTACAACCGGCACATGATGTACGCCGCCATCTACTGGTGCACCCAGAACTACGATCACATCTGCTCCAAGGTGCGCGAGCTCTCGGGCGGCGGCGTTCTGCAGATGCCGGCGGACATCTCGGTCATGGAGAACGACGACACCCGACAAACCTTCGAGGCGCTGTGGCGGATGCCGGGCCACGGGGCGCTCGACCGGTTCAAGCTCTACAAGCTGGCGTGGGACCTGCTTGGCAGCGATTTCGCCGGCCGCCACATGCAATACGAGCGTTTTTACATGGGGCCGGCCTACGTCGTGCGCAGCCACAACCACCGCGAATGCGACTGGGGATCGGTGCTGGATTACGTGGACGAACTGCTGCAGAGTTACGGCCCCGGTCCCATGCTCGACAAGGGTGCGGCCGGCTAACGCGCACCGCACGCGGTCATGGGAGGGCATCAGGTGCGACTTTCCGTCGATGTCGGGGGGACCTTCACCGACCTCGTGCTCGAGGCTGGGGACGGGACGTTCCGGCTCTTCAAGTCGCCCACGCGGCCGGACGATCCGGTGCAAGGCTGCCTCGAGGTGGTGCAGCAGGCGGCGGACGCGGACGGGCGCGATCGGGCGGCCCTGCTCGGCGAATGCGAGCTGTTCCTGCACGCCACCACGCGCGCGACCAACGCCGTGCTGACCGGCCGCACGGCGCGGACCGCCTTCCTCACCACCGAGGGACATCCGGACATATTCCTGCTGCGGGAGGGCGGCCGGGTCGATCCCTTCGATAACACCGTGCCGTTCCCCGAGCCGCTGGTGCCGCGCCGCCTGACCTTCGAGATTCCGGAGCGGATCCGCGCCGACGGCGTGGTCCACAAGCCGTTGGACGAAGACGCCGTCCGCGCCGTCATCGAGCGGCTCAAGGCAGCCCAAGTCGAAGCCGTCGGGGTTTGCCTGATCTGGTCGATCGTCAACCCCGACCACGAGGAACGGGTCGGCGCGCTCCTGGACGCCCATTTGCCGGGCGTGCCCTACACGCTTTCCCACCGCCTCAACCCCTCGTTGCGGGAGTACCGGCGGGCGTCAAGCGCCTGCATCGACGCGTCGTTGAAGCCGGTCATGACCGGCTACCTGTCGTCCCTGGAAGCGCGGCTGCGCGAAGCCGGTTTCAACGGCCGGCTGCTCACCGTGACCTCCCAGGGCGGTGTCGTCGACGCGGCAGACCTCGCGGCGACGCCGATCCACTCCCTGAATTCCGGCCCGGCGATGGCGCCTGTCGCGGGGCGAGTTTTCGCCGCCGCCGAGGGCGACGAGGACATGGCCATCGTCGCCGACACCGGCGGCACCAGCTACGACGTCTCGCTCGTCCGCAAGGGGCGGATTCCCTGGACCCGGGAGACATGGCTCGGGCCGCGCATTCGGGGGCACATGACGGGGTTTCCCTCCGTCGACGTGCGCAGCGTCGGCGCCGGCGGCGGCTCCATCGCCTGGGTCGATCCGGGCGGCATGCTTCATGTCGGCCCGGACAGCGCGGGGTCCGTGCCGGGCCCGGCCTGCTACGGCCAGGGCGGCAGCGAGCCGACCGTGACCGACGCCGCGCTCGCCCTCGGCTATATCGATGCCGACTTCTTCCTGGGCGGTGCCATCGCGCTCGACACGGATCGCGCGACGGCGGCCATCGCGGAAAAGATCGGGGCTCCCTTGGGCGTGGGCGCGCACGCGGCTGCGGCCGCCGTCCTCGATGTCGTCAGCCAGAACATGGTCCATGCTATCGAGAACATCACGATCAACCAGGGTGTCGATCCGCGCGAGGCCGTGCTGATCGGCGGCGGCGGCGCGGCGGGTCTCAACTCCGTGCAGGTCGCGCGACGGCTTGGCTGCAAGCGCGTCGTCATCCCCGACGTCGGCGCGACGCTCAGCGCCGCCGGCGCGCTGATGTCCGATCTCAGCACCGAGTTCAGCCGCACCACCTTCACGACCAGCGACCGCTTCGCGACCGAGGCGGTCAATGCGACCCTGCAGGAGCTGGAGGCACTGTGCCGGGCCTTCCTCGAGGGCCGCGGCACCGCCGGGATGGAGCAGAGCATCGAGTTCTCGGTCGAGGCCCGCTATCCGCACCAGGTCTGGGAGATCGAGGTGCCGCTGGCGAAAGGCCGCTTTGACGATCCGGCGGATGTCGAGCGGCTGGTGGCGGACCTCCACGACCTGCATGAGGAGATGTTCGCCCTGGCAGATCGCGATTCGCATGTCGAAGCGGTCACGTGGCGCGCGCGGGCGCGCTGCGCCATCGGCCGCCTGACCGACGCCCGCGCCGTGGAGCCTGCGGCCGATGGCGAGAGCCGCTGGACGCGGGTCGCCTACTTCCCCGGGGTGGGGTTGGTCGACGCCCACGTGCACCGATTGCAGGCGATGGCCGGCGGCGAACGCGTAGACGGCCCGGCGATCGTCGAATCGAGCTTCACCACCGTGGTCATCGATCCGGGTGCGTCAGTGGTCCGCCCGGCGGGCGGCAATCTGATCGTCGACGTGAGCGGCTAGAAGGACTGGGAGAACGGGACCATGGCCAGAAACAACACGGCAAAGGGCGGAGACCGGACCTTCGACGGGGTCCGCTTGGCGGTGCTCTCCAAGCGCTTCGAAAGCGTGGCCTCGAAAATGGCTAATACCCTCCTGCGCACGGGTCGCTCGGGCGTGCTCAACATGGCGCGGGACTTCTCGTGCTGCGTCGTCACGGCCGATTGCGAGCTGATCTCGGCGGCCGAGTGCTACCCGATTCACGTCCTGCGCGGCGCGGACATCATGGCTGCGGTGATGAAGGAGTTTCACCCCGAGCTCAGGCGCGGCGACGCCTTCCTGCACAACTCGCCCTATCACGGCAACTCGCACGCAGCCGACCACGTGATCCTGGTGCCCGTCATCGACGACGACGGCGTGCACCGCTTCACCGTGCTCGCAAAGGCCCATCAGGCGGACTGCGGCAACTCCATGGCGACCACGTACATGGGCGCCGCCCGGGACGTGTACGAAGAAGGCGCGCTGATATTCCCGGCCGTGCAGGTGCAGCGGGACTACGAAGACATCCAGGACATCATCCGGATGTGCGAGTTGCGCATCCGGGTTCCTTCGCAGTGGCGCGGCGACTACCTGGCCATGCTGGGCGCGGCGCGGATCGGCGAGCGCGCCATGCTCGAAATGGGCCGCGACGTGGGCTGGGACACGCTCGAGCACTACACGCGCGAATACTTCGACTACGGCGAATACCTGATGATCCAGGCGGTCCGCGAGATGCCGAGCGGCAAGGCCAGCGCGACCGCCACCCACGACCCGGTTCCGGGAACGCCGGAGCACGGCATCACGGTCAAGGCCGAGGTTACCGTGGACAGCGAGAATGCGCGGATTTCCGTCGATCTGCGCGACAACCCGCAAGCCTATCCCTGCGGCCTCAATCTGTCCCAGGCGTGTGCGCTCTCCGCCTGCATGGTCGGCGTGTTCAACACGGTCGGCCACAAGGTCCCGCCCAATGCCGGCAGCTACCGGCGCATCGACGTGCTGCTCGGCGAAGGCACCGTCTGCGGCATCCCGCGCCATCCCACCAGCACCTCGGTGGCGACGACCAATCTCGGCGACCGGGTGACCTGCGCGGTGCAGCGCGCGCTGGCCGACATCGGCGATGGCATCGGCATGGCGGACGGCGGCGCCGCGATACCAGCGACGGGGGCGGTGATCTCGGGTTCCGATCCACGCCACGGCGGCGCACCCTTCTGCAACGAGGTGATCCTGCTGGGTGGCAGCGGCCCCGGCACGCCCCACACCGACGGCTGGCTGACCATGCTGACCATGGGGAATGCCGGCATGCCGCTCGTCGACAGCATCGAGGTGGACGAGATTCATCACCCCATGCTGGTCACGGAACGCCGGCTGATACCGGATTCGGAGGGTGAAGGCCGCTTCCGGGGCGGGCCCGGCTTCCGGGTGGAATACGGCCCGGTGGACTGCGATATGGAGCTCGGCTACGTCTGCGACGGCAGCCTGAACCCGGCCAAGGGTGCCCGTGGCGGCGGCGAGGGCTGCCCCGCACGCCACTACAAGAGGATCGAGGGGCAGGGCGAGCTGGTCGAGGTGCCGGATACCAGTGCCCAATATGTCCTCAAGCGCGGGGAGACGGTGATCTCCTACACACCCGGCGGCGGAGGCTACGGCCCGCCGCTCGAACGCGATCCCGAACGCGTGCAGAAGGACGTGACCGAGGGCTGGATCACGCGCGCCCGCGCCCACGACGTCTATGGCGTGATCATCGATTCGAGCGGTTCGGTCGACGCGGACGCGACTGCGGCGCGCCGGGCCGACATGGCTGGCTGAACGGCAGGACCCGGGCGCGACGGAGGCAGGCCGTGACAGTGGCGAGAAATCCGGGCTAGGCTCAACGATACCGATAGAGGGAGGGACGCAATGAGAAGACTAGTCATCTGGCACTGAAGTTGAGATCATTATAGATTAGCAGTGCTGCCACACTAAGTCGCTCTATTGTCGAAGAATTTAGTCGTTCAACATAGTTAGCTTTATGTGGCGAACTTCAGATTCAGGTGACTAGCACTCGTTTCCATGGCTATGGGCGCCGCGTTGGTGGCCTGGACGACGGTCGGCGCGGCGCAGGCTGCCGACCCGATGTGCGAACCCGACGAGGTCGCAGAGAAGTATCCCGATATCGCGGGCAAGACCTTGAAGATCGGCGCGGATCCGCAGACCCCGCCTTACGTGTTCCGCGATGGCGAAAATTTCGACAATGTGATCGGATACGACGCCGACCTGTCGCGCGCGGTCTTCGCCTGCGCCGGTGTCGATGTCGAGTTCGAGCTCGGCGGCTGGTCCGGCCTTCTGCCCGCCCTCGTCGCCGGCCAGATCGACGTGATGTGGGACACCCTCTACTACACCGCCGAGCGGGCCGAGCAGGTGGACTACATCGTCTACATGCAGGCCGGTACCGGCGGTATGACCCAGAAGGGCAATCCGAAGAACATCGGCGGCCTGGACGATGCCTGCGGCACGGTGTTCTCCGTCGGCCTCGGCACGGTCGAGGAAGCGGCCATGCGCTCCCAGAGTCAGGCGTGCACCGACGGCGGCATGGAACCGGTAGAGATCATGACCTATCCGGATGTCGCCGCCGGGTTCCGGCAGGTCGAGAACCAGCGCGCCGATATCATGATGTCGGATCTGAGCCTGCTGACCAAGTACTCGATCGACAACCCGGACACGACCGAGTTGGCGTTCAAGATCCTCACCGGCTTCAAGATTGGCGTCGCCGTCGTCAACGACGCCGACGATCTGCTTCGGGCCATCGAGGACGGGCTGCGCGTCATGGAGGCGAACGGCACCAAGCGGGAGCTGTTCATCAAGTACCAGATGGACCCCGACCTCACATTGGCGACAGAGGTATTGCGCGATTAGCAGGCGATAGGGCATCCGGTTAGCCCTTAACCCAAGTTTAACAACCCGTTTCGAAGTCTGTTGTTTATCAATGCGTTGGGGAGCAAGAATTCCGCGTATGGCACTACATTTCGGTTGCCTGTGCCGGATTCGGGGTCAGACGATCATCTTCCTGATGCCTCCGGGAACGGGGTCTGCGCCGAGCGCCTGATAGATGGCCCGTTGTCGGAGCTCCGCGCGCGTCGGTTTGCGCACATGAAGGGTGCGGCCGTCCTTGCGCCGGAAGGTTGCCGTGACGCGCTGCTGGCCTTCGAGAATGCGTCGCAGGCTGGCCCAGCTTGCGCGCTCCCCCTGCTCGCCGAGGCGCCGGCGGATGGTCTGCACCAGCTGGTAGGCGATCACGGTGATGAACAGGTGCCCGTCGGAGCGCTTCTGGGTCTGGTGGAAGATGGGGCGCAGGCCGAGTTCGGATTTGAGCGAGCGGAACACGGCCTCCACATCTGTGAGCGCAGTATAAGTGCGCCACAACGTCTCCTCGTCCCAGTCCTCGACGTTGGTGCGCAGGCAGTAGACGCCGGATGGGTGATCATGGTGCCGGCGAGCGGGCGGCGTTCCCAAGTGACGGCGCGGGCCTTCTTTCCGCTGTCATCGGCGATGACATCGATGACGTAGTGCGCCCCGACACCGCGGCTCTTCTCCTTGATCCGGCCGATCCGCTGCCAGACATGGTCGAGCCGCTTGCGGGTGCGCGGGCGCTTGAGGCCGTCGTGGAGCTTGCGCAGCTCACCCTCGAAGCGCGCGGCGAAGCGCGCGGCAATGCCCTGTTCCGTCTTCGCCCGCGCCTCGGAGTAGCAGTAGAGCCGCACCTCTCCCCCGTCCGCCTCGACCACCCTGTGCACATGGACCGTCTGGCGCGACCGGGTCTCGAGGGCAATCGCCAGGTCCGGGTCGAAGCGGCGCGCGCGTTCCCGGCTGACGACCAGATAGCGGTAGCCGTTCTCGCGCAGCCAGACGACATTGGCCTCGGTGGCGACCCCCGCATCCATCACCACCAGAGCGTCCGCCGGAGCATGCAAGGCGTCGAGCATGGGCGCCAGGGTCGTGTCTTCGTTGACCGCGCCCGCGAACACTTCGGACCGGCGCACGAAGCCCGCGCCGTCGAGCACCAGGCCCAGGGTGAGCAGCGGGCAATCGCTGCGCTTCTCCTTGGAGTGGCCGCGTTCGGCCTTGGGCTGGGCCGCCGCCTCACCCTCGAAGAAGGTGTTGGTCAGGTCGTACAGCGTGACCGTTTGGGGCAAGGCGAACAGGTCCGCCACCTGCTCGAACAGGTGGGCCTCGATCGCCGCGCGCCGCGCCAGCAGGGCATCGGAGGCCCGGTAGAGGCGCATCATACTCATCCGCTCGAAGTCCACGCCCAGCAACTCGCCGAGGGCCGAACGCTCGCACAGCCAGCGCCAGCTGGCGCGCTCCGAGCCCGGTGCTGCCATGCGCGCGATGATGGTGGCCATGGCCAGCGCGCGTTGCGTGCCGTTGAAGCCGAGCCGCTCCAGCAGAGCCTCCAGGCCGAGCTGCTCCATGGCCCACAGCCCGACATTCTCGACGCCGACCGAGCGCGGGCGGATCAACTCCAGGGAACTCACATCCACCGTCTGCAGGTCGGGGCGCTCGACTGCGGCGGGCGGTGCGCGATTGAGGAGTTGCGCGGCGATGCGCTGGGCATCCCGCTCCACCTCTTGCGGACAGGACAGCGGCACCAGTTCGCCCTGGCGCTCGAGCAGCTGCTGGATCCGGGCGCACAGCACGGGCCAGTGCCGTCGCTCGAGCGGGAAGTCGCTGCCGAGGTTGAGCAGGGTGTGCTGGCGGACCCTGTCTCCGCTGCGCTCGTTGCGCACGAGGCGGTACGAGTAATAGACGTCGCCGCGTTCGGTTGTGCGTATCTTGGCGTGCCGGATGAACATGGGCGGAGGATAACGGCGGGCCCGGCCTTTGATAACCCCCTGACTCGAATATTATGTCACTACATCGCGCCCGTGAAACACGAAAACAAGCAAAATCAACGCGTTAGCGGATACCCGGCGCCCAAATACGCCAACTTCTGCCTCCCGAATGTTAAACTTGGGTTAACACGCCTTAGCGGAGATGCCGCTCGCCGAGCGTTTCGGCTGGACCCTGCTCGTATCGTGCGTACTTGGGGTCTTGCTGATTCTCATCGGCGACGGCATCCCCAACGCTTGGGGCATCACGCTCCAGGAACTCGCTCAGGGCGAAAAGCGCGAGAAGGCGGAGACCGGCAGCTTCCTCGCATGGCTCCGCGAGTTTTTGGGCTACGTCACCTCCTCGTTCCTGCTCGAGGGCGCGTGGCTCGCGGTCAAGATCACCGTGCTCGCCATGGCGATCGGCCTGTTCCTGGGCCTCGTGCTCGCGCTCATGCGGCTCTCCGGAATGTGGCCGCTGAGCGCGTCGTCCTGGTTCTACATCTGGTTCATGCGGGGCACGCCGCAGCTCCTGCAGCTCGTCTTCATCTTCGACGCACTGCCCTTGATCGGGCTCAGGTTCGACACCTTCACCACCGCCGTCATCGGCTTCGCGCTCAACGAGGCGGCGTTCAGCGGCGAGATCATCCGGGGCGGCATCATCTCGGTCGACCGCAATCAGAGCATCGCCGCCAAATCGCTCGGCATGGGCCCGACGCTGACGCTCCGGCGCATCATCATGCCTCAGGCGCTTCGCCCCATCCTGCCGGCCATGACGAACGACACGATCAGCATGCTGAAGCTGACGTCGATCGCGTCCGTGATCTTCGTCAACGAGCTGACCTTCCGCGCCCAGCAGATCGTCGGGCAGAACTTCAAGTTCTTCACCGTGTTCGCGGCTGCCGCAGTGATCTATCTGGTGATGACCAGCGTCATCTCCATCGTGCAGGCGATCCTCGAACGGCGTTTCAGCCTGGAGAAGCAGCCGCTCCCCGTCAGCGCCACCGCCATGGGGCGCTTTTTCGGTTTCCGCGGCATGGAGAAGCCGGTCGCAGCACCTGCGAGCTATGCCCCGGCCAGCCCGCCGCCGCCGGATCCGGACGCAGTGCCGGAACGGGTGGCGGATACGAGCGACTGGATCGAGCTCCTGGCCGAGCAGCAGCGCGAGACCCGGGAGCATAAGGACGAGCCCTTCGTGGTCTGCACCGACGTACACAAGTCCTACGGGCCGAACCACGTACTGCGCGGCATCGACATGACCGTGAAGCGGGGCGAGGTCGTGACCATCATGGGGCCCAGCGGCTCGGGCAAGAGCACCCTGCTCAGGATGGTGAACCACCTGGAGGCCATCGACGACGGCGAGATCACGGTGGACAGCAAGTACGTCGGCTACGAGATCGTGAAGGGCAAGCTGAAGCCGAGCCGCGACCTCTCACGGGCCCGGGCGGAGGCCCGGATCGGCATGGTCTTCCAGCACTTCAACCTGTTCCACCACTTCTCCGCGCTGGAGAACGTCGTCGAGGCGCCGATCCGCGTCTACGGCGTGCGCAAGCAGCAAGCCCATGAGGCGGCGCGCCGCCTGCTCATCGGCGTCGGGCTCGGCGGCCATCTGGACCACCTGCCGCACCGGCTCTCCGGCGGCCAGCAGCAGCGCGTGGCGATCTCGCGCGCGCTCGCCATCTCGCCCAAGCTGATGCTGTTCGACGAGCCGACATCGGCCCTCGATCCCGAGCTGGTTTCCGAAGTGCTCTCCGTGATCCGTCGCCTCGCCGAGGCGGGAATGACGCTCATCGTGGTCACCCACGAGGTCCGCTTCGCCAAGGAGGTGGCGGACCGGGTGATCTTCATGGACGAAGGGCGGATCGTCGAGGAGGGGCCGCCCGCTCAGGTCCTCGGCAACCCGAAGGAGGCGCGCACCCGGCGCTTCCTGCAGCTCGTGGAACGCGAGGAAGGCACCTTCTAAGGAGACGTGACGTGGCCCGATCGGAGGCACCCTATCCGCGTGACATGGTGGGCTACGGCGCCAGGCCGCCGGACCCCCAATGGCCGGGTGGTGCCAATCTCTGCCTGACCATCGCCGTCAACTACGAGGCAGGCGGCGAGAACAGCATCCTCCACGGCGACTCCCATTCGGAGGGCGTGCTGACGGACACGGGCTTCCCGCCCTACGAGGGCGTGCGCAACATGATCGTGGAAAGCGCCTTCGAATACGGCAGCCGGCGCGGCTTCTGGCGGATCATGCGCATCCTCGAGGAACGCAACATAAAGACCAGCGTCTGGGCCGTGGTCATGGGGCTGGAGCGCAACCCCGAGGCGGCCCAGGCCATCGTCGAAGGCGGCCATGAGGTCGTCAGCCACGGCTGGCGCTGGTTCGACTATCAGCATGTGCCGGAGGAGGTCGAGCGCCAGCATATCCGCCGCGCCGTCGAGGGGCTGGAACGGATGACGGGCGGGCGCCCCGTCGGCTGGATGACCGGCCGGCCGAGCCCGAACACCCGCCGCCTCCTGGTGGAGGAGGGCGGCTTCCTCTACGACCGCGACTCGCTCGGCGACGAGCTCCCCTATTGGGTTCGGGTTGGCGACACGCCCCATCTGGTCATCCCGATTTCCTACGAGACCAACGACAACCGCTACAACGAGCACTCCGGCTTCGTCACCGCCGACGACTTCTTCACCTACATGAAGGACGCGTTCGACATGCTCTACCGGGAGGGCGAGCGGGGCGAGCCCAAGATGATGATGCTGGGTCTGCACGACCGGATCGTGGGCCGGCCTGCGCGCGCCGCCGGGCTGGAGCGCTTCCTCGATTACGTGCTCGAGCACGACAAGGTGTGGTTCGCCCGCGGCGTCGATATCGCCAGGCACTGGATGACGGTGCGTCCGGCCGCACGATAGCGAGACGCAGCGCTCTGGGGCTCGCCAACTCCTGCTCTGCGGCGCGCATGATCTTCATTGAGGTGACACGATGGATGCATGGCTGAAGGCGGCGACGGACTACATCCCGAACTGGCTCGACTACCAGATGCGGCAGACCGGGCAGCCGGGCTGCGTTATCGCGATCGCGCACAAGGGACGCATCGTTCTCGAAAAGGCGTTCGGAGTCGCCGATGTCTCCACGGGTCGGGCGCTGACGCCGAGGCATCGCCTCCGCGCCGCCTCCCACTCGAAGAGCTTCACCGCGGCAGGGGTGATGAAGCTGCGGGAAGCCGGTGTGCTTCGCCTGGACGACCCGGCGGGCCGCTATGTCGACGGGCTGCATCCCACCGTGGCGGCGACGACCCTCACGCAGCTGCTGTCGCACAGCGCCGGCATGATTCGCGACGGAGCGGCGGCCGGGCAATTTCTGGACCGCCGGCCGTTCGTGAACGAGAGGGAGTTGCGCGCGACTCTTGCCGAGCCCCTGACGATCGAACCCAGCACCCGATTCAAATACTCGAACCACGCGTTCGGGCTCGTCGGGCTCGTCATGGAGGCCGTGACCGGGGAACCCTACCGCGAGTGGATCGCGCGCGAGATCGTTGCGCCGAGCGGGCTGCGCGAGACCTCGCCCGACGCACCGGCGCCAGGGCGCGCACCGACGGCGCGGGGGCACACGCGCAAGCTGCCGCTCGGGCGCAGGCTTGTCGTGCCTGGCGACAACCCGACCTATGCCATCGCACCCGCGGGCGGCTTCATCTCGACCGCGGGCGATCTCGCGCTCTTCTTTGCGAGCCTCGATCCGGCGGCGAAGCGAAGCGTGCTCTCGCCCGCAAGCCGTCGTGAAATGATCCGCAGGCAGTGGCGCGACGAGCACGGCAGCATGAGCGGCCATTACGGGCTCGGCATCATGCGGGGCCAAGTCGGCGAGTGGGAGTGGTTCGGTCACGCCGGGGGATTTCAGAGTTGTCTCAGCCGGACGATCGTGCTGCCGGGCCGCGATATCTCGGTGTCGATTCTGACCAATGCGTTGGACGGGCCCGCCTGGGCTTGGTCGGACGCGGCGATCCACATTCTGCAAACGTTCGAGAAACGCGGTGCTCCAAGCGCTCGGACTCGCGATTGGGCGGGTCGTTGGTGGAGCATGTGGCGCACGATCGACCTTGTCCCGATGCGCGATCATGTCCTCGTCGACGATCCGGGCCTCACGGTTCCGTTTACAGATTCGAGCGAGATCGCCGTAACGGAAGGCGATACGGGCACGATCCGTCTCGCGCCCGGGATAGCCAATTTCGGTGAGGAAGCGCGCCTGGTGCGTGGCAAGGACGGCCGTATCCGGGAGGTCTGGGTCGGCGGGACGAAGTACCTGCCGGAGCGACGCCTCGCGTCAGAGCTCAAACGCCGATACGGCGGCTAGCCCTCCTTGAGGGGAACGCGTTCAAGTGGCTGACGTTGACCCCCGTCGAACGACTGCCTAAGGTCGCGGCCCCCGCACGCGGGAGGCGAGGGAACGAGGCTAAGCGGGGGGCATCGAGCCATGGCCGTGGAGCGTAAAGAGGTGGCCGAGCAGCGCTATCGCGAGTCCTACGGGCGCTATTTCGAGGACTTCGTGGTGGGCGATGTCTACGAGCACCGGCCGGGCCGGACGCTCACCGAGTACGACAACATTTCCTTCACGCTCCTTACCATGAACACCCACCCGCTCCATTTCGACAGCCACTACGCATCGCACAGCGAGTTCGGCAAGCCGCTGGTCAACAGCGCGCTGACCCTGGCTATCGTCGCCGGCATGTCGGTGAGCGATATCAGCCAGAAGGCGATCGCCAACCTCGGCTGGAACGACATCAAGCTGACCGCGCCAGTCTTCGCCGGCGATACCATCTATGCCGAATCCGAGGTGCTCGCGACAAGGGAATCGCGCTCCCGCTCCACCCAGGGCATTGTTACGGTCAAGACCACCGGCAAGAAGTCCGACGGCACGGTTTTCATGACCTACGAGCGCACGGTGCTGGTGCCGAAGCGCGGCCACGCCGTGGACGACCGCGCCGACTACTGAGCCTGACCGGCCGCCGCGTCCGTGAGCGGCGGAGTGGGGCGGCGAATGCCACTCGGCAGGCAGACCGGGCTGCGGTATAATCGCGCGAGCGGAGGTACGCATGCGCACAAGAATCATCCACCTGATCAATCCCCAGACCGACCAGTTCACCACGCGGCCCATGTATTTCGGCCGGGCGCTCTATTCGCCGCTGGCGGGTCTGCTGGCGGTCGCGGCGGTGATTCCGCAGGACAAGTACGAAGTCGTGATGACCGATGAGAACATCGAGGACATCGACTTCGACCTGAAGGTCGACATGGTCGGCATCTCGGCGATGACGAGCTACGTGAAGCGCGGCTACGAGATTGCCGATGCCTTCCGCGCCCGCGGCGTGCCCGTGATCATGGGCGGCGTGCACGCGAGCTTCATGCCAGAGGAGGCGCTGGAGCGTTGCGACGCCGTGGTGATCGGAGAGGCCGAGCTGGTCATGCCCAAGGTCCTGGACGACCTGGATCGCGGCGAGCTCAAGGGCGTCTACCGCGCCGACACGCTTCACCCGATGGTCGGTGTGCCCATGCCGCGCTACGACCTGGTGAAGAAGAACCGCTACGTCAACCGCACCTTCGTCCAGACATCGCGCGGCTGCCATCAGGGCTGCACCTTCTGTGCCGAGCCGCTGATGAACGGGCTCAAGTTCCGCTACCGGCCGGTCGACGAGGTGATCCGAGAGATTGAAAATTGCGGGCAGCGCACGATCTCGCTCAACGACGCCGACTTCTTCGGCACCGAGGAGCGACCCAAGGAGGTGATGCGGGCGCTCAGGGGGCGCGGCATCCGCTGGCAGGCCGCCGCCACCAGCAAGCTCGCTCAGAAAGACGAGATGCTGGAGCTCGCGGCCGAGAGCGGCTGCTATATGTTGAGCATCGGCTTCGAATCGATCTCGCGCGACACGCTCAAGAGCGTCCACAAGTACGTCAACCGGCCGGAGCAGTTCGCCGCGCTGGTGGAGAAGATCCACAGCTACGGGATCATGGTCTTCGGGCTCTTCATGTTCGGCTTCGAGGGCGACAACGAGGCCGTCTTCGACGAGACGACCAAATTCAACATCGACGCCAATTACGACGCGTGCGCCTACTCGGTGCTGACCCCCTATCCCGGCACGCTCACGTGGTACCAGATGAAGAAGGCCGGGCAGATCGTCTCCTACGACTGGGATCTCTACGACCAGGGGCACATCGTCTACCGGCCGGAGAAGCTCACCACCGCGCAGCTCCGCGAGGGCCACATGCGGGCCTACGCGAAATTCTACTCGCTCCCCTCGATCGCCAAGCGCTTCCCGCTCAGGGGCTCGCGCAACCGGCTCCATTGGACCATCTACAACGGGTTCTTCCGCCGTGGCGAGGTTACGGGAAGGGGGCTCGAGAAGCCCATTGCGGATGCGACCCCGGAGCCCAGCACCATCCCGGTGCCACCGATCATGCCGCAGAAGCGCGAATGGCGGGAGATGGTGGCCGAGGGCATCGGCCCGATGCCGGTCCCCCAGACCGAGCGCGAGCTCCGCAGCCGGGCGTGACGGGCCGCCCCGGCCCGCGAGGCGGCCCGAAGGGTTTTTTTGCAAAACGAACCCAATTTGTCATAACTCCCTGATATAGTTCCTCTATTTCTCGATTCCCGCGGCCGCAGATGGCGGATCGGCAGGCCGCGCCGCCATGCCGGATGCCGGGAAGAGGAGCGCCAACCATGTCCCCCATCCCGTCCGCCCTGGAGATCACGCGGGACATCGTCCGCATGGACACGCGCAATCCGCCGGGCCGCGAAGTGGAATGTGCCCACTATCTCGGCGATCTGCTGGGCGCGGCGGGACTCGACGTCTCCTACCACGAGTTCGCGGCGGAGCGGACGAGCCTCGTCGCGGTGCTACGCGGCGAGGGCGGGGAGGGCAAGAAGCCGCTCTGTTTCGGCGGGCATATCGACGTGGTGCCGCTTGGCACCAAGGACTGGTCGGTCGATCCCTTCGGCGCCGAGATCGTAGACGGCAAGCTCTATGGCCGCGGCACCACGGACATGAAGACGGGCGTCGCCTCCTTCGTCCACGTCGCACTGAAGCTCGCAGCTGAGGGGCAGCGCGGCGCGGCGGACCTGGTGCTGGCGATCTGCGCGGGCGAGGAGACCGGCTGCGAAGGCTCCTACCATCTGGGCAAGGTCGGCGCGCTCGGCGAGGCCGGCGCCATCGTCATCGGCGAGCCCACGGCGAACTATCCGATCCTCGGCCACAAGGGCGCGCTCTGGCTCAGGGTGGAGACCGAGGGTGTCACCGCTCACGGCTCGATGCCGGAGCTCGGCGACAACGCGCTCTACAAGGCGGCGCGCTCGGTGACCAGGCTCGAAGACTTCGACTTCAACGTCATGCCCCACGAGCTGCTCGGAAAGTCGACCCTCAATGTCGGCACCATGCAGGGAGGGCTCAATCTGAACTCCGTGCCGGACCACGCCGAGTTCACCATCGACATCAGGACGCTACCCGAGCAGGACCATGGGCAAATTCTCACGGGCCTGGAGGGATTTCTCGGCGATGAGAACAAGGTCGGGCGCATCGTCGATGTCGGCGGCGTGCACACCCCGCACACCCACCCGTGGATGCGGGAGATCTACGCGGTGATGGAGCCGATCCTGGGCGAGAGAATCGAGCCGCGCGGGGCGCCCTATTTCACCGACGCCTCCGCGCTGACGCCGGCCTACGGGCGCCCGCCGACCGTGATCCTTGGGCCGGGCGAGATGCACATGGCCCACCAGACCGACGAGTACTGCCCTGTGGCGCACATCGAGCAGGCAGTCGAGGCCTACGAGATTCTCGCCCGCCGCTGGTGCGGCTGCTGAGAGGGGACGGCCGTTCTCCTGACCGCCGCATAAGCACCGCCCTTCGGCGCCGCCGCAAGGCCGGCGGCAACGTTCGAATTGCCATGCCTTGGCTGTGATGGCTATGATCCAGGCAAGGAGGGGTCCGTCGTGCCGGCGGGTCCCAGGCAAAGCATTGCGCCGCAACGACAAAAGGCGAGGCGCAGTGCAGACAGGGAGCTTTCCAATGCGGAAGTTGTCAATGTCACTGGCGGCGGTACTCATGGTTGCCGGCGCTCTGGTGCTCGCACGCGGCGCCGATGCGGCCTGCGGCAAGGTGACAATCGCCGAGATGACCTGGGCTTCGGCCGGGGTGGCGGCCCATGTCGAGGATATCATCCTCAAGGAAGGCTATGGCTGCGACACCGAGGTGGTGCCGGGCGACACGGTGCCCACCGTCACCTCTATGACGGAGAAGGGCGAGCCAGACATCGCGCCCGAGGTCTGGATCAATTCCGCGCGCGAGGTCGTCGAGGCGGCGGTGGCTGAGGGCCGGCTCACGATCGCCGGCGATATCTTCTCGGACGGCGGCGAGGAAGGCTGGTGGGTGCCCACCTTCGTGGTGGAGCAGAATCCGGAACTCACCACCCTGCAGGAGGTCATCAAGCGGCCCGACCTCTTCCCCGACAAGGAGGAGCCGGGCAAGGGTCGCTTCTACGGCTGCCCGCCGGGCTGGGCCTGCGAGATCGTCAACCGCAACCTCTACATGGCCTACGGCCTCGACGAGGCCGGGTTCACGCTCTTCAACCCGGGCTCCGGCGAAGGGCTGGCGGGGGCGATCGCCAGCGCCTATGAGCGTGGCAACCCGATCTTCGCGTACTACTGGGCGCCGACCGCGCTGCTCGGCAACTACCCGATGGTCAAGCTCGGCGGGATGGAGCACGACCCCGCGACGTGGCCGTGCATCGTCGACAAGGATTGCGCCGACCCGCAGCCCAACATGTACGCGAAGTCGGTGGTGGTCACGGTGGTGACCTCGAGTTTCGCCGAGAGCGCACCCGAGGCCTTCGAGTTCGTCTCCAACGTCTCCTGGTCGAACTCCTTCCTGAACAGCCTGCTCGCATGGAAGGACGAGAACCAGGCGACCACGCGGGAGGCGGCTGAGCACTTCCTCAAGAACAATGAGGACGTGTGGGGCGCCTGGGTGTCGGCCGAGGTCGCGGAGAAGGTGAAGGCGGCCATGATGTAGCCCGCTTCCGGCTGGTCAAACACCGACCGGAAGAGGCCGCGCCGGCCCTCTCCCCCGCCCCGTCCCGGCGTACCGGATGGAACGCCGGGACGGGGAGCCGCGCCGGCGCGGCCCGGGTGCGAACGCCATGTCCTCGGGGGAGCCGAACCGGGGAGCGTGAACCGTGTCCGACTGGGTGCTGAATTTCCCGACTCTCGACATTGCCACGCTGCGTTCCGTCCACAAGTCCATCGACGCGGCGTACCGCACGTTTTCGCGGAACTACGGCGACCCCATCGAGAGCATCTTCGATCCGCTTCTCTGGCTCCTGATTAAGTTCGAGTGGGTCCTGCTCAACGCCCCCTGGTGGGTGGTGATCGTCGCGATCGCGGGCATCTGCTTCGCCGCGAGCCGGCGTGTGCGACTCACCGTCGGCGTCATCGTCGCGTTCCTCGCCATCGGCGTCCTCAACATGTGGGACGACACGATGCGCACCCTTGCCATCATCTTCGTCGCCACCCTCATCGCCATCGCCATCGGCATCCCGCTCGGCATCGCCATGTCGCGCTCCGACCGGGTGCAGGCGTTCATGAGGCCGATCCTCGACGTCATGCAGACGATGCCCATCTTCGTCTACCTGATCCCGGTGGTGATGCTCTTCGGCCTCGGCAAGATTCCGGGCCTGATCGCGGTGGTGATCTACGCCGTGCCGCCGGTGATCCGGCTTACCAACCTCGGCATCCGCCTGGTGGACCAGGAGGTGCTGGAGGCGGCGGACGCCTTCGGCGCCGGTACCTGGCGCAGGCTCTTCGGCGTCCAGCTGCCGCTGGCGCTCCCCACCATCATGGCCGGCGTCAACCAGACCATCATGATGGCGCTCTCCATGGTGGTGATCGCTTCGATGATCGGCGTTAAGGGCCTGGGCATGCCCGTGCTCCAGGCGGTGACCAACCAGTACTTCGCGCTCGGGCTGTTCAACGGCGCGGCGGTGGTGGGGCTCGCGATCGTGTTCGACCGGGTGACCCAGAGCTACGGCCGGCGCATCGAGGCGCAGCGGCAGTCATGACCGCGCAGACCCACGAGGGCATCCAGGTCGGACGCCTCTACAAGGTGTTCGGCGCCGACCCGGCGTCCGTGATGCCGCTCGTGCACGAGGGCATCAGCAAGCAGGACCTGCTGGAGGCCCACGGCCATGTCCTCGGCCTGCGCGACATCAATCTGGACGTCGCCCCGCGCAGCATCCAGGTTGTCATGGGGCTCAGCGGCTCGGGCAAGTCCACGCTGGTGCGCCACATCAACCGCCTGATCGACCCGACGGAAGGCGATGTGCGCATCGACGGGGAGGACATGCTCGCGCTGGACGCTGCGGCGCTCAAGCGGCTCCGGCGCTACAAGATCAGCATGGTGTTCCAGCGTTTCGCGCTGTTCCCGCACCGGACCGTGATGGACAATGTCGGCTACGGCTTGGCGCTCCAGGGTCTCGCCAAAAGCGAGCGTACCGCACGCGCCGCGCAATGGGTGGAGCGCGTCGGCCTCCAGGGCTACGAGGAGTCCTACCCGCACCACCTCTCCGGCGGCATGCAGCAGCGGGTCGGCCTCGCTCGCGCCCTCGCGACCGACGCCGACATCCTGCTGATGGACGAGGCCTTCAGCGCGCTCGATCCGCTGATCCGCTCGGACATGCGGACGCTGCTGCTCGGCCTGCAGCACGAGTTGCACAAGACCATCGTGTTCGTCACCCACGACCTCGAGGAAGCCATCGAGATCGGCGACCGCATCGCCATCCTGCGCGATGGCGAGGTCATCCAGAACGGCGATTCGCAGGACATCGTGCTGCGCCCGGCGGACTCCTACATCGCCGACTTCACGAAGAGCATCAATCGCGGGCGCGTCGTCCGCGTGAGCTCCATCATGGAGCCGCTCAGGCCGGGCCTGGCGGGGCCCGACTGCCCGCACGACACGACGGTGGAGGAGGCGCTGCCGCTGGCGGTCGCATCGCCCGGCGGCATGGCACGGGTCGTGAACGGCGAGGGTTCGCCGGTCGGCGCTATATCGCTCAGCGGCCTGGTCCGCGCCCTCGGCGGCGGCCGGGCCTCCGACCGCGCGGGGACAGACGACTCTCGATCCGGCGCCTGAGCCCTATTCCGCTGCGACCGCTCTGTTCAGGAAGGACGCGAAGCTCGCGTCGCGGCCGTAAGCGCTTAGCCCGTCCACGCTGACAAAGCCGTCCTCCAGGTCCGCGCGGAGCGCGTCGTCCGCCCGTTCGCGCGGGTCGCCGTAACCGCCGCCGCCCGGCACGCGGACGAGGATCTGGTCGCCCCGGTGGAGCCGGATGTTGATGAACTTGGTCGGGCTCACGGTGCCGTAGACCTCCTTGAAGGTGCGGAACTCCTCGTCTTCGACGCGCTTGACGAAGAAGCCGGTCGGTGCGCCCGGTTTCCCCTTCATCAGCCCATAGGGCCCCTCGGTCATGCGGTCGGTCAGCGCGCTCACGCTGATAGCGTCGGCAACCACCTCGAACTGGCGCCAGCAGCCGAGCCCGCCCCGCCACTTGCCGGCGCCGCCGGAATCCGGCCGGATCTCGTACTTGAGGACCCGGAGCGGGAAGCGCGTCTCGAACACCTCGATCGGCGTCGCCCGGATCGTGCTCGCGTGAGCGCAGCAAAGCGCGGTGTTGCCGTCCTTGCCGAGCCGACCACCCCAGCCGCCCCCTTCGAGCTGATAGTGGGTCCAGTACTCGCCCGTATCGGGGTGGATGCCGCCGAGGAGCAGGTTGCACGCGGTGCCGCCCTCGGCGGCGCTTACCATCTCCGGCACAGCCTTGGAGAGCGCATGCTGGACCGCCGCGATGATGCGGGGCTGGCCCTCTGTGTTGCCGGCGACGCTCGGCGCGGGGAAGACCGGGTTCGCCACCGTCCCCGGCGGTGACACCACGCGAAGCGGCTTGAAGCACCCGCTATTCAGCGGCACATCGCGGGCGCAGAGCGTCTGCAGTACCGCCGTGCAGCCGGCGGCGGCCGTCGCCACATAGGTGACGTTGATGGGCCCCCGCGCCTGCTCGTCCGATTCCGAGAGATCGACCACGATCTCCTCGTCGCGGATGTGCACGGTGGGGCGGAAGTAATAGCGCCTGGTTGTGACCCCGTCGTCCTCGAAATAGTCCTCGGCCTTGTAGATGCCGTTGGGGAGCTTGCGGATCTCGTTCCGCATCCAGTGCTCGGCGTGGTCGACGAGGGCGTCGCAGATCCTCTCGAAGGTCTCGATGCCGAGACGCTTCACCAGCTCGCCCAGCCGCTGCTCGGCGGTATTCAGCGAGCCGATCATCGCGTGGAAGTCGCCCCAGGTGGTGTTCGGGGTGCGGTGATTGGCGAGCGTGATGCGCCAGACGTCCTTCACATACTCGCCGCGCGAGAGCAGCTTCACCGGCGGCAGCCTGAGTCCTTCCTGGAACACCTCGGTTGCGGTGCTGGCGAAGGAGCCCACCGCCATGCCGCCGATCTCGGCGATATGGGCGATGTTGGCGGCGTAGCCGATCAGCGTGCCGTCGACGAAGACCGGCTTCATCAACAGGTGCTCCGGCATGTGGCATTGCCCGCGGTAGGGATCGTTATGGACGATCACGTCGCCCGGCTCGATCGGCTCGTCCATCTCCTTCACGCAGAGCGGCACCGTGTGCAGGCCGGCGCAGATGATCGCCGGGTTCATCTCGGCCTGGCCCACCATGCGGAGCCTGCGGTCGAACAGGCAGCACGAGAAGTCCCGCGATTCGCTGAAGATCGGCGAATAGGCGGTGCGCACCATGGCGCTTTCCATCTCGTTGCAGATGTTGCCCAGCGCGTTGTTGACCACCGTGAGCGTGACCGGGTCCTTCTCGGGCGCGAGCCGCCCGATGCCGACCGCGGCTCCTGCCGCCCTGGGCAGGCTCACGATCAGGCTGCCGTCGGCGCCGATCTCGATCTCGCTGCGCGGGGGCACGAGGGTGGTCGAATCCATCTCGTCGATGATCGCGGGCCCGGCAATCACGCTGCCGGCGGGGAGCGCGGCCCGGCGGTAGATCGGCGTCTCCAGCGGTTTGTCCCCGTCGAAATAGACCTCACGGTGGGCATACGCCCGGCCCGAGCCTGAGGCGGGCGCGCTCAGCGTTGCATCGGTGAGCTCTTCGCCCACGGCGATCACCCGCACCTCGGTCGTCTCGACGACCTTGTCGCGGAGCGCGTATCCGTAAAGCTCCTCGTGCTGGCGGTGGAGTCTCTCCAGCGCCTGCGCAAACGCCACCTCGTCGAGCTCCAGCGCGTCGAGCTGCACCAACTCGCCGAAATTCTGGCCCATATAGCGCATGCTGAGATAGCCGGTGACGTGGGCCTCGTCCTCCAGTCCCTCGCGCACGAGCTCATCCACTGCCGCACGTGCGAGGGCCCCCAGCTGGTCGTTGAGGGTGTCCAGGTCCACCGTGTCGGAACGGTGATTGACCGTTCGCGCACGGTCGACGCGGAGGTCCGTCAGAAGCGTGCCGAGCGCCGAGCAGAGCCCCGGATGAGGCGGCACGACGACCTTCTTCATCTCGAGCGGCGCCGCGACATCGACGGCGTGCAACGGGCCGGCACCGCCGAAGGCGATCAGCGCGTAGTCGCGGTGGTCGATGCCGCGCTCGACCGTCATCAGCCGGATGGCGTCCGCCATGTTCTCGGCCGCGGTCTCCAGGATTGCGCGTGCGGTCTCCACGGCCGTCAGCCCGAGCTGCTGCCCAAGCGCGCACACGGCCTCGTGCGCCTTGGCCGCGTCGAGGGTCATCTCGCCGCCGAGGAAGTAGTCGGGGTCGAGCCGGCCCAGCACCACGTTGGCGTCGGTCACCGTCGGCTCGGTCCCGCCCTTGCCGTAGCAGGCGGGGCCGGGGTCGGCGCCGGCGCTGCGCGGCCCGACGCGGAGCAGGCCGCCCGCATCGACATAGGCGATGGAGCCCCCGCCCGCGCCGATGGTGGTGTAGTCGATGAAGAGCGCGCTCACCGGCACACCCCATTCCACCTCGTATTCGGTGGTGGAGCCGAAGGCGCCGTCGGTGACGAGACCGACGTCGCAGCTGGTGCCGCCCATGTCGAGGGTGACGCCGTTGCCATCGGCGTGATCGCGGGCGAAGCGGGCGCCGGCGATGACGCCGCCCGCGAGACCCGAAAGCAGAAGCTGGACCGGCGCCTCGCCGGCGGACTCCGCCTGCAAATGGCCGCCGTTGGACTTCATGATCGAGAGCGGTGCGCCGATCCCGGCCGTCTGCAGGTCGGCCGAGACCTGGCCCACGAAGCGGTCGATGATGCGCTTGATGAAGGCGTCGGTGATGACCGTGGTGCTCCGCTGATACTCGCGCCAGATCGGGCAGACGTGGCTGGAGAGCGAGACGGGCAGGTCGGGGAAACGCTCGGCCAGATAAGCGCCGATGGCTTCCTCGTGGGCCGGATCGACGTAGGAGAAGAGCAGGTTGACCGCGACCGCCCACTCCTGCGCGGGCTGGCTCGCGAGCCATTCGTCGATCCAGTCGCCGAGGCGCTCCAGCTCTGGTTGCTCCAGCGCGATCAGGATGTTGCCCTTGTGATCGATGCGCTCCCTGATGCCGAAGACATGACGACGGAGGACGCCGGCGCTGGGTTTCTCCCAGGCCGGGTTGTAGGCCTCCTTGCGGGCGATGAGGCCGATGATGGGCACGTCCTGCACACCATCGGTGCCGACGTAGAGAACGGTCGCGCCCTTCTTCTGCAGGCGCGCGTTGGTGGCGATGGTGGTGCCGAGCACGATACGGCCGATCTCGTCAGGCGTGAGCGCGCTCTGGCCGATCGCGTTGAGCGGCGCGGCAGCGGGCTGCTGCGGCGTGGAGGGGACCTTGACGGTGCGGATGCGCCCGTTCTGGTCGTCCAGCGCCACGAGGTCGGTGAAGGTGCCGCCGGTGTCGATTCCGACCCTATACATCGTTCGCCTCCCCGGCTTGGCCTGCGTCCTCGACACGGCCCTCGGCCTTCGCCGCGGCGAACTCCGCCCGGAGACGCCGCTTCACGTCGGCGCACTTGTCCTCGCAGTACATGTCGCCGGGGAATTCGTCGTCCACCCAGTGTTCCCGCGCCATCATGATGCCGCAGAAGGAGCAGTTGAAAATCCGCGTGTCGTACCAGGCGAGGTCAAACGGGACCCACTTGCCGCTCATCTCAGCCCACCTCCCAGCATGTCTTGGACGGCCGAGACACTTTCACGGCGCGCGATGTGGGTCAACCGCGCGCGGGCCGAGCGCCCCCACCTCGCCCCGGTCCTCTCCCAACTTGTTCAAATCCCTCAGACGCCGGGCGCTCGCTCCGCGAGCATCGCGCGCCCCCGCGCGCGTAACCGCGCGGCGCAGTCGCGCCGTCCGGGCCTGCGGCCCGGTAGGGCGGAGGGGGACAGGGGGAGGTGGGGAACATTGGTACAGACCGGATAGATAGGTAACAGAATGGACCGGATAGATGGGTGACAGGTTTTGGCAGGGCCAGGAGGTGGCCGATGCCGTGGAAGGAGACCTGTCGCATGGAGGAGAAGTTGGTTTTTGTCGCAGACTGTCTGCGTGGCGAGTTGCCGATGACAGCGCTTTGCGAGGACTACGGCATCAGCCGCAAGACGGGCTACAAATGGCTCGGTCGCTATCGCGAGCACGGCCCGGAGGGCCTGGTGGAGCGCTCTCGTGCGCCGCACCGTCATGGTCGGTCGATGGCGCCGGAGATGGCCGAAGCGATTGTTGCTCTGCGCAGGCAGCGTCCCCATTGGGGTCCGCGCAAGCTGCGCGCAGTGCTGATGGGAGAGCGCCCCGAGGCGGTGTGGCCTGCGGCCAGCACGATGGGCGATCTGCTGCGTGCGGAAGGGCTGGTGAGCGCCCGCCGCCGGCGTCGTCGGGTAGCTGCGCCTGGTCGGCCGTTCCGTGCCGTCACCGCACCCAACGATGTGTGGTGCATCGACTTCAAGGGTTGGTTCCGCACCCGCGACGGCGAACGCTGCGACCCGCTGACCGTCAGCGACGCTTACAGCCGTTTCCTTCTGGCCTGTGTCATCGTCCCGCCCCGGACCGACACGGTCCGTGTGGCGGTCGAGCAGCTCTTCAAGCGCTACGGCCTGCCTCTGGCCATCCGCTCGGACAACGGGGCACCGTTCGCCGGAACGGGCGCGGGCGGACTGTCTCGTCTGTCGGTCGGCTGGATCAAGGCCGGCATCGCGTTGGAGCGCATCGAGCCGGGCCAGCCCCAGCAGAACGGACGGCACGAGCGCATGCATCGGACCTTGAAGGCCGAGACGGCCAAACCGCCGGCCGCGAGTGCGGGCCAGCAGCAGGTCCGCTTCGACCGCTTCCGCCAGGACTTCAACGACAACCGTCCCCACGAGGCGCTTGGCCAGCAGCCGCCTGCGGCGTTCTACCGGCCCTCGCTGCGGCCTTACCCCGAACGCCTGGACGAGCCCTGGTACGATGCCTGGCACGCCATGCGCCGGGTGCGCACCGACGGGTCCATCAAGTGGGGCGGCGACCTGGTCTTCATCAGCGAGACGCTGAAGGGCGAACCCGTCGGCATCGCCGAGACCGACAGCGGCGACTGGATCGTTCGCTTCGCCGACATCGACCTCGGCATCATCGATCGCCGGACGAAAAAACTTCATGGCTTCCGCGCGGCCCGGCCGGGCCGCGCGGAAGCCAAACAAACGACGAACACTGTTACCCATGTAACCGGTCCATAGCGTTACCTATGCTTCCGGTTGCACAATTCCGGCGGCGCGTGCTACCAGCCGCGCGCCTGCTCGATGATGCGGACGTTCCGGAGCCCGTCTTCGGCACTGACCGCGAGCGGCTCACCGCGGGCGACGGCGCGAGTGACGCTCTCCGCCTGGGCCTTGTAGGTGTCGTGGCCGGCGAGGGGCACGGTGCGCGGCTTGCCGCCCTGGCGCACTGTGGTCACGGTTCCGGGAATGCCGACGAAGCCGCCCTCGATCCGGCAATAGCCCTCGCTGCCGAGCAGCTCGATGCCGCCGCCGCTGGTGACCGCGACGGACGCCGAGATCGTGCCGACCGCACCGTTCTCGAAGCCGATGGTGAGGAAGGCGGTGTCGGCCGAGCGCCCGTAGGCCTTGTTGGAGAGGTGGGCGTGCACCGCCTTCGCCTCGCCGTTGAACCAGCGCAGCAGGTCGATGAAGTGGGTGCCGACATCGCCGAGCACCCAGCAGCCGGAGGTCTCGTCGTCGAGCCGCCACCAGTCGTCCGGCACGTGCGGATAGCGGTAGTGGAACTGCCCGTGCATGTGCACCGGCGCGCCGAAGCGGCCCGCCTGCCACTGCTCGCGGAACTTGCCGAGCCTCGGGTGGTGGCGGCTGTTGTAGCCGATGGTGAGCAGGCGGTCGGCCTTCCTGGCGGCCCGGATCATCGCCCGGCACTCGGCCTGGTTCATCGCCATGGGCTTTTCGCAGAGCACGTGCTTGCCGGCCTTGAGCGCCGCGATGGCTTGGTCCTTGTGCAGGTGGTTGGGGCTCGCGATCCACACCACGTCGATCGCATCGTCGGCGAGGAACGCACGGATGTCGGTGTAGCCCCGCGCCACGCCGTGGCTTGCGCAGTAGCGCTCGGCGTTCGCCGCAGTCGACGAGAGAACCGCGTTGAGCCTGGCGCCCCGCGCCGCGTTCACCGCAGGGCCGAGGATCATGTCGCTCCAGCCCCGCGTGCCGATCATGCCCCAGCCGACCGGTTTCGCCGCCATGCTCCCCTCCCCTGTCCGGACCCTTCGAGAGCGATCGTACCACGCGCCGCCCCCACCTCTCCCCGGCCCTCTCCGCCCCCAGGGGCGGAGAGGGAGAGCAAGCCGGTGCCGCCTGCGTCCCCCTCCACTCTACCCGGGCCGCAGGCCCGGACGGCGCGACCGCGCCGCGCGCGTCAGCGTGTAGGCAAGCGAACGGAGTGAGCGCCCGCCGTTGAGGGAAATCAAAAAGGCCGGGCCGCATTGACCGGCCGCGGGCGCAACCCATAGAGTGTGCGCCCTTCCCACCACCGCGCGCCCGACGCCCCCGATGAAGGCCCTCTCGGACATCGTGATGCTCGACCTGACGCATATGCTGTCGGGGCCGTTCGCGGCGATGCTGCTGGCCGATCTCGGCGCCCAGACGATCAAGGTGGAGCCGCCGGGCACCGGCGAGATGACCCGCGGCCTGCTGGGCGACGATCCCCGTTACTCCTACAAGGGCATGGGCCCGTACTTTCTCACCCTCAATCGCAACAAGAAGAGCGTCTGCATCGACCTGAAGCAGCCAGACGGGCGCAGCCTCTTTCACGAGCTTGCGGCCAAGGCGGATATCGTCGTCAACAACTTTCGCCCCGGCGTGACCGAGCGGCTCGGCATCGACCACGCGACACTCAGTGCGATCAATCCCCGCATTGTCACCTGCAGCGTGACCGGATTCGGCGAAGAGGGTCCCGACTGCGACCGCACCGCCTTCGACGTCGTGGCCCAGGGCTATGGCGGCGGGATGTCGATCACCGGCGAGGCCGCGGGCCCGCCCATCCGCGCGGGCGTGCCCATGGGCGACCTCTCAAGCGGGCTCTTCGGTGCGGTCGCCATGCTGGCCGCGCTCCATGCGCGCGAGGTGACCGGGCGCGGCCAGCATATCGACCTCTCCATGCAGGACTGCCAGGTCTCGCTCCTCAGCTATATTGCGGCGATGCACCTGCTTTCTGGCGAGGTGCCGCGCCAGTTCGGCAACGCGCATCCGATCTACGTCCCCTACAATGCGTTCCCCACCAGGGACCGCTGGCTCATCATCGCCGTCGTGAAGGACGACCAGTGGGCGCGGCTCCGGGACGTGCTGGCGAGCCCGGCCCTCGACGATGCCCGCTTCGACGGCTACGAGGGCCGGCGCGACAACCGGGAGGAGGTGGACGGCGCCATCACGGAAGCGCTCGCGGCGCGCGGGTGCGACGAGTGGCTGGAGCGGCTGCGCGCGGCCCGAGTGCCCTGCGGGCCCGTGAACGACGTGGCCCGCGCGCTCACCGACGTGCAGGTGCAGGCCCGCGACATGGTGGTTGAGATCCCGCACCCGGAGGGCGGCTCGTTCCGCACCACCGGCAACCCGATCAAGCTGAGCGAGACACCCGGCGAGAGCTACGATCCACCGCCGCTCCTCGGCCAGCATACGGACGAGGTGCTGGCGAGCCTTTGCGGCAAGAGCGGCGCCGATCTCACGCGTCTGCGTGAGGCCGGCGTGATAGCCTGATCCGCACGTAAGACGGAAGGAAGCGAGCGATGGGCGACGTCATCACCGTGCACGAGGTGGGACTCCGCGACGGGCTCCAGAACCAGCCGCGCGTTGTGCCGACCGAGGGCAAGCTCCGGCTCCTCGACGCGCTGCTCGACTCAGGCCTCCGCTCCGTCGAGGCCGCGAGCTTTGTCTCGCCCAAGGCGGTGCCGCAGATGGCGGACGCCGCGGCGATCTTCGCCCGGCTGCCGCAGGATCGCGGCGCCGGGTACGAGGCGCTGGTGCCGAACGAGAAGGGGTACGAGCGGGCGGTGGAGGCCGGCGTCACCACGGTGGCGCTGGTGCTCGCCACCACCGATACCTTCAACCGGCGAAACATCAACATGTCGCTGGACGAGGCGATCCGCGTCAACGAGGCGGTGATCCGCCGGGCGAAGGCGGACGGGATCCGTGCCCGCTCCTACCTCTCGGTGGTCGCCGCCTGCCCCTACGAGGGCGTGGTTCCGCCCGAGACGGTGTTCGATCTTGCCGCGCGCATGTTCGACGCGGGCGCCGACGAGCTTGCGCTTGGCGATTCAACCGGCGCCGGCACCCCGCCGCAGATGGCGCACCTCTTCGAGACGCTGGCCCACCGTTACGGGCCGGAGCGCCTCGCCGGCCACTTCCACGACACGCGCGCGATGGGGCTCACGCTCACCTGGGTCGCCATCGAGTGCGGGATCCGGAAGTTCGACAGTTCCATCGGCGGCCTCGGCGGCTGCCCCTTCGCGCCGGGGGCCACCGGCAACCTCGCCACCGAAGATCTGGTGTTCATGTTGACCGAGGCTGGCTTCGAGACCGGCATCGACGTGGGCGGCCTGCGCCGCGCCGTCGCCATCGCCGAGGAGCTGACCGGCCAGACCCTGGGCGGCCGGATCACGCCCTTCCTGGACTCGCGGGAGAAGCGCGCCAAGGCGCACTAAGCGGGGCGTCCTGCAGGCGGCCGACGCGTCTCTCGACTGATTCGGTGGGCGTCGCCGCAATAACGCTTGACTTTTCTTCCATGTCAGATTAGTTAGTGCGTTATGCACTCGATGCATAAATGGTCGCGAGTCTTGGCATCAGGTTCTCCTGGGAGAGACTTTATCGCAACGGACAACAGCCTCACCACATCACCAGTGTCTTTATCTTTGTCATCCTTGTACCAATATTGCCGAGTGGCCGTGCGCCACGCCCGAAACCCTCTCCAGTTTCCGTTTTTCCCGTCTGCGCCCGGCTGACACCGGGCCCTGCATTCGGCCGCATCGGGGCAGATTCGCGCGCATTGCGTGTGACTGCCTGAGCGGACGAACCCACCAACGATCCTTCACCTGAAGTTGCCGAAGTACCGGGCAGCGCCCGGACCCGTGCGCCCTGACGCGCGAGGCATGACGGAGAACTCATGACCCATTCGAGACGACAGTTTCTGGCGGCCGCCGCCGCCACATTTGGCCTGGCCGGGTGTGTCGGCCCCCATGTCGCACCCCATGGGCACAGCTCGTCCTACACCAGCCAATTTCTCAGGCCGCAGAACAGGAATACCGTCTTCCACTGGGTGGATGCGGCCTTGCAGCAGGTGCGCGACCAGAGGGTCCTGACGCCTCGCGCCGCGTACAACTATGGCTTGGCCACGGCCGCCGGATTTCTTGCCGCGAACGGGATCGTCCAGGCCTATGACGAGCCCTTCGGAATCGGCGCCGGCCCGCGCGGCGCCGATCCGGAAGTCGCCTACGGCGTTGCCTTCGCGACCGCGGCGGCAGAAGCCTTCCAGCAGCCCTTTTTCTTCGAGCGCATCGGCTTCCTGAACCGTTATCCCGGGAGCGAAGCCAAGTCGCTTGGCGTCGAGTGGGGCCGCGCGGCCGGCCAAAAAGTACTCGAGATGCGCACCCACGACGGGTCCGAGCCCAGCAAGGTCAACTACTATTTCGGGCGCTACGACAGGCGTACGGATTGTTTGCGCTGGCGCCCCACCGGCCCCTTCTACAGCGCCAGTCCGGGACCGGCGTTCGCCTCGTTCGATCGTGGCCTGTTTCCGGGCCATGGCCGGATCAAGCCCTGGACGATGACCAGCGGCGCGCAGTTTCGCGTGCCCGACTTCCACGATCCGGCCAGCCCGGAATTCGCGGAGGAGTTCGACATGGTTCGCCGACTGGGCGGGGCGGACAGCACCATTCGTACGGCCGATCAGTCGGAGATCGCGCTGTTCTGGGAAGACGGCCCCTGGGGCATCACACCGCCGGGACACTTCGTCTACATCGCCATGCAGCTGCTGCAGGATCGCGGTCTCAGCTTGATCGAGCTTGCCCGCGCCTTCGCCCTGATCGGCATGACGCTGTGCGACGCTTCCATCAGCGCGTGGGACAGCAAGTACTATCACGATATCGTCCGCCCCGAGAGCGCCATCTGTGTACGGGCGCCGGAGTTCGCCAATCCGGACCAGCGGGTGGCCTGCATACCCGGCTGGCGCAGCTACATTCCGACACCAGAATTCCCGGCCTACATATCGGGTCATTCCACCTTCGGTGCCACCGCCGCCGAGATGATCGCGCTGATCCTGGGCCGCGACGACATCGCGTTCTCGGGCCGCTCGCCCGACGCGGTGTTATGGCCGCAATTGGAGGGCGTCACACGGCATTGGGCCAGCTTGACCCGGATGGCGGAAGAAAACGGGATGAGCCGCCTCTATGGCGGCGTCCATTGGGCAATCGACCACAAGGAAGCACTTAAGGCCGGGCGTGCGATTGCCCGGCAGGCCTTCCATTCGACCTTCCCGAAGAAGGCCTGAAGCCATGACAACCCGCAAGACCTTGAAACGCCTGCTCCTCGTAGTGGTCATGGCCGCCGGCTTGGCTATCACCGACCACGCCATCGGGCAGGACTTCTCCCTCAATTACGAACGCCTGTCGTCGCTGGAGGAACCCATCGCGACCGAAATCGGCGACGTGACGTTGGTGCTGAACGGTCTCCTGGATACCGCGTTGATCCATGACGCGGAAGACGACGGCAACACCGATGCGGGGCTGACCGCAAATCTCCAGGTCAGCGCTCTGACGCAGTTGTCGAACCGCTGGCGGGTAGGGCTTCGCTATTTCGGCCAGTACGTCGCCGACGACAGAGCCGATATCGAAGCGAACGATGGCTATACGGACAACGCAGCACTCACGGTGGGTGGCGCCTGGGGCACCGTGCTGGGGGGCAACGTTTCCGGCGCCGTTCGCGAACAGACGCGGCGCCTGCGCGGGGCCGGCAACGCCTCCTTGGCGTTCGACGATGTGCTCGGCCGACTCGAGGAGCGAAGCGTGGGCTATATCGGCCGCTTCGGGCCATGGGTCGTCGGCACTGTGGTGGACGAAGACGGGAATTTCGATCTCGGGGGGATGTACCAGCGCCCGTTCGGTACCAGGGACTATCGGCTGACGGCGAGGGTCACCGCGGGCACTTACAGCCCTGAGGGCGGGCCCGGCCGGTTCGACACCTGGGCCGTCAGCGGGGTCGGCGAGCTCGTCTATGGCAGCATGTTGTTCGACATCGGCGTGGGACACGAACGGTTCTCGCGGCGCGGCCCGGACATCGATCGCTGGTACGTGTCCTCGGGGGCCCGCTGGAAGACCGGTGTCGTGAGCGTGTCCCTCGAAGGGCACTACGGCCGCTTCGAGGCAGAGGACGAGGTTTCCGCCGCTCTTGGCCTGCAATACGATGTGGCGCGGGGACTGTCCGCAAATCTGGGGATCAACCACGCGAACGCCAGGGTGACCCGCGATGGCCTTGAAGTCGAAGAGGTCGAGGAAACGAAGACGGTCCTTTCGTTCAGGTACAGCTTCTAGCCCGCACTTCTCACCATGGTCATGGTCTGCGCTGCGCCGTCGCGAACGCCGAGGAACCCACCGGCCAAAGCCCTGAACGGGCTAATCCGTGCCGAAGAGCCGGTCGCCGGCATCGCCCAGGCCCGGCACGATATAAGCCTTCTCGTTCAGGCACTCGTCGAGGGAGGCGGCCCACACCTCGACAGTTGCGTGGCGCTCGTTGAAGGCGCTCATGCCCTCGGGCGACGCAACCATGGCCATGAAGCGGACGTTGCCGTCGTCGATGCCGTTCCGGTTGAGCAGGTCGACCGCGTAGGACGCGGAATAGCCGGTGGCGAGCATCGGGTCGACCAGGATGAAGAGGCGGTTCGTATCCGCCGGCAGCCGCACGTAGTACTCGACCGGGCGGTGGGTCTTGGGGTCGCGGTAGAGACCGATATGGCCGAGTGGCGCGGTCGGCAGCAACTCCGCCAACCCTTCCGCCATGCCGAGGCCCGCCCGCAGGATGGGGACGATGGCCGGTTTGCGGCCGCGCAGGATGGGCGTCTCCATCGCCGTTAGCGGCGTTTCGATGGACGTCGAGTCCATCGGCAGGCCGCGGGTGATCTCGTAGCCGATGAGCAGCGCAATCT
This sequence comes from Alphaproteobacteria bacterium, assembly GCA_965237415.1. GTDB lineage: Bacteria > Pseudomonadota > Alphaproteobacteria > UBA828 > UBA828 > WTGU01. The sequence continues at coordinate 2,895,511 of CBDEFM010000002.1, forward strand.
CGCGCAAGAGCGCGCGAAAGAGCGGCGTCTGCGTGGTCTTGTCGCGCAGGAAGCTCAGCTTGTGCTGCACCAGAGGGTGGTCGACCAGATGGAGGTTGGGGAACGGATTCTCGCTCATGACGTTATAGGCTCACCTGGGGTCAGAGGTCTGCACGGCGCGTGCTTGCGTGGGGGTCGCCGTAGAGGGACGGGACGATCCAGGACATCAGCAGCCGGAAGGGGATCAGCAGCGCGGCCGCCATCCCAACCTTGATCGCGAAATCGCCGAGCGCCCACGTCACCCACGGCAGGCCGGTCAGCGCGAAGGCCGCGCTGAAGAAGATCGCTGTATCCAGCGCCGAGGCCGAGAGCGAGGAGACCAGCGGCGCCCGCCACCAGATGCCCCGCCTGAGCCGGTGGAACAGCGCGATGTCGAAGAGCTGCGCGCAGATGAAGGCGAAGCCCGAAGCAAGCGCCACGCGCACGCCCTCCATGAGCGGGATGTCCGCTGCCACCGCGAGCAGGATGGATAGCCCGATTCCGAAGGGGAGGCCCACATAGGCGACCGCGCGCGCGCGCGCCGGCCCGTGGGCGCGGTTGGTGAGGTCGGTCACCAGAAACGCGAGCGGGTAGGTGAACGCGCCCCAGGTCAGCCAGTCGTTGATCGCGTGCTGAACGGCGACGTTCGAGACCCCGATCACCGCCATCATCGCGGCGATCGGGAGCCACAGTGCCAGGGGCACGCTCGCCTTCATGGCTGCGGACTATAAGGCCCGCGCCTCACGCGGCCAACGCGCCGGGCACAAAGGGGGTATGACAAGCAAAGGGACCGGGCCGCAGGCCCGGAGCGCGCGACTGCGCGCCGCGCCGAATAGCGCGTAGCCAAGCGAGCGGAGCGAGCGCCCGGCGCCTGAGGGATTTGATAGAGATCAGTTGGCGGCGTTCGCCGCGAGCGCGTTCCTCACCTGGCGCTTGATGCGCCGCGCGTCTTGGGAGAGCCGGTCGTCCGACGTTTTCAGCAGGTAGTTGTCGAGCCCGCCGTGCCGCTCCACCGTGCGGATGGCGCTCGTCGAGACCTTGAGCCGCACCATGCGCCCGAGCGCTTCGCTGAGCAGCGCCTTGTCGTGCAGATTGGGCAAGAACCGTCGGCGGGTCTTGTTGTGGGCGTGGCTGACATTGTTGCCGGCCAGGACGCCCTTGCCGGTCAGCTCGCAGCGGCGTGCCATGGTTCGCGCTCCGTGGAGGATAGAGCGGGCTATTTAGAGGGAACTTGTATTCCGGTCAAGCGCGCGCATAAGCGCGCGACCCGGTTAAGCGCACTGCGTTGCCTGCCCCGCTCTTGACCGCGCGCCATGAATACCCACATGGTGCGGCGCGCGATCAAGCGCCGGATGTGGGCGCGGCAGGAGGACATGACCGAGGAAGAACGGCGGGGCGGGCCGGTGTGGCATGGGACGACCGTGCTCTCCGTCCGCAAGGGCGGGACGGTGGTCGTCGCGGGCGACGGCCAGGTCACGCTCGGGCAGACGGTCATCAAGGCGAACGCCCGCAAGGTCCGGCGCCTCGGCGAGGGCGGCATAATCGCGGGTTTCGCGGGCGCCACGGCCGATGCTTTCACCCTCTTCGAGCGGCTGGAAGGCAAGCTGGAGCAGCATCCGGGCCAGCTTGCCCGCGCCTGCGTCGAGCTTGCCAAGGACTGGCGCACCGACCGCTACTTGCGCCGGCTGGAGGCGATGATGGCGGTCGCAGATGGCGAGGTCTCGCTCGTTCTCACCGGCACCGGCGACGTGCTGGAGCCGGCGGACGGGCTGATCGGCATCGGCTCGGGCGGGTCCTACGCGCTGGCTGCGGCGCGGGCGCTGATCGAGATTGAGGAGCTCGACGCCGAGGAGGTGGCGCGGCGCGCCATGGCCATCGCCGCCGACATCTGTATCTACACCAACACCGAAGTTGTGATTGAAAAGATCGAGGCATGAGCAGCTTCAGCCCCCGTGAGATCGTCTCAGAGCTCGACCGCTTCATCGTGGGCCAGGACGACGCCAAGCGCTCCGTCGCGATTGCGCTCCGCAACCGCTGGCGGCGCCAGCGGCTCGCCGACGATCTGCGCGAAGAGGTGATGCCCAAGAACATCCTGATGATCGGGCCGACCGGCGTCGGCAAGACCGAGATCGCACGCCGCCTCGCGCGCCTCGCCCAGGCGCCATTCATCAAGGTCGAGGCGACCAAGTTCACCGAGGTCGGCTATGTCGGCCGCGATGTCGAGCAGATCGTCCGCGATCTCGTCGAGGTCTCGATTCACATGACCCGCGAGCGCATGCGCAAGGAGGTCTCGGCCAGGGCCGAGCTCAACGCCGAGGAACGGGTGCTCGACGCGCTGGTGGGCAAGAACGCGAGCAAGGAGACGCGCGGCAAGTTCCGCAAGATGCTGCGCGACGGCTCGCTCTCCGACAAGGAGGTGGATATCGAGGTGAGCGAATCCGCGGCCTCGTCGCTGCCGACCTTCGAGATCCCCGGTATGCCCGGCGCCCAGATGGGCATGGTCAATCTCGGCGACATGTTCGGCAAGGCTTTCGGCGAGCAGAAGTCGATCAAGCGCATGACGGTGGAGGAGTCCTACGAAGCCCTGATGGCGGAGGAGAGCGACCGCCTGCTGGATCAGGATTTGGTCGTGCGCACCGCGCTGGAGAACGCCCGGAACGACGGCATCGTTTTCATCGACGAGATCGACAAGATCTGCGCCCGCTCGGACCGTCTCGGCGCCGACGTGAGCCGCGAGGGCGTACAGCGCGACCTGCTGCCGCTGATCGAGGGCACCACGGTCACGACCAAGCACGGCGCGGTGACCACCGACCACATCCTCTTCATCGCCTCCGGCGCCTTTCATCTGGCGAAGCCGGCGGACCTCTTGCCGGAGCTCCAGGGGCGGCTGCCGATCCGCGTCGAGCTGAATTCGCTTGCTCGCGATGACCTGAAGAAGATCCTGACTGAGCCCGAAAACAACCTGATTCGCCAGTACCGAGCGCTGATGGAGACCGAGAACGTGACGCTCGACTTCAGCGACTGCGCCATCGACGCGGTGTCGGACCTCGCCGCCGAGGTCAACCACGCGATCGAGAATATCGGCGCGCGCAGGCTGCACACGGTGATGGAGAAGCTCCTGGAGGAGATCAGCTTCGAGGCGGCCGACCGCTCGGGCGAGACCATCACCATCGATGCGGCCTACGTGGAGGCCCACGTGGGCGACCTTGCCAAGGACACGGACCTCAGCAAGTTCATCCTCTGAGCCGGCACGCCCCGGCCGCCCGGCGCCGCCCCGCCGCTAAATTCCCAGATACTCGTCCACGATCGCCTGGTCGGAGAGCTGCTCGGGCGCGATTTGGGCAACGATGGTGCCCTTCTGCATGATCAGCACCCGCTCCGCCAGCGCGGCGATGAAGCGCAGGTTCTGCTCGACCAGGAGGACCGTGAGGTCGAGGGCGGCGGCAAGCTCGGCGAGCTTGGCCTGGATCTGATCGACAATGGAGGGCTGGATGCCTTCGGTGGGCTCGTCGAGCAGCAAGAGGCGCGGCCGGCCGACGAGGCAGCGCGCGAGCGCCAGAATCTGCTGCTCGCCGCCCGAGAGCGCGCGCCCCGGCCGCTCCAGCAGCGCCTGCAGCATCGGGAAGTAGTCCAACAGCTCCGGCACGGCGCTCTGCCCGCCGCGCACGATCTCGCCCATACGCAGATTGTCCATGACGCTGAGCTGCGGGTAGATGTCGCGCCCCTGCGGCACGTAGCCGATGCCGAGCCGGGCGCGCCTGTGCATGGCAAGCCGGGTGATATCGTCTCCCTCGAAGCTGATGCTCCCGCCGGTGGCCCTGATCTCCCCCATCAGCGCGCGCAGCAGGGTCGTCTTACCCATGCCGTTGTGGCCGAGCACGCCTACGATCTCGCCGCGCGCGATCGAAAAGTCGATGCCGTTCAGGATCGGGATGCGGCCGTAGCCGGCGTTGAGTCCCTCCACCTCAAGCAAGGCCGGAGGTCCCCAGATAGACCTCGCGCACGGCCTGGTTGGCCTGAATGCGCGCCATGGTGTCCTCGGCCAGGATACGGCCCTGGTGAAACACGGTGACGATATCGGCGATCTGGCGGATGAACTGCATGTCGTGCTCGACCACGACGATGGTGGTGGTCCGGTTCGCCTCGCGGATCAGCGCTGCCGTGCGGTTCGTCTCCTCGATGCTCATGCCCGCGGTCGGCTCGTCGAGCAGGATGATCTCGGGCTCCAGCGCCATGACCATGCCGAACTCGACCCACTGGCGCTGGCCGTGAGCAAGGGCGCCGAGCAGCTGCCAGCGGATGTCTACGAGGTCGAGCCGGGCAAGCGTCTCGTCCACCTTGGCCCGCGCGGCCCGCGCGCCGTGGCGAAAGTGGGCTGCGAGCCACAGGTTCTCTTCCACGGTAGTCCCGTCATAAACGTCCGGGACCTGGTTCTTGATGCCGATGCCGAGGCGCGAGATTTCATGCGGATGCGCGCGGCTGATGTCGCGGCCGTCGAACAGGACTTGCCCGCGAGAGGGCCTGATCTGGGCGGTGAGCATCTTGAAGAAGGTGCTCTTGCCGGCGCCGTTCGGCCCGATCAGGCAGCGGAGCTCGCCGCGCCTCAGCGCGAAGTCGACGCCGGCGATGGCGCTTACGCCGCCGAAGCGCTTCTCCAGCGCCCGCGTCTCCAGGATGACGTCGTCCTGGCGCACCGCCTCGCTCACGGTTTTCCCCCTTGGCGCCTTCCCCGGCGCGGCGGGCCCGAGCGCCAGGTGAGGCGCTGCGCGAACTCGGCAAGTCGTTCTCCAAGTGTCGCGCGGTCCAGCCAGAGGCCCGGCAGGGAGCCGATACTCGGCAGCAGTCCCCGCTGGAAGACCAGGACGAAGAGGATCAGCACCGCGCCCAGCACCAGCGTCACCTGGCCCACGCCCTGGGTACCGAGCCAGCCCTTGAAATGCTCGATGGCGAAGACGCCCGCGATCGGCCCGATCAAGGTTCCCTTGCCGCCGACCAGTACCCACATGATGACGTCGGCGGCGCGGCCCAGGCTGAACATCTCCGGATGCGCCAGCGGAATCGAGATGGCGTAGAGGGCGCCGCCGAGGCCGGCCACGCCGCCCGCCAGCATGAAGGCCGCGAGCTTGTAGCGCCTGGTGTCGTAGCCGAGCAGCTCGGTCCTGCGCTCGTTCTCGCGGATGCCCACGAGCACCCGGCCGAAGGGCGTGGTGAGTATCAGCCGGAGTCCGATGTAGACGAGGATCATGAGCACGGCGCCGACCCAGAAGAACCAGTTGATGTCGAGCTGGACCGACGGGTTCCACGGCACGTCGAGCTGCGGCACGGTGGGGATGCCGTTCTGCCCGTTGAGCCGAACCTTGCCGATCACGTACTGGTCGCCGGAGGTGGCGCGGATGCCCTTCTCGAGGATCAGCGTGAAGACGAGGGTGATGACGCTTAGATAGATCTCGCTGATACGGCCGTAGATCATGAAGTAGCCGAGGATGCCGGCGCCGGCCGCGCCAAGGGCGACGGCGAAGAAGACCGAGCCCGTGGTCTCGCCCGTATTGAGCGCGAGCACGGCAAAGCCGTAGCCGCCGAGGCCGAAGAACGCGGTCTGCCCGAAGCTCAGGATTCCGCTGAAGCCCCAGAGGAATCCCATGCTGAGCGCGAGCATGGCCATCCCGAAGAAGCGCGACATCTCCAGGATGACGAAAATCTCCAGGTGGAAGGGCATGGTGATGAAGAACGCCGCGAGCGCCGCGATAAAGACCCACCACCACCACTTCGGCCGCTCGCTCGAGTGCTGCATGGCGATGATGCCGTGGATCATCGCTCAGACCCCGCGCGTCATGCGCCCGGTGATCCCGAGCGGCAGCAGCCGAAGCAGGATGATGGCGACGAAGAGCACCGTCATCTCGCCGATCACCGAGCTCGAGACGGTGGCGACGATGCCGTCCATGGTGCTGAAGAGGCCGGATGCGCTCACCGTGCCGATCAGCGGCAGATGGCCGCCGGTGATGACCGTGATGAAGGCCTTGGCAACATAGACGATGCCGAGCGTGGGATAGGCGCCGACGATGGGCGACAGTACCGCGCCAGCAAGCCCGGTGAGCGCCGAGCCGAACGCGAAGGTCAGCATGTAGACGAGGCTGCGGTTGACCCCGAGTGCGGCGGAGATCGTCGGGTTCTGCATGGTACCGCGCACGATCAGCCCGTAGCGGGTAAAGCGCCAGAAGGCATAGACCGCACCCAGCAACGCCACAGCGATCGCCATCATCACGAGGCCATAGACCGGGAGCCCGAAGGCGCCCACCTGGACGTTGCCGAGCGGGGCGGCCACGCTCTCGGTCTGGGGTCCGAAGATCGTGGTGACGCCGCCCACCAGCAGCAGGCTCAGCCCCCAGGTCGCGAGCAGCGTGTCGATGATGCGGCCGTAGAGCCACTGGATGATGAAACGCTCGACGATGATGCCGAAGAGGCCGACGGCAAGCGCCGACACGATGAAGGAGAGCCAGAGGTTGATCCCGGCATGGCTGCAGAGCGTGCAGAAGTAGGCGCCGAGCATGAGGAACTCGCCCTGCGCCAGATTGATGACCCGCATCATCCCGAAGATGACCGCAAGCCCGAGGCTGATCAGGATGAAGATCGAAAAGGAAAAGCCGATCTGGAAGAGATAGTTTGCGACCTGATCCACCCGTCACCCCCGCCGCCCCGGCAAGACCCGCCGGGGCGGAACACGCATCCGCAGACGCGGGCCGGAGCATTGGCGGCAGCGTGCGCTGCCGCCAGCCCGCAACCCTAACGTCCGGGCAACGATTGCGCCGTCGTCATGCTGCAGCCCGAGGCGCTGCGGCGCACCGACGACGGCGGTACCTTTGCGCCCCGATCCCTACTCGACATCGACCTCGTACTGGGTCTTGTCGTCGGGGTTGGCGTGAAGGTCGCAGACCTGCTGCGTATCCAGCGGCGGGCGCTGCGAGAACGAGCGGATCACGTCGAAGGTTTGCGTCATGTTGCCGCGCACGATGTGGATGTCCATCGTCGTGTGGTTGGTCTGACCGTCGACCGTGTATTGGCCGCCCGCGCCGACCACGCTGACGTTGCCTGAGGCAAGTGCCTCGATCACGGCGTCGGGGCTGGCATCGCCGGCCTGACGCGCGGCTTCGGCCCAGACCTTGACCCCGCGCTCGCCGTACTCGCCGTACTCGCCGACATAGCCGGTGTCGCCGGTGTAGGCCTGGAAGCGGCTCACGAAATCCTTGGCCTCGGCCGTGTCGAGATCGTCCACGAAGGAGGTCGCGAGGATGATGCCGTTGCCCTCCTCGGGGCTGAGCTGGGTGTGCTCTAGCCCAACGCCGTAGGAGCCTGACGCCAGCATCATGCGGTCCTTGCCGATCGAGGCTTCGAACTGGCGGTAGAAGGCGATGTGGGCGCCGCCCACCAGCGCCGACATGACCACGTCGGGCTTCGCTGCCTGAATGCGCGAGATCGCCGGCTGGAAGTTGTTCACGTCGAGCGGGAAGAACTCGACCGCCAGGTCCTCGCCGCCGTTGTCGCGAGTGAACTTCTGCATCCACTTGGACGTGATGTGGCCGTAGTTGTAGTCGGCGGCGAGGATGTAGGTGCGCTTGCCGCCAAGCTCGTTCACCACATAGTCGAACAGCGGCTCAAGTTGCTGCGCCGGTACCATCCCGGTCGACACGTGGCGGCGGTCGCAGACGCCGCCTTCATAGAGCGAGTTGTAGAAGAGCAGCCCCTTGAAGCGGTTCACGATGGGGCGCATCACCTCGCGCGAGGAGCTGGTGATGCCGCCATGCACCACCACGCACTTGTCCTTGACCAGTGCCTCGGTGACGTACTGGGAGTTGTACTGGCCGTCGGATTGGGAATCGTAGAACACGAGCTCCAGCGGCCGGCCCAGCAGGCCGCCGGCGGCGTTGATCTCGTCCACCGCCATTGCCGTCGCCTGGATCTGCTTCAGGCTGTAGATGTTGAGGATGCCGGTGCGGTCGAGGATGTTGCCGACCTTGATCGGGTCCTCGCTGGCGATGCCGGCGCGTCGCAGAACATGAGGAAGGCTGGCGAAGGCCAGCGCGCCGGATGCGGCCTGGAAAAACTGTCTGCGGCTCAGTCTCATGGTCTGCTCCCTACCGGTTGGCTCGGCGGCCTCATGCCGCCGGGCGGCCATCATAATTGCAGGTACTACACCCGTTCAACAAACGCCTTGACGCTCAGAGGGCTTCGACCAGCGCGAGGCTTTCCTCCGCCATGGCGGCGATGAAGCGGTTCATCCTCTTCTTGAGCTGCGGCAGGTCGCGCGAGCGGGCGACCGTGGCCTCGTTCATGTAGAGGCGACGGTTGACCTCGATCTGCAGCGCGTGAACGCGCTTGGCCGGCTGGCCGTAATGGGCGGTGGTGAAGGCGCCGGCGTAGGGTTCGTTGCGCCTGACCGAGAAACCGAGATCGCGGAGGATGCGCTCCGCCGTCTCGATCACGGCAGGCTTGCATGACGCGCCGAAGCGGTCGCCCAGCACGATGTCCGGCCGGGGCGTGCCGCGGTCGCGGTCCGTCGGCCCGCCGACCGAGGGCATCGAGTGGCAGTCGAGAACGAACGCCGCACCGAAGTCGCGCAATGTCGCCTCGATGAGCCCTTCGAGCGCCCGGTGATAGGGCCGGTAGAGCGTGTCGATGCGTTGCTCGGCCTCGGCGTAGGACATCTTGCCCGCGTATATTTCGGCGCCCGAGGCGACCATGCGGGCGATGGTGCCGAAGCCTGCGCGCACCCGGTCTGAGCGGGTCTTCACATGGCTCGGCAGTGGCTCAGAGAACATCTCCGGGTCGAGCTCGTAGGGTTCGCGGTTCGGATCCAGATAGGCGCGCGGGTAGAGCGCGCAGAGCAGCGGCGCGCCGCCCTCGGGCGCGCCGGCGAAAATCTCGTCGACGAAGCTATCCTCGGAGCGCCGCAGGCTTTTCTCGTCGAGCCGGGAGCTCGCGATGAATGCGGGCTCGTATTTTGTGCCGCTGTGGGGGGAGGCGAAGATGAGCGGCGCCGTCTGGCGCGTCGGCAGTCGGATGTCGATGATCCCGTTGACGGCCTCCGGCGGGGGCTCCTCGCGGCGTCGCCGGGCGTTTGGTCGTCCTCGACTCATCCCTCGCGGTTTAGACCAAAAAATCGGCCCTGTCATCCGTGCGCCCGCCCTTGCCAACGCCGCGCGCGCGGTGGTAATCCCGCTCAATGCGGCAGGGGCGCTTAGCTCAGGGGGAGAGCGCTTGCTTGACATGCAAGAGGTCCCTGGTTCGATCCCAGGAGCGCCCACCACGCCGCCGCGCCCGCCCGCGAGCACGGGCTGAACGGCGGGCGCGCGGCGCGCAGCCCCGGCCTTACCTTCGCATGCCTGCCACACGCCTTGACCTGAGCGCGCGCTTGGCTGCGCCCTGCGATTGCAGGCGATGAACCGGTTGCTGCACGATCTGCGCCAAAGCCGCCTCCTGCTGCCGACCGTGCTGCTGCTGCTCGGCGGCATCTCCTACGGCAGCCTCTTCACCGCCAACAAGATAGCGATCGACGCGGGCTTCCCCTTCATCGCCTATTCGTTCTGGCAGGCGCTGTTCGCAGGCGTGGTTCTGCTCGCGCTGTCTGCGATCTTCTCCAAGCCGCCCTCGCTCCGGCGGGAGAACCTGCGGGTCTTCGCGCTGGTTGCGGTCTTCGGCTTCCTCGGGCCGCTGCTGGTGGTGACCTACGTTGCCGACCGCCTGCCGCCGGCGGTGCTCACGCTCTGCGCGGCCCTGATCCCGGCGATCACCTACACGCTGACCCTCGTGCTCAGGTTCGACCGGCTGCGCTGGCTCAGCCTCGCCGGCGTGCTTATGGGTTTCGGCGGGATCCTCCTCATCGTCGTACCCACGGGCAGCCTGCCGATCTCGGGCGCCTGGGTGTGGGTTCTGTTCTCGCTGCTGATGCCGCTCGCGGCGGCGGTGAACAATGTCGCGGGCGCCCGCTTCTCTCCGGTGGGTGTGAGCGCGCTGGCGCTGGCCGGCGGCATGATGATCGTCGCCGCGCTCCTGCTGCTCGTGGTGATGCTCGCCCAGGGCGATTTCTTCCTGCCGACCGACGCCGCATCGTCCGGCCTCTGGGGTCTGCTCTGGGCGACGGCGGGCCAGGCAATCACCTACAGCTGCTTCTTCGAGATCGTGCGCCGCGCCGGCGCGCTCTTCTTCGCGCAGCTCAACTATGTCGTGGTGGCGGCCGGAATCTTCTGGGCCAGCATCTTCTTCGGCACGGCGCTCAGCCACTGGGTCTGGGCTGCGGTCGCGGTGCTGGTGCTAAGCCTCGTCCTCATCAACGCCGGCACCGCGCGGGGCTTGCGCGAGCGGACCGCCCGCTATGAGGCGGATCGGTCGGGCCAATAAAGTCATCGACAACCGCTTGCCGCCTCCCACATAACCGCCTATCTACCGCGAGCCTTTGAGCGACGATGGCGAACGATGGCGTTCGGCCTCCTGAAATACGGCCTCTCCCGGCGCCGGCCGGTGAAGCGCTTCCTCAGCTCTCGGCCCGAACTCAGGCCGAGCTACGACGTGGCGATCATCGGCGGCGGCGGCCACGGGCTCGCGGCCGCCTACTATCTCGCGGCCCGGCACGGCGTGCGCAACGTCGCCGTGTTCGACAAGAGCTACCTCGGCGGCGGCAACACCGGGCGCAACACCGCCATCATCCGCTCCAACTACCTGACGCCGGAAGGCGTCGCCTTCTACGAGGAATCGATGCGGTTGTATCGGGGCCTCAGCGAGGAGCTCGACTACAACATCCTCTATTCGGAGCGCGGGCACTTCACCCTCGCGCACTCCGATGCGGCCATGCGCACCTCACGCTGGCGGGCCGAGGTGAACAAGCATCTCGGCGTCGATTCCGAGCTCGTCGGGCGTGAGGAGCTCTCCCGCCTGGAGCCACTACTCAACATGTCCGAGGAGGTCCGCCACCCGATCCTTGGCGCCCTCTATCACCCGCCTGGCGCGCTTGCCCGCCACGATGCGGTCGCCTGGGGCTACGCCGGCCGCGCCCAGGAGCTCGGTGTCGAGATCCATCAGGAGACCGAGGTCACGGGCATCAAGGTGGAGAACGGGCGCGTCACCGGGCTCGAGACCAGCCGGGGGCCGATCGCCTGCGACAAGGCGATGCAGGCGGTGGCGGGCCTCAGCGGCCAAGTCGCGCGGCTCGCGGGTTTCACGCTGCCGATCCGCACCGTGCCGCTGCAGGCCTGCGTGTCGCTGCCGCTCAAGCCCTTCCTCGACCCGATCATCGTCTCGGGCAGTCTGCACGTCTATATCACGCAGTCCGACCGGGGCGAGCTGGTGATGGGGGGCGCGACCGACCCCTATCCGCGCTACCAGACCTCGTCCACCCTCGACTTCATGGAGGGGCTGATGGCGCACATCCTGGAACTCTTCCCCTTCATGGGCGACATCCCGGTGCTGCGCCAGTGGGCCGGCATGACCGACATGACGCCAGACTTCGCACCGGTCATGGGGCTGACCCCGGTCGAGAACTACTACATCGATTCGGGCTGGGGCACCTGGGGCTTCAAGGCGACGCCCGTCTGCGGCACCAGCATGGCGGAGCTGATCGCGACCGGCCGCGTGCCCGAGCTGATCAAGGACTTCCGCCTCGACCGTTTCCGCGACTTCTCGCTCATGGGCGAGAAGGGCGCAGCCTCGGTCGGGCACTAGGGCCAAGGGTCGCGGCGCTATGAAGATCATGCCCTGCCCGCTCAACGGGCCGCGCAATATCCAGGAGTTCATCTGCGCCGGCCCGGTCGAGCCGCACCCCGACCCCAACCGGTGTTCGGACGAGGAGTGGGCCGAGTACGTCTGGCTGGAGGAGAACTTGGCCGGCGTGGTGCGCGAGTGGTGGTGTCACGTCGCCACGTCCTACTGGTTCATCGCCGAACGCAACACGGTGACGGACGAAATTCTCGCCACCTATCCGGCCGACCGGGTCTTCTCGGAGCGTGTCACATTCGAGCCGCTGGCGCCGCCGCCCGAGTCCGCGCCTGCGCCCGCCGAAGCCAAGCCGGAACCGCCCACGGAAGCCACCCCGCCGCCGGAAGCGCCGCCTTCGCCCGCCGCGCCCGCAGAGGACGCACCGGCGGAAGAGCGGGACGCACCTGCAGAAGCAGCACCCGTAGAGGCCGCCCCCGAGCCGCCAAAGGAAACCGTGCCGCCGGACGCGCCGCCCGAGCCTGAGCCGCAACCGACGGCTGCCGAGGCCTCACCGGAACGGCCTGAGGCCGCCTCGCCGGCGGACGATGCCGCCGAAGGCGACACGACCGCGGCCCAGGCGTCCCCAGACGATGCTCCCGCCGAGCGACCGGCCACCGGCGACACGCCCCAAGACGAACCGTCTACCGCCGAAGCACCGACTTCCGCGTCGAAGGATTCGGCCACATGATGGCGCGCCTGCCCGAGCCCGCCGGCCTCCTCCTCGACCGCACGGAGCCGATCGCGTTCCGCTTCGAGGGCAACCAGTATCAGGGGTATCGCGGCGATACGGTGGCGAGCGCGCTGGCGGCGAACGACGTTTCGGTGCTCTCGCGCTCCTTCAAGTATCACCGCCCGCGCGGCATCCACTCGCTCTCAGGCCTCGATGCGAACACGCTGGTACAGGTGGGCCCTGCGCCCAACCGCTTCGCCGACCGCGAGCCGCTTTCGCCCGACCTGGAGGTCATGGGCCAGAACTACTGGGGGACGCTCCGGCACGACCGGCTGGCCGTGTTCGGCCTGCTGCACCGCTTCTTCCCCGTGGGCTTCTACTACAAGGCGTTCTACAAGCCGCGTTGGACTTGGCCGCTCTGGGCCAAGATGATCCGCAGGATCGCAGGCCTCGGCACTGTCGATACCAACACCCCGCACGGCTATTTCGACAAGCAGTATCTCTTCTGCGACGTGCTGGTGGTGGGCGGCGGCGCGACGGGGCTCGCGGCGGCAGCGCAGGCGGCGGCGGCCGGCGCCGACGTCGTGCTCGTGGACGAGAACGCAGCGCTCGGCGGCGGGCTTCTCTACGGCCGCCCCGACGCCGGCGGGATCCGCGCCGAAGAGGAGCGCGCCCGCCTCGTCGGCGCCGTGGAGGGCTCCGATCGCATCTCGGCGATGACCGAGACCGCGTGCCTCGGCTGGTACGCCGATAACTGGCTGCCGCTGGTGCGCGGCAACCGCCTCTACAAGCTCAGGGCCAAGGCGCTGGTGGTCGCCACCGGCTCACTCGAGCAGCCTCTGGTCTTCCGCAACAACGACTTGCCCGGCGTCATGCTGAGCGGCGCGGCGCAGCGCCTGATCAAACTCTATGGTGTCAAGCCTGGCCGCCGCGCGGTGGTGGCAACAGTGAATGACGAGGGCTACGGCGCGGCCCTCGACCTCTTGGATGCAGGCGTCGAGGTGGCGGCGGTGGTGGACCTGCGTATGGACGCGCAGCGGAGCGCGCTCGGCGACACCCTCGCCGCGCGCAGAGTGCCGGTCCACGCCGGTGCCGCGCCGTGGGAGGCCGTGCCCCAGCGCAAGGGACCGCGGCTCGCCCGTGTGCGGGTCGCCCGGATCGAGGCAGACGGGGTCTGCGCGCCATCTGTCGACAGCTTCACCTGCGACCTCCTCGTCGTCTGCGGCGGCCATGCACCGGCGGCCGCGCTGCTGCGCCAGGCGGGGGCCACGTTCGCCCACGACAGTGCGCGCAACGCGACGGTCGTCGCGGACCTCCCGCCAGGCGTCTTCGCCGCGGGCGGGGTGGCCGGCATCGTCGGCCTCGATGCGGCGATGGCAGACGGCCACCGCGCCGGCTGGCAGGCAGCCAAGGCCGCCGGCCTCGACCCAGGGCCCGAGCCCGCCGCCCCTGCCGAAGAGGCGCCGGCAGGCACGGGCGCCGTGTGGCCGATCTTCCCGCACCCCGACCACAAGGCCTTCGTCGATCTCGATGAGGACGTGCAGGTTCACGATCTGGAGGACGCGATCGCAGAGGGCTACGACCATGTGGAGCTGCTCAAGCGTTTCACCACCAACGGCATGGGGCCGTCGCAAGGCCGGCATTCGTCGCTGAATGCGGCGCGCGTGCTGGCGCGGGCGACGGCGCGGAGCGTCGACGAGACCGGCGTCACAACGATGCGCCAGCCCATCGTGCCGGTCACCATGGGTCACCTTGCGGGCCGCAGCTTCGAGCCGGTGCGCTATACGGCGATGCATTTCCGCCATCTGGAGGCCGGCGCCACCATGATGCCGGCGGGCCTCTGGCTCCGGCCCGAGTTCTATGGCGACAAGGCGCGGCGGCAGGCGTTGATCCGCGAGGAGACCAAGAACGTTCGCGACAATGTGGGCATCGTCGATGTCTCCACCCTCGGCGGGCTCGACGTGCGCGGGCCGGATGCGGCCGAGTTCATGAACCGCATGTACACCTTCGCCTACCTCAAGCAGCCGGTGGGCCGCTCGCGCTACGTGCTGATGACCGACCTCGCCGGCGTGGTGGTGGATGACGGTGTCGCCTGCCGCCTGCACGAGGACCACTTCTACGTCACGGCGACGACCTCGGGCGTCGACAACGTTTACCGCGAGATGCTCTGGTACAATGCCCAGTGGCGGCTCAAGGTCGATGTGACCAACGTCACTGCAGCGCTCGCGGGCGTCAATATCGCAGGCCCCAACTGCCGCGCGGTGCTGGAGACGCTCTGCGACGATGTCGACATATCGCCCGAGGGGTTCCCCTATATGGGCGTGCGCGAGGGCCATGTCGCCGGCATCCCCGCGCTCTTTCTCCGGGTGGGCTTCGTGGGCGAGCTGGGTTACGAGCTGCACGTGCCGGCGAGCCAGGGCGAGGCGCTCTGGGATGCGCTGGTCGATGCGGGCAAGGAACACGGCATCCGGCCCTTCGGCGTCGAGGCGCAGCGGCTGCTCAGGCTGGAGAAGGGCCATATCATCATCGGTCAGGACACCGACGGCCTCACCACCCCCCACGAGGCCGACATGGCCTGGGCGCTCGCCAAGAAGAAGCCCTTCCACGTCGGCATACGCTCGGTGCGGATGCAGGCCGCGAAGGGGCTCACCCGCAAGCTCGTCGGGTTCGAGATGCCGGGAGTCGGTGTCGAGCAGCCGAAGGAGTGCCATCTGGTGATCCGCGACGGCGAGATCACGGGGCGGGTCACCTCGATCGCCTATTCGCCGAACCTGGACAAGGTTATCGGCCTCGCCTACGTCGCGCCCGATCAGAGCGAGCCTGGCCAGTCGATCGAGATCAGAGTGGATGGCGGGCGCATGGTGAACGCCACGGTGGCCAAGCTCCCCTTCTTCGACCCGGACGGCGCGCGACAGGAGCTCTGACGGTGACGACGCCCACGGAGCAGACCCGCCGTTCGCCCCTCTACCGCGCGCTCGCGACAGACGGCGCGCGCTTCGAGCCGCTGGGCGGCTACGCGGTGGCAAGAGACTTCGGGCGGGACGCCGCCGACGAGGCGACCCAGGCGGCATCGCTAGGCCTTGCCGACCTCACTCCGTTCCCCCGCATCGGCTTCAAGGGCTGGAATACCGGTCCCTGGCTCGCCGGCGCCGGCGCCGCGATGGGCGAGGCGAGCAACCGGGCCTATGCGCAGGCCGACGGCACCCGTATTGCACGGCTGGCGCCGGGCGAGGCGCTCGTGCTTACCGACCGCAGGGGCGGAGGTCCGCTGATCGAAACCCTCGATCGGGCCTGGAGCATGGCCGAGGCCGACGGCTGCTTCCGCGTGGCGCGAGACGAGACGAGCTGCTGGCTGCTGCTTACCGGCGCGCACGCGCCCTCCATGATGGCCAAGGTCTGCGCCGTCGACCTCAGGCCCCAGTCCTTCGCGCCCGGCTCCATTGCCCAGACCAACGTCGCCCGCCTCAACGTCATCGTGATCCGGGGCGACATCGGCCGAGTGCCGGCCTTCGACCTGATCACCGATCTCGCATCTGCGGTCTATCTCTGGGGTGCGCTGCTCGATGCGATGGCCGAGCACGACGGCGCCCCGGTCGGGCTTGCCGCGATCCGCTCCCTGCTGGATGGGGGCGAAGAGCAGACGCCGTCGGCGCCGGCCGAGTCGAGCGCGCCGGAAGCCGCGCCCCCTGCCGACTCCAGCGGGCAGGACGCCTCTAGCTCTTGAACAGCGAATCCGCCTTGCTCAGATAGTCCGTCTTCGCCCGGATGGCGCCGCGCACTCTCTCCAGCTCTTCTTCAAGCTGTTCGGCGTAGGCGCTGAGCGCGTCCACCGACAAGTCATCGAGCACGCGCGGCGACCACTCCTGCTCACGCGGGATACGGACCGCATCCTCGTTCATCCCATTTCTCCTGCGCCGGCCGGGCCGGCTTGAGTATAGTCGCGCGCACAAACCGTTTGGAGGCGTCATGGCGAAGCCGCCCACTGAAATGACCGTTATCGAGATCACGGAACCGGGCGGGCCCGAGGTTCTGCGCCCGGCGCAGCGGCCGGTGCCCGAGCCCGGCTTGGGCGAGGTGCTGATCGAGGTGACGGCGGCCGGAGTCAACCGGCCGGATACGATGCAGCGCCAAGGCCTCTATCCGCCGCCGCCCGGCGCCTCGGACATTCCGGGACTCGAGGTCTCGGGCCACGTGGTGGCGATCGGCCCCGGCGCGCACCGCTACGAGGCTGGTGCTGCGGTCTGCGCGCTGACCAACGGCGGCGGCTATGCCGACTATTGCGTCGCTCCGGAGACGCAGACGCTCCCGGTGCCGGCGGCGCTCTCGATTGCCGATGCCGCCGGCCTGCCCGAGACTTGCTTCACGGTATGGACCAATCTCTTCGAGCGCGCCCGGCTTCGGGCCGGCGAGCGGCTGCTCGTCCACGGCGGCAGCAGCGGCATAGGTACGACTGCGATCCAGATTGCCTCCGCGCTCGGCGTTCGCGTGTTTGCGACCGCCGGATCGCCGGAAAAATGCGCTGCGTGCGAGCGGCTCGGGGCCGAGCGGGCGATCGACTATCGGAGCGAGGATTTTGTTAGCGTGGCGAAGGAGTTGACCGGGGGCGAGGGCGTCGATGTCGTGCTCGACATGGTGGGTGGCAGCTACGTGCAACGCAACCTCGCGACGCTCCGGCCTGAGGGCAGATTGGCCCAGATTGCCTTTCTCGAAGGGTCGAAATGCCAGATCGACCTCAATTCTCTGATGCGCAAGCGGCTTTCCATCGTCGGGTCGACGCTCAGGCCCCAGAGTGTGGAGAGCAAGGCCCGCATCGCGGCGTCGCTCGAGCAGAATGTCTGGCCGCTGGTCGAATCGGGGCTGGTCCGGCCCGTCATCGACTGCCGGCTCCCGCTCGAACAGGCGGCGGCGGCTCACGCGCGAATGGAAGACGGGCAGCACATCGGAAAGATCCTGCTGGAGCGCAACTCGCGGTAAAGATCAGTGCATTGCGGCTTTGCGCTCCCTACATCTAGGCGATATACCGACCGTTTCACATGCAGCCATGTGCGGGCCCGTCGGTTACGGCTTGCCTGCGCACGGGCGGCAGGGGAAGGAACGAATAAGATGGCCGAACTGCTGATGCCCAAGGCCACGGCCGTATGGCTGGTCGACAGCACCACCCTTACGTTCGATCAGATCGCGGCGTTCTGCGGCCTGCATCCGCTCGAGGTGCAGGGCATCGCCGATGGGGAGGTCGCGATCGGCATCCGCGGCCTCGATCCCATCGCCAACGGGCAGGTCAGCCGTGAGGAGATCCAGCGTTGCGAGCAGGATTCGTCGCTCAGGCTGGAAGCCATCGGCCCGGCTGTGGAGGTCCCGCAACGCGCCCGGCGCGCCCGCTACACGCCGGTCAGCAAGCGGCAGGATCGGCCCAACGCCATCGCCTGGCTGCTCAAGAACTATGACGAGCTGAGCGACGCGCAGATCGGCAAGCTGCTCGGCACCACTAAGGCGACGATCACCGCGGTGCGCGAGCGAACGCACTGGAACACGCCCAACATCACGCCGCAGGACCCGATTCTGCTGGGTATCTGCAACGAGGCAGAGCTCCTCGATGCGGTGCGAAAAGCACGCGCCAAGGCCGAGCGGGCGGCGGCTCGGGACGAAAAGGCCGCCGCCGCGAAGGCTGCGGCTCGGGATGAAAAGGCAGCCGCCGCGAAGGCTGCGGCCGCAGCAGTCGAGGCGACGCCGGCACAGCCGGTCGAAGCCGCGCCACCGGCCGCCCCTGAAGCCGAGCCGGGCGATCCTGCCCCGGCCGATCCCGGCATGGCCGGCGAAGGCAGCGGATCGGCAGGCACGCTTCAGCCGGAAGCGGCCGAAAGCTAACCGCCGGCGACGACGGCCGCGCTGCGCCGGCCGCGCCGCCGGTCGCGGCGGGCTTAATCATTCATTGGGGAAAGAACGGCCATGCTGATCGGCGTTCCCAAGGAAACCACGATTCACGAATATCGCGTCGGCGTTCCGCCGGCAGGGGTGCGCGAGCTCGTGCAGCACGGCCACCGGGTCATGGTCGAACGGGATGCCGGCACGGAGATCGGGCTCCTCGACGAGCACTACGAACGGGCGGGCGCCGTGGTGGTCGACGAGGTGGCTGAGATCTACGGCTCGGCGGAGATGATCGTGAAGGTGAAGGAGCCCCAGCCGGCGGAGTGCGCCATGCTGCGGGGCGATCAGGTGCTGTTCACCTATCTCCACCTCGCGGCCGACGCTGCCCAGACCAACGCGCTAATCGATTCCGGCTGCATTGCCATCGCCTATGAGACCGTAACCGATGCGCGGGGCGGTCTGCCGCTTCTCGCGCCGATGAGCGAGGTCGCGGGCCGCATGTCGATCCAGGCCGGCGCCCATTGCCTCGAGAAGGAACAGGGTGGGCGCGGCGTCCTGCTCGGCGGAGTCCCCGGCGTGCCGCCCGCCGACGTGGCGATACTCGGCGGCGGCGTGGTGGGCACCCACGCGGCGCGCATGGCGGTGGGCATGGGGGCGAAGGTCACGATCATCGACCGTTCGATCCCGCGGCTCCGTCAGCTCGACGAGATTTTCGGGGCCAGCGCGACGACTCTCTACTCGACCGTCCTCGCCATCGAGGAGACGGTGCACAACGCCGACCTCGTGATCGGCGCAGTGCTCGTCGTCGGCGCCGCCGCGCCAAAGCTGGTGCGCCGCGACATGTTGGACGAGATGCGCCGCAACGCCGTCGTGGTCGATGTGGCGATCGACCAGGGAGGCTGCTTCGAGACCAGCCGGCCGACAACCCATGCCGAGCCCACCTACAAGGTGGCCAACGTCCTGCACTATTGCGTCACCAACATGCCGGGCGCCGTGGCCCGCACCTCGACCTTCGCGCTGAGCAATGCAACGCTGCCTTTCGTGCTCGCGCTCGCGGGGAACGGTTGGCGCCAGGCCATGCGCGGCGACCCGCACCTGATGCACGGCCTCAATGTTTGCCGCGGGCGCGTCACCCACGAGGCGGTCGCGCTCGACCTCGGCCACGACTATCTCGCGCCGGATCAGGCGCTCGCCGCCTAGCTGGCTCCACGAACCGACGAGAATCGGGGGACCACGATGACTGCAACGCTCACTCACTGGATCAACGGCGCCGCCCAAGCCGGCGCGTCTGCGCGCTTCGGCGATGTCTACAACCCGGCTGCCGGCGAGGTGATCGCGCGCGTGCCCTTCGCCGCAGCGTCCGAGGTCGACAGCGCTGTGCGCGCCGCGGCGGAGGCGCAGCCCGCCTGGGCCGCCACGCCGCCGTCGCGCAGGGCGCGGGTGATCTTCGCCTTCAAGGAGCTGGTCGAGAGCCGCAAGGAAGAGCTGGCCAAGGTGGTAACACGCGAGCACGGCAAGGTGCTGTCGGACGCGATCGGCTCGGTGAGCCGCGGGCTCGAGGTGCTGGAGTTCGCGTGCGGTATCCCGCACCTGCTGCGGGGCGATTACACCGAGGCGGTGGGCACTGGCGTCGACAGTTTCTCGACCCGTGCGCCGCTCGGCGTGGTCGCCGGCATCACGCCCTTCAACTTCCCGGCCATGGTGCCGATGTGGATGTTCCCGGTGGCCATCGCCTGCGGCAACGCGTTCATCCTGAAGCCGTCGGAGAAGGATCCCTCGGCCTCGATGATGCTCGCCGAATGGTTGAAGGAGGCCGGCCTCCCCGACGGCGTGTTCAGCGTCGTCCACGGCGACAAGGAGGCGGTCGACGCAATCCTCATGCATCCGGGCATCGCAGCGGTGAGCTTCGTGGGCTCCACGCCCATCGCCGAATACGTCTACCAGACCGGCTGCGCCCACGGTAAGCGGGTGCAGGCGCTGGGTGGCGCCAAGAACCACGCGGTCGTCATGCCGGATGCCGACCTCACGATGGCGAGCGACGCGCTCATCGGGGCGGCTTACGGCTCCGCCGGCGAGCGCTGCATGGCCGTCTCGGTCGCGGTCGCGGTCGGCGACAAGGTGGGCGACGCGCTGATCGAGGACCTGAAGCCCAAGATCGACAGCATCAAGGTCGGGCCCGGGACCGACGGCGAGGCCGACATGGGGCCGCTGGTGACGAAGGCGCACTACGACAAGGTCCGCAGCTATGTCGATATCGGCGTCGAGGAAGGCGCCGAGCTGGTGGTGGATGGCCGCGACCTCGCCCTCCAGGGCTACGAGAACGGCTATTTCATCGGCCCGTGCCTGTTCGACCGGGTGACGCCCGACATGCGCATCTACAAGGAGGAGATTTTTGGGCCGGTGCTCTCGGTGGTTCGCGCGCCCGACTACGGGACCGCAGTAAAGATGGTCAACGAGCACGAGTTCGGCAACGGGGTGGCTATCTTCACCCGCGATGGCGACGCCGCGCGCGAGTTCGCGAACCAGGTCGAGATCGGCATGGTGGGCGTCAACGTGCCGATCCCCGTGCCGGTCGCCTACCACAGCTTCGGCGGCTGGAAGCGCTCGCTCTTCGGCGACCACGCCATGCACGGCATGGAGGGCGTGCGCTTCTACACCAAGCTCAAGACGGTGACCTCCCGCTGGCCGACCGGCATCCGCTCGGGCGTCGACCTCTCCTTCCCCATGATGTCGTAAGCGGCCGTTTTCTCTGACGCACGGACCATGACATTGGTGAGAAATCCGGGCTAGGCTGCCAGCCTTGGCGGCAGGGGAGTTGTGGCGATGGCGGTGGTGAAGGCCGGGCTCATACAGATGAGCCTCAAGGGCGACGTCGAGAGCGATTCGCCCGAGCAGATCAGCGAGAAGATGATCGCAGCCCACCTGCCCCTCATCGAGCAGGCGGCGCAGGAAGGCGTGCAGGTGCTCGGCCTCCAGGAGCTCTTCAACCTGCCTTACGTCGGCGCGGAGCAGGACAAGCGGTGGTACCGTGCCACCGAGCGGGTACCCGACGGGCCGACGATCCAGCGGATGCGGGCGGAGGCGGCGCGCCTCGGCATGGCGATGGTGGTGCCGGTCTATGAGGAAGCCCAGACCGGCGTCTACTACAACACCGCCGCCGTGATCGACGCGGACGGGCGCTACCTCGGCAAGTTCCGCAAGATCCACATCCCCCACGTCGTCGGCTTCTGCGAGAAGTTCTATTTCAAGCCCGGCGACATCGGCTATCCGGTGTTCGAGACCGCGTTCTGCAAGGTCGGCGTCTATATCTGCTACGACCGGCACTTCCCCGAAGGCTGGCGCGAGCTCGCCATGAACGGCGCCGAGGTGATCTTCAATCCCTCGGCCACCGTGCGGGGGCTCAGCGACCATCTCTGGACTCTGGAGCAGCCGGCGGCGGCGGTCGCGAACTGCGTCTACATCGGCGCCAACAACCGCGTCGGCATGGAGCCGCCGTGGAATAACGGCCACTTCTACGGCTCCAGCTATTTTTGCAATCCGCGCGGCGAGATTCTGGCGCAGGGCGGCGACCAGGATGATGAGTTGGTGGTCGCCGAGCTCGATCTCGCCATGATCGGCGAGGTGCGCGACGCGTGGAACTTCTATCGCGACCGCCGGCCCGACACCTACGGCGCCGTCGCGTCCTGGCAGGTCTGAGCGGGCGAGCGAGCGAGAGGAGGCCCGGCGATGCGCAAGGTCAAGGCGGCCCTCATTCAGATGAACCTGAAGGGGGATCCGGCTACCGATTCCATCGAGACGATCCGCGACAACATGATCGCGGCCCACATGCCGCAGATCGAGGAGGCGGCGCGGCAGGGCGTGCAGGTCTTGGGGCTGCAGGAGGTATTCAACGCGCCCTACTTCCCCGCCACCATCGACGACAGGTGGTTCGAATCCGCCGAGGCGGTGCCGGACGGGCCGACCACCCAGGCGATTTGCGCGGCGGCGAAGACGCACGGCATGGTCATCGTCTCGCCGGTCTACGAGCGCGATCGCAGCGGCACGCTCTACAACTGCGCCGCGGTGATCGATGCGGACGGCAGCTACCTCGGCAAGTTCCGCAAGATTCACATCCCCAAGATCGATGGCTTCGACGAAAAGCACTATTTCGCCGACGGCGACCTGGGCTACCCGGTGTTCGACACCGCGGTCGGCAAAGTGGGGGTCTATATTTGCTACGACCGCCACTTCCCCGAAGGCTGGCGCGCGCTGGCGCTGAACGGTGCCGAGCTGGTGTTCAACCCGTCGGCGACCTTCCGGGGCGTGAGCGATCACATCTGGAACCTGGAGCAGGTGGGCGCAGCCATCGCAAACGGCATCTTCATCGGCACCAACAATCGGGTCGGCACCGAGCCCAGCCTCGGCAACCATGTGTTCTACGGCTCCAGCTACTTCTGCAACCCGCGCGGCGAGATCCTGGCGCAGGGTGGCGATCAGGACGACGAGCTGGTGGTCGCCGAGCTCGACCTCGACCAGATCCGCGAGGTCCGCGACACGTGGCAGTTCTTCCGCGACCGCCGGCCCGAGACCTACCAGCACTGCGCCCGGCAGCCGTGAGTTGCCTGCGTCGGAAGGGTCGCGGGAGCGTCAGAAAAGTTGTGCGCATGGCATAGCGAGGCGAGAGTGAGTCCGTCTTTCACGGACTCGCGACGGGCCGCGACCGCGGCTCGCCGCTTCTGCGGCGCTAATCACGCACGCGCGAGCGCGTGGACGTGCGATGCGGAGGTGTTGGTCACAGGCCAGCTGCTGTAAGCAAGAAAGCTGGAGCGTTTCCACGTGAAACTGAAACGCTCCAGCAGGGCGATGAAAACCCCAGATTTTGTTGGGCCGTTCTGCTAAGTTCGCGCAACACAGTAGAATCGAAGAGAGAATAAAGGGAATCATGGAATTTGATAGAATAGTTCTTCTACGTCCCATTGGATTTGTTGGCTGTCCCGTGTGAGCACCTGAATACTTGTCTTCATTTGGCAACTGAAAAACGGCCGCAGTCGGTTGGAGAGGTGAGACGAGTGAACCTACTGCGCTTGATAATATTCACTACGATATCGCTATGCGGGGTAGCGAGCGCGGAAACAGGATCGGAAAAGGTTGAGAATGGTGGACATAGTAGCGGCGACCTCGAGATTCTGGATGTCCAGACTGAAGCAGAGCTGCGTTCTGTTCTAAATGAAGTAGGGCAGAAGTTGATTCCAACAGATTGTGGTGACTGGAATGAAGATGAACCACGGGTAGCCGCCGTGATGAATTTGGGTAGCTTTAAGGAGCTCTGGATAGGCAGCGAATATTCCGATTCCGAAGGCCTCGGCATAGAACGATTTCAGAAAAGGTATGAGATAAGAGACATTTCAAAAGGTGGAGAACCACTGCGGGGGAGCATCAACATCAGATTGCCAAGTGGCGAGATGGACGTCGAACGAACGTGTTTCAGTAAATTAAAAGACGTACAAGTCAGAGGGTCGAATGACGACGGAGAGGGAGTTTACAAGGGTAACCTTTGGAAAATGACAATCATTGAAATCAAATTCGGTGTCCTCGTCGAACCGCAAGGATTTTTGGGAGAGAGGACAGCGACGGGTGAAACACAGGTAACAGTAACGATGTCGGAGGGAATATTGGCCATGGCACTGCGAAAAAGTGCCGAGCATCTTTGGGCACTACCGGGAAGCTTAGGATTGCTGATGTTGTGGGCCTTTGGGGGCCGAGTTTTGCGAAGGATGCAGGCAAAGTGGCGCTCGCGGTCGACGAGCGATCCAAGAGTGTGACGCGGATCGCGGATGCGCAGCTCCGCCAGCCCAGCCCGCGGCCGCATTTAGCGCGCGCGGCGTCCGTGCGTGACGGTGCCGAAGGTCACGCCCCTGAGAAGCTGGTTCTGGAGGACGAAGGTCACCAGGACAACCGGGATCAGGAAGAGCGTCTCGATCGCAGCCAGCCTGCCCCAGTCCACGCCGATGCCGCTGCCGAGGCTGGCCCCCATGCCGACCGGCACGGTCCGCGTCTCCGGCCCGGTCAGCAGCAGCGCCATCAGGAACTCGTTCCAGGTGAGGATGAGGCCGAGCGTGGCGGTCGCGGCAATTCCGGCCTTCACCTGCGGCAGGCAGACACGGAAGAAGACCCGCCACTCGGAGCTGCCGTCGGTCCGCGCGGCGTCCTCCACCTCGCGCGGCAGATCGTCGAAGAAGCTCTTCATCATCCAGATGGCGAAGGGCAGGTTGAACGCGGTGTAGAGCAGGATGATGCCGAGGTAGCTGCCGGCCAGCCCGGTCATGCGAAAGATCACGAAGAGCGGGATGATGAGGACGATGGGCGGCAACATCCGCGCGGTCAGCACCACGAGCAGGTAGGTGTCGTTGCCCTTGAGCGGCCAGCGCGAGAAGCCGTAGGCCGCGGCGGTGCCGAGGATGAGCGCGAGCCCGACGCTCGCGCCCGAGACCACGATGCTGTTCACGAAGTAGAGCTCGAACCCGGTTTCGATCAGCGCGCCGCCCTGGTAGTGCACGCGCGCGAAGATGTTGGCGAAGTTGTCGAGGGTCGGCGTGAAGGCGAGCGTCGAGCTGAGAATGTCGCGCGGGCTCTTGAACGCGGTGAGCACGATCCAGAGCACCGGCAGAAAGTAGACGAAGCCGACGAGCGCGCAGAGCGCGGTGCGCCCCCATCCGGCCCGGCCGATCGCGCGCCGCCGCATCCCGCCTCGGCTGTGCCTGCTAAACTCAGGCCGGGAGCGCGGCAGGCCAGCGCCGGTGCCAGTCCGTCTCGCGCTGATACTGATGGCCGAGGCGGAACAGAAACGCCTCGGCAAACGGCCGGCCGATGAGCTGGAACGAGGTCGGCATCCCGTCGGGCGTGAAGCCGCAGGTCACGCTCAGCGCCGGCAGGCCGAGGTAGTTCACCACGCGCGTGTTGCGCGTCAGCCCCACGACCATCTTGAGATAAGCCGGTCCGTCCCGGTAGACGGTGTCCGCGAGCGTCGGCGTCGGCATCGGCAGCACCGGGGCCAGCAGCGCGTCGCAGTCCCCGAACACAGCGTCCATAAAGACCCGGAGCGCATGGGCGCGGTACTGCAGGGCGTTGATGTAGTCGGTCGCGGGGATGAAGAAGCCCGCCTGCAGGCGTTTGCCCACCTCGTCGGAATACTCCGCGTCGCGCTCGCGCTTCCAGGGCAGGTGGTTGGCTGCGCCCTCGGCCTTCATCAACAACGGGTGGATCGCGGACACGGTATCGAGCAGCGCCGGCATGGCGACGGGCACGAGGGTCGCGCCGAGGCCCGTGAAGACCGCGTGGCTGGCCTCGATCGCGGTAGCCACGCCCGGATCCAGGTCCTCGTCGAAATAGCCGGCAGGAATGCCGATGCGCACGCCGCGCACACTCTGCTCCAGCGTCGCCTCGTAGTCGGGCACCGGCTCGGCGCTCGTGGTGGCGTCATTCTCGTCCGCGCCTGCGATTACGCCGAGTACGCGGGCACAGTCCTGCACCGTCCGCGCCAGCGGTCCCATCACGTCGAGCGACCAGGACATCGGCATGCAGCCGAAGCGGCTGACGCGGCCCTGTGTGGGGTTGATGCCGGCGATGCCGTTGGCCGCCGCAGGGCAGCGGATCGAGCCGCCGGTGTCTGAGCCGAGCGCCGCGTAGACCAGGCGGCCGGCGACCGCCGTGCCCGAGCCCGAGGACGAGCCGCAGGGAATGCGCTCAAAATCCCAGACATTGCGGCAGCGCGGCAGATGGGCGTTGAAGCCGTGGGGGCCCATGGCGAACTCGACCATGGCGAGGCTGCCGAGATCGACGGCACCGGCCGCATCGAGCCGGTCGAGCACGGTGGCCGTCGCGGCCGGGCGGAATTCGCGTCTGATCCGGGAGCCGCAGCTCGAGACCTTGCCGGCCCGGTAGTACATGTCCTTGTGGGCGAGCGGCACGCCCGCGAGCGGGCCGGCTGCCTCGCCGCGGCCCCGGTTCTTGTCGATCTCCCGTGCGCGGGCCAGCGCGTCCTCGGCATCGAGGCGGACGAAGGCATGGAGGTCGGGGTCCAGCCGGTCGATGCGCGCGAGCGCCGTTTCCACCAGATCGGTGGCGGAGAGCTCGCCGTTGGCAACCGCATCCGCCGCCTCGCAAAGGCTGAGTGCCGCGATCTCGTCTGAGCCCCCGGCCGCGCCCGTGCCGACGTCAGGCGCGGTGGCCGTGTCGACGTCCACATGCCCACCGCCATCAGTGGTCTTCAACGCGTGCAGCGCTTGCTCGAAAGAAGCGGGCAGCCGGTCGAAGTCGTGATCGGGCCGCGCGGCCTCGACCGCCGCGTGCAACTGGCCGAGTTCGATCGGGAGCTCGGCGACCCTCTCGTCCGTTAGCGGGATGCGCTGGCATTCCTCGTTCAGCCGCCCGATCGTCTCGCTGCTGATCGCCATGGCTCCCTTCCTCATGCCTTGCGCGCCGCCTCCGCCACTCTGCGCCAGAAGGCCTCGTCCCACCAGCGCCGCGCGGCACCGGAGGTGGACGGCAGCACGTGGATCGCGGTCTCGCCGATGCGCCGCAGCTGCTCTCCATAGTCGATGGTCGCGTTATCGAGAAAGACGCGCGCCGCCCGCTTGCCGTTGAAAGCCAGGACAGCCGGCCGATACCGGGCGATCTTCGCGGCGAGCGCCGCCGTATCGTCGGCTTGGCCCGACAGGCTTACGTCCGAGCCGGCTTCCGTTTTGCAAAGATCGGTAAGTCCGATGCCGTAGCCCCGCACGGTACGGAATTCCGCCGGCGCAAGGATTCGCGGGGTCAGCCCCACGCGGTAGAGCGTCGGCCAGAAGCGGTTGCCGGGGCCGGCATAGTAGGCGCCGGCGCGCGCCGAGGCCGCGCCCGCCGCCGAGCCGCAGAAGACGATGCTGAGTCCTGAGCCCAGCACATCGGGCAGGACATCCGGCAGGATGGGGGCAGCCATGGGCCGGCGCTCTCTCCTCTTGCGATTGGCGGGGCGCTCTATAATAGACGCCTTGCGGTTGACGACAGCGACGGAGCGGGACGGTGCGGAACATCAAGGTCGATGGCGATCGCCTGTGGGCGAGCCTCATGGAGATGGCGAAGATCGGCGCGACGGAGAAGGGCGGCGTCTGCCGGCTCGCGCTCACCGACGTGGACAAGGCGGCGCGCGATCTCTTCGTCCAGTGGTGCGGGGAGGCCGGCTGTACCGTCAGCGTCGACAAGATGGGCAACATCTTCGCCCGTCGGGCGGGCAAGGACGAGACGCTCCCGCCGGTGATGACCGGCAGCCATATCGACAGCCAGCCGACGGGAGGCAAGTTCGACGGCATCTACGGCGTGCTCGCCGGCCTCGAGGTGATCCGCACCCTCAACGATCTCGGCTACGAGACCGACGCACCCATCGAGATCTCGGCCTGGACCAACGAGGAAGGCTCGCGGTTTGCGCCGGCGATGGTGGCATCGGGCGTCTTCGGCGGCGTGTTCACGCTGGAGGAAGGCCTGGCGTGTGCGGATGTCGACGGCAAGACCATCGGCGAGGAGCTGGAGCGCATCGGCTACGCCGGCGAGATGGAATGCGGTGGGCGCGAAGTCGGCGCCTTCTTCGAAGCCCACATCGAGCAGGGGCCGATCCTCGAAGCGGAGGAGAAGACCATCGGCATCGTGCAGGGGGTACAAGGCATCAGCTGGTTCGACGTGTCGGTGACGGGCATGGATTCCCACGCCGGCACGACGCCGATGGAGCGCCGCCGGGATGCCCTGGTCGGCGCCGCCAGGCTGGTTACGGCGATCGACCAGCTCGCGCTCGACAACGCGCCGGACGGCCGCTCGACCGTCGGCGTGATGCGGGTGAGCCCCAACTCCCGCAACGTCATCCCGGGTTCCGTCTACTTCTCGATCGACCTGCGCCACCCCGACGCCGACAGGCTGGCGACCATGACCGCGGACGCCCGGCGCCATGCAGAGGAAATCGCCGCCGAGCGCGGGCTGGAGATCACGGTCGAGGAGATCTGGCACTCACCGCCGGTGAAGTTTGCCGATGCGTGCGTGGGTGCCGTCCAGAACGCGGCCGAGACCCTGGGCTATGCGAGCCGGCCGATCACCTCGGGCGCCGGCCACGACGCGGTCTACGTCTCGCGCGTCGCCCCCACCGGCATGATCTTCATCCCCTGCGAGGACGGGATCAGCCACAACGAGATCGAGGCCGCCACGCAGGCCGACATCGCCGCCGGTTGCGACGTATTGCTGAATGCGATGGTCTCGCTCGCCACCCGCGACGAGGACGAGGCGCGCGAGGGCGTGTGATCTAACCTGCGACTTCGCGGCGGACGATGGCGGCGCCCTCGACCATCGCCTGGAGCTTGCCGAACGCGGTCTGCCGCGTGAGGTACTTCATGCCGCAATCGGGTGCGGCGACGAGGCGGTCCGCCGGCACCACCGCGAGCGCCTCGCGCAGCCGCGCCGCCACGGTCTCCGGCCGCTCGATGGCGGGATCGTTCATGTCGATCACGCCGTAGAGAATTTCCTTCGACGGCAGGTGGGCGAGCACCGCCGGGTCGAGACCCGGCTGGGCCGCCTCGATCGAGATCTGGTCCACCGCCGCAGCCTCCAGCTCCGGCAGGAAGGAATAGCCGCTGGGCTTGTCGTGAACCGCGTAGGCGTAGCCGAAGCAAAGATGCAGCGCGGTCTTGCCGTCCACGCCGTCGAGCGCCCGGTTGATCGCCTTCACCGCGTAGGCACGCGCCGGCTCGGGCCGGGCCTGCACATAGGGCTCATCGAGCTGCACGATGTCGGCGCCGGCGGCGAAGAGGTCCCTGATCTCCTCGTTGACCGCCTCCGCATAGGCCATCGCGAGGCTTTCGTCGTCCGGGTAATAGGCGTTCTCCGCCTGCTGGGTCATGGTGAAGGGGCCGGGCACAGTGATCTTGATCGTGCGATCCGTGTTGGCGCGCAGGAACTTGACGTCCTCCACCTCGACCGGGCGCTCGCGCCGGATCGGCCCTGAGACGAGGGGGACGGACGCGGGATTCCCGGTTCGGTCCATGTGCGTGCCCGTCCGCTCCTTGTCGATGCCGCCGAGTGCCGTGGCAAGCCGGTTGGAATAGCTCTCGCGTCTGATCTCGCCGTCGCTGATGACGTCGAGGCCCGCGCGCTCCTGATCCCTGATCGCGGCCAGCGTCGCCGCCTCCTGGGCTTCCTCCAGATGCTCGGGCGGGATGCGCCACATCTCCTGCGCGCGCACTCTGGGCGGCAGGCGGTTCACCAGGTTATCCCGGTCGACGAGCCAGTCCGGCTGCGGATAGCTGCCGACGACGGCGGTGGTCAGTACGCCCTCGCTCATGGGGTCCATCCCTTTCGTTGCCGGCGCATGGCCGTGGTGAGAATTCCGGGCTAGGCTGGGCCGCGCCTTGGGGCGGGATAGCACGGAGTAGGGGGCGATGAAACTCTGCCTGATCCAGATGAACAGCACGCCCGACCACGCGGAGAACGTGGCCCGCGCAGCGACCCATATCGACCGGGCCGTTGCGGCCGCGTTGCCCGATCTCGTGGTCGTGCCGGAGTTCTTCAACCACCCTTATGTCTTCCAGTATCGCGACTACCGGCATATCGACGAGGCGGAGAGCGCGGACGGCCTCGCCATCTCCGCCATGCGCGCCAAGGCACGCGAGCACGGCATCCACATTATCGCCACGATCTTCGAGATAGAATCCGCCGGCATCTGCTACGACAGCGCCATCGTGATCGACCCATCCGGCGAGATTCTCGGCCGCTACCGCAAGGCGCATCCGGCGGCGGTCCGCAGCCTGGAGAAGATCTATTTCCGCTACGGCTCGCACTTCCCCGTGTTCAGAATCGGCGAGTGGCGGGTCGGCATAAACATATGCTACGACACGTTCTTTCCCGAGTCCGCGCGCTGCGCTGCGGTCAACGGCGCGGAGCTGATCGTGGTCCCCTTCGCCTGCCCGCCCATCGCCTGCTGGCGCGAGACCATGCGGACCCGCGCCTTCGAGAACGGCGTGTATTTCGCCCCCTGCAACAAGGTGGGCCTGGAAGGGGAGTGGACCTTCGGCGGGCGCAGCATGATCGTGGCTCCCGATTCCGAGGTGCTGGCCGAGGCGGGCGACGAAGGCGACGAGACCATCACGGCGACCCTCGACCGTGCCCGTGTCTTCGAGGCCCGCCGCGCCTGGCCAATGTTCCGCGACCGCCGCCCCGACCTCTACACGTCCATCACGACGCCGACGGAAGACATCCCGCGGACCGACTGATCGCGGTGGCTTGGGGAATGGAGACTGCAAGACGGACTGTGGCAGCCGCCGGCTTGGTCTGCATTATTGCCCTTGCCGGTGCGGCGTTGCCGGTCGCGGCCGCCCTTGCTGCGCTGGAGGAAGGCCCGCCCGTGCCGGCAGCGCGCACGATCCCCGTCGCGCCGGTCGATCCCGACAGCACGGCCGGGCGGATCGTCCTTCCCGTCGCCGATTGGCTGGAGGAACGCTTCGGTTCCGACTCCGAGACGATCCGGCTCACGCTCGATGCGCCGCTATGGGCGGAGGAGCGGGAAGGCACCGTCACACTCCATCTTCCCGGGGCGAGGCTCGTGGAGCCCTCCGCGCCCCTCGTCCAGTGGGCACTCGGCGACCTGGCCATCGCGGTGACACCGCGGAGCGAAATTGCCTACGACTTCGAGGCCGCGCTGCCGGCGACGATCGACAAGGGGCGAGAGCGCCTCACGATTGGCGAGGCCACAATCTCCGGCACGTGGCGGTCCGATCTGGAGATCACGACCAATCTGGAGGCCAATGCCGCCAACCTCCGGCTCTTCGAGGGCACGGGGTCGGCTGCGGTGGAGACAATGTCATTGGGGGTGCTCGCCGTCGCGGACGAGCTGGTTGAGGGCGCCGACGGGCTGTGGGACGGCCACTCCATGCTCAGTCTGTCCGGCCTGGAGGGCGAGGGTGTCACCCTGGGCCGGGTCGAGATCGCGGGCAGCTTCGAGGACTTCGATCGCGATTTGATCCTGCAGACGCGCGGGGACGTCGGCTCGTTCACAGGCGGTATGGGCGGGCCGACGGCGCTCGCGGACGTTCTGACGCCCCTCATCGGCGGGCGCTGGGGGCGGTCCGAGTTTTCGGTCGTGTTGCAGGACTTGACGGCGACCGACGACGGCACCGGCTTGACCGATGGCGGCGAACTTTCGCTCGGCCGGCTGGAGTGGCGGGTCGATCTCGACGGACGAACGGACCTCGCAGGCCTCGCCACGCGAATCGCGGTCGCCGACCTTCGGCTCGGCGGAGAGGCCACCGCCGAGATCCCGCCCGCGCTCATGCCCCATGCGGCGACCATCGATATCGCCCTGGAGCGATTGCCGCTTCGGCGGATCGCCGAGGCGCTCTCCGCGCCTTCCCCGTCAGATCAAACCCGCGAGCCCCAACGTGGATCGATAGCGGATACCGTCCTCGCGCATCTGGACGCGGCGGATTCCGCATTCGAGCTTCGGGACATCCACGTGGCTGCGCCGTCATACGAGCTCCGTGCCGATGGCCGGTTCCAGGTCGAGCCGGCCAGCCTCTTCGGCATCATCGGCCGCTTGGATGCCCGCATTCGGGGGCTGAGCTCTCTCATGGCGCTGGCTGCGGGGGAGGGGGAGGAGGACGCGGTGGCGTTGCTGATCGTCCTCCAGGGTCTCGGCAGGCCGGTTTTCGAGGAGGGTGCGGACGAGCCATTTTACGCCTATGAGATCGA
Organism: Alphaproteobacteria bacterium; assembly: GCA_965237415.1. Taxonomy (GTDB): domain Bacteria; phylum Pseudomonadota; class Alphaproteobacteria; order UBA828; family UBA828; genus WTGU01. The sequence goes on from CBDEFM010000002.1 coordinate 2,927,543, forward strand.
CTTGCGCCGCGACGGCGGCGTCACCGTTAACGGCATTCCCTTCGACATGCTGCTCCCAGGCGGCCTCTCGCCTCAGTGAGTGCCGACGACTGTCGAGTACGGGAAGTGCGCCGTGATCGAGTTCGGCTTCATCGACCACCCGCTGGCCGGGACGCCAATCGGTGCGGCGCTGGACCTGTGCATCGTCCTCACGCTGGTGTTCATCCCGTCCATCCGCGTCACCGAATCGATCTCCGCCGCGAAATACCCCGGCTACCGTGCGTACCAGGCGAAGACGCCGGCGCTCATTCCCTTCCTGCGGTTCGCCCGTCCTGCCAGGGGCGCTTAGCGCACAGGGACCGCTATGGAGGACCAGCCGGTGCGATGCGCCCCTTGCCAGGGTGCGGCGGGGGCGGGATAGTTTTGTCGAGCAGTCGAGGGGCTGACGGCATGAGTGACGAGTTCGATTGGGAAATACCGCTCTCGGCGCAGCCGAAGCCGGAGCAGGTGTCTTTCGACCTCGACAGCGCGCTCGGCGCGGTTGTGGGCCTGCGCGCAACCATCCCGGAAGACGCGTTCACCGCCGGGATTCTGGGGACGGAGAGAACCGGCAACGGGATCCTCATCGGCGCGAGCGGCCTTGTGCTCACCATCGGCTACCTGGTCGCCGAGGCGGAATCGGTCTGGTTGACGGCGAGCGATGGCAGCGTGCTTGCGGGCCATGCGTTGGGCTACGACTTCGAATCTGGGTTCGGCCTGGTGCAGGCGCTCGGCCGCTTCAATGTGCCGGCGCTCGAAATCGGCTCCTCGGCCGCCCTCGAGGTCGGCGATTTCGTGATCGTCGCCGGCGAAGGCGGTCGGCGGCATTCCCTCAACTCCCGCGTCACGGCCAAACGCGAGTTCGCCGGCTATTGGGAGTATGTGCTCGACGAGGCCATCTTCACCACGCCGCCGCATCCCAACTGGGGCGGGAGCGGGCTGATCGACCGCCACGGCCGGCTCGTCGGCATCGGCTCGCTGCTGGTGCGCCACGCCGGCGGCGGCGGGGCCGACTCGCTCGACGGCAACATGATCGTGCCCATCGACCTGTTGCCGCCGATCCTCGACGACATGCAAACGCTGGGGCGCACCCAGCGCCCGCCCAGGCCCTGGCTCGGCGCCTACGTCACCGAGGTCGACGAGGCGCTCGTTGTCGCCGGCCTCGCGCCGGAGGGGCCGGCCGAGCAGGCGGAGCTTCAGGTCGGCGATCAGGTGCTCGCGGTGAACCGTCAGCCGGTCAGCAGCCTCGTCGAGCTCTTCCGCAGCGTCTGGGCGGTGGGCGAGGCGGGCGTCGCCGTGCCGCTCACCGTCATGCGAAACGGCGAGCACCACGAGGTACGGGTGCTGAGCGCCACCCGCGACGCGTTCCTCAAGACTCCCCAGCTGCACTGATATTTCTAGGCATGAGCCGGGCGGCGCCGCGCAGGCCGCTCTCCGGCCCGAAGTGCGCGCGGACGAGCCGGGTGGCGGGCCTTGTCACGCTCGCGTGCGCGCCCCAGGCGGCGGGCACCAGGCGATAGAGTGCTGCGATCGCCGAAAGGCCACCGCCCAGCACGATCACGTCAGGGTCGAGCAGGTTGATAACGGCGGCGAGCGCTTGGGCCAGGCGCTCGGCATAGCTGGCCACGGCGTCCACCGCCTGCGCGTCCCCCACGTCCGCCCGTGCGGCGATCTCTTCGGCCGTAGCTTCGCCACCGCCGAGCGCGGCGTAGTCGCGCGCGAGCGCCGCCCCGTTGAGCCAGGTCTCGACGCAGCCTTGGGCGAAGCGCCCGCAGGCACAGGGCACGCCGGCGCCCCCCGGCGTGGGCCACGGGTTGTGACCCCACTCGCCGGCGGTGGCGTTGGCGCCCACCACGACCTCGCCCCGCACCACCAGTGCGCCGCCCACGCCGGTGCCGAGGATGACCCCGAACACCACCTCGGCCCCTGCACCGGCGCCATCGGTCGCCTCGGAGAGGGCGAAGCAGTTGGCGTCGTTGGCGAGCGCGACCGGGCAGCCGAGTCGCGCCTCCAGGGCTTGCCGCAGGGGCTGCCCTTCGAGCCAGGGCAGGTTGACGATCATGCTGATCTCGCCGTCGCGCGTGATGATGCCGGGGAGGCTGACGCCGACGCTCGGCGCGCGCACGCCCCCTGCTGCGAGCCGCTCCACGATCTCGGCGACGGTGTCGATCACGCCGCCGAAGCTCGTGGGCACCGGCTGGCGCAGGCGCGCGCACTCCCGCCCGTCGCCGTCGAGGGCGATGGCGGCGAGCTTCGTGCCGCCGATGTCGATACCGATGTGCATCGTGGCCTATTGCGCCTCCGGCGTGTCGCTGCGCGCGCCGCCGATCCAGATGGCGCGGACGCGGAGGTCATCGTCGAGCCAGATCAGATCGGCGCGGAGGGCGCGAGCCGCCCCCGGCTCTCGCCGATGCAAAGGAAATCCGCCGGGTAGGCGGAGGCCATGGCGAGCGCGTCGGCGAGCGGGATGCCTGCGTGCATGACGCAGTTTCTCACCGCCTGCCCCATGTTCAGCAGCGAGCCGGCGAGTCGGCCGTCGGCCAAGCGCAGGCAGCCGTCCACGATCCGCACAGTCTCGTTGCCAATGCGGATCGCGTCTGCATCGGGCGCCCCGACTGGGGCCATCGCGTCGGTGACCAGAAAAAGCGTGCCACGGGGTTTCGCGCGCCAGGCGAGGCGCAGCACGTCCCAGTGCACGTGGACGCCATCGGCGATGATGCCGCAGGCGAGGCGGTCGCGGGTGAGCGCCGCGCCGGCCGCACCCGGCTCCCGGTGGCCGAGCGGGCCCATGGCATTGAACAGATGGGTGACGCCGGTGAGACCATGCGCCATCGCCGTGTCCATCGTGTCGGCGTTGGCGTCGCTGTGACCGGCGGCGACGATGACGCCGCGTGCGGCAAGCGCCGCGATATCTGCCGGTGTCACGCACTCCGGTGCCAGTGTCACCAGGGTGCGACCGGTGGCGAGCGAGGCGAGCAGGTCGATGTCGCCCTCGGCTGGCGGCCGGATCGTCCGCGCGTCATGCGCCCCGCGGCGCGCGGGGTTGATGTGCGGCCCTTCGAAGTGGATGCCGAGGACTCCCGGCTCGCCCGAGTCCATCGCCTCGCGCACCGCCGTGACCGCCCGCGCCATGTCGGCGCGCGCGCCGGAGATGAAGGTCGCCAGGAAGCCCGTGGTGCCGAAGGCGCGATGGGCGCGACCGATCGCCGCGATGGTTGCCGCCGTCGGCGCGTCGTTGAACATCACGCCGCCGCCGCCGTTGACTTGCAGGTCGATGAACCCAGCGGCGAGCGTGCCGCCCGCGAGCCGCGTGGCGCGGGTGGTGGCGGGGACCGCGTCCTCGGCCACGATATCGCGGATTGTGCCGTCCGCCAGCAGCAGGGCGCGACCGGGGACGAGCCCCTCCGACGTGTGCAGCCGGGCGCCTACCAGGGCCTCCATCATCGCTCCAGCGGCCCCTGCCGGAATGCGTCGCGCAGACCTTGGCCGTGGTGAGAATTCCGGGCTAGTGTCGGAGCAGGATTCACAGGATCGGGTGTAAGCCATGCTACGCGCGGCCTCAATCGGAATGGGCTGGTGGTCCGACGAGCTCGCGGACGCCGCACAGGGTAAGTCGGACGCAATCCGCATCGTGACCTGCTTCACCCGGTCCGAGGAAAGGCGCGCGGCCTTCGCCGCGAAGTACGGCACGGCCCAGCACGACTCCTACGAGGCGGTGCTTGCCGATGGCTCGGTCGACGCGGTCATTCTGACCACGCCGCATTCGCTCCATGCCGAGCAGGCGATCGCGGCGGCGGCGGCCGGCAAGCACGTCTTCTGCGAGAAGCCTTTCACGCTCACCCGCGCGAGCGCGCAGGCCGCGGTGGATGCCTGTGCCGAGGCGGGCGTGATACTCGCGATCGGGCAGAACCGGCGCTGGCACAGCGCGACCCGCGCGCTGAAGGCCATGCTGGAGGCGGGCGACTTCGGCACCGTCCTCCATGCCGAGGCCAATTTCTCCGTGCCGAGCGCGCTCAGCTACTCGCCCGATCTCTGGCGCTCCAACCGCATAGAGAGCCCGGCCGGCTCGGTCACGGGGCTCGGCATCCACATGATCGATGCCCTCGTCTATCTGTTGGGGCCCATCGCGTGGGTTGCGGCGCAGGCCTACCGGCGCGCGGTCCCGGTCGACATCGACGACACGACTTCGGTGCTGTTCGCCTTCGAGTCCGGTGTTACGGCCTATCTCGGCACGCTTTTCGCCTGCCCCCACACCTCCTACATCAACATCTACGGCACCGGCGGCAACGCGTTCGCCCAGATCGACAACAGCCAACTCACCCTTCAGGCGGCGGACGGGACCCAGCGCGAGGAAGCGATCGAGCCCAACGACACGCTCAGGCTGGAGCTCGACGAGTTCGCCGCGGCCTGCGCCGGCGAGACGCAGTTCACGGTGACGACCGAGGAAGCCGTGCACTGCATCGCCGTGATGGAGGCGCTGGTCGAGGCCGCGGACACCGGGCAGTGGGTGGCGGTCGCCGGCGAGGCCTAGCCATGAGCGCGCGTCACACCTTCTTCTGTATCGACGGCCACACCTGCGGCAATCCCGTGCGGGTGGTGGCAGGGGGCGGGCCTGCGCTCGCGGGCGCCACGATGAGCGAGCGGCGCCAGCACTTCGTCCGCGACTACGACTGGATCCGCCGGGCGCTGATGTACGAGCCGCGCGGCCATGACCTGATGTCGGGCGCGGTGCTCTACCCGCCGCTCTCGGCGGACGCCGATCTCGCGCTGCTCTTCGTCGAGACCACCGGGTGCCTGCCCATGTGCGGCCATGGCACCATCGGCACCGTGACCATCGCGCTGGAGCACGGCCTCGTCTCTCCGCGCTTGGACGGCACCCTGGTCCTCGACACGCCGGCGGGCCGGGTCGAAGCGCGCTACCGGCGGGAGGGTGCGCGTGTTGAGGCCGTGCGCATCACCAACGTGCCGAGCTTCCTGGCGGAGACGGGTGTCACTGTGGAGTGCCCCGGCCTCGGTCCGATCACGGTGGACATCGCCTACGGCGGCAATTTCTACGCGATCGTCGATCCCCAGCCGGGCTATGCAGGGATGGAGGCGTTCTCGGCGGCCGAGCTGCTGGCGATGAGCCCCGGCCTGCGCGAGGCCTGCAACCGGGTCGTCGAGTGCGTCCATCCCGACGACCCGTCCATTGCCGGCGTGAGCCACGTCATGTGGACGGGCGCGCCTCAGGATGCGAGCGCCCATGGCCGGAACGCCGTCTTCTACGGCTCGGGCGCGCTCGACCGCTCCCCCTGCGGTACCGGGAGCTCGGCCCGGATGGCGCAGTGGGCGGCCACGGGCAAGCTCGCGCCCGGCGACGAGTTCGTGCACGAGAGCATCATCGGCAGCCTCTTCCGCTGCCGCGTCGAGAGCGCGACGAAGGTGGGCAATCACGACGCAATCGTGCCGAGCATCGAAGGTTGGGCGCGCGTCACCGGGCTCAACACCATCTTCGTCGATGAGGCCGACCCCTTCGCCCACGGCTTTCAGGTGACCTGAGGGAGACGAAACACGATGAACCAAGCTCCAGGCCGCACCGTCAGAGCAGGCGCGCGATGCCTCGTCGCGGCCTGCGCCGCCCTTCTGGTCGCCACGCTCGGCCATGGCTGCAGCGCTTACGGCGACGGGTCGGATGACATGTCGCTCAGCCCGCAGGCGGGCGAAGCGGCCGCCGCCGGCGCCTCGGCGGTCTATACCGTCACCTTCACAGGCGCCTGGACCGTCGAGGCCACCCCTGGGGGCGTTCCCGACGGCGCGCACTTCTCGCCGCTGATCGGCGGCGTTCACAACGCGGACGTGGCGTTCCTTGAGGCGGTCGGCCAGGCCACACCGGGCATCGAATCCATGGCGGAGCGCGGGCGGACGGCCACGCTCACGGAAGAAATTCAGGCGGCCGGTGCGAATGCGCTGAGCGTTCTCCGCAAGGAGTCAGGCCCCGGCGCGACGGCCTCGGATACGTTCGAAGCCGTCACGGTCACCGCCGACCATCCCCATATCACCCTGCTCTCGATGATCGCGCCGAGCCCGGACTGGTTCGTCGGCGTCTTCGGTCTCTCCTTGCTCGATGCGGAGGGGAACTGGGCAGACGCGCTCACGGTGAACCTCTACCCGTGGGATGCCGGAACCGAGGAGGGAGACGACTTCTCCTTCGACAACGCCGCGACCGTGCCGCCCGGCACCATCGTCAGCCTGCGGGGCACGGGCAGATTCTCCGACGCGCCCATCGCGACACTGACCTTCACCTTGCAGTCGGGCGCATAGTGGCGTCGGCGCCCGCCGCTGCCGGCCACCGCCGAGAGGGCACCATGAGTCGCGTTGTGCCGAGGCTCGCTTCGCTGCTGCTTGTGGTGGCGCTTGGCGGGGCGGTGCTGGCGCTGGGCCCGCGCGCGTCCGCGGACGAGTACAGCGATGCCACGTTCGAGGCCTTCGTCTCCGCCGCGATCGAGGTCAGCCGACGGATCGAGACCTGGCGCCCGCTTATCGAGGGCACGGCCGACAAGGACGAGCGCGGCGCCCTGATCGAGGATGCGCAGGCCGACCTCGCCCGCGCTATCGAGGAGACGGAAGGCATCAACGAGGACGAGTATCACGAAATCTACGCGGCCGCGCGCGAGGACGAGGCGCTGCGCGGGCGCATCGACAGGATTTTCCGGAACCGTAGACAGCGCCGGCGGGCTGCCGGACGCCGAATGGCGGGCCGATGAAGATCGAGAGCATCACGGCGTGCTGGGCGCATGTGCCGATCCCCAAGGCGCAGCAGCACAAGAGCGACCTCGGCGTCGCCGATCACTTCGACGCCACGATCGTGCGGGTCGAGACCGCGTGCGGGCTCGTCGGCTGGGGCGAGGCCAAGGCTTCGGTCGGCAGTATGGGCAACAACGCGGCGCTTGCCGCGCTCATCAACCGCGACCTGGGCCCGGCGCTGATCGGCGAGGACCCGCGGGATCCACGCCGGCTGTGGGAGATCGGGTACAACGGCAGCCGCGCCCACTTCGCGCTGACACGCGGCCAGGCTTTCCCGGTGCTGGATCGCCGCGGAAGCAGGATCAGCGCTATCGGGGCCATCGACATGGCCTGCTGGGACATCCTGGGCCGCTCCCTCGGGGTCCCGGTGTGGCGACTGCTCGGCGGCAAGTGCCGGGACGCCATGCCGGCCTACGCCTCCGGCGGCTGGGCGCCGGCCGAGGCCATCGGCGCGCAGCTCGAAGGCTATATCGCCCGCGGCGGCTTCCGCGCGGTGAAGATGCGCGTGGGTGCGGGTGACGGAGACGTCATCGCGTCGGTGCGTCGGGTCCGGGCCGCCCGCGCCCTTCTGGGATGCGATATCCAGATCATGGTGGATGCCCACGGCACCCTTTCGGTCAAGGAGGCGCTCCGCTTTGTGCGGCTGGTCGAGGGCTGCGGCCTCTCCTGGTTCGAGGAGCCGGTGAATGTCGACGACAAGGCCGGCATGGGCGTCGTGCGAGCGGCGAGCGACATCCCGATCGCCGCCGGCGAAAGCGAGTTCACCCGCTTCGACTTCCGCGAGCTGCTGGAGCATCGGGCCGTGGACTATTTCCAGCCCGACCTCGCCATCGCGGGCGGCATCACCGAGGCCATGCGGATTGCGGCGCTGGCAGAGAGCCACGGGATCAAGCTCGCGCCCCACCTCTGGGGCGGCGCGCTCAACTTCGCCGCCGGCCTTCAGGTCATGGCGGCTTCGCCCGCGGCGGTCATCGCCGAATACTCCCTCGGCGCCAATCCGTTGCTCCACGATCTCGCCGAAGAAAAGTTCGAGGTGGTGGACGGCATGATCGCCATTCCCGACCGCCCCGGCCTCGGCGTCACCATCGACGAAGCGTTTCTCGCGGCTCACACGGTCGACTAACGGGCCACGCCCTACTGCCCCTGCCGCCGTTCTGGGGTTTACCGGCCGGGCCGCTATGATGCGCCGCCGGCCGCGCCGGGAGCGGCCCTAACCGCCACTCAGGAGAGTATCCGCCATGCCCAACGAGATGTACGAGAAAGGCCTCCAGATCCGGCGCGAGGTGCTGGGCTCGGAGTATGTCGACCGCGCCATCGGCAGCGCCGACGACTTCAACAAGGAGTTTCAGGAGATCCTGACCGAGTATTGCTGGGGCGCGGTGTGGGGCCGGCCGGGGCTGAGCCGCAAGCAGCGGAGCCTCAACAACATCTGCATGTTGTCCGCGCTGGGCCGCAGCCACGAGCTGGAGCTACATCTCAGGGGCGCGCTCACCAACGGGGTGACCGTCGACGAGATCAAGGAGACGCTGATCCAGGTCGCCGTCTATTGCGGCGCGCCGGCGGCGGTCGAAGGGTTCCGCATCGCGCGGCGCGTCGTCGACGAGCACCGCAAGGCGGAGGCCGGCTGATGCCCACGCTCGGCTTCATCGGCCTCGGCAATATGGGCGGGCCGATGGCGCACAATCTGGCCGCCGCCGGTCACGAGGTGGTGTGCTTCGACGCCGCGGGCACCGAAGCGTTGGCGCCGCCCGGCGCGCCCGTGGCCGAGTCCGCCGCGGCGCTGGCAGAGCGGGCCAACATCGTCTTTCTCTGCCTCCCCGACGGACGGACGGTGCTGAAGGTCGCACGAGAGATCGCCGATTGTCCGGACCGGGCGGTCGGGATCGTGGTGGACAGCACCACCGCCGGAATGACGGACGCCCGCGCGGCCCACGACCTGCTGGCCGGCGCCGGCATCCGTTATGCCGACGCGCCGGTGAGCGGCGGCACGAAGGGCGCGAAGGCCGGCACGCTCGCCATGATGGTGGCGGCGTCGGACGATCTCTATGCCGAGATCGAACCCTACATTCGCCCGATGGCGGCGAATGCCCGCCAAGTGGGCACCCAGCCGGGCCACGGCATGGCGATGAAGCTGCTGAACAATTTCCTCTCGGCGACGGCGATGGCGGCGACCAGCGAGGCGGTTGCCTTCGGAGTTTCCCAGGGCCTCGACATGACGACGATCCTGGAGACGGTCAATCTCTCCAGCGGCCGCAACACCGCCACCGAGGACAAGTTCCCCAACCGTATCGCCACCGGTGCCTTCGATTCCGGCTTCGCAACCAAGCTGATGGCCAAAGACATCCGCCTCTACGAATCGAGCGTGGCCGCCGCCGGTGCGCCCGGCCGCCTCGCCGGGCAGCTCCGCGACATCTGGGACGGCATGGAGGCCGCGCGGCCGGACTCCGACTTCACCGAGATCTACAAGCACGTGCGGGACGGGCGCTAACCCGCAATTCTCACCACGGTCACGGCCTGCGCGGCGGCTTGCCGGGGTCCGCACGCGGGATTAGCCTCAGGCTCATGGAAGACGGGGCGCCCACCCACTATCTGGTCGTGGAGGGGCTGGCGGGCGAGGGGTCGATCTGGCGCGTCGTCCGGGCCGAGGAACACGCAGAGGGGCGCAGGCTCTACGCCTTCGTCGGAACCTGCCAGACCCGCCGCGCGGCGCTCTCGCTCGCCCGCGCGCTCAACGAGAAGCGTGCCGTCGACGAGGCGACGCTGCGCTCCGCAGCCCTGCGGGGGCAATCGCTCCCGCCCGGCCGCGCAGACATCGCGCCTGCGCCCGATCCCTACCGGCTCAGGCCCTCCTGCTAGCTCTTTGTCGCTCACGGCAGCCGGCCTGCGGCCGGCGCCTCCGCGTCGCGCGTCGACGCGCGCGGGCGCGCGATGTGCGCCGCATTAGCGGCGGGCCGCGGTCGCGGCCTATCGCGAGTCCGTCAAAGACGGACTCGCTCTACGATCCATTGCCCTCAGGCATTTCGCTTCCTGATCTCGTCGAGATAGTCGAGCACCCGCTCCGACGAGACGATGTCGGCGTAGCGGCGGCCGACATCGCGCAGGTTGTCCCGGTGCGGCCGCTCGTCGGCGTCGCCGACACAGTCCTCGGGCACCATGGTGCGATAGCCGTAGGAGAAGGAATCGATCACTGAGGCGCGGATGCAGCCGCTGGTCATGCAGCCCACGACGATGGTCGTGTCCACGCCGTGCTTGGTGAGGAAGGCCGTCACCGGCGTCTGGAAGAAGATCGAGGGGCCGGACTTGCGCAGGATGTAGTCGTAGTCGGGATCGGAGGTGCGGGGCTCCATCTCGGCGCAGGGGTCGCCTTCGAAGAAGTTCTCCCGTACCGGCGCGATCTTCCAGTAGGGCATGTCGCGCTCGGAGTGATAGGCGGTGTAGCAGTTGGCGACCGGCACCCGCGCCGCGCGGGCGGCCTCGAGCACCCGCGCGGTGTTCTCCACGGCGCGATGCACCAGCGGGCAGCCGCCCAAGGGAAAGCGCGGCTGGGTGAAGCCCGTCTGCAGATCGACCACGAGGATGCCCGGCCGCTCGCCGAAGCCGATCTCCATCGCGCCGTAGCCGATGTCCTGATATGTGTCGTCGCTCATCGCGCTCCCCTTTGTTGCCGCCGCACGCCGGCCGTTCAGGCGGTCACCACGGCGGCACCGATGCCGTAAGGCACGAGCCAGCCCAGGCCCTCCAGCGTGCCTCCCTTGGGCCGGTACTCGCAGCCGATCCAGCCGTCGTACCCCGCCGCGTCGAGCATGTCGAAGAGGTAGGGGTAGTTGATCTCGCCCACGTCGGGCTCGTGGCGACCGGGAACGCCGGAAACCTGGATGTGGGCGATGATGTCGCGGTGCTGGGCGAAACCGACAGCCAGGCTGCCCTCCATGATCTGGCGGTGATAGAAGTCGTACTGGAGAAACAGATTCTTGCTCCCCACCGTCTCGATTACCCGCTGCGCATGGCCGGCGGTCGACAGCAGATAGCTCGGCACGTCGGTCGTGTTCAGCGGCTCGATGAGGGCACGGATGCCTTCGCGCCCGAATGCGTCCGCCGCATAGGCGAGGTTCGCGACGTAAGCCTCCTCGTACGCGCGCGGATCGGCGCCCTCGGGCACAACGGCGGCCATCACGTGGAGCTGGCGGCAGCCCAGTGCACCGGCGTAGCGGAGCGCGCTATCGACCGAGCGGCGGAAATCGTCCTGCCTGCCGGGTAGCGCAGTGAGGCCGCGCTCGCCGGCATCCCAGTCGCCCGGCGCGAGGTTGAAGAGCGCCTGGGTCAGCCCGTTATCGTCGAGCCGGGCCGCAATCTCCGCCGGCGGCGCGAGATCGTAGGGAAACAGATACTCGACCGCCTGAAAGCCCGCGCGCCGGGCTGCCTCGAAACGGTCGAGAAATTCGAGCTCCTGGAAGAGGAAACTGAGATTGGCGGCGAACTTCGGCATGGTCCCTCCGGCGCCCGGCTGGCGCCGGCTCCGGCGCAAGCGCGTGCTAGAAGCAGCCCAGTGCGCTGCCTGCGCGCTCGATCCACATGACAAGGTATGAGTCTGTGACGCTCTGGTAGGTGTCGGCAGCCAGAGCGTCACAGGTGCTGCTGTGCGCGGCGACGAGCCCGACGCCAAGCGCCGCTGCCGCCCCGATCAGGAGCTGGCGGCGGCCTCTGCCACGAAGCCTGCCTCGATATGCCGTCGCATCCGCCATCAGGGCGGCATTATGCGACGACGGGTGATTCTTTCATATCCCTCAAACGCCGGGCGTTCGCTCCGCTCACTTGGCTTCGCGCGTATACGCGCGCGGCGCAGTCGCGCCGTCCGGGCCTGCGGCCCGGCCCTTCTCATGTTCTACACCTCGTCAGTCTCCGTTGTTGTGCGGCGACGCGGTCATCGCAAAGGCCGTGCAGCAGCGCCGGGCATCGTGTTTATTGAGCGCCGATGCGGCGGATCGAGTGCCGAGCGAGCGCCAGAGAGGGGGAGAAACGCATGGACACACGCGAGTGGCTGATGAGCGAGCGCAATCTGGCCGACGAGCCGATCGAGAGCCTCGGCGATATAAGCGAGAGCGAGCGGGCCAATCTGGCGCTCCTGGTCAGGCAATGCCGGGGCTGGTCGAGCCAGAACATCGACGAGGTGGTGGCCGTCATGGCCGAGGACGGGGTCTATCACGACATCACCCTGCCGGCGGCGGTGGGCCATGACGCGATCCGCGAGTTCGGCGCCGGCTGGCTCGACGCGGTGCCCGACCTCTCGCTCCATATCGAGGCGTTCTGCGTCCAGGGCAACATCGTCTGCGACATGGGCTGGATGAGCGGCACGATCACGAAGGACTATTTCGGCCTTCCCGGCACGGGCCAGCGCTTCGACTGCCAGTTCTCCCAGATCTGCTTCGTCGAGGACGGCAAGATCAAGTATCTGCGCGGCCTCTGGAACGCGCCCGACATGTACAATCAGGTGGGCTGGGATCTGGCCGGCCTCAAGCGCTAGCGCCGGTCGGCGGGCGAAGTCGGGAGCGTAAGGGGCATGGCAGCGACTGAAACCGAGGGGCGGATCGAGAGCGACGTCGTCATCGTCGGCGGCGGCCTCGTCGGCCTCACCCTCGGGGTCGCGCTCGCAGGCGCCGGGATCGAGACGACGGTCGTCGACGGCACGCGGCCTGAGGCGATGAAGGATGTCGCGTTCGACGGGCGGGTCTCCTCGATCGCGCTCGGCTCCAAGCGGGTGCTGGATGGCATCGGGCTCTGGCCGGCGCTGGCGGACGACGCCCAGCCGATCCTGGAAATACGCGTCTCCGACGGCGATGCACCGCTCTTCCTGCACTATGACCACAAGGCCGTGGGCAGCGATCCGCTCGGCTTCATCGTCGAGAACCGGGCCATCCGCGCCGCCCTGCTCGCGCGTGCGGGCGCGCTCGCCGTGCTCCGCCACCTCGCGCCCGCCTCGGTCGAAGCACTGGAGAGCACTGCCGGCGGTATCGAGGCCCGGCTGGCCGACGGCAGGTGCCTGCGAGCGCGCCTCGCGGTCGCCGCCGACGGCGCCAATTCGGGGCTGCGGGCGGCAGCCGGGATCGAGACCGTGCGCTGGTCCTACGAGCAGACAGGCATCGTCTGCACTGTCGAGCACGAGCGGCCGCACCGGGGCATCGCGCACGAGCGTTTTCTGCCCGCCGGGCCCTTCGCCATCCTGCCGATGACCGGCAACCGCGCCTCCCTGGTCTGGACGGAGCGGGCGGACCTCGCGCCGGCCCTGATGGAGGCCCCGCCGGCGGTCTTCGCCCGAGAGCTCGGCGCGCGCTTCGGCGACTTCCTGGGCGCGCTGGAGCCGACCGGCCCGCGCTGGAGCTATCCCCTCAACCTCACCCATGCGAAGCGCTACGTCGCGCCCCGTCTCGCGCTTGCGGGCGATGCGGCGCATGCGATCCACCCGCTCGCCGGCCAGGGTTTCAACCTCGGAATCCGCGACGCCGCGGTGCTGGCCGAGCTTGTGGTGGACCGCGCGCGCCTCGGCCTCGACATCGGCGACGACGACGTGCTCGTGCACTATCAGCGCCGGCGGCGCTTCGATTCGGTGGTGCTGATCGGCGTGACCGACGGGCTGAACCGGCTCTTCTCCAACGACAGTCAGAGCTTGCGCTTGATCCGCGACATCGGCCTCGCGGCGGTCAACGAGATGCCGCCGGTCAAGCGCTTCTTCATGCGCCACGCCATGGGGCTCGCGGGCGACCTGCCGCGCCTCGCCCGCGGCGAGCCGCTTTAGAGCGAGTCAGTCTTCGACGGGCTCGCGACAGGCCGCGACCGCGGCCCGCCGCTCGTGCGGCGCACATCGCGCGCCCGCGCGCGCGGACGCGCGACGGGGAGGCGCTGGCCGCAGGCCGGCTGCCGTGAGCGAAATAGTCCCTACAGCCACTCCACGTAGCGGGCGCGCTCGTTGTCCGGCACCTGGCGCCGGAAGTCGTCGTACTCGTAGCGCTTGACCGTGGCGTAGTTGCGGCAGAACTCCTCGCCGAACCAGTCCTTTGCCAAGTCGGACGCCTCGAACCTGTCGAGCGCCTCGCCCCAGTCGTCGGGCAGCCGGGCTATGTCCTGCATGTCGAGGTCGCCCTCCGCCGGTGGGCCGGGGTCGGTCTTGTTGAGGATGCCGTCGAGCCCGGCGGCGAGATAGGCGGCAAGCGCGAGGTAGACGTTCACGTCGCCGCCGCAGACGCGGAGCTCCGGCCGCGTGGCGGCCGGGGATTCGTTGATGAGGCGGATCGCCGCGGTGCGGTTGTCCACGCCCCAGGCGAGCGAGATCGGCGCGAAGAGGCCGGGCACAAGCCTGCGGTAGGAGTTCGAATTGGGGAAGAAGATGGCGGTAAGCTCGGTCAGCCGCGCGAGCACGCCGCCCATGAAGTGCCGGCAGGTGTCGTTGATGTGGTGCGGCTGATCGGGCGCCGCGAATGCGTTGTTGCCGTCCTTGTCCACCAGCGACATGTGGAAGTGGCAGGAATTGCCGGTCATCTTGTCGAACGGCTTGGCCATGAAGGTGACGCGGTTGCCCATCTGCATCGCCGCCTCCTTGGCGGTGGCGCGGAAGAGATGGCCGTTGTCGGCCATTTGGCGAACGGGCTGGTGGCAGATGCTCACCTCGTACTGGCCGGGGCCGTACTCATAGTGGCTGCATTCGAGCTCCCCGTGGGCGGCGACCGCGTCCAGCAGCGAATATTCCTCGGCGAGGAACTGGGTGCGCTTTTGCATCGAGTAGCATTGCACCCCGGAGTCCATCATCTCGTGCACGCCGTCGAGGAGGAAGAACTCGAACTCCGGCGCACAGCGGGCGTCGTAGCCCATCGTCTCCATGCGCCCGGCGACACGGTGCAGCACGTTGCGGGGGTCGCCTTCGACGAGCCGCCCGTCGGGCCAGGTGAGGGTGCCCATCACCAGCGCCGTGTCGGCCTCGTGGCGCAGGATGCGCAGGCTCGAGAGGTCGGGCACGGCGAGGAAGTCGGCGTAGCCGATGGTTTCGCCGTAGTCCGTGTTCGGCACCACGTTGGCGGCGATGTCGAAGGCCATGACGGTGGCGCAGAAGGCGATGCCGTGGTGCAGCATGCGCTCGAAGTGGGCGACGCCCATCGCCTTGCCCCGGGCGACGCCGCCATAGTCGCCATATTCGACGCGGACGCGCTCGACGCCATTGGCGCGCAGCCAGTCGATGACCTCGTCGCTCGTGCCCGTGAAGCGCACCGGGCCGCTTGCCGCCTCGCTCATTCCTCGACGCTCCCGTTCCTCGGCTCGCGGTGGCGTACCATAACGGCAGAGGCGCACACGCTCAAAGCGGTGACGGTGTGGGCGCTGCCTGGCGTGCGCGCGGGCACGGGCCCAATGATCCTGATGCACGAGGCCCGCCGCCGCCTCGGCGAGGGGCGCACGGGCACAAGGTGATCGTCGCGCGTCAGCCCCGGCCGGCGCGACCATCCTCGCTCTATTGAGCCCTCGCGACTCGCATCGCTTTCGTCGACCGTAACTCTGCCTGTACACTGCCGATTGCCGCAGATTGCGCTACGGGGATGCGCCGTCCGCTGGATACCCACAACCCGCGGAGTACTCTCTCTCGTTTGCCACAAACCCTCATGCTTCACCCCCGGTGCCCATGGTCGCGACGGCATTTCTCGGGTGACCGGCGGTGGAAGCGTCAGCACCTTGGCAGCCCTCGCTTGTCGTCGGGCTCCGCATTGGTTCCAGTGATCTGACAGTTCCCCGGTAGCTTCGCAGCGGCGGTGTCTCACCGATGAACGTCTCCTTCTCCGAAGCAGCCTGCGCCGCCTGCGAAGGCGGTGAGGCGAACGTCATGGCGCCGCCGGGCGCCGATGCCGCGCCGCGCCGGGGCCACGCCGCCATGTTCGGGAACGAGTGATGGAACTGCTCGCGGGCGTCGTGGGCGGGCTCGGCCTGTTCATCGTCGGAATGTGGTTCCTGACCGAGAACCTCAAGAAGCTCGCGAGCCGGCGGCTGCGCCGGAATGCGCAGCGCTGGACCACCAACCCGCTTGCGGCGCTCTTCTGGGGACTGCTGGGCGGCGGCATCACCCAGAGCATGAGCGCATTGACCTTCATCGCGGTGAGCATCCTGCGGTCGCGGCTGATCACCTTGAAGGGTGCGCTCGCCATGATCCTGGGCGGCGGTGTCGGCGTGACGGGCCTCGTCATGATCGCCACCTTCGATATCAAGATGCTCGCGCTCTATGTCGTCGGGATCGCGGGTGCCGTGGTGGCCACCGAGAGGCTCTCGAGATTCCGGGCTATCGCGGGGTCGTTCCTCGGCGGGGGCATGGTCATCCTCGGCCTGGTGATTGTCAGGGAGGCTGCGGCGCCGCTTGCCGACGAGCCCTGGTTCCGGGACTTGATGCTGGGAACCGGGAACTCAATGGTTCTTGCCTTTTTCGTCGCGGCCCTGCTGACGTTCATCGTGCAGTCCTCGGGCGCGGTCTCCGTCTTCGGGATCAGCCTGGCGGCGGTCGATATCATCTCCGTCGACCAGGCCATCATGATCGTCTACGGCAGCTTTATCGGCTCAAGTGCGATCATTTACGTACTGTCCGCCAATCTGAGAGGCCGCTCGCGCCAGCTCGCCATGTATATGGTGATCCACAATCTGCTGGTCTGTGCGGTGACCATCCCTTTGCACTACGCCGAAGTCTATCTCGACGTGCCGTCGATGAAGGCGTTGATCTCCGCGACCGGCTTCGATCTAAGCCAGCAACTGGCCCTCGTGTACCTGATCCCGTCCGTGGTTCCCGTGCCGATCATGCTCGCCGGACTGGGGGTTTCGAGCCGGATTCTCGAGAGGCTGTGGCCGGCCTCGGAGATCGACGAGCTCTCGCGTACCGAGTTCATCCACGACCATGCCTCGGTGGACGTGGAGACCTCCCTGATGTTGGTCGACCTCGAGCAGAGGCGCGCGTTCAGCATGTTGTCCGGGTACTTCGAGCTCGTGCGGCAGAACAAGGATGTAGGCCCGCTTCGGGATGTGTCCCGCACGGTATTGTCTGAAATCAATGATTTTCTGACGGACTTGCACACGCTTCATCCCATGCAGGGAGTGGAAGGCCGCAATGCACTGATGAATCGCCAAAAACTTCTTTCGTGGGTAGCGGACGCCATGGGCGTCATGTGCGCGGCGCTGGTCGAGCTTGGCGACCGGCCATCCCTCAAGCAGTTTCAGGAGAACATAAGCGAGGGCGTGGACAGCGTGTTCCTGTCCCTGGACAGCGCGATGGAAAGCGAAGACAGACAGTCCTGGGACATTGCGACACAGTTGACCGGCGACCGCGGCGCGCTGATGCGCACGATGCGGGGCAGATATCTGGAGGCGGATCCGCCATTACCCAAGCTCGATATGGCCAACATCCTGCTGATAACAAATGCGGTGGAAGAGATATTCTTCCTGTTGTCGAAGCTGGAGGAGGATTTTAACCCGTACTCCGGTGAGGAGGAGTGACCGCGCCCGCTCAGGCCGAGCGAAACCCACCCGCCGGCGCGTGCTCAGCCAAGGACGAGCTGCCGGAGCAGGCGGCGGCACCAGCGCTGCCGATCGTGCACGCGGGCACGGGTCCTGTGATCCCACCGGACCGATGGTCCCGATGAACGAGGCTCTCCGCCGCCTCGGCGAGGGGCGCATGGAGATGAGGGGAGGGGCGGAGCGGGACCACCCTGTGGGTGTGGTCTATGGTAGGGTTGCATATGGGATCATGGTTACCCATTCTAGTTCATGTAACGCCATGCGGAGTCGACGGGCAGGCGAGGGTGCCATGGGTTCTGACGAAGCGTTGGTCACCGACCCGGCAGCCCGGCAGCCCAGTAAGGCCGTGATTGAGGAGTGTGTTGGCGTCGGCACTAGGCCTGAAACATTAGCGTTGGCTGCTACCTGTAGCCGTGCCGAGCGGCGGGATGACAACATTACCCGACTTTCCCGGACAATGAGATGTGGGCCGGGTTGGGGCGGACGCCACTACCCACTGACAAGCTGGGCACGCGGCCCCTCGGCCACCAGCTACACTTCGAGGGAGGAGAGCTGCAATGGGCAACACCGGAGCTATTGCTGACATGAAGGTTTCTGATGTCCTTCGTCCGAAGGGCGGTAATGAGGTGCCGGTGAACTCTCATGTAGTACCGGCTCGAAATGATCCCGAGCCAGACTATGATGACATGCGCCGCATCGCGTCCGGTGAGCCCGAAGATGCAAATAAAGGTGCCACGAGTGAGTGAGAAGATCGAGCAGTTCCCTCGCTCTTCAGTCATTCCGAAACAATCGCCCGTCTTCTGGGTCGGCCAAAAGGATCGCTACCTTCGCCAGCTTTTGATCCGAGACATCGAGGTGCTCACAGGTCGTCGGCTCCTCGTGTACTACGCGAACCGCTTCCACAACGCGCAAATCAACCAACGCGATTGCGATTACTTCGTTGAGCTATTTGGCGACGTGAATAGTGAGGCATGTGATCTCTTCATCGAAACGTCTGGTGGCGAGACCGACGCGACCGAAGGGCTTGTGAAACTGCTTCGAACCCTTGCCCCGGATCTCCGTGTAATTGTTCCGAACGCCGCAAAGAGCAACGGCACTCTGCTGAGTCTTGCGGCCAGAGAAATCGTAATGGGTCCACCCTCGGAGTTGGGGCCGATAGAACCCAGTTTGTCTGGCATTCCGTCTTCCGTGTTGATGCAGCCGCAAATGGCGCAAACCAACTTCCCGCTTCATCAGCTGGGCACGTTCGCATATCAGCACAGCAAGCAAATTGCCCTTGATCTTCTTTCGTCGGGAATGATGTCCTCGCGCGCACCCGAAGAAGTTGAGGCGGTGGTTGAGAAGCTTGCCGGCCGAGACACTTACAAGTCGCACGGGGCCGTGATTGACCATCGGGAAGCTTCGAACCTTGGCCTGAACGTATGCTACCTACCCGATGGCAATGAAGTCTGGTCGCGAATCTGGCTCCTCTACTGCATGTATGACTTCGACTCACATCGCTCAGGGTTGCTGAAGATCTATGAAGGACGAGCGCGCAGCACTCAAATTAAGGCGCCGCCGTCTACGTCTTGAACCTTGGTCAGCTACGAGCTTCCGACATCGCAGCCGCTTGTATGCCAAGACTTGACGACCCTATCGCGGCTTTCGAGGCCGCCGCTGCGGCGGCCCAAGGCTGGGCCGAGCACACTTCCGAGGACCGCGCGCCACACCAACGCTAACCCTATTCAGTCTGTTTCCTCGATGTGCGACATGAAGCTGCGTGAGTGATTGTTTTGCTTGAGGTCTTACAACCTCATGACAGAACCCGCCGTTCCTTCGGCGGTAGCCTAGGGGTGCGGGCATTGCTGGCAACGGCGATGTTCGAAGCCATCCCGACAATGTACCCCGATCCCGCAAGGGTGAAGCAGACCCCGCGAGGGCAAGCGAAGCTGCGAGCATCACGCAGCAGGGGGCTAGGCTTCGGAAGCATGGTGAACGTAAGTGAACCGATGATAAACCTCGTAAATTGTAACATGCCAAAGATGCTGACAGGCATGAACCAAAAGGTACGTGGGGGCGGTCTCTGGACGGGTCGAGTACCAGAGCAAGGACAACAGCCCCCACCGGGGGATAGTCGGCACCTAACCTTCCAACTGTCACTCATGCGGAACATGGTAAGCCCGTATTCTCGCCCATCAGGGCAAAGCGAACCGCAAGGAACGCCGATGGGAATGCGGGTATGGGATGCCGGAAAAAGCGAATGCCGTGCTGTAATCGTGCGGATAGGGGTTGAGGAAATATCCGACATCATCCCGCCCGAAAGGGAGCAGACTTCCGGTTGGTTTCTCCTCGCAAGAGAGTTTGCAGAACCATCGCAAAGGAGGACAGGCAAATGACAGTCATGAGCATGACTGGTGCGGCCTCCGGCGGCGAGATCGACTGGCACAGCATCGACTGGGCGCAGGCGCATCGCACCGTTCAAAGGCTGCAAAGGCGTATTGCGAAGGCGACCAGGGAAGGACGCTGGGGCAAGGTGAAAGCCTTGCAGTGGCTTCTGACCCACTCGCTGCACGGCAAGATGCTCGCCGTAAGCGGGTCACTGAGAACCAAGGCAAGCGTACCCCCGGAGTGGACGGAGAAACGTGGTCCACGCCGGGATCGAAAGCCAAAGCTGTTATGTCGCTCAGGAGGCGCGGATATCAACCGAGCCCTCTGAGACGGGTGTACATTCCAAAAAAGAACGGCAAGAAGCGCCCGCTAGGCATCCCGACCATGCAGGATCGCGCCATGCAGGCTCTACACCTGCTGGCCCTGCTCCCGGTCGCGGAAACCCAAGCGGACCCGAACTCCTACGGCTTTCGGCCGAAACGAGCGAGCCGTGATGCAATCGGACAGTGCTTCAAAGTACTGGCCAATCGCACCAACAGGGCTCAATGGGTTCTTGACGCTGACATTGCCGCCTGTTTCGACAACATCAGCCACGACTGGCTTCTCGCCAACATCCCCATGGACAAGGCGGTTCTCCAGAAGTGGTTGAAATCCGGCTTCGTCTGGAAAAACCAGATGTTCCCAACGGAGGCGGGCACTCCGCAAGGCGGAATCATCTCGCCGACGCTGGCGAACATGACTTTGGACGGTCTGGAGCCGACGCTGCTACGGCAGTTCGGGATCAGACGTCCGCAGAAGAAACGCAACGAACATAAAGTCAATCTGGTTCGGTATGCCGACGATTTTGTTTTGACCGGCGCAACGCAAGAAACGCTGGAAGAGGCACGATCGGTCATCGAGGACTTTCTACGGGAACGGGGCCTTGCCCTGTCACCCGAAAAGACCAAGGTGGCGCACGTTGATACGGGCTTCGACTTTCTCGGCTGGAACGCTCGAAAATACGATGGGGTTCTTATCATCAAACCATCGAAGAAGAACGTCCATGCGTTCCTACGCAAAGTCCGGGAGATCATCAAGAAGTCCCCCACGGCGAAGCAGGAAAACTTGATAGCTACACTCAACCCCATCATCAGGGGCTGGGCCAACTACCACCAGAACCAAGTGGCCAAAGACACCTTCCACAAGGTGGACCACCTTATCTGGGAGCAGCTTTGGAAATGGGCGTGTCGGAGACACCGGAACAAGTCCCGGAAATGGGTAAAACGACGCTATTTTATCCGTGAAGGGTCTCGGGACTGGATCTTCAGCACGTCAGTCAAAAAAGAGGGCAAGGCGAAGAGGATTTACCTGACCTACGCCAGCAATACCCCGATCCGGCGTCACCGCAAAATCCGCAGTGTCGCCAACCCGTTTGATCCCGCCTGGGACGAGTACTTCGAGGAAAGGCTCGGCTGGATCATGGAACGGGACCTCAGGGGTAAGAGGCAACTGCTTCACTCTGGCAACAGCAGGCCGGGCAGTGTCCGCAATGCCGAGAGCCCATCAGCAAGGAGAGTGGATGGCACGTCCATCGCATCCTGCCGAGGGCTCCGGAACGACCAGTCCTCCAACCTGATGCTCCTTCATCCCAACTGCCAAAGGCAGGTTCTTAGCCGCGGTTACAGTGATGGTTCACCGGCTCCCGTCAAAGGGGCTTTGTAGAGACTTGAGCCGTATGCGGGGAAACCCGCACGTACGGTTCTTAGGGGGGAATGGCGCAGTGATGCGCTGTTCCTACCCGACGGCATCATCTGCCTCTCCCTGAGTGTCGCCTGCAGCCGGGCTGTGTGGGCTCTCGGGCGCGTGGACGACCCCGGGACCGTCGCCCTGGGCGTGCGCCAGCGCCTCCTTCAGAGACTGGATCAGTTCGTCACCGAGCTTGCTCATCGCAAATTCCTCCGCACCGCGCTAAGCCACACCCCCCGGCCAGCGGCCCGCCCCATTCAACTCCCTGGACCATAGTGCGATGCACAGCGTGCGCCGCCCGCGCCATCGTCGCGTTATGTGGAGCAAGAGCGAGCGGACCGCGGCAGGCGGGATGAGTGGGCGCACACTCATCGATTCCGCGCGCAAGACCCTGCGAGCTTGCGCGACCGTCGCCAGCGTTATCGAGGGCAGCCGCTGCCTGAGCCACTATGAGCCACCATGTGTCACTTTGAGCCACTATATCCCGCCATATCCCGGCGAATCCCGGCGAATCCCACTTTGAAAAAGTTGATGAACCGCACGCATCGTTCGCCCGCGCACGTGGACATGCGACGTGCGCCTGCACACGTGGACGAAAGACGCGCGGGACGCGACTCAGGCCGAGACCGTGGTGAGAATTCCGGGCTACTCCTCCCCACCCCCCGGCAGCGGGCCGTCCTTCATAAACGCGTTCAGCACGTTGGCGGTCACGCGGGACGCGCTGTTGTCGCAGGCGTTGATGGGGAGCGCCTGGCCCCAGGCGATGGAGCTTGCCGACCACACCGCGCCGTCGCTCGGCGTCGTGAAATAAGTCATGTCGGCCCGGATGCGGTGGTCCTGGGTGCCGCCCACGCCGGGATAGGCACAGAGGATGTCTTCCACCACCAGGGGGAAGTTGTCGGAATGGCCCTCGGACGAGGCAAGGATCAGAGTGTGCGGCGGGGTGCCTAGGCCTAAGTCGTAGCGGTCGAACTCGATGCCCGCCGCGCCGCCGATGCCGAGCCCCTCATCGCCGATGATGTCGCCCTCGATCCCATCGAAGACCCAGGAGGCGGCAGGGTTCTCGGCATCCGGCATCTTGCGGTAGGGCTTCGATTCGTCCATGCCCTCGGAGGTGAACCCGGTGCCGAGGAGCTTTTGCGGCGCCCGCCCGCGCCCGCGCCAGAGGCCGCCACGCTCCCCATTGCTCACCATGTAGTGCTCGCCGGGGTCGGCGTTCCAGGCTCTGGTGCCCAAGTCGAGCCGGCGCACCTCCATCACGTCCATGTCGCCGTCGCGGAAGGAGGCGACCCAGTAGTAGCCGTTGCCGGAGAGGTACATGAGCCTACCGCCCGAGGCGAGATAGTCCTCGGTGGCATCCATCATCGCCTCGGAATAGTACTCGGCATGGGTGGCGTTGATGACGACGTTGTAGGGCTCAAGGCAGGCCAGGCCCTCCTGGTGCAGGTCCTCGTCGGTGATCACGTCGTAGTCGTAGCCCATGGTCTCGAGCCAGTAGATGATCGAGAGGTCGGCCGGGAACTGCCAGGGCACGACGACGGGGGCCGTCCGGTGCCGAGGCCGCATGTTGAAGATCGGCCGGCGCCGGGTGGAGTAGCAGATCCCCGCACCGTCGCGGTGGCTGTCGTAGCAGGAGGCGCCGTATTCCGGCCGCCGCTGCAGCTCCACGTCCCATTCGTGGATCACGGTCACCTGGCTGCTCAGCACCTGCGCGATCCCCGTGCCGAGGCCGATGCGCTCGTTGGCGTAGGCGAGGTAGCTGCAGGTGGGGATCAGCATCGCGATGGGCGCGGTGGGCTGCTTGGGGCGCAGGAAGAAGACCACGTGCTCTTCCGCTTCGCCCGCCCTGAGCCGGGCGGCGTAGACGCCGCTCTTCAGGTCCGGCACCTCCATGGAGATGGTGGGCTCCCAGCCGCAGTCGGTGATCGCGTCCTCGTGGAATTCGATGCCGCCGAACTGCGCCGGCGCGTAGCGGAAGCAGTCGTCGTGGCCGTTCCAGTTGAAGCCGGTCATGCCGCGCACCGGGCGGTTGTGGCCTTCGCCGTGAAGCCCGTGGGGGCTGGTGTCGACGACGGTATCGCCGATGCCGGTCGCGCTATAGCCAGCCGTGCTGTCCCAGGCGGCGATGACCGCGCCGGTTGCCGGGGCGCCGCCCGCCTCGCGCGCGCGGTCGAGCATGTCGCGGCTCAGCACCGCGCCGGCGACGCCCGCGCGGTCGATCTTGCCGTTGTAGAGATGGGCGGCGAAGGCGCCGCGTTCCGGCGAGCGAGCCTGCGCGGCGGCCCACAAAAAATCCGCGTCCGCTGCCGCAGGGGTCGCCCCAAGCTGCCCGCTCACATGGCAGGAACGCTCGAGCGGCACGATCTTGGAGAGGTGGTTGTTGTAGCGGTTCTCGATCGGCTCCTGATAGAGCGTGGCCTCGCCGCTCGCGGGGTCGTAGGAGGCCGCCACCAGGTACCACTGGCGCGCGATGAGCTGGGTGTCAGCCGCGAGCGCGTCCGTGTTGCCGGCGCCGTCGCCCACGCGGAACGCCAGCGCGCCATCCTCGTTGATTTCGAGCGCATAACCGCTGCTGTCGGCATCCTGCCATCGCGTGAGCAGCCCCTGGCGCCCCTTAGCGGGCGTGCGGGCCCAGATATAGGCCCAGAGCGTGAAGGGGCCGCCCACCGCAAGCCGGCTTTCCGGGTCCGTAACGCGGACGAAGCTCCCCAGTTGCGTGTATTGCTTGGCCACGGCATGCGTCCCGTTCACCGGCGCATCGACCTCCCGCTCGATGAAGCCGGGACCCTCGGGATTCTCGTCGCCGTGGATCAGGCGCACGAGCTGAAGCTCCGCCCGGTCCGTGCCCTCCGCGCTCACCATGATGTCGAGCCGCTCGCCCGGCCGGGCGCTGAAGCGGTCGCAATAGCCCGCCAGAGTGATCTTCGCCATCGCCTGCCCCCTTTGCCCCGGCCCTCAGGAAGCGCTGTTCATCAGTGCGTCCACCCGCTTGAGGAAGACCGCGTGGAGCGCCTCGTTCTTGTCGGTGTAGATCGTGCCGTCCACATCTTCGGGCAGGCCGCCGCCGCTAGTGGTCATGATCTTGTACTTGCGGTTGGCCTCCAGCTCGAACAGCACGTATTTCCCCGCGAGCGATGAGCGGCGGAAGTAGTTCAGCACGCGCTCCAGATCGCCCGAATGCTGGCCGAGCGGGCTCGCACGGTATTCCTCGATGAGCGCCGGCGTGATCAGGGTCTTGAGATGTGTGCGCACCTGCTTGTCGAAGCGCTGCTGGTAGATCTGGTCCCTGTCGTGATGGACCGCCGTCCCTCCTGCCATGCGTCGCCTCCTGCTCCCGCTCGCGGTGGGGCCTGGCGGCCAGCATAGCCCGCGCCCACCCTTGCGACCATCAGGAGCCGTTCGTGCTACCCTGCCGCGCTCGGATCGGGCGAAAGGGCGGGGAGACGCAAGGGCATGAAGGAGTTGGGCAAGCGCGGGGTCTGGATATTCCCGGACTCGCCATCGGCGCGCGAGGTCGCGACCTTTGCGCAGCGGGTGGAAGGGCTGGGCTACGACGCGCTCTGGTATCCCGAGGGCACGGGCTTCGAGAGCTTCAGCTTCGCCGGCCTCGTGCTGTCGGAGACCGAGCGGCTCTGCGCCGCGAGCGGCATCGCCAACATCTACGCGCGGGACGCGGTAGCCGCGATCGCGGGCCACGACACCCTCAACCACTTCTATGGCGACCGCTTCGTGCTCGGACTCGGCGTCTCGCATGTGCCGCTGGTGGAGGGTTTCCGCGGCCACACCTACGCAAAGCCTGTGGCGACCATGCGTGCCTACCTCGACGCGATGGACACGGCCGAGCTCGCCATGCCTGCGCAGGAGCGGAACGTCGTGCTCGCAGCGCTTGGCCCCCGCATGCTGACGCTCGCGGCCGAGCGCACGCGGGGCGCGCACCCGTACAACGTGACGCCCGAGCACACCGCGAGGGCACGCGAGATCGTCGGCGCGGACGCCTGGCTCTGCGTCGAGCAGAAAGTCTGCCTCACCAATGAGGCATCGACGGCGCGCAATGTAGCGGCGCAGACGCTCGGCATCTACATGCCGCTCACGAACTACCGCAACAACTGGCTCACCCTCGGCTTCAGCGAAGACGAGCTGGGCGAGCGGGGCAGCGACCGCTTCCTCGATGCCATGGTCGCCTGGGGCAGCGCTGAGGCCGTGCGCGCGCGGATCAGGGAGCATTTCGATGCCGGCGCGAGCCACGTCTGCATTCAGCCCCTGGATCCGGCAGGGAGCACGGCGCCGGATTTGAACGCGCTCGAGGCCCTAGCCGCTCTCTGAGTGCTCAACAACCGTAGCAGGGCGGCCCGCCGGCCGACGGCAAGCGCCTTGGCACATTAGGGAGAGCAGCATGACCGGCGCCGATCTTCTGGTGAAAATTCTCAAGGCGGAAGGTATCCGCCAGTGTCTCTGCTTCCCCATGACCCCGATCATCGAGGCGGTGGCGCGGGCCGGGATGCGCGTCATCACCACGCGGCAGGAACGCGTCGCCGGCAACATGGCGGACGGCGTCTCGCGCTCCACCAACGGCCGCGAGATCGGCGTCTTCACGGTGCAGGCACTGGCGGGGTCGGAGAACGCCTTTGCCGGCGTCGCCCAGGCGCACACGGATTCGACGCCGCTGCTCTTCCTCCCCGGCCATCCCGGCACGTCCTATGTCGACCAGCCGCCCACCTTCGACAGCACCGCCAACTACGCCGCGACCACGAAGATGGCGCAGAAGGTGCTGGCCGCCGATCTCATGCCGATCAAGCTGCGCCAGGCCTTCACGGCGCTCCGCTCAGGCCGGCCGCAGCCGGTGATGCTGGAGCTGCCGGGCGACGTGTGCGCGGCCGAGGTGAACGGCGCTCCCCCCTACACGCCGGTCCGGCGCATGCGCTCTGCGGCCGACGAGGGGGCGGTGCGGGAGGCTGCCGAGCGCCTGCTCGCGGCCGAGACGCCCATGATCTGGGCCGGCCAGGGCGTGCTCTATGCGGAGGCGAGCGACGAGCTCGCCGAGGTCGCCGAGCTGCTCGGTGCGCCGGTGATGACGACGCTGCAGGGCAAGAGCGCGATCCCCGAGACGCATCCACTGGCGGCGGGAGTCGGCGCGCTTTCGACTACCGCCATGGCCGCCCATTATCTGCAGGCGAGCGATGCCGTGCTCGCGGTGGGCTCCAGCCTGACTCGCGCGCCGTTTACGCCAGTGATTCCGGACGGAAAGACCATCGTCCACGCAACCGTGGATCCCATCGACATCAACAAGGAATATGCCGCGGCGGTCGGCATCGTGGCCGACGCCAAGCTCTTCCTCGCGCAGCTCGCCGCCGAGCTCAGGCGCCAGGTGGGGGAGGGCCGCGCCGAGCGCCGCGCCGAGACGGCGGAGACCATCGCCCGCATCGAGCGCGAGTGGTGGGCCGAGTACGAGCCGCTCTTCGCCGACGATTCGGCCCCGATCAACGGCTACCGCATGATGCGCGAGCTCTGGGCGCTGCTCGACCCGGAGACCACCATGCTCACCCACGAATCCGGCGCCTCGCGGGATATCCAGAGCGTCTTCTATGAATCCGGCCCGCCGCGCAGCTATCTCGGCTGGGGTCAATCCTCGCAGCTCGGCTTCTCGCTCGGGCTTGCCATGGGGGCGAAGCTCGCCAACCCGGAGAAGCTGGTCGTGAACGTCATGGGCGACGCCTCGGTCGGTATGACGGGCATGGACTGGGAGACCGCGTCCCGCAACGAAATCCCCATCCTCACCGTGGTCAAGCACGATTCGATCTTCTCCGGCTACGACCGCAACATCCCTGAGGCCTCGGCGCGCTACCGGGCGAACAGGCAGCAGGGGGACTACGCGACCATTGCGAGGAGCCTCGGCTGCCACGCCGAGCAAGTGACCGAGCCTGCGGCGCTCAGGCCCGCGCTGGAGCGCGCGATCCGCGCCACCGGCGAAGGCCAGCCGGCGGTGGTCGACGTCATTACCGCCGAGACCCGCAAGCTCTCCCGCCTCGCGCCCACCTCGGTCGGTTAACGCGCCTCCGGCGGGGGCCAGGAGGCGGGGCGGCCATCGGCCGTCCAGACCCCCTTCACCTCAGGCCGGCCCTGGCTGACACCGGCGATCGGCACGATGACGGCGCGGGTGAAGAAAGCCTGCGCGCGGAAGCCGAAGATCACCGTATCGCCGACAGCGACACGCTGGCGGGGCTCGGGGAGGAGCTGGCCGTAGTAGTCGATCATCGCCGGGTCCGGAGTGGCGGCGCCGACCTCCTGCGCGAGCGCGGCCCCGGGGTCGGGGCCGGCCAGCGCCTTGAGCGGGTAGGGGGCGAACACCGGGTCGATGTAGAGGCCGCCGCCGAAGCAGTAGGCGCGGCCCTGATGGAAGTGGGAGACCTCGGTCAGGTAGAGCATGGCCGGGCGCTCCGGCAGCTCGGTGCGGGCGTGAAGCGGCGTCGTGCCGGTGAGCCCGTGGCCCGGCTCCACCTGGGTCGCGCCGCCCTCTGCGAGCGCCGCCATCACATGCGCGGACGTGGTGCCCGGCGCGTTGATGACGATGTCCTGCCGGCCCTGCCTCGCAAGCCGCGACGCTGCCGCGTGCAGGGTGGTGAGATTGGGCGTCGGGCGGGCTTCGCCCGAGCCCTCGTCGAAGAGCAGGGCGGGGAAGGTGGTGAGCCCCGCGAAGCGCCCGCCCGGCGTACGGTCCAGCACGTCTGCCACAGCCTCGACGGCATCGGCGTCGAAGCCTCCTTCGTGGCCGGAATAGAAGGTATCGCCGGGCGCCTGGATGCGGGCGATCAGGGCCTGCTCGTGACCGTGCGCCTCCGCCGCCTGCGCGGCCTCGGCGGCTTTCTCTTCGTTGAAGACGGTCCAGTAGTCCGGGCGCATGGCCGCGGCCTCCGCCGCCTCGTGACGCGGGATCTGACAGAGATGGCCGAGATGGGCCAGGCGGTGACCGTGGGCGCAGATCGGCCGCGCGCAGGCCATGTCGACGGCGACGAAGCGGTCGATCCCGCCTGCCTTCAGCGCATCGAGCGCCGGCGGGTTGCGGCCGATCTGCTTGGTCATCGCCAGTACGTCGAGCCCGAGCCGGCCGGCCTCGGCGCTCATCAGTTGCGCATTCCCGGTCATCGTATCGAGGTCGAGCAGGTAGGCGCCGGCGGGCACGCGGCCGGCCTGGTGAAGCGCCACCGCGGCTTCGAGGAACGCCCGATTCCGGGTGCGCAGCGCTTTCAGAAACATCGGCCGTCGCCTCCCCCATGACCGCCGCTCAAGGCCCGATGTCTCGCCCGGGTGTCGGGCGCGTGCTAGCGTGCGCCGCGAACGCCACCCGGCGCCTGGGCGGCCGCAGCGCGGAAGATACATGAGCGAGACCGACCACACGATGCCGGGCGCTGCGCCCTCCCTCTACCCGGTGGTTCGCCTGACCGCGTCGCTGATGCTGGTCACCGTCGGCGGCGCCGCCATGTACGCGGTGATCGTGGCGCTCAAGCCGGCCTCCTTAGAGTTCGACGTGAGCCGGGGCCTGGCCTCAGTCCCCTACATGATGTTCATGCTCACCGGCGGAATCGGCGGTGTGTTCATGGGGCGGCTCGCCGATCGCTTCGGCGTACTGCTGCCGGTCCTGATCGGGTGTGTGGGGCTCCCGGCGGGCATGGCCGGCGCCGCCTACGCGGAGGAGTTCTGGCAGTTCTGCGCGGCACTCGGGGTGCTGTCGGGCCTGCTCGGCACCTCTGCCCTCTTCGCCCCTGTGGCCGCCGACGTCTCGCACTGGTTCACGCGGCGCCGCGGGCTCGCCGTCGCGGTCGTGATCACCGGAACCTATTTCGCAGGCGCGCTGTGGCCGCCGATTATCCAGGCCTCGCTCGATGCGCGGGGCTGGCGCGAGACCTTCCTCATCATCGCCATCGTCATGGCGTGCGTGATGCTGCCGCTTACCGCGGCGCTCTATCGCAAGCCGGCCGTGCTGTCTGCGGCGCAGGCGGCGCGCACGGCGACCGGTGCGGGCAGACCGCTCGGCATCGCCCCCGGCACGCTTCAAAGCCTGATTTGTGTGGCCGGGCTCGGCTGCTGCGTGGCGATGGCGATGCCCCAAGTGCACATCGTCGCCCACATCTCGGATCTCGGCTACGCCGCCCAACGCGGCGCCGAGATGCTGTCGTTGATGCTCGGCACCGGCATCGTGAGCCGCATCGGCTCCGGCTTCATCTCGGATCGGATCGGCGGTCTGCGCACGCTGCTGCTTGGCTCTGTCTTGCAGGCGCTGGCGCTCGTCGCCTTTCTCGGCGCCGACACGCTCACCCTGCTCTACGTGGTCTCGGCGGTCTTCGGCCTCTCCCAGGGCGGGATCGTGCCGTCCTACACGATCATCGTCAGGACGTTCTTTCCCGCGCACGAAGCAGGCCGGCGGGTGGGCTGGGCGATGCTCTTCACCTTCGCAGGCATGGCGCTGGGCGGCTGGATGGCGGGCGCGCTCTACGACCTGACGGGCTCCTACACCGCGTCCTTCATCAACGCGATCGCCTTCAACGTGCTGAACGCAGCAATCGTGCTCTACCTCACCCGGCGCCGGCAGGCGCTCGCCGCCTAAGACGCTTCCGCCTCTTGCTGGCCGCCGCCGAGCCTCTCGCGGCGGAGAGCCTCGGTCGCCGCGACATCGATGGCGAGATCGTCGTCCTCCTCCGAGCCCACGATCACCACGCCGTAGAGGGCCGCCGCCTTGGCGCGCGAAACGTAACGCTCGTTAACGTCGTCGAGCACCCGCTCCGGCTCGCGCTCAAGCGGGTTGCCGTAGCCGCCCCCGCCATTGTCGATGGCGTGGAGCCGCGAGCCCGGCTCCAGATGGCAGTAGGCGTCGGTCTCGTAGACCTCGCGCGTGCCGTCGGCCCCGATCTTGGCCTGGTAGCCCGCCTGTGAGGGCAGGCCGCCGCGCACGCCCTGCGGCAGGATGGTGAGCCCGTTGCAGATGTTGATGACCAGCATCGGGTCGTGACGGGGGCCGAAGATGACCTCCGACGCCGGCCCGCCGCGCCGGCGCCCGGCGCCGCACGAATCGACCAGCGCGCGGACGCTGTCCACCTGGAACGGGAAGCGCTGCTCGTTCACCTCGATGCTGTCGCGGTAGACGAGGCCCACGCTCACCGGGTTGACCAGGCCGTGCATGCCGTCGGTCTCGGCCGAGGCCGCCATGCCGCCCGCCGACATGAACATCTGGTTGACGTAGGGCGCGCCGTCCCGCCGCCAGTCCTTGCCCGAGCAGACGCCGGTGCCCGCACCGTTGCAGAAGTTGCCCTGGCTGAAGCCGTAGCCGTCACCCAGGGTGGCGAAGGCAGACTGGATCAGGTTGATGATCATGTCGGTCATGTTGGTGGTGGCGACCGAGCAGCTGTGTGGGAAGCGCGGGATGCCGACCACGCAGTTCTCCCGGAGCAGCACCTCGAGGCGGCGGAAGCTGCCCGCGTTGTGCGGGATGTCGGGATCGAGGCAGGCGAAGACCGCCTGGGCCGCCGCCATGGTCGAGGTGACGCGGGTGAGGTTCATGCCGGCGTCGACGCAATCGGGGTTGTCGCGCAGGTCCACGGTGATGAACCCGGCGTCTGCGTCGATATCGATGGTCACCTTGATCGGGATGCCGTCGGGCAGGAACGGCTGGATCGGGTCGTGGCAGCCTTCGTTCTCCAAACGCCCGCTGGGCAATGTCCGGATCGATTCGCGCGCGCGGCGCTCCGAATAGTCGAGCCATTCGCCGATGAAGGCCCTGACGGCCTTGGCGCCGTACTTGTCGATGAACGCCTTGAGCCGCCGCTCGCCGATCCGCGCCGCCCCGATGGCGGCGAGATAGTCGCCGAACCACTGATCCGGCACCCGGATGCGGCGCCGGCACATGCGGACGATGTCGTCGATATCGCGATAGTCCCTCTGCACCTGGACGCAGGGAAAGATCAGCGCGCCTTCGTGATAGACGTCGCGCGCAGCAGCGAAATAGGTGGTCGGCTGGCTGTTGCCCACATCCGCCTGATGGGCCTTGATGCCCACCGTGAAGAGGTGCTCGCCCTCGTGGAACACCGGCACGAGGATCGTGTGGTCGGCCGCGTGGCTGTTGCCGCCGTAAGGGTCGTTGTCGAGGAAGGCGTCGCCCTCGCGGAAGTCCGGATGCCGCTCGCTCATGATGGAGGTTTGGATGTTCATGCCGAAGACGTGGATCGGCATGGCCTCGGCAGTCGCGAGCACTTCGTGGTCGGATGTGATGATGGCGCAGGAGAAATCCCGCGCGATGCCGATGACGGCCGAGCGTGCGCTGTGCAGCACGGTGTTGGTCATCTCGCGGCAGATCGCATCCATGCGGTTGGCCATGACAGCGAGATTGAGAGCGCTCAGGCGCTCCTCGCTCGAGGCCGAGGCGGCGGGCGATGCGACGGCGGATGCAGCAGGCGATGAGTCGTTCATGGCGTGGCACGCGCTCTTCAGTCTGGCCTGGACGGCAAGCTTAGCATGTTGTGCCGGCGCCTGGCCGTCCCGCCCGGCTCGGTGCGGAGAATCGACCGTGGCGCGCCTATTGGCTATTGGCGCGACCGCTTGTGGCGCTGCCCCTCCGCGCGTAGGGTGCCGGCGCTTCTCGATATGGGGATTTCCATGGTCCATCTGGCGCAGCGCCTCGGGCGCATCAAACCCTCGCCCACGATGGCGATCACCGCCATGGCGGCCGAGCTCAAGGCCGCAGGCAAGGACGTGATCGGCCTCGGCGCCGGCGAGCCCGACTTCGACACGCCGGAGAGCATCAAGGCGGCCGGCATCCAGGCCATCGAGACCGGCGAGACCAAGTACACCCGCGTCGACGGCCTGCCGGCGCTGAAGCAGGCGGTCGCGCGCAAGTTCGCGCGCGAGAACAGCCTCGACTACGCGCCGGAGCAGATCAGCGTGGGCTCAGGCGCCAAGCACGTGCTCTTCAACGCACTGATGGCGGGACTCGATCCCGGCGACGAGGTCATCGTGCCGGCGCCCTATTGGGTCTCCTACCCCGACATGGTAGTGCTGGCCGAGGGCGTTCCCGTGATCGTGCCGACGAGCGCGGCCGACGGGTTCAAGCTCCGGCCGGAGGCGCTCGCCGCAGCGATCACGCCCAGCACCCGATGGTTCATGTTCAACTCGCCGAGCAACCCCACGGGCGCGGCCTACACGCGGGACGAGATGGCCGCCATCGCGGACGTGCTCGTCGATCGCCCGCATGTGGGCGTTCTTGCCGACGACATTTACGAGCACCTCGTCTACGACGATTTCCGCTTCCATACGATGGCCGAGGTCGAGCCCCGGCTCTACGACCGGACGGTCACCATCAACGGGGTCTCCAAGGCCTATGCGATGACCGGCTGGCGCATCGGCTTCGCCGGCGGCCCGCGTGAGATGATCGCCGGCATGGCCAAGATTCAATCGCAGTCGACCTCCAATCCCTCGTCCATCAGCCAGCACGCCGCCATGGCGGCGCTGGACGGCCCTCAGGATTCGATCTCCGAACGGCGCGCGGTGTTTCAGGAACGCCGCGACCTCGTGGTTGGCATGCTGAACGAGGCGGACGGCATCGAGTGCGCGACGCCGGAAGGGGCCTTCTACGTCTATCCGAGCTGCGCCGGCATGATCGGCCGCACGACACCGGGCGGCGAGACGCTCGCGAACGACGAAGACGTCGCCCGCTATTTTCTGGAGGCAGAGGGCGTGGCGGTCGTGTTCGGAGGCGCGTTCGGCCTCGAGCCCTACTTCCGCATCTCCTACGCCACCTCCACCGAGGCGCTGACCGAGGCGTGTGCGCGCATCCAACGGGCGGCGGGCGCGCTTTCGTAACGGCGGCCTGACAGCCGCTCACGCAGCGTTGAGTTGCCGTGAGCGGCCGCCGGTGTCATCTGTCTTTGCAAGAGCCCAGCGCACGGGCGCCGGGCAGGACGCAGCTGGCATTTGCGGAGGGCCTTCGATGCTGATCAAGATTCCACGCGGCTGGGAGCTACCGGACTCCGCCGCAACTCCCGAATCGGTGTTCATGAACCGGCGCACGCTTCTCAAGGGGCTTGCCTCGGGTCCCCTGCTCGCGGCAGGCGCGGCGGTGCCCTTCGTGGGCGCGGGGCGTTTGGCGCTGGCCGAAGAGCAGGAAGACCCCTCGGCGCATCTCTATCCGGTCGAGCAGAACCCCGCCTACACGCTTGACCGGCCGCTCACGCCCGAGGACTTCGCCACCACCTACAACAACTATTACGAGTTCGGCTCGTACAAGGAGATCTGGCAGAACGCGCAGGAGCTCCCGATTCGGCCCTGGACGGTCGAATTCGACGGGATGGTCGAGGAGCCGATGACGGTCGGCATCGACGATCTGCTGGCGAAGATGCCGCTGGAGGAACGTCTCTACCGCCATCGCTGCGTCGAGGCGTGGTCGATCGCCGTTCCCTACAGCGGCTTCCCGCTGAAGGCGCTGATCGATTTCGCGCGACCCCTGGGCGATGCCAAGTATCTGCTGATGCAGACCTTCGAGGATGACGACGTGGCCGAGGGCCAGAAGCAGTTCTGGTATCCCTGGCCCTATATCGAAGGCCTCACCATGGCCGAGGCCACCAACGAGCTCGCCTTCATCGCCACCGGCTATTACGGGAAGCCGATTCCGAAGCAGAACGGCGCGCCGCTCCGCCTCGCCGTGCCGTGGAAGTACGGCTTCAAGCACATCAAGGGCATCGTCCGCTTCAGCTTCGTCGACGAGCGGCCGGTCTCGTTCTGGGAGGAACTCGCGGGCAACGAATACGGCTTCTGGGCCAACGTCAATCCCGAGGTGTCGCACCCGCGCTGGAGCCAGGCGAACGAGCGCTTCTACGGGCCGGACGGGGAGGAGCGCCTCCCGACCCAGCTTTACAACGGCTATGCCGAACAGGTGGCCTCGCTCTACGACGGCATGGAGAACGAGCCGCTCTACATGTAGCGCTTGCACGGCCAAGCGTCGCGAGGAGGGCCGCCCTGTCCGTCATTGGTCGGGGCGGCCTTTGAGACCCGGCCCTGTCCAGGACCGCCTAGCTGCCGATGAGTCGGGTTGCGGCGATGACTGGGTTGCGATTAATGTGGCGTGATCGGCGGATCGCCTTAGGCGACCGCTACCGCCCGCAGGACGTGCTGTCTCACATTGCTTGGCGGCACCGTCGGACAGCACGTCGGCAAGTAGCCGTCTGGAGGCCACTCTAGACGAAGGCGGTGAATCATGTCCAGCATCACTTCAGCCAATCAGCGTCCCTACGACCCCAGGAGCATTGCAAATCTTCTGCTGGATGAAGCCGACCGGCTTGCCATCAACATCACCAATCTTTCGCTGCAGAAGCTCCTGTACTTTGCCCATGGGCTGTCCCTGATCGAAGACGGAAAGCCTTTGGTGAGCGGTTACTTCGAGGCATGGCAGCATGGCCCCGTTCATCCCTTGGTGTATCGCACCTTCAAGGATGCTGGCAGGGCACCTATCTCTTTTCGAGCCAAGGGCGTCGACATCTTGACCGGCCAAAGCAGGTCGCTGCCTGTGATCGACGATCCTCAAGCCCTTCGATTCGTCCTGAAGGTCTTGATCGCCTACGGCAGATTGTCGCCTGGCTCATTGATTGACGTGACGCACGCGAAGGGTGGGCCATGGGATTTCATCGTGAAGAAGGCAGAGCATTCCGTAGTGCTTGGCATGCGCATCCCTGACGATGTAATATCGGAACGTTTCAAGAACCATGTGAGGTCGCTCAACGCGACGACACCGAGGGATGGGCCACATGAAATTCGACCGTTTGGGGGAAACCGAGTTGGCGCGAAACGTGCCATTGGATCCTGAACTGCAGTGCAAGAACCTCCTGAAGACCCTCGGTGGCGATGCGCGGGTATGGTACGCGCCGGTGCGGAAGATGTACGGGGACATCTTCAACGTCGGCTCTGTTCTATTCGGTCCCGGTGTTCCTGCAACGCTGAGCGCGATTGAGCAGATCCTGCTCAAGAAGTGCGGGTCCGACTCTATGAGGAAGCACAACTTGGCCGTTGCCAGAAGCCTGTACGGCTATTGCATCCACGAGAACATCCACGGGATTGCACACAACTTCGGCTACATGTACATGGGCCGAGCAGCGGGTGACGTTTGCTATTGGCTTCCGATGATACTCACCATCAGAGGGCGGGCCACGGTTGTGTTCATCGATCCGCGCCGTCCGGAGTCGCGGCTAGCTTTGGATAGCCGGCGCTTCGTACTGTCGATGATGCACGAGCACATCCGGAATCCCAACCCCGACTTCGCTAACGTTCAGCTTGCCGTTATCCAGTTTGGCGATGGTAGCGGTGTCGCCGGCGCGCCCATTCTACATACCGACAAGGGTGTTACGCTCTATTCGTATAACGAACTGCAGGACATGGTCGACGTAACCTACAAATTGTGGGACCAGCTTCACGCAGAGCGTCGCACGGCGGGTCTACAGGCCGCCAATCCATAGACCACTCTATGACCAAACCCGGACTTAGATCACGCGGTCGCTCTGTGACCCGTGAGATCAAGTTGCAGGCGGCACCGGAACAAGCCGCTCGGGCCGTCTTCTCTACCGTGACGCCGCCGAACCTGAAACTGCGCACCACCAAGGCGACCTCTCTTGCGAAGAAGTGAACGCGGAGGAAAGAGCGTCTACTAGACAACGTGGGCGTCTGGTGGGACGAGGATCAAGGCCACATTCACATCACGGTTCGTGGTGCTGCCGGATTCCACTCAACGGTCAACGCCAATCCGCAGAGCAAGCGCGGGAGTCCCAACCTGTTCTATAAGTTGGCAAAATGTCTGCGGGCAGTCGGTGCGCCGCATCCGCCGATTCTGGATGACCGCCAATTGGGCGAATAATTCCCAAAAGAAGGGCCGGGTCCGAAGACCCGGCCAGTCTAACAGGGAGGCTTCACGTCTAGGAGACGTGGGATCCGAGGATCCCCTCCAGGCATTGCACCTGAAGACGGTAAGCCGAGGTGGGCACCCCGGCCAATCCTCGTAGCACGACGCAAGCGCCATGCTGCAGCGCAATATGTATGTTCTGTGACGCGGTTGCGCTAGTGGGTGAGAAGCAAATCAGCCATGCGTCTGACGCATGTCTGGGCGGGCGCTAGGAACGCCATTGGGCCACTTCGTCGAGCAGGAAATCGCGGAAGACCGCGATACGCTTGGAATATCGCAGCTCCTCGGCGTAGGTGAAGAAGGCGTCGAAGGGGGGGCCCTGATACTCCGGCAGCACGCGCTGGAGCCGCTGGCTGCCCCACGCCACATAGTCGGGCAGCGCCGCGATTCCGAGGCCGCTCTCCACCGCTTCGCGCATGCAATATATGTTGTTCGCCTCCAGCACGATGCGGCCGTCGGCGTGCGGGTCGCCCGAAATCGCGATCAGCCAGTCGGGGTTGGCGATGGCGGTGAGCGGCCCCTGGCCATAGATGATCAGGCGCTGGCGGGCGAGGTCGTCCGCCGTCTCGATCGGCCCGAACCGGGCCAGATAGTCCGGCGCGGCGTAGATGTGCGAATGGACCGTCATCAGGTGCCGTCGGACGAGATCGGGCTCGGTCGGCTCGATCATGCGAATTGCCACGTCCGCCTCGCGCATGGAGAGGTCGAGCAGGTTGTCCGATGTCAGCAGAATGAGCTTGATCTCCGGATAGAGGTTGCTGAAGGTGCGGATCCTGGGCGTGAGCCACACCGAGGCGAAGGCGACGGTCGTCGTGATCTTCAGCGGGCCGCTGGGCCGGTCCCGCGAATCCGCGATCTGCGCCTCGGTCATCGCGAGCTTCGCAGAGACCTCGCGGGCCGTGCGGTAAAGCGCCTCGCCCTGTTCCGTCAGCAGCAGTCCGCGCGAATGACGGTGGAACAGGACCGCGCCGAGGCTCTTTTCCAGCGCCGCGATCTGCCGGCTTACCGCCGACTGGCTGAGCTCCAGAATGTCGCCGGCGCGGGTGAAGCTGCCGTGTTCCGCGACCGTATGGAAGATGCGTAGCCGGTTCCAGTCCATCGCCTCGCCCGGTGCCGTGCCGGCGCTCACTCCGCCGCGGCGGCTCTGGGCGTTTCGGCCACGGCGAGAAATTTCTCGGCTTCCAGCGCACCCATGCAGCCGGTGCCGGCTGCGGTCACGGCCTGCCGGAACACCTTGTCCTGCACGTCGCCGGCGGCGAATACGCCCGGCACGTTTGTCGTCGTGCTGTCTGCCATCGTCTGGATGTAGCCCTCGGCGTCCATCGTGAGCTGGCCCGCGAAGAGTTCGGTGTTGGGGCGGTGCCCGATGGCGATGAACACGCCCGATAGCGGGATCCGCTGCAGCGCATCGGTCTTGACGTGGCGCACGGCGATCCCCGTCACCGTCGGCGGATCGCTCTCGCCTTCGATCTCGGCCAGGACATGGTCCCACAGGACCTCGATCTTGTCGTTGCGGAACAGGCGGTCCTGCAGAATCTTCTCGGCGCGGAGCGCGTCGCGGCGGTGGACGAGGGTGACCCTGCTGGCGTGGTTGGTGAGGTAGAGCGCCTCCTCCACGGCGGTGTTGCCGCCGCCGATCACCGCGACCTCCTTGCCGCGGAAGAAGAAGCCGTCGCAGGTGGCACAGGCCGAAACGCCGAAGCCCATGAAGCGCTGCTCGCTTCCAAGGCCCAGCCACTTCGCCTGCGCGCCGGTGCAGACGATGACGGTGTCGCCGATATAGATGTCGCCGGAATCGCCGGTGCAGACGAAGGGGCGTTTGCTCAAGTCCGCGGCGACCACCATGTCGTGGATCAGCCGCGTGCCCACAGCTTGCGCCTGGCCCGCCATCTGCTCCATCAGCCACGGCCCCTGGACGATGTCGGCGAAGCCCGGGTAGTTCTCGACGTCGGTGGTGATGGTGAGCTGGCCGCCGGGCTC
This sequence comes from Alphaproteobacteria bacterium, assembly GCA_965237415.1. Classification (GTDB taxonomy): domain Bacteria; phylum Pseudomonadota; class Alphaproteobacteria; order UBA828; family UBA828; genus WTGU01. The sequence goes on from CBDEFM010000002.1 coordinate 2,965,869, forward strand.
CAGGCCCTGCACCATGATCGGCTCCAAATTGGCGCGCGCGGCGTAGATCGCGGCAGAGTAGCCGGCGGGGCCGGAGCCGATGATCAGGACCTTGCTGCGGTGCGTCTTCGCCATGCGCGCCTCCCGAACAGGCCGGCGCGGTGCCGGCCGCAAGAGTCACAAACATAGGGGCGGCCACCGCGCCCGTTCAAGAGGCGGCCCTGGCGGCGGACCGCTTTTCGAACGTCTGACACACGATGCCGGCCGCGCGCCAGCGCGCCCGTCACCCGCCCCGCCTGAAGCTCTCGGGCCGGGTCACCACCGGCACCGCGAGTGCGGCGATGACCAGGCCGAGGGCCGTGAACTCGGTCCAGCCCAGCGGCTCGCCCAGGATCAGAGCGCCGCTGAACAGGCCGATTATGGGGATGCCGAGGGTGCCGACGGTCGCCACCCCGGTCGGGAACAGCCGCACGATCTCATAGTAGAAGTAGTAGCAGATCACGAAGGGCGCGAGGATGTTGTAAATCACCGAGACGAGCGGCCAGAGCGACGGGAATGTCAAGTCATCCGCGTCCACCACGGCCGCAGCGACGAAGATCGGCACGCCGCAGATCAGGCACTGCCAGCCGACCAGCACCCACATGGAGACCTGCCAGTCGACGCGTTTGAGCGCCACCGTACCGCAGGCCCAGCCGATGGCGCCCGCCAGCACCAGCAGGGGCCCGAGCGGTGCCGCGCCCAGGGTCTGGGCGTCGCTCGCAATCAACACGCCGAGCCCCGCCGAGCCCAGCGCCAGCGCGCTGAGCCGCCGCCAGCCGGGGCGCTCGCCTAGCACGACGTAGCCCACCGGCACGGTCCAGACCGGCATCGTGTAGGCGATGATCGCGCCGCGGCCCGAGGTCGTGTAGAGGAGCCCGAAGCCGGTCGCGAGGTGCCACAGGGTGATGTTGAAGAACCCCGAGACCAGAAGCGGCCGCCATTGATGGCGCGGCACCCGGAGCGAGCGGCCGAGCGCCCGGTGGAGGCCGATGATGATCAGGCCTGCGCAGAAGAGGCAGAGCCCGCGGAAGGTCAGTACCGGAAGCTCGCTGAGCGCGAGCTTGAGCATCGGCCAATTGACTCCCCAGAGCAGCGTCAACGCCGCCAGCAGAAGGAAGCCCCGGCGCGGAAGCGGCTCGACGCCGCCGGGCGACGGGGGTGCGCTCCTCACCTGCGCGGCCGGGTGGCCGCGCGATTGCGCGCGCTCCGCAAGGCTTCATCTGGTCCGCGACCGCAGCGGGTCGGGTGGCAACACCCGATCCGACCGGTCCCCGCTTCCGCTCGCTCCGTCACGACCGCCCCTGCCTTGGTCTTCCCGGCCCCACGCGGCCGTGGATGTGCCCGCCATCCCGACGCCTGCATCATCCCGCCCCGACCGCCCGGCCTCAAGGGCGACACATCGGTGGCCGCGGTTGTGCATGACAGCTAAGCGCCGATATGAATTTTCTCTTGCGCGGTTTCGGCATACTCAATTTTCCAAATAGCATGATGGGTAACCGATCTGACACTTGTTCCTCACACGCCCGTTTCATAAACTCCGCTGTTGACGCACGCCGAGGTGGCCGGGAGGCGATCTCCTGCCCCCGTACACCGACAAGCCACGCAAGGCGGGCGGGCGTAGGATCTGCACCTGGAACTGGAGGACAGGGATGAGCTGGAAAAAAATTGCCGGCGCCATTGCGGTGGCCGGCGCGCTGGTGGCAGCGGGCGCGGTTCCGGGCCAGGCAGCAACACTCGACGACGTGAAGGCCGCAGGCACGCTCAAGTGCGGCATTAACACCGGCCTGCCGGGCTTTGCCTACACCGACGACGCGGGCAATTGGACCGGCTTCGACGTGGCCTACTGCCGGGCGGTGGCGGCCGCCGTTCTCGGCGACGCCAACGCGATTTCCTTCATCAATCTGACCGGCAAGACGCGCTTCCCGGCGCTGGCATCGGGCGAGATCGACGTGCTGTCGCGAAACACGACCTGGACCTTGTCGCGCGATGTCGACCTCGGCTTCACCTTCATCGGCGTCAGCTACTATGACGGCCAGGGCTTCATCGGCCGCACGGCGCTCGGCATCAGCAGCGCCACCGAGCTCGACGGCTCTTCGGTCTGCATCCAGACCGGCACGACCACGGAGCTCAACCTCGCGGACTTCTTCCGCGTCAACGGCATCACCTACGAGCCGGTGCCGATCGAGACCAACGCCGAGGCCCGCGCGGCCTACGAGGCAGAGCGTTGCGACGTTTATACGACGGACGCCTCCGGTCTGGCGGCGACACGGACCACCTTCGAAGATCCGTCCGAGCACATGGTGTTCCCGGAAATCATCTCGAAGGAGCCGCTGGGGCCGTTGGTGCGCCACGGCGACGACCAGTGGGCGGACATCGCGCGCTGGGTGCTGAACGCGCTGATCACGGCGGAAGAGCTCGGCGTGACCCAGGCGAACGTGGCGGACATGGCTGCCGCGCCGGGCAATCATCCTGAGATCAACCGGATGCTGGGGACCGAAGGCTCGATGGGCGAGATGCTGGGTCTCGACGCGCAGTGGGCGGCCCACGCCATCGCGGCGGAAGGCAACTACGCCGAGATCTTCGATCGCTATATCGGCGCCAGCAGCCCGCTGGGCTTGGGCCGGGGTCTCAACGCCCTCTACACCGACGGCGGCATCCTCTATTCGCCTCCGATCCGTTAGCATCGACGACGCGCCGTCTCGCCCAGTCCGTTGGGCGGGACGGTGTCTTTTCTGGTAAAGGGCGTCCGTTCCGACAAAGATGTTATTCCGATAACGTAAGGGGGGCGGCGCCACCGTGACCAAGAGAGCGCCCCCACGTGGTGGCGGCTTCGACATAAGCCGCGCTTGGACCGACGAGCGCGCCCGCGGCGTCATATTCCAGGTTCTCATCGTGCTCGGGCTGGCGGGTTTCGCCGCCTTTATCGTTTCGAACACGATCACGAACCTTAGAGAAGCCGGCCTCTCCTCCGGCTACGGCTTCCTCTTCGACACCGCCAACTTCGATATCAATCAGCGCCTCGTCGACTACGCGTCCACCTCGACCTATGGGCAGGCCTTCGTCGTCGGTGCGCTCAACACCATCCTCGTCGCCGTGATGGGAGTCGTCGCGGCGACCGTCATCGGCTTCGTGGCGGGCGTCCTCAGGCTCTCCAACAACTTCCTGGTGAGCCACATCGTGACGGTTTGGGTCGAGTTCACCCGCAACGTCCCGGTCCTGCTGCAGATCATCTTCTGGTGGCTGATCTTACTTGCGCTGCCGAGGGTGCGCGACAGCGTTTCGCTCGGCGATGCGGCCTTTCTGAATAACCGCGGCGTGTTCCTGCCCGCGCCGATCTTCGAGGACGGCTCGGCGATCGTGCTGGCGATGATTCTGGTCGGCGTGGTGGCGACCGTTCTGGTCAGGCGCTGGGCCAGGAAGCGTCAGGATGCCACGGGGCAGATCTTCCCGGTCGGCTGGGTCGGGCTCGGGCTGATCGTAGGTATCCCGCTCATCGTCTATTTCGCCGCCGGCCAGCCGCTCGACTTCGACATACCGGAGAAGAAGCGCTTCAATCTGAAGGGCGGCTTCAACATCACGCCGGAGCTGGTGGCGCTCTGGCTGGCGCTCTCCACCTACACCGGCGCCTTCATCTCCGAGATCGTGCGCGGCGGGATCCTCTCGGTCTCCAAGGGACAGTCGGAGGCCGCCGGCGCGCTTGGGCTCAGGCGCGGGCTGACCACGCGCAAGATCATCCTGCCGCAGGCGCTGCGGGTGATCATTCCGCCGATGACCAGCCAGTACCTCAACCTGACCAAGAACTCCTCGCTCGCCGTCGCCATCGGCTATCAGGACATCGTCTCGATCGGCGATACCATCCTCAACCAGAGCGGCCAGGCGATCGAGGTGATCTCCCTCTACATGGCGTTCTATCTGGTGCTGAGCCTGCTCACGTCCTCGTTCATGAACTGGTACAACAAGCGCATCGCCCTGGTGGAACGATGACGAAGCACGCCTTCCATCGCAGTCAGGCGGAGATGCTGCCGGAGCGGCCGGCGCCGATTACCAGCACAGGCGTTATCGGCTGGATGCGGGCCAACCTCTTTTCGAGCTACCTGAGCGCGGCGCTCACGATCGCGTCGATCGCCGTGCTCGCGCTGGTTTTGCCGGGTCTGATCGACTGGGCCTTCATCGACGCCACCTTGACCGGTGAGATCGGCAAGGACTGCCCCAGCAAAGGCGCGTGCTGGGCCTGGCTCGACCAGCGCATCACCCATTTCTTCTACGGCTTCTACCCGCCCGATGCCTATTGGCGCGTGCATGTCTGCCTCATCCTGCTGGTGCCGGCGCTCGGCTACATGCTGTTCAACAAGCTGCCCTACGTCCGCTACGGGCGCTGGTTCTCGCTCGCGTACCCCGTGATCGCGGCCTTCCTGCTGGTCGGCGGCCTTGGCCTCGAGGTCGTCCGCACCGACCAGTTCGGCGGCTTCATGCTCAACCTCATCGCCGGCATCACGGGGATCGTGCTCTCGCTGCCCATCGGCATCCTGCTGGCGCTCGGCCGCCGTTCGCGGATGCCGATCGTCCGGGTGTTCTCGGTCGGGTTCATCGAGTTCATCCGCGGCGTGCCGCTGATCACGCTACTCTTCGTCGCGATCATCCTGCTGCCGCTGTTCCTGCCGCCCCAGGTCTCGCTCGATCAGCTGGTTCGCGTGATGATCATCATCACGGTGTTCGCCTCCGCCTACATGGCGGAGGTGATCCGCGGCGGGCTGCAGGCGATCCCGCAAGGGCAATTCGAAGCCGGCCAGGCGATGGGGCTCGGCTACTGGCAGTCGATGCAGCTCATCATCCTGCCGCAGGCGCTCAAGATTTCCATCCCGGGCATCGTCAACACCTTCATCGGCCTGTTCAAGGACACCACGCTGGTCATCATCATCGGCCTGTTCGACATCCTCGGTCAGGCGCGCCTGCTCCAAACCAATCCGGACTGGCTGGGCAAGGTCGACTACGAGACCTTCCTGCTGGCGGCGCTGTTCTTCTTCGTGATCTGCTTCAGCATGTCGCGCTACTCGCTCAATCTCGAGAAGCGCCTGGACACCACGCGACGCTAGGGGGGCACCATGGCGGAGCCGGAAGCCGCACCGGGCGGCGCCGAAGACCCGATCATCGAGATCACCGGCCTCAACAAGTGGTTCGGCCAGTTCCACGCGCTGCGCGACATCGACCTTACGGTGGAACGGCGCGAGCGCATCGTCATCTGCGGGCCGTCGGGCTCGGGCAAGTCGACGCTGATCCGCTGCATCAACAGGTTGGAGGAGCATCAGGAAGGCAAGGTGGTCGTCGACGGTGTCGAGCTCACCCACAATCTCAAGAACATCGACGCGATTCGCCGCGAAGTCGGCATGCTCTTTCAGCAGTTCAACCTGTTCCCGCATCTCACGGTGCTGGAGAACTGCACGCTGGCGCCGATCTGGGTGCGCAAGATGCCCAAGGACGAGGCGCAGCAACTCGGCATGCAATATCTGGAGCGAGTCAAGATCCCGGAGCAGGCCATGAAGTACCCTGGCCAGCTCTCCGGCGGTCAGCAGCAGCGTGTGGCGATCGCCCGCTCGCTTTGCATGAAGCCCAACATCATGCTGTTCGACGAGCCCACCTCGGCCCTCGATCCCGAGATGATCAAGGAGGTGCTCGAGGTCATGGTCGATCTCGCCGAGAGCGGCATGACCATGCTCGTCGTTACCCACGAGATGGGCTTCGCCTCCCAGGTCGCCAACCGCGTCATCTTCATGGACGCCGGCCAGATCGTCGAGCAGAACACGCCGGACGAGTTCTTCAACAACCCCCGGTCCGACCGAACCAAGCTGTTCCTGAGCCAGATTTTGTAGGAGCGGCGGCGAACCTCAGCCGCCGTCCGCATCGCCTGCGCCGGTGTCGAAGCGCGTGGGCGCGGGGCTTACGACCACGGTCTTGCCGCCGCCGGCGACCTCGAAGATGGCGAGGCCCCGTTCCGCGATCCCCTCGTCGTCGAAGCGAAACAACCCGTCCGCGCCGAGGAAGCCGCCGCGGTTTCCAATGGCCTGCGGCTCGAACGAGGCGCCTGCGCGCGCGAGCGCAGCCGCCAGCGCGGTCGCGTCATAGGCAAGGGTGGCGATCGCGCCCGGGGGTTCGCCGAAGACCCGGCGGTAGCGATCTTCGAAGTTTCGCCGTGCCGCCGGATCGGGGCCTGCAAACCAGCCGCCCAGAAGCGCCGCCTCGCCGAGCGTGGCCGGTTCTTCCCAGAGGCCGGTTCCGAGCACGCGGATCTTGGCAGGGTCGATATCGTAGTAGGGGAGCAACGGCGCGACCTGCCGCAGCCGGGCGCCGCCATCGGCGAGCAGCAGGGCATCGAAGGGCAGCGCGCCCAACGTGTCGAGCGTCGCAAGGCGCTTCAGCCGGCGGCGCGCGGCCGCGTCGTCCTGGCGGGCGAGCGCCCGTCTCTCATCCTTCAGCGCCTGGGCGCGCCGGTCGTACTCGGCGAGTTCGCGCACCACCTCGGCGGCATCGGAGGCATCCGGCGCGTAGGTGCGGACCCGCGTGAGCGAGAGCCCCGTGGACGCCGCGGCCGCCCAGGCTTCGTCCGACACCGCCGTGCCGTAGCGCGTATCCGGCACTAGCAGGGCGATCCGCCGGTGGCCGTTCGCCGCTGCATGGGCGAAGACCCGTCTGATCTGAGCGCGCGGCGTGTGGCCCAGGAGAAAGACCCCTTCGCTCGCCGCCGCCCGGTCGGTCGAGAAGGCGACCACGGTGACGTTCCGCGCCCGGGCGTGGTTGGCGACGGCGTTCACCCCTTCGGCGAACAACGGGCCCAGGATCAGATCGACGCCGTCTTCGAGCAGCGCGAGGGCGGCCCTCTCCGCTCCCTTCGCCGTGCCTTCCGTATCCCTCGGTAGCAGAATGAAGCGCTCGTCGGCCGTGTCGAAGAGGGCGAGCTGTGCCGCACGAAGCAGTGTCTCTCCTTCCGATGCGTAGCGGCCGGAGAGCGGCAGGAGGAGGCCCACCCTGGCAGCGGATGGCGTCGCTTCGGACGCTGCCGCCGCGTCGTCCTCGCCTGCGGCGGGCTCGCGTGCAGCCGGCGTCGCATCCGATTCGTCCGCAGAGAGGGCTGAGAGTGTCTCGTCCTCCCGCTCCGGTGCTGCTGCCTCCGGTGCCGGGCGCTCGGTCTCTGCAGCGGCGGTTTGCGCCGTCGAGGTGGGCGGTGGCTGGCCCTCGGCCGGCGGCGGCGGTACGCTCGGCGCAGCGCAGGCGCCCGCGAGAAGGATCAGCAGCAGAGCGGCGCCTGCCGGTCCGAACCGCCGGCTCCGGCCGGCTGCGGAGAGGGTGCGAGGTCGATTCATGCCCGAGGAAGCTCCTGCGACACCCGCAGGCGCGGGACAGAGTAGGGACGACACGGCCTTGAGTAAACCGCAGCCGGGCGTGGCGCCGGGCCTCTGGCTGGTGGCGACTCCGATCGGCAATCTGGAGGACATCTCGCAGCGGGCGCTCTCGGCGCTCGCGTCCGTCGACCGCATCGCCTGCGAGGATACCCGCCATACCGGACGGCTCCTCGCCCGCCATGGCATCGCAACCCGTCTCGTCTCCTACCACGAGCACAACGCGGCGCGGGTTCGCCCGACGTTGATCCGCATGCTGGAAGGCGGCGGTTCGGTGGCCCTGGTTTCCGACGCGGGCACACCGCTGATCTCGGACCCCGGCTACAAGCTTGTGCGTGCCGCGCTCGACGCCGGCATTCGCGTGACCGGCTGCCCTGGCCCGAGCGCCCCGCTGCTGGCTCTCATCCTTTCCGGTTTGCCGACCGATCGCTTCTTTTTCGGTGGATTCCTGCCATCCAAGGCGGGCCCGCGGCGGGAGGCGCTCGTCGTGCTCAAATCGCTCGACGCTACGTTGGTATTCTTCGAATCGCCCCGCCGGCTCGCCGTGTCGCTGGCAGATATGGCGGAGACGTTCGGCCCGCGCCCGGCTGCGGTGGCACGCGAGCTCACCAAGCTGCACGAGGAGATGCGGCGCGCAACGCTCGACCGGCTTGCCGCTCACTACGCCGGCGCCGGCGCGCCCAAGGGCGAGGTCGTCGTCGTCGTGGGCGGCGACCGGGGCGACGCGGCGCGTCCCGCACTCTCCGACGCGGAAATCGACGGCCGCCTCGACAGCCTGCTCGTCACGGGTACCGTCCGCGATGCGGCGGCGACGCTCAGCGCCGAGACCGGCCGGCCGCGCCGTGAACTCTATGCCCGTGCGCTGGCACGCTCGCGGGCACGGCCGGGCAAGGGATGCGCGCTCGATCCCTAGCGGCGCGGCGGGCCGCTCATGAGCGAGGCCTCGCGGCGGAGCGGCTCTGCACACTACGACTCCGGCTCACCGGCTGGCGCATCCTGGCGCGACGCTATGCGACTCCCGCCGGCGAGCTCGACATCGTCGCCAAACGTGGCGCGCTGATCGCCTTCATCGAAGTAAAGCACCGCAACGATCGCCGGGGCGTTCTCGAGGCAATTTCCGCGCATCAGCGGCAGCGCATCGAGAATGCAGCGACCATTTTCTTGTCGCGTCATCCGAATTGGCGCAAGCTTTCGTTCCGATTCGATCTGATGGTGGTGACCCCCTGGCGATGGCCGTGCCACTTGCCGGACGCGTGGCGTCCCGACCGAAGCGGGGCCGTAATCTGACGCTATTGGGTCGGCGCCCGGGCCGGCGGACAAGGCTATTCGCCGCGCTTTCCCTCCTGTTGACCGGCTCTCTCATGCTCTCCGGATGCGCAGAGCTGCTCGTCGGCGTGGCCGCGACGACAGGCATCGCAGTCGCGGAAGAGCGATCGGTCGGCGACGCGGTCGACGATCTGACTATTCGGGCGGAGCTCAACCACCTCTTCTTCCAGGACGACGTCGAGCTCTATCAGGATGTGTCGTTCAGCGTGTTCGAGGGCCGTGTCCTGCTCAAGGGCAGCGTGCCTACGCCCGAAGCTCGCATTCACGCCCTCAGGGTTGCGTGGCAGGCCGTCGGCGTTCGCGAGGTGATCAACGAGCTGCAGGTGACCGACGAGGGCGGGATTCTGGACTACGCGCGGGACACCTGGATTTCGGCGCAGCTCAAGGGCAGGCTCCTCGTGGACGGCGATGTCCTCTCCATCAACTACAGCGTCGAAACCGTCAACGGCACGGTCTACCTCATCGGAATCGCGCAGGACGAGGCAGAGCTCGTGCGGGTGATCGAGCATGCCCGTGGCATCGAGGATGTGAAGCGTGTGGTGAGCCACGTCGTCCTGAAGGACGACCGGCGTCGCCCGGTGACGCCTTGACGGGCGGTGCGACGATTGCACGCACACGTCCCACGGGCGGACGGCGCCCTCGTCTCTGGCGGTGCGCCGGACCGGCCGCCGCGCTCGCCCTCCTGCTGGCGGGTCCCCTCAGCCTCACCGGCTGTGCGGAGTTCGTCATCAGCGCGGTCACCACAACGAGCCTCGCGATGGCCGAGGAACGCACGCTCGGCGACGCAGTCGAAGATCTGGGCATTCAGGCGGAGCTCAACCATCTCTTCTTCCAGGACGATCTCGCGCTCTATCGGGATGTGTCGTTCAGCGTGGTCGAGGGTCGTGTCCTGCTCAAGGGCAGTGTGCCGACGCATGAGGACCGGGCCCGCGCGAGTTGGGTCGCCCGGCAGGCCACCGGCATTCGCGAGGTCATCAACGAGATGCAGGTGACCGCCGAGACCGGGATCCTGGACTACGCACGGGATCGGTGGATATCGCTGCAGCTCGACGCCAAACTTCTCCTCGATATCGATATCCTGTCGATCAACTATGACGTCGAGACCGTCAAAGGCACGGTCTATCTCATGGGGATCGCGCAAAGCGAAGACGAGCTGAAGAGGGTCGAGGAGCACGTCAGCAGCATCGGTGGCGTGAAGGGCGTCGTGAGCCACGTGGTCATGAAGGACGATCCGCGCCGACCGGCGCGACCCTGATGGCCGCCGAGATGATCGAGCGTGCGCTCCGCGCCGTCGGTACCCTCGCGGACGAAGAGATCGACCTGGCCGATGCGGCGCTTCTGCTGGGCGCCCTCGACATGCCGAACGTGTCGCTCAAGCGCTACCGGGATCATGTCGAGCGTCTGGCAGGAGACGTGGCAGCGCTCGCAAGGGCCGGCGAGCCGCTGGAGCGTCGCCGCCGCCACCTCAATGCCGTAATCTTCGACGCGCATGGCTACGCCGGCGATGCCGAGACCTACGATGCGCCGGAGAATGCGAACCTGCTTCAGGTCATCGACCGCAGGGTGGGCCTGCCGGTCAGCCTCGGCATCCTCTATATCCAGGCTGCCCGGGCGCAGGGCTGGGTGGTGGACGGGCTTGCCTTCCCCGGTCATTTCCTGGTGCGTATGGACGAAGGCGACGGCCGGGTCATCGTCGATCCCTTCCATCGGGGCCAGTTGCTGGAAGCGGGTCACCTGCGCGGCCTGCTTAAGCAGTTCCGGGGTGCCGATGCGGAGCTGGAACCCGGCCACTACGCGCCGGTCGGCAACAGGGCGATCCTGCTCAGGCTTCAGAACAACATCAAATCCCGCGCGCTCCAGGCCAGCGACGGCGCGCGTGCCGCCGCGATCCTGGAGCGCATGCTGCTGATCGCACCCGAGGCCGGCGGCCTCTGGCACGAGCTCGGCATGGTGCGCGCGCGGCTCGGGACCATCAAGGGTGCGGTCGAAGCGCTGGAGCGAAGCCTCGCCTGCCCGCTCCCCGAAGCCGCGCGATCGCGTGTCGAGGCCGCGCTTGCATCGCTGACGACCAGCCTCCATTGAGTTCGAAGGATGCAGGGGATCCATGACATGAGTCTCGCCGTGGCCATTCAGATGGATCCCATCGACGCCATCGACATCGAGGCCGACAGCACCTTCGTGCTCGCGCTCGAAGCCCAGGCCCGCGGCCATCGGCTGTATCACTATCTGCCGCAACAGCTCTCGCTGACGGCGGCCGGTGCGGTGGCAACCGTGCGCCCCCTCGAGGTGCGCCGGAAGAGCGGCGATCATTTCACCCTCGGCGCGCCAGAGTTCGTCGATCTGGCCACCATGGACGTCGTCCTGATGCGCCAGGACCCGCCCTTCGACATGGCCTACATCACGGCCACCCACATCCTGGAGCACATCCACCCCGAGACGCTCGTGGTCAACGACCCCGTCCATGTGCGGAACGCGCCCGAAAAGCTCTTCGTCACCCGGTTTCCGGAGCTGATGCCGCCGACGCTCATCACCGCCGAGCGCGACATGATCGTCGAGTTCCGCGCTCAGCATGGCGACATCATCCTCAAACCGCTCTTCGGCAACGGCGGCGCGGGCGTGTTCCACGTTGGGCCCGAGGACGAGAACCTCAACGCCTTGATCGAGATGTTCGGCACGTTCTTTCGCGAGCCGATCATCGCCCAGGCCTATCTGCCGGCGGTCCGGGCCGGCGACAAGCGCATCATCCTGGTGGAAGGCGAGCCGGTCGGCGCCGTGAACCGCGTGCCGGCCGCCGGTGAGGCGCGCGCCAACATGCATGTCGGCGCCCGTCCGGACAGGACCACGCTGAGCGATCGCGATCGCGAGATTTGCGCGGCCATCGGGCCTGCGCTCAGAGAGCGCGGCCTGATCTTCACCGGGATCGACGTGATCGGCGGTTACCTTACCGAGATCAACGTCACCTCGCCCACCGGCATCCAGGAGATCAACCGGCTGGATGGCACTCGCCTCGAAGCCCTGATCTGGTACGCAATCGAGGTGCGGATAAAGCGCGTGTAAGGCCACTCTCCCAACCGTCAGAAGCGACCCCTGGCCGGAGACGGGCCGCGTCGCCTCCGTCCCGAGCCTTTCGTCCGACGGTCCGTTGGGACCCTTCTTCTATCGAACATATCGATTCGGGCTGGTGTAACGGGACCGCTGCTCCTTGACGGTGGGTATGGGCGCCCATACGATACTTGCGACGTGTCTAGGCGGCATGCCGTGAAGCACCCCGGTCTCTGCTTCGGGATCAAGAGTGAAACCGGCAGTTCTGCGCAGACCGCCAGGGAGAAAGAGGTGGATCCACTTCGTTCAATTTTGTTTGTCTACCCCACCTTTTCGGCCGCGCTGAAAGCCGGCCAGATGCCAGCCATCAATCACACAAACGACAACCGTAGATCGCCCTTTGTGCTTGCACAAATCAGGGGGAGGAGGGAGCTATGAAACGTCGCGACTTCTTGAAGAAATCGGGTATCGCACTCGGTGCCGCTGGGCTAACCACGTTCCCGCATGTCTGGGTGAAGGACTATCAGTACGCCTGGGCCGACGACGACGAGATCGAGGTCGGCGTTCTTTACTCGCTGACGGGTACGACGGCGATCGTTGAGAAACAGTTGAGTAAAGTTACCGAGATGGCCATCGACCAAATCAATGCGCGCGGTGGCGTACTCGGCAAGCAGGTGGTGCCGATCATCGAAGACCCGGCTTCCGACCCTCGCACGTTCAACGAGAAGGCCAACAAGCTCGTTGTGCGGGACCGGGTGCCGTCCGTCTTTGGTTCCTACACCTCGGCGAGCCGCAAGGCGGTATTGCCGGTGTTCGAGAAACGCAAGAATCTGTATTGGTATCCCACCTTCTACGAAGGGTTCGAGTGCTCGAAGAACGTCATATACACGGGCGCTGTTCCCAACCAGCAACAAGAGAACTTCGTTCCTTGGATTACAAACCAGGGCTACAACAAGTTCTTCATCGTCGGGTCGAACTACATCTACCCGCGTGAAATGGCGAAGGTGTGCAAGATCCTGGTGGAGAGAGAAGGCGGCTCCTGGGTGGCCGACGAGTACCTTGAACTCGGTCACAGCGAATGGGGCTCCATGGTCAACAAGATGAAGACCATGTGGGAAAGCGGCGAGTGCGACTGCGTCTACTCCAATGTCGTCGGCGACTCGATCGTCGCCTTCCGCCGCGAGTTCATCAATCAGGGTCTGAGCTACGACAAGTTCCCGATCTTTGCCACCGTATGCTCGGAAATCGAAGTGCAGGCGATGGGGCCCGATTACGCTGCTGGCAGTGTCACTTCCTTCCCCTATTTCCAGTCGGTGAGCAACCCGGAAAACGAGCAGTTCGTGGAAGACGTCAAGCGGACGATGGGCGCCGATACCGTCACCTATCACGCCATGGAATGCGCCTATTTCCAGGTATTCCTGTGGGCGCAGTCGGTGGAGAAGGCAGGCGAGGTCGATCCTCTCTCGGTTCGCGAAGCGGCCAAGGGACAAGAGGTCGATGCACCGGAAGGGCGCGTGAGAATCGAGCCCGAGAACCTGCATTGCTGGCTGACACCGCGTATCGGGTTGTGGCGCTCCGACGGCCAGGCCGAGATTGTCGACGAGTACAAGGAGCCGCTGATTCCGCTCCCCTACTCGGCGTATGGGGAAGCGCCCGACAATCTCTTCTGCACGCAAGCGGGCCTGGATTCCAGCAAGCTGAAGACCTAACCGTTGACGGAGCGGGGGCCGGCGTCTTCACGCCGGCTCCCGTCAGGCTGGAGTCACGCATCGTCCGAACCGAAACGGCTCACATAGAATGGCCGACGTAATTTTCATCGGACTTAGTCTTTCGTCCATTCTGCTGTTGGTCGCACTCGGGCTCGCCATCACCTACGGCACCATGGGTGTCATCAATATGGCGCATGGCGAGCTCGTCATGATCGGCGCCTACGTCACCGTTCTCTGCCAAACCCATTTCGGCCTGCATTTTCTCCTGTGCATCCCGGTCGCCTTCGTCGTTACCGGTGCATTCGGCTACGCCATCGAGCGCTTTGTGGTGCGAAGACTGTACGGCCGCCTGTTGGATACGTTGCTCGCGACATGGGCGCTTGCGATCATCATCCAGCAGGCCATTCGCCTCGAATTCGGCGCCGCGTTCGCGGGATTGCACATCGATGGTCTGGGGCCGGGTCTGCAGAATGTCCCGGTCCCCTCGTTCTTCCGGGAAACATTCATGGTCGGCGATTTCTTGGTCCAGCCGTACCGGAGCTTCATCATCGTCCTCACGATCGGACTCTTCATTCTGACCTGGTGGCTGATCTTCCATACCTCTTTTGGCATGCAGTTGCGCGCGGTGTCGCGCAATCGGGGCATCGCGTCCTGCTGCGGCATCGACGACAAGAAGATCAACGCGTGGACCTTCGCCTATGGCTCCGCCCTGGCCGGCGCGGCCGGCGTGATGCTGGCCGGCTTCAAGACGGTCTCGCCCAGCATGGGAACGCCGTTCGTGATCGACGGCTTCCTGGTCGTGGTCATGGGCGGCGTCGGCAGCCTCTTCGGCACGCTCGGCTCGGCCGTGATCCTGGGCGAGGTCCAGGGCTGGGTCGCGAGCCTGCTGAATGACGTCCTCGCGCGGGCAATCGTGTTCGGTGTCATCATCGTTGTCATCATCCTGCGGCCCCAGGGCTTGTTCTCCCGCCGGGGGCGTTGACGATGCAGCTCTTGACCCGGAACAACCTGCAGCTCGCCGCGTACGGTTTGTTCATTGTCGTCGTCATGCTTCTCCCGCTCTTCATGGACGTCTTCTGGCTCAACCGGATGTCCAAGTATCTGGTGTTCGGCATGCTCGGCATCGCCATCAGCATGTCCTGGGGCTACGCCGGAATCCTCAATCTCGGTCAGGGCCTCTTCTTCGGCTTCGGCGCCTACATGTTGGCGATGTCGTTGAAGCTCGCGAGCCCGACGAGCCTGCAACAGGGATCGGCGGACGAGCCGGTTCCCGACTTCATGCTGTGGACGTCGGAACCGGGCGCGCCCATCGACCTCTGCTGCATCAACCAGGGTTCGTTCCTTTGGATTCCCTTCAAGGAACAGTGGTTCGGCGTGGCCATGGGGTTGGTCATGCCCACGCTCATTGCGTTCGTGCTGGGTTACGCGATGTTCCGCGCCCGGATTGCGGGCGTCTATGTCGCGATCCTGACGCTTGCCTTGTGCCTATTGGTGCGCCTCCTTGTTATCGACGCGCAGCCACTCATTAACGGCTTCAACGGACTGACCGATCTCGGCTGGTTCACGGTCGGCGGCCTGGAGTTCGACCCCTATCTGGTGGAGACCTATTATCTGATCGCGGTCATCACCTGCCTGGTGCTGATCGGCGCACGCTGGCTGGTCAACACCAAGGTGGGCGTGGTGCTGCAGGCCATCCGTGACAACGAAGAGCGCGTGCGCTATCTCGGTTACGACGTCGCCATCTACAAGGTGTTCTTCTTCTGCATCTCTGCGGCAATCGCGGGCTTGGCCGGCATGCTTTATGTGATCGCGGCCGAGTTTGCCTCGCCCACCTACATGAATATCGGCTTCAGTATTTCGATGGTGGTGTGGGCTGCCGTCGGCGGCCGCTGGTCACTGTTGGGCGCGTGCATCGGCGCGATCCTGTTGAACGTGGTCGAAGCCACGGTCAGCGAAACGGGAATGCTGGTGGAGGCTTGGCAGCTCATCATCGGCGCGATCTTCCTGTTCGTCGTTCTGGTAATGCCGCGCGGGCTCGCCGGCTTCATCCAAGCAGTGGCGGACTTGGCGCTGGAACGGCTCCACAAAGCGGTCAGGGAACGACGAGTCAGGTGAGGCGAAGGCCCGCAAGGCGAGAGCCGGTGCTGGAAGGTTCGGAGATCGAAGAGGGAAACGGTACGTCATGCCGGCGATTCTAGAGATCGAGAACCTTGAGGTGAACTTCCGCGGCTTTCGCGCGGTGGATGGCTTCGATATGGCCGTTGAAGAAGGAGAGCTGCGTGTCCTGATCGGGGCTAACGGCGCCGGCAAGACGACGCTCATGGACCTCATCACCGGCCGCACCAAGTCGACCGGCGGGAAGGTGACCTTCTTGGGCGACAACATTACCAATGGGCAGGAACACAAGATTGCGCGGCGAGGGATCGGCCGGAAATTCCAGGTGCCGAGCGTATTCAAGGACCTGACGGTGCGCGAAAACTTCGAGGTGGCCCATACCCGCAGCCTGTCGGTATGGCGGAACCTCTCGGTGAGCGCGAAGCCGCACCAGCGCAACCTCCACATCGAACGCGCGATGGAGCTCACCAGCCTTGCGGATGAGAGCGGCACGTTGGCCGGCAGCCTGTCCCACGGGCAATCCCAATGGCTCGAACTCGGCATGGTATTGGTGCAATCGCCCAAACTGGTGCTGCTGGACGAGCCTACGGCGGGCATGACGGCCCTCGAGACGGAGAAGACCTCCGAGATCATCAACGGCCTCAAGAGCGAACATTCCATCATTGTCGTCGAGCATGACATGACCTTCGTACGGTCCATTTGCGAGGTCATTACCGTCATGCATTTGGGAAAGAAACTCGCGGAGGGGACGGTCGAGCAAATCGAAAATGACCGGGCAGTGATCGATGCTTATCTAGGCAGCGGCGGCATCACCCATGCTTGAACTTTCACAAATGGATGCCTACTACGGCGCGAGCCACGTCTTGCGCGATATCGACTTTTCGGTTCAGGGTGGCGAAATCGTCAGTATTTTGGGGCGGAACGGCGTCGGCAAGACAACGCTGCTCAAGAGCATTCTGGGTCTTGAGGTTCGCACCCGCGGCACAATCACGTTGGACGGCAAGGATATCACCGGCAGGCCGACCTATCTTCGCGCCCGCGCCGGGATCGGTTACGTGCCCCAGGGACGGGAGCTCATTCCCGATTTTTCGATTCGCGACAACATTCTGATGGGATGTTACGCGCGCACCGACCGCAGGCGGCTGGTGCCCGATCTGGTCAGGGACTTGTTCCCCTATTTGCGCGACAACCTCGGCCGCAGAGCGGGACTGTTATCGGGCGGTCAGCAACAGCAGTTGGCGATCGCACGGGCGCTGGCGTCCGAGCCCCGCATCCTGCTGCTCGATGAGCCCACGGAGGGCATTCAGCCCAACATTGTCGAGCAGATCGAGAACACGATTCAGCGGCTCAACAAACAGGTCGGACTGACGATCGTTCTTGTGGAGCAGAATGTGAAATTCGCGCGGGCGGCGTCCCAGCACTTCTGCGTTATCGAGAAAGGCGAGGTCGCAGCGAGCGGCGAGATCGACGCGTTGACCGACGATATCGTGCGCAAGCACATGACGATTTAGAGACGGCCCGCCCGCCGCTCACGTCTCCGTTTGAGGGTACCTTCGCGGCACGGGGCCCGGGTCGTCGAGGTCCCAGCTGGCGCCATCCAACGCGACCACCGTCATGTCCGTCACGGTGCCCGGATCGAGGCAAAGTGCGTTGACGCTGTATGAATCCGGCGCTGAGCGCGGCGAGTAAAAGGACTTTACGCCGCAGACCGCACAGAAGAGATGCTCCGCCACGCCTGTGCCGAAGCGGTAGCTGGTCAACGTGTCGGCGCCCGAGAGCAGGTTGAAGCGTGACTTCGGCACCACCAGATGACGGTAGACAGTCATCCGGCAGATGGAGCAGTTGCAGTGCTGCACCTCAATCTCGGCCGGCGCTTCGCAGCTGAAGCGCACAGCGCCGCAATGGCAGCCGCCCCGGTGGGTGACGAGCGCAGTCACGGGCGGCGTCCCGTTGGGTGGATATGAGTTGCGGTCGATGTTGCGCGCATTTCGGATTTCTCCTCGGCGCGCCGCAGGCGTCTCTCGGCGAATGGCAAGACACGCGGGCCGGGCGCTGGAGCGGGCGATGGGATTCGAACCCACGACCCCAACCTTGGCAAGGTTGTGCTCTACCCCTGAGCTACGCCCGCCTGCACCGTGCCCTGTGCGCCGCGATAGTACGCCATCGGCGTGCCCGCACAAGTCGCAATCCCGTTGACACATTTCCGACCGAAAAGGGTGCGCGGGACGCGCGCATCCTTCCGTCCCGAGCAGATGGCGATTGACGCTGGCCCTTGGCAAGAGTACGAGGAACGCGGACCGAGGACGCCGCGTCGCACGCGCGTCCCGCTTAGGGTCCGACGGCGGGTTTTCCGCTGGCCGCTCTGCGGCCGCCCCGCCGGTGAAGGAGCAAATCCTGCGTCACGTCATTGGCCCGCGATATGCGGCTGGGTGCCATCCCGGCGCCTTGGCCTCGCTGTCGCACGAAGGCTCGCAGGGTGCGGCGTGAGCGCCGCGATGGAGGAAATCTAGTGCAATTTAATGAGGTATTCGCGGATCTCGGCTTGAGCGAGCCGCTGCTCGCCGCCGTTGCCGAGGCCGGCTACGAGGCGCCGACGCCGATCCAGCAAAAGGCCATCCCGCTCGTCCTGCGGGGCGTCGACGTGCTGGGCTGCGCCCAGACCGGCACGGGCAAGACCGCGTCCTATGCACTGCCGATCATCGACATTTTGAGCTCTGGTACGAGCAAGCCCCGCATGCCGCGCTGCCTGATCCTGGCGCCGACGCGGGAGCTCGCGCAACAGATTGCCGATAACTTCGCCGGTTACGGCACCAACCACAGCCTGCGCCAGGCTCTCTTGATCGGAGGCGAGGGCTTCTCGCTTCAGGAGGCCGCGCTCGGCAAGGACCCGGATATTCTGATCGCGACTCCCGGCCGCCTGATCGACATGTTCGAGCGCGGGCGGATCATGCTGGGCGGCGTCAAGGTGCTGGTGATCGACGAGGCCGACCGCATGCTCGACATGGGCTTCATCCCCGATGTCGAGCGCATCGTCCAGACCCTGCCGCGTATCCGCCAGACGCTGATGTTCTCGGCCACGCTCGGGCCCGAGATCAAGAGGCTCGGCAAGGAGTTCCTGATCAACCCCAAGGAAGTGAGCGTCTCTCCGCCGGCCACGGTGGCAGGCACCGTGAGCCACACGATGATCCTGCTCGATCCGGCGGAGAAACGCGCTGTGCTGCGTGATCTGCTCCGAGACGAGGCGGTGCAGAGCGCGCTGATCTTTTGCAACCGTAAGAAGGACGTCGATATCGTCAGCGCCTCGCTCGGCCGCCACGGCCTGAATGTCCGCGCGCTGCACGGCGACATGGTTCAGCACCGCCGGACCGAGACGCTGGCGGCGTTCAAGGGCGGCGAGGTCAATTTCCTCGTCTGCAGCGATGTGGCCGGGCGCGGCCTCGACATCGAGGCCGTTTCCCACGTCATTAATTTCGACGTGCCGTATAATCCCGAGGACTATGTCCACCGCATCGGCCGTACTGGCCGGGCCGGTCGCGAGGGGCGGGCGATCACGCTCGTCACGCACGAGGAAGCCGAGGCGGTGGATGCCATCGCCGCGCTCGTCAACTGCGCGATCCCGCTCACGACGCCTGACGGGGAACCGGCTGCGCTCGATGCCGCCTCTCGCGAACGCGCACGCCCGCGTCGCGGACGCAGCAGGCGCCGCGAGGAGCCGCCGTCGGCCGAGAAGCGGCCCGCGCCCAAGCGGTCGCGCGGTGCGGACGCCGCCGAGAGCAAGCCCAAGCGGGAGCGGTCGCGCGGCGCGGACGCCGCCGAGAGCAGGCCCAAGCGGGAGCGGTCGCGCGGCGCAGAAGCCGCCGAGGCAAGTGAGTGTCGTCACGCTCGCAAGCCAGCCAAACAGGGCGCGCCGCCCCGCGAGGGCGAGCGTGTCACCGGTCTCGGCGATCACGTGCCGGCGTTTCTGAGCGATCCCATGCCGGCGCTCCGGCCCGGCGCGGAGAGCTGAAAAAGGCTGACCGCCGGCGCCGGCAAGAGCCGACGCCGGCGGCGAAGGGGCGGGCGCGACGGACAGGGAGGGATCCGTACCCGCCCCGGCCCGGCCATAACCTCCGACACGGCGAGGCCGCGACGGGGCGGTCCGATTTCCCATAACGCCAGAGCGTGACGCTGACCGGTGGAAACCGATCGGGCACGGCCCGGGCCATACCCGACAGTGTATGACATGGCGCTGACCATGCATAATTGCCAATACCGTTTTCGTAGCTCTTGAATAACGAGAGCTTATGGCTTGGCTTGAATCGCGACCGCCGTTCGCGAGGAGACAGGCCGTTCGCTCCTCGCGGTGCGCCGCCCGGGCGCGATCAGGGAATACCTGAGGTCTGCAGTTTGGCGACGGCCAGCAAGTCGTAGCCGAGTGACGCGGGCGCGATACTGCAGGCCATAGCGTCTAGCCAGCCGGTCAATGGATCGCTGACGACGGTCCTCTCCGACAGCAGGCTCTCGGCCCCAACGTTTGTGATCCGGAAGCCCGCCTCTGCAAGGTCTTCTCGCACCTCGGCAAGCGTATAGAGGTGATAGAACAGCTGGATTTCGCCATTGTCCTCGCCGCGCTTGTAGAGGATGTCGCGGGGCTCGAGTTTGCCCGCGTCAACCAGAGGGGCTGAGGTGCGCTGTTCTGCGCGAAACCGACGCCTCGCGTGGGGCACGCTGAGGATCAGGGTGCCGTCCGCCTTCAGCATCGAGCGGATGGCTCGCAGCAGGCGCAGCCTCTCCGCGCGCCCGGCGACGTGCGCGAGCACCCCAAAGGCCAGCAGCCCGAGGTCGAAGGCTTGCGGATGATCGGCAGCCAGCGCGTCCGCGTCCTCTCCCCGAATAACCAGCCTTTCGGCGCGCACGAACTCGCCGAGACGCTCCGCCAATGTCGTGCGGGCGACAGGACAGATGTCGAGGGCCACGCAGCTTGTCCCGGTCATTTGCAGGAGCGGCAGGGTGTAGCGCCCTGTGCCTGCGCCGACATCGAGAAACCGCCCACCGGCGGGTAGGCACCGCTTCATTTTCCGCAGCGTGCGCCCGTTCGGGCGGGGGTAGCGCCGGTCGTAGAGACCCGAGGAGATATAGCGATCATAGCTGCCGGACATGTCCGGCAGCTCCGGCACATCCGGGCGTGCCGGAGGCGCGGAGTCGGCCGTGGTCTGCTCCGCGGGCTTTGTCGCCGCCGTCATCTTCCCGTCAAACGTCCTGCGTCCTCGTACAGGATGTACCGTCTGAGTCGCCTCATATATGCTGCCAGCATAAGGGGGCAACGGTCAATTCGCCGAGCATGACAAATTAGGCATTGCGAAATATCTCACTCGATATTTATTCGGCTTAACGCGTGCTGTTCCCTGCCCTCACGACGCTCCGCTCGCGAGGAAGCTGGATCATCAACCTCTGATCTTCGAGCAGCGCGCGCGCGCCGTTCTCGTCCACGGTGGAGAGCAGGCCGGCGGCTGCGAGCACATAGCGCCGGTCGAGGGCAAGCGCAGGCGCCCGCGGCGTCAGCGAGCCCGGTGCCCGGCGTTCGAGCGCGTCGCGAAGCACGGCTTCGCCATCCGCATGGCGGCCGAGCATGCCGCCGGTGCCGATCACGAGCGGGACGTCGCGAAGGTCGGCGCCCCGCTGCACGAAGTCCGTGCCCTGGCCGGGGAGATAGACGGTGCTGAGGAATCCGCAATGACGCCGGAGCGCGTGGGTCACGCAGGCGGTCGCCAGCGCCCGGTCGATGCGGTCCTCGTCAGGGCCGTCCGGCAAATAATCCGGCTGCCGCTGGCGCCGGGCGCAGGCGTGCCCAAGCTGCTCGGGCGTGTTTCCGGCAGCACGGCCTTCCGCCTCGAGCCAGTCTCCGTCCGCGTCCAGAACGCCGGGGGCGCTCCAGCGCATGCCGAGATCGCCCTCCACGGTGCGCCGGAGGGGGAGCGCCGGCAGGCCGGCCGTGCGTATCCCGACAGGTGCAGGCTTAGGCGCGATGGCGGCGTGAACGTCAGTGGTCGCCCCGCCGAGGTCGACCACGACGACATCGGCGGCCCTCGCCCCGTCGCCGCCCGTGGCCAGAAGCCGTGTCGCACGCAGCACCGCCTCGGGCGTCGGCATGATAACGGCCTCGTGGAATTCTTGGGCGTGGCTCAGGCCCTTGCCGCGAATGACATGGCGGATGAATTCGTCGTGGATCGCGGCGCGCGCGGGCTCGATGTCGAGGCGGCCGATAGCCGGCAGCACGTTGGCGACGGTCCTGACGCGCTTGGTCGGTGCCAGCATGTCGGCGACGGCGGCGGCCACATCGCGGTTGCAGGCAACGACGATGCGGCTCTCGATGCGAGCAGCGGATACAGCCTCCGCATTCTCCAGGACCTGCGCGCGCTGCCCGCCGTCGGTCCCGCCGGAGAACAGAACGATCTCGGGCTGCGCCTCTTCGAGCGCAGTCACGGCGCGCTCGTCGAGCCGGCCTGGGAGCTGCAGCACGATGCGTGCGCCGGCGTTGAGCGCGGCCTGCCGCGCCGCCGCCTCGGTATATTCGGGCACGAGGCCGATCGCCGCGACCCGCAAGCCGCCGCCGGCGCTCGACGCCGCGAGCCGGCGGACGATCTTGGGCTTGCCGGGAACCTGGCCAAGGGCGCGGTCGAGGGCTTCGCGATAGCCCTCCATCACGTCTGTCTCGACGGTCGTCGGCGCTTGCGCCGCAGCCAGAAGGCGCCCCGTCCCGGCTTCGGTAATCGTCAGCTTTGTGAATGTGCTTCCGAAATCGACGAGCGCAATCGCATTCACGGTTTCGCGCCGCACTCGGCTTCCATCGTGGCGAGCAGGTCGTCGATCGAGCCCGGCGTGCGAATGCCGAGATTGCCGAGATCCTGGCGCACATCGACCGGAACGTCGGAGCCTTCGATATCCTCGTTCAGCACGCCGCCCATGAAGACGAGCGCATCCAGCCGCGCGGCTCGCATCTCGTCGATCAGCTTGGTTCCGTAGCTGCGGGCGACGCCGTTGTGCGTCGTTATGACGACGGCGTCGGCGGCGGTCTCGACCGCGACCTTCACGATGTCTTCGGGATCGCGATTGATGCCGCAATCGATGACGTTGCTTCCGGCGGCATCGAGGGTGGAAGTGAGCAGGAACTTCGCGAACTCATGGACGTCGGTGGAGGCAACCACGACGGTCTTCGCCTTCAACCCATCGGCCGGGCCGCGCGCGGCGAGGCCGGCGAGAAGCGCCTCCCGCTGCTTCATGGTCTCGCGGACCAGATCGGTCTCCAGGATCGGGCTGCGGCCACGCAGATACGAGTCATCGCGCGCGCCGGCGCCGAACAGCGCCTCGCAGGTCTCAGGCCCGAGCCGCTTGAGCAGGAGCAGAACGGGCGCGGGATCCTGCACGTCGACGCCCATCTCCGCCATGGCATCCAGCGCGTTCCGGAAGAAGCGCTTTCCGCCTGCCACAAGCTGATCGCGGAGCGCCTCGATCTTGCCCCAGTCCACATAGGGCTCCATCATCGGCAGGTAGTCTTCGCACTTGCGGCTCACCGTCTGGACGGTGGCGACCTCCTGCCAGGTGGGAATGCGCTCGACCTCGGTCACCGGCACGGCGATGGGCGCGCCGCCCAGCCGGTAACGCAGGTCCGTCATCTTCATCATCAGGTCGTTGACGAGAACGGCCATGTTGCTGTCGAAATCGCGCGAATACCCGATCGTGTCGCCCTGAATGAACGAGGTCGGCACGCGGTTCGGGTTCACCGCGTCCAGCGCGAGCGTCACCGCCGACTTGATGATCGGGTTCTGCGTGAGACCGCCCCAGGAGCTCGAATAGGCGGCGCCGATCAAATCTTCGGCGACGTAGCGCTCCAGCATCGCCCAGCCGACGTAGCTCGCGTAGTCGTGGAAGACGCCGGGATAGCCGTCCTCCAGATAGGAATCGAACACGACCCCCTGGTCG
This sequence comes from Alphaproteobacteria bacterium, assembly GCA_965237415.1. GTDB lineage: Bacteria > Pseudomonadota > Alphaproteobacteria > UBA828 > UBA828 > WTGU01. The sequence goes on from CBDEFM010000002.1 coordinate 2,989,429, forward strand.
CGGAGCGATGCCAGCACGCCGCCCGCCTTGAGCACCGCCATCAGTTGCGCCGTCTCGTCGTCCCAGTAGGGCCAGCGCCAGGAATACTGGCTGAGCACCCCGATGCAGGTGATGCCGACCTGGAGCACGTTCACCACATTGTCGACCGAGCCCGGCCCGCCGATCATGTTGTCGGCCGCCTCCGGCTGGATCGGCACGGTGTGGGTCATCTCCCACCAGTGCCGATCGGTCCAGAGAACGGGGCCCGTCTCCTGCGGGGCCTGGGCGCGAAGCTCCTTCGGCAACCCCATGCGCCGCTCGGCGAGCAGGTTGAAGCGGTCCGGCGGGCGCACGCCGCGCGAGAGCGCGTCTTCGTAAATAAGGCCCATGGCCTCTCGGGTGTCGTCCCACGTGGCGAGGCCGATATTCATGCAGGTGCACGGGATGCCCTCAGCCCGCGCCTTCTCGCGCCACTCGCGCTCTGAGCCCACGCCTTTCTCTTCGCAATAGAGCGAGGTCGAGCGCTCGATGGTCGGCCCCAACGCACGGCCTTCCGCGACCGCCTCGCGGCCGTCCGGCAGATCGGCGGGGATCAATGCGGCAAGATCGATCGCTTCCAGTGACACTGCTGCTCTCCCTAACCCGCCAGTGTCCAGCCGCCGTCGGCGAGCACCATCTGGCCGGTGATGTAGCCGGCACCGTCCGAGGCGAGGAAGAGCACGGTCTCCGCGATCTCCTGCGGCATACCCATGCGCTTCAGCTGGGTCATGTTGACGGCTTCCTCGATATGCTCGGCTGGGATGCCCCAGTCGGCATCCCAGTTGGCCTGGATCGGCCCCGGCGAGACGGCGTTGACCCGGATGCGCGGTGCTAGGTCGCGCGCGAGCGAGGCGGTGAAGCCGCGCACCGCGCCCTTGGCCGCGCAGTAGGAGACGGCGACGGAGTTCACCATGTTCTCCTGGTTCACGCCGTTGCCGTACGAGCCCGCGAAATTGACGATGGCGCCGCTGCCGCGCGCCTCCATGTGCGGCACGACGGCGCGGCACATGAGGAACGTGCCTTTCACATCCACCGCGAAGAGCGCATCCCAGGCCTCAGGCTCGGTGTCGGCAAAGCGGACGGCGTCCGCCGCGTCGATCCGGCCCGCCGCGTTGATCAGCACGTCGATGCCGCCGTAGCGCGCCACCGCGTCGTCGACGAAGGCCTGCACCGAGCGCTCATCGGTAATGTCGAGAGGGGCGGCGTAAGCCGTGCCGCCGCCGGCCGCGATCTCGTCGACGGCCTGGGCGGCCGCATCGGCGCCACTGCGATAGGCCAGCGCCACGCTCGCCCCCTCACGGGCCAGCGCGCGGGCAGAGGCGCCGCCCAGCGCTCCGCTCGCACCGGTCACGATGGCGACCCGCCCTTCGAATCTGCGGCCGTCGTTCCAGCGACTAGCCACGGAGCCTCCCCATGCCGGCTGCGTTTGGCGGAAGTGTAGAGGCCGCCGCCTGACCCGTGAACGGCACCCCGGCCCGAATTCAGGCCGCGCCCGTTCTGGCGTATGCTCCGCCTGCCCACGAAACGATGCGGCGCGCGATGGCTGCCATCCTCGAAATCCAAAACGTCACGAAGACGTTCCGCGGCGGCGTGCGCGCCGTGGACGATGTGACGCTCGCCGTCGAGGAAGGCGAGTTCCTGACCGTCCTCGGGCCCTCCGGCTGCGGCAAGACGACGACGCTCCGCATGGTGGGCGGCTTCGAGTTTCCCGATGCGGGCCGCATCGTGCTCGACGGGCGCGACGTGACCGACCTTCCGCCTTATCGGCGACCGGTCAACATGATGTTTCAGGACTTCGCGCTCTTCCCGCATCTCACGGTCGCGCAGAACATCGGCTACGGCCTCACCATCGCCGGCATGAAGCGGCGCGAGGCGGCGCGCGAGGTGGAGGACGCGCTCCACACGATCGAGCTGCTCGACAAGGCCGACCGCAGGCCGGCGGAGCTCTCCATCGGCCAGAAGCAGCGCGTGGCGCTCGCCCGTGCCCTAATCCGGCGACCGAAGATCCTGCTGCTCGACGAGCCGTTGTCGGCGCTCGACGCCAAGCTCCGTGAATCGATGCAGCTGGAGTTGAAGCGCCTGCACGACCAGATCGGCCTTACTTTCATGATGGTCACCCACGACCAGACCGAGGCGCTGGTGATGTCCGACCGCATCGTGGTGATGGATGCCGGCCGCATCGTGCAGGCGGGATCGCCGACCGACCTCTACGACCGGCCCGAGACGCCCTATGTCGCGAACTTTCTGGGCACCTCCAACATGGTCGCAGGCATCGTGACCGGGATGGCAGACGGCACCCTGCAGGTGAGCTGCGGCACAGCCGATATCCGCGTCGCGCTCCAGGGTGCCGCGCCGGCGGTGGGCGCCCGGGTCACGCTCTCGATCCGGCCCGAGAAGGTAGCGCTCGGCGACGGGCGCGCGCTTCCGGCCGGTTTCAACAGCCTCTCCGGCCAGCTTCGCGATGTCTTCTTCCACGGCGATTCGGTCAGGCTCGCCATCGATATCGGGGCCGAGCGGCTGCTCATCGTGCGCCGCCAGCTCGAGACCGGGCTGCATCAGATGCCGCTGCCGCCGGTGCCCTTCGGCGATTGGACGCTGCAGTGGTACGTCAAGGCCTTCACCAACCCGCAGCTGCTGGCGGCGGTGGGGAACAGCCTGATCGTGGCGGTCTGCGCGCTCGCGATCTGCCTCGTGATCGGCATTCCGACGGCACTGGCGCTGAGCCGCTACGACTTCCCCGGCAAGACCGTGTTCCGCCGCCTCGTGATCCTTCCGATCACACTGCCGGGCATCATCACGGGCGTCTCGATGCTGAGCTTCTTCTCGCAGCTCGGCATCGAGCTGAGTCTCACCACGGTGATCGTCGGCCACGGCACTGCCTTCGCCGCCATTGTCATCACCAGCGTCTATGCCAGGCTCGAACGCTTCGACCGGCGCATCATCGAGGCCTCGGCCGACCTCGGCGTGACCCCGCTCAGGACGTTCTGGAAGGTCACGCTGCCCAACATCCGGACCTCCATCATCGGCTCCTCGCTGCTGGTCTTCACGCTCTCCTTCGACGAGATACCGGTGACCTTCTTCCTCACCGGCCGCGACAACACGCTGCCGATGTACATCTGGTCCGCCATTCGCCGCGGTATCACACCGGAGATCAACGCCATCGGCACGGTGATCATCGCCGTCTCGATCATCCTGATCGTGGTCTCGACCGTGATCCTGATCCAGCCGGCAGAGAGGCGGCGGGAGCGGTAGCGCCCCGCTCCCGCAGCGTCTACGGCAAGCGGTCCTCGGGGTCCGGCGGCTCGCCGCCGTCCCTGCGCAGCAGGCAGCGGGCCGCCTCGATGTCGGCTTCGGCGCTTCGCGCGGCGAAGAATTCGGCCGTCCTCATGGCGGAAACCTTCTCGGCGACAGCCGTCGCCACGAACTGGTTGATGCTCGTGCCGTCTTCCCGGGCGATCTGCGCGGCGGCCTCCTTTAGCGACTTGGGCAGCCGCAGCGGATAGGTGCTGGTCTCCTTCTTCACCATGCGAGCCTCCTCAATGCCTCCTGGGGCGATTGCAGCGCCACCCCGAATTGCGCCGGTGCGTCCCCAAAATCCCGCCGGTTGAACGTCACCAGAGCGTCGGCCCTGCCGTTCACGGCGGCTTCGAGGACCATCTCGTCGGCGGGGTCGCGGAGCTGGGGGCGCCACAAATACCGCGCATGAACCGGTTCGCACACCGCACAAAGCGCCGAGACGATGGTCGATACCTCCTCATCGCTCAATCCCGACACGATCCGCTGCGCAGGATCGCGGCAGATCGCCTCGTATTCCAACGCCAGGGCCACGGACAGCAGGAGCGTGAACCTTTCACTCAAGGCATGGTCGATCAGCGCTGCGGAGGCGCCGCTCGGGCTGCGCAGACCGGCGACCACGACGTTGGTGTCCAACACAAATCGCATCGTATATGATATGATATTGTATGCGATGTCAACAAGTGATTTTAGGAGCGCTTGACCCGCTCTCCCTGTACCGCCGCAGCCTGCCCTTCCGGGATCAGGTCGCGCGCGCCGGCGCTCTGGTCCTCGTAGCCGCGCAGGAGCTCGATCGGGTCCTGCAGGTCGTGCCAGCCCAGGAAGGGCTCGTGCACGGCGTAGCCGATGAGCCGCTGCAGCGCCTCGGGCAGGGTTCGCGCGATGTCCGGCGGCACCGCGAGGTACTGGTTCTGCTCCTGCCGCAGCCAGCCGAGGCAGTAGCCGTAGAGGAGGCCGATGCGCACATCCTCGGCGCGGTTGGCCCCGCCCGCGTGATAGGCGGAGCCCAGGATGTAGACGGCCGAGCCACGCGGCATCGCGGCCGGCAAGGCCTCCGCCAGCGTCGGCTTGCGCTCGTCGTCCCAGCGATGGCTGCCCGGCACGACCAGCGTCGCCCCATTCGCCGCGGTGAAATCCGTAAGCGCCCAGATGACCGTGACAACGCTCTGCCGCTCGCTCGGATGGGCGAGGGGATAGACCAGATCGTCCCGATGCAGCTCCTGCCGCGTCTCCTCCGGACCGATGGCGATGGCCGCAGCGGAAGAAAGCTGATAGCGGGCACAATAGGGTCCGAGCACCGCATCGTTGAGGGCTTCGATCGCCGGATGGAGGGCGAGCGCGCCCGCGGTGGGGGAATTGACCAGGACCGTGTGCGTGCGCCTGGTCTTGTGGCCCACGAACTCGCCGGTCCCGGTGGGCGTGCGTGCGATGTCCGGTGCCAGGTCGGTGGCGACGGCGTCCACGGTCGCCGCGTCGGCGAGGTTCTCCAGGATCACGCACCCGTCCCGCGCGAGAACCTCCAGAATCTCGTCCGTCGGCGTCCTTCGGGGCAGCGAGACGAGGGCGCTCATCCGCGTTTGCTCAAAAGATACGGAGCACCGCGTCGCCCACAACCTGCGACACGGTGCTCCGGTCCATGCTTGCCGCCAATTTTGTCGCTCACGGCAGCCGGCCTGCGGCCGGCGCCTCCGCGAGGGCGCCGCGGAAGCGGCGGGCCGCGGTCGCGGCCTGTCGCGAGTCCGTCAAAGACGGACTCGCTCTAGGCGGCAGCGACAGCTATTCGGCTGCCAAAATCTCGTTCCAGGTCTCGACATACTTGCCGATGCGTGGCGGCAGCTTCCAGAAGTCGAGCCCCTCGGCGTAGTCGAGGTCGTCGAGGTGGAGGTCGCGCTTCACCTCGTCGGTCAGGCACTCCTGCACGGCGGCCGGGTTCGCGGCGGAGTAGCCGGCGACCCGCACCATGCCGCACTGGCCGTCGGGACCTGAGATGAAGTTGATCCACTGATACGCGCAGTCGACGTTCTCGCTGCCCTTTACGATGTTCCAGACGTCCTGCCAGCCGTCGGCCTTCTCCACCGGCAGCAGCTCGGCGACGGGAATATCCATCTTCTTCAGCTCGCTCACCTGGTAGCCGCCCCAGGTTTCGGAGACCCAGATCTCGCCGTTGGCGTAGAGCTCGATCAGCTCGCCGGCCGAAGACCAGTACTTCCGCACCAGCGGCTTCTGCTCGATCATCTTCTGCTTGACCGCGTCGAGCTGCTCGTCGGTCATATCGTAGACGTCGAAGTCGGCGCCATACATGAGGCGGGCGGTCAGGTACATGCTGCTCTTGACGTTCTGGATGCCGATCTTGCCCTCGTATTGCGGGTCGAACAGCACCGCAGCCGAGGTCGGCGGGGTATCGAACTTGTCGGTGCGGTACATGAGCGGGATCGAGCCCCAAGCCATCGGCATGGACCAGACTTGGCCGTCAGACTGCACACCCGGATGATCGCGGAAGGAGGCATAGATCTCGTCGAAGTGCTCGAGGCGGGCCGGGTCGAGGGGCTCGAGCACGCCCATGCCGACCATCAGCTGGGCATTGTCGACCGCCGGCGAGATGAGGTCGTAGCCGCCGCCGCCCGCCGCCATCTTCGCGGTGATCTCGTCGTTGGAACCGACGTAGGTGGGCACCAAGGTGCATCCCGTCTGCTCGGTGAAGACCTCGATCCCGCTCGGGTCGGTATAGCCCTCCCAGGTCAGCGCGCGCAGCTAGGTCCCCGGCTGCGGAGCATGGCGAGCGCCATGCCGACCGCGGCCTGCGAGGGGTCGATGACGGGGCAGCCGAGGTGCGCCTCGAGCGGCGCCCGGTAGCGCGCCATGCCGGCGCAGCCGAGGACGATCACGTCCGCGCCGTCCTCGTCCTGCAGCCGCTCCGCCGCTTCGGTCATGCGGGCTGCGACGATGTGCTCCTCTGCAAGCTCCGTGACCCCGAGGCCGATGGCGCGCTCGCCGGCCATGCGGTCGCTCAAGCCGAGCGAGGCGACGTAACGCCGGTGACGCGGGATCGACGTTTCAAGGATGGCGACGATGCCGAAGCGCTCGCCACGGGCGAGCGCCGCCAACATGCCGCATTGGGCGATGCCGAAGACCGGCGCGCGCGTCGCCTCCCGCGCCGCGTGAAGGCCGGGGTCGGAGAAGCAGGCGACGACGAAGGCATCCGCCTGCTCCCGCTCGATCGCACGGCAGAGCGGCGCCACCACCTCGTCCACATGGCGTTGGGTCTCGATGCCGGGCGGGCCCTCCTTGAGCGTCATGCAGTCGATGACGGGCCCGCCGTCGAAGCGAAAGCCCTTGAGCGCGCGGGCGATATCGTCCGTTACCGTGCTGCTGCTGTTCGGGTTGATGACGAGAATGCGGGCGCTCACGGCGCCTTCCCGCGTGGCGGCACGAGGCCCGTGGTCTCGACGATCAGGCCGTAATGCTCGGTGCGCCGGTGGGCCCCGAAGTCGAAGGTGCTCGACTTGAGGAAGGCGCCGTCGTCGAGGTCGCAGGCGGCGGCGACGACCTCGTCATCGACCGAGCGGGCCTGCGCCACGATCTCGCCGTTGGGCGAGACGATCGCGCTGCCGCCCAGCATGTCGACGCCTTCCTCCCGCCCGGCCTTGGCGACGCCGACCACCCAGGTCCCGTTCTGATAGGCGCCGGCCTGCATGGAGAGGTGGTTGTGGAAGGCCCGCCGGTGCGGCGGCTCGAAGGCGAGGCCGTTGAGCGCGGGCGTGTTGTAGCCGATCAGCACCAGCTCCACGCCTTGCAGGCCGAGCACGCGGAAGGCCTCGGGCCAGCGCCGGTCGTTGCAGATCAGCATGCCGACGCGGCCGCCGAGCGCCTCCCACACCGGGAAGCCGAGGTTGCCCACCTCGAAATAGCGCTTCTCCAGGTGCTGGAACTCGCGCTCGGCCTCATGCTCGGCGTGGCCGGGCAGGTGGACCTTGCGATACTTGCCGACGATCGCACCCGCATTGTCGACCAGGATGGCCGTGTTGAAGCGGCGGGGTTTCCCGCCCTCCCGTGCAAGCTCCGCGTAGCCGAGGTGAAAGGCGATCCCGAGGGAGGCGGCCTCCTCGAAGAGCGACCGGGTCTCGGGGCCGGGCATCTCCGCCTCGAAGAACGCATCCACCTCGGCATCGCCCAGCAGCCAGCGCGGGAAGAACGTGGTCAGCGCGAGCTCCGGATAGACCACGAGGTCGGCGCCGCGCGCTGCCGCCTCGCGCATCAGGCGGGTCATGCGCTGGACCACATTCGCACGCGGCTCGTCGCGGGCGATGGGGCCGAGCTGGGCGGCTGCGACGGTGACGATCCGGCTCATTCCCTGTCCTCTCCCGACCATGGGGCGTCGTACTCGCCGCTCTCCGGCGCGAAGCCGTGGACCCGCCGGCCCAGAGGGTACGCCGCTTCCGGCAGGTCGCAGCGCAGGAACTGGCCGCGCCCCGGCTCGCCCAGCACCGCGCCGTCGTCCCACACCACCGTGCCGCGGGAGAGCGTGGTCACCGGCCAGCCCGTGACGACGCGGCCCTCGTAGGGTGTGTAGTCGAGATTGTCGTGCAGCATGTCCTGCGAGATCGTCACCGTGCGCTCCGGGTCCCAGATCGCGATATCGGCGTCGCCGCCGACCGCGATGCTGCCCTTGCGCGGGTAGAGGCCGTAGAGCTTCGCCGGGCGGGTGCAGCAGAGGTCGACGAAGCGATTGAGGCTAATCCGCCCGGCGCCCACGCCGGCGGAGAACAGCATCGGCATGCGGATTTCGAGCCCCGGCACGCCGTTCGCGATCCTGTTGAAGGGCGCGCCCTTGCCGTGCATCTGCTTGCCCTCAGGGTCGTCGTAGCGATAGGGCGCGTGGTCGGAGGAGAAGACGTCGAACACGCCGCCCTCCAGGCCGCGCCAGACGTACTCCTGGTTCGCGGCGTCGCGGGGCGGCGGGCTGCACACGTATTTCGCGCCCTCGAAGCCTTCGCGGTCGAGGTCGGCGGCGGTGAGGAAGAGATATTGCGGGCAGGTCTCGGCGTAGAGCCTGAGCCCCCGTGCCTTGGCGGCACGGATCTCCTCCATCGCCGCGCGCGCCGAGACATGCACGATCAGAATCGGCAAATCGACGATTTCGGCGAGCGCGATCGCCCGATGGGTCGCCTCGCGCTCGGCTTGGGCGGCGTGGGCGACGGCATGGAACTGCGGGGTGGTGCGGCCGGCGCCGATCAGGCGCTCCGTGAGCCAGGCGATGACGTCGTGGTTCTCGGCGTGGACCATCACCATCGCGCCCTCGCGCCGCGCCGCCGCGAGCACGTCGAGGATCTGGCGGTCGTCGAGCTTGAGCGCGTCGTAGGTCATGTAGATCTTGAACGAGGTGTAGCCGTCCGCGATCAGCGCCGGCAGCTCCTGGCCGAGCACCTGCTCGGTCGGGTCCGAGACGATCAGGTGGAAGGCGTAATCGATCACCGCCTTGCCCCGGGCGCGCGCGTGGTAGTCCTCGACAACGGCGCGGAGCGATTGGCCCCGGTGCTGCGCCGCGAAGGGGATGATGCAGGTGGTGCCGCCGCAGGCGGCCGAGATGGAGCCGGAGCGGAAATCGTCCGCCGTGGTGGCGCCCATCGAGGACGGCTGGTCGATGTGGCAGTGGCTGTCCACCCCGCCCGGCAGCACGAGCTTGCCCGTCGCGTCGATCTCGTCTGCGCCGGGCCCAAGCCCTTCCGCCAGGGCGACGACGCGGCCGTCGCGGATTCCTAAGTCACAGGCGACCGTGTCGGCTGCCGTGGCCACGGTGCCGCCGCGGATGACGAGATCGTAGTTGGCCTGAGCCATTGCGCGCTCCGGTTACAGGTGCGGGACGACTTCGTCGGCGAGCAGGCGCATGGAGCGCCGCCAGCGAGCCTCGTCGTCCCAGTCGTGCGCGGTCGCGATCAGGGTGCCGAACTCGCCGACCTCTTCGCGAAAGGCCACGAGCTTCTCGGTCACGGTGCGGGGGCTGCCGGCGACGACCATTGCGTCCAGCATGTATTCGGTCGTGATCGCCTCGTCCGGCATGGCGGGGTCGTCCTTCAGCAGCGCGCCGAAGTCGGCATCCAGCAGCACCGTGCGCAGATAGTTGAAGTAGAAGGCGAGCGCGTTGTCGGGGTCGGCCAGATAGTCCTCGGCCTCGGCGTCGCTCTCGGTCACGAGGATGCTGCGGGCCGCACGCCAGATCGCGGGCTCGGGCCTGCGCCCGGCCGCTTCGCAGCCTTCGGCATAGGCCTCCCAATGGGTCTTCACATGGCAGGCCGGGGTGAAATTCGCCGAGATCGGGATCCAGCCGTGCTCCCCGGCCGTCCGCGCGCTGCCCGACCGCGGGCTCATGATCGAGACCGCGATGGGCGGATGCGGCGTCTGGTACGGCCGGGCCATGACGCCGACGCCGAGGTCGCTGCGGTAGGCGTCCTGGATCTGAAAATCCCAGTAGCCGCCGGGGAACGCGTAAGGCGGCTCCTGCGCCCAGATCTTCAGGATCGTCTCGATCGATTCCTGCATCATCTTCGGCCGGTCCGGCGGGTTGTTCAGCTTGAACATCTCGAAGTCGCTGGGCGAGCCGCCGGGCCCGATGCCGAAGATGAAGCGGCCCTGAGCAAGCTGATCGAACATCGCGGCATGGGCGGCGACGATCGCCGGGTGCTGCTGCGGCAGGTTGATCACGCCGGTGCCGAGCTTGATCCGCTTCGTGCGCTCGATCAGGGTCGCGAGGAAGATGAAGGGCGAGGTGATCTGCTCCGGCTTGTTGGAGTAGTGCTCGCCGACATAGACCTCCGCGAAGCCCAGCTCATCCGCCAGGACGATCGCGTCCTGATCCTCGCGCAGCACCGTGAGGAACGGCCTCTCCGGCCTGTGCAGCGGCATCATGAGCATGCCGAGTTCCATGGCTCTGCCTCCCGAAGCCGCTATCCGCCTGCCGTCCCCGATGCTCGCGCCGCCTACTCTAAATGAGAACCCCGCGGGCGGCCATTGAGGCCAGCTGCGGGTCTCTCCTGCTGTGGCGTCTCTGTGCGGGGTGCCATAATGCCGGCTCGCATTTGTGGCAGAGGAGGGAGAGACCATGGCCCAGCGCAAGCCGCTGAAGACGCTGCGTATCGGGATGATCGGCGCGGGCTTCATCGCCCGCTTCCACCTCGAATCCTTCACCGGCGTGCGCAACTGCGCCATCACCGGGGTCTACAGCCCGACGAAAGAGAGCCGCAGCGCGCTGGCCAAGCGCGCCGACGAGCTCGGCCTTGGCCCCTGCACCGCCCATGCCTCGCTCGACAAGCTGATCCAGGCGAAGGATGTGGATGCGCTCTGGATCCTCTCGCCCAACGACATCCGGGTTGCCACCATGCAGGCGATCCACAAGGCGGTGAAGGGCGGCAAGAGGCTGCGCGGCATTGCCTGCGAGAAGCCGCTCGCGCGCAACCTCGCCGAGGCCCGCGCCATGGTCTCGCTTGCCGACGACGCCAGGCTCGCCACCGGCTATCTGGAGAACCAGGTATTCTCGACGGCGGTCGAGCGCGGCAAGGAGATCATCTGGCGCCGCGCCGTACCGCTCACCGGCCGGCCCTATCTCGCGCGCGCGGCCGAGGAGCATTCCGGCCCGCACATGCCCTGGTTCTGGCAGGGCGAGAAGCAGGGCGGCGGCGTGCTCTCCGACATGATGTGCCATTCGGTGGAGGTGGCGCGCCACATGCTGACCGCGCCGGACGAGGCGCGCGATGCGCTCACGGTGAAGAGCGTCAACGCCACCGTCGCCAATCTCAAGTGGACCCGGCCGGCCTATGTGCGGCGGCTCAAGCGAGAGATGGGGCGCGAGGTCGACTATGGCCGCCGGCCCGCCGAGGATTTCGCGCGCGGCACGCTGGTGCTGGAGGACCCGGACGGCAACGAGGCGATGATCGAAACCACCACGTCCTGGGCCTATGTGGGTGCGGGGCTCCGCATCCAGCTTGAGTTATTGGGGCCGGAGTATTCGATGGAGTTCTCCTCCCTCGGCACCGGGCTCAAGGTCTTCATCTCGCGTGCGGTCAAGGGCGCCGCCGGCGAAGACCTGGTGGAGAAGCAGAACGCGGAGCAGGGCCTGATGCCGGCGCTGGAGGACGAGGCCGGGGTCTACGGCTACACCAGCGAGAACCGCCACATGGTGGAATGCTTCCGCACCGGCGTGACACCCGCCGAGACCTTCCGCGACGGGCTCGCGGTGACGGAGATCCTGATGGCGCTCTACCGCTCCGCCGAGCTGGAGCGCACCGTGCACTTCGGTGAGGAGGATTTGGGGGACTACATCCCGCCGGTGGCCAGGGCCGCTTCTTGACTACGGCGTGACGTCGCCCTTGCGGAACTGGCGCAGGAACGCCCAGATCTCTTCCGCGCTCTCGATGTCGCGGTTGTGGGTGCCGGACCATCCGCGCCACGCGGCGGGGTGAGGCTCAAGGCTCGGCCAGTTGTGGCCGCCGCCTTCGACCCGGAGCAGCTTGACGGCGCTCGGGATCCCGCAGCCGGTCCAGACGACTTCGAGGACGCGGCCCCCATCTCCTGTGTTCCGGTCGTCTCGAAGTTTGGCCACCTGGCCCGTGCAGCCGTGGAGCAGGCGGAAATGCTCCATGGTCTCGGGGATCGAGATCTCCCGCGCGGTCGGGAACAGCCAACCGTCATAGGGCACGCTTCTGTCGTTCGTACCAGCGATGGCCAGGAGGGGGATCGGAACGGTCGCCGCGCAGGTGTCGCGGTGCACCTCGGTGTCTACGGCGACCTCACCATGCGCCACAACATGCAGCTGCCGCTCCAGCACAGCCTCTCGGGCGAGGCGATGGATGCGGAGATCGCGCGGCTGCTCGAGCGGCTCAACCTCGCCGGCACCGAGGATCGCCGCGAGGCTGAGCTTTCGCACGGTCAGCGGCAGTGGCTCGCCATCGGCATGGCGCTCGCCATGCGGCCGGTACTCCTTCTGCTCGACGAGCCGACCGCCGGCATGGGGCCTGAGGAAACCCGGGCCACCGGCGCGCTCGTCCACTCCGTCCATGAGGAAGGCGTCACGATTGTCGTCGTCGAGCACGACATGGCATTCGTGGGTGGTGGGTCAGTTTGAAAATGTCCGAGTCTCGCCATGCTGGCACGCGGACGGCAGGCGTGCCATATTCATGACATGGCTAGAGCCAAGCGCCCCCGCGACACCAACCAGCTCGCCAAGCTCATCGTGGACGTGACAACGGGTGAGGCGGATGGCAGCGCATCAGATGTCAATGAGGCACAACAACGAGGCGGTCGCACAGGCGGAAAGTCGCGGGCCAAGAAACTCAGCCCCGAACAACGTAGCGAAATCGCACGCACTGCTGCAAGTGCGCGGTGGAAAAAGCACTAGGCCTTTCTGACAACACCACCCTCTGACTCTGACTTTTCGGCCAACCGTTGCTCAACCACATCGTCGGTGAAGTCAGCGAAGAAGTTCAACTGCGGATTATCTTTGTGCACTCGATTCATTCTGTCCACATCACACACTGCGCGGTATACATCGTTTGCGATTGCTTCGCGGCGTTGTCTAACCGACTTCTGACGGAGTGATGGGGAGCCGCCCGTGTCAGTATCGAAGTAGTGCTTAATTACCTCCCCACTCTCAAACAATGAGGCAGACTGAAAAGCGCGATAGGTAAAGCCGCCTTCGACATCACGCCGCCTGGCCTGCCTCAGCGATTGAGTAACCTGACGGCGAAGCATCTTCCTTACATCCTGCGGACGCGGCACTAGCTTCCTATTTGCCACTGCCCAATCCACGAAATCGTCAGGATCGCCTGAACCCTGCCCAGTCTCGGCCTCCCATTCTTGCCAAAGTCGCACAATTTGTTCATCGAAGCGCGCCATTTCTAGTCTCCCTAGAGTTCAACGGGGGCTTCTTTACCCCATCCGTCTACGCTTTCCCATTCCATAAGGTACTTTCGGACTGCGAAGAGATGCTTTCTCAGCCAATTGTATTTTTTGGTCTGGTTTTGAATTTGGCCGACAACAACTGAGGGATTGATCTCGACCCTCGCTGCGAATCGTAACATGTCTAGTTCTGAGATGAATGGGCTCTTCCGCAGGATGAACGATGACAATAGCCCCTGCGGGACGCAGAACTCCGCTGCCGCCGCGTTGGCAAGGCGCTCGCAATCCGGCAAATCGTCGTCTAAGCCGCCCTCCACGCTCTCGTCCACTGGTGCAAAAGTTTGCTCACGCCCATCGCCGCGCAGAACATGTTCGATTTCGTGCCGCAGCACAAAGCACAAATTATCCAGTCGATCCAGTCGGTTCGTTAGGCCGATGACGGGCTGTCCATCAAGCCAGAGGCAGACGCCATCAATTTTGGAACGGGGCAGAGATTCAACGAGAACCACGCGTACACCGTGCCGCTTAAGGAACGAGGGAATATGACGCAAGTCATCCCGGTCAATGAAATGAGCCCGCAGAGCGGGGAGCGCCGCGCGCAGAGACGCTTCTGAATAGCTGGGGCAATCGACGGTCTCTGCAATTTGTTTGACGCGGTGTAGCCACACATATTGAATTGGTGTTACATCGCTGTAGGAAGATTTTTTTGCCATGTGCGAGACTACGGGAGCATTGCTAACAAATGGCACATCATTTCTGTGATCCTTCCCGAAGAAACGAATCATTTGAAGCTCAAGGAGGTTAGTGTCGCAGTCGTCAATCCAGCCACGCTTGATCATCTCCCTCACCGGAAAAAACGCTGTCCATGATGCACGGGTCTTGACGCCTGGATCTGCCTTCTGAGCTTTCCCGAGTTTGTACATTCCCTGGAGGTTCAAAAAAAACTCGGGAGGAACGTCGAAGGCATCCGCGAGCAGGACTGCGGACTCCGTGGTCACGTTGGTCTTACCCTTGATCAAGCGATTAAGGTGCGCTGTATCCCACCCGAGCACAAACGCTAGGTCAGCCTGCGCCCAGCCACGAGCTTCAATTTCCTCCGCGATGAACTCGCCAGGGTGTTCTGTGGGCAGCCTTTCAACGTTTGCCATTAGTGGTAGTCCTCAATGCTCAATATCGTGATGGTCTGGGGATCAGCGTTCTCATCCAGAGAGAATACCATTCGGTATTTTTCGTTCAGTCGGATCGAACGTGTCCCCTCACGATTTCCCCTGAGTTTCTTGTAGTGCAGACTATTCCAGTTGAGCAGTGCCCGGTCATCTGGAGCCGCTCGCAAAACGGTCAGTTTCCGGCGCGCGGATTTGATGACACCAACTGGCAGGCGAGTTTCCCCTGCCCTTTCGGTTTCGATCAGAGCAAGCATCTCGTCTGCGAACACCACATCCATGTGGACGCCTCTAACATACTGCAATCAATAGTGCAAAGAGAAATTGATGAGGCGATACAATTGCGAGTATATGCTTGACATTGGTCAGAATGAAACTATGCTGAACGTATGAGAAAGTTAAACACCAAGACACGCACTCTGATCCTCCGCTGCCTGGTGGAAGGCATGAGCATTCGGTCCACGGCCCGCACGGCGGACGTGAGCAAGAACACGGTCATGAAGCTGTTGGTCGACGCCGGCAAGACCTGCGCGGCATATCAAGATCGTGCGCTCCGCGATCTACCGTGCCGCCGCATCCAGGTAGATGAGATCTGGTCGTTCATCTACGCCAAGGACAAAAACGTGGAGCGCGCGAAGGCCGCGCCGGCTGAGGCTGGCGACGTGTGGACGTGGACGGCCATCGACGCGGAAACCAAGCTGGTGCCGTCCTGGCGGGTTGGGGATCGCTCAGGTGAGACCGCTATCGACTTCATGGACGATCTGCGCGAACGGTTGGCAGGGCGGGTGCAACTCACCAGCGACGGCCACAAGGCATACTTGGAAGCCGTCGAAGGCACATTCGGCGGCGATGTGGACTACGCCATGTTGGTAAAGTTGTACGGCAGAGAAAGCGGCGTATCGTCTGAGAAGCGCTACAGCCCGGCGGTATGCACTGGCATTCGCAAGCGCCGGATCGAAGGCAGCCCGGACCCAGCGCACGTCTCGACCAGCTACGCTGAGCGCAACAACCTCACTATGCGGACGTCGATGCGCCGGTTCACACGGCTGACCAACGCCTTTTCAAAGAATATCGAGAACCACGCGCACAGCGTCGCGTTGCACTTCATGTACTACAACTTCTGCCGTCAGCATAAGAGCCTTGACGGAATCAGCCCCGCGATGGCCGCTGGCGTTACGGATCGGCTGTGGGACATCGAAGACATCGTGCGGCTGGTAGACGACGCGGCACCCAAGCCGAAGCGTCCGGCCACCTATCGCAAGCGGACGATTTCAAAGTGACCCACTACCCATTCGTGCGCCAGCTTGGCGCACCGGTTACCGTGCTTCACTACGGGCGGGTGTTCGCCGAGGGATCGCTCGCGGCGATCGAGGGCAACGAGGACGTTCGCAACATCTATCTCGGCGCGTCACGGACGATGGCCGTACGTGGCCGCCACCACTGAGAACCGCAGACCAGGGGAGAAGAGGCGATGCAGACGATCAAGCGGGGCGAGATTCCGAGCAAGTACGCCTTCGACTGGGAGGACGAACCGGCGCTCAGGGTGGCGCAGGGGGAGGCGTTTCAGCTGGAGACCGACGATGCGCTCTCCGGCCTCATCGCCGACGACGGCGACGACCCGCTGGTGCACAACTTCACCGGCGAGCATGTGGTGGCGCTGCAGAGCGTCTGGCCGCCCAAATACAACCCCGTGGTCGGCCCGATCTATGTCGAGGGCTGCGAGCGGGGGGATACGCTCGCCGTTCGTATCGACTCCATCGATCCCTGGCGCTACGGCTTCTCCGGCATCCTGCCTGGTATCGGGCCGTTGGGAGATTCGAAGCGCTGGGCGGAGTGCTCGGAACCGCACGTGCAGGTGATCGAGCATTTTCCCGGCCCGAGCGGCCACACGCGGGACGGCACCGGCCGCTATTCCGACAAGCTCACGTGGGACCTGATGCCCTTCTGCGGCACGCTTGCGTGTGCGCCGGAGCGCGAGGTGTTCACCTCGCTCCTCGGCCAGGGGCCCTTCGGCGGCAATATCGACTGCCGGGACGTCTGCGCCGGGCACACGATCTATCTGAACGCCTATCACGAGGGCGGCCTGCTCTACGTGGGCGACATGCACGGCGGGCAGGGCGACACCGAGTTCACGGGCATCGCCGACGAGACGCGGGCGACAATCCAGCTGAGCGCCACGGTGATCAAGAACAAGCACGCGCCCTGCGTGCGGATCGAGAAGCCGGACAGCATCGTGGCGGTGGGGATCAACCTGCCGATGGAGCACGCGGTCTACGACGCCTGCGACAACATGATGCAGTGGCTCAGGGACGACTACGGCATCAGTGGAAAGGACATGTACATCCGCATGTCCTGCGACCCCGCGTTCCGTGTCCGCACCTATCAGATGGTGCGCGCGGTGACGATCCAGCACGTCGTCGGTGCCGAGTATCCCAAGGGGCGCCTTATCCCCGCATTCTGAGGTCTCTGGCTCGGCCCTCGGCAACGGCAAACGGAGAGGAGTTTGCGGAGTTGGAAACGACGGGTTTGAGCGGAAGCGCCGGGTGCTTCGTCGGGCGCGTGTGGGCGCCCGGCGAGGGGCCGCTGGTCGTGGCGCTCCGGGACGATGCGCTCTACGACATCACTTCGCGCGCAGCACCCACCATGACGGATGTGCTGGAGCAGGATGACCCGGCCGCGTTCGTGAAGGGGCAAGCCGGCCGCTCCCTCGGCACCCTGGGCGATCTGGAAGCCGAGAGCATGGCGGCAGGGTCCGATCCGGGCCGGCGACATTTTCTGGCACCCAACGACCTTCAGGCGGTCAAGGCCTGCGGCGTCACCTTCGCCGGCTCCATGCTGGAACGGGTGATCGAAGAGCGCGCCGAAGGCGACACGACCCGGGCGCGCGCTATTCGCGAGCGCATCGGCGCGATGATCGGCGACCGTCTCGGCAACGTCCGGCCGGGCTCGGAGGAAGCCGCTCAGGTGAAGTCCGCCCTGATCGCGGAGGGCATCTGGTCCCAGTATCTCGAAGTCGGCATCGGCCCCTACGCCGAGGTGTTCTCCAAGGCGCAGCCGATGTCTGCGGTGGGGTGGGGAGCGCCGGTGGGCCTGCATCCGGACTCGAACTGGAACAACCCGGAGCCCGAGATCGTTCTGGCGGTAGCCAGCGATGGGCGAATCAAGGGCGCTGCGCTCGGGAACGACGTCAACCTGCGCGATTTCGAAGGGCGGTCTGCGCTTCTCTTGAGCAAGGCCAAGGACAACAACGCGTCCGCCGCGATCGGGCCGTTCATCCGCCTGTTCGACGAGAGCTATTCGCTGGACGATGTCCGCCGCGCCGAGCTGACGCTCAAGGTCGAGGGGCGGGACGGCTTCGTCCTCGGCGGGACCTCGTCCATGGTTGAGATCAGCCGCGACCCGGAGGACCTCGTGGTGCAGACCTGCGGTGCGCATCACCAGTATCCCGACGGCTTCATGCTCTATCTGGGCACCCTCTTCGCGCCGACGGAGGACAGGGACGTGCCGGGCGAAGGCTTCACCCACAAGGCGGGCGATGTGGTCGCCATCTCCACGCCGGAACTCGGAGCCCTGGTGAACACCGTGCAGCGTGCGCCCGATTGCCGGCCGTGGGTCTTCGGCGCGCGGGCGCTGATGCGCTCTCTCGCCGAGCGTCAGCTGGTATGACCGGGTGGGCCGGCGCGTCAGGCGGCGGGTGAGGAGGAAGCAGTCGACTTCGGCGTGGCCGAGCAGGGCCTCGCAGACCTGCCAGCGAATGTCGCCGATTGTCGTTGTCTCAGGGGCGACGGCCCGATTCTCGGCTGTCCTTGCCAAATTTTGTCAATGCCGTTAGCGTCGCACCATGAGCACGATGAACGTATCGCTGCCCGAAGCCCTAAAGGACTTCGTGGAGGATCAGGTCAGCGCGCGCGGTTACAGCACGTCAAGCGAGTACGTCCGCGAACTGATTCGCAAGGATCAGGATCGGCAGCGCTTGCGCGGCCTGCTTCTCGAAGGGGCGGCATCGTCGCAAGCGGCCACGGCCGATGCGGACTACTTTGACCGGCTCCGAGATCGGGTCCTCGAAGCCGGCCGGCGGTGAGGGGCAAGCCGGTCGTCCTTCGCGAGCGGGCGCGGCGCGATATCGATGAGGCGATCGAGCACTATCTGTCGGGGGCGGAACCGGCGGTTGCGCTCGACCTTGTCGACGCGCTGGAAGACGCCCTCCGGCAGATTGGCCAACGGCCGGCGAGCGGCTCGCCCCGCCATGCGCATGAGCTGGATATTCCCGGCCTGCGCTTCCAATCGGTCGGAAGGTTTCCGTACCTGGTCTTCTATGCGGAGAGGGAAGCGGACATCGATGTCTGGCGCGTCCTGCATGGCGCGCGAGAGATCCCGGTCTAGCCCGCACTTCTCACCAAGGTCACGGCCTGCGTCGCACCCAGGCGTTCGATCCGCCAGGAGCGGGCCGAAAAGCGTATCAGGAAATACGGTTGAGGCCCGCATCGTGCGCTCCGCGCGCGTGGACGCGCGACGCGGGCGGGCGCCTGGGCGCGACCCGACGGGCGGCGCTGTCCGGCCGACAGCGTGCGTCGAAGCGCTTGCCCGATGTCCCCGCATCGCGCTGCGCGCCTCTCCTACTCTGTCGGCCGGACAGCGCCGCGCAGACCATGAACTTGGTGAGAAATGCGGGCCAGATGCGGCAGCCGCACGAGGAGTGATCCGGGAGGCGCGGGTGCCGGCCGTGGATCTTCGGTGCGAGGGCGCTGATGCGCTCTCTCGCCGAGCGTCAATTGGTTTGAGCGAGGCGGCCGGCGCGTCAGGCGGCCGGCACCGGCGCATCGTCACGCAACAGATGCGCCTCCTTCAGGCCCGCCCAGAGCGCAGGCGGGATGGTCTCTTCCAGCAAGGCCACGTTCTGGCGCACCTCGCGCTCTGCCATGGCGCCGGGAATGACGCTCTTGACGGCGGGGTGCGCGAGGACGAACTGCAGCGCCGCCGCCGGCAGCGTCACGCCGTGGTCCCGGCACGCGCTCTCGATCCTGCGCACGCGCTCCATGATGTCCGGCGGCGCAGGCTTATAGTTGAAGCGTGCCCCCTCGACCGCCCCGGTCGCGAGAATGCCGGAATTGTAAGGCCCGCCCAGGATGATCCCGACATCGCGCGCCACGCACGTGGGCAGGAATGAGGTGAGCGCCTCCTGCTCGATCAGGGTGTAGCGGCCGGCGAGGAGGAAGCAGTCGAAATCCGCGTGGCCGAGCAGCGCCTCGCAGGCCTGCCACTCATTCACGCCCGCGCCGAAGGCGGCGATGCGGCCCGCGGCCTTGAGCTCCTCGAGCGCGCGGTATCCGCCGCGATCGAAGAGCTCGCGCACCTTCTCGTCCGCGGCCGCCTGGCTGCCGTGCGTCCACACGTCGACATCGTGGATCAGGAGGATGTCGATGGCCTCGACCCCGAGCCGTTCGAGGCTCGCGTCGTGGCTGCGCATCACGCCTTCGTAGGTGTAGTCGAACACCACCTGCTTCTCGGGCGCGTCGACGAAGAGCCCCTTCGTCGTCTCGTCCACCGGGCCATCGACCAGGAGCCGGCCGATCTTGGTGGAGAGCACGATGGTCTCGCGGCCGAAACTCTCGATGGCGGTGCCGAAGCGCTCTTCGGAACGCCCGAGTCCGTAGTAGGGCGCGGTATCGAAGAGGCGGACGCCGCAGGCGTGAGCCGCGCGCAGCGTCGCTTGCGCGTCCTCCTCTGAAATCTTGCGGTAGAGATTGCCCAGAGGCGCGCCGCCGAAGCCGAGCCGGGTCACGTCGAGGGGGCGGGCCGTGCGCCCGCTCAGATTTGCCGTATCGGCTGCTCTCACCGGCGCATCCTCCTGCCGCTATCGCTGTTGCTGTCGAAGCGCCTGGCTCCGATGCCTTGCCACCCCATGGTCTGGACGAAGTCTACCCGATGGAACGGCAGACCATGAAGAATGCCGACCATGCGACGCACCCTCCCTGCGGTCCGAGGGCGGCGCGGGCATCCTCTGCCGCTGGCCCGGTCGGCTTCCGCCGTGTGCCTGAGACGTCTTTGGCTAATACGCAAGATCCGGGTGGAGTGGCGACCCTTGACTCATAATCTGCACCAAATAACCATAACCAATTGGATATACTTACTCTCAGAGATGCAAGCGCATAACATGCATAAATCTATAAGATTTCAGTATGTATTATTTCCGAAAAGGCATTTTTTATAGTGAACATGAGGTGGTATTCAATTCGCTTGGAAGTGAAGATATCGGACATCTTCAACCGAATGAGAGAGCGGAGAAGAGTTGTGCACGGGGCGCATCTCGCAAGGCGGAGGACGGCACCCGGGCTCGCCCTCTGCGCGAGCGACACCGCCCGCCCCGCCTGCCTTTCACGCATTCCGACGACGACCCGGTGAACACCGTCCAGCGCAGCACCCGTGCGCCACGGTGCTTTCAAGAACAACTTTTACGTTAATGAAGAGGCCTCGTGTCGGGAGGCCTCGTTTGTGGACTGCAGCGCCGAGTTTACCAAGATGACCCCAGCAGTGTCCATAGTCATCGTGTCACCTTAACAACATGCCCGAGGTGGCCCAGGCAACCGACGACGTTCCGAAACCTTTAGCGGCGATTTGCGCCGCCGTCAAGCCATGGATGCGGCATCCCGTAGCCGCCCGGCATCCGGCAGGCAAGCACGCCACGAGCCGGCAGCCGATGCAAGCGCGGAATCGCGCCCGGCATCAAGGCTTTCCGCAGGGTGAGCCCGCCGGCATCGAGGCGGCGCAGACCAGGCCGTCACCCTGGCGGGAAAGGCCGGCTAGGCCCGCGCGTCGGCGTTCGCTTCGGCCGTATGGTGCGTTTGGGGGGCGGTGTTTGCCGGGAAGATATCTCTTGCGATATCGTTTGCGACGCGCGTTGCGGCGTCTTTGACGGAGTCTCTGGTGAGGTGGGTGTAGCGGGCGGTTGTCTGGATCTGGGCGTGGCCGAGGAGTTTTGCGATCACCGGCAGGCTCTCGCCGAGCGCGAGGGCGCGTGAGGCATAGCTGTGGCGGAGGTCGTGGATGCGCACGTCGTCGAGGCAGGCGCGGGCGCGCACGCGGCTCCACGGCTCGAAGATGCTGGAGAGCCGCTGCCCTGGCCTGGTGCCGGGGATGACCCAGGGGTTGCCGGGGACCTTAGGGATGGCGGCCAGAACGTCCGCCGCCTCGACAGAGAGCGAGATCGTGCGGGGGCCGGTCTTGCTGTCGCTAAGATAGAAAAGCACCAGAACCTACTGTAAAATATCAGTTATCTGGTTTTCGTCTCCAATGTGTAATCAAAACGAATGCGGATTTTCTCAATGTGGTGACCGTCTGTGTTCGCGATTGGCTCCTGTTGGCAAGTAATGGTTCCGCCAGGCCGTGGAATCGTCCGACCAGCGAGCGGGGCCGGCGCGTGAAACCGACCGATCTGCTGCCTCAGACGCCATGTTCTGCCCTCACCAGAGCGAACCTCCACGGCCTGGAGGTGCCATTACATTCCGGCCTCCCCTGAACGCAGGCCGTCGCCATCGAGGACCGGAAAGACATGCTTGGTCGTCACTTCTCCGTGACGCCAAGCGCCAACGAGGCCTCGTTGCCTCGTTATTGGGGCGAGTGCGACGCGGTGGGCAGCACTCTAGCCCGATACTCCAGGATCGTGTCGATGAGATATCTGTCCAGTTCCACGGTCAGCTCGAGATCGTCCCGTTCCAGCGATCGGCGGGCAGACGGCGTCATCAGCACGGTTCGGCAAGGCTCAACAGCCAGGACAGCCATCTCGGCCGTATGATCTCCGAAGGCAGCCTCGGTTGCCAATACATCGCCGGGTCCGTACTCGTCCATTCGCGCCCCGGCGTCCTCCTCGCGCGCCATGGCCCGGCCCTGGGTCAGAAACTGCATCCCCTCCTGGCTCTCGCCCCGCGCCACGATGGTCTCGCCAGCCTCATACGCGCGACTCCGTAGCCAAGGCCTGAGCCGCTCCATCAACGCCTCGAAACCAGCCTGCCTCTCTACTTCACGCACCGCGTGGTCGATGGAAAGGCCGAACAAGGCGTCCCTCGCGTCGTCCGACCCGGCGCTCAGCCGATCCCACTCGGCGATGACGAGGTCCTCACACCGCTCCAGGCCGCGGTCGAGGTCCTCTTCCAGGATCAGACTGCGCCACTCGCCCTCGGGCAGGCCGCGCTGCAGGATCGAACGGACATGCTCCGCCACTGCGCTCAGGACAATGTGCGTGCCCTGGGCGCGCGCCGCCCGGACGGAGCGGAAAATGACGTTCGCGGCCGAAACATCGAAGCCGGAGACCGCGGCGAAATCCAGCAGTAGGCACAGCGGGGCCGGGTCGGCACCGAGGGCCTGCTTGAGGTGAGTCCCCATGGGTGAGGCGTTGCCGAAGATGATGTAGCCACGCAGCCTGTAGGCGCGTACCCGTTCGCCGTGGTGCCGAAGAATCGCGCGGTGGGTGGCGGAGCGTGCTCTCTTGCTCTGACGATCGCGGGCCGTGAACGAGGCGCCGATCACATCCACCCCGCTGAAACGCACCACGAAGAAGATCACCGCCGCCACCAGCCCCACAGCCACACCTTCCAGAAACCCGAAGACGCCGATGACAATGGAGACGACAAGGACGATGCCGTAGTCCGTCCAAGGCAGTGTCTTGCGGCTTGCCACCAGCCAGTCGTTCAGCAGGCCGAGCCCGAGGAAGAGCACCAGACCGCCGAGCAGCGGCTTTGGCAGTATCACCAGCACGTCGCCGCCGAAAAACAGCACCACGCCCAACGCGAAAGCCATAACGACCCCGGTGAGGCGCGTTTCGGCGCCGGTCACATGGCTCACCAGAGACATGACGGCCGTGTTGCAGCCGGGGGCGCTTCCGCCCAGGCCGCCAACCAGGTTGGCAACGCCCTCGACCCGAAACTCCTTGTTCATGTCGAGCTCCGCGCCACTGCCCAGTTCCAGTGCGCCCGCGTTCAGCACGAAGCACATCAAGGCAATGAGGGTCACACCCAGGATGCCTGGGAACTGGGACGCCACGACACCCCAATTCACATGATCGAAGTCGCCAAGTTGAACGGGTGGCCAGGAGGCATCCGCCGGCAGGCCGACGAACAGAATGCCGGCCGCGCTGGCCTCTTCCACGGAAATTCCGAGCAAGATAAGCACCGCGTGACACAGTCCGACGGCGAGCACCACCGATGCCGGCAGGACGAGATAGTGGGGCCTTAGCTTCGTGACCACCAGCAGCGCGAGGGCAAAGGCTAGGCTGGGTCCCCACCTCCAGACCGTGTCGGACTCGAGCAGTTCGGGAAGCGTCTCCCAATTCAGCGTGATTCCGCACGTGATGGAGACACTGCTCAGGACCAGGAACCAACCCAATCCCGCGAGAAATCCACCCATCAGGGGATAGGGAATGAAACGGGACAGGTTGGCCAAGCGGAACCACCCGACGAGCCCGAACAAGAGCGCGGTCGTCAGGGCCGAGAGTGCGATGATCACAACCATGGTCGCGAACACCGCCTCTTGCGGCGCTGCCGTCATGCTCGCCGCCACCCCGCCCCCCACCCCGAACAGCGCCGCCGCCGGCGCGAAGTGGGGTACGGATATGGTGCCCTTGTAGGTGCCCGATAGAGCGACGATCAGGCACATGGCGAATGCGCCGAAGAGTATCGCTCCCGTACCCTGGCTGACGAAGGGGGCCAAGGGGCCTGAGAATATGATGGCGGCGACAGAGGTCTGAACGACCACCATCAGCACGGCGATCACAAGGCCGGTGGAGAGCGCGGCCGGGAGCTTGGCCGACGCGGCGTCGGCGCGCAGCTCCGACGCGAGTCCAAGCACTATGGACGCCGGCGTCTCCGCTATGCCGCCGAAGCGAATAACCGTCGCCCTCCAAACCTAAGGGCGGCGGTTGGTCCGTCTCCGGCTATTTCCGTTCGCCGATGATGCGTCCTGCGATACGAAACATCGCCGCTCCCGTCGGCGCGCCGCAATAGGCGCTGATATGAATCAGTGTTTCCTTGAGCTCCTCAGCGGATACGCCGTTGTCGAGCGCATGCGTGAGGTGCAACTCGAACTCGCGATCCCGCTTGAGCGCCGCGAGCATGGAGAGACTGATGAGCACGCGCTGCTTCCGGCTCAAACCGGGGCGACCCCAGACCGCACCCCAGAAGTGCTCGTTGACGATATCATGGTATTCCCGGCTGAAGTCGTCGGCGCTCTGCTCGTCAACGTAGTCCGCGCCGATCACCTCGCGGCGGATCTGAAGTCCTTTTTCGTATGTTTCGTTCGACATCGTCATGATCCCCCTGTCCTTGTCCAGCGCTTCCTCGCTGCCACACGAAGTATGGAGACCGCTCGCTTCGAGGGCAACCATCGCACGTCACGATTGGCGGTGAGCGTGCTGCATGCGGCGACGATCTTGAGGGACAAAGACGGTGCACCTTCTGCGCAGCGGCAGACAGGTTGCACTCGGGGGTATCCTGCTGGCGAGCTTCGGCCGAGGCGGTACTGCGGTCCCCTCCACCACGGCCCCACGGAACCTTTACGTTGGCAATGACCGCCAGAATCCGAATCGGTGCCCCTTCGCAACGATGCGGCGGCACCGGGAGGCCGTCTCCGGGTCCGGCGGACGCGTCCCCATGCCGCCCGCCGCGGCCGGGTCGGTGGCGTGCTGTTGTCGGTCCCATCCGGGCGCCACCGAACCGATGCCGTCGGGTCGCACGTCGAACGCTCGCGCGCCGACCGCGATTTCAGCCGGCGACCTGATGGTCACATCATGTCTGAATTTCACCAATCGAGCCGGCCTTCCGAATACAGCCAGGGCGAGGTCCTGCGGTCGTGCCGGTCGGTCCGGTCGGCGGTAATCGCGTTCGACAGCTCGTCGTCGATACATCCCTTCGCGGTTTGCATGGCATCCAGAATGGAGCGGCGCCGGTCGATGTCGCGTTCCCAGAGAAGGGCCTCTTTCGATTTGAGCACAGCAGCGCGCTCGGCCATGACCTTCGGATGCGTGTGTAGCCATCGCAGAAAGGCAATGGCATCGGGTGTGTCGCGCCACAGCTTGCCGCATTGCTCCGCGTACTCTTTCGCGAGTTCGGGCTCGGCAAAATTCGAGCCATGCCAGATGCCGACCGGCATGGGGTCGGGATTTCCGCAGAGGATTTCCGGGACGTAGACATTCTCCACGAACCCGCGCCTGAGGCTGGTTGCCGCCGCCGCGTGCTGGCTCTGCCGGAACTGCAGCAGCGCCAACTCGTACCAGTAAGGCGGATACTCGGCCGCCTCCGTCTCGAACAAGGACCGGGCCCGCTCTTCCTGACCGGTGCGCAGGTATTCCGAGCCGATGATGTAGCGGATGCCCTGATTGTCATCGGGGTTCCATGCCAGCACCCTTTCCATGATCGCGATTGCCTCCGGGGCGTTGCCCAGTCGCAGATGGCAAAGGGCTGCCCCGTGAGCGGCGCGAAGAAAGGGGCGGTTCTCCAGAAATTTCCATTCGATGAATTCCTGGAAGTCCGGCGGAAGGAGGCCCGTCCCCAGTGAATAGCCCCGCATGCAGGACTCCAGTGCGGGTTTGAACGTTCCCCGGTCGTACAGAGCGTTTCCAAGATGCGCATGGCCGTCGATGAACCAGGGATGGCGTTCGACCAGCTCTTCCAGCGCCCTGACATACCAGGGTGTGGAAGGCCGTCCGGCGCCGCGCCGGTCCAGGAGATCGTCGAGCTCCTCGACAATGGCGTCATACCCCGGTGGATATTGGAAGACGGCGACGTCTTCGTGCATTTCAAGGGTAATCTTCATTCCCTGTCCTCGCCGGGTTCCGCCCGGAGTCTCGGCTCCGGCTCCAGCGGCCCGGTCGCCGGATTGGCGAGGTCCCTGCACAGTTTCACGAAGCGTCTTTCGGCATTCTCCATCATGCGAGTTGGATGGCGCAATCGGGAAAGGCCGTCAACGCAGGCAGGTCAGAAAAGCTGACGGGAACTTGTGTCGATGCAGCGAACGGGGTCAGCTTCCCGCCCGGCGTCCACGTATATCTGGCCGTGAACAGCGAATGCGGACCTTCCGGCCAATAACCGGAGGTGCACAGGTCAAAGTCCTGCCTCCGCACCCATATATTCCCCGTTATCCCAACAGGATAGCGGGGTTTTTCATTTTCCGTGCCCGATATCATTGCTTAGCCGTAAGGATACAGTAAGCGGAGTCAATGCAACGTGGGGCGGGGCTGTGACCGCGCGTGGCAACGTCGCCCGCGGAATATTCCAGCGTTCACACGCATGGCGCCGCATGGCCGGCCCAGCGCCAGATTCACAGCCTGAGGGTGAGATGATGGATCGGGGCGGGTGGATGTGGACATGGCGAGGTTTTCTTGCAGCAGGCACGGGCAATAACTGGCGGGGGTAAGAGGGACTCGAAGAGGCTTTGACGCGGACGTGGTGCTCGGCGAATCGAAACATTCTTGGCCGGTCCTGCGTGTGTGCGGTGCGCAGGTATGGCAACGTGGGGTGTCGAGCGGCGAAGCGGGGCGAGTGCGGCCAAGAGTGGGATCATCGGCAGCGTTTACTCTGCAATTGGGGCGAATGGGCGAATACGGGACTTTGGGGTCGCACCCTGAAGGTGTTAGTCGGAAACTGCGGCCTTGCGAATGTCCTCCACAAGGCCGGTTACACCGGATGCTTGCGTGTCGCCCACTCGCAGCGCCAGCCGGAGCCAGATCATGAGTACCGCCAGCCCTGGCCAGCAAGAGAGCGTTCGCTACCAGCCCGACGAAAGCCCCCCGGTGCCGATCGCAGCCGGTTTGGGTCTTCAGTTCGCCATTCTCATCATCGCCAGGATCGTGGTCGTGCCCGTCGTCATCGTGCGTGCGGCCGGCGGCAGCGATGCCGACCTCTCCTGGATCCTGTTTGCCGCGATCGCGATCTGCGGCCTGACCACGATAGTGCAGGCGCTCCGTATCGGCCGCTTCGGCTCTGGATACGTCGCCGTGATGGGCACCTCGCTCGCAGTCGTCGGCGTGGGCGTCACGGCGGTAGCCGAAGGCGGCCTGTCGCTGCTCGCCACCCTGGTGCTCGTCGCGTCATTGGTTCCGCTGGCGCTCTCCTTCCGGCTCACGCTGTTTCGAAAGATCCTGACGCCCACCGTCTCGGGCACGGTCATCATGCTGATCCCGGCCACGTTGATGCCGTCCGCCTTCGGGCTGTTGACCGACGTGCCGGCCGGCACGCCGGCGGCAGCCGCCCCGCTGTGCGCCATCGTGGCCCTCATCGTCATCATCGTCGCCACGCTGAAGGGAACCGCCGGGGTGCGTCTCTGGTCGCCGGTGATCGGCGTGGTCGCGGGTTGTCTGGTCGCGCTCTATTTCCGTCTCTACGACGTGGACGCCGTTATCGGGGCCTCGTGGATCGGCTTTCCAGCTACCGACTGGCCAGGCCTGAACCTCGACTTCGGGCCGGTGTTCTGGGCGCTTCTTCCCGCGTTCGTGCTCGTAGCCCTGATCGAGAGCGTGCAGACGATCAGCAACGCGGTGGCAGTGCAGCGCGTCTCCTGGCGCCGCCCGCGGGCGGTGGACTTCAGGGCGGTGCAGGGTGCCGTAGCAACGGCCGGTATCGGCAACCTGCTGTGCGGTATCGCAGGCACGGTGCCGAACACGCTGTTGTCGACCAGCGTGGCGGTGACCGGCCTGACCGGCGCTGCCGCGCGCCGCGTGGGCATCGCGGCAGGCGCGGTATTCATCGCCATGGCCTTCCTGCCCAAGGTTCTCGCCGCGGTCCTGGCGATACCGGGCCCGGTCGTCTCGGCCTATCTGGTCGTGTTGATGGCAACGCTTTTCGTGCTGGGCATGCAGATGGTCATCCAGGGCGGGATCGACTATCGCAAAGGCCTGATCGCAGGCGTGGCCTTCTGGGCAGGCGTCGGCTTCCAGTACGGCGCGATATTCCCCGAGTTCACGCACGACTTCGCCGGCGGCCTGCTGCGGAGCGGGGTCACGGCGGGCGGTCTTGTCGCGATCCTGCTGACCCTGTTCACGGAGGTGACGAAACCGCGGCCGCGTCGGATCGGGACGACGTGCGATGTTTCGGCACTGCCGGAGATCAGGGCGTTCCTGGCCGCGTTCGTATCCCGCAACGGCTGGGACGAGGCGATGGCGCATCGCCTCGACGCCGTCGCCGAGGAGACGGTACTGACCCTGATCGAGCGCGACGAGGAGGGTGCGGAGCGCGGGCGGCAGCGTCTGCTGCTCACGGCGCGCAAGGAGGCTGGCCGTGCGGTGCTGGAATTCGTTGCAGCGCCGGGTGACGGTAACCTCGAGGACCGGATGGCCCTGCTCGGCGAAGACGCGGCCGAGATTCCGGCCGAGCGGGAGGTCTCGCTTCGGCTCCTGCGGCACCTCGCATCCTCGGTCCGACACGAGCAGTATCACGACACCGAATTCGTCACGGTCCGCGTGGATGTCCCAGACTGACGTCACGAGAGGCCCTGCGGAGGGCGGCCTGTTGGGTTCCGGCCCGCTGCACCAAGTGTGAGGAGGTGGCGGAAGGGCTTGCGGTTGCCGCAAAGAGCCTGGCAAAATTTGACGACCGGAAGCTCAATACACATTGGGACCGAAGTTCCAGCGACAAGCCCTCAGACCAACATTGTCGGGTAAGAGAGGCGAGGCCGGGTGGCAACGCATCGAGCTTGATGGGTCAATGGTTTGGGAATTCGCAATCTCCCCGCTCGTCGAGATTGGTGCGATTCCATCGATCGGAAACCGTCAGGGATGCGATGGAACTCGATAACGGGGCACTCGCCAGGCATTGGTCGCTGAGATCGTCTGCGAAGGGACGGCGCGTAGCCGCCTACCCTGTCGGCAGCCGGCCTGTTCGTGGCGGAGTTTCTCGTGCCTTTATGCTGACCTTGAAATCGAAACGATGGTTTTCGGTGTTGCCGACAATGCGGACGTTGTCCTTGGTTTCCATATCGACGGCGGCGCCGAGTCCGACCATGACCGCTTCATCGAGGATTACTCGGGCGGCCTTTCCGAGGGCGTGGGCGTGCGGAACGTCGATCATTGCCCGCATCCCTGCTTCGCCCACGTTCACTTCGAAGTATCTCCACTGACCAAAAGTATGTCTTGCGGCCTGCAGCGTTTCGGCGATCTCCGGACAATCTGCCGCTATCCGTCTCCTGCCGGGCTCCGGCAGGTCGTCATGGAGCTCGATGAGATCGTGGGTCTTTGCTGCTTCATCTCCGCAGGTAAGACAGATGGCTTTCATGGCAAGCTCGCAGGCGAAGGCCGCAGTCATCGCTTCGATCAACGTGCTACCCATCCGGTTTTTCAGCCTGTTGCCGGAATAGTTCGGGTCATCCCTGAATCCTTCGATGGACAAGGGGAAGGCCAGGAATCCGTCATCCTTCACCTGTACGTCTGGCATATGGGCGACGGACATCTCGTCGGGATAGGAGATCTCCGCCACGCCCGCCATCAGGACATGGGCTTGGATGAAAAGCAGACCAGGCGAGCCCAGAGGGAAGTCGTGCCGGTTCAAGCGGTTTCGCTTTTTCCCCTCCGACAGCTTCGTTTGAACACGTGCCGCGAGCTCTGCCTCCGAGAGGCTGTCCGGTTCCGGAAAGATCTTTTGGACAAAATTCGCGTCGCCGCATTCAGGCGCTCGTCCCGATTGCATGTTCATGAGGTTGAGCGCGGTTCGATCCTGCATCTCGTTGAATTCGTCTCGCGCCTTCTCTCCCTCAGTCTTGGTCCCGCATACGCGGCACCTGATTCCTGTCCAGCCGCCATTGTCTTCCCGTCGTGCAAGCAGGCTGCCCCAACAACGCGTGCAGCGACCCTTGAGCTTGACCTTGGTTTCCTTGTCCAGGAACGAGAAGGTTGAGGACATGGTGTCCAAATCCACGCCCCATTCGATCGGGACGTTCGCAATGGAGCCGTCCTTTGGCGGGGACGGAACAGTACGGCGAGGCCCGCTGAAGCGATGGAGAAGCGGGGCCAGACGCTGTGCGGTCGCACCGACGACGTTGGAGAGCGTGGCAATGGGAGATGACCAGGTCAAAGGACAGGACTCGCGGTAGTCAAACGGTTGTTGGCCGGTTCACGACCTCAATATGGGGACGGGCAACAGTGGCTCAATCGGCGCTCCGAACAAGAATCGTAGGGTTGGCCCAAACCCGCAGACCCGCAATCATCGAGAGCTTCGAGGCAAGCCGAGCCCAACGGCAGCGCAGATGCTGGTGCAACCGCTGAGGCTTGACAGTTCGGCGATCGCCGGCCGGAGATAGGGGGCCGTCAGTGCCAGGCGCCTCGCCGTCTTTCTGCGGCGGTTATGGAGCCCGCCCCGTTCATTGAAATTCCGTATTCGATCCGGCGGCCGGGATGTGCCAATCGCGGCACCATGCTGGAACGGCGGAGCGACCATGTGAAGTTCCTCCCGGCGGTCGCGGCCGGCGGTGTCGGCACGGCCACATGCGCCGCGGGCATGGATTCGCCCGGCAAAGGCATTTTTTTCCCGGACCTGGAACTGTTAATGGAGTCGGTCCAGCACTCGGCGGTCCGAGCGTCCGCCGCGGGAGGCAGGACCATGACGGGGCGCGCGCCGCACGAGACCTGGGCAGCCGGATCCTTCCGGGTCCGCCCGGGCCGGTCGGAGCGCGAACCGGCCGGATCTCGGCGGGCCGGAGCGGAGAGCTTCGGGAGCGGGTTTCCATGCGGGAATCGCCCCGGCGACACCGGGCGTCGGCGACCGCAAGATCGCGCCCGAGGACCGCTCCGGGGCGGGGCCGGGAGCTTGGGCGCCGCCGGGCGCGTCCCCGGGGCCGGTCCGGCCCGGACAAAGCCTTGCGTGACAACGGTTTGCGCTGATTTTCGTGCGCTGCGGCACCGCTCTGCGCGGTGCTCGATTGCGCTCGATAACTGTCGTTATCAACCGTAATCTTGTCAACCCGGTTTCGCGCCCGCCGGCCTGCGGTGCCCTCCGCGAGATGCAGTCACCCGCCGCCGGCGGGCGCTACGTCGTTGTAATACAGGGTTTTTCCGGGGTCCGGCAAGGCTCGCGCCGGCCGCGCAGCCGGGACACCGGGCGCACCGGCGCCGCAAATTATTGCGCTCGATAACTGTTTTGTGAATCCGCGCCCGGCGGGGAGCGCGTGACCCGGGTCCGCCCGCCCGCCGGCCTTCGCCGGCACATGATCCTCTTATGGGATCATAAACATTCGACCATGCCTGTACACCCCGGTGCGGGTCACTCGCGCCGCTGCAGCCGGGCGAGCTGCGCCGCCCCGCTGCGCCGCGCGAGCAGCCGCTCGCCGTAGCGGTTGACCATGGCGGTGGACTTCCAGCGCCCGGCCTGCAGGATCGCCGGCAGCTCGATGCCGGCGGCGATCATGTCCTGCGCCGCGCCCACGCGCGCGCTGTGTCCCGAGAGGCCCTGCACCACCGTTTCCGGCAGCCCGGCGCGGCGCGCCATGGCCTTGAGGATGCGCGGCACCTGGCCGGGCGGAAGTCCGCCGCCGACCCGCCCGCCCTTGCCGACCGAGCGGAACAGGGGCCCGCTCGAGACGCCGCCGCGGTCGAGCCACGCCCGCACCAGCCTCACACTGTCCGGCCCGACCCAGACGATCTCGCCCATGCCCTCGCAATCGGTCTTGCTGCGGCGCACCAGGAGGCTGGCGTCGCCGCCCATTTCCTCAAGCAGGTCGGGCACTTGCAGGGATACGAGCTCGGCGCGGCGGAGCAGCGTGTCGTAGGCGACGGCGAGCAGGGCGCGGTTGCGGTCGTCGATCGGGCGGTCGCCCGCAGCCTCCACCAGGCGCTGGCGCAGCGGCCAGGTCAGCCCGTGCGCCTGGCCCTGGCGGCGCCCCCTGCAACGGTGCATGCGCTTGAGCGCGAGCCGCACGGCCGGGCTCTTGAGCGTCCCGGTGCATCCAAGCACCCGGTGGGCGACGGCGATGCTGGCGACGTAGCGGCGCACCGTTGCCGGCGCCCGGTGCTCGGCCATGGCGTCGACGAAGGCGGCGACCGTCTCCGCCTTCGCCGGCAATGCCCTCTCCCCTCGCACGGCGCACCACCCGGCGTAGATCGCCAGATCGGACCTCACCGCCCGCTCGGTGTTGCTGCTGAACGCGTTGCGGGCCGCCCGGACAAAGGGTCCGAGCAGGTCCGCGAGCGCGGTCTCGCGTTCCGTTCCCGTCGCCTCCGAGACATCGAACGGGGGTTCGAAATACATCAGCGCGCCTCCGGACCGTCCAAAACAGACCCCCCGGATTGCGCTCGATAACGACAGTTATCGAGCGCAATCGGCGCGCGCGGCTCGTGCGGGCGCACTGGGGTCAGTTGGATTTCCGGCGCGTTGTCGCGGCCGGGCTTCTGCGGGGGAGTGAGCGATGACGGCGAGTTGGCGCAGGAACGGGATCGGAGCAGCAGCGCGGCGGGCGGGCGCACCGGCCAGACTGACTCTACCCCCCGCACACCGGGTGCACACCGGGTGCGCACCCTACGCAGCGCGCGTGCTCGACAGCCCGGGGAAACCTGACGTGACCGGTGCGGGCGCGCCGGCCCGGGGCGTGAGGCCCGCGCCGGCGCCGGCGGGCGCGGCGCGGCGTGCCGGAGCGCGCCTGGCCTCCTTCCTCCTGCTACTGCTCGCCGCGGTCTGCGCCTTTTCCCCGCGGGCCGAAGCCCAGCCGGCGGCGATGGACAGCACGCCGATGGTGACGACCTTTGTCGACAACACGGCGGAGAGTCGCTTAGGCGCGTCCGATATCTTTACCGATGGTGAATCCGCTCAATCCTTCACCACGGGCATGAACGCCGGCGGCTATGTTCTCTCCAGCATCGAGATCGTAAGCACTGCGCAGAACAAAGCGTTTTCCGTAGAGGTTCACACGACCGATGCCGACGGCGGGCCCGATACCCTGTTTGCCACTCTGACCGCGCCGAGCGACTTTTCGGTCGCGGACGTCGAATTCACCGCGACCGCGAACACGGTGCTCGCGGCGAATACGACCTACGCCGTTTTTCTACCGGAACCGTCGGGTCTGGACGCATTCCTTTCGGCCACGCTGTCGAACACCGACGGCGGGAGCGACGGCTGGGGCATCGGCGACGCTTACCACTTCTACAACACAGGTACCAGTGCGTGGCAGCTCGCTGGTAGCGGCCGTTCGCTGCGCATGGCGGTGAAGGGCACCGCGGTGGCGTCGTCAGGCTCAAACCCGGCGACGGGCTTGCCGGCGGTGACGGGGACGGCGCGGGTGGGTTCGACGGTGACGGCGTCGACGGCCTTGATCCGGGACGCCGACGGGCTGACGGGCCCGGCCTACGAATACCAGTGGCTGCGGGTCGACGGGGGCTCGGACACGGAGATTTCCGGGGCGACCGGGCGGACCTACGAACTGACCGCGGACGACGCCGGCAAGCGGGTCAGGGTGCGGGTGAGCTTCACCGACGACGCGCTGAACGAGGAGACGCTCACCAGCTCCGCCTTCCCGAGGACCGGGACGATCGCCATGCCGGTGCCGGCGATGACGGACCCGAGCGACCTGCTCTCGGCGACGCTGACGGTGAAGGATGTCGCCTCCCAATATCTCGGCTGCAGCGGCGGCACCTCGGCCAGTCAGGTTTCCTGCAAGAACACCGACGTGCTGACCGCGCGCGGTTTCACGGTCCCCGGCACGACCACGACCCGCAACATCGACACGATCCAGCTCAGCACCGGCGGGGGGCTCATCGTGAGTTTCGACGGATCGTTCACCGACGAGCAGAAGGCGCGGCTCGCGATCGCGTTCGGCACCACCGAGCTGGATTTGAGCGACGCCACCTTCTCGGGCAACGAAGCCCGGTGGACCGGCACCGGCCTCAGCTGGACGGCCGACGACACGGTCGCGGTGAAGGTCAAGGACCGGGGCACCGGGGACGTCACGCCGCCGGCGTTGAACTTGCAAGGGAGTTTCGTCAACAGTCATGGCCAAAATTTTTTCCTGCAATTCAATGAGGTACTGGACGGGGACAACCTTCCACCACCGAGCGCCGTCACCGTCACGGTCGACAGCAGTCCGGTCGCGGTGACCGGAATTTCCCGACTTTCAGGGACCTTGATTGTCGACGTTTCGCCCGTCATCCTGGCGGCCCAGACGGTCGTCGTCACCTACACCGACCCGACCCCGGGCGACGACGCGCAGGCCATCCAGGACGCGGCCGGCAACGACGTCGCCACCTTCGAGAACGTGGCGGTGAGAAACGGATCCACCGTCACCGGCGTGCCGGGCGCGCCGACGGGTCTGACGGCGACGAAGGCCGCCGGCGCGAACCGCGGCACGCAGATCGACCTTGCCTGGGACGAGCCGTCGGACACCGGCCTTTCGCAAATCTCCGGCTACCGGATCGAGTGGTCGGCCGACGGCAACGCGCCCTGGGCCGATCTGGTCCCGGACACCGGCTCGACGGACAGGACCTACCCGGACAGCGGTCTCCCCTCGCCGACCACCCGCCACTACCGGGTCTCGGCGATCAACCAACAGGGCACCGGCAGCCCGTCCGGCATTGCCGACGCCACCACCGACGATACCGTGGGGCCGGTGCTGGAGAGCCCGGAGGTCAGCGGGACCGGCACTCAACTCGAATTGCGTTTCAATGAGGCATTTCCCAGCCCCGACGCGCCCCCGAAGACCGCTTTCACGGTGACAGCCGACGGCGCGCCTGTCGACATCGGACACACAGGCGTTACCGGAAACTCCGGTATTCTATTGAACGTACTCTCCCCCACCATCCGGCAGGGCCAGACGGTCGTCGTCACCTACACGGATCCCAATCCCGGCAGCAACGACGCCACAGGGGTCATCCAGGACACGTCCGGCAACGACGCGGCGAGCTTCACCACCGGCGCGGGCGGCGTCCCCGCGGTCGTCAACAGCTCGACCCAAGCCCCCACCGCCCCCGGCAAGGTGCCGAACCTGGCGGCCGCGCCCGGCGGCGACACCAGCATCGTGCTGACCTGGGACCGGCCGGCCGACAACGGCGGCCGGGTCATCGAGAGCTACCGGATCGAGGTCTCCGAGGACGTCGACCCCCTCGTCTGGCAGGAGCTGGAGGACGAGCACGACGCGATGAAGGACGGCGCGATCGAGCGGCGCTACGAGCATCCCGGGCTGGATCCGGCCACCACCCGCCACTACCGGGTCCGGGCGAAGAACGCGGTCGGCGACGGCGACTGGTCGGACGAGGACGGCGCCACCACCACCTCCGGCGCTCCGGACGCCCCGACCGGGCTGACGGCGACGCCGGGGCTGCCGTCGCCGCGCGACGGCACGACGCTGATCCGGCTCGGCTGGGACGCGCCTACGCTTGCGCAGGAGGGCGATTCGCGGATCACCGGCTACCGGATCGAGGTCTCCGAGGACGTCGACCCGCTGGTCTGGGAGGCGCTGGTGCCCGACACCGGGAACCGGAACCGGGTCTACCGGCACACCGGGCTTGGCTCGGAGGTGACGCGCCACTACCGGGTCTTTGCGATCAACGACGACGGCACGAGCCTGGCCTCGGAGG
This sequence comes from Alphaproteobacteria bacterium, assembly GCA_965237415.1. Taxonomy (GTDB): domain Bacteria; phylum Pseudomonadota; class Alphaproteobacteria; order UBA828; family UBA828; genus WTGU01. The sequence goes on from CBDEFM010000002.1 coordinate 3,025,324, forward strand.
TCGACAGCGCCACCACCCCCGACATTTTGGGGCCGGTGCCGGTCTCGGCGAGCGTGGCCGAGACGGGGACCAAGCTCACGATCGTCTTCAACGAGATGCTCGACGGGACGGCGGCGAACCTGCCGGCGGCCGGGCGTTTCACGGTCCGGGCCGGTGACGGGGCGCGGTTCAGGATCGGCGGCGTCGCGGTGAGCGGCACGGACGCGACCCTGAGCCTGCACGCGGACTCCCCCGTCATCCGGACGGGGCAGGCGCTCACGGTCGTCTACACCGACCGCACGGCGAGCGATGACGCGGCCGGGGTGGTCCAGGACGACGACGGCAACGACGCGGCGGCGTTCACGCTCGGGCCGGGGCAGACGGTCACGGTGACCAACGGCTCGAACGAGCCCGCCACCGCCCCCGGCAAGCCGCAGAACGTCGAGGCGGAGTCCGGCGGCGACGACCGGATCGTGCTGACCTGGGATGCGCCGGCGGACAATGGCGGGCGGGCGATCGCGGACTACCGGGTCGAGGTCTCGACCGACGGCAACCCGCCCTGGACCGAGCTGGCCGCCAGCCACAACACGATGACGGGCGGCCGGTTCGAATACACCCACACGGGCCTCGGCACCGGCGACGTGCGCCACTACCGGGTCTCGGCGCGCAACGCGATCGGCCGCGGGTCGGCCTCGGACACCGAGATGGGGGTGGTCGACCTGAAGGGCCGGGTGGTCCTCTCGGCCGCCGCAGCGAGCGTCGCCGAGGGCGGCAGCGTCGCCTGGACGGTGACGGCGACGACGGACGAGGACGCGCGGCCCGAGAGCGGCCTCCAGATGCAGGTGACGGTGGTCTCGGAGGACGGCACGGCGGCGGCGCCGGGCGACTACGCGGCGCTCGAGGCGGCCGCCGGGACGGTGACCTTCCGGCGCTCGGACTTCCATCGCCGGAGCGTTCAGGACGTCGGCTATCGCTGGGTGGCCGTGAAGAGGGGCCCGGTTGCGGTGGCGATCGCCGACGACGTCGAGGTCGAGGCGGAGGAGAGTTTCGCGCTCACGATGTCGATCGGCAGCGGCGGCACCAGCTGGGTGCGCGGCACGGACCGCGTGGAGGTCGCGATCCCGGACACGGACGAATGGGGTATCGCGGTGGTGGCGGAGCCGGCCGGGATCGCCGAGGGCGAGACCCGCGAGGTCGCGCTGACGGCGCGCATCGTGCTCGGCGACGGGACCGTGCCGGCCGAGGATGCCTGCGTGGCGCGGTTCCCGGTGAGCGTGCGGCTCGAGACCGGGGGCACGGCGACGGCGGGCACCGACTACACGCTCGACGGGGCGCTCGACGGGCAGACGATCGCGGCCTGCGGGGCGGAGGCGAGCTGGCGGGTGACGCTGACGGCGGCGGTGGACCGGGTGGACGACCCCGGCGAGACGGTGGCGTTCGCGCCGGAGCTCGTCGAGGCGCCGGAGACCGCGCCGGCGTTGCAGGCGCCGGCGGCGGTGACGGTGGGCGAGTCCCGGGGCGTGGTGCTGAGCGCGTTCGCGCTGGACGTCGAGGAGGGCGGCGAGGAGAGCTACACGGCGGTGCTGACCTCGCGGCCGACGGGGACGGTGAGGCTGACGCCGAGGGTGTCGGGCGACCCGGACGTGACGGTCGAGCAGCCGCGGCTGACCTTCACGCGGGACAACTGGAACCAGCCGCAGACGCTGACGGTGCTGGCGGACCAGGACCCGGACGACGAGGACGACGCGGCAACGATAAGCCACGGCGTGACGGGCGCGGACTACGGCGCCAACGGGGTGACGGCGGGCGAGGTGCGGGTCGCGGTTCTGGACGACGACAAGACCTTCGGCGTGATGACGGTGCGCCTGTCGGACGGGGCGGACGGTGCGGGCACGCACGATCCGGCGCCGGCCGAGCATCACGGGGAAGCGTTCCACATCGCGCTCTGGTGGTCGGAGACGCGGACCCACGATTATGAGGCGCCGCGAAAGGCGATCGGTGCGGACCGGGCGATCCGGGTGACCGGGGCGGCGGTGGTCCCGGTCAGGGACGAGCACACCGGCAGTTGGACCCAGTCGCGGCTGCGCCTCAAGCTGACCCCGGACGGGACGGACGACGTGACGCTGGTGCTGGAGCCGATGGACTGCAGCTACCCCGACTGGAGGCAGCCGCGGCCCGACCCGCACGCGCTCTGCGCGTGGCGCCGTGACGGCCTGGGGATCACGGGGCTCCCGGAGCGGGTGCGCTGGACGGTGCACGGCATCGGCGCCGCGCCGGCGGCGCCGCCGAACCTGACGCTGGGCACGGACGAGATCCTGACGGTGCAGGCGGACGTGGTGGATTCGCGGACGGTGCTGGTGGCGGGCTTCGACGCCGATCGGGACGCGTCGCACTGGCGGGTCGAGGCGCAGGCGCCGGGCGGCGACTGGAGCGGCGCGCGGGTCTGGCGGGGCGCGAAGCACGGGAGCCGGCACAACGTGCGGCTCGACGGGCTGGCGCCCGACGGCGCCTGGGCGGTGCGGGCGCGCTGGGAGAACCGCTACGGCGCAGGGCCGTGGGCGGAGGTACGGACGACCGACGGGGTGGCGCCGCCGGCGCCGCGGGGGCTCGCGGCCGCGCCGGGGCCGGACGGGCGCTCGGTGCGGCTTACCTGGAGGCCCGCGAGCGCGGCCTCGGCGGCGCGCTACCAGTACCGGCTGGGCCGGCTCGCGCAGACGATGGCCGGGGGCTGGCTCGACATCCCGGACAGCGGTCCGGGGGCGGCGCACCGCGCCTCGTTCACGGTCCACGGGCTGGAGCGGGTCTGGGAGATCAAGGCGCAGCTGCGCGCGGTGAGCGCGTCGGGCCGGGCCGGGGCGGCCTCGGCCGAGGCGCGGGTGCCGGCGGCGCGGCCGAGGGTGCTGGATGAGGGCGTCGCGCTGACGTCGGATCCCGGCGAGGACGGGCGCTACGGCATCGGCGACCGGATCGAGGTGGCGGTGACGATGAGCCGCCCGGTGCGCCACGAGGGAGCGGCGCCGGTGGTGAAGCTCCGGATCGGCAACGAGACGCGCGATGCGGCGCTGGTCCGCATCCGCCAGCCCGGCACGGCGGGGATCGGGGATTCGGGCTATGGCAGCGGCGACACGCTCGTCTTCGCCTACACGGTGCGGCAAGACGACGAGGACATGGACGGGATCGCGATCCCGGCGAACGGGCTGCGGCTCAACGGCGGGCGCCTCGTCGACGCGAGCCCCGGCGGCCGCGGCGACGCGGCGGCGGTCGGGCTCGGCCGGGCGCGGCACTTCCCGGGGCACCGGGTGCAGGGGGTGCTGCCGCGGGTCACGGGCATCGAGCGGCTCGACAACAAGGTGTGGGTGCATTACGAGCGCGACCTCCAGCCGTGGACGCTCGATCCGGTCCTCCGGACCGGCGCGCTCGGGGGGCAGTTCCACCCGGGCTACTCGTTGTCGAGGCCGGTCTCGCATGCGGTGATCGACGCCCGGATCGTGCGCGGGCGCGGCTGGTCGCGGAACTGCGGGCGGACGGAGACCGGCTGCCGGACGGTCCGGCTGACGCTCGGCAGGGTCCACCGCGACGCGACGGGCGGGCCGGGTCGGGAGGGGGGCTACGAGGCGCCCGAGCCGGGCGAGACGGTGCGGATCTCCTACGCGCCGAGCCCGCACCATGCGAAGTACCGGCTGCGCGACGCGGCGGGCAACGAGGTGCCGGGGTTTGCCCCGGAGGTGGCGGTGCATCTGGCGCCGGGCAGCGCCCCGGTGCTCGCGGTGGACGACGGCGCGGGCCGGGAAGGAGTGGCCCCGGTCCGGTTCACGGTGCGGCTGGTGCCGGCGGCGACGTCGGAGGTCACGGTGGACTACATGACCGCCGACATGCCGGCGACGGTGCGGGCGCCCGCCGGGCGGGCGACCGCGGGCGTCGACTACGAGGCGAAGTCGGGCACGCTGGTGTTCGCGCCGAAGGAGACGGTGAAGACGATCGAGGTGACGGTCCTCGAGGACACGGCGGACGACAGCGGCGAGGTCTTCCGGCTGTTGCTGGCCAACCCGTCGGGTGCGGCGCTCGGCGACGCCGTGGCGACGGGGACGATCCGGAACGACGAGCTGCTGACGGCGGCCTTCGGGTCGCTGCCGCCGAGCCATGACGGGGAGACGGCGTTCACGCTCGGGCTCGCGTTCAGCGAGGAGGTGGCGGTGAGCGCGCAGATGCTGCGCGACGCGGCGCTGCGCGTGACCGGCGGGTCGGTGACCGGGGTGCGGCAGGTCGATGCCGCGAGCACCCGGCGCTGGGAGATCGCGGTCGCGCCGTCGTCGGACGCTGCGGTGACGGTGGCGCTCGCGCCGCAGGCGAGCTGCGATGCGGTCGGCGCGGTCTGCACCGAAGACGGTCTGGGGCTGGACCGGGCGGCCGAGGCGGCGGTGCCGGGGCCGGCGGCGCTGGAGGCGCCGGCGGTGGCGGGCGTGGCGCAGGTGGGCTCGACGCTCGAGGCGTCGGTCGCCGGGACGCCGGGCGGCGCGGTGACCTGGCAGTGGCTGCGCGGCGTCGAGGAGATCGCGGGGGCGGACGCGTCCGCCTACACGCCGGTGGCGGCGGACGTGGGCGCGCGGCTCTCGGTGCGGGCCGGGCGCGGCGGCGCGGCGGCGACCAGCGCACCGACGGCGCCGGTGTGGCCGGCGCCGGTCAACCCGCCGCTCGCTTCGGGCGAGGAGGAGCTGCTGTCGGCGGTGCTGACGCTGGGATCGCTGCAATCCAGCGTCCCGCTCGGCGGCTATCCACGAGGCGCGCGGTTTCCTCACGGATGCGGCTGCGCTCATGGACGCGGCAAGGGCCGCGCGGGTCTTCGTCGAGGTGTACGAGGAAATACCTGCCGCCCGCGTGCAGCGGATCGTCGAGCGCGAAGACATCGCCGACATGGTCGCCGTCCAGGCATATGCGGGATTCCTCCGGGGCGACGCGGCGGAAGCTGAGGCCGCTCATGACGCGCTCCCGCCAGCTTGGGGCGCATCGCGTTCGGCGAGAATGCCAGCGGCCCAGGCCGCGGCGCGGGCCAGAACCTCGCCGTGGCAGGGCCGCGGAAGACACCAGCACGCGTACCAACATCCCGCGATTTCGGCGAGCTCTTCGAGCGCGATCTCGCCGGCGCGGACGCGGCGCCAGAGATCGACGCGGTAGCGCGCGATCACGTCTTCGCGCGATCCGTCTACGCCTACCCTGAACGGATTGCCCCATTTCGTGCGGCGATCGATCAGCACGGTGTTGTTGTGCACGTGAGCGTATTCGAACGCCTCGCGGAGCTTCGGTTCTTGCCTCAGATTGATGACGGCGCTCATGGACTCTCTCCTCTCTCCGGGTGGCCTTACCCGGCACTCCGCTCTCCTCTCCTCCCCGCGAAGCGGACCAGCGGCGCGAGCCTGGCGCGGAGCGCCGGCGCACCGAGCGACGTGAGGTCGTCGTTGAAGTCGTTGCCCACGGGGACGACGATGGTGGCGGCGACGCCGGCCCGCGCAGAGCGCCGGGCGAGGCGCTCGGCCGCGAGCGCGCCGTCCGGATCGTTGTCCCGCGCGATGACGATGCGCGCGACGCCGGGCGGCGGCGCGAACGCGCCGAGGCTGCCGGCCGACAGCGCCGCCGCGGCGCCGATCTCCGGCATGGCGGTGATGAGGGACAGCACCGTCTCGATCCCCTCGCCGACGACGAGCGAAGCGAGTCCGTCGGCGGGGACGGCGCCGAAGCGGACCGCATGACCGAAGATCCGCCCGAGCGCCTTGCGCGGGTTCGTGACGCTCGCCTTGGCCGGCCGGCGCGGGTCCAGCCAGGTGCGCTGGACGCCGAGGATGGCACCGTCACCCGAGCCTTCCCCGCCGTCGCCGGTGACGGCGGCGACCAGCGCCGGAAACCGGCGCACTGACGAGCCTTCGCGATAGCGAAGCTCGGGATGGAAGCGAAGCGCCGCGAAGCGGCAGCGCGACAGCCCGCGCGCGTGCAGATAGCGCTCGGCATGGCTGCCGGCGATGGCGCGGCATTGCCGCCACAGGCGGCGTGCCGCCTCGGTGGCGTCGTAGTCGCCGCCGCTGTCTATCGCCGGCGCAGCCGGCAGGGCGAGGAAGGCGCGCGCCTCGTCGAGCGCCGCGCGCAGCGACGGCGCGCGGGTGCGGTGGCGGATGAGGTCGAGGAGATCGCCATGCTGCCCCGTCGCGGCATCGGTCCACTTGCCGGGCGTTCCCGAGCCGGAGAGGCGGACGAACAGCGAGCGGCCGCGGGCGCCGTCGAGATCTCCCGCCACCCAGTAGCGGCCGAGCTTGCGGCCGTGCGGGAGGTAGCGCCGGCAAACGGCTTCGGCCTGCAGGCCGAGCGCGGCGGCGATGCCGGCGGCGGGAGACGGTTCGTGCTGCATGCGGGACTCCTTCCGATCCGTGCGGGACGCCCGATACCGGCCGGCCTCCTCTCAGGCCGGCGCCGGAGGGCGAGCGGCCAGCGCGAGGCGCGGGCGCGCGGCCCGAACGGACCGGGCTCCCCATCGGCGGGATAGAAGAGGCCGGCGCGCGAAGCGCCGGCCGGGAAGGACGGGAGCGCGCGCCGGTCAGGCGCAGGGCGCGTCGGCAAGCCGGCCGACGCGTATCCGGCCGGTCCACGCGGCGGACCGCGCAGGGGCATCGCCGTCGCGCAGCTGCTGGCGCAGCTCCATCCAGAGCCGCCCCAGCACGTTCTCGCCGCGGTAGCTGTCGCCCGCCGGCTTCGCGCCCCACCAGGGGTCGCGGGTCGAGACCTCCACGATCGGGCGCTCGCCGGTGCGCGCCAGCGCGTCGTCGATCCCGGCCGCGTTGGCCTCGCGCTTCATGCGCAGCACCCAGCGCATCGCGTTCACGCGCTGCGCGTTCCAGCAGGGGTCCATGCCGATGCCGGTGCCGCGCCCGATGCCGGCCGCCTCGCGCGCCGTCGGGGCGTTCACGATCCGACGCTGCACCTCCGGGGCGGCGCCGAACTTCGCCGCCTGGTACAAGTGCTCCGACGTTGGAAACGACCACGGGCCGGCGAAGCGGCCCGCGCGCGCAGTGTTGGATCCCGGGCGGCAGGCCGCCCGGCGTTACCGTCGGGCAGGTTCGTGGATGACGATCGAGACGCGCTCGCATGGCGCGAGGCGGTCGACCAGCAGGGACCGGACCGGGGGCCAGGGCAATCCGCCCAGGCCGCATCCGAGCGGCGGGATCGCGACGGAGAGGATGGCGCGGCGGCGGAGGATGCCGGCGAGGTCGTCGAGGCCATCGGCGATGTCCTCGATGCGGCTGCGGTCGCGCCAGTGGCGCTTGGTCGGGAAGTTGACGACGAAACGCGGCCGCTCGGCGCCGGTGTCGAAGACGAAGCAGCGCCGGGGCCGGACCTCGCGGCGCGCGCAGGCGTTCCGGTAAGCCTCGAAATTGGCCGGGAAACGATGCCTGAACTGGAGGGCGAGTCCCTTGCCCATGACGCCGACGCAGTTGACGGGATTGACGAGGGCCTGGCAACCGGAGTCGAAGATGTTGCCCTGGGTGAAACGGATCATGGCGTAACTCCTGGCAGGGGAAGATTGAAGAAGACCGGCGGCGCCCGGCTCACGGACGACCGGCGCCGGAAGCCAGCGTTCGGAAGGTGGCGGAGACGCGGGTCGAGCGGCGGCGCCCGCCGGCGGTCCGGTCGATGCCGTGCATCCATGCGGTGCGCGCGGGGCCCGCGAGCACCAGCACGGAGCGTCGGGGCAGCACCGCGACCTCGTCGCCGGGAAGTGCATCGCGGGCGTAGGGGCGCACGGCGCGGCGTCGGAACTGCATCGGCCAGTCGTCGGCGAGCGAGAGCGACGCCACGACCGGGCCGAAATCGGCGTGGTCGGCGTGCATCCCGATGCCCTGGCCGGGGCGGTACTCGTTGACGATGCACTGCACCGGGAGCACGCCCCCGAAATGCTCGCGCAGCCGCTCGGCCATGATCTCCTCCCAGCGCGGGAACGGCGCGGCGGGGACCGGGCGGCTCGCGCCCCGGTAGTCGTAGCGGTAGCCGTAATGCTGCACCCGGCGGTTCAGCTCGGCGAGCCAGGGCGCCTCGCCGATGCGCTGGAGGATGCGGGCCTCCTCGGCCGGGGTGACGAAGTCGGGGACGATGACGGCCCCCTGGGCGAAGACGCTCGTGGTGTCGCGGGTCATGCTCTCTCTCCCGATGCAAGCGAACGCCTTAGACACGCTTCCCTCCTCCTCCGGCAGCGGAGACGCACCGGAGGGTCATCGCAGCGGGGGACTCCAGGCCGTTTGCAAAAGGGGGGCCGGCGCGGAGGCACCGGCCCCAGTCGGGAGGGAGGAAACGAAACGATGACGACCGATCGCTAGAACGGAATTTCGGACCCGTCGTCGATATCGGCCGGAGCGGCGGCGCCGGTGTCGCCCGCCATGGCGGGGTCGGCCTGCGCCGGGGCACCGTTGCCGTTCGGCTTGTCCAAGAACTGGACGCGTCCGCCGGGGACGAGCAGGATCTCGGTGGAGAACCGGTCGCCGTCCTCGTCCGTCTTCGACCAGCGCCGCGTCTGCAGCTTGCCGTCGATGTAGACCAGGCGGCCCTTGGTGGCGTGCTTGACGAACATGTCAATCAGCCCGTCCTGGAAGGTGACGACCCTGTGCCACTCGGTCTTGTCGACCTTGTCGCCGGTCTGGCGATTTATGTAGCTCTCGTCGGTCGCGATGCTCAGATTGGCGACGCGGCCGCCGCTCATGAGCTGGTTGACGGTGACGTCGGCGCCGAGGCGGCCGATCAGCTCGACCCTGTTGAGTCCGAATGCCATGGGGTATCTCCTTCATGGACTGGATGATGACGATGGGTGATGAACGTCGGGGACCGGGATCACTCTCCCGAACCCCCTTCGTTCACTCTTCTCAAGCCCTCCTCTAACTCCAGGCTGCCGCGCGGGACGGCATGGCCGGGAAGAGGTCCGCGAACCGGCGTTCGGGAAACGACACGCCCCGGTCGGGACAGCGCATGGCGCGATCGTCCTCGATGGTCTCGCGGATGGTCTGGGGATTGAGCCCGATCTCGGCCAGCAGTTGGTTGCCGGTCGGGACGTCGGAATGGAAGTCGGGAAGAAACATGGGTTTGGTCTCCTGTCCGGAATGCCAGCCCGGCATCGGTTCGGGAGACCCTCTCTCACCGACCCTGCCGGGCTTGCCCGGCGCACGCTGTTCTCGAACTCTATGAGGCGGCGGCGGCCCGGCGGATCGCGGCAAGGTGTTCACAGGCCGTCCGCGGTGGGATCGCGCCGAGGTTCAGCACCGGGATGCCGTGGGCCCCGGCAATGCGGATGCCCATGCCCGTGCCGCCGGTGACGGCCCCGCCATCGCAGGTCCAGCAAACGACGGTGTCGACGGGCCGGTCCAGGCGGACACCCAGCAGGATTCCGGCGTTCCTGGCGTGCAACTTGCGGACGGCCTGTGAGCAGCGGTCCCAGGCGGGATGATGGCGGGCGGCGAGATCGGTGCAGGCGTCAAGCTCGGACGGAGACAGAACGCGGCAGTCAGGTCCGGCATGGCCGTTATATCCGCGCCACGGCAGATACAGGGTTCTCCGGCCGGCCGGCGCGCCCCCGGCAAACGCAGTATCGGCACCGTGCGCGCCGCCGGAGTGCAAATGCCATCCGGTGCGGGCCAGCCACCCGGCCATCACGGTCATGTCGGCAAGGACCGATGAAGGCGTCGCGCGGGCGCCGATCCCGGCATAGGTGAGTGTGGTCATGTTCGATCCCCCGGATGCAAATTCAGCCGCGTCACTCTCCCGGCGCGCGGCTTCGCCCTCGCCCGGCTGTCCTCTTCCTCCGGCGGCGGGCCGGGGCTACGCCCCCCGGGTTGATTCGCGCTTCGGCGCCGGGCATGGATAGGCCATGGACGATCGGGCGCCGCGGGTTCTGGCCGCTGGCGCTGCTTTGGCTGCCGGCCGGGCTTGCGGCGACGATGGCGGTGCGTTTCGGGTCGGAGCACGGGTTGCCGGAGGCTGGTGGCATGGTGCCGGCGATGCTGCTGATGACTGCCGGATCGCTGGTCTTCTTCGCTCCCTGCGGCCTGCCGCTGGCGCTCGGTTGCCGGCGCGTGTGGCGGCTCGGCTAGCTCGCGCCACCGTCGGAGACCAGCAGGGCGTCCTTCGCGACCACCGGAGCGAGGGCAGCGGTGAGCGCCGCCGCATCAACCCTGGGCAGCACCGCGCTCACCGTCGTCCCGCTCCGATCCGCCGCCATGAGAACCGGCACCTGCTCGCGCGAGAGGCCGCGCTTCTTCGCCTTGCCGCCCCGCCGCCGTGCCTTGCGTCCCAGCCCGCGCGCACCCTTCCGGCTCTCCAGGACGTAGGTCTCGTCCGCTTCCACGATCCCCTTGAGCACCTCCGAATCGCTCCGCGCCGCCGCCAGAAACCGGTGACGCCAGCGGAACGCCGTGCTCACCGCCACGTCGCAGCGCGCCGCCGAGGCCTTCACCGTCTCCCCCTTCGCCAGCGACGCCCCGAACGACAGCCAGCGTTCCTTGTGGTGCAAGCCCGACAGCGGCGTACCGCTCAGCGCGTTGAAGGTCCTGCCGCAGCCCTTGCACTGGTAGCGCCGCAGACCCCGCGCCATACCGCGCGAAACCGCCCCTTCGCTCGCGCAGTGCGGACAGCGCCGGGCCTCGTCCACACCAAGCTCGATCGCGGCCTTCGATGCCTCGCCCTCGCTCCGGCCCGAAAGCACCGCGAGCGCCTCGCGCCGCTGCGCGCGCGTCAGCCCGCGCGCCGCCGAAAGCCACACCTGGAAACCCTTGATGTCCATGACCCAACCCCCTGCCGTTCCTCGCATTCTACCGCAAATGCATACAATTCAAGAATTGAGCCAACGTGAAAGCCGAATGTGATGCATTTTAAACCAGAAATAGAGATACACGACTTTCCGGTGCAACTGCGTCGCTTTATATCAATTACGGGATGGCAACCATGGCGTAAGCGCTTGGACTGGTTACAAGATCAGGTTCGTGGCAATACCGCAATGGCATACTACCTGGTAGATCGATTTGAATTTGAACTGGTATTTTCGGATATGAGGAAACGGAAGAGATTAACAGGAAAATACCTTGGAAATAGGCAAACCGATGCGGAGCATAGATTTCTTTCTTTTGTTTGCATGGTGTCGCTAATTCATAAGAACTTGAATAGCCAAGGCCGTAAACGTATGAAATGAATGTTGCTGGATGCGCTAAAGAATGACTACGGCTTGGGCCCAGTATCGTATGAAGTCAAGGTCGCAACACATCTGATGACATTAGGTTTCCTGCTTATCCATGAAAGTCCGCTCACCGATGCCTTGTTCCTGCTCGTGTCTAAGTCCGACGAGGTCACAACGACGTAGGCGGGAGTTGCACGGTGCGGACTCGGATATGGCACAGCGACTGGAAACCGCGATGGCTCATACGTTGCGTCTCGGCAGCCTTGCTGAGCTTCATGGATAAGCAGGTTAGGTTTTGATGTTGAATTCTCTGATTTGGAAGGTCGCACAAACTTTGATTATCTGGCAAGAAAAGGAAATGTTTGTCTGGAGATAGAATGTAAATTTTTTTCAGCGGATATCGGAAAGAAAATACATCGGAAAAGATTGTTTCAATTTGGAGGTGTTCTTGAACCCAAGTTGCGACGCTGTCTCAGCGGGAGAGAGCACGGCTTACTCGTAAGGCTGACTCTACCCGATAGATTGCATGGTGAAGAGAAGCAGCAAGAGGAACTTTCGAATCTTGTATGCAATGCTATTTCGGAGATGAGGGAATATGACCAGAGTGGAGAGTATCAAGTGTCGATCCAAAAGTTTGATATACTCGGAAGCCCGTTTGTAAAACATTCCATCAGACATATTGATCAGATTAAAATCTCTAGTTTCCTATCCGAGCGTTTTGGTTTTGACAATAAAAACGTACCGCTTATGCACTTTGTTCCGGCGCAACCAACATGTTGTAGGTGACAGGTTTGGCGCGGATGGCGATGGCGAACAGGGAGCGGAAGGTGGCGTGCCGCGTTCTGCGTCGGTTGAAGCGGAAGACGAACTCGTCGAGATAGGTTTGCAGGTATTTCCTGCGCAGCCCGTGATAGACCCCACGGGCCCAGCCCTTGAGGTTGGAGAACATCTGATGGATCCAGGGCAAGACAAGATGTGCGGCCATGGCGCCGATGACGTGGGGATCGTGCTGGTTGACGGGGACGCCGGCATATCCGGCCCATCCATCGGTCTTGGCGGTGCTGGCCGGGGCGATGTTACGGGCGATGAAGGCGTTGAGACTGCCGGCACCGTAGTCGGTGAGAGCGGCCAGGCGCAATCGGCCCGGCTTGTTGCCGTCGCCCACCTCGATGCCACCGACCACGAGCAACTTGCCGTCATGGCTTCGCCCGGGGCCGCCGCCGCCGGGGTCGTTCTTGGTCCGGAAAGGCAGGGAGGTTTCGTCGATCTCGACCAGCCCCGACAACGGATTGCGGTCTGGATCGACCATCGCCCGGCGCAGTTTGGCGGCCAGCATCCAGGCCGTGCGATAGGACCCGAGAGCGAGCTGCTTCTGCAGCTGAAGGGCGGAGATGCCGTTCGAATGGGTCGCCATCAGATAGGCCGCCCAGAACCAGACCGTCAGATCGAGCTTGCTGCCGTGGAGGATCGTCCCCGCGGTCACCGAGGTCTGGCGATGGCAGCTGGTGCATTCGAAGGTGTGCGCCTTGGCTCGAAGCGCCCAGCCATGATCGTGTCCGCAACCCGGGCATTGGAAGCCCTCGGGCCAGCGCATCGAGAACAGCCAGGCGGCACAAGCAGCCTCGTCGGGAAACATTCGTTGGAAGCTGATCAGGCTCTTGGGAAAGCGCTCCATGGGGCGTGCTCCTGTCTAGAACAAAACAAGAATATCGTACTCCGTCAACCCTTCCAACGCAACATCTGGGGTGACCGGATCGTCATGCATAAGCGGTAAAAACGTTACCTGCTTATCCATGACGCTCAGCAAGGCTGCCGAGACGCAACGTATGAGCCATCGCGGTTTCCAGTCGCTGTGCCATATCCGAGTCCGCACCGTGCAACTCCCGCCTACGTCGTTGTGACCTCGTCGGACTTAGACACGAGCAGGAACAAGGCATCGGTGAGCGGACTTTCATGGATAAGCAGGAAACGTTTTGGCAGTATTTGGTGAAAACAATAGAGCCATTATAGTGGTTATAGAGAGTAGCAAATCGGACAGGGTTTTGGAGGGAATTTTGCGGCAGTTAAAGGAGGCAGCAAAGAAATAGATTTCCGGATCGTCTCCTGCAGTTCTGTGTTGTCATTTGGCAGACGTTACGGAAGCGGAACTTCTTAGCCTGAGGAATAAGGGGGAGGATGGGGTTGGCCTAGACTACATGACTACCCGTCTTCTTCTAGATAGGCCGAAACTGTTATCAGTATCCTATACGACGTCGGGAAGTGTTGAGAAAAGTCGGGTCGTTAGTGGCATGTTGTCGCAAACGCATCTTCGGGAGAGAGGGCCAGCGTATACACTCGAGAATCCGGAACACCCGCTGGCGGGAGATAATCGATATTCAATATTTGGTGGTTTCAGTTAACGGCGATGTGTGGAATCCCGCGATACGCTATGCTGAGATGCGAGCAATTATAAGTTGCCAAAAATGGTCAACTTACGGCCGCCATCAACACCGGTTCGTGGCGAAGAGTTACTAGACCGGGGGTTAGGTGTCGGTCGTGGTGCGCCAGTATGACGTGAACGCGAACCATGTTTTCACGTGGTGTGGCCAATGTCGGGAACTGGCGCGGGCGGATGATGGCTTTGTTCTGGTGATGCAGCAGGAAGGAGCGGATTTCCTGGCGCTTGCGGGTGCGATTCTTGACCGCCGCCTCGCGAGCGCGCACCGCGTCATGGGCGGTGTCCGGCGTCCAGTTCTTGGTCACGGGAAGGACGGCGCGGTGCTCCGCGCCGACCTCGACCTCTGGATGGCGGCCGCGGGCCTGCGCGGCACGTTGCTGGATGGGGGCGGCGACGATATCACGCTGGCGGGCATGGCCGACTCGATGATGGTGCAGACCTCGTCGGGGCGCGGTAGGGTGTGCGAGCCGGATGACCGCGTTCTTCGCTAGCCCGGATTTCTCGTGCGCCATTGTAAGGCGCTTTTCTCTGGCGGGTGCGAACCCCGCCCAACAACTGAGGCTCCGGTTGGTAGCAGCCAGGGCGGTTTACGGAGGTAACGAAGTGGACTGAAGCACTCTGGTGACAAAGGGCTGCATGAGCAGTTCAGCCACCATGCGGGCCGGGGCGCAAGCGAACACTGTGCAGGCCCCGAAACGGCAGTCGCGGGAGCCGACCCTCCGAGAAATAGGGGAAGGCCGATGGTGGACCGGGAAGCGAGCCTCAGGAGCTGGTGGGCCAGAAGAAGGCGGTGGCCATCGCGGTACGCAACGCCTCGGGACGCCGGCGCTGGTCGAAGCTGGACGAATGGCTGGCCGGCGCGAAGGACGGTGCGGGAGGAGGGATCGGCCCGGAAGCGGGGTCTGTACCGGGATCGCCGTTGACCGGCGCGATGCCGTACGGGTAACTGGCGGGCGATGAGCGACACTGATCGGAACCTCGACCGCCTGCAGGAACTGCTGGACGCCATCCCGGCCGATCGGGAGGGCATGGGCGTCGCGGAGTTGGACGGCTATGTCGCGGCCCTGATCGTCTGCCCGGACACGATTCTGCCGTCCGAATGGCTATCGGGGGTTTGGGGGGAGGATCATGTCTTCGAGGATGCCGTGGGCGCCGAGGCGACGATCGCCGCGGTGATGGGGCATCACAACCGGATCGCGCGGGAGCTGGCGGAACGCCCGGAGGACTACGCGCCGGTCCTGGGAATGGACACTAACAGCGGCGAGACCTTGTCGCCAGCCTTCGACATTAATCCATCGCCTTCGAGGCACCGCGTTCTTGAGACCGGCATCATCCAAGGCGGGTCATTTGATGCGTCGCTCGATCTGGCCCTTGAGGCGTGCGAATTTTTCGATGTCAAATCAGAAGTAGCCAAGCAGCATGCGGTGGAGATGGCCAGGATTGTCGCTGGTAATTGGAAGCAAGGCCTGCGCGAAGAGGAAGAGGCATCATCGGACGACGACATTCGCGGATATGCGGAGGCCTTTGAGCATGCTGAGGCAGAAAAGGCTTTGAGTCTTGATGGGTGATGCCAGGGCCGTCGAGGTAAGCTCGTCACATTCGGTTCAGATCGATGTCGAACATCGGCTTGGAAGTCTGTTTCGTACCCCCAGATACCCACGTCTGCGTGGAAGTAAGGGTTAAACAGTGCCGATTTCCTTTACCCCGATTCAGGAGAAAGGCTGTTGGTGCGGCTCGACTTGGACGGTCAATGATGAAGACACGTTGGCGGACATGATTGCTCGTGTTGCCCTTGGTCAGTCGCGCTCTGTGGAACGTATTTTGCACGCCACGGACGCAATGCCCTCGGAGCATCCGACTGGTGGGTTTGCTGGCGCCAGGGCACTGCTCACGGTCGAAGATGGGACGGACCCTTACCACCGGGATGGCTGGGTGTTTCAAGTGATCTCTTGGATCGCGGCGCATCGCCAGAGTGATGATGCTTTGATCCGTGCCCCTCAAATGATTAAAGCCGACAAAGGGCTCGATGGGCTGATGATCGAGTTTGAAGACGATGATCTCTCGCGTGTTGTTATCTGCGAGGATAAGGCCACAGAACGTGCGCGGCGGCGGGTTAAAAATACTGTCTGGCCGGAGTTCGAAGACTTCGAGACAGGCGCGCGCGACAACGAGCTAGTGGCTACGGTGACGGCTATGTTGGAGAGGTCTGGCGATCCCCAGCCGGACAAGACCATTGCTGATATCCTGTGGCGTGACACGCGCGCCTACAGGGTCGCTGTCACGGTCGGTGACCGCCATTCGACTGATGCTGGACGCAAGCGTCTGTTCAAGGGTTACGACAAAATTGTCTCTGGAAGGGCCGCCCGACGACGGGCTGAAACGCTGCTCTTGGACGATATCCGTGACTGGATCGATTCAATCGCGGCAAGGGCGGTTGCGGTGATTGATTCAGCGGAGGATCAGGCCGATGTATGATCCTGATACCGCCGCTTTGATACGATCCGCGCCGGATCTGCCTGATCTGGATAGAGAGGCCTTACCTGACGCGCTTTCGCGTGCCTTTGCGGAGATAGCCTCTGCACGAGTGCTGTTGCGTGAAGGTGCCGAAGATCCGAGCGGTCTCCATGAGACGATCGGTTTCGCGAAGCGTCTTGCTCAGGCCTATGAGGCGTTGGTTGCCATCGATCCGGATCGCGAGAATAGAGCAGCAGCAGGCTTTGTTTCGGCCACGGCCTACCAACTGGTCTATCAAGCCACAGCGCTGCACAGGCCGGAGCAACCAGCAGCGTTTTTGAGAGCAGATGGCATCAGTCCGGATGTTTCGGCCATGCTTCTCTTTCTTGTCGCCGAAGCGACCGCGGATTCCTCTGAAGTGGCGCGCAGCATTCGGCGTCCCAGAGACGCGCGATTGCAATCCGAGTTGATCCTGCATCTGACAATGCTTGCGCGGGGACAAGTGGGCCGGATCATAGAGCGCAAAAGCCCGTCCATGGCGACGGTCGTTGTGGGGTCGGGCGCTGAAAGGGCGAATGTTGCTCTCTACTATCGGATTCTGCGCGGTGTTCGCGCGCTGGCGTTTCGTCTCCAGGGGCGGCGGGTAACGGGCATGGCTGACCCAATCGCCGTGTTCGCAGAGGTGAAGGCGCTGGCGGCGCCGGCCGTAGACGAGGAGATTGATGGACTCGACCATGGCGCGCTTGTTGTGTTTCCGGGGCCGTTTCATCTCGCCAGCCTTCTCATGGCGGTAGGCGCGGCCCTAATGGAGGGGGCGGTTGTCAACTTGCCACCGCCGGACGGCTTGCCCGAAAATCGCTGGCGCGCCGCCATGAAGACGGTTGCGGAAACACGCCCCTATTTGTGGCGCAACCACAAAGAGGCGGCCGCGCGCGGTTATCTTGAAAACGGAACATCGTCGGCAATCGGATTTCCGACAGGTGCAGGCAAATCGACGACCGGGCAGCTCAAAATACACTCCACGCTGCTCGCCGGGCGAAAGGCTGTGTTTCTAGCACCGACGCATGCGCTGGTCGACCAGACGGCGAGGGATTTGCGCGGCGCTTTCCCGAAAGCGACCGTTCAAGGTGAACGTGTTGATGAATTCGGATTTTCGAGTGACGAGGAAGATCTTCCGGACATTATGGTGATGACGCCGGAAGCCTGCCTGCTTCTGACTCATATGGAGCCGGAGAGATTTGAAGATGTCGGGCTGCTAATTTTCGACGAATGCCATCTCATTCATCCGAAAACGGATGGAGACCGACGTGCGATCGACGCCATGCTCTGCATTCTTGGCTTCGTGCGTGTAGCGCCCGAGGCTGATATCGTTCTGTTGTCTGCTATGATGAAGAATACAGACGAGCTTAGTGCATGGCTTGCGGATCTGACGGGACGAAAGGCGCTGGCGCTCGATAATGCGTGGAAGCCGACGCGTCAGCTGCGCGGGTGCATCGTTTATGACATAGATCGACTACAGGCTTTGGAAAAAATCCTTCGTTCTGGCCGTCGAAAAAAGCAAACGGGCGGAGCACCCGCTGCGCTGAAACAGCAGATGACAGCTCTCCCAAGCGCGTTCTTCAGTGTCAAACAGACATGGGCGTCTCAGATTAGAAACGACTATGCATTGCTGCCCTTCTTCTCCGAGGAGTTGCCGTTGGCGGTCAACAAAAACTGGGGTCTGACCCCAAACTCAGGGGTTGTAGCAGCGTCCATCGCTGCCGCTGCGGCTGAAGCTGGGATCCGCACATTGGTTTTCTCTCAGTCCATTCCAAATGCGGTGTCGATATCCGAGAAAGCGGCGACGACACTTGGACCGTGTGAGATTGAACTGACCGAGACCGAGCGACGCGCGTATGACATCGCCGTTGATGAGTTGGGTGATGCACACCAGCTGTATCTGACCCTCGAAAGTGGCAAACTCGTGGTCCAGGCCGGGACACATCACGGCCAGTTGCTGCCAGAAGAGCGGCAATTGGCGGAGTCGCTCTACAAGCGGAGTGACGGATTATCTGTCTTGGCAGCAACGCCCACGCTCAGTCAGGGCATGAATCTGCCAGCCGAACTCGTCATTATCGCCGAGGATAGCCAGTACAATGCGGATGCCGGACGACGTGACATACTGGATCCTGAAGACCTCCTTAACGCAGCCGGGCGGGCGGGCCGAGCCGGTGAGAGTGCGACGGGCATCGTGCTGGTCATTCCAGGGAAAGTGGTGGGTCTTGATGACACCGAGAACAAGATCGGCAGTCGCTGGTCGCGGCTGCGGGATATTTTCGGGCAATCTGATCAGTGTCTCGTGCTCGACGATCCGTTCACTGCGTTGATGGATCGCATTCATGACCAAGCGGCAGAGATTGGTGACCTCGAAAAATATGTAGTCGCTCGCCTTGCCGAAACCGATGAAGGCGAGAATGAGGTCCGAGAAGTGCGTCTTGGGCTCGCACGGAGTTTTGCCGCGTTTCGAAAGAAGCAGGCTGATGACAACGATTGGGTCGCTAGCCGCACTGCGTCTGCTCTAGCGCTGTTCAATGAAGGGGGTGTGGGCTCCACGATTGAGCGGCAGCCGCTTCGCGACCTTGCCTCTATGCTGGGTATGCCCGAAGATGTGTTGGCAAGGCTTGCCAATGATGTCGTTGCAGCTGGGCTGGCTGTCAATACGAGCGTTTCTGATTGGTGCGGTTGGATATTTCAATGGCTTGAGCAACATCCGGAAGATATGTTCCGTCTCTTGAAAATCGAAAACTTTGAGTATTTGCTCGGCGCCAATTTCAAGAGTTTGGGAACCGATGTAGAGCGCGCTGCATCCTCGGTACCAATACTTCAGGCGGCGCTGCAAAAATGGATGGGCGGTGTGCCTCTCATGGATATTCAGACCGTACTGTCCACCAAGACACGGGATATCAAACACAGCACGAGCGCACGTAAGTTTGTTATCCGCGTGGTTCCCGATCTCGCGCATGTGCTGGGTGCGCCACTTCAAATCTTCATGCGATTGGTCAGCGCCGGAAAAGAGGAACCGCAAGAACCAAGGCCAGGATTAGCGTACCTTAATCAATGTGTTCGGCGCGGATATAGCTGCGCGGAGATGGCGTCATTTTCTATACAAATGCGATCGGCAGAATGGGCTCGGCGCGAGACCCACAGGCGGTTCGCAGAGATTGTCCCGCACTTGAAAGCGGCAACGAAGAACGAGACCGGCGCTATGTTGGAGGCGCGCGTCGAAGGCGCGATGGACGCAGAACTGAATAATCGCGACTGGTCTGACGTTCAGTCGTTGGCCTAATGGGCTCGAAGCCTTGGCATTGATCCAACTGCCGATCTCGAAGTGCTGGACAAGTTCACCCGTGAGAGCCTGGTATAGCGCGACAATGTGGGGGGGGCGGACGGGTCGCCCGCGGCGAGGATCCCGCTGACCAGCGCACGGAGGCGCGGGGCGTGCCGACCCTGGCCCAAGTCTTCGAGGGCTACATGGCGTCCAATCATAACCGGGCCGCCAACACCGTGAGGTTTCACCGACAGAACCTGCGGGTCAACCTCTCCGATTGGCTGCAGCGTCCTCTGGACCGAACCACGCGCCAGAACGTGGAGGATCGTTCAACCTGATAGCCACCAAGCACAGGAATGCCGTAGATTGTGAATTGATCGTTTCAGCGGTCCGGGAGCTGCGATAGGTCGGCCTCCGGCGAAGCCTCGAACCCCGACGAAGAGGTCATGGAAAGCCAGCCGTAGTCGGGAGTTTGAATTTGACCGCTTTCGCTACGATGACGGGTGTCCGCGCCTGTTTCCGTGGGCGAGGTGAAGAATGGAGGAAATGCACGGCTCTAGGCGAGCCCTCGCCGCATCGGATCGTGATCCTGACGAAACTAGCATGAACGTGGCTCGGGTCACCGGAATTGAAGCGCCTAGAGGATATCGGCGGCGATGCTGACGGCGATTCGCTCGGCGGATTCCCTGATCGAGTCGCGCGCAAGGTGCGCATAGCGCGCGGTCGTCTCGACCCGGCGGTGACCGAGGAGTCGGCCGATGATCGGGAGGCCCTCACCGAGTGCGAGCGCCCGCGAGGCGAAGCTGTGCCGGATGTCATGGATGCGCACGTCGTGGAGCCCGGCCCGCACGCGGATGGCCTCCCACGACCCGTCGATGTCGGTCATGTGCGTGCCCGGCTTGGCTCCCGGAATGACCCAGAGACTGCCGGGCTTGGGCGGCAGGGCCTCCAGGACGCGGACGGCCGACGGCGACAAGTGGACCGTGCGGGCGTCCGTCTTTCCGTCGACGATGCGCATCTCGGCCTTGTCGAGATCGACGTGCTCCCAGCGCAGAGTCAGGATTTCGTTTCGGCGGCAGCCCGTCAGCATCAGCAAGCGGATCGTCGCAATCGCGCCGGCGGATATCCACAGCGGAGGCCATCGCGGTTCCGGTTTAGGGTTGGGCTAGAGCGAACCAACCTGACCCGAAGGAGAACCACGATGACCCAGGACATGATGACCCTGCGCGCGCTTTTGGAGAAGAGCTCCGATGCCGATCTGCTTCGCGAGATGATCGGCTTCACGGCCGAGCGGCTGATGGCAGTGGAGGTCGAGGGCCTGACCGGCGCCGGGCACGGCGAGCGCTCGGCGGATCGTATCACCCATCGCAACGGCTACCGCGGCCGGAGCTGGGAGACCCGGGCCGGCACGGTGGAGTTGAAGATCCCGAAGCTGAGGAAGGGGAGCTACTTCCCCGGCTTCCTGGAGCCGCGGCGGATGGCCGAGAAGGCGCTGGCTGCGGTGGTCCAGGAGGCCTACATCCAGGGGGTGTCGACCCGCTCGGTCGACGATCTGGTTCAGGCGATGGGGATGTCGGGCGTCTCCAAGAGCCAGGTCTCCAGGCTGTGCGGCGAGATCGACGATAAGGTCAACGGCTTCCTCGATCGACCGCTGGAGGGCGACTGGCCCTATCTCTGGCTCGACGCCACCTATGTGAAGGTGCGCGAGGCCGGGCGCATCGTCTCGGTCGCGGTGACCGTGGCTGTGGCCGTCAACGACCAAGGCCGCCGCGAGGTCCTCGGCATGGCGATCGGCGCGTCGGAGGCCGAGACCTTCTGGACCGAGTTCCTGCGCAGCCTCGCCCGGCGCGGGCTGCGCGGCGTGAAGCTGGTGATCTCCGACGACCACAAGGGCCTGAAGGCCGCCGCGACCCGGATCCTCGGCGCCACATGGCAGCGCTGCCGCGTGCACTTCGCCCGCAACCTGCTGGCCCATGCCGGCAGGCAGGGCCGGCGCGTCGTCTCCGCCTTCGTCGCCACCGCCTTCGCCCAGGAGGACGCCGACAGCGCCAAGGCCCAGTGGCGCCAGGTCGCCGACCAACTCAGGCCCAAGGTGCCCAAGCTGGCAGTTCTCATGGACGAAGCCGAGCACGACGTCCTCGCCTACATGAGCTTCCCCAGGGAGCACCGCCAGAAATTGCATTCGACCAACCCGATCGAACGGCTCCATGCCGAGGTCAAGCGCCGCACCAACGTCGTCGGTATCTTTCCCAACGAAGCCGCTATCACACGGCTCGTCGGTGCCATCCTTCTCGAGCAGAACGACGAGTGGGCCGTCTCAAGGAGATACATGACGCTGGAATCCATCGCTCCGCTGCGCGATGGTGTCCCCATCACGCTGCCCACCGTGGCAGCCTGAACGTCCCGGCCCTACCCGCCGGGAGCCGCGTAGAGCGCAACGCTCTTACACCACGCGCCGGGACACGATCAGGCCGAACGCGCGCTCGGCCGTGAAGTGCGTGTTCTGTGCTGTTACGAAGCGGGCTATGAGGGGTTCTGGCTGGCGCGCTGGCTGGACCGAACGATGTCTGTCGAGACGGTCGTGCTCGATCCTGCGAGCCTTTTGGTGAACCGAAAGGCGAAGCAGCGCAAGACGGATCGGATCGACGCCAGGAAGATGGTGCGCGCGCTGCTGGCGCACGACCGGGGCGACGCGGCGGTGCTCAGCCGGGTGCGGATACCGAGCGTTGAGGAGGAAGACCGCAAGCGATTGCTCCGGGAGCGCCGGCGCCTGGTGAAGGAGCGGACATCGCTGACCAACGCGGTCAAAGGGCTCCTGAAGCTGCACGGCATCTTCGACCTGCAGCCCCGCGCCAAGGGCTTCGAGGCCCGCTTCGCCGGAGCTATGGCCGAGAGTGGGTGACGGGCTGAGAGAAGGAGGTAGCGTATCGTGGGGGGTGACGAAGCCTCCCGGTCTCCAAGCAAGGAGTGATACGCCATGACGGAAGATAGTGTTGTCGCGCTGCACCATCCAGGTGTGACGGCCGATCCGCTGACCGAAGTACTCCGCGCCGGAGCTCGCGAGCTCCTGGCACAGGCCATTGAAGCGGAGGTTGCCGCCGTGCTGGCGGCGCATGAACATCTGAAGACCGAAGACGGCCGCCGGCGCCTGGTGCGTCATGGCCACGGGCCGGAACGGGCGATCCTGACTGGCATTGGTCCTGTGTCTGTGCGGCGCCCGAAGGTCCGGGACCGTGGCAGCGTCGGAGGAGAGCGCATCCGTTTCACGTCGGCCATTCTGCCCCGTTTCGCGCGGCGGACGCGGTCGCTGGATGCGGTTTTGCCGACGCTCTACCTTCGTGGCGTGTCCAGCGGGGACTTCCAGGAGGCGCTGGAGGCGTTGCTCGGCAAGGACGCCTCTGGCTTGTCGGCGCAGGTGATCGGCCGCCTGAAGGCGGAGTGGGAGGCCGAGCACGAGCGCTGGCGCCGGCGCGACCTGTCGGCCCGACGCTACGTCTACATGTGGGCCGATGGCATCCATCTCCAGGGTCGGCTGGAGGACGAGAAGCAATGCATTCTGGTCCTCATCGGCGCCACGCCGGAGGGACGCAAGGAACTCGTGGGCTTCCAGGCGGGGGTGCGCGAGAGCGCCCAGAGCTGGCGTGAGTTGCTGGCATGCCTGCGCGGGCGCGGGCTCACGATTGGTCCCGAGCTCGCCATCGGCGATGGCGCTCTGGGCTTCTGGAAGGCGCTGGAGGAGATCTTTCCCGACACCCGCCGCCAGCGCTGCTGGGTCCACAAGACAGCCAATGTCTTGAACAAGCTGCCGAAGTCGCGACAAACGGCCGCCGAAGCTGCCCTGCATGATATCTGGATGGCGGATGGCCGCGCCGAGGCCGAGAGGGCGATGAATACTTTCGCCGCCAAGTACGACGCCACATACCCCCAAGCCGTCGCCTGCTTGACAAAGGACCGCGACGCCTTGCTGGCCTTCTACGACTTCCCGGCCGAGCACTGGCGGCATATCAGGACGACCAATCCAATCGAAAGCGTCTTCGCTACCGTCCGCCACCGCACCGTGCGCACCAAGGGCTGCTTGTCTCACGGGACAACTCTGGCCATGGTCTTCAAGCCGATCACCACCGCCAGCAAGACCTGGCGGCGGCTCATGGGAAACAATCAGTTGCCCAAGGTCATCGAAGGTGTGAGATTCAAAGACGGTATGCAGATCGACGAAACCAAAACTCGCGCCGCCGCCTGATCACGCCGTCACCCAAAATCGGGCATAACTCGACCTTACCGCACGCAGCGGGTGCCGGTGGCGCAGGACCTGGAGTGGGAGCTTCTGCCGGTTCAGCACCCCGACTTCCTCGGCCTCGGCAAGGACCCTGTGTCGTTCCCCGAGATCGAGACCACCTATGGCTGGGAGTCCGCGCGCAAGGAGGCGGCACGGTGCTTCCGCTGCGATGCGGAGACCGGCTCCGCCGACTATGCAGTGGGGCACCGTGAGGACATCTTCGTGATGGCCCGCACCACGCCGGGCGATACGGCGGGGCAGAAGGCGATGCTGGAGAAGCGCATGGGCGAGCGGGACGACCCCTTCCCGGAAGAGCTCCCCGGCGTTCTGGACGATCTCGCCTTCCTGCCCGCGAACCTCTCGCGCCTTGTGATCGACCCCTACCGCGAGGCCTGCCGGATCGGCACCACGGTGGGCGGCACCGATCTGGTGCTGCCCTTTATGGTGACGGGCTTCGACGACGCGCCGGCGGAGGTGCGGGCTGCGGTCGGGCGCGGCATCGCGGAGGCGGATGCGAGCTATCTCGGGGTGCAGCCCGTGGGCGAAGGCGCGCGCTGGTTCCAGCTCGTGCTGCCGGGGCAGATCGCGCCGAGCGCGGACGCGGCGGGGCTGATCTACGCTCTCGGCCACCGCTTCACGCCCGTCGACGCGACCGCCGCGGCCGAAGGCCAGGTGCTGGGGCTTTCGCTCTCCTCGCCAGAGGTTCTGGAAGAGGCGATCCCCTATACGCTCGATGCGGGCTTCGACATGCTGCTGCTGGACGGCAGCGCCGGGCTCGGCGCGCCCTGGGCGGAGCTCAGGGGTGCGCCCGATCTCACCATCCTGCGGGATGCGGTGGCGATTCTGCGCCGGCTCAACCGCGAGGAGGAGATCGACCTCGTCTACTTCGGCGGCGTGCGCTCGGGCACCGATGCGGCCAAGGTGATCGCGCTCGGCGCGGTCGCCGTGGTGCTGGGTGTGGCCGTGGGGCTTGCCGCGGGCGGTGCGATCACCGGCGCCCACGAGCTCGCGTTCTCGGCGGACCGCAGCGACGAGGAGCGCACGACGGGCACCGTCAACATCATCAAGGCAACCGCGTCAGAGGCGTCGATGATGGCGCGCTGCACCGGCAAGACAAACCTTCAGAACGTCGAGCCCGAAGACCTCCGCGCGCTGACTATTGCAACTGCGCACGCATCCGGCATCCCCCTTGACGCGACGCGGTAGCGGAGACGTGAGCTAACGGCCGACCAGATCGGCCGCGATGCGCCTCGCCCGGTCCGTGAACCCCGCGACGCTTTCGCCCTCGAAGCGCTGCCGGAAGCGCTCGGCGGCTTCGGCGATGTGGGCCTCGATCTTCTCCTGCGACGGCTTCCGCTTGGGCGGAACGAGTTCGCGGAGCACTGCCTCGGCGGCAAGCAGGCGGCAGGCCTGATCGACAACCAGCAATTCCAGGGCGAGGATGAGCTCGTCCCTCTTCTCGAACTCCTCCTGAATGTTCCGCGGGATCGTCATCGTTTCACTCCCCTGACCGCGATCGGTATTCTGCGCCTGAGAGACGGCGATCTTACTCGAAAGCGAAGGAAACATCGTGGGGCGACGCGGCGCATCCGGGGAGCCATCGAAGCGGCGGTGGCTTCGCTACGGCATCATCGTCGGGCTCCTTCTGCTGTTCGTGGTCGTCTACGAGACCGGACAGCAATTGCGCCGCGGCGGTGCGGGGACGGAGCAGCAGACGGCGGAGCCCGGCGCCGGAGAGGCCGTGGATCCCGCAGACACCGTGCGCCGGCTCAAGCGCTATTACCGCTCGCACGACCTGCCGGCCGGTTGGGAGGTCGGCGACACCGAGCGGGGCGGTTCGGGCGCGGTCGAGGTGATGCTCCACTTCTCCCCCAGCATCCGCTCGAGCCGCTACGGCGAGGCGGCCCGGCCCGGCGAGGTCGGTCCGCACAATGGCTGCCCGACCGAGGCATCGAACCTCTGGAGCGAGCTCACTGAGGCAGCCTTCGAAATCGTGGTGAACGACAAGACTGGGGTGATCGACCGGTTCGCCTGCACCGAACTGCCGCCTGATTGAGCGCGCGGCCGCGACGGGCGTAAAGGATCGCTATACGGGCACCGGATCGATGATCACGTCGGCGCCGCTCTCGGTCTTGCCGCGCCATTGGGCGACCAGACGCATGCCCTCGGCCTTCTCGTCCGACGACATCTCCTTGACCACCGCTTCGAGGGCGGTGAGCGCGGTGCCAATGCCGTGCCGGGCAGCGAGCGACAGCCACAGGAAGGCTTGAACGCGGTCCCTCTTCACGCCCTCGCCCGCCACGTACATGTGACCGAGGCGGGCCTGGGAGGGGTAGTGCCCCGTTTCCGCCGCCTTGCGATACCACTCGGCGGCGCGGGCGTGGTTCTGCGGCACGCCATTGCCCTGGCTGTAGAGCACGGCGAGGTTGAAGCGGGCATTGGCATCGCCGCCGCGCGCCGCGCGGCGCAGCCAGCGCACCGCCTCCGCCATGTCCTTGGCGACGCCATTGCCCATGGCGTACATCGCGCCGACATTGCTCTGGGCCAGCGCGTTCCTGCCCTCGGCCGACTTGAGGTACCAGGCGAACGCTGCCGCCGCATCGGCCTGAACGCCGTCGCCATTGGCGTAGAGCGAGCCGACCCAAGCCTGAGCCTCGGCATTGCCTGCGTCGGCCAGCGGCATCCATAACGCCCGCGCCCGGTCGAAGTCACGGGCCATGTAGGCGCGCCGCCCCTCCTCGATGGCGTCGTTCTCACGTCGCGCGCGCACCGCCCGCGGACCGGCGGCACGGGGCGTCGCCCGGCGCCGTCCGCTACGGGACGGTCCGCTCGCTCTTCTTGTAGACATAGACGCAGTCCATATCTTCGTCGCCGTCGAGCACCGGCTCGCCGTCGGCCTTGAGCCGGCGCAGGAAGTAGTCCTGGACCGTTTGCGCGGCGTAGAAGGTGAGCGCCTGCTTGTAGAGCCAGGGATCGGCGGCCTCGTCCACCTTGTGAACGTCGAGAAGCGTCTTCTTAGGATCCGCCGCGATCCCGACATAGTAGTCGCCGAACTCCCCGCCGAACTCCTTCATGTAGGCGAGGATCTCGTACTTGATCTGCTGGACGCTGAAGACCATCAGCGCGCGGCGGCGGCGTAGAGCGGGCCCGCCCAGTGGACCTCGTGGCGCTGCAGCACCCGCCCGATCACGTAGGTTTGGAGCAGATGGGCGGCGCGGTCCTCTTCGAGCGGGAGAGAATCGAGGCTCGTCTCCGGCCTGGACGGGGTTCCGAACCGCGCGAACTCGTCCTGGTGGGCCGCCGCCACACTGCCGGCCTCGTCCAACGCGGCACGCAACGCCTTGACGTGTGCGGACTCGATCGGCGGCGCGGCGCTGATTCTGACCCGGGCAAGAGTCTCCTCGAGAGCGGTGGGCTGCAGCACGATGCTCAAAATGTAGTCTTCCCCGCGTAACAGGATCAGGTTGGGCAAGAGCCAGAATACGGTCGCGGGTGCACCGGAAAAATCGGAGGCTGTGGTGAGCACGATTGCGTCGGTGCCCCTCTTCTTCGCGGGCTTGGCCTCAGGCGCAAGACGGCGAACGAGCGCGCGGCCGAGGAGCTTCCAGTTGCCCTCGTACTCCACCCGGAAACTCTTAGCGTCGTCCCACACCGCGGTCTCGTCGAGGGCGAGAGCCTCGGCGGCGCCATCGAGCCGGTCGCCGAGCGATTCGGCCTCGGGATCGAGATTGACGAAGAGGAACGGCCCCTGGCTCTCCACCTTCACCGGCAGCATGCGCTCGGGCCGGAAGCCGAGATACTGGCGCATGGTCGGCGTGTTGTCGCCAAGCTCGTCGGCGGCGATCGCCCCGCGATCGCGGCTATAACCGCAGGAGGTGAACGAGCACTTGGTCTTGGAGCCGGTCTGACATTGCGCCGGCACGAAGCGGCAGCCGCCGTGCTGCGCGAGATTGTAGCGCCCGATCAGCCCCTCTTCGTCGCGCTGCACGTGAACGCCGTGGTTGCCGACGGTATAGGGCAGAAGGTCGCCGACATTGGGAATTTCCAGATGGGAGCCGGTGCAAATCCAGCTCCGGGTCCAGATCTTCTCGTCCTCCAGGTCGGCGAAGACCTTCGAACGGTAGGCAATGGGCGTGAGGATGCGAGCCTTGCCGAAGCGCCCACGCGAGGGCTTGTAGAGGGCGGGACTCTGGAGATCGACGCCCTCATCCACATAGTCGAGATCGGGCCGCATCGTCATCGGGCTACGCCCTCGGCCGCGCCGGAATGGGGCGGGTGCTTCACCCGCCCCGTCCGTGCCTGCGGCGAACCGCTACTTCCGCTTCTTGTTGAGCGGCGGATCGTAATCGGCGCGGCCACGGTGCTGGATGGCTCTGCGCGGCGGCGGCGGCAGCGGCCCGTCCTGCGAGAAGCGGTCGAGCACGTTCTTCACCAGCCGCGAGATGTTGTTCTTCTCGGGATCGCCGTTGTTCCACGGCAGCGATCCGCAGAAGGCGATCGAGCTAAAGGCGAAGCATGCACCGCCGTTGGGCGTCTCGTGATAGGCGATGTCCGAGCGCACGCGCGGGTGCTGGGTGCCGTCGAGGCCCTGCTGGTTGAAGCCGAAGTCCTCCATCACCAGCAGGTAACCCTCGGTGTGGCGTCCCGCCGAGGTCGCGGTGATCAGCGTGTGCGGGGGCGAGCCCAACAAGGTGTCGACGATGTCGAGCTCGGTGCCGGCCGCGCCGCCGCCGACCAGTCCGAAGTTGCCGATCTTCTCGTCGTAGCCGATGCCCTCGAAGGCCCACGAGACGCGCGGATCGTTACTCTCGGGCGTGCGCGAGTAGTAGCTGGAGATGTCGAAGCCTTCGGACGACATGCCGGTGCCGGCGACCGAATGCAGGTAGCGCCCGCGATAGCGCCACATGCCGCCGAGCTCGCCGGTCGACTGGTGATAGTACTCGCCGGGGTCGGCGCGCCAGGTCCTGATGCCGGATTCGCAGCGGCGCATCTCGGTGATGATGCCGCGGCCGAGATGGTCGTAGGCCGGATGGTAGGAATGGATCCAGTAGAAGCCGTCCGCACCCATGTACATGAAGCGGCCGCCGCGCTGGGTGTAGTCGTGGATCGCGTCGAGCTGCGGCCCGGAATTGTGTTCCGGATGGGAGCCCGTGATCACGACGTTGTAGTTCTCGAGCCGCGCGAGGCCGTCGTAGTTCACGTCCTCGTCGGTGATGACGTCGTACATGTAGCCCAGCTGGTTGAGCCAGTAGATCAGGTGCAGATCGGCCGGATACTGCCACGGCGCCTGCATCAGGAAGTGGTCGTATTGCGGCCGGATGCTGAGAATCGGCCGCAGCCGCGACGAGAGGCAGAGGCCGCTTCCGTCCGTATGGGTGTCGTAGATCGAGCCGCCGTACTCGCGGTGTTCGGCCAGGAACATGTTCTGGTGCTGCATGATCGGCACGCGGTAGACCAGCAGTTCCGCCCCGCCGGCGTTGTTGGCGAGATGCTCGTTGGCGTAGGCCATGTAGCTGATCGTCGGCATCATCACCGCGATCTTGGCCTGCTCCTCGCCCGGGCGGGGTACGACGAAGAAGGGGATGTAGTCCTCGTCGCCTTCGTCCGTGGTGAGCTTCACGCAGTAAGAGTCGCTTTCGTAGTTCGCCGGGACGGTCCATTCGAAGTCGACCTCCCAGCGCGCATCGTCCACATCGTCGTCGTGGAAGTGGATCGCGCCATACTCCTGGGGCGCATGCTTCCAATCGAAGTTGTTCCCCGAGAAGTTGTGGCCGGTCATGGCCCGGGTCGGGCAGTTGACGATCTGCGCATCGAGCAGGTACGGCCCGTGGTCCTTGCCGACGATGGTGTTGATGCCGTCGGAGAAGTCCCAGGCGGCGACGATCGTCTCCGAAAGCGCTCCGGTGGGGCCGGAGTTGCGCCGCTCGGTCATCCCGCGCTGGGCGCCGAGCTTCATGGTCTCGATCTCTTCGCGGCTTAGCGCGCGATTGCAGATCCGGGGGCTGTCGATCTTCCCGTTGTAGTGGCCGCTGATGACGATGCCCACAGGGACGGAAGACTGCGCCGTTGGATCGTCGCTGTGCGCGCCGGTATAGCCGGCGATGACTGCGGGGCTCCCGTCATGCCTGACCGGCCCTGCGATCTTCTCCTTCGCGGGCCTGATCACGGGGTCGAGGGCGTAGACCACCTGCGGCTCGTGATAGAGGATCGCCTGACCCGAGTCGGCGTCGTAGCTCGCGGCGAGGAAGTGCCAGGCATGGTCGCGGAGCGGCGCACCGGTCGTGACCTTCTTGCCATTAATGCGAAGCTCGGCGCAGCCGTCCTCGTTGATGAAGAGGCCGTAGCCCCTGTTCTTGTGCCACTTCGTGACGAGGCCCTGGGCGCCGTGCTTCCAGTATTTCGGATGGGTCTTCGGCGTCGTCGGCCAGACCCAGCACTGCAGCGTGAAGCTCTGGACTCGAAGCTGTGAATTGTCCTCCACACAGCCGTAGGAGCCGCTGTGGATGACCTGACGGCGCCCCTTGTAGGTGCCGTTGAGCGCTGCCCGCCTCTTGCGCTCGATCAGGCCCGGCCCGCGCGGGTTGGTGTCGCCGTTGATCATCTTCACGAGCTGAGCGTCGTAGGACTTCGGCCCGTCGCAATTCACATGGAAGCGGATCGCATCGCCGGGATGGACGCCGAACTTGTCCGCATATCCCGTCAGTCTCATCCAAGCCATCGGGTGTTTCTCCTTAATCGCGCGGGCCTACGCAGCCGCTCGTGCGCCCTGATCGGTTACCGCGTGGAATCCCGGAATAGTCGCTCGGAACCGCGCCCTAGGACGCGGCCCAGTTGTCGTCCCGGCGCTTCCAGCCCTGATGGAAGTGCTCGGGGAAACCGTCGGTCTCCGAGAATTCGTCGAGCCGCATCAGGAAGATGTCGTGCTGGGGGTCTTGCTCGTTGTCGTACACCTGGCCGGAGACGAACTCCGGCGGCACGCCGCGGATGCCGGAGCAGCGGGCGATGCGCCACTCCTTCTCCACCTTGGTGCAGACCACCACGAGCTTGCCCTTCGCCGGCTGAGCCCGCATCCGCAGCAACACGCGGTTGAGCTCGAAGTCCTCGTGAATACCGCCGCTGACCTCGGTGGTGTCGCCCTGCGTCGCGCAACGCAGTATCGAGCAACCTGCGACGCCCTTCATGGACTCGATGCACGCCTTGTGCTCATCGATGAGACGATCCCGTTCGGGACTGCCTTTCGGCGGAATACGGATCATTCTGGGTCCCCCTCGCGTCTACTGCCTCGGCCCTCGTATGCCTAGATCGTCAGATGCTTGTCGACGACCTCGTCGGTCAATCCGTCGATGGGGCCGCCCTCGACGATCAGACCATTGTCCATGATGACGAATTCGTGCGCGAGCGCGCGCGCCACCCTGATGTGCTGCTCCGTCAGCACGAGCGTGAGCCCGACCTCGGTGTTGAGCCGCATGATCGTAGCCTCGATCTCCCGCACGATGTTGGGCTGGATGCCCTCAGTCGGCTCGTCCAGCAGCAGGATCTTCGGGTCGGTTGCGAGCGCGCGCGAGATCGCGAGCTGCTGCTGCTGGCCGCCCGACAACTGCCCCGCCCGCTTGTCCAGGTTCTCGGCGAGATAGGGGAAGAGATCGAGGCACATGTCGGGAATCTTGCGGCGCTTGTCGTTGCGGGCGAAGGTGCCCAGCAGGATGTTCTCCCGCACCGAGAACTTGGGCAGGATGCCGCGCCCCTGCGGGATGTAGCCGACGCCGATCTCGGAGCGCCGGTAAGTCGGCATGTCGCTCGCGTCCTCGCCGGCGATTCGCAGCCCGCCGGTCATGCGCGTGGTCAGCCCCATGATGGTCCGCACCAGCGTCGTCTTGCCGACGCCGTTCCGCCCCAGCACGGCCATGCAATGGCCCTCGGCGACGCCGAGGCTCACGTTCTGCAGGATCGGCGTCTTGCCGTAGAAGGAGGTGACGCCTTCCAGCTCAAGCAGCATCGCTGATGCCCTCGGCGCCGAGATAGACTTCGCGCACGCTCGGATCGTGCTCCACCTCGTGCATGGGGCCCTCGGCGAGGGTCTTGCCCAGATGCATCAGGGTGATGATGTCGGCGATCTCGCGCACGAAGGCCATGTCGTGCTCGACCACGACCAGCGTGTGCTCGCCCTTCAGCCGGTTGAAGATTTCCGAGGTCTTGCGGGTTTCCTGCTCGGTCATGCCGGCGGTGGGCTCGTCCATGAGCAGGAGCTTGGGGTCCTGGGTGAGCACCATGCCGATCTCGAGCCACTGGGTCTCGCCGTGGCTCAGATTGCCGCCGAGCTCGTCCAGCCGTTCCTCCAGCCCGACAAGCTCGACGATCTCGTTCAGGCGTTCGCGGCCCGCTCGCTGGCGGAAGGACAGCATGTTGACGAAGGGATTGGTGTTGCGGCTGTTGGCGACCTGCAGGTTCTCGCGCACGGTGAGGTCCCTGAACACCGCCGGCACCTGGAACTTGCGGCCGATGCCGTGCTTGGCGATGCGGTGCTCGGGCAGCCCGGTGATGTCGCGGCCGCGGAACACAACCTTGCCCGACGTGAGCTTCTGGCGCCCCGTGATCAAGTCCATCGTGGTCGTCTTGCCGGCGCCGTTGGGCCCGAGCAGGCAGCGTAACTCGCCCTCCTCCACCTGGAAGCTGAAGTCGTCGACGACCTTGTACTCGTCGTAGGCCTTGGTCACCCCCGTGACCTCGAGAATCGTGCTCACGCCCCGGCCCCCTAGTCTGCCGCCCGCCGGGCGCCGAGGGTCGGCTGAACAGGCGCGCGGCCGCGGTAGGGAATGAGGCCGATGATCATCTCAAACAGGCCGGCCAGCCCCTTCGGCAGGAAGCGGACCACGACGATGAAGATCGTGCCCAGGATCACGAACCAGGCGGCCTGGAACTCGTCGCCCACATAGCTCTGGATCGCGTTGATGAAGATGGCGCCGAAAATCGCGCCGAAGAGCGAGAGCCTGCCGCCGACGGCGGCCCAGATCACCATCGTGATGCTGAAGAAGATCTCGAGCGAGGTCGGCGAGACGTACTGGACGATCATCACCCAGACGATGCCGGCGAGCGCCGCGATGACGCCTGAGATCGTGAACACGGTCACCTGATAGGCGGCGACGTTGTAGCCGAGGAATCGCGCGCGCTCAGGATCGTCCCGGATGGCCTGGATGATGGTGCCGAACTTGCTCGCCAGCAGCGCCTTAGTGCCCAAGGTCAGGGCGGCGAGAGCCCCCAGCGCCACCCAGTAGATCATGCTGCTGTAGGGGTCGACATCGACGCCGAAGGCCTGGAACGCGCTGGGCGGCGAGATGCCGTTGAAGCCGGCGGTGAACGGCTGCATGTCGTAGGCCATGTTGTACCAGGCGCCGAGCATGGCCAGCGTCATGATGGCGACAAAGGCGCCGGCAAGGCGCGCCTGGAACATCAGGAAGCCGAAAATGATGAAGAAGATCGTCGGGATGCCGATCGCCAGGATCAGCCCGACCTCGGTATGCCAGAACGGCTCCCACACCGTCGGCAGCGCCTCGAGCTCGTTGGTCAGCATGAAGCTCGGGATCGGGTCGTACTCCGGATCCTGGTACTGCATCTGCATGGTCGCGCCCATGCCATAGGCCGCCATGCCGAAGGCGATCCCCTGGCCGAGGCTCAGGATGCCGCCGAAACCCCACACCAGGCTCACCGACAGCGCCAGCATGCCGAAGACGCCGTAGCGTGCGAACTGGTTGAGCGCGAAGGGGTCGTCGCCCAAGAACAGCGGGATGGTGGCGAGCCCGCCGAAGGCGACGACGTAGGCCAGCCACTGCGCGCGCTTGTCGTGATAGAGGTTCTGCCGGTGCCCGGTCTGTTCCAATCTCCACAGCATGACGCTCACGCCGCCCCTAGCGCCGCGCCATGCTCGGCGCGAAGATTCCCTGCGGCCGGAACCGGAGGAAGATCACGATCAGGATGAACAGCACGAAGCGGGCGAATGTGTCGTTGGTGAAGTACGAGAAGATCGAGAACATCTCACCCATGATGCCGGCGGTCGCCAGGCTCCCGAACAGCTCGCCGCCGCCCGTCACCACCACCAGGAACGCCTCGACCACGTAGCCGAGCCCCATGTCCGGGAAGATCGTCTTCAGGCCCGCAAACATGGAACCGGAAATACCCGCGAGGCCCGCACCATAGGCGAAGGTAAGGCCGTAGACGCGACTCGAATTGATGCCGAAGGATGCCGCCATCTGCGGGTTCTGCATGACCGCGCGAACCTGGATGCCGATATTGGTCTTGAACAAAATCGCCCAGGTCATGGCGACCAGCGCCAGCGACGCGAAGAAGATGAAGATCCTGATCCACGGCACGTTCACGAAGTCGATGGTCATCACGCTGGTCAGCCAATCGGGCACGGCGACGTACTGCGGCTCGCCGCCGAAGATCAGTCGGATGCTCTGAACGAAGACTAACGATACGCCCCAGGTCGCGAGGAGCGTGTCCAATGGTCGGTCGTACAAATGTTGTATGAGGCCGCGTTCGACCAGCCAACCGATGACGCCGACGAGCACAAAGGAGATCGGCAGACACACGAGCCACGGGACCCCGCCCAAATACTGCAGCATCCAGGTGAAGTAGGCGCCGAGCATGATGAACTCGCCATGGGCCATGTTGATGACGCCCATGGTGCCGTAAATGATGGTCAGGCCGAGCGCCGCAACCAGCCAAATGCTGGCGAGGCTGAGCCCGATAATCAGCGCATTGATAAACGGTTCAGCGGCGAAGGGTGTCCAAAAATCATGGACGCTCATGAATGAGTCCCGCTTCTCTCCCTGATGCGGCTCGTCCGGCTCTGCACCACGGGTGCTTGCCCGAGAGGCCGGTCGTCTGCCGCGCCCCGCTGGGGAAGGGTGGGGCGGAAGACGTAACCCTCCGCCCCCGACCCTAGCAGATCGTACAGGTCTCTTACAGAACGTCCTTCTGGACCGAGCCGTCCGGCCGGTGCAGGCCGTCGGCCTTGCAGACGCCGCGCTCGGGGTAGATCGCGTACGGATCCGGCCCGACATGCTCGTCGGCCTGGCGCACGATGGAGAACTGCCCGTCCGCACCGCACTGGCCGATCTTGGGCTTGAGCCAGATGTTGAAGTTTTCCGGGTCGATCCAGACCTTGCCCTCCGGGCTCTCCTCGTCGGTCAGCCCCACCGGGCCCTGATCGCGCCAGTTGCCGCTCACGTCGCGGATCATGCGTGGCGTGATCGCCTCCCAGTCGCCGCCGGTCTCCTCGAGCGCGCGCTCGACGCCCTTGGCCCAGATGAGGATGCCGAGATAGGTCTCCTCCATGTTGTAGTGGGTGACCCCGCCGCCGCCGTACTGGCTGGAGAGGTAGTTCTCCACGAAGGTCTGGTTGGTCGGGTTCTGGAGGGTCTGGAAATAGGGCGCGGACAGGAAGTGCCCGGCGCCGGCCTCGTTGCCCATCGCCCGGGTCTCGATCTCGCCGGTGGTGAGCGAGGCGATCGGCGTCTTGTCGGACTTGAAGCCTTCCTGCAGGAACTGCCGGTGCAGGGCGATGTCGGAATCGCCCACCACGGTCGACATGATCCAGTCAGGCTGCTGCTGGCGGATCTTGTTGAAGACCGGCGCGAACTCGGAGCCGCCGAGCGGGATGTAATCCTCGCCCGACACCTCGCCGCCGACCCGCTCGAGCCAGACCTTGACGTTCTTGTTGGACTCCTTCGGCCAGATGTAGTTGGAGCCCACGAGATAGGTCTTGGGGCCGAAATTCTCCACCATGAACGGCACCAGGTCGTAGGAGTGCTGGTTGGCGAGCGGCCCGGTGTTGATGATGTTCTGCATGCACTCCCGGCCTTCGTAGCAGGTCGGGTAGTAGTAGAGGTGGTCCCACTTCATGACGACCGGCATGACCGCGCGCCGGCTCGCCGAGGTGTAGCTGCCGTGCACCGACACCACGCGGTCCCTGAGGATGAGCTGCGTGATCTTCTCGGAATAGACCTTGATGTCGGACTTGGCGTCGACCACCACGGGCTCGATCTGCTTGCCGGCGATGCCGCCTTCGGCATTGAGCTTGTCGATCGCGAACAGTGAGACCTGAGTTGAATCGTTCTCGACCACCGAGAGCATGCCGGTCTGCGACCACAGCAGGCCGACCTTGATCGGCTCGTCGCTGTAGATCCAGGGCTTCGCACCCCAGGCCTGCCCGAAGTCCTTGACGTAGATATGGGGGAAGGTGGCCGCGATGCCAGCCGTCCCCGCCAATGCTCCCTTGA
Organism: Alphaproteobacteria bacterium; assembly: GCA_965237415.1. Lineage (GTDB taxonomy): Bacteria > Pseudomonadota > Alphaproteobacteria > UBA828 > UBA828 > WTGU01. The sequence goes on from CBDEFM010000002.1 coordinate 3,061,249, forward strand.
GGATGGTACGCCGATTGACACGCATATCAGAGACCTCCCTTGGTTTCTCCCGATGCTCGCATCCCCGAGGGGATGCGTACCGCCCGCCGTCGCGGCGATGGCCGGATGTATCCGTGCAGCGGAGCCGGGCGGTAGTTTCCCCCGATCAATAGCAATGTCAACATACGGCCTGCCTGATTTTGCATGGGTTGGCATCGGGAGCGGCGGTTGCGTTCTCATGGCGTGCTTGGAATGATGGCCCTGGCGGGCGCCGGCCGACGGCGACGACGACTGTAGAATCGGCGGCAAGGAGGGCTGCGGACATGCATCCGAAGACCAAGCGCGTCCTTCAGCTCTGCGCCGACAACGTGTTCTGGGTGTTCCTGGCCCTGATGATCATTCTCGGCACTGCCCTGGAAACGCCGCTGATCAACGTCGGACTGACGGCCCGCTGAGCGCGGCACGCGACAGCAGGGGCAAGAGCCGGCGCACCGCCACGCGGACCGAGAGGCGCCCTATCGCCCGCATCCGACGAGGGGCAGGATGAACCGGCGAGCGAGACGACGGCAGTCGGCTGCAAGTGCCGGTGATGCCCGCACGAACAATCCGGGCACGGCCCACGCGGACGTCCTGGCCCGCGCGGCGCGCCACATGAAGGAGGGTCGCCCTCAGAGGGCGGACCAGCTCCTCTTCAGGCTGTTGGCGGGGGACGGGGCGGCTGATCCGAGCGTCCTGCATTATGCCGGCGTCGCTCGCTACCGGTGCAGTCGCTTCGACGAGGCGGCTGTGCTGCTGCGCAAGGCGACCGAGGCGGCGCCGACCTACGCCGAGGCGCACAACAGTCTCGGCATCCTCCTCCTCGAGACCGGACGGACAGCCGAGGCCCGCGCCGCGCTGGAGCGTGCCGTCGCCCTCCGCCCCGACTACGCCAACGCCCACACCAATCTCGGCAACGCGCTCAGCGCGGCCGGCGCGGGGGAAGAAGCGGCAGCGGCCTACCGCAAGGCCATCGCTCTCGACCCCTACGATCTGCAGGCGCATCACCGGCTGGCGCGGACTCATCTCACCCTCGGCGCGGTGGACCGTGCCCTCGACGCGTGCGCCGCTGCGCTTGCCATCGCTCCCTTCTGCCAGAACGCGCTGGCGACCCGCGCTCTGGCCGAACAGATCGGAGGCAATCGCGACGCCGGATGCCGGCTCTACGACTTCGACCGCTTCGTCACCCGGGTCTCCCTCGCCCCGCCGCCCGGCAGTGGCGACATCGAGGCCTTCAACGCGGCGCTGGCGACGGCCGTGCGCGAGGCGCCCTCTCTCGTCTGGGAACCGCCCAACCGCGTAACCCGCAACGGCGCCGTGACCCAGGATTTGCTGGCCGCACCGAGCCCGCCCATCCGCAACCTGGAGCGCGCGCTGCGTGCCGCGATCGACCGCTATCGGGAGACGCTGATGCCCGAAGAGGCGAGCCCCTTCCTCTCCCGCATTCCGCGCCGCTACCGGCTCACGCTCATCGCCTCGATCCTGAAGGCGGGCGGGCGGCATCCGCCGCACGTCCACGAGGGCGCGTGGCTGAGCGGTGTCTACTACGTCGCGGTACCGGACCATATCGGCGCGGGCGGCGGGGACAACACCGGTGGGGGCCGGGGCGGCTGGCTCGAGTTCGGCCGGCCCGACCACGACCTGCCCGAGGGAAGCGCCTTCCGCTGCATCAGCCACCCGCCGCGCACCGGCACGGCGCTGCTCTTCCCGTCCTACGTCTTCCACGGGACGATCCCCTTCGAGGGACCGGGCGAGCGTATCGGTATCGCCTTCGACGCCTATCCCGAGCCGTGAGGTTGAAGACAATGAACAGAGCGCATCCCACTTAATCCACGAGATGGAGTGGGTCCACGGGGTCAGGCGAGGGACGAGCCTGTTAGGAAGCCCGGCGTCGTCAGGAGCGGCTCTGCTTGAGCCGATAGAATTTGCCCACCACCACCTTGATATGGACGTGGTGGGCGATGCGGTCGGGAATTACACCAATGGGGCGCTCGCTGGATGAGATCAAGGTCCATTCTTGGCTCGGCAGATTAGAGGTGACCTTGGTTGCGCCGCGCTCGTAGCACTGGATAAGGATTTCGAATAGACACTCGCTTCCGATCTGCGATAGCGGGAAATAGTCATGTTCGTCGATGATGAGAAGTCTGGCGTTGGCGAGGTCGGCTTGGAGGAGAAACAGTTTTCTGTCTTCCCGTGTACGCCGTATCGGAGTACGCCTCCGGTGAAGACCGCACCTCCCGTGGGTTGCATTCGCCATGATTTTGGTGATCGGCGGCTGGCCGGCGGGGTGGTTGTCGGGAGTTGGCGGGCCGCCAGAGATTGAAGGTTATGCGGCCAAGGCCTGTTGCCGGTCGGCCTTCCAGGACCAGGGCAGGAGTTCTTGCAGACGGGTCTGCGGCAGGTCGGCGATACGGTCGAGGACATCGGCGAGCCAGGCCTGCGGATCGACGTCGTTGAGCTTCGCGGTGCCGATGAGCGTGTACATGACAGCGGCCCGCACGCCCCCGCGGTCGGAGCCGGCGAACAGCCACGATTTGCGTCCGAGACAGATGCCGCGCAGCGCCCGCTCGGCAGCGTTGTTCTTAAGGCAGATGCGGCCGTCGTCGAGGAAGCGCGCGAAGCTGCCCCAGCGCTTCAGCATATAATCCATGGCCTTGGCCGCCGAGGCGTGACGCGAGAGCCCGGCGCGCTCCATGCGCATCCAGTCCTCAAGTTCCGCGACCAGCGGCACGCTCCGCTCGCGGCGCACCGCATGCCGATGCCTGGCGGGCTTGCCGTTGATCTCGCGCTCGATGTCGAACAGCGCGTCGATCCGCTTCACGGCCTCCAGCGCCAGCGGCGAGATCGGCGGCGCGCGCTTGCCGCGCCTCTTGCCCGCCGCGATGTCGGCAAGCTCGTAGAACTTGCGCCGGCCGTGGGCCCAGCTAGCGACAGGGTAAGCCCTGGAAAGGGGGATGACATGAACTGAAACCTTTCGTTGCGACCCAGCGGGTTCGACTCCCGCCCGGCAAAGGCGCAGCCCGCCAGCCGGAAGCGAGTCTTGCATGGCGTGCGGCAACGCCCGTCGTGAAGCGTAGACAGCGTGTGGTGAAGCGGCTCGGTAAGCCTCGAAATCATGGAGACCGACGACGCCCTTGGTGTGTTGGGCCTGGGGGCAGCACCGGAAGCACCGCGACAGGCGAGGTGCAACGGGTCGTCCGGGGTCTTGGAAAGACGCAGAGCCACGGGAAGGGTCGCCAGGGAACCTGTGAGGTCCTGTTCTTGCTCATGAGGGAAACCGCTGGAAGGGGACGGCCAGCGTGACCAACAAAGACCCCGGCCCGGTGATCGGCCTGCAAGTCGCCGGGAGCGCGCGAGCGGACACAAAGAAGCAGGAACCCATGGACCCGGCTGGCGAAACCATAAGCCGAAGGGCATGCGGAGCAGGAAGTCGTAGCGCCTTCATAGTACCGCTGACGGCGGGGAACCGTGGCCATCGGGACCCGTCCGAGGAAAGGGAGGCGTCACATGTCCAGACCCACTGATGGGAAACGATGGAGGAGACACTGAGCTCCACGACCACGTCAACGAAACAGCAGTGGATAGCCGAACAGGCGAGGGAGCACCCGGAACGGGTGTTCACGTCCCTGCACCACCTGATCGACGGCGAATGGATGCGTGAAGCGTATCGCCGGACGCGCAAGGATGGGGCGACAGGCATCGACGGCGTGACCGCTGCCGACTACGAAAAGGATCTGGAGGCCAACCTCGAAAGCCTGCTGAACCGGATCAAGTCGGGCAGCTACCGCGCGCCGCCGGTGCGCCGCCACTACATCCCGAAGGCGGATGGAACGAGACGCCCTCTCGGCATCCCGACGTTCGAAGACAAGGTGGCGCAGCGGGCGATCCTGATGATGCTGGAGCCGATCTACGAGGCGGGCTTTCTGCCCTGCTCGTACGGCTTTCGGCCCGGACGCTCGGCCCATGACGCCCTGAAAGCGCTGCGGACAGGCTTCATGGAGCAGGGCTGCCGCTGGGTGATCGATGCCGATATCGCGAAGTACTTCGACAGCATCGACCACGGACACCTCCGGTCATTCCTCGACCTGCGGATCAAGGATGGCGTCGTGCGACGCATGATCGACAAGTGGCTGAAGGCTGGGGTGCTCGAAGGGGAGAGCCTCCGCCGGACGGAAACGGGCACTCCTCAGGGCGGGGTGATCTCGCCGCTGCTCTCGAACGTTTTCCTGCACCATGTGCTGGATGTCTGGTTCGAGCGCGTGGCGAAACCGCGCCTCAAGGGCCGCTGCCTGCTCGTCCGGTACGCCGACGATGCAGTGTTGACCTTTGAAGACCATCTCAGCGGCAGGCGCATGCTTGCCGCGCTGGCGAAGCGTCTCGGTCGCTACGGGCTCACGCTCCACAAGACCAAGACGCGCTTTGTCGACTTCCGGTTCAAGCGTCCGCGCGGGCGGCACCCGACAACCGTGGGCACGACGTTCGACTTCCTCGGCTTCACCCATGTCTGGGGCAAGTCGAGACGAGGTAAGGACGTCGTTCGCCAGATCACGGCCAAGGGCCGCTATGCCCGTGCGCTGCGAGCGGTCTGGGAGTGGTGCAAGCGACACCGGCACTGGCGGCTCGCGGACCAGCACGCGCATCTCTCTCGCGTGCTCCGTGGGCACTACGCCTATTACGGTCTGACGGGCAACAACAAACGCATCCGGTGGTTCCTGAAACGGGTCATCTTGACCTGGAAGCGGTGGCTCGCCCGCCGCGGCCAGAAAGGATGGTTCACTTGGGAACAGATGGAGGCGATCCTCGCTCGGTATCCGCTGCCGCCGGCCCGGATCGTTCATAAATTGCCAGCCCCGTGAGCGAAACTGGCATGTGAGGAACCGCATGCGGGAAATCTGCTCGTCCGGGTCTGCGAGGGGAGGGGCTCGGCAAATATGCCGACATTCAGAATATGCCACGTTGACAGCTCAAGCCGTTGATTCGTCTGGCTGCCACGCGGGCGATGTCGGCATATTCACAGCCCTTTCAGGAACCCGAGCAAGGCGTCGGACGGACGGTACCGACCAGACGGCGTGTCGACTGGCCTCGTCCTTGCCATTGCCTTTTCCTTGATTCTCAGATCGGCGTGGAGATAGATCCGCGTCGTCTCGACGGATTCATGGCCAAGCCACAATGCGATGACGGCGCTGCCAACGCCCCGCTGAAGAAGCTCCATTGCCGCGGAGTGTCGCAAGCAGTGCGGGCTCAGCCGCTTGCGCTTCAGCGTCTGGCAGCGGTCGGATGCGAGTGCCACGTACTTGCGGACAATCCGCTCGACCGCGTCGCGGCTGAGGCGTGTGCTCCGGTTGCTCTCGAACAGCGGCTGGTCCCCCGCCGCCGAACGCTCATCGAGCCAGTCCCGGAGCACCTTCACCGTATCCGCCCTGAGCGGGGTCGTGCGCGCCTTGCGCCCCTTACCCCGGCACGCGACATGGGCGCCTTGCCCGAGGTCCACATCACCGCAGTCGAGACCGATCAGCTCCGATACCCTGAGGCCGGTCTGAACGCAGAGAAGTAGCAGGGCACGGTCGCGTCGGCCGTACCAGGTCGCGAGGTCCGGGGCGGCGAGGAGCGCCTCGATCTCATCCCGGTCGAGATATTCAACCGTGCGCTTCTCGCAGCGCTTTGCGGGCATTGCGAGTACCTCTTGGCAGTGGTGCAGGAGCCGTGGTTCGGTCAGGGAGACGAACTTGAAGAACGAGCGGATCGCCGTCAGCCGGGTGTTGCGGCTGCGGGCACTGTTGCCGCGCCCGCTCTCGAGGGAACCCAGGAACCGCCCGATAAGCTCGGCATCGATGTCGGTGAGCAGAAGATCGGTTGGCTGCCGGTCGAGACCACTGCAAGCGAACAGCAAGAGCAGCATGAAGGTGTCGCGATAACTTGCCACCGTGTTGGGGCTGGCGCCGAGTTGACTCTCGAGGCGCTCAGTGAAGAAGCGCTGGACGAACAGGGGAAGTGGGTGCGCCGTCATGATCCCTCTCCCTCCCTGAAGGCGTGTTCCGCGCGTTCACTGGCCAGCTTCAGGAGTTCCGGCACGGCCTCGATGTACCACCAGGTCCCGGCAGGGTTGGCGTGGCCCAGATAGGTGCTGAGCTTGTACATCTCGCGGTCGGGATCGCGTCCCTGCCGGAACCAGTCGAGAATGGTCTTTGAGGCAAAGCTGTGTCGCAGGTCATGCAACCGGGGACCGAGGCCGTGATAGTTCTCGATCTGCTTTTGCCGGAGACCGATCTTCTGGCCGACCCGGGCGAAGTTGCGCTGTGCTGCAAGCAATCTCAACCGCCGTCCGTTCTCGCCGGCGAAGAACGCGGCGGTGGTGCTGGATTCGAGGATCCGGTCCCGGGCAGCGCGGTATTCGCCGAGATAGCGGTTGGTGCAATCCGTGACGGGAACGAAGCGGTCTTTGCCGTTCTTTCCGTGCCTGACGTGCAGGACGGCCGCGTCGACATCGACATCCCCGTCGTCAAGACCGATAGCTTCGCCGATCCGCATCCCGGTGACCGCGAGCAGGCCGAAGAGCGTCGCGCAGGTCACGCTCCGAAGTCCCAGGCGCGAGGGCAGCGCTGCCGCTTCTGTCACGATCCGGACAATCTCGTCGTCGGAGTAGATATAGGGCCTAGGGCGCCGATAACGTTTCGGTACCAGCCCCTTGGGTGGGATTTCGGTGCGCGGGTCACTATTCGTGAGCCAAACCGCGAAGCCGCGCACTGCGGACAGCCGGTCGGCCCAGGTGGCCGTGCTCGCCGAACCGAACGCGTCCTTCCATCTCAGGAACAGATTGACGGTGATCCACTCCGCACCCTCGGCATCGGCGAAGGCGGCGAACGGGCGCACTCTTTTGGCGGCGGTACTCCAGTCGCCGCCGCAGCGGCGGCGAAAGGCGATGTATTCTTCGAGGCGGCCCGTGAACGAGGTCATCGGACCGCTCCCGACACCGGCCACGGCCGCGCGACCGTCCGCAGGGCCTCGATGTCGTAGCGGGCGTAGATCGAGGTCGTCCTGAACGACCGGTGGCGCAGAACCTCGCCCACCTCGTCCAGCGACGCGCCACGGCCGAGCATGTCGACGGCCAGCGAGTGACGCAGCATGTGGCTCCGGACCTCGCCCCCGGGCGGCGTCAGAGCCGTCTTGGCGAAGGCCTCGTGAAGCACCCTGTTGATGATTTGCGAAGAAGCGAATGGTCTGTAGGGGGCCCTCCAGGTGACGAACAGGTGCCGTGATGTTCCCGCGCGGCCATCGAGTGCATAGGCGACAATCGCCTCGCCGACATCGGGGAGAAGCGGCATGCGATCATGCTGCCCGCCCTTGCCGCGGACCAGAAACTCCGACGCGGGCCAGTTGATGTCGTCGAGTCGGATCGCGACCACTTCCTCGGCGCGCAGGCCAAGCCGGGCCATCATGAGCAGCATCGCGTAGTTGCGCCGGCCGCGACCGTCGTCGTCGTGGATCGCGTCGATCAGTTTCCGCACCTCGACGGGCGGCAGATGGCGTGACAGGCCACGCGCACGTGCTGCGGAGATCCGGGGGACGCCGAGGGGGACGAGATTCTGACGGATTCGGCGGGTCGCGTACAGGAACCTGAAGAGGCTGCGCAGGTGCGTCGCCCCGTCGCCTCGTCCGGATCCGCCCGTTTTCATCGGCGGCGCGTCAAGGAAGCTCAAAATGTCGTCAGGCGTGATGTCATTCAGTTGCCCAAGTGCCGCGCCGAAGCGGAAGGTCATGAAGCGCCTGAGAAAGCCCTGACGTTTCTTGATCGTTGTCTGGCCCAGTCCCTGCTGGTGACGCAGCCAGTCGCCGTACGTCGCGCAGAGATGCTCGAGCGACCCCGGTGCCGGGGGAGCCGGAGGCGTTGGCGGAGCAATCACGCCAGTATCTATGAGATGTGCGATGAACCGAGCGATGCAGCCTTGCCGGCCGCGCTGTCCCTTGACCGACCGCAGTGTGGGAACCGCGTCCTGCAGTTCCGCGAGTACCGCCTCGTCGATTTCTTCGGCATCGAGACCGCGTTCGGTGACCTGCTCGCAGAACAGGCCAATCGCGCGGCTGTGAGGTTCGATGGTACTCGCAGCATAATCGAGCCTGCCGAGTTCGCCGAGGTAGGCGTCACGGTGCCGTGTCAACCAATTAGCCTCGCCCGGCCCCTCATTGTGGTCATGATCGATACTCGAAGACATGTTTCGCTCCTTTCACTTCGAGGTGAATGGAGCGAGCAGCCATCAAAGACCAAAGACACGCAACCGCGGCTGACGCTTGCCGTTCAATGGATCAAGACGGACGGATGACGGGAACCGAGGCGAAAGGTCAGGAGTCAATCGGGCCCGTGAATATGCCGATATCGCCCGCGTGGCAGCCAGACGAATCAACGGCTTGAGCTGTCAACGCGGCATATTCTGAATGTCGGCATATTTGCCGAGCCCCTCCCTTCAGTTGCGGTAGGAATGCACGTAAAGGTTCGGTCGGGCCGGTATAGGCCGACGTTGGGCTCATCATCCATGTCGGGATGAACTCTAAAATTGGGCTGGTAACGCGTTTTGCCATGGGCTATCGTTGAGCGCATGGCGGTTCTCGACGAAGATATTGGCGCAGCGCTGACGCAGGCCGATGGTGACGATGCAGGTTGGTCGTTCCCTGCGTCCGTGCTGGAGCAGCAGCCGCGCGACTGGCGTTCGCTGTACGAGCGGCAGCACGCCCGTGCGGAGCGGGAACGGGCGCGGGCGGACGCGGCCGAAGCACGCTGTGAAGAGCTGCGCCGGTCAGATGTGGATGCTCGTTCCCGGGCGGGTTCTTTCAAGTGGCAGCTCGACAGCTGTCGGGGCAAGCTGGAGGCGTCCCGCGTCGAGGTGAAGGAACTGCGTCGCGCGGTGAAGGCCGCGCAATCATCGAAGGCGGAAGTGACGCGGTTTGAGCAGCGGCCTTCGGAATCCCGCATCGAGGCCGCCAGGCAGCCCCCGGTTGTGTCGCTCACGGAGGTCAACCAGCTGCGCAAGGCTCTGAAGGTGGCGCAGGCCCGGGCGGCGAAGGCCGGGTTGCTGGAGTACGAGGTCCGTGAGTTGCGCAAGGATTTGCAGGGCGCGGAAACCCACAAGGAGACGATCGGATCGCAGAACCGCGAGATCGTTCGTCTTGTTGCGGAACTGAGGCGACTGCGCGACCAGAAGGACGCGGTGAAATCCTTGTCCGGCGAGGGCTACCGGCTGCGCGTTGCTCTGAACGTGTCCGAGGCCCAAAAGGACAAATTGAAGGCGCGGCTTACCAAGCTTCGCGCGACCGGGGCGACGCTGTCAAAGTTGTCGTGCGACGAGGCTGCTCAACTTCGTACAGCCCTGAGGAGATCTCGGCGCCAGAAGGCCACGATCACGTCGTTCGGCAAGGAGAACGCCCGGCTGCGCAGGACCGTGCGGAAGTTGGAGAGGCGGCAAGCGTCGCTGGAGGTTCAGCCTGCCAAACTTCGTGCAATCAGAAAGGCGCTTGAGTCCGAGCTTGCCGGGCTTCGAGCGGTCAGGAAGACGCTGTCGAAGTCGCTGTCCATTGCGGATGCCGACCTGCGCAGGGCATTGCGGAGATCGCGGCGCCAGAAGGCCACGATCAAATCGCTGTCCAGGGAGAACGCCCGGCTGCGCAAGGGCGCGAAGGCGTCGTGGAATCGGATCCAGACGCTGGAAGCGCAGCTTGCCAGGCTTCGCGCGACCGGGGCGGTGCTGTCGAAGGCGCTGTTCGGCCGAAAGAGCGAGAAGCAGGAGACGCCGCGTTCCGGACGCCCGCGCGGCCAGCAGCGCGGCGCCCCAGGCCATGGCCGTACCCGACGGCCCGGGCTCGAGGAGCGCGAGGAGGAGATCAACCCGCCGAAGGAGGCGCGTGTGTGCTCCTGTTGCGGCAAGCCCTATGCGGCGATCGGCGCCGATATCTCCCCGCTCGTCGAGATCGACGTCAAGGCCCACAAGCGTGTGATCCGCCGTCCGCGCTGGCGCCGGGCCTGCGGCTGCGCGTCGTCGCCGATCGAAGTGTCGGCGCCCCCGGTGCCGCGGTTGTTCCGCAACACGCCCTACGGAATCAGCGTGTGGGCCTGCGTCCTGTTCGAACGCTATGCCTGCTACCGCCCGCTCAAGCGGGTCGCCGCGTGGCTGTCCGACCGGGGGCTGCCGATCTCTCCCGGCACGCTCGCCGACAGCATGCTCCGCTTCGTGCCACTGTTCGAGCCAGTCGCCGGGGCGATCCTCGCGCACCAGGACAAGGCGGCGCTGCGCCATGCCGACGAAACCAGCTGGCGCGTGCAAGAGCTTCGCGGGGAAGACCGGTCGAGCCGCGCCTGGCTGTGGACCTCGGTCAGCAGCGATGCCGTCTACTTCCATATCGACCCTTCGCGCAGCGCCGAAGCGGCGGAGAAGCTGTTCGCGGCGGCCCTCCTCCACACGGTCATCGTCTGCGACCGCTATAGCGCCTACAAGCGGCTCGCTCGCCTTCGCGGGGGGCTGGTGACCCTTGCGTTCTGCTGGTCTCATCAACGGCGCGATTTTATCGAGTGCGCGGCCGGCCAGGTCAGCCTGACGGAATGGTGCCGGGGATGGATCGAGCGGATCGCGTCGATCTACCGCCTGAACGAGGCGCGGCTGGAGCATTACGGCGCCGGGCTTGAGCGCCAGACGCCGGCGTTCGACACGGCACAGGGCGCGCTGAAGGAGACGCTCGACGGCCTGTTCGCGCAGGCCGAACGGGAGCTCGCCGGCCTGCCCGACGAGGCGCGTGAGGGCAAGGCCCTGCGCTCGCTCATCAACCATCGCGAGGGGCTGAGCGTCTTCGTCGACCGCCCGCTGACGCCGATGGACAACAATCTCGCCGAAAGGATGCTCAGAGGGCCAGCGATCGGAAGACGCCTGTCGTTCGGCTCCGACAGCGAGACCGGCGCCCGGTTCACGGCCATGATGTACTCGGTGGTGGGCACCCTCGCGTTGAACGGCATCGATGTCCTGCGCTGGCTTGAGGCGTGGCTGGAAGAATGCGCGAAGAATGGCCGTCGACCGCCGGACGACCTGTCGCCTTGGCTGCCATGGTCGATGAACGAGGAACACAGGCTCGCACTGACGGCGCCGGGATGACCGGCGCCGTCGAGTGCCGCTATTACGGCCGCGACTTCACCGCCGAAGAGATGGCGCTGCTGCGCGCCCTGATCGCCGACCCTCCGGCGCTGAACCGCCATCGCCTGTCGAAGGCGTTCTGCCGGCGCATCGGCTGGTTCAAGCCCGACGGCGGCCTCAAGGACATGATGGCCAGGGTCACCATGCTCGATATGCACCGCGACGGCCTCATCGTTCTGCCGCCGAAGCAGGGACGGCAGAACCGGCCCAAGCCCATCATCTTCGGACCGCACACCCAACCGCCGCTGTTCCCGACGCCGACAACCCTCGACGAGGTCCGTCCGCTCACCCTGCGGCCCGTCGTGCGCGGCACCCGGGAGGGCAAGCTGTGGAACGAGTTCATCGCCCGCTACCACTATCTCGGCTACAGGACCCTGGTCGGCGCCCAGATGCGCTACGCCGCCCACGACCGCAACGGCTGGCCCGTCGCCATGCTCGGCTTCTCCACCGCCGCCTGGAAGCTCGCCCCGCGCGACACCTTCATCGGGTGGACGCCGCAACTGCGCGAGAAGAACCTCCCCCTCGTGGTCGATAACCCGCGGTTCCTGATCCTGCCCTGGATCAATATCCCCAACCTGGGCTCGCACATCCTCGCCATCATCCGCCGGCGCCTGCCCGAGGACTGGACCGAGCGCTACAACACAACGCCCGTGCTCATCGAGACTTTCGTCGAGACGCCCCGCTACACCGGAGCCGTCTACAGAGCCTCCGGCTGGATCCATGTCGGAGCGACCAAGGGGCGCGGCCGATACGACCGGGACAAGCTGTACGACAAGCCCAGGAAGGACATCTGGCTTCGGCCCCTGCGAAGAGATTGGAAGCGAACCCTCAATCGGTAAAATCCACCGACCCATACCGGCCCGACCGAACCTTTACGAATGCACATTGCTGCGCACCCCCCGCGCAGATCCGGACATGGTCGCTGAACCATCCGGCTCCCCCTGCACCTGCTACGGCCGCCCCGCTGACCGTCTCCCCGCCCAAGCCCTCCGCCCTGCTGGCCGCCGCCCGCACTCTGCTCCCCATTCCGAGATCGGCCGCGCCCTCGACGCCCCCACATTGCGCGAGGCGATGACAGGCCCCTTCGGCGCGAGCGACGCCCGGGGCGCCTGGCTCTGGAAGGACGCCTACGAGGCCGGCGGCGCTCATGACACAACACCGAAGCGCGGCAGGAGCGGCCGACGCCGACCATGCGCGCCAGCGCTGCGGCAGCGTTGACGCATCTGAAGAAGCGCATGAAACGCCGCCATGCAGATGGTTCCTGGCGTCTCGTCCGGGCGCTCAGCGCGACAGCAGCCCCGATCGCATCGTTGGGTTTATCAACCAGACCGCCCTTCGCCGCCGCCGCCGGCCCCGGCGCATCGCCAACGGGAGCCACGCCGCAACGCCGATCCCCGCCGCACCCGCCGCCTGCATCTCCGGTCCGAGCGACGCTGCGAAGGCGCACCACACTATGCCGACCAGCGCCAGCAACACGAATGTTGTCCATGCAGCAGCCGGACGCGTCTTCCCCAGCAGGAGCCACGCCAGACCGAGCGGCACGCCGCCCACCGCCAGACACACCCATCCTTCAGCGCTCGACGCCGGCACCCCGCCGCCCATCCCCGCAGTGAGGACGGCCGCGGAGCCCGGAAGCCAGCCGACGACGAGCAGTACCGCAGCGGCCCTGGCAGCCACACTGCGTCCGTGCCCGTCTTCCTCCGACCGTCTCGAATCCCGATCCGGCGGATGGAGAATTGGTGCGAACGAGGTCTCGACGCCCATACAATGACGGGGCACTGCCGCGCCCCGATCTCCCTTTTGACGGCGCAGGCTAAACCCGTTTCGGCGCTTTCGCCAGGAACTCGCAGGCGCCGCCCATGACAAGCAGCCCCGGCTCATTGCCCCGTTTGGAACAGTGCCGAGATGGCGCAGTGATCGGGGTGCGGTCCGTGACGCGGCAGCGCGCGCATCCGCATGGCCGTTCTGGCCACCGTCCCTGCCACCGTTCCCGTGCGAGGCGGGGGGCTCCCGTGAGGGGCAGGCCGGGCGGAGGCCGGAGCATGACCACCATCCTGAAGATGAGGGACGGGACGGATCTGCGCCGGAGGCTGGAGCTATGCGGCCCGGTCAGGATCGATCGCCGCAAGAGGTGCGGCAATCCCTGGGTCGCGGGACGCGGCGGGAGCCACGCCCAGGTGATCGCGCGCTACTGCGTGGATCTGTGGCGCCGCGTCCGCGCAGGCGAGGCAGCACGCCGGCGATCTACGGCTTCGCCGGCTCCACGATGATTCGCCCACGCCCGCGTCTGACCAGATAGCCGCCGCGCGGGATCGCCAGTGTGCCCTGCCGCACCATCGGCCACAGCGCGTCCACGATCAACGCTGCGCTCCCGTCTGCCTTCCCTTCAGTCGCTCCCTGTAGTGCCAGCCATTCGGCGAAGGCTTTCTCGCCGACCTGGTCGCCCACTGACTTCTTCAGTGCATTCAACTTGCGCAGCTGCCCCTTGGTCATGGCCAAGAGCCCGCTCGGCTTTGGTGTGGTGATGTTCGATTACATCCCTGAGGGCCTCGACATCCGAGGCGTCGAGCGAGTGCACGCCAATCCGCTCGCTCGATGGGCTCTTGATCCCAACGACCCAACTCTGTCGGCTGATACGCGGCTCGGCCGAGTTCGACGATCTCGACGCCTATCGCGCCTTCATTGCCGAGGTCGTGGGCCGCGCCAACGCCCACCGCGCGAAGCGTATCAACGCCGAGCGTGCTCTCCTGCAGGACCTGCCGGCGATGCGCGCCGCCGACTACGAGGAGACCAGCGTGCTGGTCACTTCGTCGTCCGGCTTCACCCTGAAGCGGGTGTTCTACACCGTGCCCTCGCGCCTCATCGGCCACCGCCTCGGCGTGCGCCTCTACGATGACCGCCTCGAGCTCTTCCTCAGCGGCACCCGCCACCTGACGCTGCCGCGCGGGCGGCCGAGCAAGACGGGCACCCATGTGCACGTCGTCAACTACCGCCACGTCATCCATTCCTTGAAGAGGAAGCCGATGGCGCTGCTGAACCTGGTCTACCGCGACGCCCTGTTCCCCCGCGACGCTTATCGGCGCTGCTTCGAGGTGGCCCTGGAGCGGTTCACCGAGCGCGAGGCCTGCCGGCTCACGGTAACCCTCCTGGCGCTGGCCCATGAGGAGAACTGCGAGGCCGAGCTGGCGGCGGCGATCGACGGCATCCTGGACGAGGGGCGGCTACCCGCCCCCAACGACCTCAAGGCGCGCTTCGCGCCGGACCCGGGCAAGATGCCCAGGATCGACGTCGCCAGGACGCATCTGGCCGGCTACGGGTCTCTGCTGAGCGCAGGAGGTGCGTCATGACCGGCAGCGACGACCTCACGGCAACCGACCCCAACAAGGTCGATGCCATCAAGCTCTCCCTGATGCTCGCCGATCTCCGCCTGCCGACGATCAACCAGCTCTGGAAGAGCTTCGCCAAGCGCGCCGATGCCGAGGGCTGGACCGCCGCCCGCTTCCTCGCAGCCCTCGCCGAGCACGAGCTCGCCGAACGCGACCGAAGGCGCATCGAACGCCATCTCAGGGAGGCTAGGCTGCTGCCGGGCAAGAGCCTCGCCTCCTTCGACTTCAAGGCGGTGCCGATGCTCGCAAAGGCCCAGGTCATGGCGCTCGCCGCCGGTGACGGCTGGCTCAACCAGGGCGCCAACTGTCTCGTGTTTGGCCCGCCCGGCGCCGGCAAAAGCCATCTTGCCTCTGCCATCGGCCTCGCCCTGGTCGAGAACGGCTATCGCGTACTCTTCACCCGCACCACCGATCTGGTGCAGCGCCTGCAGGTGGCAAGGCGCGAGCTCGCCCTGGAAAGCCAGCTCGCAAGGCTCGACCGCTACCATCTTCTGATCCTCGACGACCTCGCCTACGTGCAAAAGGATCAGGCCGAGACCAGCGTCCTCTTCGAGCTCATCTCGGCCCGCTACGAACGGCGCTCTCTTCTAATAACCGCGAACCAGCCCTTCGGAGAATGGAACAAGGTGTTCCCGGACGAGACCACTGCGGTGGCCGCCGTCGATCGCCTCGTCCACCACGCCACAATCCTCGAGATGAACGTCGAGAGCTATCGCCGCCGCGCCGCGCTCGACAGACGAAAAAGGGGACCGGGGCGGCCCGCCAAGATCGCCACCGAGAAAAACACCACCGAGGACTGAGCCACGCACGGGTGCCGCCCCGGCGGCGCTCACGCTCGCTCCCTGCGGCCCGTCGGCATCTCAGTCGGCGGGCCGCACTTTACTCCACGCATCCCGGCCGCAATCCCCCACAGCGATATCGCACCGATCGATCATGCGGACGCTCCGCGACAATCTGTGTGTGTCGCGCCGCGACAATCAACGAGACGAAGGCCCTTGCAATGCCCGACGCTGCCCGCAATCATGCGCCCGCCGCTGGCGCCGGGAATCTCACCCTGATTGACGCGCGGCTCTCATCCAGATCGTCGCGCTATAGCGAGAGCTCTCAAAACGAAGGCGTTTCCCCGAACTTGCCCGCAAACGCAATAGTGAGGTGCAGTATGAAGCGTAGTCCTGGAGCTCGGACGAGCCGCGGAGGGCCTGACCCGGTCGCGTGGCCCCGCTCTTGCGGGCGTGATGGACCAGCAGGACGGCGGTCTCGAAACGGCGCTGGAGGCCGCGCAGGAAGCCGAGGATGGGTGCGATATCCGCGACGGCGTTCTCGTCGACGCCGTGGAGGCGGACCAGGGGGTCGAGGACCAGGAGGCGCGGCCTGATGCGCGCCACGGTGTCCTGCAGGCCCTGGCGGTCGTTGCGGTGGTCGAGACGCAGGACGGGCACGTTGATGACGGCGATGTCGAGGGTCTCGAAGTCGGCGCCGGCGACCCGGGCGATACCTTCGAGGCGGCTGCGCACGATATGGGCGGCGTCCTCGGCGGCGAACTGGAGTTGCCCGGTTTCGTGGACGGTTATGGATTTGTGCGAGCGAGGGGTAGCTGGCTCCTCTCGTAGTTGACGGGTGACAGATAAGCGACATCGTGGACTCCTTTCTCCCAACTGATCAGGTGTCCACCAAAACGGGTCAAGTCCAATGGCATTGGACGTGCAAAGCCACACCGGTGCCGGACACGGCGAGCGGACGCCGAATCGGCTCACATATCGCAACGGCTACTGCGAGCGCAGCTGGGAGACCCACGCCGGTACGGTCGCCCTCAAGATTTCCAAGCTCAGGAAGGGGAGCTACTTCCCCTCCTTCCTGGAGCCCAGGCGGATGGCCGAGAAGGCGCTGGCCATCCGATCCGCGCTATTCGGCAGCCTCCGATACCAGCGCCGTGGCTTCGCAAATCCTGATGAACTCCTCCCGCAGTTCCGGGTGGTGTTTCTTGAGGTAGCGGTTGATCACAGCTTTGCCGAGCAGCGACTGCACGTACCGTACCGCCAGAATCAGATTGAGGTGGTCCGGGCCGAAGGTCGCCTCGATTCGCTTGATGCTGCGTTGAAGGGTCGCCATCTCCCGCTCCATCCGCGCGAGTTCTTCCCGCGAAATCCCCTTGGGAGTCCTGAGCCCGGCGGCGTCGACCAACTGGTCCGGCGATGTCGATGCGACCAGGGCGTTGGCGTAGGGGACGGTGTAGTTGTTCATGGAGATCATCATCTCTGCCGCCTCGACCTGCCGCATCGGCTTCATCTTCTTGAGTGCCTGGATGGTGTTCATCGGACACTGCTTGTCCTTGAGGATCTCCGTCGCCTCCGGGCAGACTCCGTTCAGAAGATCCCGTTTGGCGCGAATGCTTGTAACGTTGACGTCCAAGGTCTCGGCAATCCGCTCCTCGGAAACACCGCGCTCGATGAGCTTCAGGATCATCCTGTGTTCCTGGATCGTCGCCAGGCGATTGACCTGCCTGTTGTAAGTGAAGGCCTCGTCGTCGGTCGAAAGCAGACAGGTCACTATGTCGATACCCAGCTCCTTCAGCACCTCTATCCTGAGGTGGCCCTCGAGCAGCAGATACTTGTCCTTCAACTTGGCATGCCGCGTCACGATGGGAGGCTGCGCGATGCCGATCTTTTGGATGGACGCCGCGATCTGCCGGTACTTCCGACTCTTTCTGACACTATCGGGCACCTGCTTTAGCGGGAGAATGTTGAGGACCGCGATCGTCACGCTCTCGGGCTCGAAACCCATCTGCACCTTACCGGTCATGTCATTGCTCCTCGAGTTCTTCGATCAGACGCGCCAGCGGCGCCGGCAGAGTGTGCACGTCCTCGGCGCGAAGTAGGGTCACGAAGTGCTCGTCGGACAGCAGCATCCGCAGGCCCTGGACGATGAGCTGGAGCCGGCCCTCGGTAACTTCCGCCCGCTTGATCGTCAGTCGCTGGCGTTCAGCTTGGCTCTTCAGCTGGCGGACCACTGAGGCGGAAGAGGTGTTTGTCCGTCCGCGATCGTCGTGAACCGTCTGACACGCCTTGCCATACCTCTGGCGCTGCTCGACCCGACGCCTTGCATCGATCAATTGTTTGCCGCTCAAGTCGTCATTCTCGTAAGCGTCGGCCAGAACCTGCTGGACATGCTCGTCATCCGCGGCCGCGATGGCCACGGCGACGCTGAGCGGCATCCTGCCGCTCTCGACTGCAACCAGCAGCCGCTCCTCCCCGGCTTCCAAAAGGCGTCGGATTCTTTGGGCATAGTTGCGGGAAAAGCCAATCTTCCGGCCGATCTGCGTATCCGTGTAGCCCCGTTCCTTGAGGGTGGCGATTTCACGAAGAAGCTCCATCGGTCGGTGCCGACGGCGCGCGACATTCTCCACCAAACTCATGATCAGGCAGTCCTGCTCATCCACATCGACGACAATTGCCGGAATCGCCCTCTGCCCGAGCGCGATGAAGGCCTCGAGCCGACCCTGCCCGTAGACCAGATTGTATGCCGCCTCGCCGTCCGGGCCCTTGACGCGGCTCACCTTGATGGGCTGCTTGAGCCCCACCTTGGCAATACTGTCGACGATCTCGAGAAACTTCTTCTTGTCGCGCACGCGGGGATTGAGGACGGTGATCCGGACGACGGGGATCGTCTCGATTGTGAAGTCGTTCTCCGAGCCGGTCATGCTGCGAGCTCCGAGATGCGGGCCCGCTCGGCCATGGCGAAGAAGAACTCCAGCGTCTCAAACCGGAAAGCGTCGAGCATCAAGTCATTCTCGTCAGCGAGCCGGATGCGGTTCGTGCACAGCGCCGTGAGCGGCAGAAGGTAGTAGTCCAGCACCTGATCATTGGCATCGTCCATGCGAAGCGCGACGGTGAGGTCGGGCGCGAGGCCAATGTCCAGCCGGATATTCCATCTTCGGAAGCCGACTCTCGTGTGCTGACAGCGGGCGATCACGATCGAAGCGGTGAACTCCTCGTTCACGGTCAGAAGGTCGGTGGCCGGATCCCGGGAAACCGCGCCGCCGATGTCCTCGATCGCGGCGATCGCCTCGGCGACGACCTCGGCGTGCATCCGGCGGAGCGCCCGATTGATCTCTATGTAGCGATAGTCCCGGTCGGGCGTGAAGCCGACCAGCGAATAGGCGCGAACCAAACTGCCGAAGCGTGAGGAATAGGCGCCTCTCGACGGCATGTTCTCGGCTTCGTCGATGACGACGCCGGAGAGATAACCTTGGCGCTCTAAGAGCCGCTTGAGCCGGTCCAGCATCTCTTCGTCCGAGAACCGCCGGTTGCGTTCCCGGATCATGCCCTGGGCGGTGAAGAACAGCTGCTGGTCGACGATCTCCTCGAAGGCGCTGTCGGCCCGGACCCACTCTTCGGACGGGTTGTTCACATGCCTTTCCTTCAGCTTGTAGGAGTGCCGGTTGTAAAGGTTGTTGCCAATGTATTTTTCGTTGGTCAGTACCTGATGGACGGTGCCGCGGGTCCACGGGCGGTCGAGATCCGTCCTGGTGCCCCGCTCGTTCAGCAGCGCCGCGATCTCGCCCTCAAGACTGCCGCCGTCGACGAACTGCCGGTACATCCAGCGGACGGTCTCGACTTCTTCTTCCGGTCCGGGAACCAGGATCACCCGGTCGGTCTGCAAGCTCTTGCGCTGGCCCCTGGAGAGAATGCCCTGGGGCTCGCGGCTTTGGTCGACGCGCATGCGACGCAGCCCGTACCCCGCCATGCCGCCCTGGCGGAAGCCGAGTTCGATGAGCCGACACTGGCCGGCGAACACCTTCTTCGATAGCTCGCGGCTGTACTCGGCCGCCATCAAGCGTTTGAAGCTCTTGACCATGTCGGACACGGGGCTGCCGTCGTTGACGAACTGCTCCATGCAGTAATGGACCTCGACCTTGGCCCGCCTGCAGGCGAACTCGAGGGACGCGCCTTCGTCGTGATCTTGGAACCGGCCCCAGCGACTCACGTCGTAAACCAGGATCGTATCGAAACCAGACTCCCTCACCTTCGCGTCGTTCAGCATGCGTTTCATGCCGGGGCGGTTCTCGAGCCGCAGGCCGCTCCTCGCTTCATCGGAATAGGTGGCCACGATCTTCTCCATGTCGTGCTCGGCCGCATAACGTTCGATGACCGCAATCTGGTTCTCGGTCGAATATTGCTGGTGTTCGGTCGACATCCGGAGGTAGGCGACAGCGCGCCGCCGCGGTTTCGCGCGTTCGGATTGGGAATCTCGTTTCGGGTTCGATCTATTGGTCATTGAGTCCTCATCATGTGCGTGTGTCCGCCAGCTGCCCTGGCGGCAGTGAATCCCCGCGCCCGTGTCTTGTGATTGTCGGTGGCCGGAGGCGGGAAATGCTTGGTGTTGGGTCTGGAAGGTCTCGACGTGCCGGACGCGGGCGTGCCGGCTGTTCAACTGGCGGCCACGCCCGAGGGCTTGTGCGCTCACCTAACCCAAGTTTAACATTCGGGAGGCAGAAGTTGGCGTATTTGGGCGCCGGGTATCCGCTAACGCGTTGATTTTGCTTGTTTTCGTGTTTCACGGGCGCGATGTAGTGACATAATATTCGAGTCAGGGGGTTATCAAAGGCCGGGCCCGCCGTTATCCTCCGCCCATGTTCATCCGGCACGCCAAGATACGCACAACCGAACGCGGCGACGTCTATTACTCGTACCGCCTCGTGCGCAACGAGCGCAGCGGAGACAGGGTCCGCCAGCACACCCTGCTCAACCTCGGCAGCGACTTCCCGCTCGAGCGACGGCACTGGCCCGTGCTGTGCGCCCGGATCCAGCAGCTGCTCGAGCGCCAGGGCGAACTGGTGCCGCTGTCCTGTCCGCAAGAGGTGGAGCGGGATGCCCAGCGCATCGCCGCGCAACTCCTCAATCGCGCACCGCCCGCCGCAGTCGAGCGCCCCGACCTGCAGACGGTGGATGTGAGTTCCCTGGAGTTGATCCGCCCGCGCTCGGTCGGCGTCGAGAATGTCGGGCTGTGGGCCATGGAGCAGCTCGGCCTGGAGGCTCTGCTGGAGCGGCTCGGCTTCAACGGCACGCAACGCGCGCTGGCCATGGCCACCATCATCGCGCGCATGGCAGCACCGGGCTCGGAGCGCGCCAGCTGGCGCTGGCTGTGCGAGCGTTCGGCCCTCGGCGAGTTGCTGGGCGTGGACTTCGAGCGGATGAGTATGATGCGCCTCTACCGGGCCTCCGATGCCCTGCTGGCGCGGCGCGCGGCGATCGAGGCCCACCTGTTCGAGCAGGTGGCGGACCTGTTCGCCTTGCCCCAAACGGTCACGCTGTACGACCTGACCAACACCTTCTTCGAGGGTGAGGCGGCGGCCCAGCCCAAGGCCGAACGCGGCCACTCCAAGGAGAAGCGCAGCGATTGCCCGCTGCTCACCCTGGGCCTGGTGCTCGACGGCGCGGGCTTCGTGCGCCGGTCCGAAGTGTTCGCGGGCGCGGTCAACGAAGACACGACCCTGGCGCCCATGCTCGACGCCTTGCATGCTCCGGCGGACGCTCTGGTGGTGATGGATGCGGGGGTCGCCACCGAGGCCAATGTCGTCTGGCTGCGCGAGAACGGCTACCGCTATCTGGTCGTCAGCCGGGAACGCGCGCGCCGCTTCGACCCGGACCTGGCGATTGCCCTCGAGACCCGGTCGCGCCAGACGGTCCATGTGCACAGGGTGGTCGAGGCGGACGGGGGAGAGGTGCGGCTCTACTGCTACTCCGAGGCGCGGGCGAAGACGGAACAGGGCATTGCCGCGCGCTTCGCCGCGCGCTTCGAGGGTGAGCTGCGCAAGCTCCACGACGGCCTCAAGCGCCCGCGCACCCGCAAGCGGCTCGACCATGTCTGGCAGCGGATCGGCCGGATCAAGGAGAAGAGCCGCGGTGTCGGGGCGCACTACGTCATCGATGTCATCGCCGATGACAGCGGAAAGAAGGCCCGCGCCGTCACTTGGGAACGCCGCCCGCTCGCCGGCACCATGATCACCCATCCCGGCGTCTACTGCCTGCGCACCAACGTCGAGGACTGGGACGAGGAGACGTTGTGGCGCACTTATACTGCGCTCACAGATGTGGAGGCCGTGTTCCGCTCGCTCAAATCCGAACTCGGCCTGCGCCCCATCTTCCACCAGACCCAGAAGCGCTCCGACGGGCACCTGTTCATCACCGTGATCGCCTACCAGCTGGTGCAGACCATCCGCCGGCGCCTCGGCGAGCAGGGGGAGCGCGCAAGCTGGGCCAGCCTGCGACGCATTCTCGAAGGCCAGCAGCGCGTCACGGCAACCTTCCGGCGCAAGGACGGCCGCACCCTTCATGTGCGCAAACCGACGCGCGCGGAGCTCCGACAACGGGCCATCTATCAGGCGCTCGGCGCAGACCCCGTTCCCGGAGGCATCAGGAAGATGATCGTCTGACCCCGAATCCGGCACAGGCAACCGAAATGTAGTGCCATACGCGGAATTCTTGCTCCCCAACGCATTGATAAACAACAGACTTCGAAACGGGTTGTTAAACTTGGGCTAAGCGCGGCTCGCTTCTGGACTGACAAGGGCGCATCGCTCCGCGCACCGGTCTCTTCCGCGGGACCGGCGGAAACGCTCCCATCCGAGCGGGCGGCAATTCTTCTTGCCGCAGCACCGGCACCCGGGCGCTTGCGACAGGACAACTCGCGTTCGCATTCGTGGGCCATGGCGCGTTTCAAACTCTTGACGATGCTCGAAAAAGGGCTCTCGGCATCGGCGCAACGGTCGGCACAATAGAGTATCTCGATGTCGGCGTTCCTGCGGCCGAACTCGTCGGTGACGATCCAGTGAGCGTCGAGGAAGCGGCCCCAGCGGGTGGAGTCGAGGACCAGGACGGCGTCGAAATCGGCGGCGCCGTTTTCGACATCCCGGAACATCTGCTGCAGCCCGGGCCGGTCGTCGATGCGTAAACCGCTCCTACCCTCATCGCGATAGATGCGTACGACTTGCATGCCGTGCTTGTCGGAGTAACTGCCGATGGCATCGATCTGGTTCTGGATTGACTCTTCGTTCGGTGTTGTCGCGGAGCGGACATAACCAACGACGCGCCGCTTTGGGGGTGGCTGCCCCGGTTGCGCAACGTCGTTTGAGTTCGAACGGTCGGTCACTTTCTTCTCTCCCTCTGCATTTGCCCGGAAACGGCCGCGCCGATGCGTCGCCGGCCCCAGGAACCGGGTCGCTAAGCGCCGGGCGGCGGCGGGTCAGGCCCCATCTCGTGTTCGAAGGCGCGATTGGGCCCCGCGGCGTCGATGCCGTGGGGGCGAAACCCCGGCGGCGTGGGCAGCACATGCAGTTGTGGCGCGACCGGGCCGCGCAGCTCCATCAGCGCGGGGTCGGTTTCGAGATGTGCGCGCATGGCGCCCATTCCGGCAGCACCGGGCCCGAGCAGTTCGGGCATCTTGCCTGCGACCACGTCCAGGACATGATGGATAAGGCGCACCCGGCGCCGGATCCAGCGCATGGCGCCGGGCAAGTGGACAGCGTCGCGGCGCAGCTCGTTCGCCGCCGCCTCCAGACTTGAGGCGCTCTCGGCATGGACCACCACCGCTTCGAGCGCTTCGAACGTGCCCGGCAGCCGTGCGGCCAGACAATCGGGCAGCAGGCTGAAGGTGGTCCGACTCTGTGGGCAGTACCAGCGAGCGACCCGTACCCCGCGCGGCGTCTTGCGTATGTAGGTGCCGTGCCGCGCCGAACCGTGGTGACGATGGGCGCGGACAGGATTCTGGTGGGAGGCCAAGCGTGGATCCTTGGGTAGTTCAACGGGGATGGGCGGGGGTTGCTCTCGCTGTTCGCGGCGCCGTGTCAGGCTCAGGCGCACGGCGTTCGGATGGGGGACACCCCGCTCCAGGGCCTCGTCGATGGCCACCTCGAGCTCGGCGGCGCCGTAGTCGTCGAGCAGACGCAGGAGGGCGGCGACGATGGCGCCGAGATTGCTGCCGCGCGTGGCCGCGTCGGCGAGCAGGCGCTCGCTGTTGGGTGCAGCCCCGAACAGCCGATCCTGGCCGCGCAGGCGACGGGCATGGCGTTTTCGCTTGGTCAGGTCAGCGATGTGATCAGGGATTTCGATGCGGGCCACCTTGTCGAAGCTGCGCGGGTGCGAGGCGATCACCTCGGCGCCGTCGAGGATGCGCACCTCTTCCAGCGTTGCGGCCACGACGAGGGTGCGGCTCACATGGGTGTGAGGCACGCTGTAATCGTTGAGATCGAAGCGGGCATAGCCGCGTTCACGCACCATCTCGTAGAGCCGGCTGGCGGGCAGCTTCGGCCAGACTGCCAACGTCTGGCGGATGAAGGGCAGAAAGGGATCGAGCTTCGAGCGTCTGCGCCGCCGGTATGCAGAGGCACCCCGTCATCCGTGAGCACGCGGTCGACGGTGGTGTACTGGACGCTGAAATGGCGTGCGATCATGCCGATCATCCACTTCTCGGCGTGATACAGGCGCAGGATCTCGGCGCGCGTCTCCTTGTAGATGGTCATCTCAGCCTCTTCGTGCCGGGTGCCGGACCGGGCGCAGACCCGGATAGACGGCCTGCGCGCAGAACCGGCCGCAGCTATGGCACCGGAAGACCCTGGCAGGCCGCTCAGACCCAAAGGGTTTCGTTCCACGCTGCACTGTCTGCGTCTCTGACACATCAGGACGAAGCCGCCCGCGGGTCAAAGGGTGATGCGTCACTTTCTGCCCGCCGCCCTGTTTCTCCGGCGGTCGGCAGAGACGACGTTCGCGATAGCGTCGCTGCCGCTGCGCGTGCTTGTGACGGCCTCGGCGACTGTTCTGGTAACGCCGCCCGGCTCCACGCTGCGACTGCCTGCGCGCCTTCTCGCCGCAGCACCGCGAGCAGTAGATGTTGCCGTGATCGCAGCGACGGCAGAGAACGACTTGCAGTTGGCAGAGGGCGCAGTGGAAGGGGCGGGCGGTGTTCTTCATCGCAGCTACCGATGAGAACGGGATGGACCCACGCCCAAACCCGCAGAATACTGCGCATGCGGGCCGCGATGCGGTCTCCGCAGAGCATCGCTCGTGGAGGTACGGCGCCGGTTGTTGCGGTCCACGCAAACGGGACCGGCGCCGCATCGTTCTCAGCGGCTGGAGTGTATCCGAATCAGGGTGCGAGGCAGGTCATTGTGGTGTGCCAGACCGTGGAGCGTCTCTCCGGCGAGATAATCCTGAACGACTTGGCCCTTGAGCTAGAGACTGTAGGTGCGGTATCGGACCATGCTCACGTCCGAAACCCGCCATTGCCTATTAATCCTGCCACCCTGATCTATCTGCTTCTAGGGGCGCAGTCCAAAGCTCCCAGACGCGTGATGTACTGCCACATGGTCGTCGGCGAGTACCGTTGTGGCTGCGCGCTCTCCACGTGCAAAGACTTGGTGGGGATGTTCGGTGGGTGCTGCGCCAAGCAGTAGGGGTGGCCATGAGTTACTCCAATTTATCCCTGGAAGATGTTAGGGGAGGGAGAGAGTGGCCGTCAACCGGACGCCGGCGTTGGTGATGGCCGACGTCCCGCGTTACGAGGGTTAATTTCGGGAGTAAGCCCCGTAGGCATTGTTGATATTGCTGCATCAGGGCTCACACAAAATCTCCAGGGCCCTGCGAGCTGTCACGATAGGGATACTGTCAATTTCCTGGAGTGCAAGCATGTCCTTCTTGTCACCAGAAATGATCAAGTCGACACCTCCAGCAATCGCCGCAGCCAAGATCTGATTGTCCGAGGGGTCAGGGGACAAAGCTACGCTCGGTAGCTCGTCAAGGATGGCAGCGCGGGTGCCGATGTTCTCGACTATGGCCGTCGCCTCATCAGCATCGAGGAATTTTCGGAGACGCTGGCGGGCGAGTACATCGGCCAATTCGCAAACTTGCGCGATAGATGTCACAAGCTCGATCTCGCCGCGCAGCCATGCCTGATACAACCTGTCCGGTGGGGTACCCTTAGTGATGAGGGCGCTGATCAAGATGTTGGTATCAAGAACGACCTTCACGCGCCGCGATTACCTCCTCGTCGATCAGGTCGAGAATCTTCCGTTGGTCATATCCAGCGTTGCGTTCCTTGACCTGGCTGACGGTGAGATCCAAGACACGCCGGCGTACAGCTTCATCGACGAACCGGGACAGGTCGCCCTTCTTGCCGCCGTTGCGGGCAAGAAACGTGCGAACCGCTCGGTTCGTCTCTTCTGAGATGGAGAGGTTCCATCGGGTCATTGCCCCTGCTCCGCATATAAGCGCATAAACACGTATGCGCCCACTCTATCCCTTTGGCGACCCTGTTGTCAATTCCTTGAGGATGTAGGTCGGGCGATATCTTTGCCCTGCTTACGGGCATGTGGTGGTGGACGAATGCCACCATGTGCCAGCGGTCTCGTTAGAGCGGGTTCATGTCGGCCCATGTCTACGACTTCTTTTCCTCTGCACCGAGGTGCGTCAGGTGACGTCGGCGCGCTGCGCGTTCCAGCCGGGGTCGATGCCGAGGCCCGGCGTGCGCCCGATGGCGGCCGCCTCCCTCGCGGTCGGCGCGCCGGAGATGCGTTGCTGGATGTCGGGGCGCGCTCCGAATTTGGCCGCCTGATACAAGTGTTCGGAGGTGGGCAGCATCCACGGACCTGCCGCGATCGGAACGGCCAAGGGCTGGAAGTTGCTGAACGCGCCCCACGCCGCCCGTGAGAGCTTGAATGGACAGGCCTGGTCTCTCGCGTAGATGCGCATTGGTTTTTCCATGGTGGATGGTTTGCAAGCCGGTGGCACTTGCTCCCGCGCCCCGGGGCCTCGACCTTCACGGGCCGACGCTGCCTCTTGCTGACAAGGTTGCTCGCAACCGGCGCAGCGGGGCGAGGCGACTCAATGCGGTAATGGTCCGGGACCAGCCCGGAAATGGCGGGCTATGCTTGCGGGTGCGAAGCTGCGAGCGCGTGGAGGGCGGCGGAAACGCGGGCGCGCGGCGCTGGGAGTCCAGTCAGCAGCGCGTGTCTGCTCGCCGAACAAACTCGACGGGTCGTGGACGGCGCCCCCGCAATAACGTGCCGACCGAGGCTGAAGCGCTGGTGTCGCGTCGATGGTCGGTCCCGGCGGGTCGAGATCGTCGGCCGCGTGATCTTCGCGCCCCGGCATTGGGAAGCGTCCGAACGGGGCAAGGCACCCTTCGCCCCCGCGGCGATGGCAAGGCGTGGGAAAGCGCCCCGGATCGTGCGTGTGATGCTTCTACGTGTCGAGGAAGCTGCGCAGCGCGCGCGCCCGAGAGGGATGTTTCAGCTTGCGAAGCGCCTTGGCTTCGATCTGACGGATGCGCTCACGCGTGACCGAGAATGTCTGGCCGACCTCCTCGAGCGTGCAGTCGGTGGTCGTGCCGAGGCCGAAGCGCATGCGCAGGACCCGTTCCTCCCGCGGCGTCAGGCTCCCCAGTACATGGGTCAAGGCGTCGCGCAGGTCGGACTGGATCGCCGCGTCCAGCGGCTGCACCGCATCCTCGTCCTCGATCAGGTCGCCGAGGTGGCTGTCTCCCTCCTCGCCGATCGGCGTCTCCAGGCTGATCGGCTCCCTTGCCACCTTCATCGTCTGGCGCAACTTGTCGAGCGGCACGCGCAGGCGTTTGGCGATCTCCTCCGGGGTCGGCTCGCGCCCGAGCTCCTGACCCATCTGCGAGGATGAGCTCCCGGAGCTCGTCGGCGAGAGCCTCCATCCGATCGTCGGTGAGCCGGAGCTCCCGCATCGACGCCGCGAGATCACGCGTCATCTCCCGCAAGCGTCTGGCTTGCCACGCCGTCGGCGTCCGGTTCTTCCTGACCAGCTCGATGCGCAGGTCCTGGAGCCGGTGGAGCTTCCCGTAGGACGCCGCGATCGCGTCGAAGGTCTCCATGACCTGTGGAAGGACCGCCGCTTCCATCGTCGAGGGCAGCGGTTTGCCCTCGGCGGGTTCGTCGCCGCCTTCGCGCGCGTCCTTTGGTGTTCCCGTGTCCGCGCGGTCATTCCGGGATCTGCGATCGTTGCTCTCCTCCCCGGGCGCCGCCGCCGGACCTCTGCCATGGGTGGCCCCGATGTCGATCACCTCACGCAGCGCCATCGAGCCCGCGCGGATCGCGTCGCGCCATGCGACCGCGGCCCGCATGGTCAGCGGGCTCTCGCGGAGACCGTCCAGCATGGTCTGCCGCCCGGCCTCGATCCGCTTGGCGAGCGCGACCTCGCCCTCGCGGGTGAGAAGCGCCGTGCCTCCCATCTCGCGCAGATACAGCCGCACCGGATCGTCGGTGCGTCCAAGATCGTCTTCGCCAATCCTCGGCGCAGCAGTGGCAGGCTTCTCTACCGGCTGCCTCTCCCCGGCGTCGTCCCCCGGATCTTCGCCCTCAATGATGGTGATGCCCATCTCGGACAGGATCGCCGTCGTGTCCTCGATCCGCTCCGAGCTGGCCTCGCCCGGCGGCAAGGCTCTGTTCAGCTCGTCATGGGTGACGTAGCCGCGCTGCCGGCCGCGCGCGATCATCGCCGTGACCGGACCGGTCGCGGCATCGAGGAGCGGCCCGTCGGCAGTCTCCTCGTCTCCCTCGGCGGTTGTGCTCTGCCCGACAAGCTCCATAGCCATTCAACCCGCCCCCCTCGCGGTCTACCCCTTCGCCGGCTCGACGATGATGCGGCCGCGGCCGCGGCGGATCAGGTAGCCGCCCCGCGGGATCGTCAGCGTGCCCTGCTGGACGAGGGGCCAGAGGATGTCCACGATCATGGCCGCGTTGTCGTCCGTGCCCTCTGTCGACTGCCGAGACAAAAGCCACTCGGCGAACGCACGGTTGCCGACCTCGTCGCCCACGGATTTGCGCAGCGCGTTGAGCTTACGAATCTCCCCCTTGGTGAGAATGGTCTCGTCAATCTGGATAAAAGGTGTCGGTGCCATGGATTTGTCCTTCGCCGGATGTATTGAAATGCAGCGCGTTATAGCAGCTTTGGTAGCGCACCGTCATGTTCCTGCCGCACACGCCGCAAGTGGCCAGGCCCTGCAGCAGTGCGAGCCCCTCGCGCGGGGCGCCGCGGCGCTCCGCGCCGTACGATTGCGCGTTGTCCCGGAGCTGGCGCTCATTCTGCTCGAACCGCTCCCAGGTGATGTAGCCCGGGTGCGCATCGCGCAGCAGGACTGTCCACTCCTCACGCGCCACAAGCCTGTGCTCGACACCGCCGCCGGGACGCCGTCGGCTGCGGCTGCGCCCGTACGCGAAAGCGCCCGCATATCGCGGGTTGTGCAGCATGTTCAGCACCCGCGAGGTCGTCAGCGGCTTCCAACGCAGCTCCCCCATGTGCGGTCCGCCACGCGGACGGTGGGGGAAACTCAGCTTCTCTTCACGGAAATGCTTCACCGTGGCACGCGCCGAGCCGGTCCGGGTGAAGGTGTCGAACAGCAGGCGCAGACTGTGCTGCACTTGTTCATCGGGGTCGAGAACCACTTGGTCCAGAGGGTCGTAGACCAGCCCCACCGGCAGCGCTACCTTCAACTCCCCGCGCTTGGCCTTGTTCAGCAGCCCGCCGCGCAGCCGCATGCGCATCATGTGCAGCTCCGCCTCGCTCATGGTTCCTTTGAGGCCGAGGAGGAGCCTGTCGTTGAAGTCGCCGGGATCGTAGACGCCGTCCTCGTCCATGATCAGGGTCTCGCTCAAGGCGCAGATCTCAACCAGCCGATGCCAGTCGGTAGAGTTCCGCGCGAGCCTGGACACCTCCAGCCCGAGCACGATCCCGGCCCGGCCCATGCCGACATCGGCGACCAGACGCTGGAACCCCTCGCGGTCGCTGTCGGCGCCGGAAAGGCCCTGATCGCCATCGATCACGATGACGCTCTCGGTCGGCCAGCCCAGGGCCACGGCCCGCTCGCGCAGTGCGTACTGGCGTCGCGTGCTCTCGCC
The DNA here is from genome assembly GCA_965237415.1 of Alphaproteobacteria bacterium. GTDB lineage: Bacteria > Pseudomonadota > Alphaproteobacteria > UBA828 > UBA828 > WTGU01. The sequence goes on from CBDEFM010000002.1 coordinate 3,090,729, forward strand.
ATGCTCGAACACTTGGCGCGGGCTGGACTGACGCACGTACAGGTAGGCATCGCGGCTCAGGTGGCTCGTCGCCACCTTCTGATGGGCAGTGCTCATGCCAACTCCCTCCCCATATGGCCCTTGACCATCGCGAGCAGAATGTCGATCGCCGGCCTCTCGACCCCGGCGGGCAGCGGCTCAGGCGTGGCACCTGCGCACACGGCGGCCTGCGGGGTGGGCAGTTCGGCGAAGGCGTGCAGCCAGGCCGCGACGCCGCGTAGCGCCACCACGGCGATCCCGTGGCGGTCATGGGCGGCGCCGGGCTCGACGGCATGACGGCGCATCCGCTCGTAGCCATGTCCGTAGGCGGAATGCTCCGCGGGGGCGAGCGCGGCGCACGGCAGGCGGCGCATCATCGGCGTTTTTTTTCCCGCGCGAGGGCGCGGTCGATGCTGCGGCGATGGATGCTGATGCCGAAGCGCGCACGCACCAGCTCCACCAGGTCGGCGGCGCTCAGCTCCGGCTGTTCGCTCTTCGCCGTCTGCAACGCTTCGACCACCTCGTCGCTGAGCTTGTGGGGCCGGCGGGGACCCGGCCGGTCCGGCAGCAATCCCGGCAGCCCGCCCGCCTCGTAGGCGCGCTGCGCCTGGTACCAGGTGGGCCGGGAGACACCGAAGCTGGCGGCGGCGTGGCTCACCGGCACGCCGTCCTCGCGCACGCGGCGCAGCATCTCGTACCTGACCTGGACCAGGTCGCGCGGGTCGAAGAACGCATTGGACAGGAACAGCTCGTCGCGCACCGTCTCGGCATGGGGGTTCAGGCAGCCATGCTCCTTGAGGGCGCGGGTCTTTGCGTCGGCAGGGCGTCTGGCCATCGCACGGGCTCCATCGACAACGCAATGTAAATATATTTATGCACATCCTTGGCACTGCATCAAGCCCCCTCTCCCTCTGTATGGGGGAAAATAGCCAGGAATACGTTGCCTTATGCCCAATCACTACCGGTTCTCAGGCCGCCATGGCATCGCGTATTCGACGTTCCTGGACAAAAATATTCTTACACTCACGGCAAAATCTCCTTGACAGTGTTCGCTTCGCCGACGGCCCCCCTCCCACCGCGACCGTCTCCGTCCAAGCTGTCCAACAATGCCGTCAAGGCGAGCAGATCCGAGACACGGAACGCCGACCGGCCCGCCGCCACCCTCACAAACGGATCCTCGGCAGCAACGCTGGTCCAGGCTTGCCGCATGGTACGTAGCGTCCCGTCATCTCCCGTGTAATGGACCCAATCCACCCCCACCACCGCCATGGTCTCGACTAGTTCGAACTCACGTCCGTGAAGAGGGTGAAACGGGTGCGTCACCCGAAAGGTACGCCTCTCAACGCACTCAAACGGTGCAGTTAAATGCCTTGTCACACATTGCGGTCGACCGGCACTTCTACTCGGTTCCCTACCAGTATGTCGGCAAGGAGGTCGATGTCCGCCTGCGCGGGCAGGTGATCGATGTCTTCCACCGCGGCCGGCAGATCGCCAGCCATCTCCGCAGCCAGGCCAAAGGCCGCGCCACCACGCTCAAGGAGCATCAACCGCAGGCGCATCAGCGCGCCGGCGTCGAGGGCACTCGCGACCGGCTGGAGCGGGACGCGCGGGATATCGGTCCCCATGTCCACGCCTTCGTCGTCGCGGTGATGGAGCGCAACCCCAATCCGGAGTTCGGCTTCCGCTCCTGCTACGGCGTTCTCCGGCTGGCCAACGGCCACGAGCCGGAACGCTTCGACGCCGCCTGCCGCTACGCCCTGGAGCTCGGCACCCGGACCTACCGTGGGCTCGACAACATCCTGCGTACCGGCGCCGATCACGCCGCCGCTGAGTTGGAGCCCGAGACCATGCCTATCGATCATTCCAACATCCGAGGCCCGGAGGCCTTCAAATGACCGACAACCCCGTCTCCCACCCATTGGCACAGCGCATCGCCTCATTGCGCCTGCCCGGCATGCAGGCCGCCTTCCTCGAACAGATGGCGCGGCACGACCTCGGCGACATGACCTTCGAGGACCGGCTCGGGTTGCTGATCGACCGCGAAATCGCCGAACGGCGCTCCAGAGCCCTGCAGCGGCGCCTCAAGAAGGCCCAGCTGCGCCACCAGGACGCCTGCTTCGAGGACATCAACCTGAGCCGCCCCCGCGGCCTCGACCGCAACGTCGTTCTCGGCCTCGGCGACTGCGCGTGGATCCGCAACGGCGCCAATATCCTGATCACCGGTCCTTGCGGCACGGGCAAGTCCTGGATCGCCTGCGCGCTCGCCCACAAAGCATGTCTCGAAGGCCACCAGGCTCAGTACCAGCGCGTGCCGCGGCTGCTCACCGAGCTGCGGATCGCCCATGGCGAGGGCACCGTCCCGAAGCTCTACCGCGATCTCGCCCGCATCGAGGTGCTGGTCCTCGATGACTGGGGCCTGGCGCCCATCGATGCCGCGCGGGCCCGCGACCTCCTCGAGATCCTCGATGACCGCTTCGGCCGGCGCTCGGCGATCGTCACCAGCCAGTTGCCGGTCGCCGAATGGCACCGACAACTGAACGATCCCACGCTGGCCGACGCCATCCTCGACCGTCTCGTTCATGGCGCCACCCGGTTCGAGCTGCACGGCACATCCATGCGCACCGATGACGCCGGCGCCGGAACCAAGGCATGAACGCGACGACAGGGAGCCGCGCTTCGCGCGGTAGAATCGTCGCTCCGCTCCGGGGTGTCGGAGCAAGCGGAGAGATCGAGCGAAAGCATGGTGCGCGCGCGCCGCTCCGACTCGTGAGGGGTCACGCGTCGCGCGCGCACCATGCTCCACCGCCTTGCCGCAGCACCTTCGGCGGTGGTATCGATCTCGAAGAAATCGCGGAGGGAGAACTGCTGACATCAACGTAATCGCGTCGCTTCGCTCCGGGGTGGCTGCCAGGCTGAGAGGGGGTGGCTACTTTGCTGAGAATAGGTGGCTACGTTGAGTGAGAACGACCGGCTACATTGGTGAGAATCGGCATCTCCGGTGTGCCGCCATCGGGCATGTCGCCTTCGCCGGTGACCGGGCCACTGCCGCTGCCGCCTCCGCCACCGCCGCAAGCGGACAACGCCACGGCAAGCAGTGCGGTCGCTGCACAAGTGCTGAGGTATTCGCTATATTTCGCAGCCATTGAAGCCTCCCTCTATGCGCAGATCCACGGTCTCAGGTTCGCCAATCCCATGCCGAGATTGCGAACGCATTATTGGCCAACACTCGGAGCCGGTTGTAGAAACGATCAATCCGCGCCGAACGCCTCTTAGAACTGTCGGAGAAAGCCCAACTCGCCGCGCGAGCGCCGGTAGTCGTGGAGCTGCGCGTTGGTCTCCCGCTCCGCTCTCACCACAGCAAACTTCGGGCTATCGTTTGCGTGCCCCGAAGGCCCCGATGATCGATCCGACGATGGTCGCTAGTCGCGTTCTGCTCCGAAGGCGCCAACCATGCTGCGATGTTCTCCGTACTGCGCGGTGAATGCTCCGGCGACTCCGGTGGGTTGCGCTGTATCGGCGGGTGATTCGAAGTTCGAATAGAACTGTGCCTCCCACTGCCCGCCGTCGCGAGGAAGCCCTCGAATGGACCACGAAACGGTGTCGACCGCGGCTGCTACTGCGCCGGTCGCGATGGGCCGAGACTTCAACGTCACTGACCAAGTGGGTTCTGTGTCGAACTCGGTGATGGAGCCGCTGAGTGTATCGGCCTCGAAGTCTGCGATCAGGGTTGCCGTGGCCTGGAACCTTCCGGAGCGTGAGCGATCGTCTTCCGCGGCTTCGATGTCATAGAAACCGTAGTAGCCAATGGCCGCGCCTTCGTACGTCGCAGATCCAGTAGCACCGGCGACGTTTGTCACCGCGTTCATCCCGCCGTAGTTTGCTGCGTAGTCGAACACTGCATCGACAGCATTCGGAAGGGTCTCGATTGGCTCTCTCTTCCACCATCCGAACCACATGTACTCTGCGTCTGGAATGATGACCTTTGATGTTGCGCTCGTGGGAATGAACTGCCACTCCGCGTTCGTCCGCCCGAAGACGTAGTCGCCGGGTCCGGAGATATCTACGGTGCAGGTTCCTCCCGATGCGGCTCCTGCGCAGCGGAACGTTCCCGGAGCGCCTTGAAGCGATCCGGAGATGTCGATGCTGTAGCGTTCCGGATAGCGGTCCATGTTCCGTACTGCCAGTCGATAGTCTGGTTGGCTGGTGTCGTACGGGGTCAGATCCTGTTCACTGTCATCGATATTGTCGGCACGCAAAGTTGCAATCTCCGCATCACGTGCCGCCTTTGCATCACGTGCCTCTTGTTTTTGAGCCTCGGTTGGTCCCCGGTCGGTCACGGTGAACGTTTCCAGCTCGCCCTGCCGTTGTGTGCTCGGACGAGGGAACCGCGAAGATGCCGCGAGTGTTCCATGGGTGGCGGTGATGATGTCGATATGGTTGTCTACCCCGAGGACTCTTCCGCTCTCATCGTAAGTCAACGCTGAACCCAACGAATGATCGCGAAAATCTTCTCGTGTCGGAGCTTCCACGTTGGAGAAGATTTCGACGAAGTCTCTTCTCTGCTCGCTGCTTCCGGATCGAGTGGTCTTGAACCACCCACCTGACGATCCGGTGCTCGTGCTGGTGAACGTCGCGTCGGTAGCGGTGGCAAGCACCGGCTCATTGTGCGACAGAGTCGCCGGCGCCAAGGGGACGGCACTGGCGGAGGCGTCGGGAATCGCGGAGACGATTTCGAAGGCGACAAAGCGGTCCAGCGTCTGCTGCGCCTCGTCACGCTCTTCCTCGGCATCATCGCGCCCCTGCTCGGCCTCTTCGCGCCCCTGCTCTTCCTGCTGACGGCGCTGCTGCTCGGCCTGGCGCTGGCGCTCGGCCTCCTGCTCCCGTCGCCGCGCCTCGTCCCGTTCGGCCTGAGCGTCTTCGAGCCGCTCCTGGAGCGCTTCCTCCTGGGCCTGGGACAGGCCGTCATCGCCGCCCGAGCATGCGCCCAAGCCGATAAGTCCAGCAGCGACGAGCGCCATGACGCTACCGCGGCCAAGCCAACTTCGTCTGATCTTGTTCATTGCACGCTCCTCCGCGTTGAGGTTTTCCGATCAATCAACGCCCCAAGTGGGCTACTCCTCTTCGACATGCTCACCACAAAAAATGGTGGGCCGACGGTGAGATCGCAGCATTAGAACTGCCGCACGAAGCGCAGCTCGCCGCGCGTGCGCTTGTAGTCGTAGAGCTGCGCGTTGGTGTCGCGCTCCTCGTGCACCGCCACAATCGCCGGGCTGAAGCCGAACACCGTGACGCCCCGGTTGTGGACCGAGAGCCGGACGCTCTGGGTGCGATCCGCCCGGTCCTCCCCCACCGGCGTGTTCGGGAACCACTCGTCCCCGAAGTCGGTCCAGCGCACCTCGCCGCCGCCGCCCACGGTGAAGCCCAGCGGCAGCGCCACCGTAACCCCGGCGCCGAGCCAGCGGCTGTCGTTGCGCTCGCGGTCGCGCTCGGGCTCCTCATGCGCGTATCCGGCCGAGAGCTCCGCCCGCACCGTCGGCGTCACCACCCACGAGCCCCGGAGCGATACGTCCCACACCGGCCCGTCCAGATGGTCCCGCATCCGGTAGCGCCGGTCGTGCCAGGAGGCGTTTGCGAATGCCGTCACCCGCGGGGTGATCCGCCGCGCCACCTCCAGCCGCGCACCGAGCTCGCGATTGTTCGGCACGGTGCCGACCCAGCGCTGGCGCGCGCTCGCCAGCAGGCTCCCCTCCGTGTTCTGGTCGATCAGCCAGCGCGGGCCGAGATGGGTGGCGAGGAAGAGCTGATCGAACTCCGAGCGCTCGTACTCCCGCCGCGCCGCCGAGCCACCTGCGCGCAGCCTGAGCCGCTCCGCCAACGGCACCTGGTACTCCGCCCCGCCCCAGACCGAGACGCCGATGCCCGAGGAGGTCAGCTGCTCCGCATCCCGCTCGAACGGCAGGGGCCGGCCAAAGAATTCAATGTAGATGGTCCGCTCCTCGGAGCCCGCGCCGATGTTGCTGTCCGGCGCCAGCGCGAAGCCGACGTTGAAGCTCCAGCGCCCGCGCGACCTGATCTCGTTGAGGAAGAGGTTGACGTTGACGGCCACCGCGTCGGGCACGCCGCCCGCCAGCACCGCCTCGAAGTGGCGCCGGGCCAGCTCGTCCTCCCCCTTGAGGAAGAACGCCCGGGCCAGCTCCAGCCGCACCCGCACCAGGTCGGGACGCTGGACCAGCATCACGTGGAAGGCGGCGATGGCCTCGTCCAGCAGGGTCTCCCGCTCCTCCTCCGGGCGGCCGGGCCGCTGCGATGCCTCCAGCGACGCCAGGCCGTAGAGGAAGAGCGCGTTCGGTTCGATCGACTCCTGCTCGAGCAGCCGCCGCAGCGCGACGATTGCCTCCTCGAAGCGGCCGGCGTCGACCAACGCCCCGGCGGCGGCGGCGTCGGGCGATGGCGCGGTCTCGGTGGGCGATATCCCCCCTTCGTCCGCGCGGGGAGACGGTGGGGGAACGGGCGTCTCCTCGGTCTGCGGCCCCTCTTCCTGGGCGGCGGCCGGCAGGGAGAGGGATAGCGCGAGCGCAGCGAGAAGGAGGCTGCGCCGCAAAGAGGCAAGCGTCATTGCGAGAACTTTGACTACGTGCGGAAGGGTGGAAAAAGAGGGGCGGCTCAAGGGCCGCCCCGTGCACTCCGGTCATCTCCGGTTCGTCAGTTGTGCTAGTCCTGATCCGCGCCGAACGCGCCGACGACGGCCGTTGCGGGCATTCCATCGTCGTCTGCCACAGCATCAGCATCGGCTGTCTCGGCCCAGAACCGCCCGGCCACACCGCTCGGAGCGAGCGCACCGTCAGTGTTGCTGCTCGGCCCGAAGAGCTGGCCGTTCCAGCTACCGTCCCACGACACGCCGTCCGCCGAGCCAGTGGTACCGGTTGCCCCAATGAGTCCATCCATGGTCTCACCGAAGTCGAATGCTCCCAACAGGACGACCCAGTCGTTCTCGCCGGCCGACGGATCGTTGGGCGAGGCCTGCGTATCGTCCCCCAGGAACACGCCATCGGTGCCCCGGAAGTTGTCGATGCGACCGGAGATCATGTAGTCGGTCGCATCCTCCACGCCGTCCATATCCGCGTCGAAGGCGGCGGTCAGCATCGCGCGGGCGGTGAACAGGCCGGAGTCGGCGCCGTCCACGTAGATGCCGGTCGCCCCGCCGCTGTAGGTCGCCGAGCCGCGCAGGCCGGCGGCGTTGTTGGCGGTGAGGGCGTCAGTTGCAGGCGCCCAGGGGTCCATACCGTTGAAGAACACGCCCATCCTGTGCGTCCCGCCAGGATCGTCAGGCGTGGTCAGCCAGGCGCCGTAGGCCATCCAGTCCTGATCCGGGACCGTGATCATGGCGCCGGGATCGGGGGTGAACGACCACCTTCCGGTGGAAGCAGTCATGGTCGGGTCGGCGCTGGTGTTATTAACCCCGACTGTGCCATCGTCGTTCCTCACTAGGCCACAACCTGCAGTATCAACCGTCGCCACCCCGATGCACTGAAACTGGCCCGGAGCGCCGAAGTACGATCCCGTGAATGTTTCGCTCTCATTGACGCTGAGATCCTGATCCTGGGCCCCGACCAGGGAATCGCTGTCGAAGACCATGGCCGCCCACTGCACGGAATCCGCCGCCAGAAGTTCAGCGCCACCGTCTGGTGTAAAAGCATCAGCACCAATGTACACCGATGTACCCAGCGTAGTAACACCGGGATTACTCCCATCGGCCCGCATGGCCAACGCGAACATGGCCTTCGCGGCATCGTTCACGTACTTACCGGACAGCTTGCGGTCGAAGGGATACGGCGTGCCTTCGCCCAGGTTCTTGACGACGATGGCGCCCGTCTCGAAGCCGCCGTCGCCCGTGTCGCCTGCCGTGTCGCCCCAATCCCGGTGCAGCGTCTTCATGCCCCAGTCGGTGGGCGCCATTGCCATGTCGTCGCTCGCGGGGATTCCGTCTCCGTCCGGCCTCATGGCCCCGGAAATCGTCGAGCCCATCGTGAGGGTTGGCGAAAGCCCTGGCGCTGCTGCCGCGTTGCCTGGGGCGTCGCCAAAGTCTGCCCCATTCGGATCGAATATGCTCCGCAGCGCGGCCATGCTCGCATCGAGAGCGCCGGGGCCACCGATGCCCATCCCGATGAGTTCGGTGGGATCGAGGTCGGGCGGCGTGGTGGTTCCGTCCTGCGCGCCCACGTCGTTGCGAATGGATTCAATACTCCCGTCATTAAACTCCGCGAACGTATCCATCGGCCCGGGCGGAACCATGGCCGTGGCCATCGGGTCGCCGGCGTCCGCGAGCTTCTGCGTGCTCACACTCGCGACGATCGTGTCGAGGTTGTTGGTGAGCGTGAACGTGCAGGGATAGGCGCTGTCACAGCTGAACACCACGTCGGCGCGCGTCGCCATCCCGCCGGCCGCAACAGTCAACGTGTCGGAGTCACCGGGATTCGGCAGCACCGCCACGAGAGCGGCCTGCTCCGCAGCCCCCAACGCCACATCCATCGTGACGTCGACGGACATGCCCTCCATCGGCTCGGGCACTTCCGTCCCGGTTTGCGTGCTGTCGTCGCCATTGTGGACGCAGCCGTACATGACGGCCGAGAGTGCGACGATCGAGCACGCCGCCAGCATACTGCGAGTCAGCTTCGTCTTCTTCATGGCTCGAGGCTCTCCTCAGTTTGAAGAGGCCTCGATGGGAGGCCTCGCATTGTTGAACTCCAACTGCCAGCGTACATAACGACTCAGGCAATGTCCATAGCTTCGCACATCAACACAGTACCTCCAAGAAGTCCTTCCCAGAGATACCCCGAACCATAGCGGGCAGTCTCCGCATCCCGCCATGCCGGGAAACCATGGAACCCACCAAAGGCCGTCCAGGGTCTCCGCCCCGTGTCGCCGCAGCCTCCATGCACATCCTCACGGCATCCTCCTTGCCGTCCAGCGTGCCGTCAAGCAAGCACGCCACAAGCAAGCCGCCAATGCAAGCCCAAAAAATCAAGGCCCTCCGAAAATTTGCCGCAACGAAATCCCTCGTACACCGCCGGTCGAAGCACGTCGCGCCGCATAACCCGGAGCCGGTTGCCCGGCGGGTCCATGTGCTCGTCCAATCCGGGTGTCCCCGCAAGACCCTAAGGTGTCGATCGGCGCCGGAGGCGATCCACTGCATCGCGGGTGGTCGAGCACCCAGGCCCTGCCGCGCTGGATGGCGATGACCCGGTGCTCAGGAGCGATCCCGCCAAACCGACCGTCTCGACCGCACCCGCCGGCTACTGCTCCGGGCCGCTGGTGTCTCCTTAACATATAGCGCAGTGCTTGCCGCCCCATGATGCGCCGCTCCACCGCCCGGCCCTCACAGCCCTCGGCCCGGAGAGACGGCATCGGACCCGATCGGCGCCGGGGCGGCATCCAGCCCGAAGTCCGCAGGCAGGATATCCTCTCCGATGCTGGCGGCGACACGGGCCGCCGACGCCTTGACCGAGTCCCGCGCCAGATGTGCATAGCGCGCCGTGGTCTGAACCTGGGCGTGCCCCAACAGTCTGGCAATCACCGGAAGGCTCTCACCGAGCGCCAGCGCACGGCTGGCGAAGCTATGTCGTAAGTCGTGAATGCGCACACCCTCAAGACCCGCTCGCGTCCGCACTCGGCACCAGTGCTTGAAGATGTCCGACAGCCGCGCGCCAGGCTTGCGGCCGGGGACGACCCAGGGATTGCCGGCAACGCGCGGCAGTGCCGCCAGAACCTCCGCCGCCGCCGGCGACAGGGAAACCACTCGAGGACCCGTCTTGCTGTCTGGCAACCGAAGCTCCTTCGCCTCCAGGTCCACGTCCTCCCAACGCAGGGTCAGGATCTCGTTGCGGCGGCACCCCGTCAGCATCAGCAGACGCAGCGCCGCCACCGCGTGCACCGGCACCCGCCTCTCCGCCTCCAGCTCCCTCAGCACACGACCGAGGCGGCGGAACTCGGCGTCCGTCAGGAACCGCTCCCGCCGGCCCATCCGATACTTCCGCACATGCCGGCACGGGTTGCTCCCCGCCGGCGCCACTCCCCAGGCCGCCGCCTCCTCGATCAGCCGCGACAGGGTTGCCACTACCAGGTTCGCCGTAGACGGCCGGTCGCGCAGCCCGTAGTGCAGGTCGGCAACATGCGTCCGCCCGACCGCCGTGATCGGCAGCTCTCCCAGCACCGGCACGATGTGCTTGTCGACTGCCAACCGGTACTCGGCCACCGTCCCGGGCTTGCAGCGCACCGCCACATGCTCTCGCAGATAGCGCGCCGCGATGGCGGCCACCGTCGGCTCGCCCCCCGGCGTCGGCGCCATCGGCTCGGGGACAGGCTCCTCGCCCGCCTTGATGCGGGCGATAATCAGTGCCGCACGGCGGCGCGCCTCATCGGCGGCGATCACCCAGTGACGACCCAACGTCAGGCGTTTAGAACCATCCGGCCCTCTCGTTTGCACCACGTAATACTTGGACCCCGACGGATAGACCCGCACTCCGAAGCCGGGCAGCTCGGTGTCCCAGAACACCGTATCCTTCACCACCGACAGCGCCTCCACCGTGCGCTGCGTGATCGATCGTTCTTGCAGCCCCGCCATCCCGACCGGCCTCATGCCGTGCCCGTCGCCGCCATGATGTCAGCGCCGATGCTGGCGCCGACCCTGGCCGCCGAAGCCTTCTCCGTATCCCGCGCCAGATGGGCGTAGCGCGCCGTGCTCTCCAGGCCCGCATGGCCAAGCAGCCCGCCGATCATGCTCAGGCTCTCGCCCAGCGCCAGCGCCCGGCTGGCGTAGCTGTGCCGCAAGTCGTGGATGCGCATATCTTCCAGCCCGACCAGCGCCCGAAGCCGATACCAATCCCGGGTCAGGCTCGTCAGACGGACCCCTGGCTCCTTGCCCACGATCACCCAGGGATTGCCCGGAACGCGGACGATTCCCGCCAGCACCCTCTCCGCCGTCGGCGTCAGCGCCACCATGCGCGCCCCGGTCTTGCCGGCGCGCAGGCGGAACTCCCCCGCCGTCCGGTCCACATCGTCCCAACGCAGGGTCAGTATCTCGGTGAGCCGGCACCCGGTCAGCATCAGCAAACGGAGCGCCGCCACCGCGCAGGGCGAGACCGAGCCCGTCGCTTCCGCCTCGGTAAGCGCCCGGCCCAGGCGGCGATACTCTTCCACCGTCAGGAAGCGTCCGCGCTTGCGCTCCTTGTATTTGCGCACCGAGCGGCAGGGGTTGCCCCCCTCCGGCGCCAAGCCCCAGACCCCGGCCAGGGAGAACATCTTGGTCAGAATCATGAGCACCCGGTTGGCGGCGCGGGGGGTGTCGCGAAGTCCGTAATGCAGCACCGACACATGCCCGCCGTCAACCGCGCCTATCGGCATCGCGCCGAGGGCCGGCAGGATGTGGTTCTCGAGTGAGCCACGATAGATGCCGGCGGTGTGGGCGTTGCAGTTCAGTGCCACATGGCCGCTCATGTAGCGCTCGGCGAGATCGGCGACAGTTATCTCAGGCGGGGGCGGCGGGTTCATGGGGTCCTCGCCGCTCTTGATGCGGTCGATAACGGTGGCCGCAGTCTCGCGGGCCTGGTCGGGGGTCATCTCGCCATGGCGGCCGAGGGTGACACGCTTGGGCGCGCCCCGCGCTCTGCATTGGACGACGTAGACCTTTCGTCCCGAAGGGTAGATCCGCACGCCGAAGCCGGGGAGGTCACGATCCCAGAAGACAGTGTCCCTGGTCTCGGCGGAAAGCGCGTCGACAGTGGGCCCGCAGATGGAGAGGTCGGTTCGTTTGGGCATGACGTGCTGGCCTCGGCATTGTGGCGATGCGGATCGGATTGCGCGCATGGCTCGGGAGCGCGGCGCCGGTCTCGGAACCGTTCTCCCAGTCTTCGACGGTCTCGAACAAATCGGTTAGTGCCTCAAGGGCAACACGGAAAATGCTAATTCGAAGAAAATGTATGTCCTAGCGGCATAGGGTCGAGGGCGCGCGGTCCATGGGGAATCCGAGCCGGCCGCCCGCAACCGGGCGCGAAAAGGCGCCGCCGGAATGGCCGACGGCGCCTGTTATCCAGTTGCACCTTGTGGTCGTAACTGAAAGAGATCGCCCCGAAAAGATCGTCTTGCGCACCGTGTTGGGCGGCACTTTCACCCTCCGAACAGTCTCCTTGAGCGGAAGATCTATGTAAGCAATGCCGACAGATCCGCGCGATCGTTTCCGCAACCGATATCTCCCCCGCACCTCATCCGGCCAGATAACGAGGTGAGTTCAGGTTCACAGAGTCGGTTGTGAATCGGCGCGCGGATTCGACGCCGATCAGCGCACTAAAGTTAATTTCTCATAAGTTACAGGGGTCGAGATTGCATGCCGAACCACAGCTGGTGAGGTTGGCACGCCTGGGCATGGAGGCGTCGCGGCTGGTCGGATCCTCCAGACGGTTCACTGAGCAGTACCGTCATCATTATGCAAGCGACCGTCATCATATTCGAGCGCGTTCAAGGTTGTGATAGTTGGGTATTCGATATCCGGGCTGCTGGCGAGGGGGGTGAAAATGCGCAGCAAATACCCATAGTTATCGTATTCCGGCGCACGCCTGTCTGGAGTTGGCGCAATAGCGCTACACGTCGGTTGGGCGAGGCCTCTTCAAACTGAGGAGAGCCTCGAGCCATGAAGAAGACGAAGCTGACTCGCAGTTTGCTGGCGGCGTGCTCGATCGTCGCCCTCTCGGCCGTCATGTACGGCTGCGTCCACGATGGAGACGATCCGGCGCCGGCGACTGACATGGGCATGGAAATGCCGACGACTCCTGAGGCTCTTGCTTGCGACGCGGGGGCGTCCCAGGCATGTGTGGACGCCCGCCAGGCGGAGCTTGACGCCATCGAGGCCGATGACGATGCCACCGTGGGCGAGCTCAATGCGGCCGAACTGGCCCTTACCGATGCGCAGACCGCGCTTGCCGACGCCAACACGGCGGCGGCGGAAGAGATGACGGTCTCGGGTCTTATCGACGACGCCATGACGGCCATTGCCGACATCGACGATGAGTCCACACCCGCGGCGGTCGCCACGGGCCGGGCTGCCATCGATGCGGCGCAAGACTCGCTGGACGGGATGGAGAACCTGTCCGCCGACGCTACGGCGGCCCTCCAGGGCCGGATCGACGCCCTCGAGAGCAGCTTCGCGCCGAATGAAATGGCGGTGGCGATCTCGGCCGCGACCGCGGCGGCGGGCACGAAGTCGACGGCCGTCGGTGCCGAGGCCGATCAGACGGGAGACGCAGGGCTCGGAGGCAGCGACGCTCCACAGACCGGCACTGCCGGGGCCTACAGCATGACCATCGAGAACGATGGCACCGGCGCGACGGTCAAGATCGAGTTGGAAGATGCTGCGGACGACGATCCGAAGTTCGTCGATCAGGAGGCGGGCCTGGATGGTGGACGCTCCATGCACGTTCGCGCGATGGAAGCGGATGAAGACGGCAACGTGGTGGAAGAAGTCGTCATCGTCAGCACCGACATCGAGGGGCCCAAGGCCACGGCGTTCGCGATGGTCCATGATCTTAACGCCAACCCTGAAACCACAGGCGGCGGCGACTTCCAATCTCTCGACATCGCCGCTGGTAATTTGGCGATGATGATGACGGATGGCATTACTTCGACAGGATCAGGTGAGATCACTCTCCTGGCAGCGGTCGAGGACAACGACGAAACCGATGAGGATGAGACTGTTGCGGCTTTTGAAACCGCAGCCACCTTCGACGGCGCGCCGGGCACATTGAAGTGCGGCGGCGCCACCGACTGCAGAGCCACGCTCGACGCGATGGGCATGATCACCGCAGTGGCCGGTGGCTGGATCTTCACTCCCGATGCGGACGTCAGGGTCGACGTGGATGACGCGGACTACCTCCGCTACGGCTTCTGGCTGCAGCGGACGACGGACGCAGACGGCGCGGTCACCTACGACGAGGTCGAGACCTTCGCCGGTTCGTCGATTGAGGCAAGCGGCAGTGTTGCTCAGATTAGAGGCAGCGCAACCTATAAAGGCGGCGCGGTCGGCGTGTACGTGAGGGAAGTGTACAAGGCGGAAGATGGTAGTGTCGACACGGCCACCTCCGGTCACTTCGCGGCGAAGGCCAACCTGACGGCGACATTCAACCAGACGGTGAATGACCCTGATACGACCATCGACGAAGCAGATTCCATCGCGCCACGACTGCTGAACACCCTCAGCGGAACCATCAACAACTTCGTCCTGCAACATGGCGAGGCGAACGACTGGGCGGTGGACTTGCAAGGTGACATCGATACCAGCGTTGGCACCGCGAACGGCACGGCCAATGGTGGCGGCGCGGAAGGCTCGTACAGCGCCACGTTCCATGGTCCGACGACGGACGATGCCCAGCCGCACACCGTTGTCGGCGAGTTCAACGCCAACTTCGGTAACGGCACCGCGGCCGGCGGCTTCGGCGCGCGGAAGCAGGACTAGAACAGCAGGTCCGGGTCTCTTCGATGAGACCCTGACCTTTTGGGTCAAACTTGCGGGAGAGGGTGGCAGGTTCTGCCACCCTCTTTTTCTGTCCCCCGACCATCCTTCAGAGTCATGGTTTCGACACTCATCCCTCTCCGCCGCGCGCCGGCGGCCACGGCCGGCCTGTTCCTCGGCTCTCTTGCAATCGCCGTCTGTCTCGTGCTCGCCGCGCCGGCCTGGGGCGCCGGTGACGAGGGGAAGGCGCCGCCCTCTCCCGAGACTTCTGCCGTCGAGGCCGAGGCGGAGGCGCGGGCGCTGATGGCGGCCGGCCGCTTCGCCGAGGCGCTCGCCATCCTGCGGCCGCCTGTGGAAGCCGGGGCGGTGCCGGCCATCCTGGTCTTCCTCTATGGCCTTGCGGCGTCGGAGACATCGCAGCAGCCGGGCCTTGACGATGACGCGCGCGAGGCGCTGCTGAACGAGGCCATCGGCGCCTTCCACGCCATGCTGGTCGAGGCGCCGGGGCTGGTGCGGGTGCGGCTGGAGCTGGCACGCGCGTTCTTCTTCAAGGGCGAGGACGATCTGGCGCGGCGCCACTTCGAGGCGGTGCTGGCCGGCGGCGTGCCGGAGGCGGTGGCCGCCAACGTCCAGGACTTCCTCGCCGCGATGCGGGCTCGCAATCGCTGGAGCTTCAATGTCGGAGCGGCGCTGGCGCCGGACAGCAACATCGGTGCCGGCTCCGAGGAGCGCACCATCTATATCCATTTCTTTGGCCAGGACTTTCCGTTCGAGCGGACCGCGGAGGAGCTTACGACCTCCGGCATCGGTGTCTCGGTCTGGGGTGGGGCCGAGTATCAGGTGCCGCTGGCGGAGCGCTGGCGGCTCCGCGCAGGCGGCGAGGCGGCGCGGCGGGAGTACGGGGGCTCCGAGTTCGATCAGCTCTTCGTCGCCACCCATCTCGGCCCGCGCTGGCTGGTGGACCGCGACACGGCGGCGAGCCTGCTGGCAAGCGCCCGCCAGCGCTGGACCGGCACTGTGCCGGACAATCGCGATCTCGGCGCCCGCCTGGAGCTGGGGCACCGGGTGAGCCCGCGGGTGACGGTGTCGGGGCAGGCCTCCTGGCACGACCGGCGCTACCGGACGCGGAGCCATCTGGACGGGCCGATCATGGATGCGTCGCTCAGGGGCTCCTGGGTGGTGACGCCGACGGTGCGGGCGAACTTGTCGGCGGGTTATGGGCAGGAGCGCCCCGAGAGCGAGCCCTATCGCAACCGCAGTCGCTGGCTGGGTGCGGGTGTTACCGTGATCCTGCCGCTGGGGTTTACGGTGGGCGGCGGCGGCGAGGTGCGCTGGACCGACTTCGACGACGAATGGTTCCGGCACACGCCGCCCGGCGAAGACAGGGCGGACCGCACGCGCAGCCTGCGGCTCTCGGTCCACAACCGTGCCTTCACCGTCTACGGCTTCAGTCCCGAACTTGTGGTGGTGAACGAGGAGCGTGAGACCAACGCCCAGCTCTACGACTACCAGCGCACGCGCGGCGAGCTGCGTTTCGTGCGGCAGTTCTAGTCTTTCCGGACGGCCTCTTCGTCGAGAGGGCACGGGCAGGGATACCACGTGGCCCACCGTCTGTTGCCAATGAACCTCGACTGCCGCCTGGGCGGAGGTGCAGTTGCAGCCCTGTGCGTCTGTCGGCCGAAGCTGCTGCGCTCGGCGACGACGGGATGCTCGGCTACTGGGTGTGCGATCCTGACCATGCCGACCAGCGCGGGATACGGCGGGGAACTATTCACCCCTCTTACCACACTGGCCGAGACGTTTCGGACAGCACTGCAGCGGCGGTCGCTGGCGCTATTGCCCACTTGCAGCCGGCATCATTCCTTCTATGTACGTTTCATGGAGAGGCGCGAAGTCCTTGATCGCGCAGCCGCAAGGGGAGGGCCGCGATGGTAGCCTCGATCGGCAAGATCGTCTCGCCGGCGCAGGGCGTGAACTATTATGAGCGCGACGGCTACTACGCGAGGGACGATCCGGCACACCAGGAGGCGAGCGCCTGGGCCGGCAAGGGCGCCGATGCTCTGGGCCTCTCCGGCCCCGTCGATCCCGACACCTTCACCGCCATCCTCGAAGGCGAAGTGCCGGACGGCCCGAAGCTCGGCAGACGGGACAAGGACGGCGACATCCACCACAGGCCGGGCCGCGACGTCACCCTGTCGGCGCCCAAGTCGGTCTCGCTCGCCGCTCTGATCTGTGGCGACCATCGAATCGTCACGGCGCACGACCGTGCCGTGCAACGCACCCTCGCCTGGATCGAGGCAAACGCCATCGAAACCAGGATGCGGGACCCGTCCACCGGCACGATGGTACGCGCCGGCGGGCAAGAAATGGTGGTGGCTACCTTCCGCCATGACACCTCGCGCAACCTGGATCCCCAGCTTCATACCCATTGCGTGATTGCGAACATGGTCCGGGGCGGCGATGGCAAATGGCGGACCATGGTCGATGACGGGCTTTACGGCGGGAAAATGACCATCGGTGCCATCTACCGGGCAGAGCTCGCGCGGGGTCTGAAGGACCTCGGCTACCAGATCGAAAAGACCCACACGGACGGGCGATTCGAGCTCGCCGGTGTGCCGCGCAAGGTGATCGATGCGTTCTCGACGCGTCGTGCCGAGATCGAAGCAGCCATGAAGGCGCGCGACCTTGGAGCGCCGATCGACGATCCGAGGCTCGCGGATCGGACGGCGCTGATGACGCGGGCGCACAAGCGCGACACAGATAAGGACGCGCTGCGCCAGGACTGGTCGCGCCAGGCGCTGGAATTGGGCTTCTCAGCCGACACCTTGGTCGAGATCGCCTCGGCGCGGGAGGCCCAAGTCCGCGACAGCGTGATGCAAGACCACGGCGATATTGTCGCTTACCGCGATCACGCCGCGCGCTGCGAATACATGACGGTTGGAACTGCAGCCTGGGCGGCGTGGCATCTCGGCGAGCGCGAAGCAGTGTTCTCCCATGCGTCGCTGCTCGCCGCGACGCTCGCGTGCGATCCCGGCGCGATCACCGTCGATGCGGCCGAACAGTCTATCGACGCGTTCCAACGAGCCGGTCGCCTGAACGAGGCAACCGGTCTCAAGCACGGCAAGCACTGGACCACGGACGCGGCGCTCGCAAGCGAGTCCGAGACCATCGCCCTGATGCAGACCGGCCAGGGCAAGAGCAAGCCCATCATGAAGCGCTGGGTTGCGGAGACGAAGCTCCATCGCGGCCGGCTCAACGACGGACAGAAGGAGGCGGTCAAGATCATCCTCTCCACCAGGGACCGGGTGGTGGGAGTCCAGGGCTACGCCGGCACCGGCAAGACCACGATGCTGAACCGGCTCCGCTCTCTAGCGGAGAAACAGGGCTACCACGTGACCGGCCTCGCGCCGTCGGCATCCGCTGCGCGCACCCTGGAGAGGGAAGCGGGCATCGAGAGTGAGACCCTGCAGCGCTTCGTCGCCCGCCATGCCGGCATTGCAGAAGGACGTGGAACCCAGAAGGGCATTCGCAATCTGCGATCCACCTACCAGAAGACGCTCCTGGTGGTGGACGAAAGCTCGCTGGCGTCGACCGAACAAATGCGCGACCTGCTGAGGATCGCGACAACGCTGCGCACCGCCCGTGTCGTTCTGGTTGGCGACGAGAAGCAGTTGGACGGTGTGGAGGCGGGAACGCCCTTCGCCCAGTTGCAGAAGGCCGGCATGAGCACGGCGGTGATGGACGAGATCGTGCGCCAGCGCGACACACTATTAAGAGAGGCGGTGCGTGCGGGCCTCGCGGGTGAGGTCAAGACGGCCTTCGAGAAGCTCGGAGATCGCGTGTCGGAGGTGACACGGGATCATCTCGGCGCCGATGTGGCGGAACGCTGGCTCGAATGTTCACCCGAAGAACGCGAGAGCACCGAGGTGATCGCGCCCACGCGAGCGCTGCGGGACGAGATCAATGAACGGATCCGCGCGCGCTTGTTCGAGGAAGGCGCAATCCACGGACCGGCGATGGCAAGCGAGAAACTGATCTCACGGGGCATGACCAACGCCGAGATGGCGGTGGCGTCGAACTATGCCGAGGGCGACACGGTGATCTTCAGCCGCCGTTACAAGACACTCGGCGTCGAGAAGGGCGATGAGAGGGAGGTCGCCAAGGTCGATCACCAGAGACACACCGTCCATCTCCGGGACAGCGAGGGACACGTGGTCGAGTGGAAGCCCTACCTTATCGCCGCGGCCAAGGGCGGTGTGGAGGTGTACCGGAGCGAGGCAATGGAGTTCCGCACCGGCGATCGTGTGCGCTTTACGCGCAACGATCCAGCGTCCGGCTTGGTCAACGGGCAGGTCGCTAAGGTTGAAGCGATCGAACAGGATGGCGCTCGGTTCCGTTTGGAGGACGGAACCGCGATCAGACTTTCGGCAAGCGATCCTCAACTTCGTCACGTGGATCGCGCATGCGCGTCGACCGTTCACGCCTTTCAGGGCCGGACTGTGGACAACGTGATCGCGGCCATGGTCTCAGACCATCCGCATTTGACGACGCAGAAATCGTTTTACGTCGCTATCAGCCGCGCGCGTAACAGCTCCGAGCTGGTCACCGACGACGCGGCGACGCTCTCACACCATCTCGAAAAGGCCACCGGGGAGCGCATCGCAGCGCTCGACGCGGTCAAGACGTACGTCACACTTGCGGTCGTGATCGACGACGACATGGAGCGCGAGCGTGACGCCGGCCGCAATCAGCGCGCGCAAGAGGCCGCTCACAGCCGCGATGTTGCGCGAGAAGATTTGGCATCGCGCGATCCTGAGCGCGAATCTGCACGCAATGTCGAGCACGAAGTGACGCGTGAATCGGAGAAGCGCGACGCCGATCGGCACCAGCGCGAACGTCAGCCCGCCGACCCAGTGCACGAAGGCGAACGGAAATCGGAGCCACCGCGCGCACCGGACCGCGATCCCGCGCCCCAGGCCGAGAAGGAATCGAAAGAGAAAAAGATCGAGTTGGACTTCGAATTGGAGCTGGAGTTGTAGATAACCGCGCTGCTTCCGGCCACGTCATGCACGAGAGACGTGCCGGCGTGGACGCACGGTGACGTGAAACGACGGCACCGAGTTTGCAAATGGGTTCCTGCTTATCCCTGAAAGTCATCCGGCGATGAGGAGGCGATAGGGCATGGGCTCGGTGCGTGCGGCGCTATGGACGAAACGCGGGATCATGGTTTCGAGTTGATAGCGCCGGTTGTAGCGCCAGGCGAAACTGGCGAGGTAGCGCCCGGTGTGATCGGGGCCGAGCTTGCGATAGGTCCCGGTGATCGCGCACTCGATGTTGCCGAGCGTCGTGTTCACCCATTTGAACGGCGCCATGCGGGCCGCCTGTCGGCCCGACCCGGTGCGGATTGCCTGAGGGCTGCGGGCGATCTCGTCGAGTGCGCTCCAGCAGCCCAGGCCGTCCGTCACAACCGCCGCTCCGGGGGCCAGCCAGTGCTTGGCGCCGCGCGCGATCTCGCGCTTGCGGAAGCCCTTGACCGGCGCCAGCTTCAGCTTGCGCGGGCGCCCCTCGGGACTGGTCGAGACCGCCGCCACGAAGGGCGTTTTGCCCGCCGCGCCGCGGCCCCGCTTGCCGCCGGAGCGCACCCCGCCGAGCCAGGCGTCGTCCATCTCGACCCGCCCCGTAAGCGGCGTCTCCCCCTCACGCCGCGCCATCACCGCCATGATCTTGTGCTTCACGGCCCAGGCCGTCGGCTGCTTGACCCCGAGACGGCGGCCGAGTTCCACCGACGAGATGCCGTTCTTCGCCGTCACGATCAGGTGGATGGCGGCGAACCAGAGTGTCAGCGGCAGCTTGGTCGCATGGAAGATCGTGCCCGCCGTGGGCGATGTCTGCTTCTTGCACCGGTTGCATTGATAGAGACCCCGCCCCGCCAGCACGCAATGCCCGCGATGGCCGCAGCAGGGGCAGAGGAAGCCGTCCGGCCAGCGCAGCCGGAGCAGCGCCGCGCGGCACTGCTCCTCGGTGCCGAAGGCCTCCCGAAACGCCTCGTCGCTCAGACCACGCACGCGCGATGCAACCTTGAACCTCATAACCGTGACCCCCTCATACGGAACATATTGAGAACATACAGCCTCACATGCGGAGTGTCACGGATAAGCAGGTTCCGAAATGACGGAAAACCTAACCTGCTTATCCCTGAAAGTCATCCTGCGATGAGGAGGCGATAGGGCATCGGGTCGGTTCGGGCGGCGCTATGGACGAAACGCGGGATCATGGTTTCGAGTTGATAGCGCCGGTTGTAGCGCCAGGCGAAACTGGCGAGGTAGCGCCCGGCGTGATCGGGGCCGAGCTTGCGATAGGTCCCGGTGATCGCGCTCTTGATGTTGCCGAGCGTCGTGTTCACCCATTTGAATGGCGCCATGCGGGCCGCCTGTCGGCCCGACCCGGTGCGGATTGCCTGATGGCTGCAGGCGATCTCGTCGAGTGCGCTCCAGCAGCCCAGGCCGTCCGTCACAACCGCCGCGCCGGGGGCCAGCCAGTGTTTGGCGCCGCGCGCGATCTCGCGCTTGCGGAAGCCCTTGACCGGCGCCAGCTTCAGCTTGCGCGGGCGCCCCTCGGGACTGGTCGAGACCGCCGCCACGAAGGGCGTCTAGCCCGCCGCGCCGCGGCCCCGCTTGCCGCCGGAGCGCACCCCGCCGAGATAGGCGGTCCATCTCCACCCGCCCCGCCAGCACGCAATGCTCCCGATGGCCGCAGCAGGGGCAGACGAAGCCGTCCGGCCAGCGCAGCCGGACCAGCGCCGCGCGGGCACTGCTCCTTGGTGCCGAAGGCCTCGCGAAACGCCTCGTCGCTCAGACCACGCACGCGCGATGCAACCTTGAACCCCATAACCGTGACCCCCTCATACAGAACATATTGAGAACATACATCCCCACAGGCGGAGTGTCACGGATAAGCAGGAATGGGTTTGTCACGCTGTGCCGAAACACGGCGCCAGCGCCATCCGGTTAAGGCTAAACGATCGCGCGTTGTGCGGTTTGTTTCTCTTGACGTCGGCTTATATTCTCGACGCGCGACCGAAATGTCGCGCACATCGTCTGCAAATCGTTCGCAACAACGGCGTATTTCATTGAGTTTCGCCGCCTGATTCCCGACCCCAAATTGGGATCACCCTATGACATATACAATTTCCTGTGCCCGCTGCACTCTTGTGGTGTGACAATACAAGGACGTGGACAAGCCTTTGAAATCACGTAAGAAACAGTGGCGTATTTCAATGTATTTCGCAGAGCATTCGCCTTTCCCAAGGCAATTATTCGTGATTTTGCAACTCAAGCGTAGCCGAACGTGCTCATGTCATAGAAATACGCACTCTGCACCCCAGGTGCGGCGGGTGTGAAAACCAAAGCGGCTCCGCCGTAGACAGGGACTTATGACAGGCATGGAGAGGGTCAAGGCCCAGCCGGGAGAAAGCGCGCAAGGCGGGGACGACGCGGCACTGCGTCGCGCAGGACGCGGAGAGCACGCGGTCGTCGGGCGCGCAGCGGAACGACGGTGCCGGAAGAGATGGGGCGGCATGCATTGCCGGCATCGGGCGCACGCGTGTCGCAGGTTTCGGTGCGGAGCGTGGAAGTGCATGGGGCGATAACGATGTCGGGCGGGTGCAGCGGTCGGACGCGGAGCTGTGCGGCGAGCGTCCGGCGAAGGCGCGCGAGCGCCGAGCCTGACGCGAGCAGCGTGATGTCCGCACCGTCGACGCGAGCGGCGGCGGCGCGGAGCGCTGCGCCGCGATGCGCGGCAGAGGCACGGCGAAAAGAGAAGAGCCGATCCACGCAGGTGCGCGGACCGGCTCGTGCGGCAACGGGGGCGCAGCCGTCACGGGGCGACGCGATGAACGGGGATGCCGAGCTTGGTCGCCTTGTCGACGAGGTTGCCGGTGATGCCGGAGCCGGGGAACGCGATCACACCCTTGGGCAAGAGGTCGAGCAGCTCGTCGTTGCGGCGGAAGGGGGCTGCCTTGCCGTGGGCGTTCCAGTTCGGACGGCACACGAGTTGATGGACGCCTCGGGCTTCGGCCCACCTTGCCGCCACCGTCTCGACGCCGGGACCGCCGCCGTGGAGCAAGACCATGTCCGCATGCTTGGCACGCGTGCGGTCGAGCGTGGTCCAGACGATGTCGGCGTCGGCGACCTGCTTGCCGCCGGTGACGGCGACCAGGGTGCCCTCCGGTATGTGCGCGCGGGCCTCTCTGTCCTTGCGGGCGCGGCGGAAGTCGCGAGCGTCGATGGCGGCGGAGGTGAGGTTGCCGGTCTGGCTCACGTGCGACCCGTGGCGGGGTCGCCAGGTGTCGCCGGTCTCGACACGGTAGGCGTCGGCGGCGAGGTCGCGCATGGTCTCGAAGGCGTCGCGGCGGTTGCCGAGGTTGGCCTCGGCATCGCTGCCGCCGTAGAGCCGGCCCTCGGCCTTGGCCCTCGCGTAGCTGGCGCGGTCGGCCGCGCGCCGCTGCTCGAGGCATTGCCGGCACCTGGAGCGGTCCGGTGCCGGGGGATGCTTGCCGCACTTCGGGCACAACCCCCGCGCAAGGCGGTCTGCGGTCTGCCGCCGATAGCGCCGGCGCTGCCAGGCGCGCGCGTCCTCAACCTTCTTGTAGGCTATTGCAGGGATCCTCCCCGGCGAGAGTGCGGTCGAGCGAATGGGCGGTCCGGCGGGAGCACCGGCGCGACGGCGCCCCCGCCGGGCGTCGGTCAGCGATGCCGGCCGTTCGCGAACAGGCCGCAACTCCACTCACCCCAGTACTGGATGCCGCCGTCGACGCTGATGCCGGTGGCAATGATGATCTCGTTTCGCTTCGGCCGCAGACGGCGAACCGACCGGCGGGACATCGTGGTGCGCGGCTTGCGCCCGCCGTTCGCCCGCCCCTCGTCGAGGGGTCTGATCTGGCCGTCCGCCGTGCTCTGGAAGCGCTCGACCACGAAGCGCTCATCGGCCTCGAGGCCGCCCCCGAAGATATGCGTCAGATACGTGGCGGCATGTCGATTGTGTGTCCTCGCCGTCGTCGGCATGGTCCGTCCTCCCGGTCCGTGTGTGCGAACGGCGCGCGCGCCCTCTCGCCCGAGGACCCGCCCGCCGCCCGCGTCACGGCCGCCCTCTTCCTCTCGGCGGCGTGCGGGCGCGGGGGCGGCGAGGGCCGGCAGACGCCGGCGGCGGGATGCCGGAACGGCGAGCCATGGATATGATGGGAGCGATGTCCAGCCGGAGACCCGCGGATCGTGCGGTTGCGGACCGCCAGCCCGATCTGTTCGACGAACGTGGCCTGATCGAGGCCGGCCGAGTCGCGGCCCCGGTCGCGCCGGACGCCGGTCCGGCAGCCGCCGGTCTCACGGACGGCGCGCTGATCGCGACACTGCCGCAGGCGACCGCGTCGAACGTGGAAGCGCTATGCGCCGAGGTGGTGAGCCGGTCTCTTGAGGCGGCGGCGCCTGCGCTCGAAGAGCTGTGGCGCCGCTTCGCCGGGTACGGCATCGGGGCGCCCTTGGTGGAGCAGCGAGCGGTTTTGGGCGCGCTGGCGCAACTTGAGTGCGGGGCCGCGCAGACGACGCTGAAGGGGATCGTCCTGTGCGCGGTCTTGCCGGCCTCGCTGCTCCCGTGCGCGCTTCGGGCGACGGCGGATGCCGGGCTCGCGCTGCCGGCTACGTTCGTCGCCCCGCTGCTGGGCCACGAGGATGTCGCGGTGCGCGAGCCGGCGTTTGCGCTGGCCCTGAAGGCCGGTGTTCGCAGCGACCTGCTTCGGGACCGGCTTGGCGATGCGTCGGCGTCGGTCCGGCGGTCGGCGGCGCTCGCCATGGGCAAGCGGGGCGACGCGGGGGCGCGGGAAGCGCTGATCGGCGAGCTCGGGCGGAACCCGTCGAGCGAGGTGATCGAGGCGCTCGCCCTGGTTGCGGATGACGATGTCGTGGTTCACCTGGGCCGGTGCGCGGCGCGTCATCCCGCGCTTGCCGGCACCGTGCTCGGCATCCTGCGCGACATGGAGTGCGTGAGGGCGGAGCGGCTTGCCGGGCGCCTGGAAGCGGGACGCCGGATCTCGGGGAGCGGCGGCGATTGAGGCTCATGGACGCCCGCAGACGGCCCGCTGTGACGGCCTAGCCTTGTCGGCAGGGTGGCGATGCTGCAAGGCGGCGACAAGCGCCTGCGGCCTGGCGTCCCGCGCGGCGCCGGTCGGCCAGGCGGGACACTGGGCGACTGCTCTTGGTAATGACGATCTCTTCGCCGCTGTTCGCCACCTCGTCCATCAGCTTCAGGCACGTTGCCTTGAACTCGGAAGCCTTCACGATCCTGGCACCGCAAGCGCCGATGCCGTTGTCGGTCTTCACCACGCGCCATCCGCTATCCGATGATGGTCGCCAAATTGCCATAGTCATGCCTTGGTCAAAATCCGTATCTCTACGACCTCCTGAGGCGGACGACGCCCCACCACGGCCTTGCGGAGGCGCGCCTGAATCGGCGCCGCACTGGCCCCGTCGCAACCTTCCCGCACGCCGTGAACACCGGCAGGTTTCATTGCCCGGGCGCAATCGTGCGAAGGCCAAGAAATCGGCAAGAGATCACGAAGATAGTTCAGAGAGCGTCATCTCTGCGTCTGCCGTCACTTCGAGCACGCGATTGACCATGACATCCATCGGATCGCGACGTTCGGATAAATATGCGATCGCGGCGCGCAGCAGCGCCTCCGAACGTGCTCGCCCAGCGGAGGGCAGGATTATGAGGCCGGGATGAACGTCCCGCGCGGACACGAGCCCGCGAAAATCGCGGGCGTTCTCCGTGACAAGAACAGGATCCTGCTCGACGCACCGAGCCAAGACGTCGCGATCCGGCGCACCCAGCCCGCCGAAGTCTCGTGGGTGCACGGCGAGATGCGTGCCTTCGGCATTCAGCGTTTGCGAGATTGCTGGAGAGATGCACTCATCGAGAAACAACCGCACCGACTTGTCTAGGTCGCTATTCAGGCCGCGCTTCGCCAAGGCCTGCCGGATGGGCGTCCTCGAAGAGGGTGGGCCTTGGCGTATAGTACGGCGGCTTCGAACGCCTCACGCGGTATCTCCGGATAGTCGTGCGCAAGATCCTCGATAGCATCGCCGTCGCTCAGCCGACCCAGCACCGAGTAAACCGACACGCGCGTGCCGACAATGACCGGCGTGCCGCCGAGGATATCGGCATCGGATACGATGTACAGGTCACGGGCGTCCCGGTACCGCTCGGCGTCGCGCAACGGCTCGGCCGCAAGGCGAGGCAGGTCGAGCATCGCGCCGGGGGTGAATTCGATGGGCTCGAGCCGCCAGGGCTCAAGCCCCGCCAGACGCGCCCATATCTCCCGCTCGTGGCGCAACGCGAGGTCCGTCAAATCCGCCGCCTTCAAAGAGTGAAAATAGGCCACCGCGCGGATCGGCAGATAGCGCGTCGCTCCGCCGCGAAAGCGGGCAGGACCTGCGACAGACCGAAGAACGCCGGCTTCGAGGGCTTTTTCGATAGTCGAGCGCGGCACGCCCGCAAGCGCAGCGGCTTCTCGTATTGTCAGGTCGGCCGTGATCGGCATTATTCTTTCCTCATCGGGCACGAATATATGGCTGAGCCTTGCGCGTGGCAAGGCTCCTGGGAGCAGGTTTTCAACGAGCGAACCGCCGAAGAAGGGCGCGACCAGGAAACGTCGGCCGGGGCGGATCGGGGTGTGTCGACGGACGTCCCGTCGGGGACCACGGTCGTCCTTGGGCTGGCGGCATGTCCGGAATCACGACTGAGGTGAGCCGCGGATGGCAACGTCTGCGTCTCAGCGTCGGTTGAGCGCAGAGCAGGTACAGGTCTTTGTTGAGCGCCACGATGAGGCCCGCGGCTCCCATCATCATTGCACCCAGACGAATGGTCATGCGCCGCTCCGGATCCTGCATCTGGCCCCGCAGCGCCGCCTCGGTCTTCTCAAGGTCGACCTTGGTGACGAAGGTCTCGGTCGTGCCCTCGACAATGGTGTCGACCAGGACCCCAAATGGGTTCCCGTCGAAGCCGCCCTTCGTCGTGTTGCTGCCGCGACGCCCTGAGCGTGTCGAACGCCGCCGTCGCCGTTACTGTTATCGCGACCGGCTCTCCCGAAGCCGGCCCCGCCGGTCGCGAGCGCGCCTGGCGAAGACTGTCATCGGCCCCGATTCGGCACGGCGCCCGGATCGAAAATCGCCTCCGGGCGCGGACGGTTTGATTCCGGCAGCGCGGGCGCTGTCGGCTTCCCGGTGTAGCGTTTGCGCGAATCGGGCGGACAGGGGTACGCTGGAGTTCGAATTCACTCGCTTCCGCAGTGATTACGGCGGGCAATTCAGGGGGCTGCGGAAAGGGGAAGATTCGGAGGCTAAGTCACTGAAAGCAGCGAGAGAACGGAGAGTGTAGGAAATTTTCTACCCCCAGGCTCTGCCTCTCCGTGGCGCACAGGCACGGGGGCGGCGCGGGCCGGCAGTCGGTGCGGCAGCGAGACCGGGACCATGAGCTTGCATCAGCGCTGCTACGAGGCGATGCCGGGGTGCCGGTCGTGGGGCGAGGTCGCGGATGCGGCGGGCCTTCCTGAGCATGAAGGGGATACGCCCTACAGGCGGGGATGCCGGGCGCGGGTTTGCGCGCGTCATTACGCTGCGGTGAGGGGCCTCGCATTTCCGCCGGAGGGAAGCCGGATCCGTGGCCGCGGCCGGCCGCGGTCTCTCGCTCGTGCGCGCCGGGCTTACGAGCTCAGGGCTGGCGGGGGAAGGACCTGGAGAGCGATCGCGGTGGAGCTCGGGTACTCCACCGCGAACCACGGGCGGGCGGCGCTCGAGATGGCGCGGCGCTATGCGTCAGAGGCCGGCATGCCGTGGCCCCCCGGCCGATCTTGCCAGAGTAGGCCGGGAGACCCGTCGGACGCTGCCACCCGGCCGGGTGAGCGTGTGACGGCTAAATGAGTTTCGTGAGAGCGACGATGAAAGCGACCGTCAAGCTGGGCGGGTGCGCCGTGCGCCATCCCGTCCTCGCCGGGTCCGTCAGGGCGCCCCGAAAGCCGGTCTATACCGCGTCAGAAAGCGCTGTTCTCGAGGCGAGATCGGCCCTCGTC
This sequence comes from Alphaproteobacteria bacterium, assembly GCA_965237415.1. Taxonomy (GTDB): domain Bacteria; phylum Pseudomonadota; class Alphaproteobacteria; order UBA828; family UBA828; genus WTGU01. Next base: position 3,118,361 of record CBDEFM010000002.1, read on the forward strand.
GGCAGAAGCCGGATCGTATCGCCCGTCTCCTTGTCGGCACAGACGAGATCGAAGTGTGCTTGCAGGTTGAGCCAGAACTCCGGCTCGACACCGAACCAGTGACCGAGGCGGAGCGCCGTGTCGCCAGTGATCGAACGCCTGCAGTGGATGATCTGGCTCACACGGTTCGCCGGCACATCGATCTGGCGCGCGAACTCCGTCGGAGTGACGCCGATTTCCGCCAACTCTTCCTTCAGTATCCGACCGGGATGGACGGCACGTCTCAGCACAGGCACTCCCCCTTCACGAATGGTAGTCCACAATCTCGATGTTGCCAGGCCCCGATTGACCCTCCGGCCACTCGAAACAGATACGCCATTGCCTGTTGATCCGAATGGAATACTGTCCTTTCCGATCTCCTCCGATCTCCTCCGAGGGCCTCCAGCCGATTGCTCGGCAGGTTCCGCAGCGTGTCGAGGGACGGCGCGGCGTTCAGGATGGTAAGGCGTCTGGCCGCTTGCTGCTCAAAGCCCTGGAAATCCCGGACCATTCGGCCGCTGGCGAATCTCTCGGTTTTGCTGTCCCTGTAGCTGAGGATCATCAAGGGACAAGGTAGCCCGTTGACGATGTACGTCAAGCGTAGACATCGGGCGACGGTCCGGGTTCGAGATCGCTGCTGCTTTCGCCGAAAACTGCTCGGACAGCGCCGCTGCCGGTTGCAGCCATCGTCGCGGCCGTCGCGGTCGCACCGATCGCGAGCCGACCGGCGGCGGCGGACGCACCCGATCAGAACCGCCCCGGCAGCACCTCAGAGGCTCGACCGGCTCAGCCGCGCGCACCGTGCTTTCGGAAAGCAGGTTTTGATTCCGGTTGCGGGGCCGCCGCCCATGCGCCCCGCAGATGGACTTGCCTGCACCAAATATGGTACACCAGCGCGGTGACATCACCCGACAAAGTCGCCGTTGCCCGGTTCTTCCGCTTGGCGAGCGGTCGCGAGCCTGCGCGCGAATGGCTCCGGGAGCTGACGGGGGAGGATCGAAAGACCATCGGTCGGGACCTGATGAAGATCGAGTTCGGGTGGCCGTGCGGTCCTCCCCTGTGCAGGCCGCTCACCGGTCACCCCGGTCTGTACGAGGTGCGCAGCAGGCTGACGGATGGGAGGAACGCCAGGTTGTTCTTCACCGTATCGGCAGGGATCATGGTGCTCCTGCATGGCTTCATCAAGAAGAGCCGGGCGACGCCCGAGAGGGAGCTGAAGCTGGCGGAGCGGCGAAGGAGGGACTATGAGCGAAACGGGTAAGGGCAGCGCTCGCATCGGGACGACGCTCGAAAGCCTGCTGCGCGAGGACGGCAGCTACGAGGAGGCGAAGAACCAGGCGGTCAAGTCGGTTCTCGCCTACAAGCTGGAGCAGGCGATGAAAGCGCAGAAGCTGTCGAAGGCAGGCATGGCCGCCCGTATGGAGACCAGCCGCTCGCAGCTGGACCGTCTGCTCGATCCCGATAACGACGGCGTCACGCTGCACACGCTGAAACGTGCTGCGGCGGCCGTCGGCATGCGTCTGGAAATCGAACTTCGTCACGTCTAGCCGGCGGTAACCGTTCCTGCGCGGTCGAGTGGAATTGGGAACCGCTGGGGCGAAGCGCAGCAAGGCCTGACCGACGCCGCTGGCCAACGACAACGGTGCCCACCAGCGTCGCACCCAGGCAAATGGTCATGCGCTGCTCCAGCTCACGCATCTGGCCTCGCAGCGACGCCTCGGTCTTCTCAAGGTCGACCTTGGTCGCCAGGGTCTCGCCCGTGCGCTCGGAAAAGGTCTCGACCAAGATCGCGGCCTGCTTCTCGTCGAAGCCGCCTTCGGCGCGCGGCCGCCGCGCGGCCCTGAGCGTGTCGAACGCCAGCGTCATGCGCTCATCCCGTCGCCGCAGCCGGCGGCGGCGACCATGTGCACCGCCGTCGCCACCGTGCCTCCGGCATTCCCGAACTCGGCCATGTCGGTCCTGAGCGCGCGCGGCAAGGACCGTCATCGGCCCGATCAGGCCGGGCGGCGGGATCGAAAACCGCCTCTCGGCGGGGTGGTTTGATTCCAGCGGCGCGGGCGCCGTCGGCGGGTATGTGTAGGGTTCGCGCGACTCGGGTACGCAGGGGTACGCTGGAGTTGGAATTCACTCGCTTCCGCAGTGATTACGGCGGGCAATTCAGGGGGCTGAGGAAAGGGGCGGATTCGGAGGCTAAGTCACTGAAAGCAGCGAGAGAACGGAGAGTGTAGGAAATTTTCTACCCCCAGGCTCTCCTCATTCTGAAGAGGCCTCGTCGGGAGGCCTCAGGGCGCGCCGCTCCCAGGATTTACGCCGCCGATCGGCGAATAAAGTTCCGTGCAGAACCGCAATAAACCCCTTCAACAACGTCGAAATTAGACGTGCCAGCCATACGCGCCGGTTTACCGGCCGGGCTGCGGGGTGCTTACGGGGCGCCTCGCATGATTCCGGCCGGTTACGCGGTGAAGCCGCCGCATCCTCTCGTGATGACGGCGCGCTTGCCGTTTACGGGGTGTTCGGCGCTGGGATGTGACGGGGATGCCGCGCCGTAGCACGCTGACCCTATCCGGCCGGGCGGTGGACGCGCTCGCGGTCTCCGAGCGCGACGTCATCGTCTGGGACCGGGAGCTCGCGGGCTTCGGCGTGCGCGTCTACCCCTCGGGCCGCAAGGGAAAGTCTGAACAACCCCATGTTCGCGGTTTCGAGGGGGAGAGGCGGCTTGGATGTGAAGCTCGACGATATTGCCGACAGGCCGGGGGCTGCTTTGGTCACGGGATACGGAGCGAACGGGCGATATCCGCGTCGATCCGCCTCCTTCCCCGCCGTCCCGCCAGCGGCGGGCAGACTACTCCCCTGTCATCCCGTCGCGTAGCGGCCGGCGATCAGCAGATTCGAGAACCCCAGCAGCAACGCGATGCGCTGCCTGTTCTTTGCCACGCCCCGGTAGCGCACCTTGGCGTAGCCGAAGTGCCGCTTCACGTACAGGAACGGATGCTCAACCTTCGCCCGCACCGACGCCTTGCGCTTCTCGGCCGCCTCTTCGGCGACGCCCTCGCCCAGCAGCCGGCGCCGCCCCGGCTTCATCGCCACACGCCACTCGACACCGCCGTCCCGGTGCTCGGGACGCTTCTCCACTCCCTGGTAGCCTGCGTCGCCCCACGCCGTCGTCTCAGCGCCATGCAGCAGCGCTCCCGCCTGCGTCACGTCGCTTGCGTTGGCCGCCGTCGTCGTCAAGCTGTGCGCCAGACCCGACCCGGCGTCCACCCCGATGTGCGCCTTCATCCCGAAATACCACTGCTTGCCCTTCTTCGTCTGATGCATCTCAGGGTCCCGTGCGCGGCGCCGGTTCTTCGTCGACGACGGCGCGTCGATGATGCTCGCGTCAACGATCGTCCCCGTGCGCAGCCGATGGCCGCGCGACGCCAGGTGCGCATTGATCTCCTCGAACAGACCCTCGCCCAGGCCGTGCTTCTCCAACAGATGCCGGAAGTTCAGGATGGTGGTCTCGTCGGGCAGCGCCTCCGTCAACCGCAGCCCCACGAAACGCCTCACCGACTCCACCTCGTAGAGAAGGTCCTCCATCCCCGGGTCGCTCAGGTTGTAGAACAACTGCACGCAGTGAACACGCAGCATCACCGAAAGCGGGTACGGGCGCCGACCGCGCCCCGCCTTCGCATAGAACGGCTCGATCCGTCGCTCCAGCCGCTCCCAGGGAACCAGCTTGTCCATCTTCTCAAGGAACAACTCACGCCGCGTCCGGCGCTTCTTCAAGTCGTGCTCCAGTTCCGCAAAGCTTGCCTGTGCCATGGCTCGATCATCCAATCCGCGACTCCTGCGCAAATTATGGCACACGCAACTTGATCAGACCTTCCCAAGGTCTACGTCGTCCAAAGCCGGGCGGGTGGCGGGCCACGCCGCGTCACGCTCGGCACCCACGGCGAGATCACCGCAACCCAGGCACGCAAACGCGCAGCCCAGGTCATCGACCGCATCAAGCGGGGCGAGGAACCCGCAGCACTCCTGCCCCAGGCCGGCACCACCGTCGCCGACCTCGCCGAGCGCTACATGAGCGCCCACGTCGCACAGAACTGCAATGCGCACACCGCCGGCATCTACCGGGGCTCGCTGGAGAACCACATCCTGCCGGCGCTCGGCATGATGCCGCTTGGCCTGGTCGAGCGCGCCCACGTCTCGGCGCTCCACTACCGCCTGCGCGAGACGCCCCGCGCCGCCAACCGGGCACTGGCGGTCCTCTCCAAGATGTTCTCCCTCGCCGCCGCCTGGGGCCTCGTGCCGGACGGCACCAACCCCTGCCGCGCCGTCCGCAAATACAAGGAGAGAAAGCGCGAGCGCTTCCTCTCCCGCGAGGAGTACCGCCGCTTAGGCCAGGCCCTGGCTGAAGCGGAGGCCGAGGCGGGGGCGGATGTGGAGGGCGCGGTCTCCCCCTACGCCATCGCCGCGCTCCGCCTCCTCATGCTCACCGGCTGCCGCCTGAACGAGATCCTTACGCTGCGCTGGGACGATGTGGACCGCACCGCAGGCGAGTTCCGGCTGCGCGACGGCAAGACGGGCACCCGCATGGTCCCCCTCACACCCACGGCGGAGGCGGTGCTGGCAGGCATCCGCCGCACGCCCACAAACCCCTGGGTCATCGTCGGCAAGCAGCCCGGCGCCCACCTCCCCACCATCACCGCCGAGTGGTATCGGCTCCGCGCCCGCGCAGGGCTCGACGACGTGCGCATCCACGATCTCCGCCACTCATACGCGAGCCGTGCGCTCGCCGCCGGCGAGAGCCTCTCCATGATCGGCAAGCTGCTCGGCCATGCCGACATCCAGAGCACCGCCCGCTACGCCCACCTCGCGCGCGAGACCGAGAGGGTGTCCGCCGCCAGGGTCGGCGCCAGCATCGGCGCCGACATCGCGTCGGCGGCCGGGGCCGGGAAGGACGGCGCGTCGTGAACTATTCGGCGAGCCAGCCGGCGCGAGGCTCAATTACAGAGTGCGTCGTCGACGCCCTCCCGGCGGGCCGGGACACGGTGATCTGGGACCGCGCGCTCACCGGCTTCGGCGTCCGCGTCTATCCCTCCGGCGCCAAGGTCTACGTCGTGCAGACCCGGGGCCCCGCAGGCACGAAGCGCATCACCGTCGGCCGCCACGGCGTCATCGGCGCCGACGAGGCCCGCCGCCGTGCCGCCCTCATCATCGCCCGCGTGCACGCCGGCGAGGACCTCGCAGAACGCCCGGCGCAGAAACCCGCAGGCCCCACCCTTGCCGCGCTTGCCGAGCGTTACCTGCGCGAGCATGTCGCGGTGCGCTGCAAGCCCTCCACCGCAGCCCAGTACCGGCTCGCCATCGAGCGCTATATCGTCCCCGCCCTCGGAGAGCGCGCGGTCTCCGAGATCGGGCGCAGCCATGTCGCCGATCTGCAGCACGCGCTCCGCGACTGCCGGACAATCCGAATTATTGTTTCGTGCCCGCTTACGACGTCGAGGCCGACGTGCAGCAGATCCGACTCGTCATCGAAGGTCTCTCCGGCCATATCCCGACCGCGCTGGTTGCGCTGGACCTCGACGATGCTCTCTCCATTTGCGACAAGCTTAACCGCAGACTCGGATACGACCGGGATGCCTGGACCGCCATGGCAGCCGCGTCCATGCGCGCCGAAGGCGAGGATCCGGACAGCGGCGCCCGCCACTGACGCGACGCCGGCCGCCTGACCGCGCCGTCGCGCCGTCGCTCGCGCCGGCCCGGCTGCTGCGCAGCCGGCCTGCCGCCCTCTGCGCTCAACCCTTGTGCGCCAACCTTGAACTTCGAGGAGAAGGTCCGGATTGCCGCATGCCCGGCCGCGGCGCGTCCCTGCACGAAGCTGTTGTAGTCGGCGATGTTCGACGCTCGCGCACCGCGCCCCGTCGAGGTGACGAAAAGGAGGCGGAACTCGTCGCTGGCGCCCAGCCCCGGGGGCGTGAGCGCCCAGCTGCGCGGCACCTCGACGACGTCCTGGGCCGCGGCGGGCGCCGCCAGCGGTCCCATCGACAGCAGGGCAAGCGCCGCCGCAACGAAGGAAAGGAGCGCGAGCGGGCGCGCCGCCGGGAAGCAGCGGCGTCCCGCACGCGCAGCCGCCCACCGGCGAGCGGCAGGCCGGCGGATCGGATGGTGGCGGGAAATCGCGGCGAGCGCCGCCGCGGACGCGGTGCCGGCCGGGGCGGGCGGCAATTCCCGACCGCCCGCATCCGGCCGCCGCGCTCCGTTTCGTCCGAGCGCGAATTCATCGACAATGCCGACCCCGGGCCGGCAACCGGACACATCCGAACTGCGCATCGTCACCCCACGTATTGCGCTCGATAACTGTCACTATCGAGCGCAATCCGTGGGCTCGGTTTCGGTCTGTGCGGAGGCGCCCTGATGTATCTCGAACCCCCGTTCGATGCTTCGGAGGCCCCGCTACCGGACCGCGGACCCACGCTCCCGGAACTGCTCGGACACTTCGTCCGGGGCGCCGGCGGGGCGTTCAGCGATAACACCGAGCGGGCTGTCCGCTCGGACCTCGCCATCTATGCCGGGTGGTGCCGGGAGCGGGGGCTGAGGGCGCTGCCGGCGACGCCGGAGACGGTCGCGGGCTTCGTCGATGCGATGGCCGAGCGGCGCGCGCCGGCCACGGTGCGCCGCTATGTCGTCAGCATCGCCATCGCCCATCGGGCGGTTGGCCGGGAAGAGACGCCCGGGAGCCCGCTCGTGCGGCTCGCGCTCAAGCGCATGCACCGGCGCAAGGGGCGCCGGCAGGAGCAGGCGCACGGTCTGACCTGGCCGCTGCGCAACCGCCTGATGGCCGCGGCCGGCGACCGCCCGATCGACGACCGCAACCGCGCGCTGCTCGCCGTCGCCTACGACACACTGCTCCGCCGCGGCGAGCTGGCCTCCCTGCAAGTGTGCGATCTGCTTGAGGAAATGGGCGGCCACGCCACCCTGCTCGTGCGGCGGTCCAAGACCGACCCCGAGGGAGAAGGCGAGATCGTCTGGGTCGCGCCCGACAGCCTGCGCCTGGTCAAGGCATGGCTTGAGCGCAGCGGCGTCTCGGACGGGCCGCTGTTCCGCTCGGTCGGCAAGGGCGGGCGGGTCGGCGGCGGGTTCCACCCCTGCCAGGTGCCGCGCATCTTCAAGGCGATGGCCCGCGAGGCCGGCCTTCCCAGGGCGGTCGTGGAGGGCCTGTCGGGGCACAGCACGCGGGTCGGCGCCGCCCAGGACATGATCGCCGCCGACCTCGAACTGCCGGCGATCCAGCAGGCAGGGCGGTGGAAGTCCACCGCCATGGTGAACCGCTACGGCGAGCGCCTGCTCGCCCGGCGCAGCGGCGCGGCGCAGCTCGCCCGCCTGCAGGGTCGCGAATAGAGGGAATATGTAATATCGTTCATGCCAATTCGACATTGCCCGCCTCCCGGGCAGCGGACCGGGGCGGACTGGGACGGCGGTGGATTCCCGGAGCGCAGGCGCCCGGCGGGTCCGGATTCGAAAACGATTATCGAGCGTAATAATGTGCGGCGCCCGTGCGCCCGGCATGCTGCCGCTGCGGTCCGCAGGGGGGCTTGCAAACCACCGGAAGTCAGGCTACATAAACCGATCCGAGGCTCTTCGGCGGCCGACGGTCGTGCCCGGCAAACGGCACGGGGCGTCGCCGGAGATGCGCGGAATTGTAGGGATTACGCTCGATAGTGACAGTTATCGAGCGCAATCCGGGATCTGCAATTCCGGGTCCGCGCCGCCCGCCGAGGGGCGTAACCGTCTGATATTCCACACCTGTTCGACGCCGGGCGAGCCCTTCTGCGGCCGGCCGGCGCTGTTTGCGCCCGATATTCGGCCTGCGCGCCGCGAGGCGCTGCCGGCGAGCCGGATTCCGGGCCCGGCTCGACCTCGCAACCGGCTGTCCGAAGAGGCTGCCCCGACCGTGTCGAACGGGCCGCCTGGAGAGCGGCGGAGACGCGGGCGCGGCCGGAGACCGCGTCCATCCCCCGGAAGGCGGAACGCCGCGCACGGAGGACCGTGCGCGGCGCTGTCCGATGGTCGCGGGTCCGGTCGTGCAGCCCGTCGCCGGGATCCCGCGGCGGATCGCCCCGCCGCCCGGCCGGGCACGATCCCTCCGGGAGGGGCGCGAGCCGGTGCGTCCCGCCGCCCGGGGTTCTTTCGCCTGTCCGGCTGCCGTCGTCTGGTGCACTCATCGCCCGGCTCCACGCGTCTCCACTGGGGCGCGTCCGAAGAGGATGCGCTACGGAGTCAGGTGGGAACGCGGTCTCTCGCGACCAGACGGATTTTCCAATGGGGCCCATTGGAAATGGTTATCGACCCTCCCCGCCCCGGCGCGCACCGCCCGCCGGCGGAACCGGCCCAGACAGGGCACCGGGCCTGCCGCCCCGCGTTCTCCTGGTCCGCTCCCCGTGACTAGCGACCCGGGACCGAAAAAGAAAATGCCGATCGAAACCAAATCCATTCGCAGGCGGCATGCGGCGGCGACGCTGCAGAACCGCCGGCGCTTGCGGTTCCGGCCGGTCGCAAGCGCTGCGGTCGCGGGGCCGACGACATTGGGCCGGTGGCCCGCCGGCCCGGCCGGCCCGCCAACTCGGCGGCCCGCCCGGCGGAATGCTCTGCCCCGCCGTTCGCCGCCAGGGGCGCTGACGGCTGATTGAATTCTGCGGATTCCCCGTGGATTCCCGGCTTGCCGGGACGATACCGCCTCGCCGCCCGCTGCGACGACCGCCAATGCGGGGTTTCCGCACAACCGCCGCCAAGCCGCGGTCGGCGTTCGCGCCCAGGACGGTCAAGTTGTGGGTCAGTGGGTTTGCATGGGATCCCACGTATCTGCGGTCGGTTCTCGGCCTCGCGCTCGCAGACAAATCTGTCGGCGATCTACGCCGCGAATTCCTTTGCAGCTCCGTCGAGTGCGTATCGCGCGCTATCGCTTGAAACTTGCTCTTCATTCGGCGACAAGGGGCGGCCATGGCGGGAACGACCGCGAGACTTCCGCCACCACTCGTACGCAACGGATTCCATCACCTCGCACCGTCGTCAGAATAACTCAACTCCACCGTGGATGTTCCTATGCCTCCTTTCGACTGCAATCAGAGCAAACCAAAGCTCCTTGTAATTCTGGGAGCCGGGAGCTCTATCGATTGTGACATGCCGTCCGTTAGCGACATCAACAAGGAAATGAAACTCTGGAGTTGCAAATACCAGACATCACTTCCCGACCAGTACGAGATCAACATATTCCAAGAATTGTGGGAAATGGTGAAATGCTACTATGGAACGAATCATTATGGCATTCGCCCAAATTACGAAATGGTTCTCGGCGAAATGACTGCGTTCGCCAGTTGGGCGTCGCCCTCTCCATTCGGCAATCCGCTGAATAAAGTTGTGAAGGACAGTTCGCCCACCGCTCCGTTTACATTGCTGCTAGATTGTTCAGATCCCAATCGCGTTCGCAAGGAAATTGTACGTCAACAAACCTTTCTCCTTGAACGATTGGTCGACTATATGCGCGAGAAGAGCAAGAACTTAAACATCCAAGCCGACTCGTTCTCCGACTACAGGGAGTTTTTTCGAAGGCTCCAGGATCGGTTCCAGCTCGGCGTCTACAACTTGAATTACGATACCATGGCCCACACCGCGTGGCCAGAGTCGTTCAACGGATTCGATTGTTCGGGGCACTTCGATCCGTTACGTGTCAGCCGACGACATGAGTGGGGATTCGCTTACCACCTTCATGGCAGCGTACATCATTGCATCGAAGACAAAGTAGTGAAGCCCTGGATCATCTGGAAAGAAGATCTTGATGAATCATTTGTGGACTCCGGTATTCCGCCCATCGACATGGCGCAGCAGTTCAGGCCGATACCCTTGACCACATTGATCGCGGGCGGATTCAAGCTCGACCAGCTCCTTGCCGACCCATACCAGACATTCTACTCCGCCCTCATCAGGCATGCGCAGGAGGCCGATTCGATTTTGATTGCAGGATATGGATTTGGCGATCTGCATGTGAACAGGGCAATTCAAAACAGATTTGAACGAAGTTACGATGATCGACGTTCGCCACAGGTCGTCGTTTTAGAAAAATCTCGTCCAGAGCGATTTCACACTGGGCGTCTCGAAATCAGCCAGTTTTGGTCTTATGAACTAAAGCATACGTTGAAGACCACCTTCTCTGACGGCAGCGAATATCCATCCGAGAACAGTTCCACGGTCGAGGACTTTATCGCCAGGCGGGAGTTCGAAACGGATCGCAAGGACCGGGTCGCCATATGGCACGGGGGCTTCCTAGATGCGCTTTCAGCTGTCGACAAGATCCTCGAGTGGTTGTCGAGGGGACTGTAGCGTCGGCCCGCCTTGAATCGGCGCGTCCGATCGATGCAGTCCGGATCCGAGACAGCACGGGGCGGGTTGCCCGGTCAAGCGCCAAAGATGGCCGGCCGGAGCTACGTTGGGCTTCGAGGCTAAATGGGAAGCGCCTGCTGCCCGTCCGAGGGTGCGAACAGGCAGATCGTGGGCCTGAAGGATTCCAGGCAAACGGACTAACAGATCGCGTGATCCGGATACCCCGCCGTCCATGGGACCCGGGACGATCTCGTTCCCGCACTGCCGGACCGGATATCCACCTCCTGGCGCCCCCATGCAGGCCGTGCGGTCCGGCGTCTCCCGCTGAGCGTCGCGACCGTCGGGACCGGCCCAACGACCGGGACGCTCACTATTCCCCGCGAAAGCCGTAACGCGGGAATTCCACCGTCCTGACCTCCCTGAAGGGGTTGTTTTCTTTCAGCGCCCTATCAAGCTCTTCTTCGTATCTCCAGGGATGTTCGATATAGCACCACTCAACTGAGTACCAACCGCCTTCCTCCGGACAGAAGGATGCCCCGACGCATTTCGGAACTTTCAGGTCGTACTTGCAGGCAAGCGTCAAGTTCATCAGCCCCTGTTTCCTGACTTCGACCACATCTTCGGTCAGAGGTATGAAAACGAATCCGCAATCCGTACGCGGACTGGCCATACGGTAAGGCAATGCGAATTCGTCCGATCTGCATTTTTCCATAGACAGGCGGAACCGCGTCTTAAACTCCCTCAACTCGTTTCTCTTCAGTTTCGCCAGTTCCTTCAGGATGGCGTAGTACTCCGTAGCGTGCCCGTCCGTCGTCACCCGTTCCGCAAACTGCTTGACGATTCCCGACATGTCCCACTCATCGGCGCGGTGTTCCAACTCCGTCAGGACATCCATGAACGCCGGTTCCGGCCTGCTGTCCGCATCGCCTGTCAGGTATTGTCCGACAAGCGCTGGTTCCGGCACCGACGAGACGGCATCGTCCCATTTTTCGATCAACTCCTGACGAAACGCCAGATACTCGGACAGCTCGAACGGCGTCAGGACTGTACGGACGACACCGAGATAATCATGCGCCGCAATGACGTGTATCGTTCCGGCAGTACGGCTGAGGTGGAACTTCTTCCTGCGGCAGGCCTCGGGAAGCCGGTCGTTGCCGAGATAACATATCACCCTATGCAGGCCCGCAATGGCGTCACTTCTTAGCTTGAATTGGTGACCTCTATGGTTCCGGAGCAGAATGTTTCGGTGAACGTCCAGGTACTTCATGGAATCTCGAATTTGTTTCGTGCCGACACCGATAACCTTCTTTTCGAACCACCTGGCCTCTCTGTCCGGTGATGTTTTGCCGATCTTCTCGCGTTCCTTCAGTTGAAAGAGGACGAGCATATCGTCAAGCCAAATGATGCTGTCGGCCAGCTCCAGCTCGGTCGACGGGCTCGGACGAAAGGTGTTCGTCGAGTAGGTGAATTCCTCGAAAAAGAAGTGCTCGTTGAGACTTGCTATGTCGCCCTCGAACGTCATCTCGTTGCGTCCCGTTTCGTCCCGAGCATGGCCGGTTCCACGTCCCGGCAATGATCCCCGCCGAACCGCCCCGGGTTTCCCGCAGGCATTCCGGTTGGGGTCATGCGTTCATAGTGAAGTTTTGGCCGGCTGCACAGCGATTTGCCATCGACCGCGCGGCGCGCCGGGTGACCGCCGCAGAGCGGGCGATGCGGCTCACCGCCATCGAGTACAGACTCCTGCACACGCTCTCGCTCGACGCCGGCTGAGCGTCGGCCTCCGAGACCCTCCGGCGCCGGGTGTGGAGCGAACGGGGCGGCGCCGACCCGCAGACCGTGCGCAACGCCGTCCGCAAGCTCCGCCGCAAGATCGGCGACGACGCCGGGAACCCGAAATACATCCTCGGCGAGCGCGGCCTCGATTGCCGCATGCCCGGCCCGGAGGACGCGTGAGGCCGGAAGCGGGAGGGACCGCCGCGGCGTCCCCGCACCAGCGCCGGCGCACGGTGGCGCCCTCCACGGCGTCAGGTCCTGGACTTCCGACGACAACCACGCGATTTCGCGCGCTTGGGCGACCGGCGCCCCCGCGACGTGGATGCCCGGCCGGAGATCCTTCGGGATCCACGGCCAACCGGAAAACGCCTGCTGTCCGTCCGAGGGTACGAACAGGCGGATCTTGCGGGTTTGCGGCGGGCCGAACGAACCGTAGGCTGTCCGAATGGAGGATACGCAGCCGCAGCAGGGCGCCTGGACCATGCGACTGATCGAGGGCCGGCAAGCCGATGCCGAGCTTGAGAATGTGGAAAGGGTGGAAGGCCTTGAGGCCGCCCCCGCCACGTTTCCCCTGGCGGATCTATCGCCCGTCGATTTCGAGCGGCTGAACTACGCCCTGTTCAAGAGCTCCTCGCCTCCCGGCGAACGTCGGATTTGGGACGACGCCGCTCTCATGCTGACCGGCGCCGATGCAGGGCGGGACATCCTGCTGCTGGGAGGCGGCGCCGCACCGGGAGTCGTCCAATGCAAGAGACTGGGCGCTGCCATGGCGCGCCCTGCGGTTCTTCGCGAACTCTTCAAGTGCATTCTCTTCTGCACGCTCGACGCCTCATTGCCGCCGCTTTCCCCGCACGCGCATTACTTTCTTTCCCTGGCAAGGGATCCTGCCGGTACCGTCGTGGATTTCTTCGCGCAACCTTCGCAGTTCCTGAGTTCGCATCCATCGGACGTCTCCGAGGCGGTAAGAGACACGCTCAAATCGTATGGCTCACTTCATGCGCTGGACTTCGACGACGCCTTAACCACCGTTCATCGGTATCTGCGATCGATGACTCTCCATCTGCTCAGACCGGTCGACTTGTATTTCTGGATAGCTCAGGAACCGGACATCGCCAGGCGCTTCTTTCGACACCGCGTTGTTGTCGACAACGCTCCCGTCATGGACGAATTGGCCGCATTGCGCGGGAGCTTGGACGAAGTCGCTCGACAAACGAAAGGTATCTCCGCGATCACGGACGACGATGTGAAAATCATCAAGGACTACATCGATGGCGTTCCCGAATCGCACCGAACCTCGCTGGGCATTGCCTCCCTGTTCGGATTTCCGAGAGAAATGTTCGCCGGGGAAGAAAACTTCCGAAAACACCTGGAATCACTGGTGCGCGCACTCCAGGTCCTCCACACGGCTTACATCAATTGGATGAACTCCCGGGCCCAGGAGGAGGCGGCGCGAATTTGCGACATTCCGGAGATCCGGTTGACCGTTCATCCCTTCGCCCTGCAAATTGCCTCCGGCTACATGGGAACGCTGGCCGCAGACATCTCGCTTCGATCCCTGAGCGGCGAAGTGATGAGCTCGATCATCGAGAAAGCGACCAAGCGAAAGGCGCTTAGCGACGATGATGAAAGACTTGCGCACGTTTGCGAGCGCGTACTCGAACAGGGACGCCGACATCTTGCGCACGATTACAGCCAGCTCGCCGGAGATGACGAACTGGTTGCGTTCAAGCGCCAGTTCTTCGACCGTCTCATGGCCGAAATTCCCGACAGGACAACACTGGAAGACGTCGTGCAAGACGGCAGGCGGAAACTGGAGCCGTACCTGAAGCAAGCGTCGTCGGAACTTCGGTCATTGGGGGGCTTTCGCCCAAGCGTGTTCCTGGCGGGAACGAGCGGACTGGACAGCGACATCGCGATCGCGAAGATGGCGGACACCGCGCGGACATTGGACGGGCTTGGCGGTCGAGACGACGGAGGCTGAATTTCTCAGGCTCGAAACATCGATGCCTGTCTGCCTTCCAGTACCTGCGTGGCGAGACTTTGTTCGTACGCATTGTCGACTTGAGATTTGCGACCGGTCGAAGCGGTCCTGACCAGTCCGCATTCTCGCGGCGGGACCTTTCAAGCAGGAACAGGAACGGCAGGCCGCGCGCAAGAACAATGACCGGGCGGGTCGGCGCCGACTGGCAGGCGGGGCAGGAGTTCCGTCTGCCGCCGGCCTGGCAGCCCGATGTCGGGTTTTCCGGCGGCGGCTACACCGAGGCCGGCGAGTTCAGCGACTTCTTCGAGGCCCTGTTCGGCGGCGCCGGGCACCGCCGCTCGGGTGGCGGCTTGCCGCGGATGGCCTAGGCGAATGCGCACCCTACCACGTGATTCCTGGCGCCCTTCGTCGCCCGGCACCACCATAGCTGCGAATTTCGGGTTCGACTGCGATCCGCAGCTCAACCACGCTCGGCCGCATTCGCTCGCGCAAGCGGTCGAGCAGGGGTCGGCCGTCGCCGAGCGCCTCGTGACCGGCTGCCGGTCTCGGCTTGAAATGGTAATCTGCCGCCGCACTCCGACAGCAAGAGACCTCAGTTTGAATAAAATCGCATTCGGTTTGATGACTGATCCTGTAAATCCTGCGCCTCAAGCTAGGAGACGAGAAAATTTATTCAAGTATTACAATTCACTAAAGGAACAGCGCGCAAATGGCTCCGGATTTGTTCCGGGCATCTCGCTCAGCGAGGTCCGTTGAACTCCGAGCAAACACGTGGATGGCCGGGACAAGCCCGGCCATGACGTGGCAAGGGGACACGAGCGCAGCAGCGCACAGTCTCCCTCCCCGCCCGCATCGGCGCCGTGACCGGCGGTTGCGTTCCGCAGCCGCTGTTGGGACCATGGCCGCCGCCGCCTATGCCCTGGCGGCGGCCGGGTTTCACCATAGCGGGCGGCAGGCGCCAGCGTGACCGATATCGCCGAGGCCTTCGCGGCGGCCTTCTCCCTCGTCTACCATCTCGACAGCGACCTGGGCGAGATCGTGCTCCTCTCGCTCCAGGTCAGCATCGGCGCCGTGGCGGTGGCGAGCGCGATCGGCCTGCCATTGGGCGCCGCCGTGGCGCTCTTCCGCTTCCCCGGCCGGGGCGCGGTCGTCGTCCTGCTCAATGCGTTGATGGGTCTGCCGCCGGTGGTGGTGGGCCTCGTGGTCTACCTGGTGCTCTCGCGCGCAGGCCCGCTCGGCGTGCTCGGCCTGCTCTTCACGCCGACCGCCATGGTGATCGCCCAGGTGCTGCTGGTGACGCCCATCGTCGCGGCCCTCGCCCGCCAGGTGATCGAGGACCTGTGGAGCGAGTACGAGGAGCAGCTCCGCTCCCTCGGCGCGACGCCGCGGCGCGCGCTGACGGCGCTGCTCTGGGACGGGCGCTACAGCCTGCTGACCGCCGTGCTCGCGGGCTTCGGCCGCGCCATTGCCGAGGTCGGCGCGGTGATGATCGTCGGCGGCAACATCGACCATGTGACCCGCGTCATGACCACGGCGATCGCGCTCGAGGTCTCCAAGGGCGACCTCGCGCTGGCGCTCGGCCTCGGCATTGTCCTGGTCGGGCTCTCCATCGCCGTCAGCACCGCCGCAGCGCTCCTGCGCGGCACCCTGGCGCAGGGGTGGCCGCGATGACGGCGGCCTCCATCCTGCCGCTGGAGCTTCAGGGCGTGAGCTTCGAGCGCGACCGGCAACGGTTGCTCAAGGAGGTCTCGGTGCGCATCGCCGAGGGGCCGAAGACGATCGTCCTGGGCCCCAACGGCGCGGGAAAGAGCCTTCTGCTCCGCCTCTGCCACGGGCTGATCGCACCCAGCGAGGGGGCGGTGTTGTGGCATGGCGCGGCCGGGCGCGATGCGCAGCGCTTCCAGGCGATGGTGATGCAGCGCCCGGTCATGCTGCGCCGCTCGGTCGCCGCCAACATCGACTTCGCGCTCGGCCTGCGGCGTATTCCCCGGCCGGAGCGCCGGCGGCTGATCGCCCATGCGCTGGAGCGCACCGGGCTCGGCGCCTTCGCGCGGGTGCCGGCGCGCGTGCTCTCCTTCGGCGAGCAGCAGCGGCTGGCGCTGGCGCGCTCCTGGGCGCTCAAGCCCCAGGTGCTCTTCCTCGACGAGCCCACCGCCAATCTCGACCCTGCGGCGACCCACGTGATAGAGGACGCGATCGTGGCCATGGCCCAGGAGGGAACCAAGATCATCATGACCACCCACGATCTCGGCCAGGCGCGCCGGCTTGCGGACGAGGTGATGTTCCTGCACCGCGGGCGCGTGCTGGAGCATGCGGCAGCGCCAGCGTTCTTTGCCGGGCCGGAGAACGAGCTCGCCAGCGCCTTCCTGCGGGGCGAGCTGCTCTGGTGGGAGCGCCGCGAGCTCACCCCGCCCACGGCCCGCGCGTAGAGCGTTTCCGTTTGGCACGGAAACGCTCTCGCTCTTTTGTCGCTCACGGCAGCCGGCCTGTGGCCGGCGCTTGCGCGGGCGCGGCCTGTCGCGCGTCCGTCAAAGACGGACGCGCTCTAAGCCACGCGAGAGCGCCTGGCGTGCGATCCCTTCCCCCGAGCCGACGCACCCGCGCGCGCGGCCTCCTTGCCTGGCTCGCGGCGGCGGCGCTCACGATCGTGCTGGCAATGCCGGCGGCGCGCGCCGGCGACTTCATCACCGTCGCTTCCACCACGTCCACCCAGAACGCCGGCCTCTTCGACCGTCTATTGCCGCTGTTCGAGGCCGAGACCGGGATCGAGGTGCGCGTCGTCGCGGTCGGCACCGGCCAGGCGTTGCGGCTTGCGCGGAACGGCGATGCCGACCTCCTCCTGGTGCACGACAAGCCCTCCGAAGAGGCGTTCGTGGCGGCGGGCTACGGCAGCGCGCGCTTCGACCTGATGTACAACGACTTCGTCGTGGTGGGCCCCGCGGGCGACCCGGCCGGGATCGCGGGTGCGGACGAGGCGGCGGCGGCGCTCGCCAAGATCGCGGCGGCGGAGGCGCCCTTCGTCAGCCGAGGCGACGACAGCGGCACCCACCGGCGCGAGCGCGCGCTCTGGGCGGCCGCCGGGGTGGACCCCACGGGCGCGTCGGGCACCTGGTACCGCGAGGCCGGCCAGGGCATGGGGGCGACGCTCAACACTGCCTCCATGATGGAGGCCTACACGCTCGCCGACCGCGGCACCTGGCTCTCGATGCGGGGCAGGCTCGACTTGCGCCTCCTGGTCGAGGGCGATGCGGGGCTCCGCAACCAGTATGGCGTCACCCTCGTAAGCGCGGAGACGCACCCGCACGTCAAGGCCGAGGCTGCCCGGCGCTTCGCCGTGTGGTTGATCTCGCCCGCCGGCCAGGCGGCGATCGACGGCTTCACCATCGACGGCGAGCGCCTCTTTATCCCGAACGCGAACTAGAAATGGCCCGTATAGTGGGATAAGCGGGCGGGCACGAGCACGGGAGCGGAGGCCGGCGCATGGCGGTAAAGATTCTACCCAAGGAAGACGCCACCAACGGGTGGAGCCGCATCCTGCCACCGCGTGCGCCGGCGCCGGCGCTCAAGGGCGACGTGCGCGCCGATTGGCTGGTGGTGGGCGCGGGGTTCACCGGCCTCGCCGCGGCGCGCAGGCTGGCCGAGAACCGGCCCGACGACCACGTCGTGCTGCTGGACGCCCACGAGGTGGGCGAAGGCGCGTCCGGGCGCAATTCCGGTTTCGCCATCGACCTGCCGCACAATGTCGGCGGCGCGTTCGATGAGCTGTCAGGCGCTCATGGCTACATCCGCCTCAGCCGGGCGGCGATCGACCATCTCGACGCATGCGTGGCGCAGCACGGGATCGACTGCGGCTACACCCATCGCGGCAAGTATCACGCCGCCGTCACGGACCTCGGGCGCACGAAGATCCTGGAGCCCTTCGCACGCACGATGGAGGCGCTCGGCGAGCCCTATCGCTGGCTCGACGCCGCAGAACTCCGCAAGGCCCTCGGAACCTCCTATCACTCGGTGGCGCTCTATACGCCGGGCGGGCGGCTCTTCAACCCTGCCGGCCTCACCAAGGGCCTCGCCGCCACGCTGCCCGAGAACGTGACGCTGCACGAGCACACGCCGGTCATGGAGGTCGAGCAGCGGAACGGCGTGCGCGCGGTAACCCCCGGCGGCGCCGTCGACGCTGAGGCCATGGTGCTCGCGGTCAACGGCTATGCGCCCCAATTCTCGGTCTTCAAGGGCACCCTCCTGACCTTCGCGGCCCACGGCAGCCTGACCCGGCCTCTTACCGAGGCGGAGCACCGGGCGCTCGGCGGTGTAGAGGACTGGGGGCTGACGCCGGCCAACTCCCACGTCGGCGTCACTCTGCGTTACACGACCGACCGGCGCATCCTGGTCCGCCAGCGTTTCTTCTACGCGCCGAGGCTCAGGCGCTCGGACGCCGAGATGGAGACGATCCGCCGCGACCACCAGCGGGCCTTCGAGGCGCGCTTCCCAATGCTGCCGGATGTCAAGATCGAGCACACCTGGCGCGGCTATGTCTGCCTCTCGCGCAACCATGCGCCGGGCTTCGGCAAGGTCGGCCCCCACACGTTCGCCGCGGTCTGCCAGAACGCGGTCGGTGTCACCAAGGGCACCATCTCGGGCGTGCTCGCGGCGGACATGGCCACCGGCCAGGACAACCCGCTCATCGCCGACATGGAGGAGCAGGGCACGCCCGCCCCGCTGCCGCCGGCACCCTTCTGCGACCTCGGCGTCC
This sequence comes from Alphaproteobacteria bacterium, assembly GCA_965237415.1. Classification (GTDB taxonomy): domain Bacteria; phylum Pseudomonadota; class Alphaproteobacteria; order UBA828; family UBA828; genus WTGU01. The sequence goes on from CBDEFM010000002.1 coordinate 3,137,242, forward strand.
GTGCCCGCCTCGCGCTCGACAACATTCGCTGGCGCCGCGAGCGCTGACCGGAACTCCTCTCCAAAGTCGTCGTCTGCGCGGCCGAGGACTCCAGCTCGCTAATCCGATGGCGGTCAGGAGCCCGGATGCAGGCTGGCGATTTGCCGCTTCACGACCCGCGCTGCCTCGGATTGTGGGGCCGACTGCTGCAGGAGCTGAATGTGGGCCCGCCCCAGCGGCGGCAGAGCCTGCGCAGCGGAGACGACCTGCAATCCTTCGGGAATCGAGCCCTCTGCCATGACAGTGACCGCCGTTCCGGACGAGACAGCGCTCAGAATGACCCGTTCGTTGGCGCTGCAGATCGCTTCCCGACAGGCAACGCTGCGAGACCGCAGAGCGTGTTTGGATCGTGTCCCGGCGCGTGGTGTAAGAGCGTTGCGCTCTACGCGGCTCCCGGCGGGTAGGGCCGGGACGTTCAGGCTGCCACGGTGGGCAGCGTGATGGGGACACCATCGCGCAGCGGAGCGATGGATTCCAGCGTCATGTATCTCCTTGAGACGGCCCACTCGTCGTTCTGCTCGAGAAGGATGGCACCGACGAGCCGTGTGATAGCGGCTTCGTTGGGAAAGATACCGACGACGTTGGTGCGGCGCTTGACCTCGGCATGGAGCCGTTCGATCGGGTTGGTCGAATGCAATTTCTGGCGGTGCTCCCTGGGGAAGCTCATGTAGGCGAGGACGTCGTGCTCGGCTTCGTCCATGAGAACTGCCAGCTTGGGCACCTTGGGCCTGAGTTGGTCGGCGACCTGGCGCCACTGGGCCTTGGCGCTGTCGGCGTCCTCCTGGGCGAAGGCGGTGGCGACGAAGGCGGAGACGACGCGCCGGCCCTGCCTGCCGGCATGGGCCAGCAGGTTGCGGGCGAAGTGCACGCGGCAGCGCTGCCATGTGGCGCCGAGGATCCGGGTCGCGGCGGCCTTCAGGCCCTTGTGGTCGTCGGAGATCACCAGCTTCACGCCGCGCAGCCCGCGCCGGGCCAGCGAGCGCAGGAGCTTTGTATCGACATCGGACATGGCATATTAGTAATATCAATACTATGTTTCGGTCAATATGATTGTCCGCCGACTGCCCCCTGCGCTGGTGAAATGGGGGCAGTTGAAGGGGGTCAGAGCCGGCGCCGTGGCCGGTCGGTCATTCGGCCTCAATGCGGTCCGGGGGCGGAATGCGGAGGGTCGAGCCGCAGTCGTTGCGTCCAGGCTCTCGGTCCTCAGGAAGCGGGCCGATACGCAAGGCGGACGACGGTAGACGTCCGTATCGCGCCGGCGTCTGGACGCGAGCATGAGGGCGGCGCGCGGCGCGAATATCCTGGATTGATGCTTGTCGTTGGATCGTCTTTGCTACCAACGATCGCCACTATTGTCGCCATGCGGATAGAACTGTTTGCAATAGCGCCGATATCTGCCGATGGCACCGTCGGAGCGGCACAAACGCGGATGAGGTCGGTAGCTCTTCCGTCCCCAGATCTCGACATCCTAGAGAACATCCCGCTTTTGCATGAAAATCAACATTTTGTTCATGATCCTGGTGCGCAACGTCACCGGCAGGAATCCGAGGCCTGCGATCAGACGCTTGGGCTTTCGTATTTCCCGGACTTGTCCGGCCAGAACCAGATCGATGAACGTGCCGTCGACCGGCGTCGCCAGAATCCACAGGCGAGAGTCCATGCCGATCGTGTTCTCACGGATGTCGACGAACGAGTAACCCAGCCCATGGACGTAAGCGGTGACTGAAAAGTCGTAGATGATGTCGGTAAATCCTGCAATGCGGCGGCGACTCCTGAAATCGAAGCGACTCACGAGTACTGCGCCGTCCGCCGTTGTCGATCCGGCAGCCTTCACATCGTCATAGCCGTGCACATGCCGCAGGTGGGCCAGGTCTACCGAGTTTTCCGTCGTCTCCTGGGGATGGCCGGGGAATCGGAGGGTCCGGAGTTCCAGGTCGCTCCACTCGCCTCCAGCCGGCGGCTCTTTGGGAAGGTCCCATTGCGGCGGGCGTCCGTCGATGCTCCACCAGGCGAAGACGAGACCCAGGATTTCCCGCGTGTCGAAGACCTTCAGCCTCACCGATGCCGGCGGCGCGGCATAGGGAGTCGCAACACAGTTGCCGGCGACATCGTAGGTGAAGCCGTGAAAGGGACAGACGAGATGGCCATCGCGCACGCGTCCGCCGGCGGCAGGACCCAAAGAGGAGCCCAGATGAGGGCATACCGACTGGGCTACGCAGATGGTCCCCTCATTGTCGCACCAGGCGACGATGTCCTGCCCAAGCCGCTGCTTTTGGATCAATCTTCTCTTCGTTATCGAGCGGCGGCTGTCGACAGAATACCATCCCTCGGGAAATGGGAAGAGAGAGAGTTCGTCGCTCCCGACGCCGCAATCGTCGCCCACGTATTGCGGCGTTTGCTGCCTATGTAGAGGCTTCTGCATAGCAAGGCCCCTCAGCCCGGAGCGCACGACGGCGTGTGTTCACGGGGCATCAGATACCCATCCACATCGTACCGGATCACGGTGAGCACGAAGCACGCTGTTACCGACCGCGCGCGCCTCCTGATCCAAATTATAGCCCATTGTGTTTCACATCGCCTAACAAACAGCCGCAAGACCCCGATGCCGTGGGGGCTGACGAATTTCGCTGGACGGCCGGGGAGTCGGCGCGAGAGGATCATGGCCGCGGGCGTCGACAAAGCCTGCACTACGTCGAATGTTGCCCCCACCTGTATGGCCTTCCTCCCCGGCCCCCAACGCTGGCATCGTGCCGTCGAGCGACACAAGGGCGGTAACGGCCTCGCGCATCCGTTCGAGTGCCGCAAACTCAGCGGGCGCGCCCGAAAGAGTGATGAACGAGGGGGCCGTAGGCTGGGATACTGGACACGCAAATGCTCCCGATGTCGGGCTTCATCGCCTGAAGTCTGCCCACAAGACGGCATGTTGAAATGAATTTAGAGACCTGCATAGCCCTCATCATGGGTCGCCGCGGGTGCCCAGTACTTGGTATCTGTCGATGTCGACGTTCGGAATCATTTCAAAAAGAATGACCCACACATTGTCGCGCTCGATCAGTTGGAAGGCACCTACGCTATCTCCGACACCGCGCTTGTTGCCGTCGCGCCGCAGAGCGGCACCATCTTCACGCGGGAAACGCTCGTCGCCATAGAAGAGCTGACCGAACAGCTTTGGCGAACGCCCTATGTCACCCGCGTTGATTCAATTGCAAACTATTCCCATAGCGAAGGCTTAGAGGACGAGCTGATTGTCGAGCCACTTATCGACGACGCCGGTTCCCTGAGCGATAGTGACGTAGAACGAATAGAGAGAATCGCGCTCGATACGGAGGAGATTGCCGGGCGCTTCATTTCCCGGGACGGTCACGTGGCCGGGTTGGTTGTCAGTATCGCGCTTCCCGATGATCGGCAAGATCGACAACCGGCTAAAGTAGAGGTTGTCGACTTCCTCTACGATGCTGCCGCCGAGGCTCGGGCAAAGTATTCGACCATCGACTACCATATTACTGGCGAGCTCGCCCTCAATCGTGCCATGAGCGACGCACTGAGCGACGAGTTTGGCATCCTCGGGCCCATCGCGCTTGGGACGATGCTGCTCGTCGTCATTGTTTTGCTGCGCTCGATATGGGGGACAGTTGCGATTGTCTTGATGATCATTGCCGTCATCGTATCCGCGGTCGGCTTTGTCGGCTGGAGCGGCATGACGCTGTTCGGTGAGAGCGCTGCTGCAATATTCGTTCTGATGGCGATCGCGGTCGCACATTCCGTACACGTCATAGAGGCAATGCTGGCGGGTTTGCGCCAAGGAATGGACCGTAAACAAGCAGCGATCCATTCTATGGAGCTCAACGTGTGGCCTGTTTTCCTCACGTCGGTCACCACTGCAATCGGTTTCCTCAGCCTGAATTTCTCGGAAATGCCACCGTTTCAGGTCATGGGTAACATGGTGGCTTTCGGCTCGTTGTGCGCCTTCGTCTACGCGGTGACGATTTTGCCCATAATTTTGTCAGTTATGCCCATGCGTAGTCGGCCCGCGGGCGCGGAGAGAGCGGACTATTTCGATCGTCTCGGGCGGTTTATCGTTTCCAACCGCGTGATCCTCTGTGCTCTTTCGCTGTTTTATCTGTTGCGCTTATGGCCGGCACGTCTCGGATCGAACTCAAGGAAAACTGGCTGGAGCTTCTCGGCGAAAGTTACGAGTTCCGGCGGTCCACAGAATTCATAAGCAGGAATTTCACTGACGTCGAAGCATTCGAGTACTCGCTCGTCTCCGGGCAGGAGGGCGGTATCACGGATGTCGAATACCTAAGCCAGGTGGATGCTTTCGCGGAGTGGTATCGAGCGCAGCCGGAAGTCGCCCACGTCTTCGCAATCTCCGGCATCATGAAGCGCTTGAACAAGAATGTGAATGGGGACGATCCGGACTTTTACAGCGTTCCGGACAACGCCGAACTTGCCGCACAGTATCTGCTGCTTTACGAATTCTCTTTGCCGGTGGGTCTCGACTTGAACAATTTTATCGACGTTGAACGCTCGGCAACGCGTGCAACGGTCGTGTTGAGCAGTCTCTCCACCAATGAGAAGATAGAGCTCGACGATCGCGCGCAAGCCTGGTTGCGGCAAAATGCTCCTGGTCTGGAATCCGGGGCCGCTGGAGTTTCGATTGTCGCTGCTCATTCGATTCAGAAGAATAAAAAAAACAAGCTGATCGGTACCATTACCGCGATGGGCATCGTCTCCCTGCTCCTGGTCTTCATCTTCAGGAGCGTGCGACTCGGCCTGATCAGTTTGATACCCATTTTCGTTCCGGCCGCCCTGGCGATGGGTCTGTGGGGGTATGCGGTGGGAGAGGTCGGAAACGCAGCGGCGGTGGTCACCGCTATAGCGTTCGGCTTCATTGTTGACGAGACGATCCACTTCATGACCAAATACATAAGGGCCAGAAAGAGCGGGCTGTTGCCGGCGGAGTCCGTTCAAACCGCCTTCCGCACCGTGGGCAAGGCGCTATTGGCGACGACCGTCGTGTTTGCGCTGGGCTTCATGGTGTTCGGGGCGTCGGGGATTGCGACCAACCAGGCGCTTGGTCTGCTCGTGGGAGCAACCGTTATCGTCACTCTACTGGCAGATTTCCTGTTCTTGCCGCCGTTGCTGATGGTGTTCGAGCGGTTAAAAGAAAGGAAATGGGGAGGGCAGTTGAACACGTCTGGCAAGTGCGGTTCCCTGGAGCGATATCTTGTGAAGGCCTTCGGACGGATCGGCGCCGCGTGTCGTGCCGGGTTCCTTATAGTCATGCTACCGGATAAGACTGGGCGCCCCGCTCTTGCGAGCGTGTTCTCCGCGCGTGCCGGCGGTGGGGGGGGGCGATGATTGCGCGCCGCCTCGTCCTTCTCTCGGTGCTGTTGTGGCTACTGGTTCCGGTGCTTGCAACGGGAGCGCATGCCGACAACGGGATCGCCGATCTAATCGAGGTTTCCGGGCGTCTTTCCCCGGAAACCCGGCTCTACCCCGAGACTGCCGCGCATCCCGGCCAGCGCTCGCATGCGAGCGGCTTTGCCGCGGAGGCAACGGTCTATATGGAAGACGGCGAGGGCAGAAGCATTACGATCACGCCCTTTTTTCGATACGACGCCGGAGATCCCGACCGCACCCACGCGGATCTTCGCGAGGCCTTTCTTCTCTTGTACGGCGATGTCGGCGAAGACGAATGGGAGCTGCGTCTAGGCGTCGATCGGGTCTTTTGGGGCGTCGTCGAATCGCGATCCCTGGTCGATATCGTCAACCAGACCGACCTCGTTGAACAGCCAGACGAGAAGACCAAGATGGGTCAGCCCATGGTCCATCTCACCTGGTCGGGAGACTGGGGGGCGCTGGAGTTGTTCGGGCTGACCTGGCACCGGCCGCGCACTCTCCCGGGCCGGCACAGCCGCGTGCGTGCCGGGCTCGTCGTGGACCACGATTTGACATCGTACGAGTCCGCATCGGAAGAGTGGCATCTCGATTTCGCCGGCCGCTACGGCGGTAGCTTCGGGCCGCTCGACGTCGGGCTTAGCGTGTTCGACGGCACGAGCCGCGAGCCCACCCTTCTGCCGGCGCTGGTGGGCTCTGAATTGGTTCTCGCGCCGCATTACGAGCAGATCCTCCAATTCGGTCTGGATTCCCAGCTCACCACAGGCCCGTGGCTTCTCAAGCTGGAAGCCATCCACCGCGCCGGCGCGCAGAACCGCCGCCTGGATCGATACCTCAAATACGAGGAAGAGGACTACGCGGCTTTCATCGTGGGGGGCGAATACACGATCAATGCCGTGTGGGACTCGGACGCTGATCTGAGCCTGATCGCCGAATGGGCTCGCGACGGGCGAGGCCGATGGGCAACCAACGCGTTCGAGAACGACATACTCCTTGCTGCGCGTCTCGGGCTGAACGATGAACAGAGCACCGAATTCACCGTCAGCGTTCTGGCCTCACTCGACAACAGCAGTCGTGTTCTAAGCACTGAATTCAAGCGCCGCCTCTCGGAGAGCTGGTCCTTGCATGTGGAGAGCACCGCCTATTTCGGGATCGCCGAGGACGACGTCGTATACGATGTGCGGCGCGATAGTTTCATCGGGGTGAACCTGGACTACAACTTCTGAATCGGACCACTGCGTGAAGGCTCGGAGAACGGCCGCCATGTGGACTTTGCCGCGCGGGAATGGCCGTCGCCGGGCGGGGCTTTCATGCGCCGGGCAGGAATCGTGCTACCATGTGCGCAGAGGTCCGGGCGAAGGTGGAGGAGGTGAAATGGCCCTGCCGGCGCCTGGGCCCCGCCGTCGATTTCCCGATTTGCCCGCTCTTCTGATGGCCGCCGACAGGAGGAAACGGTGATGCGCGTCGCTCTCCCCCACCCAATGCTTGCCTTGTCCGGGATCGTTCTTGCCATTGCGGCCTGGGCGGTCGAACCCTCGGTCGGTCGCGCGGCCGACAGTGCCGAGGAAGCCGGGCTCAAGATCGCAACCGAAGCCCGCGAACGCCAAAATGGTTTCGGCAATTTCACCGCAAGCCTGACCATGATACTGCGCAACAAACGGGGGCAGGAAAGCCAGCGCGAACTCCGCCTGAAAGTGATCGAGGTCGAGGGAGACGGCGATCGCACCTTGTTCGTGTTCGACCGCCCGCGCGATGTCCGGGGAACCGCGTTTCTCGTCCACGCCCATAAGGACGAGCCGGACGAGCAGTGGCTCTATCTTCCCGCCCTGAAACGGGTCAAGCGCATCAGTTCCTCGAAGCAGTCCGGCTCCTTCATGGGCAGCGAATTCTCATACGAGAACTTGAGCGCCGTCGAGATCGAGAAATACACTCACCGACACCTGCGCGACGAGTCCTGTGGCGAGCTCGAATGCACCGTTTTGGAGCGCATCCCGCTCAGCAAGGATTCAGGCTATTCCCGTCAACTGGTCTGGCTCGACCAGGAGGAGCTTCGTACCATGCAGGTCCAATTCTTCGACCGCAGGGACGAGCATCTCAAGACGATGGCCGTCGAAGACTACGAGAAATATCTCGATCGCTATTGGCGGGGCGGCGAGATAACGATGACGAACCATCTCACGGGAAAGAGCACCGTGCTGCGTTGGACGGACTACGAGTTCGGGACCGACCTCGACGTCGGCGACTTCACCCGGACGGCGCTAAAGCGGGTGCGGTAGAGTAGGCGAGATCAGGCAGCTCTCTGACTCCGGCTTCGTCCACAGGCGATCGACCGGAGCGGGCCATGGCGCTCATTCGAGGCCGTCGAGCTCGCTACTCTGGAATGGGTCGATTGGTTCAACAACCGGCGGCTCCTGGAGCCCATCGGAAACATCCCGGCGGCCGAAGCCGAGGAACGCCACTACGCCATGCTGGAGCAGTCAGATATGGCGGCGTGACTCAAACAAAATGGCCTCCGCCCAACCCGGCGCGGTTCAGACCGAACGCATCTCGCAATGGCCTCCCGCTCGACGCAGAGCATAGTCCACGGAGCGTGCAGTCTGACTGAGAAGCTTCGGATATGAATTCGACAGCACGACTTCGAGGGGGGTGCCCAGGTCGATGACCTCGCAACTGGAGATGATGCCGCGCACATAGGGCAGCACACCCGCCTCCTCTCACCCGGTCCGCACGAACACAATCCCGACTTGCGCAACTCGTCACGTCATTCGGCCAATTCGGCGGCTTATCGGCCATGAAAGTGGCGGATTATTGTGTATTGCCCCTTTGCAACTGTCTGTAATGCCGAGCTGTCCCCCTTGTGTTAACGGCGGAGGAATAATGCTCCACGCGGAGCGACCGGACGGTCCGGTCGCGGCGGCGCAAAAATGCGCCAACCATGGTCCTTTGTCGGTTGCGACGAGGGGCGGGGGATGTACGGCGTGGAGCTCTATGCGGCGGTTCGACTGGCGGTTGTCGACGAGGGTTTGAGCCATCACGAGGCGGGCCGTCGGTTCGGCATCGACCGTCGCACGGTGAAGAAGATGCTGAGCTACTCGGCGCCGCCGGGCTACCGCCGGACGAAGCCGGTCAGGCGGCCCAAGCTGGACGGGTTCACCGGCATCGTCGACGCGATCCTGGAGGCGGACACGGATCCGGATGTGCCGCGCAAGCAGCGCCACACGGCGCACCGGATCTTCGAGCGGCTGCGGGACGAGTACGGGTTCACCGGCGGCTATACCATCGTGAAGGACTATGTGCGTTCCCGGCGGCAATCGACGCGCGAGGCCTTCGTTCCACTGCATCACCCGCCGGGCCATGCCCAGGTCGACTTCGGCGAGGCGGTGGTGGAGCTGCGGGGGCAGCGGGAGAAGGTCGCCTTCTTCTGCCTGATCCTGCCCCATTCCAACGTCTGGTTCGTCAAGGCCTATCCGAGGGAGACGACCGAGGCCTTCCTCGACGGCCATGTCAGCGCCTTCGCCTTCCTCGGCGGGGTTCCGCGCTCGATCCTCTACGACAACACCACCCTTGCGGTGGCGCGGATCCTGGGGGACGGCACGCGCCGCAGGACGCAGGCGTTCTCACATCTTCAGTCGCACTACCTGTTCCGCGACCGCTTCGGCCGGCCCGGCAAAGGCAACGCAGCCCGGGAGAAGGTCATGGTGCCGAGCTGTTCCTGCGGCTGATGGCGCGCTGCCTGGAGCGGCTCGACGCCCAGGCGACCGGGCGGCGGCGCTCTCAACTGCGAGATTGCCGGGCCAGGTCTCGTCGACGGCCCTGGTGCGTTCGGTCAAGGCTATCCGACCGGGAGACGCTCCGAGGCGACGGCCAGGCGGCGCCGTGCAGCGCCTTCGCCTTCCTCGGCGGGGTACATCCGCGCTCGATCCTCTACGACAACACCACCCTTGCGGTGGCGCGGATCCTGGGGATCGGCTTCGATTCGGTCAACGCTGATCACGCGCCGCAGGACGCAGGCGTTCTCACATCTTCAGTCGCACTACCTGTTCCGCGACCGCTTCGGCCGGCCCGGCAAAGGCAACGACAAGGGGAAGGTGGAGGCCCTGGTGAAGACGGCAGCGGCACGGCGCCGGTTCATGGTGCCGATCCCGAAGGTGCACGACCTGTCGGTCCTGAACGAGCGGCTGATGGCGCGCTGCCTGGAGCGGCTCGACGCGCTGGAGGCAGGCGACCGGGCGGCGGCGTTGCTCGCCGATCTCGACGCCCTGCGCGATCTGCCCGCCGTCCCCTTCGAGGCCTGCGAGCATGTGCCGGGCCAGGTCTCGTCGACGGCCCTGGTGCGCTACCGGCTGGTGGACTACTCGGCGCCGGCGGTGCACGCCCACAAGAAGGTGACGGTCAAGGGCTATGTCGACCGGGTCGAGCCTCGCGCTCGGCGCCGAGATCGTCGCCCGCCATAGGCGCTCCTATGTCCGCGGCGACGTCGTCTACGACCCGCTGCACTATCTGTCGTTGCTGGAGAGGAAGCCGGGCGCCCTGGACCAGGCGGCGCCGCTGCGGGGGTGGAAGCTCGATCCGGCCTTCGACACGCTGCGCCGCCTCCTCGAAGCCCGCTTCGGGCCGCGCGGCAAGCGCGAATACATCCAGGTGCTGCGCCTGCTGGAGGACTTTCCGGAGCGCCAGGTGACGGCCGCGGTGCAGGACGCGGTGACTTTTCGCGCGCCAGATGGTCAGGCGCGATCTTGTTCATCGCCCGCCTCCTTCTCCGTGGCCGTCCCGTCCGCCATGTCCTCCGTCGGGTTCGCTGCCGCTTCGAGCAGCAGCGCCGCCAGTATCGGGATTACCGCCCCTCGCATCGCCGGCGTGAGTGCCGGACCCGGCTCCAGTAGTTCCAACAGCTCTCCCTGTCTTCCCATGTCGCCCTCCCAAATCCATGCGGGAGGGCGATGGTAGAACAGCGTCGATGTCCGAACGGAGGTCGCGCAGGGCGTCCAGCGCGATCCGCGGCTGATCCGTCACCGTCATCGCCGCCGCGTCTGGAAAGCACATCCAGGTCGGTATCTGCGCCAGCGTGCCATCCGGCTGGCGGACGACGTAGATCATGGTCCCCTTGAAGCGGTGGCGCCGAACCACTTCCACGCGCTGGCCCGTGCGGGGGTGGAAGGGGTAGTGGATCTTCGTCGGACCGCCCTGGTATCGGGCAGTGTGTGGCTGTTCCGTCAGGCGTCGGCAAGACGCATGTCGCGCTCGCCCTCGGGCTTGCCGCCTGCCAGAAGGGCCTCTCCGTGCGCTTCACCACCGCCTCTCACCTGGTCCACGAGATGATCGAGGCGCGCGACGAGAAGAGGCTCCTCCGCCTCCAGGACCAGCTCGCCAGGGTCAATCTCCTGATCGTCGACGAGCTCGGCTACGTGCCCCTCTCGCAGACCGGAAGCGAACTGCTGTTCGACGTCTTCAGCCGGCGCTACGAAAACGGCGCCACAATCGTGACCTCAAACCTGCCCTTCCAGGAATGGACAACGGTCTTCGCCAGCGAGCGCCTCACCGGCGCGCTGCTCGACCGCATCACCCACCATGTCCATATCCTGGAGATGAACGCAGACAGCTACCGGCTCAGGCAGAGCCGATCGCGACGCCAGCGCCCGTCCGAATAACCCCCCGCTTGTCCCCGTGGGCCCATAGGCCCCACCCACGCGCGGGCCGCCGCCAGCCGCGCACAGGGCGCGTCGACCCGCGCGCGGGTCCCTCCCATGGACTACGCGGACAAGCTACCACCGAGCCCGTGGTACATTTTTACGCCGCCGCGCCGGTACATAATCTCGCCGCCGTTGACACCCTTGATTGAAGTGACGCCGCGTCGGGTGCTACGCCCACGTTCTTTGTGTCGGCGAGATCAACGACGGCCAGCGCGCGGCGTGGTGCCGCTCGATCGAGATTGTGGAGGGCACGTCGGGGTCTCGGCGGATGGCGCTGTTTTCCGAGGATCGCGAGGTGCCGGCGCTGAACGGCGAGGCGGTCACGTTCGATGTCGCGAACGCGGCCCTGCTCGACCCCCTAGTGAGGAATATCTGCAACCAGGCGTGCCAGGAGGTCGCTGGGGTTAGCCCGTATTTCTCACCACAGTCACGGCCTGCGTCGCGGCCAGGCGTTCGATCCGCCAGGAGCGGGCCGAAAAGCGTAGCGGGGACTACGGTTGAGGCCCGTGACGCCGCGGGCGGGCGCCTGGCCGCGACCCGAAGGGCGGCGCTGTCCGGCCGACAGTGTGCGTCACACCGCTTGCCCGATGCCCCACATCGCGCTGCGCGCCGTTCCTACTCTGTCGGCCGGACAGCGTCGCGCAGACCATGACCGTGGCGAGAAATGCGGGCTAGTCACCTGAATCTGAAGTTCGCCACATAAAGACAACTATATTGCACGACCACATTCTTCGACAATAGAGCGACTTAGTGTGACGACACTGCCAATTGAAAATGATCTCAACTTCAGTGTCAGGTGACTAGAGGAGAGCTTGATTTACACGGCCCGACTTGAGAACAACACTGGAATGGTTAAGCATGCCTCGTCTGCTCTGATCGATGGGAGGTAATCGAATGGCTCGTCTCGCGAAGATTGCAGCCGCCGGCTTGGCGGCTACAGCCCTCAGTTTCGCTGTTGCGGCGTGCCAGCCGCAAATGATGGCTCCACGGGCTCTGGACGCTGCTGCTCCGGCCAATGCGATGGCCGTCGCCGAGGTCCAGGAGCTGGTCGTGGGAAAGACTATTCTCATCAGAGACGAGAATCGGAGAGTGAGTGGGGCGGAATATTTTTCTCCGGACGGAACAGTGAAATTGAAGGCGAAGCCGGACAGCATCAGTATGACATTTAGTTATAAAGGAACATATTATTTCAACGATCAGGGAAAATTGTGCACGAATTACCCCACTTTGCCGATCAACCCAAAGGAATTTTGTGAGTATATCGTCCCCTTAAGCGATGGGCGGCATGAGCTGACCGATAGAGGCGTCTATGAGCGGATCCTGGACGGTGAGCAGCTCGGCGAGCTGAAATAGCTTTTCCGGCCAGGCACTGTCGCCGATTGCAGGCGGAGCCGGGCCGTTTCACCGCGTTGGCCGCCACCCTGCGCTATTCCGCCGGGTCCTCCAGCGGCGCCTCGACGCGCGCACGGATCTCGCTCAACAGGCCGTCGATGCCTTTGCGATTGACGACCGAGCTGAACTCGGCCCGGTGAGTCAGCAGCATGCTGATGCCTTCGACATAGAGGTCGACAACCTTGTGGTTCCCGTCCTTCGAGCGTACGCGGAAATCGATCTCCACGGGATCGGCACCGGAGGGCCGGGCGACCTTTGCCTGCACGATTGTGTCGCCGCTCTCGTCGGCAATGACGGAGCGCACCGTGAACTGCTCGCCACCGTAGGAATAGGAATCGAACCGGCTCGCGTACACGCGTGCGATGAAGTCGAGGAAAATCGCTGAGAATTCCGCGCGCTGCTCATTGGTCGCCGATTTCCAATGGCGCCCGAGCACGAAGCGGGTGACTGTCGGAATGTCGAAGCCCCTGCCCATCATGTCACGGAAGGCGGCCTCGCGCTCCGCAAGGGTGCTGTTGGCCTTGTCCCCGAGGATGGCGATGACGTCGTTGCCGACACCCTGGACGAACGCGACCGCCGGGTCGTCGGAGGCGGCCGCCTGCTGTCCCCCGACCGCGACGATGAGGGCAGCAATCAAGGCGGCGGCCAAAAACGTGCGTCGAGAGAGACGATTGACTCTCTTCCGGTTCGACTTTCTCGACATTATGACCGTCCTATTCTGACTAATTGATGAAGTGTACCGGAGCTTGTCAGATTTAACAATAGTGGTCTCTCAATCGGCGCCTATTTCGGTCCGTGCGTCGGTGTAATTGCATCAATTAGAAGAGACAAATGCAACCCCCCGCATCGGAATAATCTCCTCTATTTCGATATAGTTGGGGAGATGTCATGTCACGGTCTGTGGTCCGCATTGCGTCGGGTACCGTGCAGGTACCATACCATTTTCGAACTTCAGCGCAGCCTCAAGCGCATCTGGCATGAGCGATGGAATGGATGTCCCGCGTTCCCCGCAACAATTCGACCGGAGCGCAGTAGGCGCGATGGCTCGCGTGGTCGATCAGGGTCAGGGGGACGATCAGGCCGACAGAGACGACCACGAGGCCTGCGACCGGGAACGCGACGATCACGCCCGCCCACAGGACAAGCGGGCGCGCTGGAGGGCGCCGTCGCCCTGGTGCTTGTTCCCGAAAGAGCGGAGCGCCTGTCAGACCAACTGCGTCGTCGGTGCCTGGTATGCGCGTATTAATTCTCGCTTGACCACCGCCGGCGCCTCCGACTGCAAGCCCGGCCTTTCGAGCAACTGGATGCAAGCCTCGCCCAGAGGCGGCAAGAGAGAAGATGCAGACATCACGCTCAATGTCTTGGGCACGGTTCCTTCGGCCATGACGGTAACGGCGGTTCCTGCTTCGACTGCGGCCTGAATGACTCGCGAATCGTCGCTGCGCAGCACCTCGCGATAGGCGATGCCTTGGCTCTTGAGCGCCTCGGCTCCCGCGGCCTGGAAGAAGCACTTGTTCCGATGCCAGGCGACGGGTACCGGCATCGAGGGAGCGAGTGCCAGCTCCGGGGCGGCTACCCAATGAAGCTGAGGCCGGCGGAGTACTACGGCTGACTGCGATTCCTCCGGCAACGTCACGACGGCAAGATCCAGCGTGCGCGACTCTACCAACTGTTGCAGACGCCAGCTCGGCCGGCACGTAATGTCGAGTTCCGCGGCGGCGTAGTTCTGCTGCATGTATTTCAGGAGGCCCGGCAGAAGCGACGCCTCGTAACTCTCGGCAATGCCGATCCTGATTTGGCCGATAACCCGCCTTGTCTGCGTGCGCTCGTACATTCGGTCTTGCATGTCGACGAGGGCCCGAATGTCCGGTAGCAGATCGCGCCCCTCGGCCGTCAACTTCACCTCGTGAGGACCCCGGTCGAACAGCCGAACCCCGAATGTTTCCTCCAGCTTCTGAATACGAACCGACATTGTGGCTTGGGAGCACCCGAGCTGACGGGCCGCCTCAGAGAAACTTCGCTCCACTGCAAGACAAAGGAATGAACGGAGTTGCTTGGTATCCAAATCGATCATGAGAATCGAATAAGCCAATACTGCGTATTCCTCAATATGATATATTTCTTATAAGCATAACTATTTCGTCAGGTCATGTCGCTCTCAGCGACTCCGCCATCGACGATTGGTAAGTTCACGAGGACGTCATGACGACTCTTGGACATGTATTGGAGGAACGAGTCGTTCGTTGCCCCACGTTGACCCCGGCCGTGGACGTGGTCTCTATGGCGATCCTCTCCATAATGCCTGCCCAATACGCCCGCGAGCGGCGACCTTCCCTGCTCGCTTGACAGGTACCGGGCCGCATGGTCAGTAGCGGCCCGCGCGAACGGATCGCAGGTGCGCGAAAGTCTCCCGCATGACGACGGCCATCATCTTTCCCGGTCAGGGCTCCCAGACGGTCGGCATGGGCCGCGACCTTCACGATGCGTTTCCGGCCGCCCGCGCGGTGTTTCAGGAGATCGACGAGGCCCTCGGCGAGAGCCTTTCCCGCCTCATGTTCGAGGGTGAGGAGAGCGAGCTCACGCTCACCCGGAACGCGCAGCCCGCGCTCATGGCGGTCTCGGTCGCCGTGGTTCGCGCGCTCGAGGCCGAGGGCGCCTGGCGGCTCAAGGAGCGCGCTGCCTTCGTCGCCGGCCATTCGCTTGGTGAATACACCGCACTTGCCGCTGCGGGGTGCCTGGCGCTGGCCGACGCGGCACGCCTGCTTCGTCTGCGAGGCGAGGCCATGCAACAGGCGGTCCCGGTGGGCGCCGGCGCAATGGCCGCGCTGATCGGCGCCGATCTGGCCCAGGCAGAGGCAATCGCCAAGGCGGCCGCCGGGGACGAGGTCTGCGTGGTCGGCAACGACAACGCACCGGGTCAGGTCGTCATCAGCGGTACGGCGTCCGCGGTGGAGCGCGCGGTGGCGCTCGCGCCGGATCACGGCATCAAGCGCGCCGTGATGCTGCCGGTGAGCGCACCCTTCCACTCGCCGCTGCTCGCGCCGGCAGCGGAGACGATGGCGGCGGCATTCAGGGAGGTCCCGTTCATGCCGCTCGCCGTCCCGGTCGTCTCAAACGTGACCGCCCGCCCGGTTCACGAGGCATCCGACGTGCCGGCACTGCTCGTTCGTCAGGTGACGACGATGGTTCGCTGGCGCGAGAGCGTGCTTCACATGGCGGGCGAGGGCGTGGATACGCTGATCGAGATCGGCGCCGGCCGGGTGCTCACCGGCCTGGCGAGGCGTATCGACCGGGCGCTTGGCGCAAGCGCGGTCGGCACCGTCGCGGAGGTCGATGCCCTGCTGGGGCGGACGGCTTAGGCGCGGCAGGCAGCGGCAGCAGGGAGCGGCAAGGGATGTTCGATCTGTCGGGAAAGGTGGCGCTGGTCACGGGCGCATCGGGCGGTATCGGCGGAGCCATCGCCGAGGCCCTTCACCGCCAGGGGGCGGCAGTGGCGCTCTCCGGACGGCGCGCGGATGCGCTGGAGGCGCTGGCTGCGCGGTTGGGCGAGGGCGCCCATGCGGTGCCCTGCGATCTCGCCGATCGCGCCGCCCTCGCGGCCCTGCCCGAACGCGCGGCGGAGGCGGCAGGTGCGCCCGCCATCCTCGTCCATTGCGGCGGAATCACCCGCGACGGCCTCGCGCTCCGCATGAAGGACGAGGACTGGCAGGAGGTCCTGGACGTCAATCTCAGCGCCGGCTTCGTGCTCGCCCGCGCCTGCCTGCGCGGCATGCTCCGCCAGCGTTGGGGGCGGCTCATCTTCATCACCTCGGTGGTGGGCACGACCGGCAATGCCGGGCAGGCCAACTACGCCGCCTCCAAGGCTGGCCTCGCGGGGATGGTGAAGGCGATTGCCGCCGAGGCAGCCGCGCGCGGCGTCACCGCCAACTGCGTCGCCCCAGGATTCATCGAGACGGCGATGACCGACGCGCTGGCGGACGCGCAGAAGGAGGCCCTGCTCGGCACGATCCCCGCCGGGCGCTTCGGCGAGGGGAGCGACGTGGCCGCCGCCTGCGTCTACCTCGCGAGCGAAGAGGCCCGCTACGTCACCGGGCAGACGCTCCACGTCAACGGCGGCATGGCCATGATCTGAACCCGGCGCGCTTGCCGGTCGGCCATTCCTCCTCCTACGGCACCTGTTTGCGTCCGGGCCTGCCGGCGCGTATTGCGATCACGCCGGCTGCGACGATCAGCACCGCGCCCCCTGCCATGAGCCAGTCCACGCCCTCGTCCCAGAACAACCAGCCGAACACGGCGGCGAAGACCACCGACGTGTAGATGAAGGTGCCGACCCGGTCGGTCGGCGCAATGAGGCTGCCTTTTGCGAAAAGAACGTGGGCGGCGGTCGAGAAGACGCCCAGCATGATCAGCCCGGGCCAGGCATCCGCCGGGGGCAAGGTCGGATTCATCAGCACCGGCGTGAGCGTCACGAGTATGCCGATCAGGGCGAAGTAGACGGCGATGCGGATCGGGTTCTCGTCGGTCGGCATGCGCCAGATCGCGACGGCGGAGAGCCCGCCGAGCACGCCCGAGGCCGCTCCGATCAAGGCTGCGGGCTGAAAGAACTCCGTTCCGGGCTTGAGGATCAGGGCAACGCCCGCAAAGCCGATCAACACCGCTGCCAGCACCCTGCCGTCGAGCGCGAATCGAAACAGAAGAAAGCCAAGCACGGGCACGAAGATGGGCGCGCTGAAGTTGAGCAGCACCGCTTCGGCAAGCGGGAGCACGCTGACCGCGTGGTAGTAGCAGAGCAGCGCGGCCACCAGTGCCACCCCGCGCATCGCCATGAGGCCGCGATGGGTCGGGCGCATTGACCGGGGCCAGTACCAGAGGACCCACGGCGTGAGGATCGCGAGGCTGAGCACGTTGCGCCAGAAGAGAACCTCGAAGCTGGAGAGGCTCTCCTCCGCCATCTTGATGCCCATGCCGGCGAGGGCGAACATGAGGCCCGCCGCAGCGACGAGCGCGGCGCCCAATATCACCCGCCGGCGTCCGGGCGCGGCGCCGACACTCGCTTCTTGCTCGGTCATGGCCGCGTGCCTGGCGGTGGATTCGGTGCTTCTTTCATGGCTCGCGAACGGGCTTCAGGCTCGATTCGACACTCGCATGGGCGCAGTCGTTCGAGTGTATGGAGTATCGCCGGAAAATGTGTTACCTAGCGCCCCGTCCGTCCGTCCGCGCGGCACGGCCCGAATTGGGTGCGCGAGCCGCACGGGGCCGCTGTCCGTTGGTTCAGACCGGCGAAGCCGTTCACGCAGTCCGACGAGGGAAGGTTACATGAGCGATAACGATATCGCCGCGCGCGTCAAGAAGATCGTCGTCGATCACCTTGGCATCGAAGAGGAAAAGGTGACCGAGAATGCGAGCTTCATAGACGATCTCGGCGCGGACAGCCTCGATACGGTCGAGCTCGTGATGGCCTTCGAGGAGGAGTTCGGCTGCGAGATTCCCGATGACGCCGCCGAGAAGATCCTCACGGTGAAGGACGCAATCGACCACATCGAGCAGATCACCTGACGGGGCGGCCAGAGAGGCCGATGGCGCGGACACGACCTGCGCGAGACCTCGATAGCCGGAGAGCAGTGGATGCGCACCGCTGACCGGGCGCGCAGAGTGGTGGTCACTGGCGTCGGCATGGTGTCGCCGCTGGCAAACGGCGTCCGCCTGAGCTGGGAGCGGCTCATCGCAGGCCGCTCGGGCATCGCGCAAATCCAGGGATTCGATCCCTCCGACCTGCCGGTCAAGATCGCGGGCGAGATCCCGTCCGGCGACGATGCGGGCGCGTTCCGCCCGGCCGACATCGTGCCGACCAAGGACCTGCGCAAGATGGACGACTTCATCGTCTATGCGCTTTGTGCTGCGGTGGAAGCGGTCGAGGATTCCGGGTGGACGCCCGAGGACGAAGAGAGCCTGGAGCGGACCGGCGTGATGATCGGCTCCGGGATCGGCGGCCTCAAGACCATCGAGGCGGCGACCATCCTCGTCTCCCAGAAGGGCTACAGGCGGCTCAGCCCGTTCTTCATCCCGTCGAGCCTGATCAATCTGGCGTCGGGGCACGTGTCGATCCGTTACGGATTTCGCGGGCCCAATCATTCGGTGGTGACGGCGTGCTCGACCGGGGCGCATGCAATCGGCGATGCAACGCACCTCATCCTGCGCGGCGATGCGGATGTCATGGTCGCCGGCGGCGCGGAGGCAGGGGTCTGCCATCTCGGAGTCGCCGGCTTCGCCGCGGCTCGCGCGCTCTCCACCAATTTCAACGATACGCCGGAGCGCGCATCCCGCCCGTGGGACGAGGCACGCGACGGGTTCGTGATGGGCGAGGGCGCCGGCGTCGTGGTGCTGGAAGAGTACGAGCACGCGAAGGCGCGGGACGCCACGATCTATGCCGAGATCATCGGCTACGGCATGAGCGGCGATGCCCACCACGTGACCGCGCCGGCGCCGGACGGCTCGGGCGGCTACCGCTCCATGGTGCACGCGCTCAGGACCGCAGAGCTCAACACCGACGAAATCGACTACATCAACGCGCACGGGACCTCGACGCCGCTCGGCGACGAAATCGAGCTGGGCGCCGTCAAGCGCCTCTTCGGCGAAGACGCCGGTCAGCTCGCGATGTCATCGACCAAGTCGTCCACCGGGCATCTGCTCGGCGCGGCGGGCAGCGTGGAGCTGATCTTCTCCATCCTCGCCATCAACCACGGCGTGGTCCCGCCGACGCTCAATCTCGATAATCCCTCGCCGGGCTGCGATCTCAATCTCGTCCCGCACGAGGCTCAGGAGCGCAAGGTCGAGCGCGCGCTGTCCAACTCCTTCGGATTCGGCGGCACCAACGCCTCGGTCATCGTGGGCCGGCCCACCTAGTCTGGATTGCGATGAGGCGCGCCGTCCTATGGCCGCTGACGGGGTTGGCGGTCCTGGTCGGCCTCGCCGTCGTCCTGGCGATCGCAGGTTGGCTCTACGTCCACAGCCAATTCGACACGCCGGGGCCCGCGCGCGACGAGCGCACCGTTGTCCTGCCCCAGGGGCTGGGTGCCTTCGACATCGCCGACCGGCTCGCGGAGGCCGGCGTCATCGACGATCCGGTGCTTTTCGTGGCCGGGCTCTGGATCGAGGACAAGCAGCACGCGCTCAAGGCTGGCGAGTACGTGTTCGAGGCGCTGGTCACGCCGCGCGGCGTGATGGAGAAGCTGGTCGCCGGCGACACCGTCGCGCACCGGTTCACCGCCAAGGAGGGCATGACCAGTGCCGAGGTCGTGGCCGCGCTCAACGCCGCACCGGGGCTCGAAGGCGAGATCGAGAAGGTGCCGGACGAAGGGTCGCTGTTGCCCGAGACCTATCACTATGCGCTCGGCGACAGCCGGGCCGTGCTGATCGAGCGCATGCAGCACGCCATGGCGCGCGTCGTCGACGAGCTGTGGCAGGCGCGTGACCCGGCGGTCGGCCTCGACGATGCCGATCAGGCGGTGGTGCTCGCCTCCATCGTCGAGAAGGAGACAGCCGTCGCCGAGGAACGCCCCCTGATCGCCGGCGTCTTCCTCAACCGGTTGCGCCAGGGCATGCGGCTTCAGGCCGACGCCACCGTGATCTACGCGGTAACCGGCGGCAAGCGTCCCTTGGGGCGGCCGCTTTCCCGCGCAGACCTCAGGGTCGAGAGCCCGTACAACACTTATCGCAATGGCGGCCTGCCGCCGGGACCCATCGCCAATCCCGGTCGGGCAGCGCTCGCCGCGGTCCTGAATCCGGCCGAGACGGACGCGCTCTATTTCGTCGCCGACGGCTCCGGCGGGCACGCGTTCGCGGAGACCCTGGACGAGCACAACCGCAACGTTGCGCGCTGGCGCGCCAAGCGCCGTGCGACAAAGAATTAGCGGCAGCGAGGCGCTGGGATGAAAAACACGATCGGCATTTCCAGCATGACCGGGTTCGCCCGTGCGAGCGGCGGCGACGGCGCGTCCGGCTGGAGCTGGGAGGTCAAGAGCGTGAACGGGCGGGCGCTGGATGTCCGCTGCCGCCTGCCGCAAGGGCTGGAACGGCTCGACCCGGCGGTGCGCACTGCGGTGTCTCTGCGGCTCAGGCGCGGCAATGTCACGGTAGGGCTCAGGCTCTCCCAGGCGCCGGACGCTGCCGCCATGCGCGTCAACAGGGCTTGGCTCGACGAGCTGATCGCGCTCGCCGCCGACTATCGCACGCATGAAGGCATCGAGCCGCCGCGCCTCGACGGCATGCTGACGTTGCGCGGCGTGATCGAGTCTGCCGAGCGGCCCGAAGACGACGCGAACACTGGCCTGGACGACGGCGCTCTGCTGGAGACGCTCGAGGCCGCGCTCGCGGAGCTGGTGCGCGAGCGGCAGGCCGAGGGGGCTCAGCTCGCGGCCGCGCTCACGGAGCGGATCGAGGAGATCGCAGCGCTCACACTTCGTGCCGAGGCGCTGGTGCCGTCGCGCCAGGAGGCCCTTGGCGCGCGGCTGCGTGAGCAGGTGACGGCATTGATCGGCGCCGGTGCGCCGGTTCCCGAAGATCGACTGGCGGCGGAGCTCGCTATGCTGGCCGTCAAGATCGACGTGACCGAGGAGATCGACCGGTTGAAATCCCATTGCGCGGCGGCGGAGCGCCACCTGCAGGAAGAGGGAGCCGTCGGACGCAAGCTCGATTTTCTCGCTCAGGAGTTCAACCGCGAGGCCAACACCCTTTGTTCCAAGGCCTCCCATGCCGTGCTCACGGATGTCGGCCTCGCGATCAAGGCCGCAATCGACCAGTTTCGAGAGCAGGCGCAGAACGTCGAATAGAGATCGAATAGAGAATGAGCGCGTCGGCCAACAATCCCGTCCTAGGGCGCCGCGGCCTCCTGCTGGTGCTGTCCTCGCCCTCCGGCGCCGGCAAGACGACGATCACCCGCCGTCTGGTCGAGCTCGAAGGCGATGACGTCGCGATCTCGGTCTCCCACACCACACGGCCGAAACGGCCGGACGAGATCGACGGCCGGGACTATCACTTTGTCGACAAGGCCGGGTTCGCGCGTCTGCGGGAGCGCGGGGAATTCCTCGAGAGCGCGGAGGTGTTCGGCCACCGGTACGGCTCTGCACGCGACCCGGTTGAGAGCGCGCTCGATGCCGGCCGCGACGTCGTCTTCGATATCGACTGGCAGGGGAGCCAGCAGCTGGCCGAGGCGGTGCGGGACGATCTGGTCAGCGTCTTCATCCTGCCGCCGTCCCTGGAAGCGCTCGAGCAGCGGCTGAATCGCCGCGCCCAGGACAGCCCCGCCGTGGTCGCGCAGCGCATGAGCCGCGCCGGCGACGAGATGCGCCACTACGACGAGTACGACTATGTGGTGGTCAACACCGCGCTGGAGCGGGCCGTTGAGGAGGTGCGCTCGATCCTCCGGGCCGAGCGGCTGCGCCGGGATCGCCTGAGGGGGCTCGACGATTTCGTGCGGCGGCTCACGGCCGGCACGGAGCCGGCACGGGGCTGAGGGGCGTGACCGCGCCCTCGGCGTCGCCGAGGGCGCCGGGGACGAGTTCAAGCGCGAGCAGCCGGCGCGGCTCGTCGAGGCCGGGCAGGGTGATTCCGTAGCGCGCCGCGCTCATGAAGCCGAAGCGGCCGAGAAAGCTCGGCGTGCCGACCGCGACGACGGCGGTGTGGCCCTCCGCCGCAACCCTTTCGAGCGCGGCCCGCACCAGGAGGCTGCCTAACCCGCGCCGTTCGTGAGCCGGATCCACGGCGATGGGCCCAAGCAGGAGCGCCGATCGCGCCTCGCCGACCCGTACTGGCCAGTGGCGGATCGTGCCGAGGATGCGCCCCTCGGTGAGGGCGACGAGGCAGAGGTTGCGCACTGGCGGGGCGCCTTCACGCAAGCGGTAGGAAGGGCGGGCCAGGCGATCGGCGCCGAACGCGCGGTCCAGCAGGGCCTCGATCTGCGGGCCGTCCTGCGGCCCCTCGGTACGAATGGAAGGCATGTCAGCTCAGCTCTCGACGACGGACGGACGCGATGGTGATGCCGCCGTGCCGATGGCGCGGCGGTGTCAGCCGTCTCGTCGTCGCTCGCGAGCAAAGCGTCTCATGACGGTCCGCTGACTAAGCCGTGCCGGCCGCGTTGGCAAGCAGAATTACCGCCTGACCGCCCGCTGCTGCGTCGACCAGGCGCGAGCCAGTGCGCAGAATTGCGCGACCGAGAGCGTCTCGGCCCGCGCCTCGGGCGGAATGCCGGCGTTCTGAAGCAGGGTCTGAGGGTCCTTGGTGAGGCCGCGAAGGGCGCGGCGCAGCATCTTCCTGCGCTGGCCGAACGCCGCACGGGTCACGGCGTCGAGCGCGTCGGGGTCCGCCGGCGCGAGCGTCTCGGCCCTCGGCACCAGGCGCACCACCGCAGACGTCACGGCGGGCGGCGGCACGAAGGCACGCGGGCTCACGTCGAACAGCCGCTCGCAGGTGCAAAGCCACTGCGCGCGCACTGAGAGACCGCCGTAGTCCCGCCCCCCTGTCGCGGTGATCCTTTGCGCGACCTCCTTTTGGAACATGAGGGTCATGCTGTCGAGACGCTCGACCCGGTCCAGCCAGCGCAGCAGAAGCCGCGTACCGACGTTATAGGGAAGGTTCGCCACGATCCCGATGCGGGTGCGGCCCAGGGTCGCGATGTCGAAGGCGAGCGCGTCGCCCTCAATGACCTCGAGCCGGTCGGGATACCGCGCCGCAAGCTCGCCGAGTGCGGCCACGCAACGGCGGTCCTTTTCGACCGCGACGACGCGGGCCGCGCCGGCTGCGAGCAGCGCCCGGGTCAGCCCGCCCGGCCCTGGCCCCACCTCCAGTATGACGGCTGGCGTGCGCGGCCGGGCTGCGTGCGCGATCTTCCCGCAGAGTCCGGGGTCGAGGAGGAAGTGCTGCCCGAGCGCGCGCCTGGGCCGCAGGTCGTGCCGGGCGATGACGGCAGAGAGCGGCGGCAGCGGGGTGTCATGCCCGCCGTCTGCCGCAGCGGGGGCGCCTGCGCCGGTCAAATGCGTACGTTGATGAATGCCGAGCGGTGCAGGTCGCGCGCGTAACGCCGGGCGAGCATCTCCAGTCTGCGCTGGCCGATCTCCTGTCGGATCGCCTCCCGATCGGGGCCGGCGGCGGGCGCGTCCGAAAGCACCGTGCGGCGGTCGATCAGCGAGACGATGGTGTAGCCGTCGAATGCCCGCACCGGAGGGGCGACCGACCCCGGTTCCAATTGCACCAGAGCGGCCTCGATCTCGCTCGGGAGCTCCCCTTCGAGAACCCAGCCGATGTCGCCGCCGACGGCGGCCGTGGCGCTTTGCGAAAACTGGCTGGCGATCTGGGCAAAGCTGGCGCCAGCCGCCAGCTGCTCGTAGAGACTCGTGGCGGCGGCGCGGACCTCGCCCTCCCGCTCCCTCGATTCAACCGCCAGGAAGATCTCGGCGACACGATATTCGGGACGCCCCCGATTAGCTTCGAGCCGGGCGAGCGCCTCGTCGATTTCGCCTTCTCCGACCGAAACCGCAGCGCCCAGGCGGCCGCGCACGAGCTTGGACCAGAGGATCTCCGCCCGAAGCTGATCCGTGACGGCGGCGACATCCAGCCTCTGGCTCCTTAGAAAATCATCTAAACCGCCGGCGGCGATTCCGTTGCGTTGCTCGACGCTCCGCCGCGCATTCGCCATCTCAGCCTCGCTGACCGTCACGCCAAGACGCTCCGCTTCCTGTACCTTCAGTCGTTCGTCGATCAGTGAGCGAAGCACTTGGGGCGCGAGCTGCCGGCGCAGCTCTTCGCTGACCCGCAGGCGGGATGCCACGACGGCGATATCGATACGCGCCACGAGATCGGGGATCGAAATTGCCTCGTTGTTGACCACGGCGGCGATCCCCACGGTCTCCTGGGCGCCCGCACGGTCCGCAGGCGCGAGCAAAATTGGTAGCAGTGCGAGCAGCAGTAAAGCTGCCCTTGCGATCGATGGAACTTTCACGGCCGCCTCAGCCCGCCTGTTTCAGTATTACGGTCAGGTGCCATATCGTGTCCGGCTCGATGTCCCGGTCGCGGGTGAAGGAACGCGAGATCCCTGTGTTGATGAGAATACACTCATCTTCATAGGAAAGACCGGCTCTCCAATTAATGGAAGTGTTGTCCTCGACATCGCGGCGGATCCCGGATGAGAACGTCCAGTTGTCGAAGGGCTTCGTCGTGAAACTCGCGTGCGCCTCCCTGCCGCCGCCGACGTCTCCCATCATACTCGTTGGCTGTCGGTGCAGGTCGACGAAGCCGATCCTGCCCCGCAGCCAGCTTGGCCCGGCTGCGAGGTCGATCTCGTTGCGCCTGACGGCGGCGTCGCGATGGTCGAGACGAAACCGCAAAGAGAGATCGATCAAGGGCGATGGCTGCATGAGGATGTGCCCGACAAAGTCGGAGAGCTGATGTTCGAGCCCGCTGCCGGGTTCGAACAGCGGATTCTTCCTGTCCCGGACGCTCTGGCCGAACAGCGCGGTCGCCCGGCCACCTTCCGGCCCAAAGAAGCCGAGGCGCACCCCGTAGTTGATGCGCCTCCCGGTCTCGATGCGGTCGAGGCCGGTGAAGCGGTTGGTGCTGAACAGATTGGTGTGATCGAACTCGAGGTCGCGGCTGTCCTCATTGGGAATATTGTATGAATTGCCACCGTCCGGGCTGACGACGCCTTGCACGATCGGCTCGATGAGCTGGCGGATCGAACCGAGCCGCGAGATGAGCGGATAGCGCCATTCCACCGCGAGCTGCGGCAAGAACCGCGCGGTCGTATCGCTCTTCATGGCGCCCGACGGATGCTCGCGGTCGACCGGCGTATAGGCGTGATAGAGGTCGCCGCGCAGGCTCGCGTCGATGCGGATGAGGTGCCCCCCGGCCAGAATCATCGGCCGGTGCCAGCCGCCGGCGATGGAAAGCCGCCGGCTGTCAGTTCCATCGAGGCGCTCCAGAATCATGAGATTGGTGTCGAGCGTGGCGTAGCCGCCGGCGTAGTCGGGCGCGGTCACCAGGCTCGCTTCGAGCAGGGGGAGAACGATGGGGCTCTGATCGCTCTGATCTCCAGCCCGAAGGCTCTGGAACAGGTAGCTATGGCCCGACAAGAAGCTGCGCTGACTGTATCGTTCCGCAAATAGGGTCGTGACCAGCTCGTCCTCCGACGAAATGTCGTAGCGGTTCAGATACGTGTCGTCGAGGGCGCGCTCCAGATTGAAGCCCCACCGCCAGGTCTCGTCGATATCGAAACGCCCGTGGCCGAAGACATGCCCGCGCAGCCTGTTGCCGTCCTCTGCGGCGGTGCTGGCCTGGGTGATGCTGGCATCGATGGCGAATTCGCCGTCTCGCGTGCGCTCGCGGTACTCGCCCGCCAGCACGACCCCCTCTTCGGAGGTGAAACGCGGCAAAAAGGTCGCATCCCGGTGGGGCGCGATCGACCAGTGATAGGGTATCGTCACGTCCGCGCCGAGGGCCCTTGAGCTCCGATAGAGCGGCGACAGGAAGCCGGACTGACGGGTTACGCTTGGATCGGGATGGCGGAAGTAGGGCGTGTAGAAGACGGGAACGCCGAAGAACTCGAGCGACGCATCGTAGTATGTGAGATCGTGATCGGCTTGATCGTGGACCACCGTACCGGCCTTGAGCTGCCAGAGCGGCGCCCGGGCGGGTTCGTCGGCGCAGAGCTCGCAAGGGGAAAACACCGCCTTCCGCATTACCGTGCGGTTACCGTCGAAGCGCCTGGCGCCGCCCGCAACGATCCGCGAATTGTCCGTCAACAGCACGCTCAGGCGGCGAATCACGCCGCTCCTCAAGTCACCGGTAAGCTCGACGGAATCGGCGAACAACACCTCACCGCCCGGCTCTCGCAGCGCGACGTCGCCGGTTGCGGTCACGACGCCATCGCTTTGCCTGTAGCGGATACGCGCGGCACGCAGAACGCGCTCGCCCTGGGCGAGCTCGACATTGCCGGTTGCGATGATCGAATCGGTGTCTTCGTCATAAGTCAGCTCATCGGCGGTCATCAGGAGATCGCCTGTGAGCAGGTCATCGACGCGCGGCCCGGAATCGGCCTCCTGCGCGCGCGCCTCCAGCGCGGAGAGGGCCAGGAGACACGCGAGAGCGAGCGGCGCGAGGGCCTTAACCCGCATTTCTCACCACGATCATGGTCTGCGCGTCGCTGTCCAGCCTGCAGGGAAGGAAAGCCGCGCAGCGCGATGTGGGGCATCGGGCAGCGGCTTGACGCTCCCTGCAGGCTGGACAGCGACGCCCTTCGGGTCGCACCCAGGCGCCCGCCCGCGTCGTTGCGGGCCTCAACCGTATTCCCCGATACGCTCTTCGGCCCGCTCCTGGCGGATCGAGCGCCTGGGCGCGACGCAGGCCGTGACCGTGGTGAGAAATGCGGGTTCATCATGCCGGCGCTATCCGTCCTCGAGGTGGAACAGGCCGGCGACGCCGAGCAGCGTGAAGATGCCCGCCGGAGTCCATGCCGCGAGCACCGGCGGCAGCTTGCCCGAGAGGCCGAGGGCAAGCACCAGGTCCGAGACGAAATAGAGGAGAAATCCGGTGAGTAGCCCGCCCAAGACCAACATCCAGGTGCCGCGCCGGGTGAAGCGAAGCGAGAAGGTCGCTGCGATCAAGACCATCGCGCAGAGGAGGAGAGGGGCGGCAAGCAGCGAATGCCAGTGCAGGCGGTGCTTCACCGAGGAGAAGCCGGAGTCCTCCAGCACCTTGATGAAGCTGGGCAGTGCCCAGAAGGACAGGGTTTCCGGCGGTGAAAAGCTGTTCTGGATGCGCTCCAGGGTGAGGTCGGTCGGCACGCGGGCGTTCGCCCGGTGCCGGGCCGGCTCGCCCGGCGCGCTGAAGAGGGCGTCCTTCAGGTTCCAGTAACCGTCCTCGAGCCGGGCCTCGGCGGCGTCGATACGGCCGACGAACTGATCCTTCTTCGCGTAAAGGAAGATGATCGTGTCGTAGAGCGTCATAGTTTCCTGATCGATGCGCTCGGCGTGAACCACCGACTGGCCTTCCGGATCTCCCTGTCTGAGCCAGATTCCCGACTGCGAAAGGGCCAGGAGGCTCGATGTGCCGCGCAGATAGCTCGCGTCCAACTGCTCATAGCGCGAAGTCGTGGCAGAGGCGAGGGGGTTGACGACTGTCATGAAAAGGCCGCCCAGGAGCGCTGCGATGACGAGTACGGGCAACAGGAACTGCCAGACCGAGACGCCCGCCGCCCGCGCGATCACGAGCTCGCGGCTCCGCGTCATCTTCGCGAAGGTCACGATGCCGCCGACGAGAACGATGAAGGGCAGTGCCTTTTGGGCCATGAAGGGAATGTGGAGCGATGCCATCTGGAGAACGATCTCGAGCGTGGCCGTCTTGTCTGGCCCGGACGCGCGGCGAAGCAGCTCGATCGTATCGGCAATGAGAATGGTCATAATGACGAGCAGAAACACGAGCGCGACGCTCTGCAGATATTGCCTGCCCATGTAGAGCGAAAGGGTGGACGAGAGGCGCATCGGCCTTGGCCCCTACCCGTGCGTGCCCGGCTCTGGCGCCGCGGCGCGGCCGCCGAGAAAGCGCGGCAAGCGGCCACGCAGCACGGCGATCGCCGCGGCCGTAGCCAGGACCGGGTTGAGATACATGAGCGGAATGAGGTTACTGCTCTTGGCCGTCGCGTTGACCAGGAAGAGCGCCAAGGCCTCGAACACGACCGCGGCTACGATCGCGACGAGGATCCTGCGCCATTGTCCGCGCCGGTCGACGTTGCCCAGGAGCAGCGCCGCCAGGCCGATCGCGGCAAACGTATAGGCGAACAGTGGTGAGACGATGCGATTGTGCGCTTCGGAGAGGAACTTGCTGCGCATCCGCTCCGCACCCTCGCTGTCGGGGTCGAGCAGCTCGTCGACGAAGCGTTCGCGCGGCTCGCGCCAGCGGGCGCCCTCGCGTTGG
The DNA here is from genome assembly GCA_965237415.1 of Alphaproteobacteria bacterium. GTDB lineage: Bacteria > Pseudomonadota > Alphaproteobacteria > UBA828 > UBA828 > WTGU01. The sequence goes on from CBDEFM010000002.1 coordinate 3,165,726, forward strand.
GCAAATTCGCCCAGATCCATCGTGTAGCGCTCGAAATTAAGTAGCGAGAGCCGCGCCGAGTCGCGATCGATCCGTTGTCGGTGGCCATTGAAAAGGATGAAGCGTGGGCCCTCATCGGTCTGAACCAGCAGGCCGCGCTCGGCCATCATCGTGACCGGCCTTTCCTTCTCTCGGGCGTCATGCACGAGGATGCCGTTGAGCGAGCCGCCCTCGCGCCCTCGAATGTAGACCGTGACGCCCTCGGTCAACGTGTTGAACGAGCCTTCCTCCAGGAGAAGCGCTGAATGCTCGCTGCGCAGGACGAACTGCCGCTCCTTAAACTCCCGGTGGCTGACGGGCATGACGTACATGCCTATCGCGTACGAGACGACGACGATGATCGTGGCCATCGCCAGCGCCGGCTTCGCCAGCGACCACTGGCTGACGCCCGCCGCGCGCAGGCTGACCAGTTCGCTGTCGATTGTGAGCCTGTTGTAGACGAAAAGCAGCGCGCAGAAGAAGGCGATCGGCAAAATCGCGCCCAGGAACGTCGGCAGCACCAGCATGCTCATTAGCAGGAAGGCACTGAGCGACAAGCCCTTGTTGACGATCAAATCGATGATGCGCAGCGATTGCGACAGCCAAACGACCGCCGTGAGGCTCAGCGTGACGAGCAAGAACGGACCCACGAGCTGGAGCAAGAGGTAACGTTGGTAGCGGGGCATGCCCCATTATAGCGGTTTGAGCAGCGGAGCGGGTGGCGAGGTACCCGCGGCACAGGTGACGCCCGCCTGGCTGCCGGTCAGCGCGGCCCTCGCGTGCCGAGCCGACCGTTCTGCACCGCCTCTTCGCCGCGTCGGGCTAGAGTGGCGGACGATGGCGGCTCCAGTTCGTCGTTGTCTCGAAGGCCGCCGCCGCGCGGAACACGCGGGCGTCGTCATAGGTGCGGCCGACGATCTGCAGGCCGGTGGGAACGCCATTTCGTGCAAAGCCGGTCGGCACGCTCGCGACCGGGCATTGGTTCATCATGTTGAACGGATAGGTGAGAAGCCAGCCGAGGTGAGGCTCGACGGGCTTGCCGTTGATGGTGAAGCCGGGGTCCATGTTGGTGTGGTCCGCCTTGACCGCCGGCACTGCGAGGGTCGGGCAGATCATGACGTCGTAGTCTTCAAGGATGGGCGCGAGCTTCTGGTACATCCAGCCGCGCGTGCGGCTGACCCGTTCGAATTCGACGGCGCTGACGCGGCTCCCCCTCTCCACCAGATCGACCACTCTCGGGTCCATCTCGTAACGCCATTCGGGGAGGAAGTCCTGAAGGCCGCTGGCGAACAAGACCTCGAACAGCCGCAGATATTGATTGAGCACGCCGGAGGTCCAGCCGAGATCGACCTCGTCGACCTCGCAGCCCAAATCGCGGAAGACTTGCACGGCCTTTCTGGTGTTCTCCTGCACTTCCGGGTCGACCTGGACGTAGCCGAGGTCCGGCGAATAGGCGATGCGCCAGCCCTCAATACCCTCGTAAGTGAGCGGCAGCCGGATCCGCGTCCTGAGGGAGGCGATATCCGCCTTGTGGGGGCCGGAGACGATGTTCTGCAGCAGCGCCGACTCCGCCACCGTGCGGGTCAGCACGCCGATCTGGACCAGAAAGGCGTGGGGCGCGTCGATGTCGTTCGGGTTGCGCCCGTAGGGCGGCTTGAAGCCGAAGAGGCCGTTGACCGAGGCCGGAATGCGGATCGACCCGCCGCCGTCGCCACCGTCCGCGATCGTGGTCATGCCTGCGGCCACCGCGCCGCCGCTGCCGCCAGACGACCCGCCCGGCGTATACTCGGGGTTCCAGGGGTTGCGGCTCACGCCCCAAAGCGGGCTGTGACTCGTCCCTGCATAGCCGAACTCTGGCGTCGTTGTGCGAATGTGGAGGATCGCGCCGGCACGCATGAGCCGCTCGGTGACCGGGTAGGTGTGATCGGGGCGGTTGTGCTCCATGATCTTGGAGCCGATCGTGGTGATCTCGCCCTTGATTGCGTGATAGTCCTTGCTCGCGAACGGCAGCCCCTCGAGCGCTCGCAGCCGGCCATCCGTCTTGCCGTAGCGCGCCTCGGCCGCCTTCGCCTGTTCCAGCGCGCGGTCGAAATAGCTGTAGGTCACGAGGTTGAGCGCCGGGTTGACCGCCTCGCAGCGGGCGATCACGGCCTTCATCAACTCGACCGGCGACAGCGTCCGCGCCTTGAACGCGGCGAGCGCCTCGATCGCGCTCATGTAGCAAAGATCGAGGTCGCCTGCGCCCATGACGAGAACTCCTATTCGTTGCTGAAGGCCTCGAGGCCGTCGAGATAGGCGAGGACGCGTTCCACCGGCTCGACGTCGCCGAACTTGGCGTCGATGTCGAACAGATTCCATTCGACAACGCCCGGCACCCGGTCGCCGACGCCTTCGCGCACGACGATGGGGCGGAAGCCCTCGGCGATCGCGTCTTCGGCGGAGTGGCGCACGCACCCCGCCATGGTGACGCCCGTGATGATCACCGTGTCGACCCGCTGGGCGCGGAGATAGCCTGCGAGGTACGTGCCGTGAAACGCGCTTGCGCGCTTCTTCACGATCACCTGCTCGCCGCGGCCCGGCATCGGCGCGATACGCTCGTCGATCTCCGCTTCCGGCGAGCCTTCGCGCAGCGTCTCGACCGGGATCTTCATGTGCCAGAGCCCGGTGTCGGAGCGCGGCCCGGTCGGGTCCTGATAGGCCGTCGTCGTGTAGATCACAGGAATATTCTTCTCCCGCGCGGCGGCCAGAAGCTGCTGATTCGCGGGGATGATGACGTCCATGTTGTCGCAGGTGAAGTTGTGGCCCGGCTTGGTCCACGCGTTGGCGAGGTCGATGATCAGCAGCGCCGGCCTGGTCCCGAACCCGATGCGGCGCTGGAATCCTCGCGTCTGGTAAATCTCGGAATCGGCAGCGAAGATCGTCTCCAATGCCCGCCTGACTTCCTCGTCGCGCGAAAGCTCCGCCGTCATCCTAAGTCCTCCCGCCAAGGATCGTTGCCGAGTGTAGCGGGCGGCCCGGCCCACCGCCAGCCGCCTTCCGTGGCTTGAGCAAACGGAATCAAGACGGTTGACCCTGCCGGTTCGCGGCGCCTAATTGAGGAGCGGACGCCGATATGCGCCCAGGGGCCGGGTGGCAGAGTGGCTATGCAGCGGACTGCAAATCCGTGTACGCCGGTTCGATTCCGGCCTCGGCCTCCAGCTCTTCCCCGATCCAGAGAGCGCTCGCCGTCCGGCGCCGCTCCAGCGTGAGGGCGAATCACCACGGCTGACGAGAGCTGAGACGCAACGCGCCTTAGGCAGCCGCTCCCGATTCTGCTGCGATGCGTGTGCGCCTCGTGGTACAACGTGGCTATTCATGTTCAAAGGGGGCAGCCGGCATGAGGCGGTCGCACATCGGTAAGGGGATGCTTGCCTGCGTCCTCCTCTTGGCTCTGGCGGGGGCCGGCTGTGAGAACTCGGGACCGGTGACTCCTCCGGAGCATACCAAGGATCCCCGCTGGCGCGGCGCACAGCAGGTGAAAGGCAGCATATTCGGCTCCGGCGGCATCACGCTGTTTGGCGGCGAGGAAGAGGGGGCCGCAGCCGTCGGCATCGGCGTCAACGCCTTCCTCTGGCGCGCGACCCTCGACACCATCTCGTTCATGCCGCTGCTCTCGGCCGATCCCTTCGGCGGCGTGATTATTACCGACTGGTACGCGCCGCCCGAGACTCCCGACGAGCGCTTCAAGATGACCGTCTATATCCTGACAAGAACGCTGCGCTCGGACGGCGTGCAGGTCTCCGTATTTCGCCAGGGACGCGGCGATGACGGCCTGTGGGAGGACCGCGCGACTAACCCCGACACCGCCGTCAGCCTGGAAGACAAGATTCTCGACCGCGCCAGGCAGATACGCACCGCGTCGCTCCAGTAATAGGGGGTTCAGCGCCCAGCCGCCGTCCGCGCAGTGCGGCTGCGCTGTCTTGCCTGCCATGCTATAGGGACGCCGCTCTCCGGCACCGGCCGGATTTTGGGAGCGAGCGGGGCCGATGAGTGAGCGTTACGACGCGCAGGCGGTCGAGGCCAAGTGGCAGGCCGCCTGGGAGGATGCGGGGCTGTTCCGGGCGGGGCGCACTGATGGACGCCCGACTTACTACGTCCTGGAGATGTTCCCGTATCCCTCGGGCCGCATCCACATGGGCCACGTGCGCAACTACACGATGGGCGACGTCGTCGCGCGCTACAAGCGGGCGAGGGGGTTCGACGTGCTCCATCCCATGGGCTGGGATGCCTTCGGCCTACCGGCGGAGAACGCGGCGTTCGAGCGCGGCGTCCATCCTGCCGAGTGGACCTACGCGAACATCGCGACGATGCGCGGGCAACTGCGGCTGATGGGGCTCTCGATCGATTGGGAGCGCGAGTTCGCCACCTGCCACCCCGGCTATTACGCGCATCAGCAGGCATTGTTCCTCGACTTCTTCGAGGCCGGATTGGTCGAGCGGAAGGAGGCGTGGGTCAACTGGGATCCCGTCGACCGCACGGTGCTCGCCAACGAGCAGGTCGTGGACGGGCGCGGCTGGCGCTCAGGTGCGCTGATCGAGAAGCGCAGGCTCGCGCAATGGTTCTTCCGCATCACCCGCTTCGCCGACGAGCTGCTGGAAGCGCTGGAGGAGTTGCCGCGCTGGCCCGACAAGGTGCGGCTCATGCAACGCAACTGGATCGGGCGCTCCGAGGGCGCGCGGATCCTGTTCCCTATCGAGGGGCGCGACGAGGCGCTGGAGGTCTTCACCACCCGTCCCGATACGCTGTTCGGTGCATCCTTCTGTGCGCTCTCGCCCAATCACCCGTTGGCGATATCGCTCGCCGAATCCGATTCCGCGCTCGCGGCGTTCATCGCCGAGTGCAACCTGGCTGGCGTCGGCGAGCGCGACATCGAGGCGGCAGGCAAGCGCGGCTTCGATACGGGAGTCAGGGTCCGGCATCCGTTTGCCGCCGGCCGCACGCTGCCGCTCTATGTCGCCAACTTCGTGCTCATGGACTATGGCACCGGCGCGATCTTCGGTTGTCCCGCCCACGACCAGCGCGATCTCGATTTCGCCCGCGGCCAGGGCCTGCCCGTCATTCCCGTGGTCTGCCCGCCGGGCGCGGATGCGCACGCAGTCGAGATCGGCGATGAGGCCTACGTCGGCGACGGCACGGCGATCAATTCCGACTTCCTGAACGGGCTCCCGGTCGCAGAGGCCAAGGTGCGCGCGATCGCTGCGCTTGCCGAGCGCGATGCCGGCGGCAGCGCCGTCAGCTACCGCCTGCGCGATTGGTTGATTTCGCGGCAGCGCTATTGGGGCTGCCCGATCCCGGTGGTCCATTGCACAGCGTGCGGCGTGGTGCCCGTACCGCGCGACGCGCTTCCCGTGCGCCTGCCGGAGGACGTGACCTTCGACTCGCCCGGCAACCCCCTCGACCGCCATCCCGACTGGAAGCACACCACGTGCCCGCGTTGCGGCGCCACCGCGGTGCGGGACACCGATACGATGGACACGTTCGTCGATTCCTCCTGGTACTTCGCGCGCTTCTGCGCGGCCCGCGCCGATGAGCCGCTGCCGGCAAGGGAGGTCGCGCCGTGGCTGCCGGTCGATCAGTACATCGGCGGCATCGAGCACGCGGTGCTGCACCTGCTCTATTCCCGCTTCTTTACCAAGGCGCTCAAGCTCTGCGGCCACGTCGACATCGAAGAGCCCTTCGCCGGCCTCTTCACCCAGGGCATGGTGTGCCACGAAACCTACCGCGACGCCGACGGGCGCTGGTACTACCCCGACGAGGTCGAGACCCGTACCGACGGACTGGTGGCGCGCGAGGATGGGCGCCCGATCGCCATCGGCCGGTCGGAGGCGATGAGCAAGTCCAAGCGCAACACCGTCGATCCCGAGGCGATAATCGAGGCCTACGGCGCCGACACGGCGCGGCTCTTCATGCTCTCCGACAGCCCGCCGGAGCGCGACCTGGAATGGACCGATACCGGCGTCAAGGGTGCGTGGCGCTACGTCGCGGCGCTCTGGCGCCTGGTCCTGTCGCCGCCCGTCGCGCTCCCGCCCCGCGACGTTGCGGCGCCGGCCCACGACACGCTGGCCACCCCCCTGCGCGGGGTGCGGAGGACCATCCACAAGACCATCGCCGGCGTGACCGAGGATTTGGAGCGCTTTCGCTTCAACCGCGCGGTGGCGCGGGTGCGAGAGATGACGAATACGCTCTCGGCCATGGAGGACGTGCCCGGCGCGGGCCACGTCATGCGGGAGGGCCTGGAGACGGCCATTCGCCTGTTGGGCCCGGTCGTGCCGCATCTGGCCGAGGAGGCTTGGCGCCGTCTCGGTCATGACAGCTGGCTGGCCCGCGAGCCGTGGCCGGAGCCGGACCCCGCGCTGCTCGCCGACGACATCGTGGTCATCGCCGTGCAGGTGGACGGCAAGAAACGCGCAACGATCTCGCTTCCGGCCGATCACGGCAAGGCGGAAGCAGAGAGCGCAGCGATGGCGGACGGCGGGGTGCGCCGGGCGCTTGCAGGCCGGGACGTGCGCAAGGTGATCGTTGTGCCCGGGCGGATCGTGAATGTCGTCACCTGATCGGCCGCTCTCACGGCTCACTGCCCGCCTCCGGCGCGGGCCGATCCCCGCCCTCGCTCTCGTTCTTGCTCTCGTCATTCTCGGTGCCTGCGCTGTCGAGCCGCTCTACGGCACGCGTAGCGGAAAGGCGCGGGGCGGCGGTGTGGCGGCGATCGAGATCGTGCCGGTCAAGGACCGGGTCGGCCATATCGTCCGCAACCGCTTGATCGACAGCCTCACTCCCAAGGGACAGCCGACGCATCCCGACTACCGCCTGACCCTCTCGGTGAAGCAGAGCAAGACGCCACTCCTGATCCAGCTCGATGACAACGCGACCCGATTCAATCTGACGCTGCGCGCCGAGTTCTCGCTGGCCGACCGGAACGGGGCGGTGGTCTACAGGGATAATGTGAGAGCGACCGGCAGCTTCAACGTCGTCGACTCAGGGTTCGCCACCGTGGCTGCCGAGCGGGACGCTGCGGAAGAGGCTGCGCGGGTGCTGAGCGAGGACATCCTCACGCTGATTCTCCTCTATCTCCGTCGATGAGGCGCCGGCGATCTTCCGATCCGACGGCCGGTAAGCCATGAAGATCGCGCCGGCGCGGGCCGATCGGTTCTGCGCTGCCCCGGACGCGGGCGTCCGGCTGGTCCTGATCTACGGTTCCAACGAAGGCCTGGTGCGGGCGCGCGCCGAAGCCTGTGTGCGCGCCGTGGCGGAGGATCCGGACGATCCCTTTCGCGTCACCAGCCTGGATCCGGCGCTGCTCCGCGACGAGCCGGGCAGGCTCGCCGATGAGGCGGCGGCGCTCTCGCTCACCGGCGGCAGGCGCGCGGTCCGCCTGCGTGGGGTGACCGAGGCGGCGGTTCCGGCGGTCCGTTCTTGCCTCGCACTGCCCACCGTGGAGAGTTTGGTGGTCGCAGAAGCTGGCCCGCTCACCCCGCGTTCGGGGCTCAGGCGCCTATGCGAGCACGAACAAAGCCTCGCCGCCATCCCCTGCTACGATGAGAGCACCGAGGGCGCCCGGGCGTTGATCGAGGCTTTCTGCAGGCAGCGAAATTTATCGGTCGCGCCGGAGACCATCGCCTGGCTTGCCGAGCGCCTGGGCAGCGACCGCCGCCAGATCGAGAGCGAGGTCGAGAAGCTCGCGGTCTATCTCGGCGATTCGGGGCCCGAGGGCGGCGTGCTCACGATGGAGGTCGCGGAGGCGTGCGTCGGCGATGCGGCCGAGGCGTCCGCCGACGCGGTCGCGCGGCTGGCCGTATCCGGCGACCTTGAAAGGCTCGACCGGGCGCTGGCGCGGGCGCTCTATGGTGGCGTTCAACCGATCGCCATGCTTCGCGCTGCTGCCCGGCGCCTCGCCCGCCTCCACCTCGCGACCGGTGCGCTGGAAGGAGGTGCCAGCCGGGGGGATGCGATGGGCGCCCTCAAGCCGCCCGTCTACCCCAGAGAACGAGCCGCGTTCGCCCAGGAGATGACACGCTGGCCGAGCGCGCGCGCGGCCCGCGCACTTGGGCTGCTCACCGGCGCGGAGCGCGACTGCAAGGTCTCCGGCGGCGCGCCTGCGGCGATATGCTCGCAGGCGCTGCTACGCGTCGCGCGGGCGGCCCGTAGGGAGCGCGTCTGAGGGCAGCCTCCGAGCAGCTCAGGCCGCGATGCCGGCCAGCGTGCAGATACGCCGCCACTCGGCGTCGGACACCGGACTCACCGAAAGCCGCGACTGACGTAGAAGCTGCATGTCGCTCAGCGCCGGGTCTTCCTTGATCTGTTTCAGCGTGACCGGCTGCCCCACCGGGACCACGGCCTTGACGTCGACCATGCCGAAGCGCCCGGACGAGTCGGTCGGGTCCGGGTAATGCTCCTTCACCACCTCGACGACGCCGACGATCTCCTTCGCATTGACCGAGTGGTAGAAGAAGCAGCGGTCGCCCTCCTTCATGGCCTTCATGTTGTTATTCGCCTGATGATTGCGCACGCCGTCCCACTCGGTGACGCTGTCGCGCACCTGATCGTCCCACGACCAAGATCCGGGTTCCGACTTCAAGAGCCAATAGGCCATTCCATCCCCTCCAAAGACCGCTTCGCTGCGCGTCCAGTCTAGCCCGGAATTCTCGCCGGGGTCATGGTCTGCGCGGCATCGGGCCGGCTGGAGGCAGGCCAATGTCTTGATATCGGCGAACGATGCGCCCACACTATGTCCATTGCCGGGTAACGTGACTGGCCGGGGGCGCCCATGCGCGCGCCGCCGGCCGCGGGTGGGCGCGGGGCAATGTCCTTCTTCGAGATGGGCGGCTATGCCGCTTATGTGTGGCCGGCCTTCGGCGCCGCGGCCGCAATCATGGTCGCGCTCCTCGTGCTGAGCATCCGCACCATGCGCGCGCGAGAGGCGGCGCTCAAGACCCTCGAGGCGAGCGCCCGGCGCCGGCGTGCTGCCGAAGGAGACGGTGACCGTGACGGGGAGCAGAACGCCCCGGCATGAAGCGCAAGCACTGGCGGTTGGTCTTTCTGGGCGGGGGGCTCGGCGCGCTCGGCCTCGCTGCGGGCCTGGTGCTGACCGCACTCGACGACACGCTCGTCTTCTTCCATGACCCGAGCACGCTCAAGGAACGGCAATTCTCTCCCGAGCAGCGGCTGCGCGTGGGCGGTCTGGTGGAGGAGAACAGCGTGGTGAGGGCCGACGACGGCTTGACGGTGCGGTTCACCGTCACCGACCTCGCCCATACCGTGCCCGTCACCTATCGCGGTATTCTGCCCGACCTGTTTCGCGAGGGGCAGGGGGTGGTGGCCGAGGGCTATCTGAAGGGCGGCACCTTCGAGGCCGACGAGGTGCTCGCCAAGCACGACGAGAACTACATGCCGCGCGAGGTGGCGGACGCGCTCAGGAAGTCCGGCAACTGGAAGGGCGAAGGCACCGAATGATCCCGGAGATCGGCCATTACGCCCTGATCCTCGCGCTGGCCATGGCGCTCGTGCAGGCCACAGCGGCGCCGCTCGGCGCAAGGTTCCGCGACGGCGCCCTGATGGCGCTGGCCCGGCCGGCTGCGGTGGCGCAGTTCGTCTTCATCTCGGCCGCGCTGGCCTGCCTGATGCAGGCCTTCGTCGTCTCCGACTTCTCGGTCGTGACGGTCGCCGACAACTCCCACTCGGCCAAGCCGCTGCTCTACAAGTTCACCGGCACCTGGGGCAATCACGAAGGCTCGATGCTGCTCTGGGTCTGGATTCTCGCGGTCTACGGCGCCGCCGTGGCGGCCTTCGGGCGCAACCTGCCGTCGGTGTTCCGGGCCTGGGTGCTGGCTGTGCAGGCCCTGATCGGTCTCGGCTTCCTGGTCTTCATTGTCGCCACCTCCAACCCCTTCCTCAGGCTCGACCCCGCGCCGTTCGACGGGCGCGACCTCAACCCGCTGCTGCAGGATCCCGGCCTCGCATTCCACCCGCCGCTGCTCTATCTCGGCTATGTCGGGCTTTCGACGGCGTTCTCCTTCGCCGTGGCGGCGCTGATCGAAGGCCGGGTGAACGCGGCCTGGGCGCGCTGGGTCAGGCCGTGGACGCTGCTCTCCTGGTGCGCGCTGACGGCGGGTATCGCGTTGGGTTCCTGGTGGGCCTATTACGAGCTCGGCTGGGGCGGGTACTGGTTCTGGGATCCGGTCGAGAACGCCTCCTTCATGCCCTGGCTGATGGCGACAGCGCTGCTGCACTCGTCCATCGTGGCGGAGAAGCGGGACAGCCTGAAGAGCTGGACCGTGCTGCTCGCGATCCTCGGCTTCTCGCTCAGCCTGCTGGGCACCTTCCTGGTGCGCTCCGGCGTGTTGACCTCGGTGCACAGCTTCGCCTCCGACCCGGCGCGCGGGGTCTACATCCTGATGTTCCTGGTGATCGTCGTCGGCGGCTCGCTCACGCTCTACGCCTGGCGCGCGCCGGGGATGCGGGCCGGCGGCTCGTTCCGCCCGTTCTCGCGCGAAGGCTCGCTCTTGGCCAACAATCTGCTGCTGGCCGTCGGCTGCGCCACGGTCTTCATCGGCACGCTCTATCCGCTGATTCTCGACGCCGTCGCCGGACAGAAGGTCTCGGTCGGCCCGCCCTTCTTCGAATCGACCTTCGTGCCGCTGATGATCCCGCTCCTCCTGATGATGGCGGTAGGGCCGTTGATGGCCTGGAAGCGCGCCGGACCCGGCGCCGTGCTCCCGCGTCTTGCGATCTCGCTCGCCGCTGCCATCGCGGTGGCGGCGGCGGTCGCGGCGTCAGGCGGCGGGCCATGGGGCGCGGTGCTCGGCATGGCGCTCGCCGGCTGGGTGGTCGCGGGCGTGCTGACGGAGCTGGCCGAGCGCGTGCGGCTCTTCCGGGTTCCGCCCGGCGAGAGCATGCGCCGCGCCATCGGCCTGCCGCGCGCGGCCTGGGCGATGAGCATCGCCCATCTCGGCGTCGCGGTGCTGGTGGTCGGCACGGTGGGCGCCGGCAACTGGCAGTCTGAGCGGGAGCAGGTGATACGGCCGGGTGAGTCGCTCGCCCTTGCGGGCTACGATTTTCAGCTGCAGAGCATCGGCGACGTGCCCGGCCCCAACTATATTGCCCGGCGGGGCGAGGTCCGGGTCCTGCGGGACGGGGAGGAGGTCGCGCTCCTGCTGCCCGAGCGCCGCCACTATCCGGTCCAGGACACCTGGACCACCGAGGCCGCGATCCACACGACCTGGCTCAGCGATCTCTATGTCGTCGTCGGCGAGGATGCACCCGGCGGCGGCACGGCAATCCGCATCCATCACAACCCGCTCGTACCCTGGATCTGGATCGGCGCGTTGACCATGGTGGCGGGCGGCGCCGTCTCGCTCACCGACCGCCGCCACCGTGTCGGCGCACCCACCCGTCGCCGCCGGACGGCAGAGGCCACCGTCGCTTCTGTCGGTGCAAGCGACTGAGGGACACGTGTTCGACTTAAGGCTACGTTTCGCATTGTCCCTAGGTCGAGGCCGCCGCCGGGGCGGGTCAACGAGAGATACCGAGGACCGCGCTACCCAGGTGCCTACGCAGACGGTCACTCAAGCGCCTCTGGATGAGCATGCGGGGGATAAGCCGGTCTCCGCCGCCAGGCGGCTCCGCTATCTCCTGCCGGTGTTCCTCTTCGTCGCCCTGGCCGCCGCGCTCGGCGTTCAGTTGCTCACCGGCGATCCCGGCAAGGTGCCGTCCGCGCTGATAGACAAGCCGGTGCCCGAATTCGCCCTCCCGCCGGTTCAGGGCTTCGAGGAGGCGGGTGGGTTCGCGACCGCCGATCTGGGGAAAGGCAAGATCGCGCTCGTCAACATCTTCGCCTCCTGGTGCGGCCCATGCCGGGTCGAGCATCCGCTGCTCATGGTGCTCGCCGAGGCCGGGACGGTCCCCCTCTACGGCATTAACTATAAAGACACGCCGGACGACGCCGAGCGCTGGCTGGGCCGTCTCGGCAATCCCTACACGCTCATGGGCGCCGATCTGGACGGCCGCACGGGCATCGAGTGGGGCGTCTACGGGGTGCCCGAAACCTTCGTGGTGGATGGCACCGGGCGCATCCGCCACCGCCATGTCGGGGTGCTGACGCCGCAGGACATCGACGACACGATCCTGCCGCTGATCGAGGACCTGCGCGGATGAGGGCCGCGGCACGGGCCGTGCTGGGCGGATTCTTTGCGCTCTGGCTGGTGCTCGCGGCGGGCCCTGGCCTGGCCTTCTCGCCCGACGAGCCGCTCGCCGACCCGGCGCTCGAGGTGCGCGCCCGCACGCTCCATGAGGAGCTTCGCTGCCTGGTGTGCCAGGGCCAGTCGATCGCCAATTCCAACGCGGCGCTCGCTCAGGACATGCGTGCCATCGTCCGCGAGCGCCTCGCTGCCGGCGAGAGCGACGCGGACGTGCGGGGCTTCCTCACCGACCGCTATGGCGATTACGTCCTGCTCGACCCGCCGGTGAAGCCCGAGACCTATGCGCTCTGGTTCGGACCGGCGGCCGTTTTCGTCGCCGGCGCCGCTATCGCCTACGCCCTGTTGCGCCGCGCGAGGGCCAGTGCGCGCGGTGGGGGGGCAACGCCTCTCTCCGCCGAGGAGCGGCGGCGGCTCGACGCGCTCCTCGACGACGATTCATAACCGAGCAGCCGATGATCTTCGCGCTTGCCGCCGCCCTGCTGACGGCGCTTGCCGTCGCGGCGGTGCTGATCCCCGTGCTGCGCCGGCACCGCCAGGGCCCGTCGCGGGCGGACTACGACCTCACCGTTTACCGCGAGCAGCTCCGCGAGCTCGAGAGCGACCGCGCCCGCGGGCTCGTCAGCGAGGACCAGGAGGAGGCGGCGCGCACCGAGATCGAGCGGCGCATGCTGCGTGCGGCACGGGCGCGGGAAGCGGCGCAGACGACGGAAGCGGCGGAGGCACCCGAGCCACCGGATGCACCGGCGCGCGGGCCGACGGCATGGCGGCGGCGGGCGGCAGCGCTGGGGCTCGGCCTCTGCATCCCGGCCCTTGCCGCCGGTGTCTATGCAAGCCTCGGCACCCCCGGGCTGCCGGGCCGGCCCTTCGCCGAGATCGAGCGGCCGGTCGAAGAGCCGGCGGCGGCTGCGGCCTTTCGCGAGCCGGTCGAGCGCCTCGCGGCGCGGCTGCAGAGCGATCCCGGCAATCTCGAAGGCTGGCTCTTGCTCGGCCGCTCCTACGTGGTTCTGCAGCGCTACCCCGAGGCGGCCGACGCGCTGCGGCAGGCGGCCGCGCTTTCCGGCGGCGATCCCGAGGTGCTGGGGATGCTGGGCGAGGCGATCGTCTGGGCCAACGGCGGGGTAGTGGTGCCCGAGGCGGTCCGCGTCTTTCGCCAGGTCCTCGAAACGCAGCCGGATGACCCGGCTACTCGCTTTCATCTGGCGCTTGCCCGCGCGCAGGCCGGGGAGGTGCGGGAAGCCTACGAGATCTGGCTCGCACTCGCCGCCGATACACCGGCCGACGCCGCCTGGCGCGGCGATCTGGAAGCACTTATTGGGCAGTCTGCCGAGGTGCTCGGGATCGAGCCGGGGTCGGTGCCGAGCGGGCCGTCGCTCGTCGAAGCGCCGCCCGGTCCGACGGCCGACGATGTGGCGGCGGCCGCCGGGATGTCGCTGGACGAGCGCATGGAGATGATCCGCACCATGGTGGAGGGCCTCGCCGCGCGGCTCGAGGAGAACCCGGACGACGCGCAAGGTTGGCGCCGTCTCGCCCGCTCCTACGCCGTGCTCGGCGAGCCCGAGAAGGTGCTCGACACGCTGCGCCGGGCGGTGGCGTTGGCTCCCGACGATCTCGCGACGCTTCACGCCTATGCGCGTGCTCTCGCCGGCGATATCGGAGCGAACTCGCCGCCGCCGGCGGCTGTCGCAGTCTATGAGCGAATCCTCGCGCTCGATCCCGCCGATGGGGCGGCACTCTGGTTCGTCGGGCTCGCGGCGGCGGAGCGCGGCGATGCGGCCGCCGCGCGTATCCATTGGGAGCGCCTCCTGCCTCTGCTCGCACCGGGCACGGAAGAACACGAGGCGGTCCGGGCCGCGCTCGACAGTCTCTAGCCCGGATTTCTCGCCACGGTCAGCCACCTCGAGTCGGAGAATGCCGAACTCCGCTCCCAGATTGAGGATCTGAGGCAGGAGGTGGAGATCCTCAAGAACATGGTGGTCCAGCAAGGCAACAAGATGATGGAGATGGAGGAGCCTGCGACACCGCCCAAGATGGTGACCTCCGGCAAGGACAAAGTGAGTCTCTCTGTCTATGGCCAGGTCAACCGGATGCTGCTCAACGCCAGCGACGGCAGCGACAGCCGCCTCTTCCACGCGGACAACGACATGTCGTCGACCCGCGTGGGCTTCAAGGGCAAAGCCAAGATGGACGGCGGGTGGTCGGCCGGCACGACCATAGAAGCGCAGATGGAATCGAACTCGTCGGCCAAGGTGCACCTGGGGGACGACGGGGACGACAGCGCGAGGTTCAGTTACGCCAAGTTGGGGCAGAAGCTCGACATCAACCCCGCAGGGAGAACGGCGCTCTCGGTCGGGTTCATGAACGCCGAGAACGCAGACGGCGATAGCGGCAGCTATTACGATGTGGCCGTCGTGCAGAAGCTCAAAGGCATCGGCGCCGAGGTCTACGCCCTTTAGGGGGTCTACGACGCCAGCATCGTGGACACCTCGACCAGCAACGTCACAGTCACCGGCGTCGGCACCCGCATCAAGTTCTGATCGCAGGGCAAAGACCGGCTCTTGGCAAGAGGCGGCATAGGAGGACAAGGGGGCGGCCGCATCATGCGGCCGCCCCCGGCGCATTCATAGGGTAGGGCCACAAAGCCAGGCGGCTAAACGCCCATGAAGCTGATCCAGCCGGTGACGATGTACTTCTCTTCGCGCGGCGCCACCTCGCCCCGGTGGGTGTGGGTGAAGCCCGCCGGCCAGATCACCGTCTTGCCCTTGGCCGGCGGGACGAGGTGCTCCTGAAAGGTGAAGTACGTGCCGCCGCCCTGGGCGATGTCGTTGAGGAAGGTCTGGAAGGCGAGCACCCGGTGGCCGAGGTCGAGGCCGCTGCTCTCATAGTGGGCGCCGTGGAAGGCGCCGCCGGGTAATACTGCATCTGCGGCGGCTCCAGGAAGCCGAGCTTGTCGGAGGCCTCGCCCAGCACCGGGAATGCCCGCAGGTAGTCGCCGAGGCAGGCCATGACGTGGCCGCGATAGGCGCGCACCGTCTTGGCATAGACCTCGTAGGGGAAGCAGGTGAGGCTCGCGTCCTCGGAGTCCTTCCACGACTTGTCGACGCCCTTGGCGCTCGTCCCCGGGCGGGTGAAGCCGAGCCGGCGCGTTCGCTTGAAGCCCTTGATCAGCTCGTCGCAGAGCGCGGGCTTCTCGATCTTGTATTCCCTGATCCAGCGCATCGCCGGGTGTTGCCTCCCTGCACGGTGAATCGCGCCCGCATCGCTGCCGCTATGCACGCGTGACCGGGTATTCTAATTCCATTTGCATGGCGGGCACGCCATGGTTATTGTGCGCGCCGCAAAGGGAGTGTCTACAAGCACCGCGCCCGCGCGGTGCTTCAACCTTGGACAAACGATGAGAATCGGGTCCGGCTGTCTCGGCCCGGTGCTGAAGGGAGGGTGCGCATGTCGCATACCGACAGGAAAGAAGAGTTAAAGAAGGAACTGTATCGGCTCTGGTCGATGCACGCGGACCGCAAGAACTACAACGTCTCGCGCCGCGACCTGATCAAGGGCATGGCTGGCCTCGGGCTCGGTGCGGGCGCGATCAAGATGTTGATGAACCAGGCGCCCTTCAGCGTGAGGGAGGCCTGGGCGGCCGAGGGCGCCACGCCTGAGGAGCGTGCCATCAACGGTGCCAAGGCGCTCTTCGCCGATGCGCCGAAGAAGACCATCAGCGTCATGTATCCGTCGGGGTCCGGCGGTAACCTGTCGCCCTTCACCGAGGAGTGGAAGGGCCTCACCGGCTTCGACGTCGAGCTGATCGAGGTGCCGGTCACCGAGACCCACCAGAAGGCGATGCAGGAAGCGGTGGCCAAGACCGGCCGCTACGACATCATGATCCCGGCGCCGCTGAGCCTTGCGGACCTCGCCGAGTCTGGCGTGGCGCGGCCCCTCGACGACTTCATGGACAAGTACGATCCCGAGGTCTACTCAGGGCCCAACAAACTCCAGTTCCCGGTGTCCGAATTCGGGCAGAAGTATAAGGGCAAGACTTACGGGCTCTATTGCGACGGCGACTGGTGGCACCTGAGCTACCGCAAGGACAAGCTCGCCGAGAAGGGCTTGGCGGTGAAGTCGAAGCGGGAGATGGTCCATACCTGGACCGAGTACGACGCGCTTTGCGCCGAGATGCACGATCCGGACAACAACTTCTACGGCGCCCTCGAGTACCGCTCGCCGTTCTGGAACAAGTTCCACTGGATGACGCGGGTCCAGTCGAAGGGCCACTTCTACTTCGACGAGGACATGAACTCGATGGCCGGCTCGGAGCAGAGCATAGAGACGCTCAAGGAGCTGATCGCGCTGCAGGACATCATGCCGGCCGAGCAGTTCACCTACGGCTTCACTGAGAATTACGCGCAGTACTACGCGCAGGGCCGTGGTTTCTGTGAGTTCGGTTGGCCGTCGCTCTGGCGTTACAGCAACGACGCGGCGGGCTCGCAGTCGATCATCGCCGCCAAGGGCGAGGACGGCGAGCCTTCGCAGACTGCCGTCTCGAAGGTGCCGGGCACCATGCACAACGGCGAGCTCATCCGCTCGTGCATCCATGCCTTCGCCTGGGACTTCGTGGTGAGCAACTACTCGCCGATCCAGGAAGCCGCCTACTGTTACTCGCAGTGGCTCACCGGACCGACCATGTCGATGCGCTCGATCCCGAACGAGGGTGGCTACTTCGACCCGTGGCGTGACAACCACTTCTTCGCTCCGTCGGCGGAGTTCTTCGCGTCGTATCCGGGCGATTTCCTGGCGACCCACGCCGAGGCGATCGTGGACGCGGTGCCGGAGATTCAGTTGCGCGGCGCGGCGGAGTACCTCAACGCACTCGACATCAATCTGACTGCCTCCTACAACGGCAACAAGTCGCCCGAAGAGGCGATGGCAGACACCGCCAAGGAGCAGAACCGCATCACGCGGCGCCTGGGCAAGGCAGAGCAGAAGGAGAGCTGGCACGGCCTGGCCAAGATGTATCCGGAGCCGTTGCAGAAGCTCGTCGGCGTCGACAAGTGGGTTCTGTAGTCCGACCCTAACAGTACAGGCGGACTGCAGGTACAGTGGTTACGAGGACTGCGAACGGCGGCGTGCCCGTGCGTGCATTGCAGGCGCGGGCACGCCTGTTCGACCCCAACGACAAGCGCTACATCGGCGCGCTCTTCATCACGCCCGTTCAGCTTCTGTTAATTATGATGCTGATTTTTCCCTTCGGCCTGGAGTTCTTCGTCGCGCTGACCGAATGGCAGCCGACTTACGGAACCTCCATCTGGCAGGCCGTGGGGTCGGTGTTCTCCGGCGATACCGAGCTCGGCCTCAACTACTATTATCTGGTGACGGACGAGCCGCGCTTCCTCGAGGCGCTGGGCCGGACGCTCGTCATATCGGTGTTGAGCCTCTGCCTCGAATTTTTGATCGGGTTAGGGCTCGCCACAATCTTCCTTAAGCAGTTTTGGGGCAAGCGCATCTGGTTCACCGCGCTGCTGACCCCGATGATGATCATGCCGGTCGTCGTCGGCTACACCTGGTTCATGCTGTTCCAGTACAGTGGTCCGGTCAATCAGGTGCTCGGCTGGATCGGCGGCACCTCCGCCGGGGCCGAGCTGCAGTGGCTCAACCACGGCGTGCTGGCCTTCTTCGCCGTGGTCATCACCGAGGTCTGGCACTGGTCGCCGCTGTTCTTCCTGATCCTGCTCTCGGGCCTCAACGCGGTGCCGGAGAACCCTGTGCGCGCGGCGACCGTGCTCGGCGCCAGCAACTGGCGGATTTTCTGGACCGTCATCATGCCCAACATGCGGGGCGTCATCATCATCGCCTTCGTGATCCGCGGCATGGAGGTCATCAAGCTCTTCGACGAGATCTATATCCTGACCCGCGGCGGTCCCGGCACGGCGACCGAGACCATGAGCCTCTACCTCTACAAGCTTGGCTTCCAGGACTTCCGCCTCGCCTACGCGGGGTCGGCGGGCTTCATCGTGCTGGTGATCACCGTGGTGATGATCAACATGATGCTGCGGCCGATCCGCTACCAGTTGCTGGAGAAGCGTTAGATGGGCGCGAGGAAATTCGGTCCCGGCAGCGCGATCGGGCTTGCCTTCGGGCTCCTCTTCGCGGTGTTCCCGCTTTTCTGGATGGTGTCCACCTCCTTCAAGCCGTCGAACGAGTGGGTCACGACGCCGCCGGTGTGGGTGTCGGAGAACGGCACCGTCACCAACTATCTCGTGATTCTCTGGCCGTCCGTCCTGCTCGAGCAGCGGGGAGGTCTCGGACAGTACACGGAGGAAGGCGAGATCAAGGCGCAGCGCGCCACCCAGTCATCGTCGGTGAGCGGCGCGGTCGCCGACTTCCTGACCAAGTCGGCGTGGCAGTCCATCCGGGGCTCGGTCATCATTTCGGTGCTCTCGACCATACTGTCCATTGTGGTCGGCTTCATGGCCGCTGTCGCCATCGCGCGATACCGATTCGGCGGCAACGTCACACCCTTCTTCATATTATCGGGGCGAATGTTCCCGCCCATTGCGATCGCCATCCCCTTCGTCGTGATGTTCAGCGCGCCCGGAATCGAGGCGACCGACACCTACTGGGGGCTGATACTCGCCTATGCGGCGGTTACCGTGCCCTTCTCCACCTGGATGTTGAAGAGCTTCATCGACGAGCTGCCTCAGGAGATCGAGGAGGCGGCGATGATGGACGGCATGTCGCGATGGGAGGCACATATCAGGGTCACGGTGCCGCTCATCAAGGGCGGATTGATTGCGACGGCGCTCTTCATCTTCATCCTCAACTGGAGCGAGTTCCTGTTCGCGCTGGTGCTGACCTACACCAATGTCGAGACCATCCCGGTCAAGCTCTCCAAGTACTTCAGCGCCACCTCGGGCCAGCAGTACGGCATTCAGGCGGCGCTCGCGTGCGTCTCTATCGTTCCGCTGGTGATCGTCGGCTTCTTCATCCAGCGGCATCTGGTGCGCGGCCTCACCCTCGGCGCGATCAAGCGTTAGCGGCACGATGGCAAACATCAAGCTGGAGCTGGTGGAGCTCCGCAAGGAGTTCGGCGACCTCATCGCCGTCGACGACGTGTCCCTCGGCGTCGAGGAAGGCGAGACCATGGCGCTGCTGGGGCCGTCGGGTTGCGGCAAGTCGACGACGCTGAACATGATCGTGGGCCTGGAGCCGCCCACCTCGGGCGATATTCTGATCGACGGCAAGTCGGTGCTGGACGTTCCCCCCGGTCAGCGCAATGTCGGCTTGGTGTTTCAGGACTACGCCGTCTTCACCCACATGAATGTCCGGCACAATCTGGAGTACGGGCTTCGCGTACGTGGCATGACGCGCCCCGATATGGAACGGGAGGTGGCGAAGGTCGCAGCCTTCCTCAATCTCGGCCATCAGCTCGATAGCAAGCCTCTGGAACTGGGTGCGAGTGAGCTGCAACGGGTCGCGATCGGGCGCACGCTCGTAACCAACCCCGAGATCCTGCTGCTCGACGAGCCGCTCAGCAACCTCGAAGCCGAGATGCGCAACCAGATGCGCCGCGAGCTCCGGCGCATCCAGGCCGAGACCGGACAGACCATCATCTATGTGACCCATGACCAGATCGAGGCGCTCTCGCTGGCGCACCGAATCGCGGTCATGGATTTCGGTGCGCTCAAGCAGTACGACACGGCACACAACGTCTACCACTATCCCGACAACACCTTTGTCGGCAGCTTCCTCGGCAACCCGCCGATGAACTTCGTGCGCGGGCAGTTCGGCCATGACGGCAACCGTCCCGTCGTGGCGCAGAACGGCTCGATCATTCCCGTGCCGCCATCCAGCGCCGCGGGATTGGGCGACGGCGCCGAGGTGATCGTCGGCATGAGGCCAGAGTCGATGTTGGTGGCGGAAGCGGGCGACCCGGAAGCGTTCATCGCCTCGGTCATCGCGGTCGAGCCGCAAGGGCCGGAGACAGTTCTCACGGTGCGGCTCGGCCAGACCGACCTGAAGCTGATCGTGGCGACCGGTATGCAGGCCCACGAAGGTAGCGAGATCACAATCCGGCCGGACGCCGAGCTGCTGGCCCTGTTCGACGCCGCATCGGGCGTCCGCTTCAGGGCGTGAGCCGGGCCATGGTCGAAACCCTCCTGGAGCTTCGCTCCATCTCGAAAAACTTCGGCGCCGTGCAGGCGCTCAGGGAGCTGAGCCTGGAGGTTCCGCGCGGCTCGCTGATCGTGCTCCTGGGCCCGACCGGGGCAGGCAAGACCACCACCTTGCGGATCGTCGCAGGGCTCGAGGCACCGACCTCGGGCGAGGTATGGGTCGAGGGCCAGAACTTCACCAAGCTGCAGCCCAACCGGCGCGACATCGCCATGATCTTCGACAATCTCGCGCTCTACCCCAACAAGACGGGGTATGAGAATGTCGCCTCCCCGCTCAGGCTCGCCAGGATGCCGAAAGCCGACATCAAGAAGCGGGTCGACGAGATCGCGGGGCTGCTCAAGATCGGGCACATTCTCGGCCGCCTGCCGGCGACCTTCAGCGGCGGCGAGCGGCAGCGCGTCGCTCTCGGCCGCGCCATGGTGCGCGAGCCGCGCTTCTATCTGCTCGACGAGCCGCTTTCGAGCCTCGACTTCATGCTCCGCATCGAGCTCAGGACCGAGCTGAAGCGCCTGCAACGCGACCTCGGCCGCACCTTCGTCTTTGCGACGCCCGACTACACCGAGGCGCTGGCGCTTGCGGACACCGTCTGCGTCTTGCTGGAAGGCGAGGTGCGGCAGATCGCCAAGGCGCAGGAGCTCTACGACGAGCCGGCCGACCGCGACGTGGCCCGCTTCGTCGGCAACCCCAAGATCAATATCGTGCCCGGGCGGCTCTCGCGCGAGAACGGTCAGGCCAGCCTCACCATCGGCTCGATGGTGCTGCCGCTACCCGACCGTATGGAGCACGGGCTGCCGGCGAACTTGAGCGAGGTCGAGGTGGGGCTCCGCCCCGAGCACGTCCGAATCGTGGCCTCGGCGACCGAGGAAACGCACCGCACAGGATTTGTCAACGACCTCGAGCCGCTCGGCATGCACACGACAGTCGGTATCGACCTGGCGGGGATCAACCTGGCGTTGACCGTAGCCGGCGTGCAGGAGTTCAATGACGGCGACCGGGTCGACGTGCAACTCGATACCGAGACCCTGCTATTCTTCGACCCGATCTCAGGGCGTCGGGTCGGAAACTAGCAAACCCGGCAGCACGTCTGCTCCCCTAATCCCTACGAGCGGCCGTCGCCGGTACCGGTGGTCCGCACGGCGTGGGCTAGAGACGAGGGAGTGAATCGCCATGCCGAAGACCGCACGCGCCGATACGCAGACGGCAAGCGCCGAAGACGAAATCACACAGGCGACGATCCAACGGGTCGAAGAGAGCGCCGAGGGGCGGATGCGGGATATCCTGCTCAGCCTCACCCGCCACCTGCACGGCTTCATCCGGGAGGTCGAGCCGACCGAGGAGGAGTGGCTGGCCGCCATCCGCTTCCTGACCGAAACCGGCAAGAAGTGCGACGAGCGCCGCCAGGAGTTCATCCTCTTGTCGGACACGCTCGGTGCCACGATGCTGATCGACGCGATCAACAACCGCAAACCGGCCGGCGCGACCGAGACCAGCGTGCTCGGGCCGTTCTATCAAGAGGGGGCGCCCGCTTACGACAACGGCGCAGACCTGGCGGACGGCGTGACCGACGGCGAGCGGGTGCTCGTCTCCGGCAAGGTGGTCGATCTCGACGGCGCGCCGGTTTCAGGTGCGGTGCTCGATATCTGGCAGACCGGGCCCAACGCCATGTACGCGGCCCAGGACCCGAACGGGTCGTTCAGCCTGTGCGGCCGTCTCGCCACCGGGGCGGACGGGCGTTACTGGTTCCACACGCGCAAGCCCGTGAGCTACACGATCCCCGGCGACGGCCCGGTCGGTGCCATGCTGGAGGCCGCCGGCCGCCACAACTGGCGCCCCGCCCATATCCATTTCATGCTCTTGGCGGCGGGGTACGAGACGCTGGTCACCCAGCTCTTCACCGACGACGACCCCTATCTCGGGTCCGATGCCGTGTTCGGCGTCAAGGACTCCCTGGTCGTCCACTACGAGTCGAGCGATGAGGGCCTGCGCCTCGACCACGATTTCGTCATGACGGCCGCGCAATAGGGAGGGCGCGCCGTCCAGGCCCTCTCGGACGAGAGGCGCCAGCACGTGGTCAATTCGGTGTCGAGCGGCCTCGGCTCGCGAGTTTTGTGACGGGCCGGCGACTCGAGGGTTTCACGTGCGTGTCAAACTGCCGCTGCAGGGTACCCGCCATCGAGATTCGTCCGGTTCTCTCTATCTAGTTGTAAAGGTGGAACTATTGTTCGTTTCCCCAGTTCCGGTGCAGGCGACGCTGGACATGCCGCCGCGGGCTGTCCAAGATGAGCGACCGTGATTAGGGCCGCCTCGCGGTGAGAAGCAACAACGCGGCGCGCGGCATCACAAGGTATGGGGAGCGCTATGGGTGATCCTGTCGATGCCTTGACAACAATTTTCACCGAATCCTACTACTGGATTACGGTGGTCATGATGTTCCTGATTCACGCCGGGTTCTGCACCTACGAGGTAGGCGCATCGCGGCGCAAGAATGTTCTCCACACCCTGATGAAGAACACGATGCTGATCCCGTTGGTCACCGTCACGTTCTTCTTCTTCGGGTGGTACGTCTATTTCGCATTTCCCAATGTTCCGTTCGCGTCCGGCGGATTCTCCGATGCGTCGTTTGCGGAGCCGTGGAACGAGTTTATGGGCGCGCACATGCAGGACCGCATCCTTGGCGTGTTCTGGGCGGCGTTCCTGCTCTTCTCATGGACCACCGCCTCGATTGTCTCGGGCGCGGTGATCGAGCGTATCAAGACCAGTGCGTTCCTCATCTTCGCGGTCCTGATCGGCTCCTTCACCTGGATCCTCGACGCAGCCTGGGGCTGGCACCCGGGCGGCTGGATGGTCCAAATCCTCGGCTATCACGATGCTTATGCATCCGGCGTGGTGCATGCCATCGCCGGCGGCTCGGCACTCGGGATCCTGTTCGTGCTGGGGCCGCGCATTGGCAAGTTCGGGCCGAATGGGGAGGTGAACGAGATCAAGCCGCACAACCCCTGGCTGGTTACGGTCGGGCTGTTCCTGATCTTCACCGGCTTCTGGGGCTTCTATGCGGCCTGCAACGTGCCGATCATCGATATCGGCGGCGAGGCGGGGACCTTCTTCTCGGCCACCAACATTTATCTGATGCCGACGACGCTGTCGGCGATCGTCTTCAACTTCCTGATGTCCTTCTCGGGCGGTCTGATGGCGGCTTACATCGTCACCAGGGGCGATCCGTTCTGGACCTATTCAGGCGGCCTCGGCGGCATCATTGCGGCCTCGGCCGGCAACGATCTCTATCACCCGTTGCAGGCGCTCTTCATCGCTGCGGTCGGCGTGGTGTTCATGATCTACATGCACCGCTGGGTCGAGCGGCGGTTCAAGATCGACGATGCGGTCGGCGCGGTCGCCGTGCACGGTTACGCTGGGTTCTTCGGCGTCATCGTGTGTGGCTTCGTGCTTTGGGGCTATCCGGCCGGGAGCCCGATGTTTGGCGACTACTCCGCGCGCGAGGCGTCGATCGCGCTGTTCGAAACCCCGGAAGGCCTGCCGCAGATCAATCCGGTGGGTCAGATTCTCGGGGCCATTATCATGTTCTGGGTGCTGGGTTTCCTGCCCTGCTACGTGCTCGCCCGGGTCCTGCAATACTTCAACATGCTGCGGGTGCCGCGCGAGGTCGAGCTGGCGGGTCTGGATACGCATCAACTCGGCGATGCGTATCCCTACCATGCACACCAGGAAACGGCGTTCGAGAAGATCGAGCGTACCTACGCCAAGGAATAGGAGGCGAAGATGGCTTCGACCGGCTTGGACTCCTTTACCAATCCCGCCGAAATCGGCGCTATGTACCCTGGTGTGGGCGTCGAAACGGCGATGGTCGGGATTCTCGTGGCCCTCTGGTTAGGCTGGCACATCATCCAGATAAGCCAGGAGGAAACCGAGTATCGCGAGGCGGTGAAGCTTTACCGCGAGGTCGGCATGGAGCGTGCTATGCACCATGCGGCCGGTGCGATCGCGACGGCGGACGAGGTGCAGATCAAGAGCTGATCTCTCATCTCCGTCGACACAACACGGGGCGGGCCTTCGGGTCCGCCCCTTTCTTTTCGGCTATTGGGCGCCGGTGCCTTCCGTCAGCGCCTGCCGTGCGTCGGCAATGACGGCGCGGAATTGCTCGAGCGGTAGCGCGCCGCCAATCAACTGATCGCCGATGACGAAGGCCGGTGTCCCGCCGATGCCGAGGACGTTGGCGAGCACGGCGTTCCGCTCGATCAACGCATCCAGGGCGGGCTCCTCCATGTCGCGCGCGAGGCGCGCGTCATCGAGGCCGACGGAACGGGCGACCGCGAGGATATGGTCGAGGTCGAACGGGCCATCGGCCTCCATCAACGCCCAGTGAAACGCCTCATAGTTACCCTGGTTTCGCGCCGCCAGCGCCGCGTGCGCCGCCACCGTCGATTCCGGCCCCAGAATCGGGAACTCCTTGTAGACGAGGCGCAGATCGTCGTTCTCCGCCAGCAGGGTCTCCAGGGTCGGCCTGACGCGCCGGCAGTAGCCGCAGCGATAGTCGAAGAACTCGACCAGCGTGACCGCACCGTCGGGATTACCCGCGACCGGCGCCTCCGGGTCGAAGAAGATTTCGTCGCGGTAGCGCTGAATGGCCTCTTTCGCCTGTTCGGCCTCCCGCGCGGCCCGCTTGGCCTGCAGCGCTTGCTGGGCCTCGATCAGCACCTCAGGGTGCTCGATCAAGTACTCGCGGATGATCTGCCGGATGGCGTCTACCGGCAGGTCACCGGCCGATACCGCGGGTGCCCCGGCGCCATCGGCGACAGTCTTGGCGGCGGTGCCGGGATCGCACGCGCCGTCTTCCGCGCTCTCTGTATCGCAGACGACCTCCGCCTGTCCCGGCTTGGCGGCGGTGAGGGCAAGGGCGAGCGCGAGCCCCGTTGCGGCAAGGGTGCGGGCGAGCATTGTGTGGCTCCTTGGCATGAAGGGGACGGAGAGTACCTGCACGGCGCCCCCGTCGCCAGCCCGCGCAAGACGCCGCGCAGACCGTGGCATTGGTGAGAAATCCGGGCTAAAGGCGCACGGTGCGGCGGACGCGGAAGCGGAGCATTGCCAGAACGAGGCCGATGAGGACGAGCCCCACGCCCGCAAGCCGTTGCGGCCCCAGGCTCTCGTCGAGCAGCAACGCGGTGCTGATGAGACCCGAAATGGGAATGACGAGCGAGAAGGGCGTCACCAGGTAGGCCGGATAGCGGCGCAGCAGGTAGCTCCACAGCACGAAGCCGAAGCAGGTGGCAATCAGCCCGAGGAAGAAGAGCTCGCCGATGGTCACCCAGCTGATGGCGGCGAGCGCGGTGAAGGCAGCCGGTCCCCCTTCGAAGACATAGGAGAGCGCGAGCAGCGGCAGCACGCCGATCAGGTGCGCCCACGCGATCAGGCGAAGCAGATCGTCGGTGCCGGCGAGCTTGATGATCATGTTGGAGCAGGCCCAGCTCACCGCGGCGACGATCACGAAGCCGAGGCCCACGAGGGTCGGCCCGCCCGGGAGGGTAAGGCCGATGATCCCAATGCCCGCACCGGAGACGGCAATTCCCAAATATTGGGCGCGCCCCGGCCTCTCGCCCAGGATTGCGAAGGCGAAGATCGTGGTGAAGAAGACCTGGGACTGGAGCAGCAGGGAACTGAGCCCTGCCGGCATGCCGAACTCCATGCCGAAGAGCAGCAACGACATCTGGATCGTGCCCTGGGTCAGGCCGAGGCCCAGGGTCCAGTACCAGGCGATCGCCGGCGGGCGGAAGAGAACCAGCACGGGCAGTGCGGCGGTGGCGACGCGGAGCCCGGCCACCATCAGGGGCGGCAGGGCGTCGAGCAGCTCCCGCATGACCACGAAGGAGAAGCCCCACAGTACGGTCACGGCGAGAGCGAGCGCGATGTGGGCGATGGACATGGGGCAACTGCGTCGCGGCAGGGCCGGGAGCGGTGTCGCGTCCGCTCCTAGCGGCGGCTAGCCCGGCGCGGCCTCCGCCGGTTCCGGACGCTTGCGGCGGCGCAGGATGACGAAGAAGACGCCGAGCATGAGGCAGACGAGCGCGAGCCAGACCCAGTGACTGTGGCTCTCGCCGAAGAACAAGATGCCCCAGCCGATGCCCGCAAGGGCGACGATGAAGTTCACCGTCGAGAAGAAGACCGGCCCCAGGAAGCGGATCAGCTCGACGAAAAGGTAGATGCCGAGGGCCTGGACGAAGAAGGCGGTGATCAGCGCCCAGTCGGCGGGCTCCATCCTGCCCTCGAACCACCACCATCCGTCAGTCGCCGCCACCACGGCGAGGATCGGGAGCGAACCGAAGAAGAAGTAGCCAAACGCGAAGTGGAGCGATTCGGTCGCTGGCGGGCGCATCAGTGCAGTGGCGAGGCTGGTCGTCGCGTAGCCGATCGGCAGCAAGAGCGCCAGCAGAATCCAGGGCACCAGCTCCCGCGAGGGCAGGCTGGTCTCGGGCACGACGAGCAGCGCGACCCCGACGATGCCAACGCCGAAGCCGAGGACCCGTGGCCACCAGATTCTCTCGAGCCTGAACGCGACGGCGCCTGCGTAGGTCAGGATGGGCGCCAGAACCACGAGCATGCTGATGATGCCGGCGGGCACGCCCTCGCCGCTGACGTAGCCTACGGTCAGGTACGGCACTCCATAGCCCGAGACGCCGGCGACCGCGTAGGAGCTCACATGTCTGAGCGTTAGCGGCGGCGCTCGCCCTTGGCTGAGCGAGAGCAGCAGGGCCACTGCGGCCCCGCCCATGCCCATCAACAAGACGAAGCTGGTGAGGGGGATGCCACCCGCGATTCCGACGCCGGTGAGGGAATAGCTCAGCCCGTAGAGAACGCCGGTGAGGAAGAGCAGCGCGACCGCGATCCAGAACCCGGCCGGCCGCGCGGCCCAGCGCCGGGCACGGCCCGAGCGAATGGCGGAGAAGTCGCTAGAGAACCGGGGGTCCTGGTGTGCCAAAGGATGCGGGCCCGACGGCCGTCGGCACCGCCAAGGGCCTTAGGCCGCGTCGTTGCTCCCGGCGCGGGACTTCTCCCGCCACCGCATCGCCGGCCTGATCGCCATCTTGAAGATCCCGCCCACCAAAACGAAGATCGTGACGTAGATGAAGAGAATCCCGACGACCCCGTATCCATCTTCGGCCGGTAGCAGCGGCGCCATGAAGATACTCGTAATGACGCAGAAGAGCAGCGCCGCCACCAGCGACGGCCCTTCGCCGGAGCGCCAGAGCTGGCGCAGTCCGCGCATTCGCTGGTCGTTCAAGATAGCCACGGCCGTTCCCCGTCAGTTGTCGCCCGGCATGTTAGCCGAAGCCGGCCGCTGGGCAAGCCCCTCCTGCCTCCGGCCTGGTGCCCATGCGCGAATTTCGTGGCGCATGAACCGGTGAAACACTGTTACGCAGGTAGGCGCGCAGCCGCTGCCTGTTCCAGGAGCCCGCTCCGAGCTGCGAGCTCCATCGCCCGGGGGATCTCCACGGTAATCGGCCCGTCAGGCTCCAGCACCACCGCCACCCGGTCCTCGGGCCCGAAGGCGATTTCACGCTCGCCGTCGAGCGCCACCACGCCGCGTGGGAGCCGGATTGGGTGCGCCACGCCGGCTTCCAGGTCGAACACCCGTTCGATCCCGATATCCGCCATCAGCCCCGGCGCCAGCGGTGCCGAAACCGTCCGCGCCGCCTCCGGTACCGCGCTCAGATCTAGGGCGACGCCGGTCGGCGCATCGCGCGAGACCGGGCGCACGAGGCCGGCGATCGAGGAAAGGCCGATGGCATCGGCCTCGGCGAAGGTCACGAACAGCTGGTCGAGCGCGTCGGCCCGCCAGAGCGCCTTCGCGCCGGTCCACGCCGCGCCGCTGACGCAAACATCGACGAGCGCAATGTCCCGCGGTGCGTCGTTGACCGTCACCCGGAGCACCTTGTTGCGGCGGGACGCCTCGTCACGCGATAGCGCGCCGGTCGCCACTAGCCCGGCCGCGAGGCCTGCGATGGTCGCTTCGCGCATTATGGGGAAGACGTTGTTGGTGCCCGTGGAGAGCGAGGTTAGGGGCACGCCGTCGCTGGCCTGGGCGACCAGCCGGTTGGTGCCGTCGCCGCCGAGCACCATGATCCCGCCCACGCCCTGCTCCACCATGCGGGCGGTGGCTTCGAGCGTGTCGGCGGGCGAACCCTCGATCGGCATGTCGAGAAACTTCACCTCGGGCCAGACCTGGCCCTCGGGCGGGCCGAGCTCGATTGCCCGCTTCACCCGGGCGGCGATGCCGCTCTCGTCGGGGATCAAGTAGCAGGTGCCGACGCCGACCGCGCCGAGGGCCGAGAAGATGCGCGTGATCATGTTGCGCTTCTCGGCGATCGGGAACACCGATGCCTGGGCGACGAGGCGCCTGATGTCGCGGCCGGCAGCGGGGTTGGCGATGATGCCGATCGACGAGCCGGTTGGGATTTCTCTTGCCATATCTCCTCCGCGAGGGCTTATAGCCCGGCCAGCGGCGTGGCGCCATGCGTCTCTCGCTATTGCCCGATCTTGTGACCCGTGCATCCGCTTCGTGTAGAAACGGCAGGCGGCAAGCCATGCAGGGTTCGCCGCGCAACGCACGACAGAGGAAGAAGCGTCGTGACCCAGCAAGGCCCGGCGAATTTGCGCGTCTACGGCGTGCTGCTGCGCGGCGGCCGGGTGCTGATTGCGGCGGAGGAGGTCGGGGGACGCGACGTGCTGAAGCTCCCCGGCGGCGCGGTCGAGGCCGACGAGACGCCGGAGCAGGCGCTCAAGCGCGAGTTCATGGAGGAGGGGAGCCTGAGTATCGAGCCGACCCGTCTGCTCCACGCGCCGGGAACCCTCTACAGTCACTGGATTCACGGGCTGTACACGCCCATGTTCTACGCGGTTCAGGGGGGCGGAGAGCCGATAACGCCACCGGACGAGCCGGTCGAGCTGCTCTTCATGAAGCCTGAGCAAGCGGTTGCAAGCGGGCGCATGGCCCAGCCGGAAATCGTGGCCCTGGACCGCGCGCTGACAGCCGCTCGATGACCATACGAGTGGCCGGACGGGGAGAGGGTGCGGCAATGAGCGGGCACCGCCAGAGGCGCGGCAGCCTTCGGCCCAGCCTGTGCGGCCTCGCCTTCGCTTCCATTGCCGTGGCGGCGTTGCTTGGATTGAGCGCACCTGAGGGGGCGGCGCAACAGCCGCCGGCCGTGGTCTCCGTCGACGAAGTGCGCATGGAGGCCATGGCGCAAACCGTGCCGGTGATCGGTCGTCTGGTGTCGCGGCGAGCGGGCGAGGTGGCAGCGCGAACGGCGGGCCCTGTCGCCCAGCTCCATGTCGAGGTCGGCGACCGCGTGGAGACCGGCGACCCGATTGCTGTTCTCGACACGGTCCGGCTCCGGGCCGAGCGCGATCGCCTGGCGGCGGTCGTCAACCAGGCCCAGGCGCAGGTGGAGAGCCTGGCGGCTCAGGCGGCCCTTCGCCGCCAAGGGCTGCGCCGGCTTGAAGGTCTTCGGGAGTCAGCGGCGTTCAGCCAGGGCCGCTACGAGGACGCCCGGCAGGAGGTCATCATCGCCGAGAGCGCAATCGGCACGGCGGACGCCACACGGGTCAGCGCGGCTGCGAGCCTCTCGCTCGCCCAGATCGATCTCTCCTGGGCCACGATCACGGCGCCCTATCCCGGTGTCATCACCGTCGTACACACCGAGATCGGCGCCTGGCTCGCTGTCGGCCAGCCGGTGGTGTCCATGATCAATGACCTCGATCTTGAGGTCGAAGCCGAGGTGCCGTCGAGCCGCGTCGGGGCATTGAAGGCTGGCACGGCGGTCGCGCTCATTCTCGACGACGGAAGCGAGCACACGGCGGTCGTGCGCACCGTCGTGCCGGAGGAAAACGCGCTCACCCGCACGCGCCAGGTCCGCTTCACCCCGCGCTTCGCGCCGGTACGCAAGCCGCTCGCGGCCAATCAGTCGGCGACGGTGCTGGTGCCAGCCGGGGCGGAGCGGGAGGTGCTCACCGTGCACAAGGACGCCATCGTCCGCAATCAGGGTCAGGCGTTCGTCTACGTCGCCCAGGACGGGGCGGCGCAGATCCGCCCGGTGCAGCTGGGCGCGGCCGTGGGTGGCCGCTTCGAAGTGCTGGGCGGCCTCGGCCCCGGCGAGCCGGTTGTGGTGCGCGGCAATGAGCGCCTGCGGCCTGGTCAGGCCATCACCGTAGGCGGCGCAGGCTAGAAGCATCCCCTAGCGATGAACCTGATAAGGCTGGCCATCGACCGACCGATCGCAGTCGTCGCCGCGATCCTGATGGTGGTCATGTTCGGCCTCGTCGCGCTGCAGACGATCCCGATTCAGCTCACGCCCGATGTCCGCAAGCCGGTCCTCACTGTCGAGACCTTCTGGCCCGGCGCGGCGCCAGCCGAGGTCGAGCGCGAGATCATCACGCAGCAGGAGGAGGTGTTCAAAGGCCTCGAGGGGCTGAGCCGCATGATCGGATCGGCCGACGATGGCGTTGGCGAGATCGAGCTGGAGTTCGCCGTCGGGACCGATATGGACAAGTCGCTCGTGCTGGTGGCCAACCGATTGGATCGGGTGCCCGACCAGCCGAACGACGCCGCCGAGCCGATCATCAGCTCGGCTGGGTCGGAGGACCAGCCGATCGCCTGGTTCATCCTCTCCCGCAAACCCGGCAACGAGCGCCCGATCCACACCTACGGCGATTTTGTGGAGGACGTGATCCAGGAGCGCCTCGAGCGGGTGCCGGGCGTGGCGCGGGTGAATATGTTCGGCGGCACCACGCAGGAGCTTCGGATCACGGTCGATCCCGCGCGCATGGCCCGCTACGGCCTCACCGTGACCGAGATCGCAGACGCGCTCAGGCGGTCGAACGCCTCGATCTCTGCCGGCGATATCGAGGAGGGGAAGCGCCGCTACGTGGTTCGCACCGACGGTGAGCTCAACACGCCCGAGCGGGTCGCCAGCGTCGTTCTGCGCTCCGACAGCGACCCTCTCTCGGGCCGGGTCGGCCGAGTCACCATGGGCGATATCGCCACCATCGCCTACCGCCACAAGGAGCCCGTCGCCCGCATTCGCCAACTCGGCGAGCCGGCGCTGGCCGTCAACGCGGTGCGCGAGACCGGCGCCAACGTGATCGAGACCATGGCGAGCGTAAAGGAGGCCGTGGCGGAGCTGAACGCCGCGGCAATTCCTCAGGCGGGGCTTGTCTTCGAGCAGGTCTATGACGAAACCGTCTACATCAAGTCCGCCATCGATCTGGTGCAGAAAAACATGTTCGTCGGCGGTGCGCTGGCGGCGCTGATTCTGCTGCTGTTCCTGCGCTCATTCTCCGCCACCCTCATCGTCTCGATCGCGATCCCGGTTTCGGTCGTGGGCTCATTCGTTGCGATGGCGCTTCTCGGGCGCTCGATCAACGTGATCTCTCTCGCGGGCCTCGCGTTTGCCGTCGGCATGGTGGTGGACGCGGCGATCGTCGTGCTGGAGAACATCTACCGGCTCAGGCAGAGCGGCTACGGGCGGATGCAGGCCGCCTACCACGGCGCGCGGCAGGTCTGGGGCGCGGTGTTCGTCTCGGCTGCGACCACGGTGCTCGTCTTCGTGCCGATCCTGGTCATGGAGCTCGAAGCCGGCCAGTTGTTCCGCGATATTGCCGTGGCCATCTCGGTCTCGGTCGTCCTTTCGCTGATTGTGGCGAGCACCGTGATTCCCTCGCTCGCGAGCCGGATCCTCGGGCGCAGACGCAGGGGCGAGCGTGGCGCCTCCGGTGCACAAGCCGTCACGGAGGAAGCGCCTTACCGGCTTCGCCTGCCGATCATCGACGATGCTGCCGCGCTGTTCGTCCGCATCGTCCTGGGCTTCACCGCCTGGGTCGTACGCCGCCGTTTGCGCGCCGCCGCGGTGGCGGCGGTGGTTTGCGGCGGTGCGCTCTTCGTCTCGTGGCTGCTGCTACCCCGGCTCGACTATCTGCCGACCGGCAACCGCAACCTGGTGTTTGGCGTCCTCCTGCCGCCGCCGGGCTACAATCTCGAAACCACCATGGGCATCGCGCGCTCGGTCGAGGATGCGGTGCGCCCTCTCTGGGCATCGGAGACCGGGCCGGACGCAGCACCCGGCGAGCCGCCGAAGATGCAGCGCTTCTTCTTCGTGACGTTTCGCGATCAGGCGTTCGTTGGCGCGATCGCGGTCGAGCCTGACCGTGCCGGTGAGCTGATCGAGCCTATCCGCCGACCGGTGTTCTTCGAGCCCGGCACCTTCGGCTTCGTGAGCCAGGCGTCGCTGTTCGGCCGCGGGATCGGCGGCGGGCGCAAGATCGACGTCGATATCTCTGGCCCGGACCTCGAGACCGTTCTCGGCATCGCGCTTCAGGCGACCGGCCTCGTCGCGCAGGCCCTGCCCTTCGATCAGGGCAACCAGTTCCGCCCCAAACCCGGCCTTGAACTTGGCGCCCCGGAGGTGCGCCTCCTCCCCGATCCCATCAAACTCGGCGACAACGGGGTCTCCGCGCGCGAATTCGGCGCCACGATCGCGGCATACAACGACGGGCTCAAGGTCGATGAGGTGACCATCGATGCGAAGCGGTTCGACTTGGTGCTGGCGGGGCCGGACGCCAACGTCAACCGCACCCAGGGCATCGACAGCCTGCCGGTGGTTACGAGGGCGGGCGCCACGATACCGGCAAGCTCCCTCGCCGATATCGTGGTCACCACAGGCCCGACCAAGATTCGCCATGTCGAGCGCGAGCGTACGATCACGCTGGAGATCCGCCCCGCCGCGGACATTCCCCTCGAGGTCGCGATGGAGAGGCTGGAGACCGGCGTCATTCAGGCGCTGGAGGGTCGCGGGCTGCCCCCGGGAGTGAAAATCAGGCTCTCCGGCACCGCCGACGATCTTGAGGCGACGTGGGATGCGATGGCGATCAATTTGGTGGTCGCCATCGCGATCGTCTACCTCATCATGGCCGTGCTGTTCGAGAGCTTCGTCTATCCCTTCGTCATCATGCTCTCGGTGCCGCTCGCCGCCGCAGGCGGCGTCCTGGGGCTTGCGGCGGTCAACACCTATGCGTTTCAGCCCCTCGACATGCTGACCCTCCTCGGCTTCGTCATCCTGGTCGGCATCGTCGTCAACAACGCCATCCTGCTCGTCCATCAGACCCTGTTCCACATGCGGGAGGAGCAGATGGCGGTTGCAGATGCGATCACGACGGCAACCCGGAACCGGATCCGACCGATCTTCATGTCGACGCTCACCAGCGTGTTCGGGATGTTGCCGCTGGTGCTGTTCCCCGGCGCAGGGTCGGAGCTCTACCGCGGGCTCGGGTCCGTCGTGATCGGCGGGCTTGCGCTCTCCGCCGTGCTCACGCTGTTGATCGTCCCGCCGCTGTTGGCGGTGGTGGCGACCCGCCAGCAGCGAAAGCACGAACGGCTGAGCACGGCCCTGGACGGTCCCTCGCTCGGCGGCACCAGCGCGGAATGAGGCCGGCTCCAGACGCGCCGCTTCACGAGTGGGACCTGTCGCCGGCGCAGGCGATCGCGTTGCAGAAGGCGCTGGCCGGTGCCGTTCTGCGTGCGGACAGGTTCGGACCCGGAGGTCGGCGGGCAATCAGGCGGGTGGCAGGCGTCGACGCTGCCTTCGCCGACGGCGGACGGGTGATCAGGGCTGCGGCGGTGGTGCTGGATTTTCCCGGACTGGTCCTGACCCACCAGGTTCTGGTCGAGCGCCCGACGACCTTCCCCTACGTGCCGGGTCTGCTCTCCTTCCGCGAAGTGCCGGCCCTGCTGGAGGCTCTGGGCCGGTTGCCTGCGGCGCCCGACCTGATCCTCTGCGACGGTCACGGCTATGCCCATCCGCGTCGCTTCGGGCTCGCCTGCCATCTGGGCCTCTGGCTGGACACGCCCACCATCGGGGTCGCGAAGTCGAGGCTTACCGGCTCTCACGATGAGCCAGGCCCGGCGAAGGGCGATGTCGCGTGGCTTCTTGCCGGTAAGGGCGACAGGCCCCGCGAACGCCTCGGCGCCGTCCTGCGCACCCGCGAGCGGGTGAAGCCGGTCTTTGTCTCGGCGGGACACCGTATCTTACTCAGGACTGCGCTGGCGCTGACTCTCGCCTGCGCTACGCGCTATCGGCTGCCCGAGCCCACGCGCCTTGCCGACAAGCTCTCCAAGGCCCATCTGGCCGCAGGCTGACCGGGCAGAGGCGTTCCCACGCCCGCCGTGTGCCCGCCGTTAGCGAGGACTACCGTTCTTGCAGAGCGATATCCTCGTCGCTCGCGCCCACAGCCTCGTCTGCAGAGGCCGTCGCACCGTCGGCCATGTTCGCCGCGTCGTCGGCGCTCTCGCCCTCGACCGGCTGCTCGGTTTTCTCCTGCCGTCTGAGTTCCGCCCGCTCGGCCTTCAGCTTGGCGCGGGCGGCCTTCCTCGCGGCCTTGTTGCGTTCGCGCTCAATGCGAGCGAAGCGATAGTTGGGCTTGCGTGCCATTCGATTCCTTCTGGTTTGGCGGCGGCGCCCGCAGGGCGCACACGCCCGTGGACGCGGCGCAGGCTACCCCGTCGCGTCCACGGGCGGACGACGCCGCATCGCCGGCGGCGTCTGCCGCCGGCGATCGATGGGGGAAGGTCTGTCGGGGCTCAGTCCAGAACGACCAGATTCTCTGCCGACGCTCTACCGTCGCGGCCCGGTGTCAGTTCGTACTCGACCTTCTGGCCTTCGCGCAGGTTGGTGAGTCCCGCCTGCTCGACAGCGGAGATGTGAACGAACGCGTCCTTAGAACCGTCGCTCGGCTGAATGAAGCCGTAGCCTTTGACCGAGTTGAACCACTTCACCGTTCCAGTCGCCATAACTACTCCTTTCGCATAGTTTTACGCCCGCGCCGCAATGTGCGGCGTCGCGGGAGCTCGGGGCGCAGCGTGTCTCTAGAGTAGCTTGGCCAGGCTATAGCCAGTCAGCGAAGATACATCAAGGTCACGTGCAACCGACCAGTTACTTGTTGGTCCATTGTTGCCCGCTTTGCAAGGGGTTTCGCGTCCCGCGGATCGCGCGGTGGGGTCCGTCAGCTGCCCTTCGGCAGAAGCTTGAACGCCCATTTGACCGTGATCGCATCCTCGATCGGCCCTGTCAGCGCGACCTGCGAGGTGCGCCGCCGGGTTACACCGTCGCCGGCGTATACACTCTCGTCGATGCTCATCGACGCGCCGGCGGCTCGCACCTGCCATATCGCACCGCTGGGGAGTCGCAGGAGGACCGCACGGCGATCCTCGGTCATCGCGCAGCGCACGTCGGGATGCAGGTGGAAACGCAGCGCAAACTCGCGTCCCCGTCGCCGCCGCTGCCTGAGGTGCGTGAGCGAATCCTCACCGCGCACATCGGCGCCCGCGGCGCCCACATATAGTCTGCGCTTGTGGATCAGGCCGAGCGTGTCCAGGTAGCCGTCGTGGCTGGCGTCGATCCAGGTCGAACCGTCCTGGTTGCGCCGCTCGACCTTCACCGTGTTCGGGCCCTCCGCAATCGTGCCATCCGCGCCGAGTGTCGCCGTGTTGGTGTCGTCGACGACGAGTGTGCTGTGGGCCGCCGTCCCGCGCAGAGCCTCCTGCCACCCGTCGTCAGCTCCCCGCCAACCGCCGCAATTGACGATGAGGCGCTCCCGCCCGGCGCTCATCTCCAGGCTCAACGTGCCGGCATGGGCCCAGCGCCCGGTGGTCGACGGGGCGCCGGTGTCCGCAATCAGGGTGGTGTGCTTTCCCTGGATCCGCGTGAATCCGATATCGGGCGCATCGAGCGAGGTGCCGCCGCTGCTTGCCGCCCTTCGACTGAGGGCGAGATCGATCAAGCCCCGCTCCTCCTCGACGCCGCCGTTGAACAGGGCGAGCCCGCCGTCGCCGTGGCGGAACAGGCGCAGTGCCGACGCGAGGCGGCCGATCCCCTCAGAGAGCGCTTGTGACGCCGGGTGCCCGCCCTCGTCGAGAGTCGCCCGCAGCCCCGCGAGGCACCATAGCGCCGCGAGGTGCGCCGACGGGTTCCGGCCGAGTTGATTGCCGTTGCCTGCTGCGTGCCGCGCCAGCGCCGCTTCGAGGAGCTTGAGGCCTTGCGCGATGCGCCGCTCACCCTCCGGGAGGCAGAGTCCGCTTTCGATCGACCCCCGGAACGCGATCAGCTGCGGCAGCCCTTCGTCCGCGTTGCGCGCGGTGCGCGTCAGGTGGCTGGCCTGGAGCTCAAGCGCCTGATGGAAGCGCCGGGCGAACTCGTCGTCTGCGCCTTGCAGCAGAAACGCGCTGTGGGCGAACCAGGCCGTGAGCCGTCGCCCGAGGGTTTCGGGCCCCCAAGCCGACACCGCAGCGCTTTCGATCGTGCGGTGTTGCCGCAGCCAATCGAGCACCATCGCGCGGCCACGCTCCGCTGCCTGGCCCGTGCCAGCCGCATTCAGATCGCGCAGCCAGGCGAAGCCGTGGAGCTCGCTCAGCCAGTAATCACCGGCCTCCCGATGACGCCAGGGCGTTTCGCCGGGTTCGCCGACCTCGGCGGCGCGGACAACTTGGCCGCCGAAGTCGTAGAGGCCCGCGGCCAGTGCTTCGCCGCGCCCGGCAACCCCTGGCACGAGATCGATCGACCGGTGCAGGAGTTGCGGTATCTGTTCGGATGTTCCCCGCCCGGACGCACGACGGCGCAGCCGCCGCAGGGCACCGAGAAAGCCCTCCGAGGCCTGCTCGTCCCTCGCGCCCATGGAATTGGGTGGGACTAGGAGACCGACGCGCCGATCGCGCGCGGCCCTGCGCGGGTGCCTCGCGAGGCCGTGCGCCCCGCCTCCCCCGCTGCTCTCAGTCGCGCGATATTGCCATGATAATCGGCCCGGCCGCCGGCGAAGCTTGCAGAGCCCGCAACCAGCACGTCGGCACCGGCGCCAGACGCGAGGCCCGCCGTCTGCTCGTCGATCCCGCCATCGACCGAGAGGTCGACGGCGCACCCGCTCGCGTCGATGAGCGCCCTCAGCGCTTCGATCTTGCCGAGTTGGCTCGGGATAAACCGCTGGCCGCCGAAACCGGGATTGACGCTCATCACGAGCACGAGATCGATATCGCCCAGAACCGGCTCGACGGCATGGATGGGCGTCGCCGGGTTGAGCGCGACGCCTGCGCGCTTGCCCATGCCCTTGATGCGCTGGAGGGTCCTGTGCAGGTGGGCGCCCGCCTCGGCGTGAACGGTGATGCAATCGGCGCCGGCCTCAGCGAACGGCTCGATGAAGGGATCGGGCGGCGTGACCATCAGATGGACATCGAAGGGGCGTGTGCTGTGGGGTCTGAGCGCCGCCACCACGCCTGCGCCGATGGTCAGGTTGGGCACGAAGTGCCCGTCCATCACGTCGATATGCAGCCAGTCGGCGCCGGCGTCCGAGATCGCTCGCACCTCCTCGCCCAGGCGCGAAAAATCTGCCGCTAGAACGGACGCTGCGATCCGAAGCTTCTGCTGCATGGCGAGGTCTGGTACCAGCTTAGCCAAGGTGCCGCAAGCGTGCGGCGTAGAAGCCGTCCATCCCGCCGTCTTTCGCCCAATGGCAGGGGAGCGTGCGGAGATCGCCGGCTGTCGTGATGGCTTCGCCGACTCCCGCTAGCTCGCCCGGGCGCACCGGCAGGCGTGCGAAATCCGTAGCCGCCTCGAGAAACGCGTCCACCTGGCGCTCGCATTCTTCCGGCTGGAGCGAGCAGCTCGCGTAGACCAGGAGCCCCCCCGGCGCCACCATGGCAGCGGCACGAGCCAGCAATCGGCCCTGCAATTCGGCGAGGCGGGCAACGTCGGCGGGGCGGCGGCCGTGCAGAACATCGGGGTGGCGTCTGATGGTCCCGGTCGCCGTGCACGGTGCATCGAGGAGCACCAAGTGGGCCTGCGCCGCCGGGTGCCAGTCGAGCGCATCCGCCTCCACGATCTCGGCCTCGAGGTGGAGCCTGGCGAGGTTCTCCCTGAGCCGGGCAAGGCGGGGGGCGGAGCGATCGACAGCGGTGACCCGCGCGCCGGCGGCAGCGAGCTGCGCGGTCTTGCCCCCAGGCGCGGCGCCGATCTCCAATACCTGCTTGCCGGCGACCGGGCCAAACAAACGGGCCGGCAGCGCTGCCGCCGCATCCTGCACCCACCACTCACCCGCCTCATAACCAGCCAGCCGCGTCACCTCGCCGGCGCCGCGCAGCCGCAGCGTGCCGCCGGGCAGACGCTCGGCGGCGAGTGCGGCGCAGAGCGCCTGGGCCCGCTCTTCCGTATCGGTGAGCGGCGAGAGGTCCAGCGGCGGCTCCTTGAGGTGGGCCTCGGCGATGGCCCGGCAACGCGCGTCGCCATAAGCTTGCGCCCAGCTCCGCCAGAGCCAGTCGGGGGTATTGAGGCGGGCCGCATCGAGCGCCGCGATCGCGCCGTGTTCGCGGCTCGCCCGGCGCAGCACCGCGTTGACGAGCCCGCGATAGGGCGCGAGCCGCGGCCCTTGTGCGAGCGCGACGGTGCTCGCCACCGCCGCGTGAGCGGGCGTCTCCAGGAAGGCGAGCTGGGCGATACCGAGCCGAAGCACGTCCTGCACCGGCCCGCGCCGTGCGGGTAACGGACGATCCATGAGTCCGGCCAGAAAGGCATCGATCTGGCCGAGGCGGCGGAGCGTCGTCAGCAGCAGCAGTCGTGTGAAAGCAGCGTCGCGCGGCGAGAGCGCATCCAGCCCTGGTGCTGCGGCGAGCGCCTGATCGAGGGTACGACCCCGGCGCAGGATCGCACCCAGCGCATGGGCCGCGACCGCGCGTGCATCGCTCGGCGGGCTACTGGTCGACGACAAAGCCGTCGCGGTGCGGGCGCATGCTGACCGGGCGCTGGATCGGCGGACGGCTCTCCGCCGCGCCGGGCGCGATCGCAACGCCGAGGCCAGGCACGGTGGGGATGGAGACGAAGCCATCTTCCATGGGCGGCACGCCCGTCACCACGTCCGAGCCGAGGAGCGCCAGGCTGGTCTCCATCTTCAGCGCCTCGAAGCCGGTCGTGTATTCCTGGATCGCGAAGTTCGGGATCGCGGCGGCAAGGTGGAGGCAGGCGGCGAGGCCCAAGGGCGAGAGAGGATTGTGCGGCGCCACCATGACGTGATGGGCCTCGGCCATCGCCGCCACCTTGCGCCCCCCGGTGATGCCGCCGCAGAGCGCGACATCGACGCGCGCGAAGCCCGCGCCGCTGCGTGCGAAGAGGGCGCGGAAGTCGTGGAGAGAGGCGTAGCGCTCGCCGGTCGCGATCGGCGCATGCACCCGACGCGCCACCTCGGCCATGGCGTCCGGGTTCTCCGGCCGGATCGGGTCCTCGCACCAGTAGGGCAGATAGCGCTCGATGCGCGGGATGAAGTCGATCGCCTCGGCGGGCGTGAGCCGCCGGTGCAGCTCCAGCAGCATGTCGACCTCGCCGCCCAGCGCCTCGCGCACGCGGCGCACGGTCTCGACAGCGCGGCTCATGTGGCTCACGTGGGAGGCGAAGAAGGGCTCGTCCTCGCGCTCGTCGAGGAAGGGGTTGATATGGCCGACCGCGTTGAAGCCGGCCTCCTTGAGGGCGACGCAGTTCTCCACCAGCTCGTCGGTGGTCTTGCCGTAGGCGTGGCCGTAGACCCTGGCATGGGTCCGGCACGGCCCGCCGAGGAGGGAATGGACCGGGACGCCCAGCGCCTTGCCCTTGATGTCCCAGAGCGCTATGTCGATCGCCGCGATGGCGCCATTGATCGCTCCGCCCTGGAAGTGGCTGAAGCGGTGCATGAGGTTCCAGTGGCGCTCGATGGGCCCCGGGTCCTCGCCTAACAGATGCCCGGCGAAGGTCTCGATGGCCGCGCGCGAAGCCGCGAGATGCCCCCATGTGCCCGATTCGCCGAGCCCGGTGATGCCGGCGTCGGTCTCGATTTCGACGAAGAGGAACTGGCCGATCGAGACCGGCGTGACTGCGGTGATCTTCATGGGCGCTCCCATAGAGGGGCTAGTCAGCTGGCTCCAGCCTGAGCAGCATCCCCTCGGGGTGGTCGGTGAGCAGATAGATGAGGCCGTCCGGCCCCTGGCGCACGTCGCGGATGCGCTCCTCCAGGTCTTCGAGCATGCGTTCCTCCACCACCGCCTTGCCGCCCGCGACCTCGAGCCGCACCAGAAGCTCGCCCGAGAGCGCACCGGCGAAGAAGCTCCCTTGCCAGGCGGGGAAGCGATCAGCGTCGTAGATCATCAGCCCCGACGGCGAGATGGATGGCACCCAGTAGTGCACCGGCTGGGCCATCCCTTCCTTGTGGGTGCCTTCGCCGATCTTGAAGCCCATATAGCTCTTGCCGTAGGTGATCACGGGCCAGCCGTAGTTCACCCCCGGCTCGATCAGGTTCAGCTCGTCCCCGCCCTTCGGCCCGTGTTCCACGGCGTAGATTCGCCCCGTCGCAGCCTCGCGCGCCATGCCTTGCGGATTGCGGTGGCCGATGGAGTAGAGCTCGGGCCGGGCGTCCGCGGTTCCGACGAAGGGGTTGTCCTCGGGCACGCGCCCGTCGTCCTGGAGGCGGATGACGCTGCCCGCCGGGTCGCCTACGTCCTGGGCGCGGTCGGGCTCGCCCCGCTCGCCCGCGGTGACGAAGAGGTAGCCATCGGCGAACAGCAGGCGCGAGCCGAAATGGCGGCCGCCGTCGTCGCGCGGCAGGGCGACGTAGATCTCCTCGACATCCTCCAGGCGGGCGCCCGCGAGCCGGCCGCGGGCGACCGCGGTGGCGGCATCGCCATCGTCGTCGGGGCTCGCGTAGGAGAGGTAAATCAGGCCGTTCTCCGCGAAGCCGGGGTGCAGCGCCACGTCGAGCAGCCCGCCCTGGCCATCGTCCCACACCTCGGGGACGCCTGTGACGGGCCCGGACAGGAGGCGGCCGTCCGCGACGATGCGGAGCCTGCCGGGGCGCTCCGTCACCAGCATCCGCCCGTCGGGCAGGAAGGCGAGGCCCCAGGGGTGCTCCAGCCCATCCACCACCTTGACCAGATGGAAGCGGTGCTTGGCGCTCTCGAACGTGCCGAGCCGCTCGGCCGCCGCGAGCGGGCAGGCCGTGCCGAGGGCAACCGCCGCCATCGCGAGCAACGCCCGGACGGCGCCTATGGTTCGTACCCCTCTACCGCGAGCCTTCGGCATGGCCTGCGTTCCTCCCCGATGCGTGGAACCTATCACCGCGCGCTAGAGCCGTGCCAGTGGCCGCGCCGCCCTGGGGTTGCGGCTGCCGGTGGCTTGGGCCACCGTGCCTGGCACGGAAGATGCGATAGGATTGCGCGCCATGACACGGCAGCGAAGCCCCGCCCTGCTGCAACGGGACCGCTCGGCCCTCGTCGTCATCGACATGCAGGAGCGGCTCATGCCTGCCATCGCCGATGCGGACGCGGTGACCCGCGCGGCGGGTATCCTGATCGAGGCATCGCGGCAGCTTGAGGTCCCGGTGGTCGTCACCGAGCAATACCCCAAGGGCCTCGGCCCCACCGTCGATGCCATCGCGAGCCGGCTTCCCAACGGTGCGGCAGTGGTCGAGAAGATGACCTTCAGCGCCGCGCGCAATTTTGATTTCGCGTCTCGGATCGATGAGCTCCGGGCCGCAGGCCGCGATCACATCGTGGTCTGCGGGGTCGAGAGCCATGTCTGCGTGATGCAGACGGCCGCCGACCTTGGCGCAGAGGGCTGCACCGTTCACATAGTCGCCGATGCCTGCAGCTCGCGTGCGCCCGCCAGCAAGGAGGCCGCGCTGGCACGGTTCGGGGCGTTGGGGATCTCCCGCGTGACCACCGAGATGGTGCTGTTCGAATGGCTGGAGGCCGCCGGCACGCCGGAATTCAAGGCCGTCTCCCGCCTCGTCAAGTAGACCCGCGCAAATGACCGCCCGGCCGCTACGCGTCTCGCGGGGAGGGAGCGGATCATGCTGACGCGCCGAACCGTGCTCGGCGCGGCCGCCGCGGCGGTGCTGCTCGCAGGCGCCGCGCCCCACGCCAAGGCGACGCAGACCGTCCTGATCGGCGGCGGCCCGGCCGACGGCGTCTACACATTGGCGGCGCGCCAAATCTGCACGCTGGTGGACGAGCGCGCTGGCCACAAGTACGGCTGCATACCCCGTGCTGTGCCTGGATCGGTCTTCAACATTCGCGCGATCGAAATCGGCCTGATGGAGTTCGGCCTCGCACAATCCGACCGCACGCACGAGGCCGTCGTCGGGTCAGGCGCGTGGGAGGGCAAGCCGGTGGCGAGCCTGCAGAGCGCCTTCCGCCTGCACCCCGAGACGGTGCTGCTTGTGACCGGCGCCGACGTCGCTGACGATCTCGTCTACGATGTGGTGAGAGTTGTCTTCGAGAATCTCGAGGTGTTGAGGGGCGCACACCCGTCGTTCGGCGCTCTCGAGCCTGCGGCGATGCTGCAGGACCTCGCGGCGCCCCTTCATCCCGGCGCCGCGCGTTACTATCGGGAGCGGGAATGGATCCAGCCGTAGCCGTGACGACGATCGGAGCACAACGGCCATGCGCCTCTTCCTGAGTCAGCGGGAGCGCTCGATCCGGCGCTCCGAGTGGAGCCCCGCACCCGCGCAGGTGCCCGAGGGCGAGCGGGTCTACGCCATCGGCGACATCCATGGCCGGCTCGACCTGCTCAAGATGCTGGTCGCGGCGATCGAGGAGGAGCAGCGCCTTCTGCCGCCCGGCCGCCCGACTGTGGTGTTTCTCGGCGACTATGTGGACCGCGGACCGGACTCCTGCGGGGTCATCGATTGGCTGTGCGAGCGCCCGCTGCCCGACTTCGAGCGCGTGCACCTGCGCGGCAATCACGAGGAGTGGTTCGAGGACTTCCTCACCGACATCAGCGTCGGGCCGAGTTGGCTCTACTGCGGCGGGGTGGCGACGCTCGCAAGCTACGGCATCCGGGCGGCGCTCGGAGAGGACAACCCGGCGCGGCTTAAGGGATTGCAGGCGGACCTCGCGGCGGCGTTGCCCGGCTCCCACCGCGCCTTCCTGCGCGCGCTCGATCACTATCACGAGATCGGCGGCTATCTCTTCGTCCATGCCGGCGTCAGGCCCGGTGTGCCGCTCGCCGAGCAATCGCTCGACGATCTGCTGTGGATTCGCGATGCCTTTCTGCACGCGACTGCCGACCACGGCCATGTCGTCGTGCACGGCCACTCGATTTCGAATGAGGCGGAAGTTCTCCCCAACCGCATCGGCATCGATACCGGCGCGTTTGCCACAAACGTGCTGACTTGCCTCGTGCTGGAGGCGGACCGCTATCGCCTGATTCAGACGGCTTGAGAATGTGGCCGCGGGCTCGGGGCCGCGGCGCGCGGCCTATTCGGTCGGCAGGTCCGCCGGCGTCGCGCTGAAGGAGCGGAGATAGGCGAGGACGTT
The DNA here is from genome assembly GCA_965237415.1 of Alphaproteobacteria bacterium. Classification (GTDB taxonomy): domain Bacteria; phylum Pseudomonadota; class Alphaproteobacteria; order UBA828; family UBA828; genus WTGU01. The sequence continues at coordinate 3,209,517 of CBDEFM010000002.1, forward strand.
GGCGCGATTACCGTCCTTGGAGACACCCTTGAAGGCCATCTTGGTGCCCGGCACGGTGCCTTTCGGGTCGGAGATGAACTGGTTCAGGCGCTCGAAATCCCAGACACCCTCTTCGGCCGCCATGGCGTCGGAGAAGTTGAAGCCCTCGTGGCTCGCGATCGGCCGGTTGACGACGTTCCAGAGATTGGGCCCGACCTTGTTCTTGCCGCCTTCGTCCGCGGTGTGGCAGGCGGCGCATTTCTTGAACACCCTCTGCCCCTTGGCAGGGTCGGCCTCGGCCAGCAGTTCTGCCAGAGACATCGCCGGCATCTCGGGCTCGTCGGCCGCCGCCTCGTCGTGCATGGCGTCGTCCTGCTCGAGGCCGGCGACCTCGTAATGGATCACCCGCTCGTGGTGACCATGCTCGAGTTTGCCATAGGCCGCGAGGGAGATGAGCCACGCCGTCATCGCGGTCAAACCCGCAAAGAGGATCGCGCCGAAGACCTTATTCAGCTCGTAGGTATTCATGCCGCCCGTTGGAGTGGGTGGAACCGGATCGTCGGGAGCCGACGGGCGGCGAGATTAGCCGCTTCAACCGGCCATGTCCAACGATCCTCATGGCCCTCGACGATCCTTCTCGACAAGAGCGGCGCGGCGCCTTATCTGGCTCAACGATGACGATGCGTACAGAGAGCGCGGTGCGGGCGAGGGGGCGCAGATGAGCGCTTCTGCCGCAGCCAGACCGCCGCCCCGGAACCCGATCGTGCTCATTCCGGCGCGCATGGCCTCGCTGCGATTGCCCGGTAAACCGCTCGCCGATATCGCCGGCCGGCCGATGATCGTGCACGTGCTGGAGCGTGCCGAAGCTGCGGCGATTGGCCCCGTGGTCGTCGCCTGCGCCGAGCCCGCGATCGCCGATGCAGTCGAGAGCGCCGGCGGGCGCGCGGTGCTCACGCGCCCCGACCACGCCTCGGGCTCCGATCGGATCTTCGAGGCGTTGCAGGCGATCGATCCGGCGGGCGAGCACGATGCCGTCGTCAACCTGCAGGGCGACCTGCCCATCCTCGACCCGGCGTTGCCGGCCCGAGCGCTCGCACTGTTGGCGGACCCCGCCGTGGATGTCGGCACGCTCGCGGCCGAGATCGCCGATCCGGCGGAGCGGGCGGACCCGAATGTGGTCAAGGCCGTGGTTTCGCATCGGCCGGGCAGCGCCGGGGGCCGCGCGCTCTATTTCACCCGCGCGACCGCGCCCTCGGGCGAAGGCCCGCTCTGGCACCATATCGGCCTCTACGCCTACAGGCGCGAGGCGCTGGCCCGCTTCGTCGCGCTCCCGCCCAGCCCGCTGGAACGGCGCGAGCGGCTGGAGCAGCTTCGCGCGCTTGAAGTCGGGATGCGTATCGAGGTCGCCTTCGTTGACACGGTCCCGCTCGGCGTCGATACGCCGGCACAGCTTGCGCGGGCGCGAGCGCTGATCGCGGGCAACTTGGAGTGAAGCAAGGATGATCGAACAGGTTCTCTCGTTCTGGTTCGAACGCCACGGCCCCGAGCAGTGGTGGGCCAAGGACCCCGCCTTCGACGAGGCGATCCGCACCGAGTTCGGCGCGCTCCACGCCAGCGCCGCCCTGGGCGAGCTGTACGACTGGCGGGATGTGCCGGACGGCCGCCTTGCCGAGATCATTGTGCTCGACCAGTTCTCCCGAAATCTCTATCGCGAGGACCCGCGCGCCTTCGCCTGCGACGGCATGGCGCTGGCGTTGGCGCAGGAGTCGGTACGCATCGGCGCCGACCGGGCGGTCCTGCTGGAGCGCCGGAAGTTCTTCTACATGCCCTACGAGCACAGCGAATCGCCACGCGTCCACGAGATTGCCGTGACCCTCTTCGAATCGCTGGACGATCCCGAGAGCCTGAAATACGAGCTGCAGCACAAGGCGATCGTCGACCGTTTCGGGCGCTATCCGCACCGCAACAAGGCGCTCGGGCGGGAGTCCACGGCGGAGGAATTTGCCTTCCTCAAGACGCCCGACTCGTCGTTCTGAACCGGCGCCCAAGGGCTGTTGACGCTTACCCCGGCGGGGGGCATGGTGCGCGCACTTTCGGCGCGGCGGCGCGGCACAGGACGGGGGCTCATGCCTTCCTTATCGGCTGAAGGGCGCGTACCGCGCGCCGGTCACGCGGATATGGCGAACGCGATCCGCGCTCTCGCTATGGACGCGGTGGAGCAGGCGCGTTCCGGCCATCCCGGCATGCCCATGGGCCTTGCCGATGTCGCGACCGTTCTCTTCGGCCGCTTCCTCAAGTTCGACCCCTCGCGCCCCGACTGGCCCGACCGGGACCGCTTCGTGCTCTCGAACGGGCACGGCTCGATGCTGCTCTATGCGCTGCTTTATCTGACCGGCTATCCGGATATCGATATCGACGAGATCCGCAATTTCCGCCAGCTCGGCAGCCGCACCGCCGGTCATCCCGAGTACGGCGTCGCCGCCGGGATCGAGACCACCACCGGCCCGCTCGGCCAGGGCCTTGCCAACGCGGTCGGCATGGCGCTGGCGGAGCGCAACATGGCTGCCCGCTTCGGCAGCGAGCTTGTGGACCATCACACCTATGTCGTGTGCGGCGATGGTTGCCTGATGGAAGGCATCAGCCAGGAGGCGATCTCGCTCGCCGGCCATCTGAGGCTGGACCGCCTGATCGTGCTCTACGATTCCAACGATATCTCGATCGACGGTCCCACCAGCCTCGCTTTCTCCGACGACGCTCGCGCGCGTTTCGAATCCGCCGGTTGGCATACGCAGCGCGTCGACGGCCACGGTCCGGAGGCTGTCGCGGCGGCAATAGCCGCAGCCAAGGCCGAGCCCCGGCCCTCGATGATCGAATGCCGGACGGTGATCGGCTTCGGTGCGCCGACGAAGGCCGGAACTGCCGCGAGCCATGGCGCGCCCCTCGGGGCCGAGGAGATCGCGGGCGCCCGCGACAGGCTGGACTGGCCCCATGCTCCCTTCACGGTGCCGGACTCGATCCTCGCGGCCTGGCGCACCATCGGCGAGCGGGGAAGGGACGCGCGAACGGCCTGGGAGGCGCGCCGTGCCGCGCTCGGCGAGGGCCGCCGGGCCGCCTTCGACGCTGCCGTGGCGGGCGATCTGCCTGCCGGCCTCTCGGAGGCGCTCGCGGCATTGAAGCGAAGCTTCGCCGATGAGGGGCCCACCATCGCGACGCGGGTGGCGAACCAACGGGTGATCGGCGCGATTGCCGATGCCGTGCCGTGCCTCATCGGCGGCTCAGCCGACCTCACGGGCTCCAACGGCACCAAGACCGACGCTCTCGTCCCCATCGCCCCCGGCGACTACGGCGGCCGCTACCTCTATTTCGGCGTCCGCGAGCACGCCATGGGCGCGGTGATGAACGGCATGGCGCTCCACGGCGGCGTCATCCCCTTCGGCGGCACCTTCCTCACCTTTACCGACTACTGCCGGCCGGCGATCCGGCTGTCTGCGCTCATGGAGCTCCGCGTCATCTACGTGATGACCCACGATTCCATCGGCCTCGGCGAGGACGGCCCGACCCATCAGCCGATCGAGCACCTCGCGAGCCTGCGGGCGATGCCCAACCTCTTGCTGTTCCGGCCGGCCGACGCCGTCGAGACGGTGGAATGCTGGGAGCTCGCATTGGCGAACGCCGAGCGCCCCTCGGTGCTGGCGCTCACGCGCCAAGGCGTGCCGTGCCTCAGGGCGGGCGCGGGCGGCACCGGCACCGGAAACGCCTGCGCACATGGCGGCTACGTGCTGCGCGAGGCGAGCGGCGAGACACCCCGCGTCGTGCTGCTCGCCACCGGCTCGGAATGCGCGATCGCCGACGAGGCACGACAGACGCTGGAGGCCGCCGGCGTGCCGACGCGGCTGGTATCGCTCCCCTGCTGGGCGCTGTTCGATGAGCAGGAGCCCTCCTATCGCGAAGGCGTGCTGGGCGGTGCCGATACGGTGCGGATCGCGGTCGAGGCGGCAAGCCCCTTCGGTTGGGAGCGCTACGTGGGCCCCGCCGGCGCCATCGTCGGGATGCGGGGTTTTGGCGCCTCTGCGCCTGCCAAGGACCTCTACGCCCACTTCGGCATCACGGCCGACGCCGTGGTCGCGGCGGCCAAGACGCGGCTGTAGAGCGCTCCGGGTAGGCGCGGGCCGCGCCCGCCGGGATGGCCCTGGGCCGGCACGGCGGTTGACCGCCAAAGACCAAGCCGATAGCAAGGCGCGGCATCTCAGTCATTGGAGGGGGCATGACGGTTCGCATCGCCATCAACGGGTTCGGGCGGATCGGCCGCAACATCCTGCGCGCAATTCACGAATCCGGCCGCACCGATCTCACCGTCGTCGCCCTCAACGACCTGGGCGACGTGGAGACCAACGCGCACCTGCTGCGCTACGATTCGGTCCACGGGCGCTTCCCCGGCACGGTCGAGGTGGCGGAAGGCTCGATCGACATCGGCGCGGGGCCGATCCAGGTGCTCAGCGAGCGCGACCCGGCGCGGCTGCCCTGGGCCGACCTCGGCATCGACGTGGCGCTGGAGTGCACCGGGATCTTCACGGCGCGGGAGAAAGCGGCGGCGCATCTGGAAGCCGGTGCGCGGGCGGTGCTGATCTCGGCGCCCGGAACGGATTCCGACCTCACCGTGGTCTATGGCGTCAATCACCAGGCGCTCACGCGCGAGCACCGCATCGTCTCCAACGCGTCGTGCACCACCAACTGCCTGGCCCCGGTCGCCTCAGTGCTGCACGACGCCATCGGGATCGCGAGCGGCTTCATGACCACGGTGCACGCCTACACGCTGGACCAGCCGGTGCTCGACACGCTGCACAAGGACCTGCGGCGCGCACGGGGCGCGGCAGGCTCGATGATCCCCACCTCCACCGGGGCCGCGCGCGCCGTGGGGCTCGTGCTGCCTGCGCTTGCCGGCAAGCTCGACGGCACCGCGGTCCGGGTGCCGACGGCCAACGTCTCGATGGTCGATCTCAACTTCGTCGCCAAGCGGTCGACCTCGGTGGCCGAGATCAACGAGGCGGTGGCGAGCGCCGCCGCCGGTGCCATGGCTGGCGTGCTGGCCTATAGCGAGGAGCCTCTGGTCTCGGTCGATTTCAACCATCGGCCGGAAAGCTCGATCGTCGATGCCGGCCAGACCGCCGTGGTCGATGGTACGCTCGGCCGCGTGCTCTCCTGGTACGACAACGAATGGGGCTTCTCCAACCGGATGGGGGATGTCGCCGCCCATCTCGGCAACCTGTGACGGAGACGGCCCCGCCGCAGGCGGCATGACGGCGTTCAGATCGCTCGACGATATCGAGGTCGCCGGTAAGCGCGTCCTCGTGCGGGTGGACCTGAATGTGCCGATGCGCGAAGGCGCGGTGGGCGATGCCACGCGGATCGACCGGGTGGCGCCAACTCTGAGCGAGCTCGCAGGGCGCGGCGCGCGGGTCATCGTCGCCTCGCACTTCGGCCGGCCCAAGGGAAAGCCCGTGGCGGCGATGTCGCTCAGCCCCCTTGCCGAACCGCTTTCGCATGCACTCGGCGGCCTCCCGGTGCGCTTCGTCCCCGATTGCATCGGTGAGCAGGCGGAGACCGCAGTGACTTCACTCGCGCCCGGCGATGTCGCACTGCTGGAGAACCTGCGCTTCCACCCTGGCGAGGAGGCGAACGATCCCGCCTTCGCCGATGCCCTCGCACGGCTCGCCGATCTCTACGTCAACGATGCGTTCTCCGCCGCGCATCGCGCCCATGCGTCCACCACCGCCGTGGCGGCGCGCCTGCCGAGCGCGGCGGGGCGCCTCATGCAGGCCGAGCTGGAGGCGCTCGGCAAGGCGTTGCGGGCGCCCGAGCGGCCTGTCATCGCCGTCGTCGGCGGCGCCAAGGTCTCGACCAAACTCGCGATCCTCGCCAACCTGATCCGCCGGGTCGACCGCCTCGTCATCGGCGGCGCCATGGCCAACACGTTCCTCCATGCGCAAGGGGTCGCCGTCGGCGCGTCGCTCCACGAGCCCGACCTCGCGGCGGATGCGCGCCGCATCATGGGGGCGGCGGAGGGAGCCGGGTGCGAGATCGTGCTGCCCACCGACGTGGCGGTGACGCAGGAGTTCAGGGAAGGCGCCGAGGATACAGTGACGCTTGTTGGCGATGTGCCGGCAAATGGAATGATCCTCGACCTCGGGCCCGAGACCTGCGTGCGGATCGAAGCGGCGCTGGCCGAGGCGCGCACGCTGGTGTGGAACGGCCCGCTCGGGGCCTTCGAGATCGCCCCCTTCGACCGGGCGACGACGACATGCGCGCGCGCGGCTGCCCGGCTTACCGGGGTGGGCAGGCTGCTCTCTGTCGCCGGCGGTGGGGACACGGTCGCGGCGCTCCAGGGCGCCGGTGTGCTCGGGGCCTTCAGCTATGTGTCGACTGCCGGCGGTGCCTTCCTGGAATGGCTGGAAGGGCGCACCCTGCCGGGGGTCGCGGCGCTCGAGGCAAGCGTCGTGCCGAAGAGCGGGCCATGACCACCGCGCGCCGGCCCGCGATCGTCGTGCACGATCTCGACCAGGCCATCGGCGCGCTCAGGGCGGCGGCGGCGGCCGGGGTCGCGGTGACGCTCTGGTCGGCGCCGGGCGCCGCGTCCTACGCAGGGCTCGGGTTCTTGCGTGCGGTCTTCGAGAAGGCAGGCGAGGCGGTTCCGGAAGCCGAACACGACGCGGTCGTCGATTGCGCCGGCAGCGGCGTGCTCGCCCACGAGGCGCTGAGCCGCAACTTCGCCGGAGTCGCTTTCACCGGCCGCGGTGCCATGCAAAAGACGCTCCAGGCCATCGCCGATGCGGAGGGGAGGCGGCTGATCACCAGCGGGCCGGGCCGGGGGGTTCTCGATCTCGCCCATTCCAGCGAGCCTGAGCGGGAGAGCGCCGCCTATCTCGCGAAACGACGCGCCGGCCGCCCATAAACGCTGGCAAAGGAACTGCGCCTCGGTCAGGATGCGGCCATGCGAATCACCCGGCGCGTCAGAGAGATTCTCTCCTGGTACGAGAGCGACAATCCGGGCACGAAGGCCAATCTCGCCCGCATCCTGATGCATGGCCGCCTCGGCGGCACCGGACGGATGGTCATCCTGCCGGTCGATCAGGGCTTCGAGCACGGGCCGGCCCGCAGCTTCGCGCCAAACCCGCCCGCCTACGACCCGCACTATCACTGGCGGCTCGCCATCGACGCGGGTCTGAACGCGTTTGCGAGCCCGCTCGGCATGATCGAGGCGGGTGCCGACAGTTTCGCCGGCGCGATCCCGACCATCCTCAAGGTCAACAACGCCAACTCCCTCGGCTCGGCCAAGGATCAGGCGGTGACGGGGTCGGTCCGCGACGCGCTCCGGCTGGGCTGTTCGGCGATCGGCTTCACCATCTATCCCGCCTCCGATCATCAATACGAGTTGATCGAGGAGATCCGCGAGCTGGCGGCGGAGGCGAAGGCGCACGGGCTCGCGGTGGTCGTCTGGTCCTATCCGCGCGGCGGCACGCTCTCCAAGGAGGGCGAGACCGCGCTCGATGTGGTGGCCTACGCCGCGCACATGGCGGCGCTCGCCGGTGCCCACATCATCAAGGTCAAGCCGCCGACCGCCCACCTGGAGCAGGAGGCCGCCGCCAAGGCCTACCGCGCCGCCGGCGTGGACGGGGAGACGCTGGAGAAACGGATCGCCCATATAATGCAGTCGGCCTTCGCCGGCCGCAGGCTCGTGGTCTTCTCCGGTGGTGCGGCGAAGGGGTTGGAGGGACTCTTCGGCGAGGTCCGCGCCATCTACGCGGGCGGCGGCAGCGGCTCGATCATCGGCCGCAACAGCTTCCAGCGCCCGCACGCCGACGCGCTCGCCATGCTGGATACGGTCATCGGCATCTACCGCGGCAAGGGGTAGGGGAAGCGCGCCCCAGAGCTTTCCGGCCCGCGGGCTGTCCGGCTCGACGACGCAGGGCCGGTCATTTCCCCGCCGATCCAGCGCTCACGCGAGCGAAGGCGAGTTCGCAGGAAAAGTTTCTGTCAAGCATTCGCGGATCAGCCTGTCGTAATGCTCCGCACAGGCCTCGGCCGAGAAATGCTGGGCCCTTGCCCTCAGAACCGCGCTATTCGGAGGATTATCGAGCAAGTGCTCCATGGCTGCTGCCAGCGCCGCGTCGTCGCCGACGGGAACAAGCGGGCCGATTTGACCGTTGCACAGAATTTCCGCCGGCCCGGAGGGGCAGTCGGTACTCACCACTGGGCAACCGCAGGCCAGCGCCTCGATGAGAACCAAAGAAAGGCCTTCATACTTCGACGATACGACAAGAACCGACGCGCGATTCATGTAGGCGAAGGGATTGGGTGCCCAGCCGGGTAGCGAGATCCTTTCTGCCATGCCCATTCTTCTGACGAAGCGTTCCAGCCGGTTCCGCTGAGGCCCTTCCCCCAGGATGACCAGGCGCGCAGGCCGGCTGCTGGAGACCCGATGGAAGGCGCGCAACAGGGTCATGAAATCCTTGGCCGGAACCAGTCTTCCGACGGAGAGGAACACGGGGGGGCCCGGCTCCGACAGCCAAGAGTGGTCAGGTATTTCGCCGGTCAGCGCACCGATTTCCGGGCGGGCCACGGGATTGTAGATCGTCACGATTTTCGTGCGAGGAACGCCCAGTTTTCGCACCAGGCTGTCGGCGACGCCTTCCGATATGGCGACGATGCGATCCGCGGCGGGAAACAAGAACCGATACAGGATCCGAAGCGGAAAGGACCGGTTCATGACGACGTTGCGCATGACAGGGATCAAGATGGGGCGCGGCGATACGAAGAAGCACGCAAGAATGGCTGATACCTTGGCTTCTCCGAGCGTGGGAAACAGGACATCCGGCCGTTCACGCCGGATATAGGCGGCGATGAACCGCACATTGCCGATGAGATCGATCAGTCGGAGGCAACGCAGAAGTATCCGACGAATTCCGAAGGCGGGCGCTCGGAGGATCCACTCGCGGAAGGTGTGAGCACGGGCCGACCTCCGCACGAGCCGGCGGGCTTCCCGCGGAGTCTCGTTCGGATAGGCGTTCGAGTCTTCGAACAGGATAAGGTCCACCGCGTAACCGCGCGCGAGCAGGCCCCTGGCAATGCCGAGTGTGGAACGCTCAGCGCCACCGCCGCGCAGGTCCGGAATCGCGAGAGCGATTCGCTTGCCTCTGGCGGATTCGAATTTCTCTACTGTCTTTTCCCTCTGCGCAGTGTCGGTCATACCGGTTGCCCATCGGCATCCGTCGGCTGCCGTGCCGTCGTCCGTTCCTCGGCGTATTCCAATGTCGCGATGCCATCGTTCAGGTCGTAAACGACCGTCGCGGCGCTCTGCATGGCCGGTTGGTGTGAGATCGAGAGCACGGTGAGCCTGCCGGTCAGGCGCTTGACCGTGTCCACGATGCCGGCTTCCGTCTCCGGGTCGAGCGCGGTGGTGGCTTCGTCCAGGATCAGCAGTGCCGGATTGCGGACCAGCGCCCGCGCGATGGCAATGCGTTGTCGCTGGCCGCCGGAAAGCCGCGCGCCGCGCTCGCCCACCACCGTGTCCACGCCGTCCGGCAACGCGGCGACGAAGTACCACGCCTCGGCGCGGCGCAGCGCCGTCTCCACGTCGGCGCGGGAAATGCCGGGTTCGCCGAGTGTGACATTGGCCATCACGGTGTCGTGGAAGAGGAAGGTTTCCTGCGGCACGTAACCGATCATGCGGCGCCATGCCGTGGCGTCGACATCGCCGAGCGGCAGGTCGTCGATCCACACTTCGCCGCGCTGGGGCCGCAGCAGCCCGATGATCAGATCTGCCACGGTCGTCTTGCCGGCGCCCGAGGAGCCGACGACGGCGATGAAGGCTCCGGCGGGCAGGGTCATCGAGACGTTCTCCAAGATGTTCTCGCGACCGTAGGAAAAGCTCACATTCCGGAGCGAGATGGCGGAGGCGAGCCGGGGCGCCCTGCTCCCCAGGTCCGGCTCCTCCTCCCCCTCGGCGGCGGCGATCGTGGACTGCAGGAAGGCGAACGCCGGCTGGTTGGTTGCGGCGATCTGATACCGGTCGTGCACATTTTTCACTTTCTGCAGGGTTCGTATGAAGAGCACCGCGAGGACCAGCAATCCGTCCACCGGTTGGCCCCAGACCGCCACGAAGACGTAGAGGCCTCCCGCCACCGCCAAGGCACGGATGAGTTCGTACGATTCGGCCAGAGCCTCCCGGCTGATGACGATGGTCCGCTGTGCGTTGTTGAGGCCCCGGACGTCTCCTTCGAACAGGGGCCGCATGCTTTCCTCGCGGCCCATGGCCTTCAGCGGCTTCATGCCGTCCAACCCTTGCAGGAGCAGCGTCATGAAGGATTTCTGGAGGTCCGTCTGATTCTGCCCCGCGCGCCGGCTCATGGTGACCAGCCGGTTCAGGGCGATCATGCCGAAGGCGCCGACGGCGAGGGCGAGCAGCGAGACCTCCCAGGATATCGCCATGCAAACCGCCAGGTAGATAAGGATTTGAAGCGCGCCCGACAGAATGTGGCAGGCAGCCACATAGGCGTCGGCTGTGCGTGTCGGCTCCACGCTGACCGCGCTTGCCAGATCGCCGGTGCGCCGGTCCACGAAGTGCAGCCAGCGCGCCCGCAGAATCGCGCGGATGAACGCGAGCCGCAGGTCCATCGCGACATGGGCTGCGGAGTACCCGACTTGCGCCATGGCCAGCAGCATCAGAAGCGCTTTGAGCGCCATGGCAACGACGATCAGAACCAACAACCCACCGAGGGACACGTTCTGGCCGGCTAAGGCGAAGACCTGCTCGACGTAATGCGTCAGCGCGCCGCCGGCGCCCTCGGCATCGATCACCAGGCCGATCATCGGCAGCAGCGCCGCGATCCCGACGCCCTCCGCCAGAGCGGCGGCCGTGATCGCCAGCAGCATGAGCGTGCTGCGTACGGGATAGGCTGCGAAAAAGTGCCGGAATAGCCGGGCGGTGTCTCTCGCGGTATTCCCGACAATCATGATCGCGCCTAACCCCTTACATCACGCGCGGTTGGCAAAGGTTATGAGTCGACCGCCCCACGTAGGTGGGTAGCCACAAGTGACGGTCTCCATGTGCCGTCCTCGACCCGTGAGGAAGAGTGGCGCACAAACTACGAACAACAATTTACACGTCCTAATCCGGCGATTTGTCAAGAATGCGTTTCATCCTTTCGCCTAAGGAGAAATCGGCCGATACCGGTGAAAAATTCCCTCCGCCACCCTCGGGATTAAACGTGATTTCTCCCGCCTTTATCACATCATTCGGCAGCAAGTATAGGTCCACGCGGCATATCGGAAAATCATGCGAGAGCGCCGGCGCAACTTCAAGTGCAGCATCGAGTGTTGTCGGCCTATCGATCGCAACAGGATTCCGTGGAAACTTAAATCCAACATCCAACAGCTCCCAATCCGTGGAATAAAGCTGCCGTGTGTGTTTGTCGAAGCGGTCGATATCCACTTGAATCATCAATGGTTGTCCACGGCACAAGAAGAATTTGTAGTCCATGGGAATATCATTTCCAGAATCCAACAAGAGTTGTTCGCATATAAGCCTCTTTCGAACACCCTTGTAGGTCTTCTCTCTGCTTTTCCTGTAATAGTCGGTACTAAGCCATTTCTTCACATTTGATAGCTCGTCAACGCGCAATTTTCTGGATTCGTAGAAGGGGAGCACCCAGCCGCTCAAGTGGGTTGGCTTAAGTATGGTGTTCTCTTCAAAGATGACATTCCGGATCTCTTCCACACTATTGTAGAGACCGACGGTAGGAACGACAAGATCGTCAAATCCCTTTTCCCTTAGCCAATCCTTGAAGAAGTACTTGTCTGTCAGCCGCCGTGCAAGCTCGATATCGCCTCGAAAGCGCCACTTGTTTGACAGGATGTGCTCATTGAAGGAGCGGGGAGAGGAAACGTGTGGTACGTAGCCCAGCCTGGCCCACCCGTGAATATAGTTGAGGAGATCGTCGGTGAGATCCCCGGTGGGAAGCGTCTGTTTCGCGACGGAAATCGCTTTCGCAAGAAGTCTCCGAAGACGTCTCATCCCTTGTTTCGCTATGGGCCATCCAGGCCTGGCGTGCGGCCGCGCCGCTCAAGCGGCGGCGATGACCGCCCGTTTGGGCAGCCGCGCCGGAACCCGCCCGCCCAGCACATCCAGCAGCACCTCGATCCGTTCACGCGGCGCGAGCCGCAGGACAACCGCCGCGCATTCTACGAAGGGGCCGGTGGCGATGGTGACGGCATCGCCCGGCTGCAAATCGGGGGGCGCAGGTGTGCTCACGCCGTCGGTCCCGGTCGCCTCCCGCAGCGCGGTGACGAAGTCTTTGGGGACGGCCTGCGGGCGCGGGCCGTCGGCGAGAAGCCGCCTCACCCCGAAGGTACCGTTGATCGCGCGCCACGGCTCGCGCCCAACATCGAGTTCGACGAACAGATATTGGGGAAAAAGCGGCGCCCGCCCGGTCTCGATGCGTTTCGCCCGCCGGCGGGAGCGCTCCATCACCGGCAGCCAGACCCGATACCCCTGGCGCGCCAGGTTGATCTCGGCTCGCTGCTCCTGATGGGGCCGCGTATGGACCACGTACCATCGGTTCATCGGCACTCCTCGTTCGGCTCGACTAGCGGCGCGGGCGTGAGGGCCACAGGCTCGCGCACGATGCACAACAAGGGCGGCGCCAGCACCTGCCGGTCCGGCACCGCCCCGCCCACCATATCCGCGATGGCCGTCCGATGAAACAAAAGGAGGACGTGAGCGGTCTTCCACCGAGACGAGGAGGATAGCCGCCCGGCGTCCGCTCCACTAACATCCCTGCCGCGAGTTGGTGAACCTGCCGGAGAGACGATGAGCACGATCAAGGAGACCGAGTGGATCTGGCGCAACGGGCAATTCGTACGCTGGCAGGACGCCACGGTCCATATCCTGGCCACCGCCGTTCAATTCGGCTCCTCGGTCTTCGAGGGTATCCGCTGCTACGACACCGAGCGCGGCCCCGCCATCTTCCGCTTGGCCGAGCACTTGAAGCGGCTCCGCAATTCCGCGCGGATCTACCGTATGGAGACCGTCTACAGCGACGAGGAGCTGACGGAGGCCTGCTTCGCCCTGATACGGCGCAACGGGTTCCGCCACTGCTACATCAGGCCGGTGATCATGCGCGGCTACGGCGCGATCGGGATGGACGGCGTCGGCAGCCCGATCGAGACCTACATTCCGGCTTGGGAGTGGGGTGCCTATCTCGGCGCGGACGCGCTGGAAAAGGGCGTCGACGTCTGTGTCTCCTCATGGAGCCGCGCCGCCCCCAACACCTTCCCCGGCATGGCCAAGGCGACCGGGCACTACAACAACGCGCAGCTCATCAAGCTGGAGGCGATGGCCAACGGCTTCGTCGAGGCGATCGCGCTCACCCACGACGGGCTGATCAGCGAGGGCAGCGGCCAGAACCTCTTCGCGGTGATGGACGGCGCCGTGCTGACGCCGCCGATCGACGGCAGCAACCTCTCCGGCGTCACGCGCAACGCGGTGCTGACGATCGCGGCCGACCTCGACGTGCCCGTCCGCGAGTGCACGATGCCCCGCGAGTTGCTCTATTGCGCCGACGAGCTGTTCTTCTCGGGCACCGCGGCGGAGATCACGCCAATCCGCTCCGTCGACCATATCGCCATCGGCCCTGGAGGGATCGGCCCGGTCACACGGCGGATACAGCGGCGCTTCGCCGACATCGTGAACGGCCGCTCCAACGACGATCACGGTTGGCTGACTCTGGTCCCGCCCTCCTGAGCGGGATCGCGGCACCCAGCGCGCCCGGAACATCGGGGAGGATCTGCATGACCCAGAGCCACGATTCGGCGGCCGCGCTCGCCGAGCGGCTCTTCGCCGAACACGCCGAGGGCCGGCCGTTCCGCCGCCTGCAGGTCAGCGACCGGCCCGCGTCGCTTGACGAGGGATACCGCGTCCAGCACCTGCTCAACCGGCGCTTCGCAGAGGCCGGACGGGGTGTTCCTGCGGGCTACAAGGTGGGCCTCACCTCCGAGGCCATCCAGACGATGTACGGGAGCGACCAGCCGATCAGCGGCGTGGTCTTCGAGACCGCGGTGCACCGCTCGCCCGCCAGGATCGCGCTCGCCGATTACACCCATCTCGGGATCGAGTTCGAGCTTGCCGTGGAGGTTGGCGAAGCCTTCCGGCCCGAGGATGCACCCTTCGCCCTCGACGATGCGGCAGCCCGAGTTGCGGCCTGCATGCCGGCCTTCGAGCTGATCGAGGACCGCCATGCCGACCACGACGACGTCGACGCTCTCTCCATCCTCGCGGACAACGCATGGTGCGCCGGAGTCGTTCTGGGGTCGAGCCGCACCGATTGGCGCACGCTCGATCTCGCCACGACGCCGGTTTCCCTGCGGTTCAACGACACCCCGCCGGCTGCGGCCGCGACCGGCGCCGCCATGGGGAATCCGCTGAACTCGCTGGTCTGGCTCGCCAACCGGCTCGCTTCGAGGGGGACGACGCTCGAGGCCGGCATGGTCGTGATGACAGGGAGCACGCTCGCGACGCAGTTTCCCGAGGCGGGCGATCGCTTCGTCTACGAGATCGAGGGGCTGGGCACGGTGGAGGCCACGATCGTCTGAGCCGCCACGCAGGCAGCGTGCGCAATGGAAACCGCAGCCGCTCCGCCTACGACGAGCTGCCGCCGGGGCGGCGCGTGATGACGACGTCGCGGTGGACGCCCACGCAGAGCAGCAGCCCGAGACCCAGCATCAGGCTCAACATGGCGCTCCCGCCATAGGAGATCAGCGGGAGTGGCAGGCCGACGATGGGGATGAGCCCGATCACCATCGCGATATTGAAGAAGACGTGGAAGAAGAACGTGATCGTGATCCCCATGCCGAGCATGCGGCCAAAATGGTTGTTGCTCCGGGTGGAGATCACCACGCCGTAGGTGGCGATCCCCAAGTACAGCAGGAGCACGCCGGCCACGCCGAAGAATCCCAGCTCCTCCGCCATCATCGTGAAGATGAAATCGGTCTGCTTCTCCGGCAGGAAGTTGAGGTGGCTTTGGGTCCCCTGCAGATATCCCTTGCCGAACATGCCGCCGGAACCCAGCGCGATCTTCGACTGCAGGATGTGGTACCCCGCGCCCAGCGGATCCGCTTCGGGATCGAAGAAGATCAGAATGCGCGTCTTCTGATAGTCGTGCAGGAATTGCCAGGCGATCGGGCCGGAGCCGAGTACGAGCACGATGCCTACACCGATCTTCCATGCCTTGATTCCCGCCAGGAACAGCATGATCCCGCCGCCAAGCGCCAGCAGCAGCGCAGTCCCCAGGTCGGGCTGGCGCAGGATCAGCGCGGCGGGTGCGAGGATCATGAGCAGCGGCGGGAGGTAGGTCCGGATGCGCCCGAGTGCGTCGAGGGCGACGCCGTGGAAATAGCGCGCGAGTGCCAGCACCAGCGCGATCTTCATGAGTTCCGATGGCTGTAGCTGGATCACGCCGAGGTCGATCCAGCGCTGCGCGCCCATGACCGCCGCGCCGAGATGATCGACGCCGACCAGCAGGGCGAAGGCGAGGCCGTAAATCGTGTAGGCCGCGCGCAGCCAGAAGCCGATGTCGATCATCGCCACTGCGAGCATCACCAGGAGACCCGCGCCGAACCACACCATCTGGCGCGATGCCCACGGTTCGGTGGAACCGCCCGAGGCGGAAATCAGCATCCCGATGCCGACCGCACCGATGGTGCAGACGAGGACGACCAGGAACCATTCGAGCCTGAGGAGCCGCTCGGCAATCCGAAAGCCCTGATGGCTGCCAACGTCCAGTTGTGCCATCAGGCGGTCTCGTTCGGTCGTGGCACGGGCGTGAGGGAGCGTGCGCGCGCCGAGGGGTCACGGCGCTGAACCTCGCGCAGGATGTCGCGTGCGATCGGCGCCGCTACGGAACCGCCGTCGCCTCCGTGCTCGACGACGACGGCGACGCCGTACCGCGGCCGCTCGAGCGGCGCGTAGGCGACGAAGAGCGCGTGGTCGCGCTCCTTCCACGGGCGGTCCTCGTTCTTCACCACGCCCGAGCGGCGCTCGCGCTCGGAAATCCGCCGTACCTGCACGCTTCCGGTCTTGCCGGCCATGGCGAGCGTCGGTTCCTCGATGCGCGCGCGGTAGGCGGTGCCCTTGGGGTCGTTCACGACCTTGAGCATGCCCTCGCGGACGATATTGAAGTGCGCCGGCGAGATTCCCATCGTGGAGAAGGTCTCGCGCTCCCGCGCAATCGGTTGCCCATCGCGGATGACCTCAGCCAGGACGCGCGGCTCGACCGCAATGCCGCCGTTCGCGATGCGCGCCACCATCACCGCGAGCTGGAGCGGTGTTGTGAGCAGGTAGCCCTGGCCGATGCCGACGATGAGCGTCTCACCGCCCTGCCAGGGCTCGCCGATCTTGGCGAGCTTCCACTCGCGTGTCGGCACCAGGCCCGGTTTCTCCCCCGGCAGCTCGATGTCGAGCTTGCGGCCGAAACCGAACCGCTCCGCCATCGCGGCGATCCGGTCGATCCCGACACGCTTGGCGAGCTCGTAGAAGTAGACGTCGCACGATTCCGTGAGGCCTTTCACCATGGCGACGTGCCCGTGGCCGTAGCTCCGCCAGCATCGGAATCGGCGTTTCCCGAGCTTGAGAGATCCGGGGCAATAGAAGCTGTGATGCGGGCTGACCTCGCCGCTTTCGAGCGCGGCCAGCGCCACGATCATCTTGAACGTCGATCCCGGCGAATACTGGCCGGAGATCGACTTGTTGGTGAGTGGGAAGCGCGGATGGCCGATCAGCTCGCGCCACTGCCGCTGGCTGATGCCGGACGTGAACAGGTTGGGGTCGTAGCTCGGCATCGACGCCAGTGCCAGAATCTCGCCGGAATGGACATCGAGGACCACGGCCGATCCGCTCTCCTCGCCGAAGCGTGCCGAGACGTACTGCTGAAGCCCGAGGTCGATGGTCAGCATGTGGTCGTCGCCCGGTCGGCCGGTCCGGCGGCTGAGCTCGCGGATCACGCGACCATAGGCGTTGACCTCGACCTGTCGGGAGCCGGCTTCGCCGCGGAGCGAAGTCTCCAGCACCTTCTCGGCGCCGTTCTTGCCGATGCGGAAGTCCGGAAGCGTGAGCAGCGGATCGCCCGTCAGCTCCGATTCATTGACGGCGCCGACGTAGCCGACGATGTGGACCGTGTCGGGCCCGAAGGAGTAGAGGCGGCGGCGGCCGACGTCGATCATCACGCCGGGCAGATCGGGCGCGTTGACCTCGATCTGCGAGACTTCCTCCCACGTCAGGTTCTCGCGGACCGTGATGGGAACGAACTTCTGCTTGCGCCTGGCCTCGCGCAGGACCCGCTCGCGATCGTGGTCTTCGATCGGCACCAGCTGAGCGATTTCGTCCAGGGCCCGGTTGAGATCCAGCGCCGCCTCAGGCACCAGGATCAGCCGATAGTTGAGCCGGTTCTCAGCGAGAATCTGGCCGAACCGGTCGAAGATGCGGCCCCGCGCCGGCGGCAGAAGCTGCATGTTGATGCGGTTCTCGTCGGCGAGAACCTGATAGCGCTCGGAGTCGACGACCTGAAGTTGATAGAGCCGCCCGGCGAGGCCGGCCGTCAGCAGCGCCTGCGCGCCGCCCACGATGATGGCGCGGCGCGTGAAGAGGTTGGCGCGCCCTGTCTCGCCCCGCATCTCACTCGGGCCGTGCGGCGGCGAGCGCGCCGAGAGGACGGAAGAACAACACGAATACCGGGAAGAGCAGAATCGTCAGGACGACCTGCACGACGATCGGCAGCGGTGGAATGACCATACCGAAACAGGCGGAGCCGATGATCCAGCTGAGCAGCCCGATGGCCGGCATGACCATGGAGAAGCCCCACCAGACGACGAGAAAGGGCTTGCCGCGGAAAAACGTTCGCTGCGAGGCGACGACTCCTTGCACGATGAGAAGCACCAGCGCCGTCATGCCGAGCGGGGTGCCCGCCAGCAGGTCCTGCAGCAGGCCGATGGCGAAGGTCGCCGCATAGGGGAGTCGCTCCGGCCGGTAGATGGTCCAGTAGAAGATCGCCATCGCCGCGAGGGCCGGCGTGACCTCGACGACGCCGGGCAGCCGCCAGGGGAGCGAGCCGGCGAAGACGAACACCACCGTGACGGTCACCGGGATCAGGCCGCGCAATGAGCGATCGGCCGATTGCAGCCATTCGCCCATCACTCAAGGCTCCCGGTGCGGGCGGCGCGGCGTGTCTCGGGGAAGACGCCCGGCACCACGTAATCGAGGACGGTGACGAAATCGAGCCGCTCCCAGACCACGAAGGGTTGCACCGTTGCCTGGTCCTTGTCGACCGCAGAAACGATTCCGACTTCGAGCGCCGGCGGGAACATCCCGCCTTCGCCCGACGTCACGATCCGGTCGCCGGGCTTCACCCTGGCGTCGGTCGCGAGGAAGGCGAGGTAAGGATTCGGGCTGTTGTCGCCGCGAAGGATCGTCCGGTCCCGGCTCTCCTCCAGGACCACGGGAATGCGCGAGTTCAGATCCGTGAGCAGGAGGATTCGCGCCGTATGGTCGCCCACCTCCAGCACGCGGCCGACCAGCCCGTCGTGGTTGACCACCGCCTGGCCCTTGCGCACGCCGTGGGTTTTGCCCGCGTTGACCATGACCATATGGATAAAGGGCCCGCCCGAATCCGCAATCACGCGGGCGGTGATGAACTGCGCCCTCTGATCGGGCACGACCTTGAGCATCCGGCGGAACATCTCGTTCTCGTAGCCCAGCTGCTCCGCCACCGCCTGCCACTTGCGGAGCTGGGCGTTGTCGTACTCGAGGCGTTCGTTGCGCTCGTGGACGGCCAGGATACCGTTAAGCTCGTCGAACCCGTCGGCGATGGTCGCCGCCGGGCGCGAGAAGAAGCTGAATAACGGGGCTACCGTGTCCGCGACGCCGACACGCAGCGTCTCGACCAAGCGGGGCTCCGCCTGGCTCAAGATCATCAGGGTTATCGCCGCACCGGCCAGAATCGCGTAGCCGAAGCGGTGGGCGAAGACCCTGCCCGGCACGGCCAGGACAAGATTGCGCCCCCGGCCAACCCTCACTCAGACCTCCATACAGTACGCGGTGTATTCCGAATCGAGGCCCGCGTAGCGGGATGTCTAATATGTCTCGTGAAGGGCGTGCTTCAAGGTTTTCATCTCTTCGAGGCATCGGCCGGTGCCGAGAGCGACGCAGCGCAAGGCCTGATCCGCGATCGACACGGGCAGCCCCGTCGCGTGGCGCAGCACGTAGTCGAGGTTGCCGAGGAGCGCGCCGCCGCCCGTCAGCACGATGCCCTTGTCGACGATGTCGGCGGCAAGCTCCGGCGCGGTGTTCTCCAGCCCCACCTTGACCGCGTCGATGATGGCGCCGACCGGCTCGGCGAGGCTCTCGGAAATCTGCCTCTTGGAGATAACGATTTCCTTGGGCACGCCATTCATCAGGTCGCGTCCCTTGATATTCAGCGTTTCGCCGTCGCCGTCTTCGGGCGGGCAGGCCGAGCCCAGCTCCTTCTTGATCCGCTCCGCGCTCGCTTCGCCGAGCAGCAGATTATGGGTACGGCGCACGTAGGCGATGATGCTTTCGTCCATCTTGTCGCCACCGACGCGCACCGAGCGCGAGTAGACGATGCCGCCGAGCGAGAGCACGGCGACCTCGGTGGTGCCCCCGCCCACATCGACGACCATCGAGCCGGTCGGCTCGGTCACCGGCAGGTTGGCGCCGATGGCGGCGGCCATCGGCTCCTCGATCAGGAACACGCGGCGCGCGCCCGCGCTCTCGGCCGATTCCTGGATGGCGCGGCGCTCGACGGCGGTCGAGCTCGACGGCACGCAGATGATGACCTGGGGGCTCGCGAAGCTGCGCCGGTTGTGCACCTTGCGGATGAAGTGCTTGATCATGTCCTCGGCCACTTCGAAATCGGCAATGACGCCGTCTCGAAGCGGGCGGATCGCCTCGATGTTCCCGGGCGTGCGGCCAAGCATCAGCTTCGCCTCGTTGCCGACCGCGAGAACCTGCTTCTTGCCCTTCCAGGTGGTGAGCGCCACCACCGAAGGCTCGTCGAGGACGATCCCCTGGGACTTCACATAGACAAGCGTGTTCGCGGTTCCCAGGTCGATCGCCATGTCGGCGGAAAGGAACCCCAGCAACTTCGAGAACATGCGCTGCTTCTCCTTCTAAACGGCAGCGGGGCGGGCCGGGGCGGGCAGACTGCAGCCGCAGCCCGCCCCGTCGTTCACGCTGACAACGCCTCCGGGGCCGTCTTCTGCCGCTTGACCAGAAGCTTGTTGAGCGCGTGCACATAGGCCAACACCGAGGCCACGATGGTATCGATATGTGCACTGTGCCCGTTCACAGTTCTCCCGTTCTCCTCCAGCCGCACGCTTACCTCGGCCTGCGCATCGGTCCCTTCGGTCACCGCGTGGACCTGATAAAGCTGCAGCTTGGCCTCGTGTGGATAGATCGCCTTGATGGCGTTGAACGCCGCATCCACGGGGCCGTTGCCCGTGGCACGCGCCTCGCTCTCCTCGCCGTCGACGCTGAGCGAGAGCGACGCCTCCTGCGGTCCTGACGATCCGCAGGATACCGAGAGAGATTCGAATCGGATCCGGTCGTTCGCGCCCGCGACCTCGGTGTCCACGAGCGCGATGATGTCCTCGTCGAAGAGTTCTTTCTTCTTGTCGGCGAGGTCCTTGAAACGCACGAACGCTTCCTGAAGCGCGTTGTCGCCGAGCTCGGTATAGCCGAGGTTCCGCAGCTTCTCGCGGAAGGCATGCCGGCCCGAATGCTTGCCCATGACGAGCGTGGACTGCACGAGACCGACGGATTCGGGCGTCATGATCTCGTAGGTCTGTGCGTCCTTGAGGACGCCGTCCTGGTGAATCCCCGCTTCGTGGGCGAAGGCATTGGCGCCGACGATCGCCTTGTTCGGCTGCACGACGAAGCCGGTGACCGCCGAGACCAGGCGGGACGCCCGCATGATGTTCTCGGTCTTCACCCCGGTCTCGTAGCTGAGCAGGTCGTTGCGGGTGCGGATCGCCATGACGATCTCTTCCATCGCGGCGTTGCCCGCGCGCTCGCCGAGCCCGTTGATGGTGCACTCCACCTGCCGCGCGCCGGCCTGCACGGCGCTCAGCGAATTCGCGACCGCGAGGCCAAGATCGTTGTGGCAATGGACGGAGAGCACCGCCTTGTCGATGTTGGGCACCCGGTCGAAAAGCATTTCGATCAGCGCCGCGAACTCGTCGGGCACCGCGTAGCCGACCGTGTCGGGGATGTTGATGGTGCCCGCACCCGCCTTGATCGCCGATTCGACGCAGCGGCAGAGGAAGTCATGCTCGGTGCGCGAGCCGTCCTCGCAGGACCACTCGACATCGTCGGTGAACTTGCGGGCGTAGCTCACACTGTCGATCACCGCCGCATGGACGTCCTCGGGCTCCATCTGCAGCTTGACGCGCATGTGGAGCGGGCTGGTCGAGATGAAGGTGTGGATGCGCCCGGACCTTGCCGGCGCGAGCGCCTCGGCCGCCCGGTCGATGTCCCGCCGGCCTGCGCGGGCGAGGCCGCACACGGTGCTCTCAGTCACCACCTTGGCAACCTCGCGCACCGCTTCGAAATCGCCGTTCGACGCGATGGGGAAGCCCGCCTCGATCACGTCGACCCTCATCTCCTCAAGGGTCTCGGCGATCCGGAGCTTCTCTTCCAGATTCATCGACGCGCCCGGCGACTGTTCGCCGTCGCGCATCGTTGTATCGAATATTCGGACTCGGTTCCCTGTATCGGTCATGACGGGCATCCTTTCACCCCGGCGGCTACGACGGTCATCGCACTCCCCTGGACAGCGGCCGCGTGCGCGGCGCACCGCTCAGGGGCGAATAAGTCGCAGCCCGCGTGGGATGGGACATGCCGTGGTCGCCGCAACGCACGAATCGGTCCTGCCAGCCGGCTTACTCTCCGTAGGCACCGTCATCGGACCATCGCCCTCGACCCCATTCGCACGACATAGGCAACCGGTCGGCGCGGCACAAGGCCTATTCGCCGCCCCGAACTGCTGACCTTGTACGCCCAACCTCTTGGGCGAAGCAATGAATTTGTCGCCTGCCGCTAGTTTCCCTGTCCGTTCGGGGCCTCGTCAGTTCTTGCTGCGGTCCACCAGCCGGGCTTCGGTGATCCACGGCATCATCGCCCGCAGCCGCTCGCCCACCTCCTCCAGCGGGTGTTCGGCCGCCCGCGCGCGCATCGCCTTGAACGACGCTTGCCCGGCCACGTTCTCGGTCATCCACTCCGTGGTGAAGCGGCCGTTCTGGATATCGGCGAGAATCGTCTTCATGCGCTCCCGAGTCCCCTCGTCGATCACGCGGGGTCCCCGCGTGTAGTCGCCGTACTCTGCGGTGTTGGAGATCGAGTAGCGCATGTTGGCGATGCCGCCCTCGTACATCAGGTCGACGATCAGCTTGACCTCGTGGAGGCACTCGAAATAGGCCATCTCGGGTGCGTAGCCCGCATCCACCAAGGTTTCCCATGCGGCAGTGATCAAGGACGTGAGCCCGCCGCAGAGCACCACCTGCTCGCCAAAAAGATCGGTCTCGACCTCTTCGCGGAAGCTGGTCTCGATAATCCCGGCACGGCCGCCGCCGATCCCCGACGCGTAGGAGAGGCCGATCTCCTTGGCGTTGCCCGAAGGGTCGCTCGCGAGCGCGAGCAGGCAGGGAACGCCGCCGCCCCGCTGATATTCCGAGCGCACCGTGTGCCCCGGGCCCTTGGGTGCCACCATGAAGACGTCGAGATCGGGCCGCGGCTCGATCAGGCGGAAGTGGATGTTCAACCCGTGGGCGAAAGCCAAAGCCGCGCCTTCCTTCATGGAGCCGTGCAGGACGTCGGCGTAGAGCTGGCGCTGAAGCTCGTCCGGGGTGAGCATCATCACCACATCGCCGAAGCGCGCAGCCTCCTCGATATCCATGACCGTGAGCCCGGCGGCTTCGACCTTGGCCGTGCTCGTGGAGCCCGGCCTAAGCCCCACGGCAACCTGCTCGACCCCGCTCTCTTTCAAATTGTTCGCGTGGGCGAAGCCCTGGCTGCCGTACCCGATGATCGAGACCTTCTTCGACTTGATCAGGTTCAGATCGGCATCGCGATCGTAGTAGACCCGCATCGTGCTCTCCCAAGTTGGCGTTGCGCGCGGCCGGCTGCCGCGTCAGATCGACTCCTTGCCGCGCGAGATCGCGACCACGCCCGTGCGCGATATCTCGGTCAGCCCGAGCGGCGTCATCAGCCGGATGAAGGCGTCGATCTTGCCGCCCTTACCGGTCAATTCGAATACGAACGAATCGATCTCGCTGTCGACCACATGGGCGCGGAAGACATCCGCGATTCGCAGCGATTCGACCCGCTTCTCGCCGGTGGCGACGACCTTGATGAGCGCGAGCTCGCGCTCGATGTAGGGGCCTTCGCTACCCAGGTCCGAGACCTTGTGGATCGGCACCAGGCGATCGAGCTGCGCCTTGATCTGCTCGATGACCATGGGCGAGCCCAAGGTCACCAGATTGATGCGGGAGAGTCGCTTGCCGCGCTCGACCTCGGCGACGGTCAGGCTCTCGATATTGTAGCCGCGCCCGGAGAAGAGGCCGATGACCCGCGCCAGAACCCCCGGCTCGTTCTCGACCAGCACGGAAAGCGTGCGGCGCTCGGCGGAGTCGTCCACGGCCGTTCCTCCCGGCCGCCTACAGGCGGGCGTCCCGCTGCGGCCGGCGCCCCGGCGCGGCGAGCGGATTGGCGACGTGTGTCATGGTCTGGCGCCGCGGGGTCCTAGACGAGCACCATCCCGTCTTCGGAGCGCTCCTCAAGCTCGCCGTGCTCCGGCCCCAACTTCATCTCGTAGTGCGCGGCACCGGCCGGGATCATCGGATAGACGTTCTCCTCCTTGTCGACTTGGATGTCGGCAATCACGGGGCCGGGCGTCTCGATCATGGCCTGAATCACGTCGTCCACGTCCTCGGGCCGCTTTGCCCTGAGCCCCGTGGCCCCAAAGGATTCCGCCAGCTTCACGAAGTCGGGGAGCGAATCCATGTAGCTCTCGGCATAGCGGCCGCCGTGGAAGAACTCCTGCCACTGGCGCACCATGCCCATGTATTCGTTGTTGAGCAGGAAGGTTTTTACGGGCAGCCGGTACTGCACCATGGTGGACAGCTCCTGAATCACCATCAGGAGAGACGCCTCGCCGGCGATATCGATGACCAGCGAGTCGGGATGGGCGACCTGCACGCCCATCGCTGCCGGAAAGCCGTAGCCCATGGTGCCGAGGCCGCCCGAGGTCATCCACCGGTTGGGCTCCTCGATCTTGAGGAACTGAGCCGCCCACATCTGGTGCTGGCCCACTTCGGTGGTGAAGTAGACGTCCCGCCCCTTGGTCGCCTCATAGAGCCGCTGGAGGGCATATTGCGGTTTGATGACGGTGCCGGAGTTCTTGTAGCGCAGGCAATCGCGCCCGCGCCACGCATCGAGCTGCCGCCACCATGCCGCCTGCGCCTCGGCGTCGGGCTCGGCGCCGCTCGCCTCCCACTCGGCCATGATGGCGTCGAGCGCGAGGCCCGCATCGCCGATGATGGCGACGTCGACCGGCACATTCTTGTTGATGGAGGACGGATCGATGTCGATCTGAACCTTGGTCGAGCCACGCGAGAAATCGGCGAGCCGGCCGGTGACGCGATCGTCGAAGCGCGCGCCGACCGCGATCATCAGATCGCACTCGGCCATCGCCATGTTGGCTTCGTAGGTGCCGTGCATGCCCAGCATGCCGAGGAAGAGCGGGTCGGTCCCCGGATAGCAGCCGAGCCCCATCAGCGTGTTGGTGATCGGATACCCGGTGCGTCGCACCAGTGCAGCCAGGCTCTGCGCCGCGCCGGGGCCTGAGTTGATGACTCCGCCGCCCGCGTAGAAGAGGGGGCGCTTGGCGCGCGCCATCAGCTCGACCGTGCGCTTGACCGCATCGGCATCGGGTATCCGCCGGGGTCGGTATGAGCGATGATCCCTGCCGTTGCCCGCCGCCTCCGCTTCGACGTAGGGCGCCTTGGTCATGACCACGTCCTTCGGCAGGTCGACCACCACGGGGCCGGGCCGGCCGGCGCTCGCGATGTAGTAGGCCTCGCGGATCACGCGGCAAAGATCGTTAGCGTCCTTCACCAAATAGTTGTGCTTGGTGCAGGGCCGGGTGATCCCCACCGTGTCGGCTTCCTGAAACGCGTCGTTGCCGATCATGTGGGTCGGCACCTGCCCGGTCAGGCAGACGACGGGGATGCTGTCCATGAGCGCATCGGTGAGCCCGGTGACGCTGTTGGTGGCGCCGGGGCCGGAGGTGACCAGCACCGTGCCGACCCTGCCGGTGGAGCGCGCATAGCCCTCGGCGGCATGCACGGCGCCCTGCTCGTGCCGCACCAGGATGTGACGCAGCTCGTTCTGCTTGAAGATGGCGTCGTAGATCGGCAGGACCGCGCCGCCGGGATAGCCGAACACGACCTCTACGCCGAGATCGACCAGAGTGCGAACAACCAGTTCGGCCCCGGTCGGCTCGGCCGGGGCGTGATCCTCGGCATCCGTTGTCACGGCGATCTCCCTTCCGCACAAGCGTAAACGACCCACCCTTCGACCAGGGTCGGCCGGCCCGCGTCGGTGCGCCTGGCCGCGCACCCGTCTCTGGAGGGCGGACAGTAGTCCCTCACCCCTTGCCGGTCAATAGCAGGCGTTCCACGAGGGCGAGAGATTCCCGTTTCGATTCCGCGCGGTAACGGTCCGGCATGCGGGCTGTGCCCGGCATTTGGTTGCGGAACCAGGTGGTCTGGCGCTTGGCGTAGCGGCGCGTCTCCTGCCGGCCGAGCACGATCGCCCGCTCGAGGGAGGTGACGCCGCTCAGGTGATCGTGCAGCGCACGCACGCCGACCGCCTTCATCACAGGCAACCCGGGATCGAGACCGCGGGCCTTGAGGCACGCTGCCTCGTCGAGGGCGCCCGCCGCCATCATGCCCTCGAAGCGCGTGTTGCAGGCGTCGTAAAGCTCTGCCCGGGGCGGCTCGAGGACGAGCGTTGCGGCCCGGCCGCCGAAGCTCTCGTGCTTCTCCGCCTGCCACGAGAGGAGCGAGCGTCCGGTCGCCTCGACCACCTCGTAGGCCCGCATCACCCGCTGGCTGTCGCCGGGTTCGAGCCGGCGGGCCGCCTCGGGGTCGCGCGCGGCGAGCCGCGTGTGGAGGCCGGCGCTGCCCTCTCGTTCATAGAGCGCCCGCACTGCCGACCGCACGGGCTCAGAGATCGCCGGCACCGGTGCAAGCCCCGCGAGGAGCGCCCGCAGGTAGAGCCCCGTTCCGCCGACCAGGATCGGCAGCGCGCCATCGCCACGGATCCGCTCGATCTCAGCCATTGCCAGAGCGCGCCAGCGGCCGGCCGAGCAGCGCTCGGCGCCGTCGAGAACGCCGTAGAGCCGGTGCGGCGCCCGCGCGCGGAGCTCGTCGTCCGGCCAGGACGTGAGAATCGGCAGATCGCGGTAGAGCTGCATGCTGTCGGCGTTGACGACGGCACCGCCGAACTTCTGGGCGGCATCGGCCGCAAGCGGCGACTTGCCGCTCGCCGTCGGGCCGCCGATCACCAGGATCGAAGGGGGGCCTTCGTCCACAGCGTGTTCGCCTGCCTTCAGGAGAGGACCAGCGAGACCAGTCCGTCGGCGAGCTTGGGCTCGAACCAGGTGGTTTTCGGCGGCAGGATCGCGCTTGCATCGGCGACCGCCATGAGGTCCTCCACGGAGGTCGGATAGAGCGAGAAGGCCACTGTCGCGTCGCCGTTATCGACCGCCGCCGCGAGCGCCTCCACGCCGCGCACGCCGCCCACGAAGTCGATCCGCGCATCGAGCCTGGGATCGCCAATGCCGAGGATCGGCCCAAGAACCAGGCGCGCGAGGAGCGAAACGTCGAGACGATCGACCGCCGCACCGCTGGCTGGCACCAGTCCTCCGGCGGCGAGGCGGTGCCAGCGGCCCCCCACATACATGCCGAAGTGCGCCGGCTGCGCGGGCTCCACCGGCCCCTCCGCCGGCTCGCAGCCGAGCGTCTGGCCGATCCGGCGCAGGAACGCGGCGGATGTGAGCCCGTTCAGGCCCCGCACGATTCGGTGATAGCCGAGGATGCGCACCTCGTCGGCGGGGAAGCTCACCGTCAACAGACGGCCGGCTGCCTCTCCCGTCCCTGCTCCCATCGCCTGGGCCGCTGTCTGCGCCGCGGCGGCGCGGTGGTGGCCGTCGGCGATATAGAGCGCGCCGATCCGGTCGAACCGTTCCGTCAGCGCGCCGATCTCGTCGGCGCCGTCGATCGGCCAGAGCATATGCGTCACCGTTCCGCCGTGCACGGAGCGGCAGAGCGGCGGCCCCGCGCAGGCCGCGGCGATCAGGCGGCGAACCTCTTCGTCTGGCCGGTGAATCAGGAGCAGGGGGCCCGTCTGCGCGCCGAGCGCTTCTATGTGCCGGGCGCGATCCTCCACTTTGGGCGGCCGGGTCGATTCGTGCCGCTTGATCGCGCCTTGCTCGTAGGCCGCGAGGGAGGCCGCAGCCACCAGCCCCGTCTGCGCGCGGCCTTGCGCCTCCATGCGCCAGGCGTAGAAGCGGGGCGCCGTATCGCAGATCAGGACTCCGCTCTCGATCATCCGCGAGAACGCCGTCGCCGCCCCTTCGTAGAGCGCAGGCGCGCCAGGTGGCGTCTCGGGCGGCAGGTCGATCTCCGGTCGGGAGACGTGGAGGAAGCTCCGCGGACGCCCCTGAGCGGCGGCCCGCGCCTCCTCTGTGGAGAGCACGTCATAGGGCGGCGCCAACACTGCATCCGCATGGTGCGGGGCGACGCGGAGCCCAGCGAAGGGCGCGAGCAGTCGCTCGCTCACGTGGTGTGCCCCTTCCTCGTCACGACCGTCCCCGTCGCCGCTAATTGACCAGCCAGACCAGCAGGAGGCCGACCAGGGCCGCGCTCATTCCGATGGTTCGTATCCGCGCGGACGGCTGGGCGAGCACGCGCGCGATGCTGCGCCGCATCGCCTCGGGGAACAGCGCGTAGAGCCCGCCTTCGATGACGAAAATGAGCCCGATAGCGGTCAGGAATGCGGTGAGCCCGTCGCTCATGGCCGGGTCGTTCGGAGCAGCCTCCGGCCGGCCGGGGGACGGCCCGCGGCCCGGGCGCGTTACTCGGTCGCCGCCGGAGCGCGCGCCTGGTTGCCGGCGATCTCACCGAAGTAACGGAAGAACTCGCTGTTCGGCGACAGCACCATCGAGGTATCGGAGTCCCCGAGGGCTTCGCGATAGGCCTGCATGGCCCGGTAGAAGGCGTAGAATTCGGGGTCCCGGCCATAGGCCTCGCGCGAGATCCGGTGCGCTTCGCCGTCGCCGTCGCCGCGCAGGATCTGGGACTCGCGTTCCGCCTCCGCGAGGAGCACCACACGCTCGCGATCGGCGCGCGAGCGGATGCGCTGCGACTCTTCCTCACCCTGGGCCCGGAACTCCTTCGCCTCGCGCTCGCGCTCGGTCTGCATGCGCTGATAGACGGCCTGGCTGTTCTCCTCCGGCAGGTCGGCGCGGCGGATGCGCACGTCGATCACATCGACGCCGAAGCCGGTGGACTGACGGTTCACCTGGTCCCTGATCTGAGTCATCAGCTGGGCGCGCTCGCCGGAGAGCACGGTGATCAGCTCGACCGTGCCCAGCACCTGCCGCGTGCTGGCGTTGAGGATGGCGCCGAGCCTGGCGCGGGCCACCGCCTCGTTGCCGACGGACTGGAAGAAGCGCAGGGGATCGATGATCCGGTAGCGGATAAAGGCGTCCACGACCAGCCGCTTCTGATCTCCGAGGATCATCTCCTCCGCCGGCGCGTTGAAGTCGAGGACCCGCTTCTCGAAATACTCGACGTTCTGGACGAAGGGCGTCTTGAAGCGGAGCCCCGGCTCGTCGGTGCCCCACTGGTTCACCACCCTGATGGGCTCGCCGAGCTGCAAGAGGATCGCCTGTTGATCCTCTCGCACCTTGTAGGTGGAGATCAGGAGCAGGACGATGGCCACGAAGATGACCGCGGCGCCGATGATGAATTTGAGTCGGGTGCTCATGGCCTACTACTGCGTGCCGCCCTGGCGGCGTTGAAGCTCGGGCAGGGGCAGGTAGGGCACGACGCCGGAGGAGCCCCCCGCGCCCGAATCGATGATGATCTTGTCCAGCCCGCCGAGCACTTCCTCCATCGTCTCCAGATACATGCGCCGGCGGACGACATCCGCGTTCTGCGCGTACTCGGCGTGGACCGCAACGAAGCGCGACGCCTCGCCCTGGGCCTCGGCGACGATCTGCTCCTTGTAGGCCGTGCCCTCCTGCACGAGGCGTTCCGCCGCGCCGCGTGCACGCGGGATGATGTCGTTGCGGTAGGACTCGGCCTCGTTCTTCGCCCGCTCCTGGTCCGCCCGCGCGGCCTGCACGTCGCGGAAGCTGGCGATCACCGCGTCCGGCGGCGCAATGTCCTGCGGCTCGATCTGGGTGACTTCGATGCCGGCGCCGTAATAGTCCAGGATCGACTGGGTCAGTTCGTGAGTCTGCTGGGCCAAGAGAAACCGCTCCTCGGCAAGGGCGGATTGCAGGCGGGTCTTGCCGATCACCTCGCGCATCGCGCTCTCGGCCGCGTCCCTCACCGTGCGGTCCGGCGCCTGGATGTTGAACAGATACTGGCCGGCATCGCGGATGCGCCAGAAGGCGGTGAACTTCACGTCGATGATGTTCTCATCGCCGGTGAGCATCAGACTCTCGTCCGGCACTGGCCGCGTGAACGCCCCCCGGTTGGAGTCAACCAGGGTCCGGTAGCCGATCTCGGCCCGGTTGATCTTCGTCACCTTGGGCAAGAGAACCGTCTCGAAGGGCCAGGGCAGATGATAGTTGAGGCCCGGCTGGGTAGTCTGGGTCCACTCGCCCCAGCGCAGCACCACGCCCTGCTCGTCGGGCTCGACGCGGTAGAAGCCGGTCAGCAGCCAGATGCCGAGCACGATGATGAGGAGCAGGATGAGGCCGCGGCCCCCGCGCACTCCGGGCATAAATCGGCGGAAGCGATCCTGCCCACGCCGGAGCATCTCTTCGAGGTCTGGCGGTGGGGTTTGCTGCCCACCACGCCGGCCGCCGCCGCCCGGTGAGCGGCCCCACGGGCCGCCACCACCGCCGCCGCCGCCGCTTTGCCAGCCGCCACCGCCGCCTTGGCTAGACCAGGGCATGGTTCGGCCTCTCCTCCAAGGCTTTGCAAGCTATCATCGGCGCCTTATAAGTCATGCGGTCGCCGCACGCAACGGCGCGCTTGCACGCTCGCAGCTATCCGCGGCGCGCCCCCCGGGTCGGAGTGGAACGATGGCGTCAGTCACCAAGGAGCAGGTTCTGGCGGCGCTGACCGATGTCTTGGACCCGGACAGCGGGCAGAACGTCGTCGCCGGCGGGCTGATCAGCGGTGTGGTGGTCAAGGACGGCAACGTCGGTTTTGCGCTCGAGGTCGACCCGGCTCAGGGCGCGGCGAAGGAGCCGCTGCGCAAGGCCTGCGAGACGGCGGTCGACCGGTTGCCCGGCGTGCTCTCGGTGACGGCGGTGATGACCGCCGAGAGGCAGGCCTCCGGCCAGGCGAACGGCCACAGCGACGCGCATGGACATGGTCACGCTCATGGCGGGCAGGCCCAGGCGGGGGCGTCGCAGGCGGGGGCGTCGCAGGCGGACCAACTCCTGCCCGGCGTGAAGAGCTTGATCGCCATCGCGTCGGGCAAGGGTGGAGTCGGCAAGTCGACGACAGCCGTGAACCTCGCTACGGCCATGGCCGCCCAGAACGTCCGGGTCGGTCTGCTCGACTGCGACATCTACGGCCCCTCGATCCCGCGCATGCTCAATCTGAGCGGCCAGCCGGAGTTGGTGGGGGAGCGCACGCTGCGCCCCATGGCGAATTACGGGATCAAGTGCATGTCGATCGGGTTCCTCGTCGCCGAGGACACGGCCATGATCTGGCGCGGCCCGATGGTCATGCAGGCGCTCGAACAGATGATGCGCGACGTCGATTGGGGCGAGCTTGACGTGCTGCTTTGCGACTTGCCGCCGGGCACCGGCGATGCGCAGCTCACCATGGCGCAGCGGGTCCCGCTCACCGGCGCCGTGATCGTCTCGACCCCGCAGGATATCGCGCTGCTCGACGTGACCCGGGGCATCAACATGTTCCAGCAGGTCAACGTGCCGATCTTCGGGGTCGTGGAAAACATGAGCTACTACGTGTGCCCCGAGTGCGGCCACCGCGCCGAGATCTTCCACCATGGCGGCGCGCGCGAGACGGCGCGCCGTCTCGGTGTCGACTTCCTGGGCGAAATTCCGCTCGACCTGGACATCAGAACGACCTCGGATTCGGGCCGCCCCATCGTGGTCACCCAGCCTGACAGCCCCCACGCCGCGTCCTACCGGCGGATCGCCGCCGGCCTCATCGACAAGGCGACCTCGGCGGTGGGCGGCGCGGGGCGCCCGCAGCCCCGCATCGTCATGATGTGAAGGTCGCCGCCGATGGCGCGCAGGCGGATCGACGACGTTCTTCAGGTACTATCGGGCCATCTGGGCCGCCGACGGTGGATCGGCGCGGGCCTCGTCGCCCTTCTCCTGGCTGCGCTGGTTGCCGGCTGCGCTCCCTCGGTTCCGGATCGTCAGCAGGACCTCTGCGCGGTCTTTCACCAACATCCCGACTGGTACGACTACGCGAAGGACGCAGCGAACGAGTGGGGCGTGCCGATCCCCGTCCTCATGGCCTTCGTGCACCACGAATCGAGTTTCCGGAGCGATGCGCGGCCGCCCCGCAAGTACGTCCTCTGGATCATCCCCTGGGGCCGGGTGTCGTCCGCCAAGGGATACGCCCAGGCGCAGGACCCGGCCTGGAGCGACTACACGGACGAGCGCGGCTCGTTCTTCCGCAGCCGTTCTGACTTGGAAGACGCCCTCGATTTCATCGGCTGGTACAACCACGGGACGGCGCGCGAGCTCGGGATCGCCAAGACCGACGCGCGCAACCTCTATCTCGCCTATCACGAGGGTCGCGGCGGCTACCGGCGCGGCACCTGGAAAGGCAAGCCGAAGCTGCAGCGCATTGCCGAGCGCGTGGCCGAGACCGCGCGGCGCTACCAGGCGCAGCTCAAGCGCTGCGAATCAGAATTCCGCTGCGACGCCTGGTACGAGCTATGGCCCTTCTGTAGCTGATCGCCCGCCCGGCATTCTCGCCACGATTCCCGCCCCTTCCTTTGGGGATTATACGCCTAACTAGCCATTTTCCGTTTGACGCCAGCCTGCATTATCGCCACAATACTAGCCAAGAAAGCGCTTGCGGCGAATCGAGAGGATGCTGAAGATGGCTAAGCGTGGTCCTGGCAAGGCGCACCGAGAGGGGCTGACGGTCATTGAACTGTTCAAGCTCTTTCCCGACGATGCCACCGCCGAAGTGTGGTTTGAGGCACAGCGCTGGCCGGAAGGCCGGTTCTGCCCGGACTGCGGATCGACCAACACGGTTGAGGTCAAAAGCCGCAAGCCCATGCCCTATCGGTGCCGCGACTGCCGCCACCACTTCTCCGTCCGCAAGGGCACGGCAATGCAGTCCTCCAAGATCGGGCTGCAAAAGTGGGTCATCGCGCTCTACATGATGACCACCGGCCTCAAGGGCACATCCAGCATGAAGCTCTACCGCGAGGTCGGCATCCGGCAGGCCACGGCATGGTTTTTGATGCAGCGCATCCGGGAAGGCTTCACGGACGGCGAGAACCAGCCCTTTCCCGGCCCCGTAGAGGCCGATGAGACGTACATGGGCGGCAAGCGGAAGAACATGCCGAAAGCGAAGCGCAAGACGCTGACGGGGCGCGGAGCGGTCGGTAAGGTGGCAGTCGCAGGCGTGAAGGATCGAGCGACCAACCGCGTCGTGGCTCGGTCAGTTCCGGCTACCGACAAGCCGACCCTTCAAGGCTTTGTTGCCCAGCATGCGGCTCCCGACGCCAAAGTGTTCACCGACGATGCCAGCGCCTACGAAGGGCTGCCCTTCGATCACGAGGCGGTCTGTCACTCCGCCGGTGAGTATGTTCGCGGTATGGCGCACACCAACGGCATCGAGTCGTTCTGGTCGATGCTCAAGAGGGGCTATCAGGGCACCTATCACCACCTGAGCGAGAAGCACTTGGATCGCTATGTCGCGGAGTTCGCGGGTCGCCATAATGTTCGCGAGTTTGACACGATCACGCAGATGTCCCAGCTGGCGAAGGGCATGGTCGGCAAGCGCCTCACCTATCGCGAGTTGGTCGCTTGAGCGGGGAGACGCTTGAAACGAGAGGGTATGCTGGGACTGGTGCGCGCGGCGCCCCCTACATCAAAGCGGACACCTACACCCCTTCCCATCATGTTCGGGTCGACGATCTGGAGAGAGACCCGTTCACCGAAATCTCGCAGTGCTTGCTACTATGCGGAGACGCAAGGCAGGCCCTCTCGCTTCTCCCGGATAACTCGGTTCAGACCGTTCTGACTTCGCCACCCTATTGGTCTCTCCGAGACTACGAGGTCGAGGAACAGACTGGGAGGGACGACAATCTGGACTCCTACATTGAGAGCGTTGTCGGGACCTTCGACGAGGTGTTCCGTGTCCTTCGGGACGACGGCACCGTTTGGCTGAATGTCGGGGATTCCTATACCTCCGGGAATCGCCGCTACCGAGCCCCTGATCGAAAGAACCGCGCGCGAGCAATGCAAGTTCGCCCCCCGACACCTGAGGGGTTGAAGCCAAAGGATCTGATCGGCGTTCCATGGCGGTTGGCATTCGCCCTTCAGGAAGCCGGGTGGTGGCTCCGCAGCGAAGTTATTTGGCACAAGCCGAACGCGCATCCTGAATCGGTTCTGGATCGGCCGACAAAGGCGCACGAGACGATATTCCTGCTATCGAAGGCCAAGGATTACCACTACGACATTGAAGCCGTTCGTGGCCCTAAGGGCCGTCGCCTGCGTTCCGTGTGGGATTTGCCTACCGAGCCGGTGAAACGATCGAACGGTCGGGCCGACGACCATCCAGCGATGATGCCGCTCACACTCGCCCTGCGGTGCATCGCGATCACCGGCCGCAAGGATGGTGTTGTGCTCGATCCTTATGCAGGTTCCGGGACCACCCTGCTGGCGGCGGCCGAACACGGATACATGTGGGTCGGAGCCGAAATCAAGCCGTCTTTCGTCGACCTGATCGAGCACCGGATAGACGACGCGTGACCCTCGAAGAACTAAAGGCGACGCTCGACTCCTTCTCCTCCGTGCAGATCGAGTTCGTGGCGAGAGTCATGGACTCCCTCGCCAACCCGCCCAGCGCTGACATCCGGCGAGCCGGAACATGGCTCACGGGGACGCCGGAATGGATGGAGTATTTTGGGCTAGCGCTGTCCGTTCATCACAGCGCGACCACCGAGCCATTGGGGTTGACGGCCTTCGAGGCCGTGTTCCGGAATGCCTGCGAGCATCTCGGCTGGCCCGTCGACCCTCCGGGATCGCGGACGCGCCGGTTCGTCGATCTGACCGTTCAGCCGGACACTGGACCGGAGCGGCGACTATCGCTGAAATCTACTGCGGCCGGCAATCTCTCACATACGTCCGTCCACATTTCCAAGCTCACCGAGGCTGCTTGGGTGCAGGACACACGCACCGCAAGAGCGAGGCAGAGTCGGACGTGGGAACTGTTCCGGGAATACCAGTCCGCCGTCAGCCATATCGTCATGCTTCGAGCGTTCCGAGAGGGGCAGGACCGTGTTCCGCGCCTCTATCAACTCGTAGAGATACCGGCCAGCATCTTCGACTCGATCCAGTCTGCCCCGCTGTCTGTATTCGAGCGCGATGCGCCGCTCATAGAGTGCGAGGTCGACGGCGAGGCGGCTGCCGTGGTTGCCATTGATCGATCCGACGCCAAAATCACCATCAGGCGGATACAGCTTGCTGCCTGTACTGTTCACGCCGAATGGAGCCGAGCATGACCGAAAAGCCGAAACCGCGTGGCCGTCCGCCAAAGGCAATCCCGAAGCTGAACGCCACGCCGGAGCGCGCAGCCCGCGCCATATTCTCCGCCGTGAAACCCGCCGACCCCACAATCCGCGTTCAGAAGCCCCACATGCGGAAGCCGAAACCGAGGGATTGATGAGATGGGGGAACGATGGATCGCCAACCCCGAGATGCCCAAGCCGTTCCCGCTGAAACTGGAGTCAATCCGCAGAGCGGCTGTGGAACGATGGGGTGATGCTCCCATTTTGGAAGATGAATCCGCCAGGGCCACAATTCTGCTGTGGGTCTACGCTGGGTGCCCAGACGCAGCGGATGTTTGCCTCAACGTCGCAACACGCCAACCACCCGTCCCAGGACAGGGAGAGATGAATCCCGAAGCATTCATGACCGCGCTCTTCAAGCGCGGGGTCTTTCTGCCTGCAGAATAGCCGACGGGTTGGCTAGTTAGGCGTATAATCCCCCTTCCTTTCGGGTTCCCAGAACCATGGTGCGGTGCCCGGCGTGCGATTCCAGCGCCAGGATGGCGCCATGCAAAGCGCGAGCAAGTGGGGCATGGCATCGAGAATCGGGGTCAGCGGGCGTTCTCTGGGCGCGCGGTTGCCGCGCGTGGTTTGCGCGGCCTCTTGTCTCGCGGAATCCCACTTAATCCCACTTAATCCCGGCGAATCCCGCTTCGATTTAATTTGTCGCCCAAGGTGGGACGCGGAATCGGACCGCGAGCGTGGTGAGAAATGAGGGCGACTGGCCCGTTTCCGAGGTTTCTACGCTTTCGACCCAATGCGTGTTCTTTTTTGGACCTCAGTTCCTCACTCCGTCATGCCCGGACTTGTTCCGGGCATCTCCGTCCGTCAACGCCGTCGGAGGTTGGACGGCCGCGTGGATGGCCGGAACGAGTCCGGCCATGACGAGGAGGGGACACCCTGCGAATGTGTAAGAATCTCTCGAACGGGACACTAGGGATCGCGCCCCAGCACCGCCATCAGCTCGCGCCACTCGCGCTTGGAGAGCCCGCTGCTCGCCTGATCGACCGCTTCGCCGGCGAGCATGCGCTTGACCGCGGCGAGCCCGCCTGCGGAGAGCGACGCGGCGTCCATCGCATAGTCGCGGAAGGCTTGGTACGTCGCAGGCACCCAGCTCATGACGATCTTGTCGAGGATCACGTCGGCATAGGCGCGGATTTCGTACTGGGCGTGGGCATCGGCCCGGAGCGAGAGGAAGTGCAGGAGGTTGTGCAGGTCGATCTTCCAGTAGAACTGGGTGTAGTAGTTGACCGGCAGCGCCGCGCGCGCGAGCTCGCGGGCGAGCCCGGCACGATCCGGGTCCTTTCGATCCCCGCTGTCGTCCTCGTTGAGCAGGTTCTTGTAGACGCCATAGGCGCGGGTCGAAATCCAATCGAGGCGAGAGAGTGCCTGCCGGGCCTCCTCGTCGGTCAGCACATCGTCCCGGCCCTGCATGTTGGAATCGGATTGCGCGGCGAGGGCCAACCGCTCACCCGCTGCCTCCGTGCTGCCGAACAGGTCGTCCATGCCGCTGCTGCTGGCCCGCTGGCGCCCGATCTGCTCCTCGTGGACCGATTGCAGGTGGTCCGCGTCCGGCACGTAGAACTCGCGGTCCAGCCGCGAGTAGCGCGCCGAATATTCGTTGACGCTGGCGGTGCGGTGGCGGAGCCACTGCCGCGCGACGAAGATCGGCGCCTTGATGTGCAGCTTGAGCTCGCACATCTCGAAGGGCGTCGTGTGGCGGTGGCGCAGGAGATAGCGGATCAGCGCGCGGTCCTCCCGCACCTTGCGCGTGCCCGCGCCGTAGGAAACCCGCGCCGCCTGGACGATGGCCGCGTCGTCGCCCATGTAGTCGATCACGCGGACGAAGCCGTGATCGAGCACGTCGAAGCGCTCGTAGAGGATCGCCTCCATGGCCGGCACCGTGACGCGCCGGGTCTCCTGCGAGGTGGCGCGTTGGGCCTCGATCTCCGCCCGCTTGTGGTCGTCGATCGGCATGGTGTCGGTGATCCCCGGTGGCGCGGTTCGGCCGGCCAAGTCGGCGGTCGCGCTTCGCTCGGACGGCCGCTCGTGGCGCCCTATTGGCCGCTTCCATTTGGCGCCGCGACCTCCTATATTAGCTGGGTCGGCGGGAGACCGTCGACTATGGCGATAAACGCTGCTCGGAATAATCGTTGCGGACCCGGGGGCAGTACCCGGCGCCTCCACCACCCTTTGGGCCGGCGGCCCGCGTTGCGGGGGCGAACCAGGATCGACGTGCGTGGTAAAGGTGTAGTTTTCGCCCGGCATGGTACCGCCGTTATCGGGCCAACGCAGAGGTGCGAATGACAATGAAGTCGCACTCGCTGCCTAGCATCGCTAGGTAAGCGCGGCTTGGGGGGCGCCGGGCAACAGAAGCCCCCCGCTTACCGCGCATTTCTCACCAAGGCTACGGCCCGCGCCACCCGGACCATGGTCCTGGTGACATTCGGGGTGGGCCCGGCATGATCGCCAAGGCCATGGTTTGCTGCGAATGGGGCCGGTGGCTGAAAACAAAAAATCGCAAAACGAAGCCAATTTCACATAACTGGTTGTTTCACAATCAGAATCGGAGATTCGAACTGATCTCAACGTCTGGCGGAGCGGACATCTGGGCGCACCGCGCCCCCCCTGGCGCTTCCCACGTAACCCAAACCGCGCGCGTCCCGCGTAACCCAAACCGCGCGCGTCCCGCGAGCCTCATACCGCGCGCCTCCGGCGCGACCCAATATACCGCGCGCGTCCCGCGCGACGCAGGCCGTGACCCTGGCGAGGCATCCGGGCTAAGCTGCCTGCGGGCCAAGTTGCCGGGCGAGCGGACACGGACGCGGGAATGGGCAAGGATCTGATCGGCTACAACACGATGGTGGAAAGCGGATTGCGCTCGGTGGTCCGTGAGGCGCTCCGCCGGGTCGCCGCCGAGGGCTGGCCCGGCACCCATCACGCCTACATCGCCTTCAAGACCGCTGCGCCCGGTGTCGAGTTGCCGGACTCGCTCCTCGCGCGCCACCCCGACGAGCTGACGATCGTGCTTCAGCACCAGTTCTGGGGCTTGGAGGTCGACGACGACTCCTTCGCCGTGACGCTTAGTTTCAACAAGGTCGGCCAGCGTATCGTCGTGCCCTTCGCAGCGCTTACCAGCTACGCCGACCCTTCGGTCAAGTTCGGCCTGCAATTCGGAATTCCTCCGGAGGCGCGCGGAGAGGCTCCGCCAAAGGCGCGCGGCCACAAGGTTCTGCCCGAGGCTGACGGCGCAGAGGCGGGCGGAGAAGAGGTCGCGCCGGAGGCGAGCGGAGAAGAAACTTCGCCGGAGGCGAGCGGAGAAGAAACTTCGCCGGAGGCGAGCGGAGAAGAAACCGCGCCGGAGGCGGGCGGCGAGAAGGTCGTGGCGCTCGACCGCTTTCGTAAGAAGTAGTTACTCCTCCCATTCGAGGTTGCCGCAGACCCCGATCAGTTGCCCGGTGATGTTGCGCGCCGTGTCCTGCGCCAGGAAGAACGCGGCGTCGGCGACCTCCTCGCAGGAAATCAGCGAGCGCGTGGAGATGAAGCTGACGTAGCGCTCGTGCGCCTCCTCGACCGACTGCCCTCGCTCGCTCGCGAGATGCGTGATCAGGCGCCGCCCGCGCGGATTGTCGATGATCCCCGGCAGGATCGCGTTGCAGCGGATGCCGAAGGGGCCGAGCTCCCGCGCCAGATTCCGGGTCATGCCGTCCACCGCACACTTGGAAGTGACGTAGGCGGTCCTGAGCGGCATCCCGACCCTGGTGGATGCGGTCGAGATGTTGATGATCGCGCCCTCGCCCTTGGCCTTCATCACCGGTACGGCGCGCTTGATGCAATGGAACATGCCGTTGAGGTTGACGTCGATCACCCGATACCAGTCGTCGTCCTCGATCTCCTCCACCGGTGCGCGCGGCCCGCTGATGCCGGCGTTGTTGACCAGCACGTCGAGGGTGCCGAGGGCCTCGAGCCCGTCCTCGAACCAGCGCGCGACTGCGTCCGCCGAGCCCACGTCCGCGATGCTGCCGGACATGCCGGGGTTGGCACCGAGCACATCCTCCAGGCTCTCGGTGGTCACGCAGCAGATATGGACGCGCGCGCCTGCGGCGTGGAAGCGCTCTGCCACGGCGCGGCCGATGCTGCGGCCGGCGCCGGTCACCATCACGGCCTGTGACGTATCGCTCGTCATGGCACACCCTCGGGCTTCCCTGGGATGACGGCGCGAAGATAGAGCGGTGGCCGGCGCGGGCCAAACCCCAGTCAGATGCACGCCAGCAGCAGAAGTGACAGGAGAGATGGGTGCCCGGGCCGCAGGCCCGGACGGCGCGACTGCGCCGCGCGCGGATACGCGCGTAGTGTCGCGCGTCCACGCGCGCGGAGCGCACGATCGAGCGGCGCGAGCGCCCGGCGACTGAGGGATATGGTAAAGGAGGCCCGCAACCGGAGAGGGTACGGCCATGACCGACACATCGGCGGAGACCCGGCGCGAGACGGACTCGATCGGCGCGATCGACGTGCCCGCGAGCGCCTATTGGGGTGCTCAGACCCAGCGCAGCCTGCAGAACTTCAGGATCGGCGGTGAGCGCATCCCGCCGCCGCTGATCCGGGCGCTCGGCATCGTCAAGCAGGCGGCGGCGCGGGTGAATGTCGAAGCGGGCCTGCTCGATGCCGAGGTCGGCGCGGCGATCGATACGGCTGCGGGCGAGGTCATCGCGGGCGCGCTCGACGACCACTTCCCCCTCGTCGTCTGGCAGACCGGGTCGGGCACCCAGAGCAACATGAACGCCAACGAGGTGATCGCAAACCGGGCCTGCGAGATCCTGGGTCAGCCGATGGGCCAGAAGACCCCGGTCCACCCCAACGACCACGTCAACCGGAGCCAGTCGTCCAACGACACCTTCCCGACCGCGATGCACGTCGCCGCCGTGGAGCAGTGCCATCACCTGCTGCTTCCGGCGCTCGAGCATCTGCACCGGGCGCTTGCGGCGAAATCGGAGGCCTTCGCCGATATCGTCAAGATCGGCCGGACCCATCTCCAGGACGCGACGCCGCTCACCCTCGGCCAGGAGTTCTCCGGCTATGCGACGCAGGTGGAGTACGGCATCGAGCGCGTGCGTGCCGCGCTGCCCAGGCTTTGCGCGCTCGCCCAGGGCGGCACCGCCGTCGGCACCGGGCTCAACACCAAGGCGGGCTTCGATGCGCGCTTCGCGGCCGAAGTCGCCGCGCTCACCGGGCTTCCCTTCAGGACCGCCGAGAACAAGTTCGAGGCCATCGCCGCCAACGACGCGGTCGTCGAGATGTCGGGCGCGCTCAACACCGTGGCTGCGAGCCTGATGAAGATCGCGAACGACATAAGGCTGCTGGCGTCGGGCCCGCGCTGCGGCCTGGGCGAGCTCGAATTGCCGGCGAACGAGCCAGGCTCCTCGATCATGCCCGGCAAGGTCAACCCGACTCAAGCGGAGGCGCTGACCATGGTGGCCGCCCAGGTCATGGGCAATAACGTCGCGATATCGGTGGGCGGCGCCAGCGGGCACTTCGAGCTCAACGTGTTCAAGCCCGTGATGATCTACAACCTGCTCCAGTCGATCCGGCTGATCGGCGACGGTGCCCGCAGCTTCACCGACAATTGCGCCGCAGGCATCGAGCCCAACCGCGCGCGTATCGACCAGCTCCTCCACGAATCGCTGATGCTGGTGACCGCGCTAAACCCGTATATCGGCTACGACAACGCCGCCAAGGTGGCGAAGAAGGCCCACGCCGAGGGCACGACGCTGAAGGAGGCCGCGCTTGCCCTGGGCGTGGTGAGCGATGCCGACTTCGAGCGCTGGGTCGATCCAACGAAGATGACCGGCCCGACGCCTTAGGCGTCGAGACCCGGCCTCGGCTCAGGCGGCTCCGAGAGGCGCGGTCGCGGCGCGAAGCCAGGCCAGCGTGGCCGCATCGTCCGCGAGCAGGGGCGCAAGGGTCTCCTCCACGCGCGCATGATAGGCGTCGAGCCAGGCGCACTCGCCCGCCGTCAGCATGGCAGGGTCGATGAGCGCCCGGTCGATGGGGGCGAGCGTGAGCGTCTCGAAGCCGAGGAAGCCGCTATCGGCCCCATCGGCTTCGGTCACCGCCACCAGATTCTCGATGCGGATGCCGTAAGCGCCGGTCTTGTAGTAGCCGGGCTCGTTGGAGACGACCATGCCGGGAGCGAGCGCCGCGCCCGAGCCCAGGCGCGAGATGCGCTGCGGGCCTTCGTGCACGTTCAGGTAATGGCCCACGCCGTGCCCGGTGCCGTGATCGTAGTCGAGGCCTGCTTGCCACAGGAACTGACGGGCGAGCGTGTCCAACTGCGCACCGGTAGTGCCGCGCGGAAAGCGCGCCAGGGCGAGCGCGATGTGGCCGCGCAGCACGCGGGTGAAGCGGTCCCGATGCTCCGGCTCGGGCGTGCCGATCGCGACCGTCCGGGTCACGTCGGTGGTGCCGTCCAAGTACTGCCCGCCGGAATCGACGAGGTAGAGCGTGCCCGGCTTCAGCGCGCGGTTCGTCTCCGCCGTCACCCGGTAGTGGACGATGGCACCGTTGGGGCCGGCGCCCGAAATCGTGTCGAAGCTGGGGCCGCGGAAGCCCTCGCCGCCGGCACGCATCGCCGCCAAACGGGCAACGGCATCCAGCTCGGTGACGGAGCCGGGCGGGGCGGCCGCGAGCCAGGCCAGGAAGCGGGTCAGCGCCGCACCGTCCCGGCGATGGGCGGCACGGATGCCGGCAAGCTCGACCTCGTTCTTGCATGCCTTGGGCAGTGCACAGGGATCGGTGCCGCGAATTACCTGGGCGCCGCCCTCCGTCAGGCGATCCACCATCCAGACCGGCGTCGCCGCCTCATCAATCAGCACCGCGCTGCCTGCCTCGGCAAGACCATCGAGCACGCCCGCCAGCGCATCCGGCGACTGCACCCGCACCGTATTGCCAAGATGAGCCGGGACTTCGGGCAGGAGCTTGCGGCGATCCACGAACCAGTCGACATCGCCCTCGCCATGAACGATGGCGAAGGAATGGGGGAGGGGGCTGTTGGCGACGTCGGCGCCCCGCACGTTGAGCAGCCAGGCGATCGAATCGGGCGCGCTCAGCACCACGGCGGCGGCACCCTTCTCTGTGAGCCGGGCGGCGATTGTTTGCCGCTTCTCGCCAGTGTCTGTGCCCGCGAAGCGCACCAGGTGGGGGCCGATGGGGCCGAGCGGCGGCGGCGGCTGGTCGTCCCACACGGCGTCGATGGGGTTGTCCTCGCATGGGACGAGGCGCGCGCCAACGGCCTGGCACGGCGCCGCCAGCCGGTCGCGGCCGTGCGCGCTGTGCAACCTGGGGTCGTAGCCGAGCGCGGCATCCGCCGATAGGTGGCTCCGCAGCCACGCGTCGGCGGGCTCGTGGGTGATGTGGCGATGCTCGTAAAGGGCGCCGTCCACCTGCGCCGCCGCCTGCAGGGTATAGCGCCCGTCGACGAAGAGTGCCGCCCGCTCGGCCAGCACGATCGCCATGCCGGCCGAGCCCGAGAAGCCGGTGAGCCAGGCCAGGCGCTGCGAACGCCGCGCCACGTACTCGCCCTGGTGCTCGTCGCTGAGCGGCACCACGAAGCCGTCGAGCCCCCGCCGCGCGAGCTCGGCCCGGAGCGCCGCAAGGCGGTCCGCTATCTGCGGGGCGTCGATCCCATCCGGCGCCTCGGCGTGCGCCTGCCGGAGCGCCTCGAGCCGCTCGGCCAGCGCGCCGTTGGTCTCGGCGTCGGGGTGGATCAAGCGCAGCCAGTGCCGATCCAGTACCGCAGCCGCGGCGACGCCCTGCACCAGTGCCTCGACCTCGTCGATGGGTGTCTCGATTCCGGCGTCGGCCAGCGCTTGGGCCAGCGCATCGCGCCTTTCGGTCGTCGCGTTTTTCTCCGACATGGCGGCGTTTCTGCCAGTGCGACGCTTACGGCGTCAATATCAGCGTGGCCCAGGCGCCCAGGCGTATACGGTGCCAAAGCCTGAGCCGGACGGCGCGAAAGGCCGCGAGCACGCGTGTTTCCTCCGTCGTCAGAAGGCCTGAGAGGACCACGGCGCCGCCGGGGCCGAGGTGCCGCGCGAAGGCAGGCGCCATCGCCGCGATGGGTTTCGCCCTGATATTGGCGCAGATCAGATCGGCGTGTCCGAGCCGGACACCGCTACGCAGGCGGAAGCCCTCGCCCTGCGTCACCGACACGCGGCGGGAGAGCGCGTTCTGCCGCACCGTCTCGCGCGCGGCAGCCACTGCCGTGGGGTCGCTATCGAGTGCGAGCACCTGTGCCGGCCAGAGGCGCGCGGCTGCCACGGCGAGGATTCCGGAGCCTGTGCCGATGTCGAATGCGCGGCGCACCCGCCGGCGGCGAGCCATCCAGTCGAGCGCGAGCAGGCAGCCTTGCGTCGTCTCGTGGCGGCCGGAGCCGAATGCGGGGCCGGCGTCGATGGAGAGCGCGAAGCGCCCGCGCGGTGGGCCTCGGTGCGCGCCCATAATCGTGAAGCGCCCAACCGAGATGGGCGGAAATGAGGCCAGGGACTTCGCTTCCCAATCGGCCGGGTGCACGGGCTCGACGGCCGTGCCGTCGGGCGCCACGCCGGCTGTGCGGAGCAGCGCCAGCAGCCGCGCGGGCCTTGGATCGTCGGCCGCCGGGGCGGTGCCGAACAAGGTGACGCGCAACGCGTCCGATAGCGCATCGCGGGCCGGATGCGCCGCCACCATCGTCTCGGCCACCACGGCGTCCGCATGGTCTGCGAGCGCTTCCTCCAGCGCCTCGAAGCCTGACCGGCTGAGGGTCACCGTGAGCCGCCAGCCTTGCGCCCCGGGGCGATCTCCGCTCACCGCCGCCCCCGGCGCGGCCAATTCCCGGCTATGATGGAGGCCGCGGAACGCACGGTCGGAGACCCACAATGCCTGAGATGCCGGACTGGCAGCGCTTCCTGAGCGACGACGACAGGACCACCATCGAACGCGGCCGTTGGGCCAGGCGGGTCGGCTTCGGCGCGCACCCGGCCGTCATCCTCATCGACGTGCAGAACTACATGGTGGGGGAGAAAGGCCGCCACGACCTCGGCGCCTACCCCTACAGCTGTGCTTCCGGCTGGGCCGCCGTGGAGCAGACCAAGCGCATCGTCGGCGCGGCCCGCGCCGCCCGGACACCGGTGATCTATACCCGCTTCGCCATCGACCGCACCGTCGGCGATGCCGGGCTCTTCGACGCCAAGATAGGCGCCGAGGCGGGGGAGAACGTCTATTTCGAAGGCACCCACGGCAGCGCGATCGTGGACGCGGTGGCGCCCGAGCCCGGCGATCTGGTCTTCACCAAGAAGAAACCCAGTTCGTTCCACGGCACGCCTCTCCTGCCCTATCTGATCGACCGCGCCATCGATACGCTGATCGTCACCGGCGGCGCTACCTGCAACTGCGTCCGCGCCACGGTCTTCGACGCCTTCTCGTACAACTATCGCACCATCGTACCGGCAGCCGCGGTGTTCGACCGTCTGCCCATCTCTCACGAGATCAACCTGTTCGACATGAACCGCTGCTCCGCGGACGTGACAGACACCGAGGCCGTGCTCGCCTATTTTGCCGATCTGGCAGCGCGCGCGGCCTAAACGCCGCCGGCGGCACCTGCTATAGTGGC
The DNA here is from genome assembly GCA_965237415.1 of Alphaproteobacteria bacterium. GTDB lineage: Bacteria > Pseudomonadota > Alphaproteobacteria > UBA828 > UBA828 > WTGU01. The sequence goes on from CBDEFM010000002.1 coordinate 3,254,279, forward strand.
TGCGGGAGATCGGCGGCGGACGGCTTTCTCGCTAACCCGGTCAGGTCCGGAAGGAAGCAGCCGTAACGAGTTTCAAGCCGGGTCGTCTGCCGGTCTCCTGCCGCCAACCGGACGCGCCGCCCGCCGCGCACTGTGGGCCGAAGGACGCCGATGCACCGATGAGCGAGGACGCCGCCGCCTATCGCGTGCTCGCGCGCAAGTACCGGCCGGCGAGCTTCGCCGGCCTGATCGGCCAAGACCCCCTCGTCCGCACGCTGAGCAACGCGATCGCGATGGATCGCCTGGCTCACGCCTACCTGCTGACGGGTGTGCGCGGGGTGGGCAAGACCTCGACCGCGCGGATCATCGCGCGTGCCCTCAATTGCATCGGCGAGGACGGAACCGGCGGCCCCACGCCCGACCCCTGCGGTACGTGCGACCACTGCGTCTCGATCGCCGAGGACCGCCACGTCGACGTCATCGAGATGGACGCGGCCTCGCGCACCGGCATCGACGACGTGCGCGAGCTGATCGAGAGCGTGCGCTATCGCCCCGTCTCGGCGCGCTACAAGGTCTACATCATCGACGAAGTGCACATGCTCTCGAAGCAGGCCTTCAACGCGCTGCTCAAGACGCTGGAGGAGCCGCCGCCCCACGTCAAATTCGTGTTCGCGACGACCGAGGTGCGGCGCCTGCCGGTGACGGTGCTCTCGCGCTGCCAGCGCTTCGACCTGCGCCGGGTCGATATGGAGGTGCTGATCGAGCATTTCTCTCGGATCGCGGTCGACGAGGGTGCCGAGGTGGAGCCCGCGGCGCTCGCGCTTATCGCCCGCGCCGCCGACGGCTCGGTGCGGGACGGGCTCTCCGTGCTCGACCAGGCGATGGCCCACGAGGGCACGCGCATCACCGAAGAGGCGGTGCGGGCCATGCTGGGACTCGCGGACCGGACCCGGCTCTTCGACCTCTTCGATATGCTGATGAAGGGCGCGATCAAGGACGCGCTGGACTGCTTCTCCGAGCTCCACGATGCGGGTGCGGAGCCCCAGGCGTTGCTGCAGGACCTGCTGGAGCTCTGCCACTGGCTGACCCGGCTGAAGCATGTGCCCACTGCAGCGGACGACCCAGCGGTGCCCGAGGTGGAACGCACGCGCGGGCGCGCCATGGCCGAGGCGTTGACGGTGCCGTCGCTTACTCAGACATGGCAGATGCTGCTGAAGGGGCTTGAGGAGACCAGCCGGGCGGCGCGTCCGGCGCTTGCGGCCGAGATGACGCTGGTGCGGATCGCCTACGCCGCCGACCTGCCGAGCCCCGCCGATGCGCTCCGCGCCATCGGCGCAAGCGGCGCGGATGCACGGCCGAAGGGTACGCCCGAGCCATCTACCCCAGCGCCGGCACCACGCGGCGCCGCAAGCGCCGCAGTCGCTACTGCGGCTGAACCAGCTCCCGCAACAGCGCCGGCGCCCGTGCCCGAACCGACGCCGGCGAGCGCACCAGGGCCGCGCCTGGACTCGCTCGCGGCGATAGCCGCACTGGCCGAGGAGCGGCGCGAACCGATCCTCAGCGCGTGGCTCAGGACCGAGGTGCGCCCGGTGCGGGTCGGCGCCGGCGCGGTCGAGATCAATTGCGGCCGCTCGCCAGACAGCAGGATGCTCGACCTGCTGCGGGACAGGCTTCAGGAATGGACGGGCGAGCGCTGGATGATCGCGCTGAGCGAGGGCGGGGGCGAGCCGACCCTCGAGGAGCAGGATCGAGCCGCGCAGGAAGCGGCCGACAGGGCGGCGATAGACCACCCCCTGGTGCGCCAGGTCCTCGATGCCTTCCCCGGCGCGCGCGTGCGCAAGGTGCACCGGACGACGACCCCATTGCCGCCGGACGGCGGAAACGACGGAGGCTCTCCCTCATGAAGAACATCGGCAAGATGCTGAAGCAGGCGCAGGCCATGCAAACCAAGATGGCCGAGCTGCAGGAGAGTCTCGGCACGCTCGAGGTCGAGGGAACCGCCGGTGGCGGCCTGGTGCGGGTGACGCTCACGGGCAAGGGGGAGATGCGCCGCCTCTCCATCGACCCGGCGCTGGTGAAGGACGACGAGGTGGAGGTACTGGAAGACCTCATCGTCGCCGCCTTCAACGACGGCAAGGCCAGGGTCGAGCAGCTCGTTCAGGAACGGATGGCCGAGGTCACCGGCGGCCTCAAACTGCCGCCGGGACTCGACCTCGGTCTCTGAGCGCGCGTCGCGGCCCCTTCGCGAGCGGCGATTGGCGATGACGAGCCAGGCGATCGAACGGCTGGTCGGACATCTCGGCAAGCTCCCCGGTCTCGGGCCGCGCTCTGCGCGCCGTGCCGCCCTGCACCTGCTGGAGCGGCGCGAATCGCACCTGGAGCCGCTGCTCGCCGCGCTCCGCACCGCGGCCGAAAGCGTCCGCGCCTGCTCCGTCTGCGGCAATCTCGATGCCCAGGACCCTTGCGCGATCTGCGCCGATCCCGAGCGCGACCGCGCGGCCATTTGCGTCGTCGAGCAGGTCGCGGATCTCTGGGCGTTGGAGCGCACGCTGATGTTCCGCGGTCGCTATCACGTGCTGGGCGGACTGCTCTCCGCGCTGGACGGGATCGGGCCTGAGGACCTCGCCATCGCGGCTCTCGTCGCGCGTGCCGGCGCGCCGGAAGTCAGCGAGATCATCCTCGCCACCAGCGCGACCGTGGACGGGCAGACCACGGCGCACTATCTGGCCGACCGGCTCGCCGAGAGCGACGTCGCGATCTCCCGCCTCGCCCACGGTCTGCCGATCGGTGGCGAGCTCGACTATCTCGACGACGGCACGCTGGGCACCGCGCTCAAGGCGCGCCAGCGGCTTCTCTGAGCGGCCGGCAAGGCAGCACCCTGGATTGTACCAAAGCCGCTCTCTATGGTCGGCGCGACTGCCGGCCTGGCGCTAAATCTTGAGTTAACGGCCGCGGCCGCAGGCGGCACAATCGATACGGGCAGCGGAGCGAACGATGGCGAATGAGGCGAAGAGCGCAGGTCGGTTGGAACGCGTGCTGCGCGCAGGCGAGTTCGCCATAACGGCGGAGATGGGTCCGCCCGATTCCGTGGACCCGGCCGACGTTCTGGCCCACGCCGGATGCCTCAAGGGGCTCGCCGATGCCGTCAACGTGCTCGACGGTGCCGGCGCACGCGCCCATCTTTCGCCGCTCGCGACCGCTGCGATCCTGGCCCGCGAAGGCATCGAACCGGTGCTCCAGTTCACCATGCGCGACCGCAATCGCCTCGCGCTGCAGGCCGATGTGTTGGGGGCGGCAGCGCTCGGCGTGCACAGTCTGCTCTGCCTAACCGGCGATTCGGTCGACGCCGGCGATCAGCCGGAGACGAAGCCGGTGTTCGACCTCAAGTCTAACGAGTTCATGGCGCTGGTCCGTACCATGCGGGACGAGGCGGTGCTCCCCGGCGGGCGACGCCTCGCCTCCTCACCCAGGCTGCTGATCGGCGGCGCCGATGCCCCGCGCGAGCCGAAAGCCGGCGAGACTCCCGCCAGCCTTCAGGCCAAGATCGACGCGGGCGCAGATTTCTTCCAGACCCAGTTCAGCTTCGACATGGCGATGCTGAGGCGCTACCTCGCCTGGCTCGCGGACTTCGGGATTCCCGAGCGCACATCCATTATCGTCGGCATCGGGCCCATAAGGTCGGCACGCTCGGCGCGCTGGATGAACGAGAACCTCTTCGGGGTCCATATCCCGGACGCCGTCATCGCCCGCCTCGGCGGCGCCAAGGACCCGCAAGCCGAGGGAATTCGCATCTGTGTCGAGCTGATCGAGGAGCTGCGCGGCGTCAAGGGGGTCGCTGGCGCGCACCTGATGGCGCCCCGCGGCGAACGGGCGATCGCAGAGGCCATCGCCCAATCGGGCCTTCGCCGCCCCGGCGGCGCCTGAATGCGCCCGCGCCGTGAGTAGAATTTCGTGACATTTGTGCCACAGCGGCGGAGAAAATTGCGGCACAGACATGAATTTGTCATTGTCCATCCGAACCTGGGCTGGCGCAGCCGAAGCATTTTGAGTAGGGTGCGCCGAGTGTTGGGGCGCTCGGCACCGGCAACAGCAACAGAGTAGGCTGGGGAACCGCATGTCGGGTGCGCGAATCGATCGGGAGGATCGCATGAAGAAGTTTCTGCTCGGCACGACGGCTCTGATCGCCGCCGGTGCTTTCGTCGGTGCCGCACAGGCGGCTGACGATGAGATGATGGCCGGGCCGGTCACGGTCGGAATCGCCGGCTACACGACGTCGGCCATCGGCTTTGCAAGCGACAGTGATGACAGCACGCGCGCCCATGGCATCGACTACGTTTTCGAGTTCGGCGTTTCCGGTTCCACCACTCTGGATAACGGCATAACGGTGGCCGTCAGTGCGCAGTTGGGTCAGTCCTCCGGCAGCTGGAATGCAGCCAATGGAGGCAATGGCGACCAGAATCCCGAAGCCGTTTTCGACGAGCAACACATCACGATGAGCGGGTCGTTCGGTTCATTCAGGATCGGGAGGACTGAGAGCGCGGCCTTCAATAGCACGGTCGCCGCTCCGGGAGCTGGCATCGGCGGAATGCTCGGCGTCAACTATAGCTGGTTCAGCACGGCAGTGGGGACCGTCAACACCTACTCCGGGATCGGACCAGAAGACGCGATCAAGGTGGTCTACACCACACCTAACTTCAACGGCTTGACGATTGGGATGAGTCACGCGCCCGAAGGCAGCGAACAGGCTCCCTATGCCGGTCGGAAAACCGACGACGCCGGGCAAAATTCGGGACACACAGCGGTCGGTGCGAACTATTCGACGGATTTCATGGAAGGCGGCTCCCTCACCCTTGGCGCTGGCTTTGAAACGGCCGAGAGTGAAGACGTCGGGGGCGATGACCCCAGCGCCATGCGTGCCGGGCTCAATATAAGCGTCGACCAGCTCTCGTTCGGCGGCAGCATGTACGATGCAGATCCAGGCGGCATGCAATTCGATATTGGGGCGTCGTGGACCGAAGGGGCGACAGAGTTGGGCCTCCAGTATGGCCGCAATGCTAGTGATACCGGCTCAACGTTTGCCCATTTGACCTACACGCTCGGGCCGGGCGTCCTGGTTGGGGGGCAGATCGCCAGTTCGGAAAATGTGACCCAGTTCATGCTTGGCACGGCGATCTTCTTCTAATCGACCATCGCCGCTTGGCGAGAAAGGGGAGCACCCACGTGCTCCCCTTTTTCTTGTGTGCGGAGCGTGAGCGGAGCGTGATCGGTAGCTTTGAGGCGCAAGACCTCCATCGAGTCCGATGGCGGCATCGGGGCGTGGCTGTCAGTGCAGCCTGCGCCCTTGACGGTCTATCCCGCGCTTGAATCGAGGGCGTAGCCGGCCGAGCGGACGGTCCTGATCAGGTCCGGGCGACGGTCGGCGTTGAGCGCCTGCCGCAGCCGGCGCACGTGCACGTCGACCGTCCGGCTCTCGATGAAGATGTCCGGGCCCCAGACCGAATCGAGGAGCTGCTCGCGCGAGAAGACGCGGCCGGGATGCTCCATCAGGTGGCGCAGCAGCCGGAACTCGGTCGGCCCGAGATGGATCGGCGCTTCCCCGCGTGTGACCTTGTGGGCGGCGAGGTCCATCCTGAGGTCGTCATAATTCAGTACTTCGTCGCCGAGCGCAGGCCGCATGCGCCTCAAGATCGCGCGGATGCGGGCCAGAAGCTCGGCCGGCGAGAAGGGCTTGACGACATAGTCGTCGGCGCCGCCGTCGAGGCCGCGCACCCTGTCCGCCTCTTCGCCTCGCGCCGTCAGCATGACTATGGGGAGCGGCTGCGCGTCCGGCTTGCGCCTGATCCTGCGGCAGACTTCGATGCCGGAAAGCGTCGGCAGCATCCAGTCGAGCACCATCAGGTCGGGGCGCCGCTCCTCGACCATGAGCAGCGCCTCTTCGCCGTCGACGGCCTCGCCCACCTCGAAGCCGCCTTTCTCCAGGTTGTAGCGGAGCAGCGTGAGCAGCGCCGCCTCATCCTCGACGACCAGAATGTAGGGCTTCATGGCGCAGTCGCCTCCGAATCGTCATCTGCCTGGTGGAAGGATGTGACGTCGCCCTTGGGCCGTTCTTCCTGCACCGGGGTGCCGGTCACCACGTAGCTCACGGTCTCGGCGATGTTGGTCGCGTGATCGCCGATTCGCTCGATGTTCTTGGCGATGAAGAGCAGGTGCGCGCACGGCGTGATGCGGCGCGGATCCTCCATCATGTAAGTGAGCAGCTCGCGGAAGAGGCTGTTGTAGGATTCGTCGACATCCTCGTCCCGCCGCCAGACCGCCATGGCGCGCTCCACATCGCGGTCGCGGAAGGAATCGAGCACATCCTTGATCATGCCCTGGGCGATGCCCGCCATGCGCGAGATTGCATGGGTCAGGCGGATGGGGTCGATTTCCTGGATGGCGATAGAGCGCTTGGCGACGTTGGCGGCGTAGTCCCCCATTCGCTCGAGGTCGCTCGCAATCTTGAGCGAGGCGGTGATGACGCGGAGGTCGACCGCCACCGGCTGGCGCAGTGCCAAGATGCGTACCGCGAGCTGGTCGATCTCGGCCTCCAGCGCGTCCACACGGCGATCGTCGGTGATGACGCGCGAGGCGAGTTCGTCGTCGCGGCGGGCCAGCGAGGCGATCGAAGCGGCGAGCTGCTGCTCGACGATGCCACCCATCTCCAGGATCGCGTTGTTCATGCGATCCAGCTCCTCGTCATAGGCCTTGACCGTGTGCTCGGCAGCCATCGGTCGCTCTCCTTATCCTCCGCCCGCGCCCTTGTTTAGCCGAAGCGCCCGGTGATGTAGTCCTGCGTCCGCTGATCGTGCGGATTGGTGAATATCTGCTCGGTCGCCTCGAACTCCACTAGTTCGCCCAGGTGGAAGAACGCGGTGAACTGGGAGACCCGGGCGGCCTGCTGCATATTGTGGGTGACGATGGCGATCGTGTAGTGCTCCCTGAGCTCGTCGATCAACTCCTCCACCTTGGCCGTGGCGATGGGGTCCAGGGCCGAGCAGGGCTCGTCCATCAGGATGACCTCCGGGCTGATGGCGATGGCGCGCGCAATGCAAAGCCGCTGCTGCTGCCCGCCGGAGAGGCTGGTGCCCGGTTGTTGGAGCCGGTCGGAGACTTCGTCGAAGAGGCCGGCACGTCGGAGGCTCTGTTCGACAACATCGTCGAGCTCTCGGCCCTTGCTGGCGAGCCCGTGGATGCGTGGGCCGTAGGCCACGTTCTCGTAGATCGACTTCGGGAACGGATTGGGCTTCTGGAACACCATGCCCACGCGCGCCCGCAACTGCACCACGTCGATATCGCGGCCGTAAATGTCCCGGTCATCCAGCGTGATCGATCCGGTCACCCGGCAAATGTCGATGATGTCATTCATGCGGTTGAGGCAGCGCAGGAAGGTGGACTTGCCGCAGCCCGACGGGCCGATCAGCGCCGTTACCTTGTTCTGGGCCAGATCGATGTCGACATCGAAGAGCGCCTGCTTCTCGCCATAAGAGACGTTGACGTCGCGCGCGCGCATCCTGATGAGTGCTGGCGCCTCGGCACGGGCGCCGACGGGTGCGGCTGCGGGAGCGCCCGTCTCCTCCATCATCAGTGTGACCACTCCGTCGGTGTCGTCGGTCACGATACCACTCCCGCCCGCCTACCAGCGGATCTCGAATTTGCGCCTGAGATAAATCGCCACCGCGTTCATCAGGATGAGGAAGGCCAGCAGCACGAGAATTGCCGCCGAGACCTTCTCGACGAAGCCGCGCTCCGGGCTGTCCGCCCAGAGGAAGATCTGCACCGGCAGCGCCGTCGCCGGATCGAAGGGGCCGCCGGGGATGTCCACGATGAAGGCCACCATCCCGATCATCAGGAGGGGCGCGGTCTCGCCTAGCGCGCGCGCCATGCCGATAATCGTGCCGGTGAGGATGCCGGGCATGGCGAGCGGCAGCACATGGTGGAAGACGACCTGAATCGGCGACGCGCCGACGCCGTAAGCGCCCTCGCGGATGGAGGGCGGCACCGCCTTGAGCGCAGAGCGGGCCGCGATGATGATCGTCGGCAGCGTCATCAGCGTGAGTGTGAGCCCGCCCACGATGGGCGCAGAGCGCGGCAGGTGGAACAGGTTGATGAACACCGCGAGCCCAAGCAGCCCGAACACGATGGAAGGCACCGCGGCGAGGTTGTTGATGTTGACCTCGATCAGGTCGGTGATGCGGTTTTTGGGCGCAAACTCCTCGAGATAGATGGCTGCGGTCACGCCGATCGGGAACGTCAGCACCAGCGTGACCAGAAGCATATAGAACGAGCCTGCGATCGCGCCACCAATGCCTGCAATCTCAGGTTCCCGCGAATCTGCGTTGAAAAAAAATTCGCCGTTGAACCCGGTCTCCACGAAGCCGGCGGCATCGAAGGTGTCGATCCAGGCAATCTGCTGGTCGTCGAGCCGGCGCTCGTCTTCCGGCACGTCGCGGGGCGCGCTCCCCTTGATCAGCATGTCAACATCGCTGGACGCGGTGAGCCAGACGCGCCGCGTTGTGCCGATGATCGAAGGATCGTCCACCACCAGACCGCGCAACTCGAAGCGCGCTGACGTGCTCACGAGCTTGAGCAACTTGCGCCGCTCCTTCCGCGCTGTCACCTCAGGGAAGGTGGCAAAGACGGATTCTCTCAAGAGCCTGCCGTAGTCTGCTTTTCGAAGCTCGTCCGCGCTCGGGGCTTCGCCCACGCCGAGGACCTTGGGATCGAAGCTGACCTCGAGCGCGACCGAGGTCCTCACGAAGGCGGGGTAGCCTTCGGCGATGACACTGCCGATCAGGAGCGCGAGGAAGGCGAGAGCGACCGCCACCGCGATGATGCCGTAGGTCTTGAAGCGCCGCTCGGCGCGGTAGCGCCGGCGGAGGCGGCGCTTCGCCCAGTCAGCATCCTGCCAGGCGCCGCCGAGCGCCGGCTCTGCGAGGTCAGTCATATTGCTCTCGGTACTTGCGCGCGATGTGGAGCGCGAAGATGTTGAGCGCGAGCGTCACGATGAAGAGCATCAGCCCCAGTGCGAAGGCGGCGAGGGTCTTGGCGCTGTCGAACTCCTGATCGCCGACGAGCAGCGTCACGATCTGCACTGTGACGGTGGTTACCGCGTCGAGCGGATTGGCGGTGAGGTTGGCCGCGAGGCCTGCGGCCATCACCACGATCATGGTCTCGCCGATGGCGCGGCTCACCGCGAGCAGGCAGGCGGCGACGATTCCATGCAGCGCCGCCGGCAGGATCACCCTGACCACGGTCTCCGACTTGGTCGCCCCCATGGCGAGCGAGCCTTCGCGCAGCGAATTGGGCACGGCGACGATGGCATCGTCGCTCAGCGACGAGATGAAGGGGATGACCATGATCCCCATGACGACGCCGGCGGCGAGCGCGCTCTCGGACGCCACGTCGAGGCCGATCGATTCGCCAATCCCCCTGATCGACGGTGCCACCACCAGTGCCGCGAAGAAGCCATAGACCACGGTCGGCACGCCGGCCAGGATTTCCAGGATCGGCTTCGCCACGTTGCGGAACCTGGGGCTCGCGAATTCGGCCATGTAGATGGCGGCGAAGAGGCCGACTGGCAGAGCGACGAGCATGGCGATCAGCGTGATCATCAGCGTGCCGGTGAAGAGCGGGATGGCGCCGAACGCACCGGTGCTGCCGACCTGATCGGCGCGGATGGCTGTCTGCGGGCTCCATTGCAGGCCGAACAGAAAATCCCAGAAGGGGATGATCGAGAAAAAGCGGATCGATTCGAACAGCACCGAGAGAACGATGCCGATGGTGGTGACGATGGCGATGCAGGAGGAGAGGATCAGCGCAATGTTTACCACCCGCTCGACCTTGTTGCGCGCGCGCAAGCCGGGCGCAATGCGCCGCCAAGCCCAGCCGAAGCCGGCGCCCCCTAAGGCCACGCCGATAGCCAGCACCGCGGCTTGCGCCGTCGATTTCATGCTGGCGTAGCGGCCGGCCGCCGCCTGCATGGCCGGGTCGACCTCGCGGCTTACCACGTCGCCTGAGGCCAGATTGCGCACATCGTTGAGCAAGAGGCCGATCATCGCGTCCGACTGCTCCGCCACCTCTGGGCCGAGGTAGGAGAGCAGCAGCGCCTCCAGGATCGGCGCCTCGATAATCAGCCAGACGATGAGGACGATGGCGGAGGGGATGCCGCACCAGAGCGCCACGTACCAGCCGTGATAGCTCGGCATCGAGTGGAGCTTGCTGAGATTGCTGCCGGCCGAGCGGAGCGCCCGCCGGCGGCCGAAGTAGAGGCCGATGACCGCGAGCGCCAGGATCGCGATGAGAAGAATGGTGAGCTGCACGCCGTCGGCCGCCCCTGCACCTTGCGCCCGATCGAGCGAGCGCTTGCCGCACACTACGAACGGGCTGGTTCAGGCATAAGTCAGTTTCGTTACGATTTTGTGACGGCTACTTCGGACGATTCGTCCGCTCTCCCGTTGGCCGTGTCGCTTGCCGGCTGCGCCGCCCCTTCCAGCGCCGCGTCTTCGGCCACCGCGGCGGGCTGCAGGTAAACCGTGAACGTGCTGCCTTTTCCGGGGGTGCTGTCGATGGCGAGCGCACCGCGGTGCCTGTTCACGATGTGCTTGACGATGGCGAGCCCGAGGCCGGTGCCGCCGAGCTCGCGCGAGCGCGCCTTGTCCACGCGGTAGAAGCGCTCCGTGAGCCGCGGCAGATGCTCGCGCGGAATACCCGCGCCCCGGTCAACGACAGAGACTGCAACCGCGCCGTCTTTGCTCGCCATCCAACCGGCCGCCTGCGCCTCCGCCACCCGGCGCGCTTCCACACTGACGGTTCCCTCGGCGTCGCCGTACTTGATCGCGTTGTCGACCAGGTTGAGAAACACCTGGGTGAGCTCGTCGCCGTCGCCGATCACGGGCGGCAGGCCGTCTTCGGTGTCGATGGCAACGGTCACGCCGCGCTTTTCCGCCTGCCATGCGAGCGTGTTGTGCACGTTTGCGAGCAGAGAGGGGAGCGGCACCGCTTCGGTCGGCGGCGTGTGCTCGTTCATCTCGATGCGTGAGAGTGAGAGCAGGTCCTCGACAAGGCGCGCCATGCGCTTGCTGTGCTGATCCATGATGGCGAGGAAGCGCTCGCGCGCGGCGGGGTCGTCGCGGGCGGACCCCTGCAGCGTCTCGATGAATCCCATCAGCGTGGCCAGCGGCGTCCTGATCTCGTGGCTCGCATTGGCGACGAAGTCCGCCCGCATCTGATCGGTGCGGCGCACCGCCGTGAAGTCGACGAGCGCGAGTAGAACGGCAGCACCGCCCTCCCTCGGCTCGGGCAGCGGCTCCACCCGCGCCGCGAAGGTCCGTTCGACCGGCGCTTGCAGCGTGAACTCGATGTCGCGCCCACCGGCACCCTCGAGGGTCTGCTCGACCGCTTCGATCAGTTGCGGATTGCGCAGCGACGCAGCGATGTGGCGCCCGATCACCTTGCCGTCGAGGAGCGATTCGGCCGCCCGGTTGGCACGCACGATCTTGCGCTCGGCATCCAGCAGGAGGAGCGGCTCGGGCAAGGCATCGAGCGCGCGTTCGAGCTCGGCCCGCTCGCTCGCGAGCTGCGCCCGGTCCTCGGCGCCGAGCCGGGCCAGGCGCTCGACCGATGCCGCAAGCTCACGGGTGAGGAGCCCCGCCGGAACGGGGCGTCGCTGTGCTTCGCCCTCGCTCCCGGCAGAGGTCTCCACATGGCGCGCCAGCGCGCCCACCTCCGCCAGTATCATGCCGGCTACCGCTGCCGCGAGAAGGCTGAGGCCCGCCCAAGCCAGCACCGCCGCGATGGGCGGCGTGAGGCTCAGTGCGGCAAGCACCAGGAATGCGGTTCCAAGTGGCAACGATGCCGCAAGGCTGAGCCGCCCCCACCGGCGAAGCGGAACAACGCGTGCCGCCATCGATCGGCTCTCCTTCGGAGCGTGGTTTCGGGCGCCTGAGTCTACCAAAGGGTTCTCGCCCTAAGCATGACGAATATGTGACGAACAGGTGTCAGAGGCGCCGCCGTCAGGCGCGAAACGCCGGTGCCTCCTTGTGCTACTTTTGCGCCATGCCCAATGACGCCGAGGCGCAAGCGACCGCCGCGCCGGCCGCCGCCCGCGGCGCCCGCCGGGGCCGGCCACGCGCCCGCCGTGTGGAACCGGCGACGCCGATGATGGCGCAGTATCTCGAAATCAAGGGCGCCAACCCGGACCACCTCCTCTTCTACCGGATGGGCGACTTCTACGAGCTCTTCTTCGACGATGCACGTCAAGCTTCAGATGCGCTCGACATCGCGCTCACCAAGCGGGGCCTCCACCAGGGGCAGGAGATCCCCATGTGCGGGGTGCCCGTGGTGAGCGCCGAGGGCTACCTCCAGCGGCTCATCCGCAAGGGCTTCAAGGTCGCGGTGTGCGAACAGGTCGAGGACCCGGCAGAGGCGCGCAAGCGCGGCGCAAAGGCGGTCGTGCGCCGCGAGGTGATCCGGCTGTTGACGCCGGGGACGCTGAGCGAGGACGCGCTGCTGGATGCGCGCGCGGCCAACTATCTCGCAGCGCTCGCCCAGGCCGAAGGGGCGCTGGCGCTGGCGTGGGCCGAGATGTCCACCGGCGAATTCGCGGTGATGGGTGTCTCGGAGTCCTCTCTGCCCGCAGCGCTCGCGCGCATCGAGCCCGGCGAACTCCTGGTGCCCGAGCCTTTGCTCGAAGCTCCGGCGCTCTTCGAGGTATTCGCCGAGTGGAAGGCCGTCCTCACCCCCCAGCCGCGCTCGCTCTTCGATAGCGTGGCCTCGGGGCGCGCGCTCGCAGCCTTCTACGGCATTGCCTCCCTCGATGGCCTCGGCAGTTTTGGCCGGGCGGAGCTCGCGGCGGCGGGCGCCGTGCTCGGCTATCTCAGGCTTACCCAGAAGGGCCAACTACCCCGGCTCGCGCGGCTCCGCTCGACCGCGGCCGGGGCAGCGATGACGATCGACGCCGCGACCCGGCGCAACCTGGAACTCACGGCGACGCTGGAAGGGGGCGCCGCCGGCAGCCTGCTTGCGGTCATCGACCGTACCGTGACCGGCGCCGGCGCCCGGCTGCTCAGGGCACGGCTCACAGCGCCGCTCACCGACCCGGACGCCATCGCCGAGCGCCTCGATTCGGTCGGTTTTCTCGTCGAGGCCGAGGGCGCGCGGCACGGCCTCAGGGAGCGGCTGCGGCGCTGCCCGGATATGGAACGTGCGCTCTCACGGCTCAGCCTCGGCCGCGGCGGGCCGCGCGACCTCGCCGCGGTGCGCGACGCGCTCGGACAGATTCCGGCGATCCGCGATGCCCTCGGCGCCGATGCTGCGGGCGGCCTGCAGGCGCCGCCACCGGCGCTCGCGGCCTCTCTCAAGGCGCTCGGCCATCACCAGAGCCTCGTCGACCGACTGACGCGCGCCCTGGTGGAGAGCCCGCCGCCCGGCACCCGGGACGGCGGCATCATCGCGCGCGGCTACGATGCGGCGCTTGACGAGGTGGTTGAGCTTCGCGACCACAGCCGGCGCCTGGTCGGCGGGCTGGAGGCCCGCTACCGCAGCGAGACCGGCGTGGGCGCGCTCAAGGTGCGCCATAACAACGTGCTCGGCTACTACGTCGAGGTGCCGCCACAGCGGGCCAAGGCGCTGCCCGAGGCCTTCATTCACCGGCAGACCCTTGCCAGCGCCGTCCGCTACACGACCGTGGAGCTGGGCGAGCTCGAAGCGCGGATCAACGGCGCGGCCGAGAAGGCGCTCGCGCTCGAGCAGGCACACTTCGACGATCTCCGCGCAGATGTCGTCCGCCGGGCGGACGATATCGCGCGTGCCGCCGGCGCGCTCGCAATGCTCGACGTGGCCGAGGGGCTGGCGCTGCTCGCGGTCGAGCGCCGCTACGTGCGGCCGGTCGTCGATCGCACGCTCGCATTCGAGATCAGGGGCGGACGGCACCCGGTGGTCGAGGCGATGGGTGCGGGCGGAGACACACCCTTCGTCCCCAACGACTGCGAGCTCGGCGATGCGGCCAGGATTTGGCTGGTCACCGGCCCCAACATGGCCGGCAAGAGCACCTTCCTGCGCCAGAATGCGCTGATCGCGGTGCTGGCCCAGATGGGCTCGTTCGTGCCCGCCGACGAAGCCCGCATCGGCGTGGTGGACCGGCTCTTCTCCCGCGTGGGCGCAGCGGACGACCTCGCGCGAGGCCGCTCCACCTTCATGGTTGAGATGGTGGAGACCGCCGCCATCCTCAATCAGGCCGGCGAGCGCGCCCTGGTGATCCTCGATGAGATCGGGCGGGGCACCGCCACCTATGACGGGCTCTCGATCGCCTGGGCCGCAATCGAGCACCTGCACGACAGCAACCGCTGCCGGTCGCTCTTCGCGACCCATTATCACGAGCTCACGGCGCTTGCCCAAAAGCTCGACCGGCTCGCCTGCCACACCATGCGAATCAAGGAATGGCAGGGCAAGGTCGTGTTCCTGCACGAGGTGGCGCCGGGCGCGGCCGATCGTTCCTACGGCATCCACGTGGCGCGCCTTGCGGGATTGCCCGAGGCGGTGCTCGCCCGCGCCGAGGAGGTGCTGGCGCTGCTCGAACAGGGCGACAAAGCCAATGCCGCCGCCCGGCTCGCCAACGACCTGCCGCTTTTTCAGGCCCGCCCGCAGGCGGCGCCCGCCCAGGCGGAACCGGCACCCGATCCGCTCCGTGCCCGCCTCGCCGAGATCAACCCCGACGACCTCACCCCGCGGGATGCGCTGGAGCTCGTCTACGCGCTCCGCGCCGGGGTCAGGGACGATGAGACCCCGGACTGACCCGCAGCCCTGCACCGGTATAAGATCGGGGCCTTCGGATCGACAGCGGGGTCGCGCGAGGCGATGAAACCGCCGCCATTCGCCTATGAATGCCCGAGCCATGTGGCCGAAGCCGTGGCAATGCTCGCGGCGCATGGCGGGGATGCGCGGCCGCTCGCCGGCGGGCAAAGCCTGGTGCCGTTGCTCAACTTCCGCCTGGCGCGGCCCGCGGTTCTGGTCGATCTCAACCGCATCGAGACGCTCAGCCGCATCAGGGTGAGCGACGGCGCGCTCCGCATCGGTGCTATGGCCCGCCAGGCTGCCGTCGAGGCCGATCCGGACGTGGCGAGCGGCTGGCCCCTGCTGACCGAGGCAATCGGTCACATCGCCCATCCGCAGATTCGCAACCGAGGTACCGTCGGCGGCAGCCTCGCCCACAACGATCCGGCGGCCGAGCTGCCAGCGGTGATGCTGGCGCTCGATGCCGAAATATCCGCTCAAGGTCCACAGGGGCAGCGTACGATCCCGGCCGGGGAGTTCTTTGCAGGGACGATGGAGACGGCGCTCGCGCCCGACGAGCTGCTCACCGAGATTGCTGTTCCGGCACTTCCCGAGGGGACCGGCTGGGGCTTTCAGGAGGTCGCGCGGCGCCAGGGGGATTTTGCGCTCGTGGCGGTCGCGGTGCTGATGCGGCCGGGCGGCGCCGGCGCCGGCGGCCTCGACGCCCGCGTCGTGGTCACCGGCACTGGCGACGGGCCGGCCCGTATGCGCCTGGCGGAGGCGGTTCTGACTGAGCGGGGAACGCACGGCGATGCGTGCGAGGCGGCGGGCAACGCCGCGGCCGAGGCCTGCGATGCGGCGGACGATCCGCACGCGCCGGCCTGGTATCGCCAGAAGCTCGTGGCGGTGCTGACCCGCCGCGCCTGCCGCGATGCGGCGATGCGGATGGGGCGCTGAATGGTTGACCACGAGCGCAGCGTGTGCGTGACCATCAACGGCGAGGCCCACGAGCGGCGGGTCGAGCCGAGGCTCCTGCTCTCGGACTTCATCCGCCACGAAGCGGGGCTCACCGGCACCCATGTGGGCTGCGAGCATGGGGTCTGCGGCGCCTGCACGGTGCTGATGGACGGTAAGCCCGTGCGCTCCTGCCTGATGTTTGCGGTGCAGGCGGACGGCGCCTCGGTGGAGACGGTGGAATCGCTTGCAGATGGCGAGACGCTGCACCCGCTGCAGGAAGCCTTCCGCCGCGAGCATGGGCTGCAGTGCGGCTATTGCACGCCCGGTATTCTGATGACGCTCAAGCCCTTCCTCCAGGCCAACCCGGCGCCGACCGACGCAGAGATTCGCCGGGCGCTCTCGGGCAATCTCTGCCGCTGTACCGGCTATCAGCAGATCGTGGCGGCGGTTCGTCGGGCCGCGGCAATGCTGCGAGGCGAAGACTCATGACCACGCGGCTGATCGGGGAGCCGGTCGAGCGGCGGGAGGATGCGCGTCTGCTCACCGGGCGGGCGCGCTTCATCGACGACATCCACCTGCCGGGCATGCTGCACGCGGCGGTGCTGCGCAGCCCCCACGCCAAGGCGCGCTTCACGCGCATCGAGGCGAGCGCGGCGCTCGTGCTCCCCGGCGTGCATGCGGTGATTACCCACGAGGACCTGGGCTTTGCCAACGCGGCCATGCCGCTGCTCAACGAGGACCCCGGCTTCATCAACCCGCGCACCCATCAGGCGTTGGCACCGGGCCAGGTGCGTTTCGTGGGCGAGGCGGTGGCGCTGGTGGTCGCCGACAGCCGCTATCTCGCCGAGGACGCGCTGGACCTGATCGCGGTCGACTATGCGCCAGAGGCGGCGGCGGTCGATCTCGTCGCTGCGGCGGAGCCGGGCGCGCCGCTCGTCCACGACGACACCGATTCGAACATCGCCTGCCGCACCGCCGATCTAAGCGGGGACATCGAGAGCGCCTTCGCCGCGGCCGATTTCGTGCTGCGCGAGGAGCTCCGGCCCGAGCGGGGCGCGGCCCAGCCCATGGAGACCCGCGGCGTCGTCGCCCGCTACGACGGGAGTCTCGACCAGCTCACGATCTGGGATACCACACAGGCGCCGGTGGCGGCCCGCGGCGTGATTGCGGAGAAGCTGGGGATGCCGGAGGCCGCGATCACCGTGATCGCGCCGGATGTGGGCGGCGGCTTCGGCGTCAAGATCTTCCTGGTCTACCCGGAGGAACTGCTCATCCCCTTCGCAGCCCGGCTGCTCGGCCGCCCGGTCAAGTGGATCGAGGACCGCCGCGAGCACTTCATCGGCTCCAACCACGAGCGGCTGATGGTGCACCGCATCGAAGTGGCTGCGACGAAGGACGGGCACATCCTCGGGATCAAGGACCACTTCCTCTACGACAGCGGCGCCTACTGCCCCTACGGCCCCATCAATGCCCAGTGCGCCCAGGCCATTCTGCCCGGCCCCTACAAGATTCCGGCGGTGCACACGGAATACGAGGCCGTCTACACCAACACCCCGATCGTGAGCCCCTACCGCGGCGCGGGTCAGCCGCACGGCGCCTTCGTCATGGAAACGGCCATGAACCACGTCGCCCGTGCGCTCGGCCTCGATGCAGCCGAGATCAGGCGGCGCAATCTGGTGCGGCCCGAGGACTGCCCCTGGGATTCGGGCCGCATCTTCCAGGGCAACACGCCGCTCATCCACCGCGACAGCGACTATCCCGCCCAGCTCGCGAAGACTCTCGACGCGCTCGACTACGCGGGCGTGAAGCGCAGCCAGCCGGCGGCGCGCGAGCAGGGAATCTTCCGCGGCGCCGGCATTGCTTTCTTTGTCGAGGGCACCGGCATCTCGCCCTACGAGGGCGTCGAGGTGCGGGTGGAGCCCACCGGCCATGTGCACGTGACGACCGGCTATCCCTCGCAGGGGCAGGGCCATCACACGACGCTCGCGCAGGTGGTGGCGGAGACCTTGAGCGTCGCGCCGGAGCAGGTGGTAGTCGAGAGCGGGCGGAGCGACCGCTTCGCCTGGGGGGTGGGCACCTTCGCCAGCCGCTCGGCCGTGATCGGCGGCAGTGCCGCGCTCGGCGCAGCCCAGGTCGTTCGCGCGCGGGCGCTGAACCTTGCCTCGGACGAGTTGGAGGCGGCGCCCGAGGACCTGGTGCTGGCGGATGGCGCCGTCCACGTAAAGGGAGCGCCGCAGATGGCGGTCACGCTGGCCGCTCTCGCGCGCGCGGCCGACCCCATCAACACGCTGGAATCGGGCACCGAGCCCGGCTTGCGGGCCGCCGACTATTACCGCTCTCCCGACGGCGCGTTCGCGAGCGGAGTCCACGGGCTGATCGTGGTCGTGGATGCCGCCACCGGCATGGTGGAGATCGAGAAATACGTGGTGGTCCACGACTGCGGCGCGATGATCAACCCCACCATCGTCGAGGGCCAGATCCTGGGCGGCACGGCGCAGGGGATCGGCGGCGCCTTCTACGAGAAGCTCAGGTTCGACGAGGCGGGCCAGCCGCTGGTCACGACCTTCATGGACTATCTGATCCCGACGGCCATGGAGATCCCGCCCATCGAGATTATTCACATGGAGAGCCGCTCCAGCCTCAACCCCTTGGGCGTCAAGGGTGTGGGCGAGGGCGGCGCGATCCCGGCCGCCGCGGCCTTCGCCGGCGCCGTCGAAGACGCACTGGAGCCCTTCGGCGCGATCATCCGCGCTGTCCCCCTCGACCCGCCTGCCGTGCTGGCCCTGATCGAGGGGCGGAGTGGGGACAGCACGGCATGACCTTGGTGAAGCCCGCCAACGATGGTCAACACTCGGGGGAAGAGCGAGTGTTCTAGCCGGCGTTATGTTCACTTCGAGTCTGTTTCCAGAAGGGGATGACGATTGAGAATTCGACAAGTTGTTAATGAATCCGGCTCGTTTTCTGGAAGAGCGTTCGATTTCGTCGTTCTCTTCCTGATCGTTTTCTCGATCATCACTTTGACTATAGATACGCTACCCGATTTGCCATCTTTCGTTAGTGACTTTCTTGATATTTCCGAGATCGTTATAACGGTTTTGTTTACAATCGAATACCTCGTTCGCATTGCTGCCGCTCCGAAGAAAATAGGTTACATACTCAGCTTCTATGGAATCGTAGACTTAATTGCGATTCTTCCATTTTATATTGCGTTGGGTGTAGACCTTCGTGCAGTCCGTGCGTTTCGTTTGTTTCGCATTATCCGTATCTTGAAACTGACACGCTACAGCCGGGCTATGGAACGCTTTGCGAAAGCACTCTCGTATGCAAAAGAAGAGGTGGTTATATTTTTCATTGCAACGATAATAATCCTGTATCTAGCCTCAGTTGGAATGTACTACTTTGAGCATGATGCGCAGCCGGACGCGTTTCGATCAATATTCGACAGCCTGTGGTGGGCTGTTGCCACGCTGACAACGGTTGGATACGGCGATATATACCCAGTAACTGTGGGTGGCAAGATATTCACATTCGTGATCCTTATGTGCGGTTTGGGTGTCGTGGCAGTGCCAGCTGGGCTCATTTCAGCAGCATTGTCAAAAGTGCGACGAGATGAGGATCGCGAGAAGAATGAGTAAGTCGCCTTCTGGAATACCCCGGAAGCATTCCGAGATAATGAGTCGATCGGGTTGTACTGGTGGGACACTGGCCAGAGTTTGGCTGTCGCCGCTTGGCGCCGTGGCGGCGGGCGACTATCGTGCGCGGCTTGTCGCGATAGCGCGGGGCAACACTGTGACCGGAGCACATAAGGCCGCATGAGTAGCCACGTGAGGCCGCATGAGTAGCGCTGCTTCGGGCGCGCGTTACGTGCTCGCCGTCGATGTCGGCGGCACGTTTACCGACGTAATCCGCCACGACACGGAGACCGGCGCGGTCGAGATCGCGAAGACCGCGTCCACCCCGCCCGACTTCATCGGCGGCATGCTCGCCGGCATCGACGCCGTGGGCGCCGAGCCCCGCGACATCAAGCTCATCAAGATCGGCACTACCATCGCCACCAACACGGTCATCATGCGCACGGGTGCGCGCACCGCGCTTGTGACCACGGCGGGCTTCACCGACGTTCTGCACGCCGCGCGTGCGGCCCGGCCCACGCTCTACGATTCCGATTGGGACCCGGCGCCGGCGCTGGTCGACCGACGCGACACAATGACCGTCGCCCAGCGCACGACCTACGAAGGCGAGGTGCTGGAGCCGCTCGACGAGGCGGGCTTGCGCGCCATCGCGGCGCGGCTCCAAGAGCGCGGCGTCGAGGCGGTGGCGGTGAGCTTCCTCCACAGCTACATCAACGATGCCCATGAGCGTCGCGCGCAGGAGATTTTGGCCGACGAGATGCCGGGCAGCTACGTCTGCCGCTCGTCGGACATCCTGCCCGAGATCCGCGAGTTCGAGCGCACCAGCACGACCGTGGCCAACGCCTATCTCGGCCCGGTGCTGGAGCGCTATCTCGCCGCGCTCCTCGACCGGCTGGAAGGCATCGGCTACGACGGGCCGGTCCTCATCACCCATTCCGGCGGCGGCGTCATGTCCATCGAGGCGGCGCGGCGCATCCCCGCGCGTATCTGCCAGTCGGGGCCGGCGGCGGGCGTGATGGCGGGCGCCGCCATCGGGCGCCTCGCCGAGAGGCCCGACGTGATCGTCCTCGACGTCGGCGGGACCAGCGCCGACGTCTCGCTCTCGCGCCGGGGCCGCGCGCTGATCCGGCCCGAGTGGAACATCGAATTCAACATCGTCATCAGCTTCCCCTCGGTGGATGTCACCGCCATCGGTGCCGGCGGCGGCTCTATCGCCCGTATCGACGAGGGCGGGGTGTTGAAGGTGGGGCCGGAGAGCGCCGGCGCGCGGCCCGGGCCGGCCTGCTACGGCCAGGGCGGCATCCAGCCCACCGCGACCGATGCGAACCTGGTGCTGGGCCGGCTCGGCGCAGAGACTAAGCTCGCCGGCCAGGTGGCACTGCACCCAGAGATTGCCGCGCAGGCCATCGACCGGATCGCGGAGCCTTTGGGCTATTCGCGGGCGGAAGCCGCCACCGGAATCTTGCGCGTCATGCGCGCCAACATGGCGGGCGCGATCCGCCTCGTCTCGGTGAAGCGCGGCCACGATCCGCGCGACTTCGCGCTGGTTGCCTTCGGCGGCGCCGGGCCGCTCTATGCGGTCGAGCTCGCCCGCGAACTCGGCATTCCCGAGGTGATCGTGCCCTTCCGCCCCGGCCTCGGCTCGGCCATGGGCGTGCTCCACGTAGAGGTGCGGCACGACTTCGTGCAGTCGATCTTCGCGACCAACGAGCGCTTCGATGTGGGCGAGATCAACGACGCCTTCGCCCAGCTGGAGGCGCGTGCCCGCGTCCGCCTCGGCCGGGACGGCGTTGCGGCCGAGGACGTGGTGCTCCGCCGCGAGATCGATGTGCGCTACTATGGCCAGGTCTCGGGCGGCCTCACGCTCCCGGTCAAGGCGGGCGCGCTCGATGACGACGATATCCGGGGCCTCTTCCGCTCCTTCCACGTTCGCCACACCGAGGACTATGGTTATTCCTTGCCGGAGGACCTTGCCGAGCTCGAAATCGTCAACGCCCGCGTCGCGGCGGAGGCGCGCGTCACGACCGGCGCGACGCCTGTGTTCGGCGCGAATGGCGCGGGCGATCCCGCTCCGAGCGGGCGCAGAAAGATGTTCGACGAGGCCGAAGGCTGGGTGGAGGCGCCGGTCTACGAACGCACCGCGCTCCCGGTCGGTTTCGAGATTCCGGGCCCCGCCATCATCGAGCAGCTGGACAGCACGACCCTGCTCGTCCCCGGCTCTTCGGCCCGGGTTGACGAGCGTTTCAACCTGATCTGCACGAGCGGGTGAGGCCATGCAGCTAGACCCCATCACCTTCGAGGTGCTGCGCAACGCGTTGGGAAGCATGTGCGACGAGGGAAGCGAGTTGATCGCCCGCCTCGCCTATGCGCCGACCATCAGCGAGGGCCACGATCATTCCTGCGCGCTGCTGACGGCGGAAGGGCGACTGGTCGCCCACGGCAACCGGGATCAGGCACCCCACATCGGCTCCTTCGAGCCTTCGGTGCGGGTGGTGAAGGAGTGGGTGGGCGAATTCGAGCCAGGCGATATTTACATCTTCAACGACCCCTACACCGGCGGCATCCACTGCAACGACGTGAAGCTGATCCGCCCGATCCATCACGAAGGCCGCCTCGTCGCCTTCAACTCCAGCACCGGCCACTGGCCCGATGTGGGCGGCGCGCTGCCCGGCAGCTTCAACCCGCGCGCGGTGGACTGCTACTCCGAGGGGCTGCGGATGCCGCCGATGCGGCTCTTCCACAACGGCGAGCTCGACCGCACGGTGATGACGCTGATCGAGTACAACATGCGCACCGGGCGCGAGCGCATCGCCGACATCCACGCCCAGCGACAGGCCGGTTCGCTGATCGAGGACCGCCTGCTGGAGCTCTACGCCCGCCACGGGGCGGAGACCATCGAGGTGCTGTTCGAGGATATCTTCGACTACACGGAAGAGAGGTTCCGCGCCCGGGTCGCCCAGCTCCCGGACGGGGTGTACGAGTTCGAGGATTTCTCGGACAAGGACATCATGCATCCGGAGACGCCGCGTATCCGGGTGCACTGCCGGCTCACCATCGAGGGCGACCGCGCAAGCTTCGACTATCGCGGGAGCGACGCCGCCCCGGTGGGCCCCTTCGGCTTCCCCCGCGCCTCGCTGGAGACCGCGGTCTTCGACGGCACGCTCCACTGCTTCCCCAAGCTGGCGCCGCTCAACCACGGGTTGAGCCGCACAATAGAGGTTCTGTCGACGCCAGGGAGCTGCGTCCACATCGAGGAGCCGACGCCGGCGTCCGGCTATGCGAGCGGGGCCTACGAGAAGGTTGCGGCGGTGACCATGGCCTGCTGGGCGGCGGCGTTCCAGGATGTCGAGCCGAAGCGCATGTACGCCGCCGGCATCAACCTCGCGAACCTCTGCATCGGCGGCGTCCATCCCAAGACCGGCAAGCACTACGTCAACTATCTCTGGAACGAGGGCGGCCAGGGCGCCCGCAGCTACAAGGACGGCAACCCCTTCCAGATGATGATCTTCATCGGCGGTGCCACCAACCAGCCGGTGGAGATCCTGGAGCGTTGGTATCCGCTGCTCTACACCAACTGCGAAGGGGTCACCGATTCCTGCGGGGACGGCACCTATCGCGGCGGGGTGGGGATCGACCGCAGCTTCAAGACCCTGGGCGCCATGACCATGACCATGCACGGCGATCGCGCCGAAGTAACCCCCTTCGGCCTCGCCGGCGGCACCAATGGCGGCCCTAACACGCTCAGGCTCCGCCGAGCGGCCTCGCCGGAGAAGGAAGAGGAGCTCGGCATGCACGCCATGGGCATCCAGCTCGCGCCCGGCGATCAGCTCATCTACCGCTCCAACGGCGGCGGCGGCTTCGGCGACCCCCGCGCCAGGGCGCCCGAGGCGGTGCTGGCTGATGTCGAGCAAGGCTGGATCACGCGGGAGAAGGCCGAGCGGGTCTATGGCGTGGTGCTCGCGGGCGGCGACGGCACGGGCGAGCCCTTGTGCATCGACGAAGCGGCGACGGCGGCGCGGCGCGCTGACGGGGAGCGACCGGACGAAGGCTACGGCCCCGGCGAGGTGCATCCGCTGGGGCGGCTGCTCAAGGCACCGGGGAACGGCACGGACGCGCAGACACATCAATCGTGAGCTGACCGGAGGGGAGACAGCGCATGGAGTTCGGGATTGCCTTCAAGGGCGACATAGGGATCGAGCGCACCATCGCGATCGCGCGCCAGTGCGAGGCGGCGGGCTTCGACTATGTCTGGTTCTTCGATTCCCACATCCTCTGGTCCGACTGTTACACCAAGATTGCGGTCTGCATGGCGCATACCGAGCGGGTGCGCTTCGGGCCGCTGGTGACCAACCCCAAGGTGCGCGACTGGTCGGTGGCGGGGAGCCTCTTCGCCACGCTGAGCGATATCGGGCGCGGGCGCTTCGACATCGCCGTCGGGCGCGGCGACAGCTCCATGCGGGTCATGGGCAAGTCGCCGGCGACGCTCGCCTATACCGCCGAGTTCTGCGATGCGATGCGCAAGATGGTGGCGGGCGATACCGTGCAGTACGCGGATTGCCCGGAGCCCGTCTATATGGACTGGGTGGCCGGCCATCCCATGCCGGTCTGGTTCGCGGCCTATGGGCCGAAGGCGCTCAAGACCGCGGGCGAGGTCGGCGACGGGCTCATCATCCAGCTTGCCGACGTGGGTCTCTGCGAATGGTTCGGCGGTCAGGCCAAGGCGGCGGGCGAGGCCGCGGGCCGCGACATGGCGGGCTACCGGGTGCTCTCGGCGGCGCCCGTCTGGGTCGGCGACAAGGAGGCCGGCGTCGCGCAGACCAAGTGGTTCCCGGCGCTGGTGGGTAACCATGTGGCCGATATCGTGGAGAAATACGGCGCCGGCACCGACCTCGTGCCCGACAGCCTCACCGCCTATATCGAGGCGCGCCGCGGCGCGGGCGCCGGGGGCGCGGGCTACAACTACCGCCAGCACGCCGACAAGGTCTCCGACAACACCTATTACATCACGCCGGAGATCACCGATTCCTTCTGCATCCTGGGCGAGCCGGACGAGCACGTGGCCAAGCTCAAGGCGCTGGAGAAGGCCGGTGTCACCCAGTTCACCATCTACCTCACCAACGGCGCGGAGGAGCGCATCGTCGCTGACTACGGCGACCACGTGATCCCGCATTTTCGGTGAGGGGCCGGCACAGTCAGAGCGCCCGGATCGGCCCCGGATAGCGCGCGAGCGTAGAATCAGCCGTCAACAGGGTTAGGCCCTCGATCCGGGCCTGCGCGACCAGGATGCGGTCGAACGGGTCCTTGTGGATGGGCGGTAGCAGGTCTACGGCCGTCGCATGGGCGCCGGTTATGGGCAGCTCCCGATAGTCGCGCTCCAAAAGGTTCCGGCGCAACAGGCGCGGGTCCACGCTGAACGCTCTCCGCCCGAGGCTGTTCTTGATCGCAATTTCCCAGAGGGACGCGGCGCTGAACACCAGCTCCGTCGCGGGATCCTCCATCAAGGCGAGCGCATCGGCCGGCAATCGATGCGGTTCACCCGCCGCCCAGAGCAGGACGTGTGTGTCCAGCAGAAGCCTCACTCTTCGCCGCTGAACATGGCCTCGATCTCGGCGGCGCCGATGCGGTCGAAGTCCTCCGGAATCGTGACTTGCCCTTCCATGAACCCGAGCCGGGTCATCTTGTCGGTCGCCGGCGTATCCACCGCGACCACCTTGACCAATGGCTTGCCCGCGCGCGCGATGATGAACGGCTCGCCGGCAGCCGCGTCAGCCACAAGACGCGAAAGCTGAGTCTTTGCTTCGTGCATATTGACAGTGCGCATGGCGGCATCCCTCGAACTTAGTCCAATAAACTTAGTTTATTATACCGGTCCGCGCAAGGCCCATCTAAGCCGCCCCCTAATCCAGCCGCACCACCTCGCCGGTGGTGGCGGAGTGCTCGGCGGCGAGCGTCGTCCGCACCGCCTCCATCGATTCCTCGGGCGTGATGATGCTGGGCGGCGTGCCGTCGCGGACACAGCGGGCGAAGTAGAGGAACTCCTCCCTGAGCGCTCCCGAGAGCGCGCCGTGCAGCTCGGGCCAGTAGGTGGTGTCGGGGCTCCTGAATCCGTCCTTCGTGCAGATGCCGATGTTGGGGAAGGTGTCCTGGATATGGATGAAGCCTTCCGTGCCGATGATCGACATGCGCTCGTCGATATCAAAGGGCGTTTTTTCGGGCATGCACCAGACCGTCTCCAGCGTCGCCGTCGCGCCGGAATCGAAGCGGTACATGGTCTGCCCGATATCCGGATATTTCAGGCCGCGTACGTCCACCGTCTGGGCGTAGGCGCTCACCACCTTGGCGCCGGTGAACCACAGCATCAGGTCGGTGTCGTGGATGGCGTCGCCGATGATCGGCCCGATCTTATTGAGGATCTCGGGCGTCCACGCCGCCGGGATGTTGCGCCGTGAGCTGAGCGCCACGATGCGGCCGATGTTGCCGGCCTCGATCTCGCGCTTGGCCGCGGCGTAGCGCGGGTTGAAGCGGCAGATGTGCCCCACCATGAGGAAGCCCGGCGCCGCCTCCGCCGCAGCCACGATGCGCGCGCAGTCGTCTGTCGTGGACGCCATCGGCTTTTCGAGGAAGACGTGCTTGCCCGCCGCGAGCGCGGCCAGCGTGGGCTCGGTGTGCTGGTCCCACATGGTGACGATGCTGACGGCGTCGAGGTCGCTCCGCCCCAGCAGCGCGCGGTAGTCGGTCTCCAGCACCCCGACCCCGTACTTGCGGCCGAGGTCCTTGAGCCGCGATTCGGTCCTCGTGCAAAGCCCGGCGAGCTCCAGGCCCGGCGTCGCCTGGATCGCGTCGCAATGGACCTCGCCGAACCAACCGAGGCCGATCACGCCGATGCGCACGCTCTCCATGGCGGTGCCCTCCCGCCCGGCGGCGCCGCTCAGGCGGCCTCTTCCTTCTGCGCGGTGAAGGTGAGGCCCTTGGCCGCGAACTTCTCCTTCACGCCAGCCTGGATCGCGTCGAGCTTGACGGCAGTGGACGGCGACATGTCGATATCGGTCATGTCGTGCGTGCCGCCGGTGATCAGCACCTGCAGGATGCCTTCCTCCTCGCCGATGTTACGGAAGGCGCGGTTGACCTTGGGCGGGACCGAGATGGTGTCGAACTCGTCGAGCTCGACCCGCCCGTTGCCGTCGTCGTTCCACGTCAACTCGAAGCGGCCCTTGAGCACGGTGAAGGTCTCGTAGGTCTGGTGATGGGCGTGGAGCGAGGGGCCCTGGCCCGGCGGGCAGACGGCGAGCGTCATGGTCATGCCGGCGGCGTCCACGATGGGGGCGCCGGTGTTGATCGGCGTCTCCACATCGCCGCTAAGGCCGATGACGGAGAGCAGCTTGCGCGCGTAGATGACATCGTTGGCCTCCAGCGGGATCTCCGGGTCCTGCTGGATCGGCAGCGGCTCCAGCGCGTCGTAG
The DNA here is from genome assembly GCA_965237415.1 of Alphaproteobacteria bacterium. Lineage (GTDB taxonomy): Bacteria > Pseudomonadota > Alphaproteobacteria > UBA828 > UBA828 > WTGU01. The sequence goes on from CBDEFM010000002.1 coordinate 3,281,115, forward strand.
CGCGATATCCGGCTCTTCATCTCGTCGGGTGTGATCTCGATCGTCTTCATAGCATCCTCCCTGGCGCGCACCTCGGCGCCGCACCCGGAATGGTAGAGCCTTCGGCGCCGGATTGGAATCGCCTGCGCGCGGGCCTGCGCGTCTGGCGAGGGGAGGGCGGGATATGGATTCGACTAATTTCCAATCGGGATTCGCCGGGATTAAGTGGGATTAAGTGGGATAAGTGGGATTCTGCGGGGCAAGGTCGCGCAAGTCCGCAGGGTCTTGCGCGCGGGATATCGCCCGCGCCTGAATGGTCGCGGGCGCAGAATATAGGATCGCGCACGCCCGCTCTTCTTGCCCGTCGCGGCCCGTCCGCTCTTGCTATGCATGGTCTCGCGCCGCATGGCGCGACGATGGCGCCCCCGCCCTGCCCCGTGCACCGCACCATGGTGCGGGCTTCCGGGGGCAGACTGCTACTCTGGGGCTTCGGCCGTGAAGCCACGGATGTCGATCTGGTCGACTACCACTACGAACAGGAGGACCGCAGCATGCCAATGAAGAACCCGCCGCATCCGGGTCTGTCCGTGCGTCATGACTGTCTCGAGCCACTGGGCCTCAGTGTGACAGAAGTAGCGCGCAAGCTGGGTGTCAGTCGCAAGCAACTCTCGGACATCGTAAATTGCCGCTCCGGCATCTCGCCTGAGATGGCGATTCGCCTCGACAAGGCTTTCGGCGGCGGAGCCGATACGTGGTACCGGCTCCAGTCGACCTGGGAGCTGGCCCAGGCGCTGAAGAAGGCGGATCACATCAAGGTCGAGCGTCTCTCGCCCGCCGCGTGACGCTCCCGAGTGCCGCGCCCGAAACGGTAGAGCGATCGACTCCGGATTTGGAATCGCCTGTGCGCGAGCCTGCGCACCTTGCGCGTCCGGCGAGACGCGGGTGGGACACGAATTTGTTTAGTTTTGATGCGGGATTCGGCGGGATTAAGTGGGATAAGTGGGATTCCAAAGGTCGGACGGCGCCCGTCCTCGACAACGCTGGTGACGACGCTGCGGGCCTGTCGCGCACGCGGGAAGGGTCGTGCGCGCGGGGTAGGGTCTACACGCCCGTGTCGCGCGCGCCTGCAAGGTCTCGCGCGCCGTTTCATTGCGCTCACCCCGGCCTGCTCGCCATTGCGCTCACCCCGGCCTTCTCGCCATTGCGCTGCGTGGCCTTGCACTGCATCGCGCGACGATGGCGCACCCGCCGCCCGCTGTGCTCCGCACCATGGTCTGGGCAAGTGTCCTGTTCGAGAAGCTCCCATGCGTTTACATTGTATCCCCTTCCGTCATGGCCGGACGTGTTCCGGCCATCCATGTGTTTGCCCAGCGTCCGGCGGGTCTGGCTTCTGGAGATGCCCGGAACAAGTCCGGGCATGACGGCGTGTGGGAGTGGTCGCGGTCGAGAGAATGTTCACCCATCCAACAACAACCGAATTTTGGATATTGGATATTAGAACGTCGGTATCAATCCGCGTCCGGGCTGCCGCGCTCGTAGAGTTCTTCCCTGGTCCAGACGCACTTCATGAAGTTGAATCGCTCATGGTCTTGGAAGACATACTGCGAATCTTCCTTTTCGTCTTCCGTGGTCCACGGCAAGCGATAGCCAAGCCATACCGTTTCGAATGGCTCTGATTCGCGAGGAGTTCCGCATAGCAGGTCTCGTATACGTCTTTCCGCTTCGACTCTTGTACCGCGTGTGGTTAGAGGATGGTGGAGCACAACCAACAGATGCCCTCGTCCTTGACGTTTCACCAGTGCTGAATACTTGCTTCGCTTGTTTTCAACCAGCTCTACAGCTTTTGCTCCCACGACCGCATCCGGTTCCAAATATCCCTTTCCTTGCTGGTCTTCAGGCCCGCTCCCCCACAGCCATTTCGCTTCATCAGAGTCGTAATAGACGCCCGTCACTTCGCCCCAAGCCTTGATTTCGGTTCCGTCCTCCTTTCGTATGTGGAAATCAACGTCAGGCGGGTCTTGATTCGGGCGATTTGACTGTATCCGAGCGTTCAGGCGTTGCGCTAACGCGACGGCCCACCACTTTCCCCAATATTCTTCGTGTTGGCGCTGAAGCTGCTTACGGTCGTGTGGTTGCATGTCCGTTCCCGAAATAGGGCGTTCATAGATGGCCGCGTTGAACAGGTAGACCGGGACGTTCGTGTCCAGCAAGTGCTACTCAACGCCCTTGCAAATCGTCTCGGTTCCAGACGGCACCACCGCGCCGCGAGCGAGAGGCGCGCGAGAGCGCCAGCAACCGCTCGCAGGCGTCGTCGCGGCGACGATCGACACCAGCATAGGTTGCGAGGTACGTCCGGACCACGGCATTGACGGAGGTGTTCTCCTCTATCGCGCGGATGCGAGCGCGCTCGAGGATGTCGTCGTCGACCACGATGGTAAGGATCATCACTCCGCCTCCGGCAACACGGATTTCGTGTAGCACGGAATCTGCTTTAGGGCCGAACTGGCGTCAGATTTTCCGCGCGTGGCCTTCCCAGAAGCGCCCGCGCCCCCGCCTCAAGCCTCACGCGACGTGATCGGATCGACGATGTTGAGGCGCGTGATGAAGCGCTGAAAGACGAGGGCCAGCACCAGCGGCGGGACGACCGAGAGCGTGCTCGCCGCTGCGAATAGTGTGATGTTTTGCGAGACCGTCTGCAGCGCTGGCGAGAGGGTCTGGGCGGTGCTGCCGCCGGTCAGGATGATGCCGAACAAGAGCTCGTTCCAGCAGAACAGGAACGCGATGATGAAGGCGGCGCTGATTCCGGGCATCGCCATCGGGATCATCACGTGCCGAAGCACCCCGAGCCGGCTGCAGCCGTCGATCCGCGCGGAGCGCTCGATATCGGCCGGCAGCGTCGCGAAGTAGCCCATCAGAATCCAGGCGAGCAGCGGGGTGATGCCGGTCAGGTAGGTCAGGATCAAGCTACCCTGATTGCCGATCAGACCGAGGGACTGAAAGAACATGTAGTACGGGATGAGGATCGCGATCGGCGGCAACACACGCGTGAGGAGGAGGGCGAAGAGCAAACCCATTCGGCCCGAAAACTCGAACCGCCCGAAGGCGTAGCCCGCGACGGTCGCGATGGCGGTCGCGATCAGGGCGGTCGGCAGCGCCACGATCAGGCTGTTGAGGAAGCCGAGGCCGATCTGCCTGGTTTGCCCGCCGAAAAGCGCATCCGTCTCCGCGACGCCGACGATGCGCGCATAGTTGTCGAGGGTCGGCCGATCGATGGTCTGGACGATGCCCTCGACAATCTCGGGCTTGGTCATGAGCGAGGCCCAGACCATCCAGAAAAATGGAACGACCGTCCACAGGACGACGAGGATGCCGGCCGCGATCACATAGAGCTTGAGCCGGCTGTTTCCGCTCAAGGCGGCCCAGCGCGCCCGCGCTCGACGCAAACCGTCGCGGGGCCTGACCGCTATCATTCGCCGGGCCGGCGGCCCAGGCTCAGATTTTCCGCTCGTGGCCTGCCCAGAAGCGCTCGCGCACCTTGCGCTTCAGCACCTTGCCGACCCCGCTGCGGGGAAGCTCCTCCCAGAACTCCACCGTCTTCGGCGCCTTGTAGGGGGAAAGCTCCTGCTTGCAGAGGGCGATGAGGTCGTCCCCGCTCACCTGCTCGCCCTGCTTCAGCTCGACCACCGCCTTCACCGCCTCGCCCCACTTCTCATCAGGCACACCGATCACGGCGCAGTCCTGCACCGCCGGGTGGCTCCAGATCACGCGCTCGATCTCGATCGGGAAGACGTTGAGCCCGCCCGAGATGATCATGTCCTTCTTGCGGTCGACGATATAGACGAAGCCGTCCTCGTCCTTGTAGCCGATGTCGCCGGTGTGGTGCCAACCGTGGGCGCGGATTTCCGCCGTCGCCTCCGGTTCGGCGAAATAGCCGAGGGAGACGAAGGTGCCGCGCACCACGATCTCCCCCCATTCGCCGGTCGGCATCAGATTGCCGTCGTCGTCCATCATCTCCACCTCGACGAAGACCGGCGGGCGGCCGCAGCTCAGCAGGCGGTGGCGCTTGGCGGGGTCGGCGAGGGCCTCCAGATGGTCGGCGGGCGTCAGGATGCCGATGGTGCAGGGGCACTCGGCCTGGCCGTAGATCTGGGTCATGCAGGGGCCGAAGAGGTCGATCGCCTCGGCCGCCTTGTCGGCCGACATCGGCGCGCCGCCATAGACGAAGTAATCAAGCGTTGAGTAATCGAACTCCCTGGCGCGCCGGTGGGCCAGCATCATGTAGATCACCGTCGGCGGCATGAAGGTGTGGGTCACGCCGTGGCGGTCGATCGCCTCCATGACGGCGAGCGGATCGGCCTTCTGGATACAGACCGTGGTACCGCCGAAGGCCATGGCGGGCCAGGCGAAGACGCCGGCGCCGTGGGCCATCGAGGTCGCGACCAGGTGCACCGGCGGCTTCTTGATCGGCAGGTGGGCGTAAGCGTTGGCGCACCAGGCCTCCCAGATCAGGTTCGACCACATCGCGCCCTTGGGCCGGCCGGTGGTGCCGCCGGAGGTGAAGTGGCTGATGACCGCATCGCGATCGTCCGGGAGCTCCGGTGCTACGTCGCCATGGCCCGCAATGAAATCCTCGAACGACGGCGCGTCCGCGCCCGCACGGCCGAGGCAGACGAGGTGACGGAGCTTCGGGCACCGGGCGCGGATCTGTGCGATCGCCGGCTCGAAGCTCGAATCGTAGAAGAGCCAGGCGGCCTCGCGCTGGTCGATGACGTAGGCGTTCTCGTCCGCCGACGCGAGCGCAGCGAGGCCGACCCAGACGCCGCCGGCGCGCGCCGCGCCGATCCAGGCCTCGAAGGCGCGGCTGCTGTTGGGGCTCAGGATCGCCACCCGGTCGCCCAGCACGAGCCCGCCTGCGACCAGCGCGTTCGCCGTGCGGTGGCTGCGTTCGGCCACCTCGCGATAGCTGATCTCGCCGGTCCCGTCGATGAGGCAGGCGCGGTCCGGGTAGTAGCGGTGCCCGCGCTCGAAGTAGTCGATCAGCCTCATGCGGCTCCTCCCGGATCGCCCCTCGGATGCCCCTCGGCCCCCCGCGCGCGCCGCCCCGCTCTACGCGGAATTGACTCGGATTTCAAACAAGTGTTTGCTCGGCACCGCGCCGCCCGGCCGCCGCAATCGGAGAGAGTGACGCCATGCTTTCGCTGCCCAAGCAGGAGCTGAAGGGCCACTTCACCATGCTGCCGATGGACGAGGTCCATTTCGGCTCCGGCAGCCTCGAAAATCTTTCCGCCGAGCTGGAGAAGCAGGGCGTCAGCCGGGCCGTCATCATCACCGGCAACACCTTGGCCCAAAACACGGAACTGGTGGAGAAGGTGGCCGCCGCAGCGGGCAACAAGTGCGCGGGCGTCTTCCACGAGACCTCGCAGCACGTGCCGCGCCGCACCGTGATCGCCGCCGCCGACTACGCGCGCGAGCGGGGCGCGGACGCCCTCATCAGCTTCGGCGGCGGCACGCCCAACGATACCGCGAAGGCCGCCACCATCTGCCTCGCCGAGGGGATCACGGAGCCCGCCGGCCTCGATCGGTACATGATCAAGTTCACCTACCCGGATCAGGTCGAGATTCCGTCGCTCACGAACGACCCGATCCCGATGTTCGCGATCCCGACGACGCTGTCGGCCGGCGAGTTCACCTATTTCGTCGGCATCACCGACGAGGACCGCAAGGTGAAGGACCTCTACGTCGACCGGCGGATCACGGCGAAGGCGGTCATCCTCGACCCCGACCTCACGATGGATACGCCGGAGCGGCTCTGGCTGGGCACGGGCATGCGCGCGGTCGATCACTGCATCGAGGCGATGTGCTCCAGCACGGCGCAGCCCTTCATCGATGCGCTCGCCTACCGTGCGCTCAACATGCTGGTGCGCTACCTGCGCGAGACCAAGGCCGACCCGGAAGACAGTTCGGCGCGGGGGCAGTGCATGGTGGCGGCCTGGATGTCGGTCTGCGGGCTTGCCAACGTCACGCTGGGCTTGAGCCACGGCATCGGCCACCAGTTGGGCGCCCGCTGCAACGTGCCCCACGGCGAGACCTCGGCGGTGATGATGCCGCACGTCATGGCCTTCAACCGCGAGCAAACCATGACCCGGCAGGCCTGGGTGGCCGAAGCCATGGGCGTCGACATCGCCGCCATGAGCGAGGAGGAGGCCGCAACCGCCGCGGCGGACGAGGTGGCGACGTTGGTGCGCGAGGATATGGGCCTGCCCTGGCGGCTCCGGGATGTCGGCGTCGCGCACGACGATTTTCCCGGCATCGCGGCCGATGCGCTTGAGGACATCATCGTCGCCAGCAATCCGCGCCAGGTGACGTCAACGGAAGAGGTCATCGACCTCTTGCACAAGGCCTGGTAGCGCAGGCTGAGCCCGGATTTCTCGCCAATGTCACGGCCTGCGTCGCGCCCAGACGTTCGATCCGCCAGGAGCGGGCCGAAAAGCGTATCGGGGAATACGGTTGAGGCCCGCGACGTGCGCTCCGCGCGCGTGGACGCGCGACGCGGGCGGGCGTCTGGGCGCGACCCGAAGGGCGGCGCTGTCCGGCCGACAGGGTTCGTCAAGCTGCTTGCCCGATGCCCCACATCGCGCTACGCAGCCTTCCTGCCCTGGCGGCCGGACAGCGCCGCGCAGGCCATGACATTGGCGAGAATTCCGGGCTAAGGGAGACACCCATGGGCTATCGCATTGCCGTCGATACCGGCGGCACGTTCACCGATGTCGTGATCGCCGACGAAGCGGGCCGGCTCATCGTCGGCAAGGCGCTGACGACGACTGAGCGCACCTTCGAGGGGTTTCGCGAGGCGCTCGCCAATGCCGGGGAGATAGCGGGGGTCGCCTACGAGCGCCTGCTCGCCGAGACCGAGATGCTGATCTACGGCACCACGCGGTCCACCAACTCGATCATCGAGGGCAAGGTCGCGAAGACGGCGCTGCTCACGACCGAGGGTTTTCCAGACACGCTGCTCTACCGCCACGGCGGCAAGCGCGAGCCGCTCAACCTCGCGATGGAGTTCCCGCCGCCCTATATCCCCCGCCGCCTCACCTTCGAGATCCCGGAGCGCATCAACGCCGAGGGCGGCGTCGAGCGTGAGTTGGACGAAGCCGCCGCACGCGCGATCATCGAGAGCCTGCCACGCAAGCGCATTGAGGCGGTCGCGGTTGCGCTGCTCTGGTCGATCGTGAACCCCGACCACGAGCTTCGCATCGGCGCGCTGATTGCGGAGATCATGCCGGGCGTGCCCTACACCCTCTCCCACCAGCTCAACCCGATCATCCGCGAATTCCCGCGCACCTCTTCCACCGCCATCGACGCCTCGCTCAAGCCCTTGATGCAGAGCCATCTGGCCGAGTTCGAGAGCGACCTGCGCGCTGCAGGCTGCACCGGCGAGGTGCTGATCAGCACCTCCTCGGGCGGCGTGATGCACGTGGACGACGTGGTCGCGAAGCCGATCTACACCGTGAAGTCGGGGCCCGCGATGGGGCCGCTCGCGGGCATCGCCTATGGCGGCGCCGAGGACCAAGGCGACGACGTCATCATCGTCGACACCGGCGGCACCACCTTCGACGTGAGCCTGGTCCGCAGCGGCCAGGTCAAATACACCCGCGACACGTGGCTGCTGGGCGAGTGGATCGGCCACAACCTCGGCCTCTCCTCGGTCGATGTGAGGAGCGTCGGCGCCGGCGGCGGCTCGATCGCCTGGATCGATGCCGGCGGTCTGCTGCGCGTCGGCCCGCAGAGCGCGGGCGCCCGCCCCGGCCCCGCCTGCTACGGCCAGGGCGGCGAGGAGCCCACCGTCACCGACGCCGCCGTCGTGCTCGGCTATATCGACCCGGACTATTTCCTCGGCGGGCGCATGAGACTCGACGTCGCCGCCGCGGCGGACGTGCTGGAGAAGGTCGCGGTGCCGCTGAAGCTCTCGGCGGACGAGGCCGCGTCTGCGCTGCTGACGCTTGCCGGCGAGCAGATGATCAAGGCGATCCAGGAGATCACGGTCCAGGACGGGGTGAACCCCGGCGAGAGCATCATCGTCGCCGGCGGTGGCGCGGCCGGGCTCAACATCATCCCCATCGCCCAGGCTCTCGGCTGCCGCCGCGTGCTGCTGCCGCGCACGGCGGGCGCGCTCAGCGCCTGCGGCGGGCAGTTCTCCAACATCGTCACCGAGTTCAGCGCGAGCCGCTACGCGCATTCGAACACCTTCGACTTCGACGGTGTGCGCGAATCGCTCTCCGGCATCGCGGCCCGCATGGACGCGTTCGAGGAGAAGCTGCGCGATCGCAGCATCGAGCGCTTCGGGCGCGAGTATTTCGTCGAGGCCCGCTACATCAACCAGCAGTGGGAGATGGAGATTCCCATGCCCATGGACCGCTTCGAGGGCCAAGCGGACGTGGAGCGGTTGGTGGAGACCTTCCACGATGTCCATTTCCGCCGCTATGCGGTGAAGGAAGAGGGTGGCGCCATCGAGTGCATCAACTGGAAGGGCCGGATCACGGCGTTCCTGGACAAGCCGTCGTTCCCGACCGAGCCGATGGCGGACGGCCCCCTGCCCAAGCCGCGCCGCACCACGCGGGCCTATTTCGGCGAGGCCGGCGCCTTGGACACGCCCTCCCATCTCGGCGATGATCTGCTTCCCGGCATGGTGGTGGCGGGCCCCGCGATCATCGAGGAGCCCACGACCACGATCGTCGTCTATCCGGGGTCGTCGGCGACCGTGACGGCCGGACGCAACTACCTGCTGGAGACCGGCGCCGTCGGCGCCTGAGGGAGGGAGCGATGGCACAAGCACTCGCGGAAGCGCAGCGGGAGAACCGCATCAATCCGGTCCTGCTGCCGGTGATGGCGAACCGCATGGATGCGGTCTGCCGCGAGATGACCAACACCATGCTGCTGGCGGCGCGGTCCTCCGTCATCGGCATGGCGCGCGACTTCTCGTGTGCGGTCATCACGTCGGACAACCAAGTGCTCGCCGTGGCCGAGGGCTTCCCCATCCACGTCTGGGGCACCAACATCCAGACCAAGTCGATGCAGGACCTGCATCCCGACTATGCCGAGGGCGATGCCTACCTGCACAACGATCCCTACCTCGGCAACACCCACCCGGCCGACCACACCATCCTGGTGCCGGTGTTCCATGAGGGGGAGCACTTCTTCACCGTCGCGGTGAAGGCGCATCAGGCCGATGTCGGCAACAGCCTGCCCACCACCTACATGGCGCAAGCCGCGGACGTCTATCAGGAAGGCGCGTTGATCTTCCCCTGCGTCCAGGTGCAGCGGGATTTCCAGAACATCGACGACATCATCCGCATGTGCGAGCGCCGCATCCGCGTGCCCGAGCAGTGGTACGGCGACTATCTCGCCGCCGTCGGCGCGGCCCGCGTCGGCGAGCGCTCGGTCAAGGCCTTCATCGCCAAGTACGGCGCCCACGCGGTGCGCCACTTCACCGAGGAATGGTTCGACTATTCCGAACGCCGCTGCATCGAGGCCATCCGTGCGCTGCCCAAGGGCAAGCTCAAGGGCGCGCTGGCGCACGACCCGGTCGAGCCCTGGGTGCCGGAGGGGATCCCGATCAACGTGACGATCGACATCGACCCCGACGAGGCGCGGGTGACGGTGGACCTGCGCGACAACATCGACTGCATCGACGCCGGCCTCAATCTGACCGAGACCACGTCCACCATGGCGGCGGTGCAGGGCGTGCTCACCTGCCTCGGCGAGGACCTGCCGCCCAACTCCGGCACCATGCGCCGCATCGAGGTGCTGCTGCGCGAGAACTGCGCGGTGGGGATTCCGCGCTTCCCCCACAGCTGCTCGGTCGCGACCACCAACCTCGCCGACGTGATCGTCAACGTGACGCAATCCGCCTTCGCCGAGCTCGGCGACGGCCAGGGCTTCGCTCACGGCAACTACTGCAATTCGGCCGCCGCCGGGGTCGCCTCCGGCACCGACTGGCGGCGGGGTGGCGAGCCCTACATCAACCAGATGTTCATGATGGGCGGCGGCGGCGGTGCGTCCGCCGAGAACGACGGCATGCACTATCTCTTCGTGCCGGTGGCGGCGGGCCTGCTCTACCGCGACAGCATCGAGATCAACGAGCAGCGCTTCCCCGTGCTCATCGACAAGATGCACGTCGTCACCGATTCCATGGGCCACGGGCGGCGGCGCGGCGGGCCGGCGACCGAGGTGATCATGGGGCCGCGCAACGACTCCATGCGCATCCTCCACGTCTGCAACGGGCTCGAGAGCGCGCCCAAGGGCGTGCGCGGCGGCACCGGCTCCCAGCTCGGCGGCAATGCCAGGATCGACCGGGACGGCAACGAGCATCCCTATCCGGCAGTAATGGTGTGCGATCTGGAAGATGGCGAGCGCCTGCGTGCGCGGGATCAGGGCGGCGGCGGCTACGGCAGCCCGGTGGAGCGCGAGACCCATCGGGTGCTGAACGACGTGGCCGAGCGCTTCGTCACGGTCGAGACGGCGCGCGATGTCTATGGCGTCGCCATCACCGGCAGCGTGGCCGACGACACCCTCGCCGTGGACGAAGCCGCCACCGCCTCGCTCCGGGCCTCGATGAACGGCGGCGGCGCCACGGCCTAGGCGCTCCCGCAGCTCGGCCAGCCGCGTCGCAGAGGCACAAGTGCCGATAAGCCTCGCCGGCAAGACGGCCATCGTCACCGGTGCCGGCCGCGGCATCGGCAAGGCGGTGGCCGAGGTCTTCGCCCGCGAAGGGGCCAAGGTCCTGGTGGTCAACCGCAGCCCCGAGGCCGGCCAAGCCGCCACCGACGGGATCGTGGCCGAGGGCTTCGAGGCCTCCTTCCTCCAGGCCGACGTGCGCAGACAAGCTGACATGGAGCGCATGGCCGCCGCCTGCATAGCGCGCTACGGCCGCATCGACATCCTCTGCCTCAACGCCGGCATCTACCCCAACGCGCTCATCGCCGACATGACGGAGGCGATGTGGGACGATGTGATGGACACCAACCTCAAGGGCGTGTTCTTCGCGGCCCAGGCGTGTCTCCCGCAGATGAAAAGCCAGCGGGCAGGGCGGCTCCTCGTCGTCTCCTCGATCACCGGCCCCCGCGTGGGGCTGCCGGACGTGAGCTGCTACATGGCGTCCAAGGGCGGCGTGAACGCCTTCGTCCGAGGCGCGGCGTTGGAACTCGCCCCCTACAATATCACCGCCAACACGGTCTCCCCCGGCTCGATCCTGACCGAGGGCATCGCCCAGGCCCGCGGCGAAGAGGCGGTGAAGGAATTCAGCCGTGTGATCCCCGCCGGTCATCTGGGCGACCCGGAGGACGTGGCCTACGCGCTGGTCTACCTCGCCTCGGACCAGGCCCGCTTCGTCACCGGCCACGACATCGTGCTCGACGGCGGCCAGATTCTGCCTGAGAGACCGCTCGGTCTCTGAGCGGGCCGCATCCCCGACGACGCCTTGCCAATCAGGCTATTCCCGGTTATATAACCGGGAATATGTTGGAGGTAGGTCGTGAGCGACTCATCCCAAAGACGTGCCACCGACAGGTACCGGCGCCGGCTGGCCGAACGCGGCATGGCCCGCTTCGAGGTGCTCGGGCGGGACGCCGATCGCGAGCTTATCCGTTCCCTGGCGAAGCGGCTTGCCGAGGACGGTCCGCAGGCTGACCGTCTTCGAACCGTGGTCCGACACGGCGTTGCCGACGAGCCGCCACGAAGGGGCGGGATTCTCGAAGCGCTGCGCCGCTCGCCGCTGGTCGGTGAAGAGGCCGTTCCGCCCCGTCCCTTCGATCCGGGACGCGAGGTCGATCTGTGACCCGCTACCTTCTGGACACCAACATCATTAGCAACGTCACGAAGGCAGCGCCGTCAGAGGCCCTGCTCGCCTGGATGGCCGAACAGATCGACGACGATCTCTTAATTTCCTCGCTCACGATTGCGGAAATTCGGCGCGGCATTTTGGAGAAGCCTGCTGGCCGCCGGCGCAATGCGCTCAAGGCCTGGTTCGCGGGCCCCGAAGGCCCGTCCGCTCTCTTCGCGGGCCGCGTTCTGCCGTTCGACGAGACTGCCGGGCTCGTCTGGGCGCGACTCATGGCTGAAGGCCGGGCGGAAGGCCGTCCCCGCAGCGCGCTCGACACCATCATCGCCGCGACCGCAGAAGCCAACGGCTGTATCGTCGTCACGGACAACGAGCGGGACTTTCCCGGCGTCGAGACCTTCAACCCGGTTCGGCCCGCCGCCCGCCATTGACAGGTAGCGGCGATGGCCCGAGTCTCGGGCCGCTTTCGTCGAGCAGGGCTGGAGACCCCATGAGCGGGAGGGGCGGAATCGACTTCGCCTTTGTGGCGGCGCCGGTGGGCGAGGAGGGGCTCTCCGACGCCGCGCTCTACAAGGAGATTCTGGCGGACTGCGACTTCGCTCACCGGGCCGGCTACCGCGCGGCCTGGATGATCGAGCATCATTTCTCCGACTACTTCCCGACGCCCAACCCCTTGGCCTTCCTCTCCCACATCGCCGCGCGCTTCCCGGATTTCGCGCTCGGCACCTGCGTGCTGGTGACGCCCTGGTACGAGCCGCTCAGGCTCGCCGAGGAGATCGCGCAGCTCAACCTGCTCACCGACCAGCCGCTCCATCTCGGCCTCGGCCGGGGCACGGCGAAGTACGAGTACGACGCCTTCGGCGTGGCGATGGAGGAGAGCCGGCAGCGCTTCCGCGAGGTCTGGGAGATCGTGAGCACCGCGCTCGCCGGCGGGCGCTTCCGCTACGAAGGCCAGTATCTCAGCGTCCCCACCCGCGTCGAGCTGCGCCCCCGCTCCGACACGAGCAAGATCAACTTCTACGGCGCCGTCGGCGGCAGCCCTGAGTCGGGCGCGGTGATGGCCTCGCTTGGCCTCCCGCCGATCATGACCGCCTTCAGCAATCTGCCGCTGCAGCGCGAGGCGCTCTCCGGCTGGAAGGAGGCGGCAGAGACCCACGGTATGGACGTGAACGCCTTCCGCTACCCGATGATGGTCAACTGCATCATCGCCGATGAGGACGAGGAGGCCTACGCGCTCGCCAAGCGCTACATCCCGCGCTTCCAGCAGGCGCAGATCGACCATTACGAGGCCGACGACGGGCATTTCGAGACCCTCTCGACCTACACCGCCTGGGCCAGGATCTTCGCCAAGATGAAGGAGCGCACCGATCCCGCCAACATCCCGCCCTGGGCCGACGGGCAGTTCGTGGGCTCGCCCGAGACCGTGCGCCAGCGGGTCGAAGCTTACGTGGATGCGGGCTTCAACAGCTTCCTCATCCACACGGCGACGCCCGGCGTGCCGCGCCGCCACCGGCAGGCCTGGCTCGGCCGCTTTGCGGACGAGGTGGCGCCCTGTTTCGCCGGCGGCGAGGCGTTGCGCGCCGCCGCCAGCGCCTGACGGGCGCCACCCGCGGGTGTCCGAGAAGGAAGCGACCATGAAGCTCGACCCCGCGCTTGCGGAGATCCTCGCCTCGCTCGACCCGAGCGCTGAGACGCCGGTCGAGGCGATGACGCCGGAAGACGCGCGCAGGGTGTGGAAGGAGGAGATGGCGGCCGTCGCCGGCCCGCGGCTGCCGGTGAAATCCGTCAGCACGCACGAGGCGCCCGGGCCTGCCGGGCCGCTCGCGGTGCGCCTCTACGAGCCGGAGGGGGCCGGCGCCGGCCCGCAGCCGATCCTCGTCTACTGCCACGGCGGTGGCTGGATTCGCGGCGACCTCGACACCCACGACGATGTCTGCCGCTACCTCTGCCATCACGCGGGCTGCCTGGTGGCGTCGGTGGCCTATCGCCTCGCGCCGGAGCACCGCTTCCCCGCAGCACTTGAGGACTGCGACGCCGCGACCCGTTGGGTGGCGGAGAACGCCGCCCGCCTCGGCGCCGATCCGGACCGTCTCGCCATCGGCGGCGACAGCGCCGGCGGCAACATCGCCTGCGGGGTGACGCTCAAGGCGCGCGATCGCGGCCGCCCGGCAATCGCCTTTCAACTCCTCATCTATCCGGCGACCGACCTCGCCGGCGAGACCGAGTCCAAGCGGCTCTACTCCTCGGGCTACCTGCTCGACTCGATGCCCTTCTACGTCGCGAGCTACCTGGGGCCGGAGGGCGATGCGGCCGCGCCGCTCGCCTCGCCGCTGCTGGCGCCGGACCTTTCCAACCTGCCACCGGCCTTCGTAATGACCGCCGGCTTCGATCCGCTGCGGGACGAGGGCGAGGCCTACGCCAGGCGGCTAGAAGCGGCAGGCGTGCCCACGGACCATCGCTGCCATGAGAGCATGATCCACGGCTTCGTCTCGATCACCGGCCTGATCGAGAATGCCGAGGCCGGTTTGGCCGACGCGGCGGCGGCGTTGCGTGCCGCCTTCAACCAGTGAGAGAGGGAGCGGCGCCATGAGCGAAGGATTCGCCGGCCAGGCCTGCGTGATGACGGGCGCGGGTGGGGGCATGGGGCTTGCCATCGCCAGCGCGCTCCGCGCCGAGGGCTGCGCAGTCACCGCCATCGACCCCAAGCCCGAGCCGCCCGAGTTTGCCGAAGGCGCCGGTGCCGCCGGGCGCTACGTCGAGGGCGATGCCACCGACGAGGCGCTGGTCGCACGCACCGTCGCAGACGCCTTCGACGCGTGCGCGCGGCTCGACTATCTGGTCAATGCCGCCGGCGTCGGCTGGTACGACCGGGACGGCTCCATCGCCGACATGGAGATGGCGATCTGGCACCGGGTGATGGAGATCAACCTCACCGCGTCCGCGCTCATGGCGCGCCATGCCGTGCCTTTGCTCCGGCGCACCGGCGCGGGCGGGGCGATGGTCCACATCGCGAGCGTCGTGGGACTGCGCAACATGGAGAACATCCTGGTGGACGGGCCGATCGACGCCTATCAGACGTCGAAGGCGGGGCTGTCGGCGCTCTCGCGCTCGCTTTCCATGCAACTTGGGCCCGACGGCATTCGCTCCAACACCATCTGCCCCGGCGCGGTCCTGACGCCCATGACGGCGCCCGGCTACGAGGCCGATCCCAGCCGCGCCGACGCCATGATCGCGCGCACGCCGTTGGGCCGCCTCGGCCAGCCGGAGGACATCGCCCACGCGTGCCTCTTCCTGCTCTCGGACAAGGCGTCCTTCATCACCGGCATCGACCTCGTCGTCGACGGCGGGATCATGGCCAAGCTCTGAAGCGAGACCGACTATAACGGACTCAGCCCGGCGCGCTTACGCGGCGAAGGTGCCGAAGGCGCCGCGGGAGTAGAGCAGGGGCTCCTGCGCCGAATCGGTGCGGACCGCCTGCACCCGGCCGGTGAGCACCGTGTGGGTCTCGGCCCGGAGCGTCTGGCCGAGCAGACAGTCGAAGCTCGCCAATGCGTCCATCAGCACCGGCGCGCCGGTCTCGAGCGTGCCCCAGTCGCCGGTGGTGAAGCGCTCAGGCACCCGCGCGGAGGAGGCGAACTGCGCGGCGAGGTCGAGGTGCTTCGCGCTCAGCACGTTGACGCAGAAGACCCGGCTCTGCAGCGTGGGGTCGTGCGCGCCCGCCTCGCGATTGACGCAGGCGAGCAGCATCGGCGGCGCGGCGCTCAGCGAGCAGACTGCCGTGGCGGTCAAGCCGATGCGCCGCTCGCCGATGGAGGTCGTGACGATGGTGACGCCGGCCGCGAGCTGGCGCATGCCCTCCTTGAAGTTGTCAGAATCGATCGCGACCACGGGCGCGGTCAGAGAATCGAAATCGAAATCGTCCAACAGCGACATTCAGCCCTCTCCCGGCGCGGCGCCTGTGCTACGCCCAAGCGCCACCGGCACATTATGAAGACCGCCGCCGCAGCGGTCCACGGCGCGGAGGTCACGGCCGGCCATCAGTAGGCGACCGGGAGCGGATCCAGGCTCCGCCACAGGTGCCAGACCGCCACCGAGCGCCACGGCCGCCAGCATTCGGCATGCGCCTCGACCTTCTCCGGGCCCATGGTCTCGCCATCGCCGTAGAGCTTGCCCATGGCGCGGCGTACGCCGATATCGGCGAGCGGCAGCACGTCCGGCCGCTGCAGGTGGAAGATCAGGACCATCTCGGCGGTCCAGCGGCCCACCCCCCTCAGCGCCAGCAGGTCGTCGGTCACCGCCTCGTCGTCGGCGTCTTGCCAGCGATCCGGGTCGATCGTCCCTGACACGAAGCCGATGGCGATGTCGCGCAGGTAGCTGGCCTTGCGCCGGGTGAGACCGGCGCCGTGCAGCGCTTCTTCGGAGTGGGCGGCGACCTCGGGCGGAGCAACGGTGCCGACGCAGGCCTCCAGCCGTGCCCAGATGCTGTCCGCCGCGTGCACCGAAATCTGCTGGGCCACGATGGCGCGTGCGAGGGTGAGGAAGGGGTCGCCCTGTCCGACCAACCCTTCGCCCTCATAGTTCGCGATGAGTCCCGCCATCACCGAGTCGGCGGCGGCAAGCGCGGCGCGCGCCTCGTGCCAATAGGCCGGCTGTCCCAGCGGTCCGCTCGCCCATCGCGGCATGGCGTTCCTCTCTCCGTTTCCGATAAGTCTGCGTCAGCGCCGGGCGAAGCTCGGCATGGGCTCCTCGATGCCCTCCGGGTCGGCGTGGATAAGGACCTCCGCGTGGGGGAAGACCTTGCGGATACGGGCCTCGACGTCGTCGGAAATCTCGTGGGCGCGGAGCAGCGTGAGCGAGCTGTCCATCTCGACGTGGACCTGGATGAACGAGTCGATGCCCGAGCGGCGGGTCCTGAGGTCGTGGCAATTGCGCACATCCGGGTGTTCCAGCACAATCTGCCGGATGCGCTCGCGGTCTTCTTCCGGGAATTCGCGGTCCATCAGCTGCTGGATCGCGCTTCTTGCGACGCGGACCGCGGCGTGGATGATGACGGCGGCGATCACCAGCGCGATGATCGGGTCGGCGAGCCCCCAGCCCACGGTCAGCGCCAGCGCTAGCGCCGCGATCACGCCGATATTCATCAAAATGTCGGAGGCATAGTGCAGGGCATCGGCCCTGATCGCGGTCGAGCCGGTCAGCCGCACGACCCGGCGCTGATACGTCACCAGCGCCGTGGTGACGATGATGGCAAAGACCATCACCCCGATCCCCACCGGCGCGCGCGCGATCGGCTCCGGCTCGAGGATGCGGCCGACCGCCTCGACGATGAGGAAGATCGCAGACGCGCTGATGAAGAGCGCCTGGCCGAGGCCCGCCAGCGGCTCCGCCTTGCCGTGCCCGAAGCGATGCTCGCGGTCCGGCGGCTGGAGCGCCTGGCGCACGGCAAACAGGTTGATGAGCGAGGCGAGCACGTCCATCACCGAATCTGCCAACGACGAAAGGATGCTGACGGAATCCGTGGCAAGCCAGGCACCGAGCTTGCCGACGATCATCAGCGCGGCGGCGGCGACCGCGAAATTGGTCGCACGGCGCATCAAGAGCCGCGCACGTTCAGGATCGATTTGGGGGTCGCTCGGGATTTCGGGTTTCACGCCGGGCGCGCTCCGTGCAAGAAGGCCTGGGACCGCTCCGAAATTGCGCGTCATCCTCGCGCCTCGTCGGCGGCGCGCGGTCTCATCTGCCGCTTATAGCACGGTCACGCGCGATATTCGTATGGGCACGGCCGATTGCTTGCGGTGCCGCGGGTTTCGTGTAGGATGCGGCAACGCGCGAGAAATCAACGCAAAACGAGGCTTCGATGGCGGATGCTTCGCCGCTGATGGCGGGCAAGCGGGGCATCGTGATGGGCGTCGCGAACGCGCGCTCCCTCGCCTGGGGCGTAGCCCATTCCCTCGCCGATCACGGCGCGGATCTGGCCTTCACCTTTCAAGGCAACGCGATCGAGAAGCGGCTCAGGCCGCTCGCCGAATCGGTGGGCTCCGACTTCGTGCTCCCCTGCGACGTGACCGACGAGGCGAGCGTCGATGCCACCTTCGAAGCGCTCGCCGAGCGCTGGGGCCACCTCGATTTCCTCGTCCATGCAATCGCCTATTCCGACAAGGAAGAGCTGAAGGGGCGCTATCTCGACACGACGCTCGAGAACTTCCAGAACACGCTTCAGGTCTCGTGCTACTCGTTCACGGCGCTCTGCCAGCGCGCTGTGCCGCTCATGGGCGCAGACGGCGGGGGCCTTCTGACTCTCACCTATATGGGGTCCGAGCGCTGGGTGCCGCACTACAACGTGATGGGCGTCGCCAAGGCGGCGCTGGAGGCGAGCGTGCGCTATCTCGCCGCCGATCTCGGCGATCGCAACATCAGGGTCAACGCGATTTCTGCGGGCCCGGTCAAGACGTTGGCTGCGTCGGGGATCGGCGATTTCCGCTACATCATGAAGTGGAACGAGTACAACGCCCCACTCAGGCGCAACGTCACGATCGACGAGGTGGGCGGTGCCGCCACCTATCTGTTGAGCGAGCTGGGCCGCGGCGTCACCGGCGAGGTCCATCACGTCGACTGCGGCTATCACATCGTCGGCATGAAGCGGCCGGACGCGCCCGATATCTCGGTGGTCTAGGGCCGCCGCCTGCGACCATGGCGAGCAACAGCTTCGGCCTGCTCTTCCGGGTCACGACCTGGGGCGAGAGCCACGGCCCGGCCATCGGCTGCGTGATCGACGGCACGCCGCCGCGTATCCCGCTTGCCGCATCCGACATCCAGCCCGCGCTCGACCGGCGGCGGCCCGGCACCTCCCGCTTCGTCACGCAGCGGCGCGAGTCCGACACCGTGCGCATCCTCTCGGGCGTCTTCGAGGGCCAGACCACCGGCACACCCATCGCGCTCGTGATCGAGAACGAGGATGCGCGGAGCCGCGACTACGGCCCGCTCAAGGAGACGTACCGCCCAGGCCACGCCGATTTCACCTACGACGCGAAGTACGGCATCCGCGATTACCGGGGCGGCGGGCGGGCCAGCGCGCGGGAGACGGCGATGCGCGTGGCCGCCGGCGCAGTCGCGCAAAAGATTCTGGGCGCGGGGGTGACGATCCGGGGCGCCGTCATTCAGGTCGGCGAAATCGGCGTCGACCGCGAGCGCTGGGACTGGGAGCAGACCGCGCGCAATCCCCTCTTTTGCCCCGATGCCGAGACAGTGCCCGACTGGGAGGCGGCACTCGATGCGGCCCGCAAGGCCGGCACCTCCCTCGGTGCTGTTATCCAGGTGGAGGCGGACGGCGTGCCGGCGGGGCTGGGTGCACCGGTCTACGGCAAGATCGATGCCGATCTCGCCGCCGCCATGGTCAGCATCAACGCGGTCAAGGGCGTCGAGATCGGCGCGGGTTTCGCCGCTGCTGCCATGAGCGGCGACGAGAGCGGCGACGAGATCCGCATGGAGGGCGAGACACCGCGCTTTCTCGGTAACAATGCCGGCGGCGTGCTCGGCGGCATCACCACCGGTCAGCCGGTCGTGGTCCGCTTTGCGGTCAAGCCCACAAGCTCGATCCGCACGCCCCGCCGCACCATCACCCGCGACGGCGCCGAGACCGAGGTCTCGACCGGGGGCCGGCACGATCCCTGCGTCGGCATCCGCGCGGTCCCGGTGGGTGAGGCGATGATGGCCTGCGTGCTGGCCGACCATCTGCTGCGCCACCGCGCCCAGTGCGGCTGAGGCGTCGCCGCCCGCCGACGCCCGTTCAAGCCGTCCACCGTCAGGGGAGAGAGCCATGCCGGCAAAGCGAGCGCCGCGCACGCGCAAGGAGGAGCGCGTCCACGCGCTGCGCATACCCGATCAGCGCAAGAACCCGCCCGAGATCCGCGCGGTCTTCGCGCGCTGCCTGGAGAAGATCGGCTTCGTGCCGAACGTGCTCCGCTCCTACACGCTGAGGCCGCGCAAGTTCGAGCTGTTCCGCCGCTACAACAATGAACTGATGCTGGGCGACTCCGGCCTCTCTCCCCTGGAGCGGGAAATGATCGCCGTCGTCGTCTCCTGCGTGAACCATTGCCACTATTGCCTGGTGGCCCACGGTGCGCAGGTCCGCGTCCTCTCCGGCGATCCGATCCTGGGCGACCAGCTCGTCGCCAACTACCGTGCGGTGCCGCTCTCGAGGCGCCAGCGCGCGATGCTTGATTTCGCCTGGAAACTCAGCGAGAGCCCGGATTCCGTGGGCGCCGCCGACCGCGCGGCGCTCCGCAAGGCAGGCTTCGACGACGCCGACATCTTCGACATCGCCGAGGTCGCGGGCTTCTACAACATGACCAACCGGCTCGCCGCCGCCATCGATATGCGCCCCAACCGGGAGTACTACGACATGGGCCGCTAAGGCGGGCGCGGAGATAGAGACCGAGAGAAGACGAAGAGGGCCTGCCCCGGTGACGGAGCAGGCCCTTTCGCTTGGCGAAGTTCGTTCGGTTTTAGGGGAGCGCCGCTGACGCCGCCTCTTCCCGCTGCCGGCGGTGCGCCGCGCGCATCGTTTTCTGCAGCTTCTTGAAGGCGCGCTCCTCGATCTGGCGGATACGCTCGCGCGAGACCCCGTAGACTTGGCTCAGCTCCTGCAGCGTCGAGGGCTCTTCCTTCAGGCGCCGCTCGGCCAGGATGTGCTGCTCGCGGTCGGTGAGCACATCGAGCGAGTCCCTGAAGAGCTGCCTGCGGTGGTCCAACTCGTTCGCTTCGAGAATATCAGTCTCGTGGCTCTCGCCGGGATCCTCCAGCCAGTCCATCCACTCGCCGCCGCCTTCTTCGCGGACCGGTGCGTTGAGGGACTGGTCGGGGCCCAGCATCCGCCGGTTCATGGAGATCACGTCGGCAGCCGGGACGTTGAGCGTCGTTGCGATATGCTCGACCTGCTCGGGCGTCAGATCGCCGTCGTCGATCGCCTCGATCTCGCCCTTCAGCTTGCGCAGGTTGAAGAAGAGCTTCTTCTGCGCCGCCGTGGTGCCCATCTTCACCAACGACCAGGAGTGCAGGACGTATTCCTGAATCGAGGCGCGGATCCACCACATCGCATAGGTCGCAAGGCGGAAGCCGCGATCCGGATCGAAGCGCTTCACCGCCTGCATGAGGCCGATATTGCCCTCGGAGATCAGCTCGCTCACCGGCAGTCCGTAGCCGCGATAGCCCATCGCGATCTTGGCCACCAGGCGCAGGTGGCTGGTCACGAGCCGGTGTGCCGCCTCGGAATCGTCGTGCTCGCGCCAGCGCTTGGCCAGCATGAACTCCTCTTCGGGTGCGAGGAGCGGAAACTGCCGGATCTCGCGGAGATAGCGGGAGACGCCGCTCCCCTCCACTGTCGCCGGTATTGGGACGGCTCGCGATGTCATCTTCCATCCCTCCTTACTAAAGAGCCCCTCCGATCTGTCGCAGGAGCCGCGCCCGGCTCTTTGGCCGACCCTGCGGGTACATGACAAGAATTGGCGGGTAAAAGAGGCGTTTTCAAGGCAAATCTGCGCACGTCACATAAGTGTTATAGCCGCGTTATGGAATACTTATAACAGTTTCTTGCCACCGCTAGCCGGCGGCGGACAACGCCTCGATAAGCGCCCGCATATCCGCTGGAAGCGGGCTCTCGAAGGCGAGTTCCGCGCCGCTCACGGGGTGGACGAAACCGAGCGCTGTCGCATGCAGCGCCTGGCGCGGGCAGTGCGCGAGCATGGCAAGCATGCGCTCGTCGAGGCGACGCCTGCGGGCGCCGCCATAGAGTGCATCGCCCAGGAGCGGGTGGCCGATGTGCGCCATATGGACCCTGATCTGGTGGGTGCGCCCGGTCTCCAGCCGGCACTCGACGAGGCTCCAGAGCGCGCCCGACGATTGTAACACACGATAGCGCGTGACTGCCGGCTTGCCGCGGGTTTCGCGCACGGCCATCCGCTTGCGGTTACGGGGGTCGCGCCCGATGGCGCCCTCGATCCGCCTTTCGCCGGGCCTCGGTATGCCCCACACAACCGCGCGATAGGTCCGGCTCAGCTGCCGCGTGGCGAACTGTGCCGAAAGCCCGTGGTGCGCGGCATCGTTCTTGGCCGCGACCATGAGGCCGCTGGTGTCCTTGTCGAGACGATGGACGATACCGGGCCGCCGCACGCCGCCGATGCCGGAGAGGCTCGCGCCACAGTGGGCGAGGAGCGCATTGACCAGCGTGCGATCGGGGTTGCCCGGCGCCGGGTGGACGACCAGCCCGGCCGGCTTGTCCACCACGATCAGATCGTCGTCCTCATAGGCAACCTGGAGCGGAATCGCCTGGGCGCGAGGGGTCTCGTCGGTCGGCGGCGGGATGACGAGCGTCACCGCTTGCCCCGGTTTGACCCGATATCCGGGCTCCGTTATCGTCTCGCCCGCGATCGAGACCCGGCCGGCCTCGATCAAGTTTTTGAGCCGCGAGCGGGAGAGCGCCGGCACGTGGTCTGCCAGCAGCCGGTCGAGCCGCGCGCGACCGTCCGCCCGAGCGACGGTGAACCGACGGCGCGATTCGGCGGCGGTGCTCATATCCGGTACGGGCCATGATCACCTATCTCAAGGTCATCGTCATCGTTCTCGGTGTGATGATTGCGGCAGGCCTTGTCGTGATCGGGATCAAGCTCGTCGAGAAGAGCGGCGAGCTGGCCGAGCTCACCGGGGACGAGGCCACGGACGCCACCGGCGAAGCGGCCACGGGCGCCCTGCCGGAGGCGACGGCGCTTCCCGCGCTCGGCGACCTTGGGCTGCCCGCGGGCTCGCAGGTGCGGCGGATGACCGCGGCGGGCCATCGGCTCATCCTCGTGGTTGCGGTGCCCGACGCCGGCGAGCGGATTGTGATCGTCGACCTGCGCAGCGGCGGCACGGTTGCCAATATCGGGCTCGAGGGAGCGCCGTGAGCGGCGCGGCGGTCCGGCTCACACCGGAGCAGTTGCAGGCCATCGAGCGGGCCGCGGAGCAAGCCTATCCGGAGGAAGCGTGCGGGCTGCTCGTCGGCCGCTGCGAGCCCGGCGAGAGGTATTTCGTAAACGCGGTGGAGGCGAGCGCCAACGTGGCGGAGCCGCCGCGCACCCGGCGTTTCGAGGTCGATCCCAAGCTCCGCCTGCGCCTGGAGCGTGACCTTCGGGAGAGCCCGGACTCGGTCATCGGCGTCTATCACTCTCACCCCAACGGCAGCGCCGAACCTTCGGAAACCGATCGCTCCATGATCTTCGAGCCAGCGATGGTCTGGCTGATTACCGCCGTGGCAGACGGCAGGGCTGGCGCCACCATGGTCTGGCGGCCGACAGAGGACGGCTCGGCGTTCCTGCCGCTCGGACTCGAACTCGACAGCGAGACGGCCGAGAACGGAAGCGAGGACGGATAGGAATGGATTTTCGCAGCGATAACGTGGCCTCCGCCGCGCCGGAGATCGTCGACGCGGTAGCCCAAGCGGCGCGCGGAAGCGCCACACCCTATGGCGGCGATCCCTGGACGGAAGGCCTGGAGCCTGCGTTCTCCGAGCTATTCGAGACCGAGGTCAGGGTCTTCCCGGTGGTGACCGGGACCGCGGCAAACTCTCTGGCTGTCGCCACGCTGACGCCGCCCTGGGGCGTGATCTATGCGGGCCGCGCCGCCCATGTCGAGAACGACGAGTGCGGCGCGCCCGAGTTCATGACCGGCGGCGCCAAGGTGACGGGCATCGAGGAACGCTTCGGCAAGATCGTGCCGGCGGCGTTGGAGGCAGCGCTCGCCGCTGCCGGCACAGGCGAGGTCCACTGGTCGCAGCCGGCCTGCCTCAGCCTCACCCAGTCGACCGAGATGGGCCAAATTTACACGGCGGACGAGCTCGGGGTGCTGACCGGCATCGCACGCAACCACGGGCTTGCGGTCCATATGGATGGTGCCCGCTTCGCCAATGCAGTTGCCGGCAGCGGCAGGAGCCCGGCCGACCTCACCTGGCGGGCCGGCGTCGATGCGCTTTCCTTCGGTGCGACCAAGAACGGCGCGCTGGCGGCCGAGGCCATCGTCCTCTTCGATCATGAGGGCGCCGGCGATTTGGCTTTTCGCCACAAGCGGGCCGGGCAGCTTCTCTCCAAGATGCGCTTCGTCTCGGCCCAACTCGCGGCCTACATCGCGGACGGCCTCTGGCTCAGGCTGGCTGAACGCGCCAACCGCCAGGCACGCCGCCTTGCCGCCGGCCTTGAAGCAATACCCGGCGCGTCGCTTGCGGCGCCGGCGGAGGCCAACGAGCTCTTCGTCACCCTGCCGCGGGCGGTCATCGACGGGCTGGCCGAGGCCGGCGTCCTCTTCTACAGCTGGCCGGAGACCGATCCCGCGACGACCACGATCCGCCTCGTCACCCGCCACGACACCGAGGACGGCGAGGTCGATGCGCTGATCGAGACCGCGCACCGGCTCGCCACCGAAGCGGCATAACCGGCGCCGCGCAGGCTCGATAGACACCTGCCAAGCCCGACCCTAGAGTGATTGGGCAACAGACTCGGCCCAGATTGAGGAGGAGGCATCATGCTGAAGCGGCACAATCCGGCCACCGTCGTCGAGGCCTTCGGCGGCGGCTACAGCCAGGCGCTGGAGATCCCGCCGGGCGCCCGGTTGATCTACACCGCAGGCCAGGTG
The DNA here is from genome assembly GCA_965237415.1 of Alphaproteobacteria bacterium. Taxonomy (GTDB): domain Bacteria; phylum Pseudomonadota; class Alphaproteobacteria; order UBA828; family UBA828; genus WTGU01. Next base: position 3,305,587 of record CBDEFM010000002.1, read on the forward strand.
GGCGCGGCGCCCGACGGCAAGACGGCGGACGGCTTCGCCGCCCAGGCCGATCAGACCTGGGCCAACGTCCTGGCACTGCTCGCCGAAGGCGGCATGGGCGTCGAGGACATCGTCAAGATCACCGGCTACATCGTGGGCGAAGAGAACTTCCCGGCCTACGCGGCGGCGCGGAAGAAGGCGCTCGGCGGCGTACGCCCGGCGTCGACCGCAATCATCGTGCCGGCGCTGGCGCTGTCGGAGTGGCTGGTCGAGATCGAAGCGGTGGCCGCGAAGGTGGACTGAGCGTGTACGGCGCCTGCCCTGTGACGGCTGCGGGAGGAGAGGGATCATGGTGACGCCATCCATGCAACTGATCGGCGAGGCGCTGGCCGAGGTCGCCAGCATCTCGGTGGATGAGGCGCTTGCGCTCGCGGGCGGCGAGGACGCGGTCTTCGTCGATGTGCGCGAGCGGGCCGAGCATGCCGCTGGCGCCATTACCGGCGCCGTGGCCGCGCCGCGCGGCTTCCTGGAGTTCATCGCCGACCCGGCCTCGCCGATGCACAACCCGGCGCTTTCGGCCGACAAGCGGCTGGTCGTCTACTGCGCCTCCGGTGGGCGGTCTGCGCTCGCGACCAAGACCTTGCAGGACATGGGGTACGCCGGGGTCGCGAACCTGACCGGCGGCTTTCAGGCCTGGACCGAGGCCGGCGGCCCGACCGAATAACGGCGAACGGCGAGGCCGCATGACTGAGGGCGGGGCGGAAGCGCCGCTCGATACCGCCTTCGCCCGCGCGCACTTCCCCGCGCTCGCAGGCCCGTGGGCGCTGTTCGAGAACGCGGGCGGCACCCTCGTCGCGTCGCAGGCGCTCGAGCGCATCCGCACCTACATGACCGAGTGTCAGGTGCAGCCGGGCGCGGCCTACCCCGCCTCGGCCCGCGCCGCCGAGATGATCGCCGAGAGCCACCGGGCGATGGCCGCGATGATCAACGCCGAGCCCGAAGAGGTGATGATCGGGCCCTCCACCTCGATGAACGTGTTCCTCCTCGCCCAGGCGCTGAGGCCCGGTTTGCGGGAGGGGGACGAGATCATTGTCACCAATCTCGATCACGAGGCGAATGTCGGCGCCTGGCGCAAGCTCGCAGCCGATGGGATCAGGGTGCGCGAGTGGCGCTTCGATGAGGAAACCCTGACGCTGGAGCCGGAGGGGCTCGCCGCGCTGCTGAACGAGCGCACACGCGCGGTCTGTTTCGGCCACTGCTCCAACATCACCGGCAGCTTCACCGATGTGCCGGCGCTGGTGCGCATGATTCACGATGCCGGTGCGCGCGCCTGCGTGGATGGAGTCGCCTACGGGGCGCACCGCGCCATCGACGTGAAGGCGTGGGATGTCGATTTCTACCTTTGCTCGACCTACAAGCTCTACGGGCCGCACCTGGCGCTCCTCTACGGCAAGCGCGCGCACTTTGAGCGGGCAGCGCCGCTCAACCACTTCTTCCTCGACGACGAGCTGCCGCTGAAGCTGAACCCGGGCGGCCCCAACCACGAGCTGAGCGCCGGTCTCGCCGGCATCACCGCCTATCTCGACGCGCTCCACGTCCACCATGAGGGAGAGACCAACCGGCCGCTCCACGGCCGGCTCGCCGCGATCTTCGAGCGCATCGCGGCGCATGAGGAGGCGCTCGGCGCGCCGCTGCTGGATTTCCTCGCATCGAAGCCCGGCGTCCGCCTCATCGGCAACCCGAGCGCCGATCGGCACGTGCGGGCGCCGACCTTCTCCTTCGCGGTCGATGGCCGCGAAGCCGGCGAGATCGCCCGCGCCGTCAGCGCCCACAAGGTCGCCATCGGCGCAGGCGACTTTTACGCCCCCCGCTGTGTCGAGGCCCTCGGCCTCGCTGCCCGTGGCGGCATCGTCCGCGCGAGCATGGTCCACTACAACACAATGGGCGAGGTCGAACGCCTGATCCGCGCCATCGATGAGGCGATCCCCGGCTAGCGTTTGCCGCACCTGGCGGCCGCGCGCTCGATCCCGCGCGGACGCGGTGCGCTTGTGCCCCGGGCCGGCATGACGCACTTTTCAAGAACTCCGGTTCAGTTCCGTCAGCGAGGGGGACGCGGGCATGGGGATCGTGACGGACGTCGTGTTGCCGATTGCCCTCGCGTTCATCATGCTCTCGCTCGGGCTCGGGCTCACCTTCGGCGATTTCGCCCGGGTTGCGAAGCACCCGCGCGACTTCCTCGTGGGTGCCGTGTCGCAGGTGGTGCTCCTGCCGGCGGTGGCCTTCGTCCTGGTCAGCGTCTGGCCGCTCCCGCCCGAAGTGGCTCTCGGGGTGATGATCATCGCCGCGGCGCCCGGCGGGGTGACCTCCAATCTGCTCACGGCCTTCGGACGCGGCGACGTGGCATTGTCCATATCGCTCACCGCCGTCGTCAGTCTGCTCAGCGTCATCACGATCCCGCTCATCGTCGTGTTCGCCTACACCCGGTTTGTGGGCGGCGATGCGGGCGATATCTCCGTTGCCGAAACCGCGGTCAGCGTCTTCCTAATCGTCACCTTGCCGGCTCTGATCGGCCTCGCGATCCGGCGCTGGGCCGAGGGATTCGCCACAAGGGTCCACCCCACCGCGCGCAGGATCTCGGCGCTGCTCTTCGTGCTGGTCCTGGCCGCGGCGGTCTACCAGGAACGAGAGAACGTCGTCGCCTACATGAGCCAGGCAGGCCCCGTCACGGTGGTGCTGAACGTCGTGATGATGGTCCTGGCCTACTTCCTCGCGAGGCTCTTCGCGACCGGCCCGCGCCGGCGTATCGCCATCTCCATCGAATGCGGGGTGCAGAACGGCACCCTCGCCATCGCCGTGGCGACGCTTCTGTTCGGTGGCGGCCTCGTCGCCGTGCCTGCGGCCACCTACAGCCTGATCATGTTCGCGACCGCACTCATCTTCATCGCCTTCCTGAGGCGACGCGTTGCGGGCTAAAGCTTGCGCGCCTGGGCGATGGGCAGGTTGGCGATGCGGGCGTATTCGCCCGTCTCGAGCAGCCCTGGATCGTTCAGATAGTCCAGCACCAGATCGGTCGCGTCGAGGCCCCAGAAGAGCTCGCCGCCAATGGCAAAGGTGGGGACACCGAAGACCCCGCGCCTGGCGGCCTCCTCGGTGCTCTTCTTCAGCGCCTCCTTGACCTCGGGCCGGGCGATGGCCTCGTCGGCGTCCGCGATGGCGAGCCGCTCGGTGAGCCCCTGCCACTCGTCGTCGCGGGAGACGTCGCGCCCTTCGGCCCATATGGCGTCGAAGACCGCGCGTATGAGCGCAGGCTCGGCACCGTGGGCGACGGCCAGCCGGAGCGGGCGCAGCGGGTTGAACGGATGCGCCGGCGGCATGCGAAAGGGGATGCCGTGGCGTGCCGCGTACCAGTGGCACCAGCGATAGGTGTGCACGCGCTTGGCCGGAATCTCCGCAGGCCCCTTGTGCTCCCAATGGCCGAGGAGCCCTGCGAAGAGAACCGGGCGATAGGTGATCGTGAGGTCCGGCGGCAGCCGGTCGAATTGGACGAGTTGCAGATAGGAGAAAGGAGAGAGAAAATCGAAGTACCAGTCGGCGGCCCGCATCGGCCCGTCCCCCACGTTCGAACATCCGGGTCGCCGGCCGATTGTGCCCGGTTCGGCTCGGCCGTGCGAGGGCGCGCGGGTGGCCTGCGGGCGGAAGCGGCGGAGGAACGATGAGCGAGACTGAGCGCGAGGCGCGGATCGACTTGGCGGCGGCCTATCGGATGGCCTGCCATCACGGGCTCAACGAGGGCGTCTGCAACCACTTCTCCCTCATGCTGCCGGGAAGCAGCGACCGCTTCCTGCTGATCGCCTACGGCACCCACTGGAGCGAGGTGCGCGCCAGCACGCTCCTCGTCGTGGACCTGGACGGCCGCGTGATCGAGGGCGAAGGAGAAGTGGAGGAGACCGCCGTCTGTCTGCACGCCCCCCTCCACAGGGCGCGACCGGATCTGCGCTGCCTGATGCACACCCATCAGCCCCAGGTGCTGGCGCTCGCCATGATCGAGGACGGCCGGCTGGAGCCCGTAAGCCAGAACGCGCTCCGCTTCAGCCATCGCATCGCCTACGACCGGGCGTATCAGGGCGTCGCCCTTGCCGAAAGCGAGGGCGACCGCGTGGCCCGCGCGATGGACGGCGCCGACATCCTCTTCATGGGAAATCACGGCCTGATGGTGGGGGGCACCGACGTCGCCAAGGCCTACGACGACCTCTACTATCTGGAGCGCGCGGCGATGGTTCAGATCCTCGCCATGAGCACGGGCCGCCCGCTCAAGCCGATCCCGCCCGAGATGCAGGCGGAAACCGTGAGCCAGTTGTCGCGGGACAACAGGCACCGTTACGCGCTCGAGCATTTCGCGGCGATCAAGCGGATTCTCGACCGCACCGAGCCCGACTACCGCGAATAATCTTGCCGGACTTGATCGGAAACGAACGAGAGGCGCGATGACTGAATTGGAGATCGCCGACTGAATCAACGATACCTGCCCCTGGTCGGGGGAGCCGGTACAAGCCGACTCCCTGACCGAGTACAACGGCGAAGTCGTCGGCTTCTGCAATCCCGGGTGCCGCGACAAGTTCGACACCGCGCTCCGCCACTTCGAGAAGGCGAAGGCGTCGAGGGGAGCACAGTAGAGCCGACCCCTGGCGGTTGCATCGGCGGTCGATCCGCGCGAGCCTCGGGCAAGTCACCGACCCTGGGAGACACTGCCATGGCCGCGAAACGAGTGGTGCTGACCGGCTACGAGCCCTGGTCTCACGCAAGCGAGAACCCCACCCTCAATCTGCTCGACCGGGCGCGGGAGCGCAACTTTGCCGACGTCGAGCTGATTACGATCCGTGTGCCGGTGGAGAGCGAGCGCATCACGCCCCTCGTGGACGAGGCCCTCGACACTCACCGGCCGGACATATGGATCAGCCTCGGGCTCTATCCCGGCAGTCCGGTGGTCTCGGTCGAGCGGACCGCGGCCAACATCAGGGACTTCCCGGTGCCGGACAACGCCGATGCCCAACCGGTCGACGAGCCCGTGTTCGCCGACGGCCCTTTCGCCTATCGGTCCACGCTGCCGATCAAGTCCATGGTGGCGGCGATGAACGACCGCGCGGTCCCGGCCAAGATCTCAAATACGGCGTCCACCTATCTCTGCAACCAGATCATGTACACCGCGCTCCATCTCGTGCGTGAGAAGGCGTTGCCGACGCGCGCGGGTTTCATCCATGTGCCGTGCACGCCGGGCTATGTCGCGCGCGCCGCCTATCCCGAGCACGAGTTCCCATCGATGAGCCTCGATGTGATGGCGGACGCGGTGGATGCGGCGATCGTCACCGCCACGGAGCTGGAGGACGATATCGAGGCGGCGCCCAAGGGGTATTAGGCAGAACCCGTCGAAGACGGGCTCGCTTTAGCCTGCGTGCTCAGTCCGCTTGCCGCGCCGCGGTAGCCCGTGGCGAGCACGTAAGTCTCCGCGGAGTCGGCGCGGCTCGCCGGCGGCTTGGCGTTCCGCACCCGTGCGAAGGCTTGGCGCAGCCGGATCTGGAGCGCGCTGTCGCCCCCTTGGCGCAGCTTGGCGAGAAAGCACCCGCCTGGAGCGAGCAGCGGTTCCGCGAGATCGAGCGCGGTCTCGCAGAGCGCCGAGACGCGCAGGCGATCGGTCGGCGCATGACCGGTGGTCGGCGCCGCCATGTCGCTCATCACCAGGTCGGCCGGGCCTCCCAGCGCGGCGCGAATCTCGTCGAACGCGTCGGCGCCGCATGCGTCGATCTTGAGCACGACGACACCCTCGATCGGCTCTATCTCGGCGAGGTCGACCGCGACCACGCGCCCGCGCTTCCCCACCCGCGCCGCTGCCACCTGGCTCCAGCCGCCGGGCGCGGCGCCTAGGTCGACCACCCGCTGCCCCGGCCGGAGGATGTCCCCCGTCTCGGCGAGGCCGATCAGCTTGTAGACGGCGCGGGAGCGGTAGCCGGCCTCGCGCGCCGCGCGGACGTAGGGGTCGTTGAGCTGGCGTTCCAGCCAGCGGGTCGACGACGGTTTGCGGCGGCGCGCGCGCTTCAGCCTGACCGGTGCCCGGCGCTTCTGAGGGCTGCCGTCGTCGCCTGCGGTCACGGCGACGCGCTCTCCCTGCGTTCGGTCCGCGCCGCCCGCATCATCCTGAGCAGCATCCCCTCGCGGAGCCCCCGGTCGGCGACATCGAGCTGCCCGGCCGGGCAGGCGGCCATGACCGCGTCGAGGATGGCGCAGCCCGCGACCATCACGTCCCCGCGACCCGGTCCGATACAGGGCTGTGCCGCACGGGCAGCATAGTCCTGATCGATGACCGTCTCGATCACGGCCCGCACGTCGTCGAACTGAAGCCGGAGGCCGTCCACCTGCTGCCGGTCGTAGCGGGGGAGAGCGAGATGAATGCCGGCGATGGTGGTGACGGTGCCCGAAGTGCCGAGGAGCTGAACGGTGTTGTCGCCGGCGCCCTTACGGATGCCATGGGTCTCGGCGAAGGGGCCGATCTCGGCCTCGATTTCGGCGACCATTGCGGCATAGACCGCGCGGCCGATCCGATCGCCGCCGTAGCGTTCGGCGAGCGACACGACCCCGTGACCGATGGAGCTCCACGCGGCGAGCACTGGCGGCCGGCCGTCATCGAGACGGACCCAAATGAGCTCCGTGCTGCCGCCGCCGATATCGAGCAGCAGCACATGCTGCATCGTCCGGTCGAACAAGGGCATGCAGCCCTCAAGGGCAAGCTGCGCTTCCTCGGCCGGCGATATGATTTCGATCGAAAGCCCGGTCTCGTCGTCGGCACGGTCGATGAACGCCTGGCGATTCTCCGCCCGCCGGCAGGCCTCGGTCGCCACCGCCCGATAGCGATTGACGCCACCCTTTCTCAGCTTGCCGGCGCAGACCCTGAGCGCACCGATGGTCCGCTCGATCGCCTGCTCGGAGAGCCGCCCCGATCGCGCCACGCCCTCGCCGAGCCGCACGATGCGGGAGAAGGCATCGACGACGCGGAAGCCTTCTCCCTTCGGGCGCGCGACGAGGAGCCGGCAGTTGTTCGTGCCGAGGTCGAGCGCGCCGAATGAAGGGCCGGGCCGATCGCTCACTGTGCTTGCTCCGATTGCCGGGGCGCCCGCTCCCCGGCGCCGGCTTAGGGGTCATTACACCGTGTGCGCCCGCGCCTGGCAACGCACCCGAATGGGTTTATGGGCGACTATCGCTGCGCGCTGCCCGGCGTGCGCGGCTGGACGATCGGTTGACACGCCCGCCCCATGTCATAAGTTTCGGGCGACGGCCTGCTGGGGGATAGTCTAACGGCAGGACAGCGGACTCTGACTCCGTAGGTCCAGGTTCGAATCCTGGTCCCCCAGCCACCTCTTCCGCCCGGCGCGGCCCGATGGCCCCGCGCCGAGGCCCATCCCAAGCCCGTGATATGGACGCTAGGCGATCAGGTGTGGGTGCGGGTCTTTTCCAGGTCGTAGAACGGAATCTGCGAGACCGTCGCCGCGCACTGCATCGTCTCGCCCTCGACCCCGAGTTGAGTGCCCTCGGCCGCTGCGTGCGGTGCCACGTGGCAAAGCGCGAGGGATTTCTTCAACCGGTGCGACCAGGCCGGGCTGTTGACGACGCCGACCCGCTCGCCGGCGAGGGTGAGCGCGGCGCCCGCCTCCACCGCGTCGTCGTGATCGGCCACGACGCCGACCATGAGCACCTTCTCCTGCCCCTTGCGAGCGAACACCGCGTCCTTGCCGCGAAAATCGCCCTTCTTGCGCGAGACCGACCAGCCCATGGTCACCTCCCAAGGCGTGTTCGCCTCGGTCATGTCGTAGGGATAGAAGAGAAGCGCAGCCTCCACCCTGATCTTGTCGAGGCAGGTGAAGGAGCAGGGGACGATACCGGCGCCCGCGCCGCGCTCGAGAATCTCTTCCCAGAGCGGCACCACGTGTTCGGCGGTGGCAAAGATCTCGTAGCCGCGCTCGCCGGAATAGCCGGTGCGCGAGATCAGGACCGGCCGGCCGAAGAGCGTGGTCTCGGCCTGGTGGAAGTAGCGGAGCGCGGGCAGGTCGATCGGGGTGTGCGGGTCGAGAATGCCCACCGACGCAGGCCCCTGCAGCGAGATATCGTGCAGATCGTCGTCGAAGGCGATACTCACCTGCTTACCCTCGGCGCTTTCCTGCAGCCGCTCCATGCAGGCGCCTGCGCCGTGGACGACGAGGAAGTCGTCATCGGCCAGGGTGAAGATAATGGCGTCGTCGCAGATGCCGCTGTCATCCTGCAAGACCGGCCCGTAGGCCGAACGCCCGATGGGTATTCGCGACATGTCGCGGGTAATCACGTGGTCGCAGACGGCGGCAGCGTCGCTGCCGCGCACACGGACCTTCTTGAGCCCCGAGACGTCGAACAGGCCCGCTCTCTCCCGCACCGCGTCATGCTCGTCGCAGGGATCGCTGTGGTAGGTCCACGGCGCCCCCATGCCGTTCCAGTCCTCGAGGTTGGAGCCGAGCGCCCGATGGTGCGCGGCCAGCGCCGATTCACGTGTACTCATGGGCAGACTCCCTTTCTTATCCCTCAGTCGCGGGCGCTTGCTACGCTTGCATCGCGCGCCCCCGCGCGCGTATCCGCGCGACGCTACGCGCCGCCGTTCGCCGGCAGCGACGGGTAGGTCTCGCCGCCCCAGATCTGGCGCTCCCTGATCCACGGCAGCGGGTACTGCGGGTTCTCGGCCTCGAACTCGCGGGCGATCCTGTGACCGTCGAATACCGCGTCTGCGATCATCCGGGGCGCGTAGCAGTCGCCGATATGGAAGATGGCGTCGATCTCCTCGGCGGCCCACTCGTCCTTGCGCGCCTTCAACTCGCTGAAGAGGGCGCTGTTGGAGAGCCGGCCCGTGGCGACGACCAGCGTGTCGCAGCTGAGCTCGTCGATATGGGTGTTGGCCGTGCGCGGCAGCTCGCCGGTGCGCGGATCGGCGCTCCGGCGGTAGCCGTCGCCGAAGATCGGGTAGGCGCGGACGGTGACCTCGTTGCCGGTCTCGACCGAGTGCACCCAGGTGGAGCTCAGCTCCTTGATCCCCTTCTCGTGCATCATCCGATGCAGGTTGGGGGCCTCGAGCGTGAAGTCGGTGTAATGCACCGAGGAGCCGAGCTGGGTGATGATCGTCACCTGCTTGCCCTGGTCGGCGAGGTACTCGGCGACGCTCGCGCCGGTGTAGTAGCCCTCGGCCTCCAGCACGATCACCCGGTCGCCGACATCCTTGCCGGCCATGACCTGCTCCGGCGTGCACACCTGCGCGTGGCTCGCGTCGACGCCGGGGATCGGCGCGTGGGTAACGCTGCTGAGCCCGTCGGTTGCCCAGTGGGAGCCGACGGCGACGACGACCCGGTCGGCGCCGTAGGTGAGCACGTCGTCGGCGCTCATGAAGCCGACGCCGGTGTGCACCTCCACCGATTTCAGCTTGTCGAGCTGGATCTGGCGGTAGCTCGTCACCCGGCCCCATTCGGCAAGGCCGGGGAAGCGCTGGATATAGCGCATGCAGCCGCCGAGCTCGCCATCGGCCTCGCGTAGATGCACGTCGTAGCCACGCTCGCCGAGCACGCGGGCACACTCCATTCCGGCGGGCCCTGCACCGACCACGAGGACCGAGCACGGGTCCGGCGCCTTTTCGAACTTCTCGGGATGCCAGCCGCGCCGATACTCTTCCATCGAGGTGGCGTTCTGGGTGCAGATGAGCGGCGGCCCGCCGATCTCCCAGCGCGAGATGCACATGTTGCAGCCGATACACTCGCGGATGTCGTCGAGGCGGCCCTCCTCGATCTTGTTGGGCAGGAAGGGGTCGGAGATCGAGGGCCGGGCGGCGCCGATGATGTCCGCCTGGCCCGAGGTCACGATCTGCGCCATGTCATCGGGGCTGGTCATGCGGCCGACGCCGAGCACCGGCACGTTGGCGATGCTCTTCACGTCCTTGACCCAGGGCTTCTGGTGGTTGGCCTTGTAGAAGCGCGAAGGGCCTGCGTCCTCGCCCCATTCGGCGATGTCGCCGATGTTGACGTCCCAAAGGTCGACCACCCCCTCCTTGGTCGCGAGCTCGACGAACTTGAAGCCGTCGTCGCCGACCTCGACGCCCTCCGCCCCGTAAAGGGTGTCGATGGCGAAGCGGGTCGCCACGGCGCAGGTGTCGCCCACCGCCTTCTTCACCGCAGCCATGGACTCGAGCCAGAAGCGCGCCCGGTTTTCGAAGCTGCCGCCGTACTTGTCGGTGCGCTTGTTGTAGAACTTGGACAGGAACTGGAGCGGCAGATAGCTGTGCGCGCCGTAGACGTAAATGATGTCGAAGCCCGCACGCTCGGCGCGGATTGCGGCGTCGACATACATCTGGATCAGGTCCTTGATGTCGTCTTCGTCGGCCTCGCGCGGGTAGGTGCGCGATTCGAACTCAGACGCGATCTGACTGGGCCCCCGGGGCACGGCGCGGCTCTCCATGCAGGGCGCGTGGGCTCCGCCGTACCACATCTCGATCCCGGCCAGCGCGCCATGCCTGTGAATCTCGTCGCACATGTGACCGAGGTTGATGACATCGCCCTCGTCCCAGATGCGGGCCGAGACCCGATGCACATCGTCGGATTCCGGATGGATCGAGGCGTATTCGGTGCAGATTCCGCCCCAGCCGCCCTCGGCCTTCATGCCGCGGAAGGCGGCCTGGGCGCCCGGCCGCTCCGAGCCTGCGCCGTTGCAGTGGGGAACCTGATAGAAGCGGTTCTTCATGGTCTTCGGACCGATCCGAATCGGCTCGAACAAGCAGTCATACTTCGGATCACGCGCCATCGGGCCTCCCCCTTCTCTTCGTCGCGTCGCCGCTCCCGCCCCGTCTGGCGTCTTCGACCGGTCTGCGGCGAGGAAACGGCACACGGTCGATCGAACGATGATGTCTACAGCGCAGGATAGCATAGTGGACTCGGGGCCGGTAGACGCTCGACTGTCAGTGGCGGCATCAATTCACCTAACATTTGATTGATACAACCAAATAGTTGCCTTGCGCTATTATGATTGGTCCAACCAACAACTCGTATTCGCGACCTAATTTATCGCGCGGTCTTGACTCCGATCAATGACAGCGAATACGGTTTTGCCTGACGATTTCGCAATAGGGGCGAAATTGATCTGGCTGCTCCGACAGATGGCGCCGCGCCACGGCGCCCCGCGCAGCCGCACCCAACAGGGAGACCAATCATGGGCAAGAAGGGACTTACACGCAGGCAATTTTCGGGCACGGCCGCGGCTGCGGCCGGCGCCGTTGCCGCGTCGTCGTTCGGCGCCCCCCATGTCGCGCGGGGTGCCGAGAAGGTAGTCAAGCTCGGCTTTCTGGGGCCGCTCACCGGCGAAGTGGCGGGTTGGGCCCTGCCGGGCCGCAATGCGTGCCTGATTTGGGCCGATCAAGTCAACGCGGCCGGCGGCATCAAGATCGGCGACGACAACTACATGGTCGAGATCGTATCTTACGATGACGAGTACCTGGCGGACAGGGCCCTGATCGGCGCCAAGAAGCTGGTGCTTGAGGACGACGTCAAGATGATCATGATGCTGGGCGGAACCGACGCGCCGGCAGCCGTGCAGTTCTTCACCAAGCAGGAGATGCTGTCGACCACCCTGCTGCCGAGCGATCTCACCCCCGATACGCTCTATCACCTGGCGCCCGCCGAGGTGCATCCGCTCTACAACGTGACCGGCGTAGAGTGGCTGGCGGAGAACCGACCGGAGCTCAAGACCGCGGCGATCTGCGCCCAGGACGACGAGCTCGGGTGGCCCTCCGTCGCGACCTATCTCGCTGCGTTCGAGGCGGCAGGCATCGACGTCGTCTACAACAAGTACTTCGACATCGCGACCACCGACTTCGCGCCGGTCGTGACCGCGATGCTGGCCGAGAATCCTGACATCGTGTGCCTCGACACGGCCTATCCGGACTTCGTCAACCTGCTCTGCGAGCAACTGTTCCTGCAGAACTACGAGGGGCAAATCATCTCCTGCACCCTCGATTTCTACGGGCGGATAATCGAGAAAACGAGCAAGAAATTCCTCGAGGGTCTCGTGTTCCAGTTCCCGGATTTCGACGACGCGGCGATGAACGAACCGCATATCAACTTCGACAACCCCAACGAGTTCTTCACCAACTACAACGAGCGCTTTCCGGACGCTTGGAGCGCGGTGACGTGGGAGTATCCCGCAATCGCCGAGATGTGGAGACTGGCGGCGGAGAAGGCCGGCTCCGTCGAGCCGATGGCCGTGTTCGCGGCGCTGAAGGAAGGCGGGCGCGGCCCCCATGTCTTCGGCGATGCCGCCTGGTGGGGCAGCGAGCTTTACGGAATCGACAACGCACTGGTCGGCAACTGGCCGGTGGTCCAGATCCAGGACGGCAAGGCCACAATCGTCGATTACCGCAATATCCTCGACTGGTTTAGCAAGCACGGGGATCTGTTGATCAAGCATACCGAGGAGCAAGGCTAACTCTGGAGCCTGCGGTATCGACTACGTAATAAAGCGGCGGGTCCGTCGGCAGCACGGACCGCCGCCGGGGGAGTCGGGGCTGTGCGGCCCCGGCTTTTCCATTGTAAGATTTATCTCAAGACAAGCGGCCACCCCATCCGACCCGGCACGTTGAGCACGTCGCCGGGCAGGCGGCCCCCGCCCTGCACCTGACCCGCACGAGGGACCGTGGATACTGTTATTCAGACGCTGGTGAACGCTCTGATGCAGAGCAGTTTCGTCGCGTTGATGGCGGTGGGCCTGGTTCTCATCTTCGGCGTCATGCGGGTCATCAACTTCGCCCATGGCGAGTTCTTCATGGCCGGCGCCTATGTCGTGTTCTGGCTCTACGCGCAGCACGAGCTGCCGTTCTTCGCCGCCGTCGTCGCCGCCATGATCATCGTGGGAATCATCGGCTTGATCATGGAGCAGATCCTGTTCAAGCCGATGCGGGACAACCCGCTCGGCGGGCTGATCATGTCGATCGGCGTGCTGTTGATCCTCCAGGTGCTGGCGGCCGTCACCTTCGGCGTCGGCCTGATGAAGCACATCCCGCCTCTCTATCCCGGGGCGACGCAGGTCTTCGGCTTGGAGGGCGCCTTGGTGCCGTGGCAGCGGCTCGTCGCCTTCGGCATTGCGGTCGTGCTGCTGATTGGGTTCTGGCTCTTCCTCAAGCGCACGCGCCTCGGCTGGGCGCTCCGCGCCTGCGCGCAGGACCGCGAGGCGGCGGCGCTGCAGGGCATGTCGATCAACAAGCTGGCGCTGCTCGCGATGGGGCTCGGCGCCGGCATGGCGGGCGCCGCCGGCGCGATCATGGCACCGCTGGTGCGGGTCTACCCCTATATCGGCGGCCCGGTGATCGTGACCGCCTTCATCGTTATCATCGTGGGCGGAATCGGCAGTCTCGAAGGCGCCGTTCTGGCCGCCGTGCTCTACACTTTCTTCCACACGTTCGTGGCCACCTACCTCGACGGCACCATCGCGAGCATCCTCGGCCTGTTGCTGATGCTGCTCGTGCTGATCGTGCGGCCCGCCGGCCTCCTGGGTAAAGGTGAGAAGGTCTAGCCGGCTCATAGCGACCGGCGGTGGCCTCGCGGCGCTGCTGGCCGTTTTCTGCGCGCTGCCCTTCCTGGTCGCGCTCTACCGCCTCGACATCCTGATCTTCATGCTCATCAACGTGATCCTGGCGGTGAGCTACCGCTTCCTCACGCTGGCCGGGGAGTTCTCGCTCGGCCATGTGGTGATGATGGGCGTCGGCGCCTACGGCAGCGCGCTCGCCACCAAGGAGGCGGGGCTATCGGTCTGGCTCGCGGCGCCGCTGGCGGCGGCGTTCACTGGCCTCCTCGCGCTGCTGCTGGCCTTCCCGCTGTTCCGGATGAAGGGCTTCTACTTCCTGATCGGCTCGTTCGCCGCGGGCGAGGCGATCCGCCTCACCTGGAACCGCTTCCGCGACCCCTTCGGCGGGCCGGGTGGCATTGTGTACATTCCCTCGCCGGAAATTCCGCTCCCCGTCCTCGGTATGTTCGACGTCGCGGCGGACGCCCGCGCCTATTACTTCCTCACGCTCGCGATTGTGGTCATCACGATCTTCATCTTCTACCGGCTGGAGCACTCGCGCTTCGGCCTCACGCTGCACGCGATCCATTGGAAGGACGTGCTGGCCGAATCGGTCGGTGTGCATATCTGGTGGTACAAGACCTTCGCTCTGGTGGTGGCGTCGGCCTTCGCCGGACTCGCCGGCGGGCTCCTCGGCCACTATCTCGGCACAGTCAACCCGACCCAGTTCAACCTGCACATCATGCTCTTCGTGCTGGTGTGGGTGATCGTCGGCGGCACGCGGACCATCGCCGGCCCCATCGTGGGCGTCGTGGTGCTGACGGTTGTCGACCAAGGGCTGCGCAGCCTCGACGAATGGCGGCCGCTGTTTTACGGCGCGATCCTGATTCTGACCGTGATGTTCCTTCCGGACGGGCTAGAGAGCCTGCCGCGTCGGGCCAAGGAGTGGTGGGAGTTGGCGCGGCACGGGCGCCGGCCGCCGGTCAGCGACGATGAAGAACCAGCGGAGTCAGATAGACCGCCGCCTCGAGACACCTGAGATCGCTCGGAGCCTGGCCGTCTGCGAGGGCCGCCAGACGCTCCGGACCGAAGCTGACCGGATCACGCTTGATCGCTTCCGCCCATTGCCGGGCATCCTGCGCCCTCTCGTGGGCGCCGGCCTGCTGCCGTTGTGACGCCAGGGCGCGCAGTATCGGCGCCCGGTCTGCGTCCCGCCAGCTGAGGCCGGCCGCCCGCTTCTGCTCCGCTTCTTCCAGCGCTGCCGTTGGGTCGCGAGCGAGATGGGCACCGCCTGCGAGCGCCGCTGCCCGGCCGGCGCCCAGCAGCCGGGCGTAGCTCGCGCGGGCAACGGCGTCGTACCCGCCGGGATGCTTCGCTTGCAGCCGCAGATGGAAGCCCGAGCTCCGCGCTCGGTGGGCCACGCCCATGCGCGCGACCCAGGCCTCCGCCTCCTCCCAGGCCCGGAGCGCCCGGCGGAAGGCCCGACGTGCCGCCTGGGCGTTGCCGGCAGCGGCGTGGCAGAGGGCGAGGTGGGTCCGGCTCGCCGCCCGGCGCGGGTCGTCCGCGGTGAACGCCCTGGCAATGGCGGCGGCGGAGCGCCAGGCGGCGTATGCCTCCTCGATACGGCCCGCCTGGAACGCCGCGAGGCCTTCCCGCGCCCGCGCTTCCCAGCGCTGCTCGGCGCCGGGCGCCGCACCGCTGCCTTTCCTAGGATTGGCCCGCATCGCTCAGAGCAGGCCGGCGGCGCGCGCGGCGGCCATGTACGTGCGGCTCACCGGCACCTCATGGCCCCCGGTGAGCCGGAGCGTCGTGCGGCCGTGGCGACGCGCAGCCCCTGTCACATGGCGGCTCGCGACCCAGTAGGTGCGGTGGACCCTGAGCCCGTCCGCGCCGTCGAGCTCCGCAACGGCGTCGACGAAGCGCATCAGGACCAGGGTCGAGCCTGCCGTGGTAACTGCCTCCACGTAGTGGTCGGCGGTCTTGAGATAGACGAGGTCGCGGCCGAGTTTTTCGGGCAGGCGGTCGAGGAAGCGTGCCCCAGGCGCGGGGCCGGGGCGGTCGGCTGAAGCCTCGGCCGGGTCCGCGCCGCGTCCGGCGACGCCCCCCTCCGCCAGCCGGCGGCGCACTTCGAGGACCGTGACGACCGCAAGCCCGATCACCAGCATCAATACCGCCACAGAGAGATAGATGATGGGCACCGAGATGTCGGCGGCGTAGCCCGGCCGCAAGAGCGCCTCGGCGGCGAACACCACCCCGGTACCGGGGGCGGCGGCGACAGGGGCCGCCGCTGCCGTCACCACCGCCCGCCTGCGAATCGTTTGGCCGCCTGCGGTGACGAGCGCCAGCATCATGATGCTGCCGCAGACGAGCCAGTTGCCGCCCATCGCCACCGCCCAATAGCCGATGCGGCCGGGCAGGCCGAACGAATCGTAGGTGCCGAAGGGGCCGATGAAGGCGAAGAGCAGCACCAGGCCGACGAGCGCCGCCGCCTGACCGGCCAGCGAGCGGCGCAATTCACGAAGCGTGAACGGCGATTCCTGCAATTCGCGAATATTCCCGTGGCGTTTGCGTATCGGACGGTGACGCGCGGCGCGGGCCTGCTCACCCTGCCCCGG
Source organism: Alphaproteobacteria bacterium (assembly GCA_965237415.1). Classification (GTDB taxonomy): domain Bacteria; phylum Pseudomonadota; class Alphaproteobacteria; order UBA828; family UBA828; genus WTGU01. The sequence continues at coordinate 3,321,783 of CBDEFM010000002.1, forward strand.
TCAGCCAACCCCAAGCTTAGGAGAATATGTGATGACCATTCGAACCGCATCCATCAAGGGCTCAGTACTGGCGGCCACGATTGCCTGTGTCGCATCGCTCGCTTCGGCGGCCGCGGCGGCGGACCTCGAGGTCCGTATCGACGGCCTGCGCTCGGCCGACGGCGACGTGCGCGTCGCGCTGCATCGGCAGGTGCCGGAGGGCGCCTTCCCCGGCGATGACGGCGTGGTCGCCGCGTCCATCCGTCGTGCCGACGAGGGTGCCGTGCGCTTTGTCTTTGCCGACGTGGTGCCCGGCGCCTATGCGGTGGCGGCCTTCCACGATGCCGACGGCGACGGCGCGCTCAATCAGAATGTCGTCGGTATGCCGACCGAAGGCCACGGCTTTTCTAATGGCGCGCGCGGCTTCATGGGCCCGCCGAACTTCGAGGACGCTGCGGTGACCGTGGGCGAGAGCGAGGCCGTGGTCTCCATCACCGTGTCGATCGACTATCCGGCTGGGGCGCAGCAATGACGGCCGCGCCCTCGCGCCGTGCGGTGTTGCAGGGCCTGGGTGCCCTGCCGGTCCTAGTGGCGGCCGGCAGGGCAGGGGCGGTGAGCGGCGATGAGGCCCGGCCCGTGCTCTCCGCTGCGCAACGCCTTACGGGTTTTGCCACGGCGCAGGCCGAGACGCTTGCCGCACCGCTCACGACGCTTGCCGGCCGCCTGCCGCCCGATCTCACGGGCGTGCTCTGGCGCAACGGCCCGGCCGAGCACGAGCGCTTCGGCCATCGCTACGGCCACTGGTTCGACGGCGACGGCATGGTGCAGGCCTTCACCTTCAGCGGAACCGGCGTGACCCACCGCGCCCGTATTCTGGAGACGCCGAAGCGCCGGCGGGAGACGGAGGCAGGCAAACGTCTCCTGCCCGCCTTCGCCACGCTGCCGCCCGAGACCGTGCCGATCCTCTCGCCCGACGACATGAACGCGGCAAACATCTCCGTGCTCGCCCACGGCGGGCGCCTCATGGCGCTCTGGGAAGGGGGCTCCGCGCTCGCGTTCGATCCCGAGACGCTGGCTGCCGGCGACTTCGTCTCCTGGCGCGCGGACCTTGCGGGCGCGCCCTTCTCGGCCCACCCCAAGGTCGAGGCGGACGGCACCTGCTGGAACATCGGCTGCGTCACGGCGCCACAGCCGATGCTGCTCTTCTATCGCATCGATCCCGACGGCCGGCTCGCCGCCTTCAACGCGCTGCCGGAGGAGCCGCTCGGCATGGTGCACGACTATGTCGTGACCCGGCGCCATCTGGTGCTCGTGCTCTCGCCCTTCGTGGTGGAGCGGGAGCGCTTCGCCGCAGGCCCGATCAGCTTTCTCGACGCCCATGTCTGGCAACCGGCGCTCGGCACCCGCGTGATCGTGGTGGAGAAGGATTCGCTCACCCCGGTCCGTCGTTACGAGTTGCCGCCCGGCTTCCACTTCCACCACGGCAACGGGTGGGAGGAGGCGGACGGCACGATCCACCTCGATCTCTGTCAGGCGACGGACCCGATGTTCGCCATTCACGACCTGCGCGCGGTCATGGAAGGCGACTGGAGCTTCCCCTCCGCCCATCCGCGCTACCGCCGCATGGTGCTCAGGCCCGGCGGGGCCGCCTCGGTCGAGCAGGTGGCGCCGCGCGTCGCGGATTTTCCACGCATCGACCCGCGGCGCACCGGGCTCCGGCACCGCGCGCTCTTCGCGCTTACCGGCATAGAAGACGGCGGCTGGCCGTTCTCGCGGATCGACCGGATCGATCCTGACTTGGGTGCGATAGACGGCTGGTCCTACCCACGCCACCTGATTCCGGAAGAGCACGTGTTCGTGCCGCGCGGGGAGGCGGACGGCGACGGCTGGCTCGTGGGCCCCTTCCTCGATCTGGAGCGGCGCGCCGCCGGGCTCAGCGTCTTCGACGCCCGGCACCTCGCCGACGGGCCGCTCTGGCAGGGCATCCTGCCCTATCCCCTACCCCTCGGCCTGCACGGGACCTTCGTGGCGGATACCAGAATTGCTAGCCAATCTTCACGGTCTGTATCCAGCCATCTGCAGAGCAGACTACTTGATCGCACCAACATCTTCATGTAGCGTGGCTGGGCAATGCACGGGAAAGGGAGATTGATCGATGAAGCTCCTATTTCTTGTTGCTGCGATCTCGCTGGCAATCCTTGTGGTTGCGCCGACTGAACTATCATCGCAGAGTACAACTAAAGTCGGAATTTTGGCGCCTGACCGCGGTCTCCAAAGCTGGCTGGGTGACCAAATGAAGGCGGGAACCCTATACGCCATCGACGAAAGCATTTCGACCGCTTGCATCACAGATACGCAACCCGAACTAGAACTAGTTTTTGCTGGAGGAGCACAAGCCGACCACTATAGCGTGAATCGTGCGGTAGAAATCCTTTTGGAACAACATGTCGACGTGATAATCGGCGGCAGTACAATAACCGATGCAACCATTTTGCGGTCTGTAGTTTCTGAACGAGAGATTCCTAGCATTCTTCTGGCAGAAAGCAGTATCTCTGATGAAAATAGAGGCAAGTTTGGTGATGATGTGCCACACATACTGCAAATTGGTCTTTCCCAAGAGGACGTCTATCGTGTAGCGTTTGAGAAGTGGCTAGAACTAGTAGGGGGCATAAATAGTCTTTCGGCAGTATACGAGGAGAATGACGCGCTGACGCAGAAATACGCTGCTGCGATTACGCCAGAGCTATTGCAGAAGCTTGGTATTAATTCACAGTTTTACAAAATTCCTTATAAAAGCACGAGGAAACCGCAGTATGATGGGGTTATACAGGAGATAAATGACATAGATCCTGACGCGCTTATCGTGTCTGGATCAGCATTTGACATCAAGAATTTGATTTACAAGGCTGCAGTTGATTTGGAAATTGGGCCCAAGCCGATATATGTTGTGCCGCCGTTCGGGGTGGAGGAACAAACTCTGCGCATTATTGATTATGCTTATGCGCCGATTTATTTCGGTGCTCAATTTTGGCCCGACGAAGCGGATGCATGCACCCAAAGCTTTATTGAGAAAGTGCGCTCTCACCTGAACTGGCAGGCCGGCGCGCCACCTAGTATTCTGGCGATCAGGGCGTATGATGCAGTTCAGGTGGTGAAAGAAGCGTGGAAAGACGGCGAATTTAGCGGTTGGGAGAAGGTGAAGTCTGTTGAGGGTATTACAGGACCCCTTACTTTGCAGGATGATCATGTAACCATGGCGGGGCCCACGCGAGTAATTGTTTCTGACCCCAGCACGGGAATGACGACGTGGGATGCTTGGCTCCCAAGGGTAGTCGAGTAGTCTGTGTTAGTTTAGGCTCAAATAGCAGGAAATATGTACGTTTAGGTTCGGACATATAGTATGTGGAAGAAGGTTAGGGAGCATTGGTTGATATCAGTGCTTCTACCTATATTAGTAGTACCTGTAATTTTGATGTTTGCAAAAAATCACTTTATTGATATTCCTGCGAGAAGTCCAGATCTGGAATATAGAGTGTTTCATGGGATACACGGGCAATCCGATAATTCCATTGAATACATTACTTACATTCATGTGGAGAACACGGGGAAAGGCGAAAGTTTAGAGGATCGAGCTTACGTCTTGGCAAAGTTCTATGGGATAATACTGAAGCTTAGTGAGCCATGGTCTCTTCCAATCGGAAGTCGTTTTGTTGACGAGAATAATAGAGAAATCGTATCATGTATACGCAGATCAGTTTGTAAGTTGATGTTGGGAAACTTGGTGTCTAATGGTCGAGTGTCCGTTGGCTTCATTTCAAACAATACATTGATCGACCTTCCTCAAATTAGTTATGGTGGACTTCTAATAAAGCCTTCCCACTGCCGAGGAATTAGAGAGTCGCTACTGCCGTCTTGCGAAGTCGAGAGTTGAGCTCACACTATTTTCGCATTGAGAGTGCGGGGATCGAGTTCGACAGACTGACGTTGTCGTTCCGGCAGCCGTGTCGCGGAGGCGAGCGAAGCCAGTACCCTAAAGGGCGGGGTCAGTCGAGGGCAGGCCGAGCAGCACGCGGCCGTGGTTCGACGCGTTCACGTCCCAATTCTGGGTGATGTGGCCGCGGATGCAGTTGAGGTCCCGCATCGCCCGCGAGATCGGGTTGCGGTCGTAGAGGCCGGCGCCGCCCGAGAGGTGGAAGAGCAGGTCCACCGCTTCGGCCGCGAGCTTGCCCGCCATGGTCGCCTTGGCGCGAAGCTCCGTCTTGAGCGGCATCGGCGCGCTCTCGCCGCGCGCGGCGATCGCCATCCCTGCGTCGCAGCAATGGTGCAGCAGAAGCCGGGCGGTCTCGATCGCGGTGTGGGCCTCGGCTACCTTGACCTGGGCGGTGGAATAGTCGGCCATGCTCTTGCCCGACATCCGCGCGACCCGGTCGCGGGTGCGCGCGACGAAGTCGTCGTAGGTGGCCTGGGCCACGCCGACCGCGACGATGCTCTGGTTGATAGAGAACATGGCGAAGGCCGGCAACTTGTAGAGCGCCGCGTCGTTCACCGCACACCCCGGCGCATCGCCGCCGCCCTTGGTGGCGTCGATGGGGAGCGCCCGGCGGTCCGGCACGAAGATGTCGTCCACGGCGACATCGGCGCTGCCCGTGCCGCGCAGGCCGGCGGTGTGCCAGGTGTCGATGATCTCGAATTGGCCGTGCGGCACGGCGTGCATCTGGGCGACCTTGGGGACGCCGTCGCCCTCCGTGAATGCCGTCGCGATGAACCAGTCGGCGCCGTAGACGCCACTTGCGAAGGGCCAGCGCCCGCTGATCCGCCAGCCACCGTCTACTCTCACGGCCCGCCCGCAGCTCGGGATCAAGACGCCCGCCACCATGGCGTCCGGTGTCGCGCCCCAGATTTCGTCCTGCCCATCGCCGGGCCAGTAGCCGAGCAGGCAGTTGTGGGAGCAGTACTGAGTCAGGCACCAGCCGGCGGCGCTGCAAGCGATCGAGATGGTCTCCACGATATCGGCCATGCCCGAAAAATGCGCCTCGGCCCCGCCGTGGCGGGCGGGCTGCAGGATGCGGTGGATACCGGCGTCCCGCATCGCCTGCATGGTCTCGGGCGCGAGCCGGCGGGTCTCCTCGGTCTCGTCCGAGCGCTCGCGCAAGGTATCCCTGAGCCCCTTCGCCCGCGCGAGGAGGTTTCCCCGGGTCCTGACCGCTGCCGCGCCTGCGCTTGCCGCCTCATTCATGGCGCCTCAACCCTCCATCAGCACGTCGTGGGCGAGGTGGTCCGCCACCCGGTCGAGGCCCTCGCCGGTGCGGCAGTTGGTGACCAGGACCGGCCGCCCGGCGCGGACCTCTTCGGCCTCCTTCCGCATGAGCGCGAGATCGACTCCCACGTGGGGCGCGAGGTCCGACTTGTTGATGATGAGCAGGTCGGCCCGGATGATCCCGGGCCCCCGCTTGCGCGGAATGTCGCCGCCGCCCGAAACGTCGATCACGAAGAGCCAGTAGTCCACCAGATCGAGGGAGAAGGTGGAGGCGAGATTGTCGCCGCCGCTCTCGATCAGGATGAGGTCGAGGGGGCGAAGCTGCTCCTCCAGCAGGTCAGCGGCCTCGATGTTGAGCGTCGGGTCCTCGCGGATGACCGTGTGGGGGCAGGCGCCGGCCTCGACACCCACGACCCGCTCCGGCGGGATCAGGCCGCTCCGCTGCAGCCGCTCTGCATCCTCCCGCGTCACCAGATCGTTGGTGACGATGGCGAGCGAGGTGCCGCGCGCTGCAAAGAGCGGCAGCAGCCCCTCGATGAGCGCCGTCTTGCCGGAACCCACCGGCCCGCCGATCCCGACCCGCGCCGCGCTCGGCGCCGCCGCCGATGTCGCGGCCTCTGCCTGCGCCGTTCCTGTCGTCACTGCTCGCCCTGCTCCTCGATGATGCGCGCCCGGCCGTCGGCCAAATGCTGGGCAAGCCGCGCGAGGTAGGTCTCGCGCGGGCCGTCCAGCGCTACCTTGAGGAGCGCGCCCTCGAACCGCACCCGCCAGTGCAGATTGCCGCAGGAGTAGCCGAGTTCGAGCGCCGCCGCCAGGTCGCGGGGCCTGAGCGCGAGCCATACCGTCTCCCGCATGCGGACGACGACGGCGCGGTCTTCCTCGAGCAGGAGGACCGCACCGTTGACGAGGCGCTCGGAGCGCGCCAACGCTACTGCGCAGTCGGTCCCCTTGTCGGTTTGGACGCGCAGCCGCTTGCGCGCCGTATCGGCCGCATCCAGCTTGATGATCTCGACCCGGCCGTCGTGCTCCAGCGCGTGCAGCCGCTCGGCGATGTCAGGCTCGGTCGCGTTGCCGAGAATCTGGGTGAGTCGCAGCATGGCGGGCAGCTTACGGCCATTCGACATGCTAGCAAGGGAGGCCGCAGCCGCTCGCACCGGCACGCACCGCATCGATTGAAGGGCGGGCGGCCGTTCGGCATCATGCGGGCACAGGCGCCACGCGGAGGAGACCGATGCGCGCGACGATGATGGACTACCCGCTCACGCTGACGCATTACCTGGAGCGGGCCGGCACCCTGTTCGGCGAGAGCGAGATCGTCACCCGCCTGCCGGACAAGTCGCTGCACCGCTACCGCTTCAGCGACTTTCACCGCCGCGCGCGGCAGCTTGCTTCGGCGCTGGCGCGGGGCGGACTCAAGCGGGGCGAAGCGGTGGCCACCATGATGTGGAACAACTACCCGCACGAGGAGGCCTATTTCGGCGTCCCCTGCGCCGGCGGCGTGCTGCACACCCTGAACTTCCGCCTCCACCCGAACGACATCGCCTATATCGCCAATCACGCGGGCGACCGTTTCGTGATCGTGGACGACGTGCTGCTCCCGCTATTCGAGAAGGTCCGGCCCGAGATCGCGCCGGAGCGCGTGTTCGTGGCGGCGCTTTCCGGTCAGCCGGTACCGCAAGGCTACGAGAGCTACGAGGACCTGCTGGCGAGCGGCGATCCTGACGACGACCTGCCCACACTCGACGAGGGCGATGCCTGCGGCGTCTGCTACACCTCGGGCACCACCGGGCGGCCCAAGGGGGTCGTCTACTCGCACCGCGCCATGGTGCTCCACACCATGGCGATGTGCATGACCGAGCCCTTCGGCATCAGCCAGCACGACACCATCATGCCGGTGGTGCCGATGTTCCATGCCAACGGCTGGGGACTGCCCTATGCGGCGGCGGCGGCCGGTGCCCGCATCGTGCTGCCCGGCCCCCATCTCGACCCGGTGAGCCTGCTCGACCTCTGCGAGGCCGAGCGGGTGACGCTCGCCGCAGGGGTGCCGACCATCTGGAACGGAATCCTCCAGGCGCTGGATTCCGAGCCGGATCGCTGGACTCTCGACCCGGCGTTCCGCACCGCGGTCGGCGGCTCTGCGGCGAGCGAGGCGATGATCCGGGGCTTCGACCGCCACGGCATCCGCACCATCCACGCCTGGGGCATGACCGAGATGACGCCGCTCGGCACCGCCGCGCTGCTCAAGGCGACCATGCAGGGGCTCGACGAGGACGCGCAATACGACTACCGCGCAAAGCAGGGGACTGCCTTGCCCTTCGTCGACATGCGGCTGATGAACGACGCCGGCATCGCGCCCTGGGACGGCGAGACCATGGGCGAGCTGCAGGTGCGCGGGCCCTGGGTCGCCGCTGCTTATCACGAGACCGCCGAGCTGAGCGACAAGTGGACCGAGGACGGCTGGCTGCGGACCGGCGACGTCGCCACCATCGACGCCGAGGGCTTCATGAAGATCACCGACCGCACCAAGGACCTGATCAAGTCCGGCGGTGAGTGGATCAGCTCGGTCGATCTGGAGAACGCCCTGATGGGGCATCCTGCGGTGAGCGAGGCCGCGGTGATCGCGGCGCGGCACGAGAAGTGGGAGGAGCGCCCGCTCGCCGTCATCGTCCTGAAGGAGGGAGCAGAGGCGGATGTGGAAGCGCTCCAGAGCCACCTCGCGAGGCACTTCGCCAAGTGGTGGCTTCCCGACGACTACGTCTTCGTCGACGAGATTCCGCGCACGTCCACCGGCAAGTTCCTCAAGTCGGCGCTGCGCGAGCGCTACGAGGGGATGCTCGTCGCGGAGGGGGGCGGCGGTTAACTCTCCGGGGTTATGCGCGTGCCTTCCCGGCACGGCCCGGCCTGCCGCCGCGCTGCGGTTGCCGCCTCGTCGAGCGCCGGCGGCGCGCCCGTAAGCACGACGCCGAATCGCTTCTCTGCTTCGTCCGCCGTGTAGTAACCCCGCATCACGTCCTGCAGGACCAGCGCCGGCTCGCGCTCGAAAGCCGCGCCGTAGCCGCCGCCGCCCGGCGTGGAGACGCGGACGGTATCGCCGGGGCGGAGAGGGATTTCCTGATCCTTGGAGAGATGCGGCGGCCGGTAGCGGGAGCCATCGGTGCGGATCACGTCCACGGTGTTGACCCCGCCGGGCGCTCCGCCGAGCGCGCCGTTCGGCCCGGTGCGGCCGTGGTCCATCACCATCGAGGCCGAAGCCGCGCCGCGCCGGAGCGTACACGCGTAGGTCACGCCGAAGCCGCCGCGCCAGCGCCCGGCCCCGCCCGAGCCCTCGTGCAGGGAGTATTCCTGGAAGAGCACCGGGTATTTCTGCTCCATCACCTCGATGGGCTGCGACTTGGAGATGCCGATGGTAGAGCAGCCGTTGGTGAGCCCGTCGCCCTCAGGCGAGCCGCCGTAGCCGCCGCCGGTGAAGAGATACATCACGTAGTCACGCGCCTTCGCGGGGTCGGCGCCACCGACGGCGAAGTTGCCGGAGGTGCCGGCCGGCGCGGCGAAGAGCCGATCCGGGATCGCTTGGACGAGTGCATCGAATACGGCTTCCGCGATCCGCTGGCTCACCTCCGCCGCGCAGCCCGAGACCGGGCGCGGGTACTCGGCGTGGAGGAAGGTCCCCTTGGGCTCCGTTATGTGCAGCGGCTCGAACATGCCGGCGTTGATCGGCACGTCGGGGAAGATATGGCGGATCGCGAGATAGATCGCGGACTTGGTGGTCGCCGCCACGCTGTTCATCGGCCCGGCGCAGGGCGGGCTGGAGTGCGACATGTCGAAGTAGAGCTCGGTGCCGTCGACGCGGATGCGCATGTCGATGGTGAGCGGCTCGTTCACCACGCCGTCGGAATCGACCTGGGCAAGGCCCCGATAGCTGCCGTCCGGAATGGTCTCGATCTTGGCCCGCGTCTGCCGCGCCGCGCGCTGGCGCATCTCAAGGATCACGTCTTCGACGAGGGCCAGGCCGTACTTGTCGAGCAGCGCCGTCATCCGCCGGGCGCCCACCAGCAGCGCCGCCGACTGCGCCTCGATGTCGCCGATGCGCTGCTCGGGCACGCGGATGTTGGAGAGGATGATGGAAAGGATCTCCTCGTCGATCTTCCCCTCCTTGTAGAGTTTTACGGGAGGGAAGCGCAGACCCTCCTGAACCACCTCGGTGGCACGCGCCGAGAAGCCGCCCGGCACCATGCCGCCGGTGTCCGGCCAGTGGCCTGTGTTCGAGAGCCAGGCGAAGTGCGCGCCCTTGTAGAAGAACGGCCGGGCGAAGCGCACGTCCATCAAGTGGGTGCCGCCAAGGTAGGGGTCGTTGACGGCGAAGATGTCGCCCTCGCGCACGGTGGGCTTGGTGGCGATCAGGTGCTCGGTCGAGAACTGCATCGTGCCGACGAAGACCGGCAAACCCAGCTCGCCCTGGGCGATGAGCTTGCCGTCCTCCCTGGCATAGATGCCGTCGGAGCGGTCGAGGCCCTCCGAGATGACCGGGCTGAAGGCCGCGCGCACGAAGGCGAGGTCCATCTCGTTGCAGACCTGCTGCAGGCCGCTCTGCACCACGCCGAGAGTGATGGCATCGAGCGTGCTCACTGGCCGACCTCCAGGATCAGGTTGCCGATGGCGTCGAGGGAGGCCCGGTTGCCGGGCTCGACGACGCTCGTTGTGTCGATCTGGCGGACGATCGCAGGACCCTCGAAGCGGGCACCGGCGGGCAGGCGCTCGCGGTCGTAGATGGGTGTCTCCGCCCAGCCGGCGGGGAACCACACGCGCCGCGTGGCTGTCAAAGCACCGTCGAGGGTCGCGGTCTGTGCTGCTCCGGCAAGCGCGGCGAGCGGCACTGCCGGGCGCTCGCCGATCACGGCGGTGTGGAGATTGACGAGCACCGCGCGAATCGTGTCGAGCGCGACCGCGAAGCGCTCCCAATAGGCGACCTCGAAGGCCTTCTGGAGTTCGTCGCGCGTTACCGCCGGGCTTTCGACCGGCACCGTGAGCAGGTGGGTCTGGCCCTCGAACTGCATGTCGGCGGTGTGGAGGTACGCGATCTCGCCGACCGCCACGCCCTCCCGCTCGATCGTTGCGCGCCCTTCTGCCGCCTGGCGTTCGAGGATCGCGCGGACGGCCGCCATGTCCGCCTCCGCCAGCGGCGCATTCAGCGTGTTCACGTAGTCGTGGCGGAGATCGGCAGTGATGCAGCCGACGGCGCTGGTGATCCCCGGCCGTGCCGGGATCATCACCTGCGGGATGCCGAGCTCGGCGGCAAGCGCTGCGGCGTGCATGGGGCCCGCGCCGCCGAAGGCGAACAGCACGAAGTCGCGCGGGTCGTGGCCACGGGCGAGCGTCGCCATGCGGATCGCGCCCGCCATCCGGTCGTTGGCGATGCGTATGACCGCCGCCGCCGCGCCCTCGGCATCGAAGCCGAGGGGGGCGCCGATGGTCTCTGCGAACACCCTTCGCACGTCGTCCGGCGCAACCGGCGTCTCCACCGCGAGCAGGGCGTCGGGATCGAGCCGGCCGAGGATCAGATTGGCGTCGGTGAGCGTCGGCTGGGTGCCTCCGCGGCCATAGCAGATCGGTCCCGGCTCGGCGCCGGCGCTCTCCGGCCCGACCTGGAGCAGGCCGGCCTCGTCGATCCGCGCCAGCGAGCCGCCGCCCGCGCCGACGGTGTGCACGTCCACCATGGGGACATGGATCGGCATGCCGTGCTCGAGCTCCATCTCGCCCGTGACCGCGGGCACGCCGTCCAGCACGAGGCCCACATCGGCGCTCGTGCCGCCGGCATCGAAGGTGATGAGATCTTGGGCACCGGCGGCGCGGCCAATGGCGGCAGCGGCCATGACGCCCGAGGCCGGCCCCGAAAGCACCGTGTTGACGGCCTTCGCCGCCGCCGAGCGGGCCGAGACGCTGCCGCCGTTGCCCTGGATCACCAGCAGCTCGCGGCCGTAGCCGCGGTCCGCGAGCTTCCCCTGCAGCCGGTCGAGATAGCGGTGCAGCAACGGCTGGACGCAGGCGTTCACCGCCGCCGCGACGCCGCGTTCGTACTCGCGGAACTCGGAGAGGATCGCGTGCCCCGCGGTGACGTAAGCGTCCGGCCAGAATTCGCGGGCGATAGCCAATGCTCGCTCCTCATGCGCGGAGTTCTTGTAACTGTGGAGGAAGTGGATCACGAGCGAGTCGCAGCCTGCGTCGCGCAGGCGTTCCACCGCGTCGCGCACCGCCGCCTCGTCGAGGGGCACCAGCACGTCGCCATCGGCATCCATGCGCTCCGGCACCTCGATGCGGAGCTCGCGCGGGATCAGCGGCGTGAAGCTGCCCGTCAGCCCATAGGCGTTGGGCCGCGTGCGCCGACCGAGCTCCAGTATGTCGCGGAAGCCCCTGGTGGTGATGAGCCCGCAACGGCTGAGCTTACGTTCCAAGAGCGCGTTGGTGGTGACCGTGGTGCCGTGGATGATGGCCGCAACATCCTCGAATGAGGCAGCCGCGCCATCGAGCGCCGCGAGCACGCCGGCAGACTGGTTCGCAGGCGTCGACGGCACCTTGGCGAGCCGCACGGCGCCGGTCTCGGGCTCCATGAGGATCAGGTCGGTGAAGGTTCCGCCGACATCGACGCCGACGATCGCGCCGCTCATGGAGCGCTCATGCGGCGACGGAGGCGCCGGCTGCGCCGCCGGTTTCCGCCGGCGCGAGCGTGCGGCTCTCGCCCTGGAGCGCGAGACGGGCGGACTCGATCAGCCCCGCCCGCTGCATCGCCCGCGCTTCCGCGAGCCCGGCGTCGAGCGCTGCGGCCTTCGCGTGCGCGGGCAGCGGCCCCACCGCGACCGTGACCGGGCGCGCGCCAAGGTCGCTCTCTTCGCGGAGCGAGGTGGCCGGCGCGCGCTCGATGGCGGGATGGTCGATGGTGACGGCATTGCCGATCAGCGTCGCCGCGGCGTCCGCCGCAGCGGCGGTCTCGGCCAGCACCGTGACCGCATCGGCGATGCCGAACGAGAGCGAGCGCCCGCGCCAGCCCGAGGTCGCCATGCCGCGCGCGGGCCGGTCCGCGCTAAGGACGATCCGGTCGTCGAGCCCCGGACGGTCGGGATCGTTCACCACGCCGGCTGAAACGGAGGTGCCGGGGCTGAGGTGCACCGCGATATCGCCACCGTTGTTGACGTAGGCGCGCGTAAGCTTGCGCCCCGCCTGCATGGCCGCCAGCGCCTCGTCGGCGACGGAACCCGCGACCGCTGCCATCGGCGTGACGAATTGCGCCCGGTGCGGCCAGCAGGCGCCGAGCATGCGCCGTGCCACAGAGCCTCTTAGCGCCGGACGGCTCTCGCCAAGGGGGCGTCGCAGCAGGTCGAGCTCGGCGACCAGATCGTCGAGGATCGTCGCGAAGCGCGAGTCGGCCTGACGATAGGCGGCGCTCACCTCGGGCGCCTCGCCGAAGGCCTCGGCAACGATGTCGATGGGCCCGTGCTGCAGGTGCAGCCGGCGGCCGTCGGGCAGGATCGCCATGCGGGCTCTGCCCGGCATCAGACCGTGCGCTCCGGCAACGGCCAGGGATTGGCCGGCGGCCACGGCTCCGCCCGGTGCTCCGCGTCCCCAAGCGCCTGCTCCAGCGGCACGATGCGGTCGACGTGGCCGCCGAGCGTTGCGAACTCCGCGCGGCTGAGCGTGAACTCGATGGGTGCGACCAGGGCGGGCGTCGGCACGTAGCCGAAGGCGTCGGCCGGCATGCGGGTCACGTCCACCATGAAGGTGATCCCGCCGCCGGGCCAGACGTGGACCGGCGCGCCGCCGGCGGTGACGCGGGTGAGTGCGTCCTTGATCGAGCGGGTGAGGCGCACCGGGTTCTCGGTGACGCCCGCGCGCAGGCTCCCGCCCGCGCCGGCCATGAAGAGCACGGTGCAAAGCGCGGGCTCGCAGTTCTCCGCGATACGGTCCACGACCATCTCGATGGCCTCCGGCATGGGCGCGGGCCGGGGCGTCAGTGTCTCGTCCAGCTCGAACCAGGCTGCGTCTTCGCCCGTGGTGGAGACCATGTGGAGCCTGAGCCCCGGCCAGGCTTTCTTGGGATCGATCCGCTCGATGATCTCCAGCGGGTCGGCGATATCGGTGGCGGCCCAGCCACGCCCCTTGCGCGCCACCTGGAAGTAGCGCCCCGGCGTGGATCGGCGCCCCCTGATCCGGATGCCGGACGGCGGCATGTCGAGGAAGCGCCCAGCCTGATGCTCGGTGAGCACGCCGGTGATCTGGTCGTCCACCACGATCACCTCATCGGCGTGGCCGTGCCACTGGCGGGCGAACATGCCCATGGCGGCCGAGCCGCAGCCGGCCCGCATGCGCGCCTCGTACTGGCCGTCCACCAACGGCGCGGCACCCGCCTGGACCACCAGCTCCGCGCCACCATCGACGGTGAAAGTCGCGGGCCTGCCGTTGCAGAGGTCGAGCAGGGTGCTGCAGGTGACCGTGCCCTCGCGCTTCGAGCCGCCGGTGAAGTGGCGCACGCCGCCGAGGGAGAGCATCTGGGAGCCGTATTCTGCCGTGGTGACATGGCCGATGGGCTCGCCGTCGGCGCGCACCGAGGCCTGCTCCGGGCCGACGTGGCGGTCGGTGTCGATCTTCACCTTCACGCCGCAGTAGCTGAAGATCCCCTCCGAGACGACGGTCACCATGTCCACCCCCGCCGTCTCGCTCGCGATGATGAAGGGCGCGGGCTTGTAATCGGGATAGGTGGTGCCGGAGCCGATTCCGGTGACGAAGCGCTCGGGCTGCGCGACCAGGCCGCCGCCCCAGTCCTCGGCGCCGTCCATGAAGGGCACCAGGGTCTCTGCCCGCTCGGTGACCAGTAGCGGGTCGACGCGGGTGAGCGAGCCGCCGACGTTGGCGTAGCGGTCGCAGGCGCCGACCTTGCCCTCGCGGATCCGACACAGCACCGGGCAGGCGTCGCAACGAATGATCGAGCCTTTGTCCTTGGCCCGGCGCTCGGTCTTCTCTTCGCTCACGGCCCGGCCTCGCTCTCGCCAGCCTCCTGCGCACGCAGCGCCGCACGCAGGCGGTGGGGCAGGGCCGGGACCTTGGTGACGCGCACGCCCGTCGCATGGCGGATCGCACCGAGGATCGCTGGCGCCGTCGGGACCAGGCCGGGCTCGCCCACGCCCTTGGCGCCGAAGGGACCTAAAGGCTCCGGGTCTTCGACGATGAGCACCTCGATCTCGGGCACATCGCCGATGGTCGGGATCAGATAGTCGTGCAGGTTCTCGGTCCGGCCGGGCAGGTATTCCTCCATCAGTGCGAGCCCGATGCCCTGGGCGATGCCGCCCTCGATCTGCCCCTCGACCTGGGTCGGGTTGATGGCGCGCCCGACGTCGTGGGCGGCGTAGATGCGGACCGGCGTCACGGTCCCGAGTTGGGTGTCGACATCGACCACAGCGATCTGGGCGCCGAAGGCGTAGGTGGCGTAGGGCGCGCCCTGGCCCTTGGCGTCGAGCGCCGTTGTCGGCGGGTCGAAGGTGCCGGTGCCTTCCAGCACAACGCCCCGCTCATCCGCCTTGAGCCGCTCAAGGTCGATCTCCACCTGGCGCCCGCCGTCGCGGACCAGAACCTGAGCTCCCGTAAGCTCGATGGTGGCGTCGTCGGCGACATTGGCCTCGCGCAGAATCGCGGCGCGCAAGGCAGCGCCGGCGCGCTCGGCCGCCTTGCCCGAGACGAAAGTCTGGCGCGAGGCCGAGGTCTTGCCCGCGTCCTCGGTCCAGTCCGTGTCGCCGATGACCTGGGCGATCCTGTCCGCCGCCACACCCAGTGCGTCCGCGCAGATCTGCGCGAGGATCGTGGTCGAGCCTTGGCCGATGTCGACGGCGCCGTTGTAGAGCGTGAGCCGGCCCTTCCGGTCGAGCGTGATCCGCATGGCGGAGGGGTTGCTGAGCGCGGTGTTGCCGATGCCGTACCACATGCAGCCGATGCCGACGCCCCGCCGTAGCGGACCGTCTTGCGCGTTGGCCCGGGCTGAGTCTTCGAGCGCACGCTGCCAGCGCGGCTTGAGCGCCTCCAGGCAGGGGACGAGCCCGGCACTGGCTTCGAGTATCTGGCCGGTCGCCGTCGCATCGCCCGCGCGGAGCGCGTTCTTGAGGCGAAGCTCCAGCCGGTCCATGCCGAGCCTGGCGGCGAGGTCGTCCATCAGCGCCTCGTGGGCGATGGCGGCCTGCGGCACGCCGAAGCCGCGAAACGCGCCGGCCGGCGGTCCGTTGGTGTATATGGCCCGGCCCCGCGCCGAGACAGCGGGCACGGCATAGGGGCCGGTGGCGTGGACCGGCACGCGGCCTGCCACGGTCGGCCCCCAGGAGGCATAGGCGCCGGTATCGAAGGTGGCGTCGAACGCGACCGCCTGCAGCTTGCCGTCACCGTCGCAGCCGAAACGCGCCTCGATCGCCGCGGGATGGCGCTTGGTGCTCGCCATCATGCTCTCGGGCCGCTCGTAGACGCAGGCGACCGGCGCGCCGGTGAGCCAGGCGGCGAGCGCTGTGAGCGGCTGAATCGAGACGTCGAGCTTGCCACCGAAGCCGCCGCCGCAGGCGCTCGGCACGATCCGCACCTGCGAAGGCGCGAGGCCGAGGACCTCTGCCGTCATGTCCCGGTCCATGACCGGCGTCTGCGTCGAGACGAAGAGCTCGACGCGGTCGCCCAGGCGACGTGCCCAGCCGGCCTCGGGCTCGATATAGGCGTGCTCGACGAAGGCGGTCTCGAAGCGCCCTTCGGCCGTCACGGCAGAGCCCGCGAGTGCCTTTGCGGCATCGCCGCGCTCGACCCCGCCCTCGATCAGGCGGTTGTCCTCCAGATTGTCGTGGACCAGGGGTGCGTCCGTCGCGCGGGCCTCGTCCAGGCCGTGCACCGGCGGCAGCGGCTCGTAGCGGATGGGCAAATCTTCGTCTCGCACCGCGACGATCGCCTCGCGCGTGCCCACCAGCGCCACCACGGGGTCGCCCCGGTAGCGCACGACTTCCTCGGCCAGCACCGGCTGGTCGCGCAAGTCGGGATAGATGCCGATGCGGTTGGAGGGCACGTCGGCGGCGGTGAGCACGCGTGCCACGCCTTGCCACGCGCCGGCTGCTGCCGCGATGTCGCCGAACACGACCCGCGCCGACTCATGAGGCGACCGAATGACCCTGAGCCAGAGCGCGCCCGCCGGCACGGCGTCGGCACCATAGCGCTCCGCACCGGTGAGCTTGGGCACGCCGTCGAGCTTGGCAAGTCGGGCGCCGACGGCCGCGCCGGGCGGCGGTGTGCTGAGCGGCTGCGGCGCATCGCCTGCCGCGTCGAGCACCGCTGCCACGATCTTGCGATAGCCGGTGCAGCGGCAGAGGACGCCGCCGAGGCCGTCCATGACCTCCGCCGCGCTGGGGCGCGGGCAGGCGCGCAAAACCTCGGTCGCGGCGATCAGCATTCCGGGCGTGCAGGCGCCGCATTGCGCCGCACCATGGCGCAGAAAGGCCCGCTGCAGGCGGTTGAGCCGGCCATTCTGCGCGAGCCCCTCCACGGTCTCCACGCTGCGCCCTGCAGCCTGGGCCAGCGACACCATGCAGCTGCACACCTGTGCGCCGTCGAGCAGCACCGTGCAGGCGCCGCAGTCGCCGGCGTTGCATCCCACCTTGGTGCCGGTGAGGGCGAGATCGTCGCGGAGCGCATCGGCAAGGCGGCGCAGTGGCGGCGCCGATACCCTCACCGACCGCCCGTTGACCGTGAAGGCGATGGCGCCTGTAACCGTCGCCGCGCCCGCGGGGTCGGTGCCGCCGTCGAGGCTCCGCGCGCTCACATCATGCTCCCAAGCTCGGCAAGCGTGCGCGCCGTCAGCGTGCGGGCGGCGTCGAGGCGATAGGCGGCGGAGCCTCGCGCATCGTCAATCGGCGCTAGGGGTGCCATGTGCGCGTCCGTCACAGCGTCGCCGAGCGCCGCGTCGCACGGGTGGCCGAGGAGCGCCTCCTCCAGCGCCGATAGCCGGCGCGCGACCGGTGAGCAGGCACCGACCGCGACCTGGGCGCGGGCAACGCGGTCAGCCGCGTCGGCCTCCAGCACGGCTGCCACCATCACGATGGAGATCACCAGATAACGCCGGGTGCCGAGCTTGAGGAAGTGCCCGCGCGCCCGTTCGGCGCGAGGCTTAGGGATGCGGACCGCCACCATGAGCTGGTCGGGCCCAAGCGTCGTCTCCCGATTGCCGCGCACGAAGTCGGCGAGCGGCATCGTCTCGCGCCGCTCCAACGAGGCGAGCTCCACCTCGGCGTCCAGGCTGAGAAGCACCGGCACGCCGTCCGCTGCCGGCGAGGCGTTGCACAGATTGCCGCAGAGCGTGCCGGCGTTTTGCACCTGACGGCCGCCGATCTCGCGGGCGGCGAGCTTCAGGCCATCGAACCAGGGGGGCAGGTCCGCATGGACCAGGTCGGTCCAGGTCGCGAGCGCCGGAATGCGCCAGTGATCGTCCCGCTCCTCGATCGCGCAGAGCGCGGGGAGGGCGGTGATGTCGAGCACGTCGTCGTCGAGCGGCGCACCCACCCGCGCGGGGTAGAAGTCGGTGCCGCCGGCCAGCACCGTGAGCCGGCGGCTGCTCAGCGCCGCGAGCGCATCGTCAAGCGCGGTGGGTCGCAGGTATCCCGGCATCACGGCAGTCTCATTCCCGTGCCCATGATACCGGAGAGGACGGCTCCCGGCGCGTTCCCCCTGCGCCAGTCAACGCGCCGCGCGATCCCGCCCGGCAAGGGCGTGGCCCGGAGCGTTCTCGTCAGGCGCTCGCGTCAGCTGCCGGGGTCGGGGAGCTCGTCCCCGTAAAGCCACGGCCGGGCGGTCTTCTGCTTCGCCTCGAAAGCGTCGATCTCGGCGGCCTTGGCCATCGTAATGCCGATGTCGTCGAGCCCGTTCAGCAGACGGTGCTTGCGGAAGGGCTCGATCTCGAAACCGATGGTGGCGCCGCTCGACCGCGTGATCGTCTGCGCCTCCAGATCGACCGTCATCCGGCAGGTCTGAGAGTTGCCGGCGTCGTCCATCAGTGCATTCGCGTCGTCATCGCCCAGCGTGACGAGGAGGATGCCGTTCTTCACGCAGTTGTTGAAGAAGATGTCGGCGAAGCTCGGCGCGATCACGCAGCGGATGCCGAAATCCTCGAGCGACCAGGGGGCGTGCTCGCGGCTCGACCCGCAGCCGAAATTCTGGCCCGCGACCAGGATGCGGGCCTCGCGCCAGGGCGCCCGGTTGAGGACGAAGTCCGGGACCTCCTTGTCCTCCATGTCGTAACGGAAGTCGTGGAAGAGCCCTTTGCCGAGCCCGGCGCGGCTGATCGCGGTGAGGTACTGTTTGGGAATCAGCTGGTCGGTGTCGACGTTGATCATCGGCAGCGCCGCCGCCGGGCCGGAGAGGGTCGTGAAGGTCCGCATATCGGGCCCTCCTCAGGACAAGAGCGCGCGGACGTCGACGAAACGTCCGCTGACGGCGGCGGCGGCGGCCATCGCCGGGCTCACCAGATGGGTGCGCCCGCCGCGGCCCTGGCGGCCCTTGAAATTGCGGTTGGAGGTGGACGCGCAGCGCTCGCCCGGTGCGAGCTTGTCGTCGTTCATGGCGATGCACATGGAGCAGCCCGCGTCCCGCCACTCGAAGCCGGCGTCGAGGAAGATGCGGTCGAGCCCTTCCTCCTCGGCCTGGCGCTTCACCAGGCCGGAGCCCGGCACCACCATGGCGCCCACGCTTGCCGGCACCCTGCGCCCCTTGGCGACGGCGGCGGCGGCGCGCAGATCCTCGATCCGACCGTTTGTGCAGGAGCCGATGAAGACCCGATCCACGGCCACGCCCTCGATGGGCGTGTCGGGCTCGAGCGCCATATAGTCGAGGGCCTGGGAGATCGCCTCGCGGTGCATCTCGTCGGTCGCTGCGGCCGGGTCGGGCGTCCGCCCCGTCACCGGGATCACGTCCTCCGGGCTCGTGCCCCAGGTGATCTGCGGCGCGATGTCCTGCGCATCGATTTTGGCTTCCTTGTCGTAGGCCGCGCCTTCGTCGGAGGCGAGCGTCCGCCAATGGTCCATGGCCTGGTCCCACGCCGCGCCCGACGGCGCCATCGGGCGGCCCTTGAGATAGGCGAAGGTGGTCTCGTCCGGCGCGATGAGCCCTGCGCGCGCGCCGCCTTCGATGGTCATGTTGCAGACCGTCATCCGCCCTTCCATGGAAAGCGCGCGGATCGCGGGGCCGGCGTACTCGACGACATGGCCGGTGCCGCCTGCGGTGCCGATCTCGCCGATGATGGCGAGGATCATGTCCTTGCCGGTGATGCCCGCGGGCAGGTCGCCGGCGACCGTGATGCGCATGTTGCGCGGGCGCTTCTGGTTCAGCGTCTGGGTCGCGAGCACATGCTCGACCTCGCTGGAGCCGATGCCGAAGGCGAGGCAGCCGAAGGCGCCATGGGTGGCGGTGTGGCTGTCGCCGCAGACGAGCGTCGCCCCCGGCAGCGTCAGGCCCTGCTCCGGCCCGATGATGTGGACGATGCCCTGGCGCACATCCGTCAGCGGGATCAGGGGGACTCCGAACCTCTCGCAGTTCGCGATCAGCGCCTCCACCTGGCTGCGCCCGAGGGGGTCGCCGATGCCTTCGACGCCGGCCGCGCGGCCCCTGGTCGGGATCGAATGGTCGGGCACGCCCAGAGTGGCGTCGGGGCGGCGCACCGGGCGCCCGTCCTCGGCCATGCGCTCGAAGCCGGTCCAGCTCGTCACCTCGTGGATGAGGTGCTTGTCGACATAGAGGAGCGTGGTGCCGTCGTCGTTCTCGGCCACCACGTGGCTCTCCCAGATTTTGTCGAACAGGGTCTTGGGGCCACTCATCGGTGTCCTCCCGCGGCGATGGCGAGGCCGGTCAATCGGCAGGTGCGGCGGTTTCCCGGGACTTGGCGGCGGCCTTCTTCGCGCCGCGGTCGTCGCGCTTCTCGCGGATGCGGGCCGATTTGCCGCGCCGGCCGCGCAGATAGTAGAGCTTGGCCCGGCGCACCGCCCCCCGCTTCATCACCTCGATCTTCGCGATGCGCGGCGAATGCAGCGGAAAGATCCGCTCTACCCCCTCGCCATAGGAGATCTTGCGGACGGTGAAGGAGGAGTTGAGGCTCCGGTTCCGCCGGGCGATGCAGACGCCCTCGAACACCTGCACCCGCTCGCGGGTCCCTTCCACCACCTTGACGTGGACGCGGAGCGTATCGCCGGGCCCGAACACCGGGACCTCCCGCGCCTCCACGAGCTTCTCCACGGCTTCGGCGTTCAGCTGCTCGATCATGTTCACGGCACTATCCTCACGGTCTTGGGCGCGTCGCGCCCGCTGGCGCGCCACTCATCGTCGCGCCCGCTGGCGCGCCCACACAGCGGCGCGCTTGATGGCGTGCCCACAGGTCGGCACGCCGTGTTCTGGTTACATGTTCCGCCTGCGCGCGGCGCCAGGCGTCGATGGCGCCGTGGTCGCCGGAGAGTAGAACCTCCGGCACGGCGCGGCCTTCGAAGAGGCGGGGGCGCGTGTATTGCGGGTATTCCAGCAGGTCGTCCTCGAAACTCTCCTCGACCAGCGACGAGGGCCGGCCGACCACGCCGGGCAGCAGCCGCACGCAGGCGTCGATCACCGCCATCGCGGCGATCTCCCCGCCCGAGAGCACGTAGTCGCCGACGCTGAGCTCGGTAACGCCACGGCCTTCCAGCACACGCTCGTCAACTCCCTCGAAACGGCCGCAGATCAACGTGATGCCGGGGCCGCCTGCCAACGCCTTCACCTGCTCCTGAGTCAGCGGGGCACCGCGCGGCGAGAGCAGGAAGCGCGGCGCGCCACCCTCTGCCGGCCCAACGGAATCGATGGCCGCTGCCAGGACATCGGGGCGCATGACCATACCCGCCCCACCGCCGAACGGATGATCGTCGACGGTGCCGTGTTTATCGCGCGCAAAGCGGCGGATGTCCACCGTTTCCAGCCGCCAGAGGCCGGAATCGAGGCCGCGGCCGGCGAGCGCGGCGCCGAGCGGGCCCGGAAAGACCTCGGGGTAGAGGGTGAGCACCCGCGCCCACCAGGGCGGGGCGCTCGCCGGCCCGTCATCGCGCGGGCTGGCCGTCACGAGCCGTCCTCCGCCGCAACGACGACGACCATGCGGCCGGCCTCTATATCGATGGCGGGCACATGCTCCCGCGTGAAGGGGACGAGGGTGGAGGGGCCGTCAGGCGGCTGAATCTCGACGATAGGCCCGGCGCCGTGATCGTGTATCGCGCTGACCCGGCCGAGGGCATCGCCATCTGCATTCTCTGCCCGAAGGCCGAGGAGATCGACGTGGTAGAACTCCTCGCCCTCCGTCGGCGGCAACGCCGCGCGCGCGATATGGAGGTCGGTGCCGCGCAGCGCCTCCGCCCCGTTTCGGTCGTCCACGCCCTCGATGCAGGCGAGCAGCATGCCCTTGACGTGCCCGGTGACCGAAAGGGTGAAGCGCCGGGCGCCGGAAGCGTCGCTCAGCGCGCCGTAGGCGGTGAGGTCGTCCGGGTTCGCCGTATAGCTCTGCACGCGCACGATGCCGCGCACGCCGTGGGCACCCACGATCCGCCCGAGGCAGACCGTCTTCGCCCGACTTTCCCCTGCCGGTGCCGGCTCGATCGGCGCGGCAGCCCCGCCATGAGCGCCGGGTGCGGCCTCAGTCGGCGGCTTTCTCTTCGGCCTTGCCATCGCCTGTGCTGGCCTCGTCGGCGGCGGACTCCTCGGGCGCAGCCTCACCGGCGGCGGCCTCTTCGGGTGCGGCCTCATCGGCGGCGGCCTCTTCGGGTGCGGCCTCTGCGGGGGCAGCTTCCTCGGGAGCAGCCTCTTCGGGAGCAGCTTCCTCGGGAGCAGCTTCCTCGGGAGTAGCCTCTTCGGGGGCAGCTTCCTCGGGCGCGGCCTCTGCGGGGGCTTCCGCCTGGGCGCTGGCAGCCGCCGCGGCCTTCTCGGCCCGTGCCGCCTGGCGCTCCAGCGCCTTCGCCTTGGGTTGGGCCTTCTGAGGATTGTTGCGCTGCGCCGGCATCGGAATGATCTCGGCGGCGCCGAGGAAGCGCGCGACGCGGTCCGACGGCAGCGCGCCGACGTCGAGCCAGTGGCGCACGCGCTCGACATTGAGGCGCACACGCTCCGGATGGTCCTTCGGCAGCATCGGGTCGAAGGTCCCGAGCCTTTCCAGGAAGCGGCCGTCGCGGGGCTTGCGGCTGTCGGCCACGACGACACGGTAGAACGGGCGCTTCTTGGCGCCCGCGCGGGATAGGCGAATCTTCAGTGCCATGCTCTCTCCACTCCTTTTGCCGGAGGTTAGGGGTCAGCGGGGCGGCATCAGACCGGGTATTCCGGCCCGCATGAGGCCTTTCTCGCCCAGCTTGTTCGCCCGCTTCATCACGAGGTTCATCTGCTTCACCTGCTTGAGCAGGCGGTTCACGTCCTGCACGGCGGTGCCCGAGCCCCCGGCGACACGCCGCTTGCGCGAACTGTTCAGCACCTTCGGGTTGCGCCGCTCGGCGGGCGTCATCGAGCTGATGATCGCCTGCTGGCGGTCGAGCAGCTTCACGTCGACATTGGCCTCCGCGAGCTGGCGCTTCACCTTGCCGACGCCTGGCAGCATGCCGAGCAGCCCTTCCATGCCGCCCATCTTCCGCACCTGCTGGATCTGCTTCGAGAGATCGTCGAGGTCGAAGCCGCCCTTTTTGGCCTTCCGCGCAAGGCGCACGGCCTCTTCGCGATCGATCGTCTCCTGCGCCCTCTCGACCAGCGAGACCACGTCGCCCATGCCGAGGATGCGGGACGCGATCCGGTCCGGGTGGAAGGGCTCGATGGCGTCGAGCTTCTCGCCGACGCCGATGAGCTTGATTGGGCAGCCGGTCACCGCGCGCATGCTGAGCGCGGCACCCCCGCGCCCGTCGCCATCCACCCTGGTGAGCGCGATGCCGGTGAGGCCGATCCGCTCATGGAAGGTGCCGGCGCTGGTGACGGCGTCCTGGCCGGTCAGCGCGTCCGCCACGAGCAGAGTCTCCGCCGGCGTGGCGATGTCGCGCACCGCCGCGCATTCGGCCATCAGCTCGTCGTCCACGTGGAGGCGGCCGGCGGTATCGAGCAGGACCACATCGTGCCCCTCCTGCGCACCCGCCTTCATCGCGCGCCGCGCAATCGCGACCGCCGTCTCGCCGGGGACGACCGGCAACACGTCGACCTCGGCCAGCACGCCGAGCGTCGCCAGCTGCTCCATGGCTGCTGGCCGGCTGGTGTCGAGCGAGGCCATCAATACGCGCTTCTTGTGGCTCACGCGCAGGAAGCGGCCGAGCTTGGCAGTCGTGGTGGTCTTGCCGGAGCCCTGGAGGCCCACCAAGAGGACCGCCGCGGGCGGGCTGGCGGCGGCGATGGCGATCTCGGCGGTCTCGCCGCCCAGCATCTCGACCAGGTGATCGTTCACGATCTTGATCACCTGCTGGCCGGGCGCGACGCTCTTCAGCACGTCGCCGCCGACCGCCTTCGCGCTCACGCCAGCGATGAAGTCCTTGACGACCGGGAGCGCCACGTCCGCCTCAAGCAGGGCGATCCGCACGTCGCGGAGCGCGGCGCTCACGTCCGCCTCGCTCAGCGCACCGCGCCGAGTCAGCGTCTCGAAGACCCCGTTGAGCCTGGATGACAGACTGTCGAACACGCGCCGCTCCCGCCCCAACGAGCCCAGCGCCGGTGCGCGAAACTCGCGGACCGGCGTCCCTCCTCGAAGGGTGGCCTGTTACAACCTCTCGAAGCGGGCGGACTCTAGCCCGAAATTCTCACCAATGTCACGGTCTGCGTCGCGGAACGCGCGCGGAGCGCACGAAGCGCGGCACGCAAGCGTCTGCCTCGGCGCTTGAGATCGTGTCAGTCGGCGCGCGGGTCTGGCGCCGACCGACGCTCCAGCTTGTTGACGTTGAACACGTCTCAGAGGTCGTCGTTCCGCACCGAGCCACATCCGGCGCTCTCATTGCCGATCGCGGCCGGACTCCATGTCACCGGTGCGCTCAACGGTGAGGCGACCGGCCTCTCCCCCCGGCGGGTCACACGATCGAAGACCTCGCGGTAGTCCGGATGCTCCGTGCCGGCCAGGCGATCCCACCAGGTAAAATAGAGGCCGTAATTGGACCCCATGGAGCTGTGATGAAGGTCGTGATGTGTGTTCGTGGTCAAGACACCGAGCACCGCATGCGCCGGCATGCCTCGCGGAAACAGCTCGAAGCCGCTGTGGCCGACAACGTTCCGGACGATCATGTGGAGCATGAACAGGTATATGACCGTGACGTGCAGCGGCAGGACAAATATGAGGATTGTCAGGAACATCGCCTGAATCACGGCCTCCACGGGCGCAAAGGCATACGCCGCCCAGGGCGACGGGCTGTGCGATTCATGATGCAGCCGGTGAAACCGCTCGAACATGCGCGGATGGTGCATCAGGCGATGCGTCCAGTAGAAATAGGCATCGTGAAGCACGATGGCCACGGCCAGACTGAAGGCGCCGTAAAGCCAGCCGTAATCCGCGAAATCCGTGTAAATGAGCGTCCAGCCGTTCGCCATCGAGACGTAGATGAAGACGCCGTTAAGCGCAAAGATGAACGCCGTGAGAAGCGAATAGAATACCTCGCGCCGGATCGCGTGGGACGGCGCGAAGCCAGGCTGAATCTTGCGCCGGCGGAAGGGATTACCCTTCCAGACGTAGAGGGCCAGAAACGCGACACCCGCCGGAACGACAATGAGCAGAAGGTGCGCAGCGAGAATCGTGGGCCACGCCGGCAAGGCCGTGCTCAAGTCTTCGAAACCGGCCATGGCTGTCCTTTTTCTTTGGGTCTGGAAACCCCGCAGTTCGAGGTGCGGGCGGCGGACGTGCCTTCCTCGGTGAGGAGGCTGGCCGGCGGAACCTTAGCTTACGTGGCGATGGTTAGCCATGCGACGACAACGAGGGAGACGCACGAGACCATGTGTCAGGCGGAAAAGGGGCACTCCCTGCGGTTACCCAACAGCCGCGATCAGGAGCACCCCATTCTCCCCGACACACATCTCGTGACGTTGCTCACGCCCCTAAGAAGAGGCGCCCGACCTCCGGGTCTTCGAGCAAGGCGCTGCCGGGGCCGGCCATGGCGAGGCGCCCAGAGACGAGGACGTAGCCGATATCGGCGAACTCGAGCCCTTTCTTTGCGTTCTGCTCGACCATCACGATGGTCTTGCCGTCGCGGTGCTGAAGGTCCGCCAGGATCTCGAACACCATGTCGATGAAGCGGGGCTCGAGCCCGATGGAGGGCTCGTCAACCAGCAGCACTTCCGGCTCCATGATCAGCGCGCGGGAGATTTCGAGCAGGCGGCGCTCGCCGCCGGAGAGCACGCCGGCCCTGCGGTGCCGTCGCCGGGCCAGCGTCTCGTAACGGTCGAACACGCGCTCGGCCGCCTGCCTCGCTGCGCCGCGCTTGTTGAGCAGGAAGCCCCCCATAAGCAGGTTCTCCTCCACCGTCATGTCGGGGAAGACGGAGTTGTCCTGCAGCACATAGGCGACGCCGGCGTCGGCGAGGCGGCGGCTGGAGGCGAGGCGGGTGACGTCGCTCCCGCCCACGTGAATGCTGCCGGCCATCACGTCGGCGAAGCCGAAGGCGGAATGGAGCACGGTCGACTTGCCGGCACCGTTGGGGCCGATGAGGCAGAGCGACTGGCCCTGGCCTGCGACGAGGTCGATGCCGTGGAGGATCTCCATGCGGCCGTAGCCTGCGCGCAAGCCCCGAATGTCGATGGCGGGCTCGCCCTGGCAGAGCGCCTCCAGGTCCTGCCGTGCGGGCCCTTCGCCTGCGAGCTCCCGCGCGGCCTCCTCCACCGCATCCACCGATAGCGCGGTCTCGAAGTCCATCGGCACGTCGGCGGGCGTGGCGGGGCGCGGCGGGCTCATCAGCGCGCCCCCAGATAGGCGTCGATCACGCGCTGATCGTTGCGCAGCGCGTCGGGCGGGCCGCTCGCCAGCAGGCGCCCGTGGGCCAGGCAATGGATGTGCTCGGCCAGGCTCATGATGACGCGCATGTTGTGCTCGATGACGAAGAGCGTGACGCCGAACTCCCGGTTGGCGCGCTGCAGCCGCTCGATCACACCGTTGATCAAGGTCGGGTTGATGCCTGCCGTCGGCTCGTCGAGCAGCAGCATGCGGGGCCGCACCATCAGCGCCATCGCAAGCTCCAGCAGCTTCCGCTGGCCGAAGGAAAGCTCGCCCGCCATCAGGTGACGCTTGCCGTAAAGGCCGCAAAAGGCGAGCAGCGCCTCCGCCCGCTCGCGCGTCTCGGCCGAGACCGGCCGCATGAGCTGGAAGAGCCCGTGCCCCGCTTCGGCGTCGCTGATCGCCATGTTCTGCAGGCCCGTCATCCGCACGAAGACATGGGTCTGCTGGAAGGTGCGGATCAGCCCGAGGCGCGCGATCTCGGCCGTGCGCAGGCGCGTGATCTCGCGGTCCTCGAAGCGGATCGAGCCGCCGTCGACCGGGTGGTAGCCGACGATGGAGTTGAACAGCGTCGACTTGCCCGATCCGTTCGGCCCGATCAGGCCCACCACCATGCCCTCCGGCACCTCGAACGAGATGTCGTCGTTGGCCGTGATCCCGCCGAAGCGCTTGGAGGCGCCCTGGATCGTGAGCTGCGCGCTCATGCCCGCCCGCTCCCGCCCCCGTGATGCGTATGGCGCACGGGCCACCGCGTCCGCGCCCAGCCCAGGATCCCTTGCGGGAAGAAGACCACGATGCCGACGATGATGACGCCGAGCGCCACGCGCTGCCAACCGAGCAGGTGGGTCCAGAGCAGCTCCTGCGTGATGTGGAAGATGGCGGCGCCGAGCACCGGGCCCCAGAGCGTTCCCTTGCCGCCCAGGATCGCCATCAGCACCATCCAGACGCCGAAGGTGGCGCCGGCGAAGGCGGTATCCCGCGGGTCGACGAAGCCCAGCATGTTGCCCATGGCACCGCCGACGAGACCCAGCACGAAGGCCGCCATGGTCCAGGCCGTGATCTTGTAGAGCCCGGTGTGGAGCCCCATCGCCTCGGCCTTGTCTTCGTTGTCGCGAATGGCGTTGAGGGCAAGGCCGAAGCGGGTCCGGTAGAGGGCGGCGAGCGCCGCGAAGACGAGCGCAGCCACGCCGAAGAAGAGATAGGCGAAGAAGAGGTTCGCGGTCGCCGGCGCCGCCGGGAACAAGGGCGGCGACAAGCCGGAGCCTGCGCCCAGATAGTCCCACCCGCCGGCAATCTCGCCGGCGGCGATGCCGAGCCCGAGCGTGGCGATGGCGAAGTAGTGGCCCCGCATGCGCAGGATCATCGAGCCCAGCAACACGGCGAGCGTCGCGGCGATAGCAGCGCCCGTGACCATGCCGAGGACGAGGCCGGGGAAATAGTCGAGGCCCACGTCCCGTTGCACGACCACCGAGGCGTACATGCCGACGCCGAAGAACAGGATGTTGCCGAAACTGTTGTAGCCGGTCTGCCCACCGGTGATGTCCCAGGTCTGGGCCATGATGATCAGGGCCCAGAGCATCGCGATCTGCGCCCGGTAGTCGGGTATCACGAAGGGGAGCGCGACGCCTGCAGCGGCGACGCCCAGCATGAGCAGGGACTGGCGGCGCCCGCTCACTTGAGGAACTGCCTGCGCCGCTGCAGCAGGGTGCTGCGGATGACGAGGATCACCACCAGGAGGCAGAAGACGAAGGCGACCTGGTACTGCACGCCCAGGATGAAGCCGGCGAAGTTCTCCGCAGCGCCCAAGCCCAGGCCCGCCACGATCACGCCCGGCAGGTTGCCGAGGCCCGCCACGATCACGATCATGAAAGAGCGCACGGTGTAGGGCAGCCCGATATAGGGGTGCACCGAATAGGCCATCACCACCAGCGCGCCGGCGGCCCCGCAGAGCGCGCCGTTGATGCCGTAGGTAACGGCGAAGACGCGGTTCGTGTCGATGCCCAGAAGGCGCGCGGCCCGCGGGTTCTGCGCGGTCGCGCGGATCGCCTGGCCGATCCTGCTCCTCTTGAGGAAGAGGATCAGCACGCCGCCGATCGCAATCGCGCCGCCGCAGGCCGCGACCTTCATCTGCGAGACGGTCACCGTGTAGTCGAGTAGGAACCAGGTGCCGAGCCCCGACTGGGCCGTCTTCACATCGCCGCCCCAGATCTGGTTCATCAGTTGCTGCAGCAGGATGGAAAGCCCGAACGTGGCCAGCAGCGATATGAACATGTCGCGATCCGCCACCCGCCGGATCACGACGTGATGCAGGGCGGCGCCGATGAAATAGAGGACGATCGCCGCCACCGGCACACCCCAGAGCGGGCTCACGCCCCAGAGGGTGAGCTGGTACGTAATGAAGCCGCCCAACATGACGAGCTCGCCCTGGACGACGTTGATGACGTTCATCACGCCCCAGACCAGCGCCATGCCATAGGCCGCGACGGCGAAGATCGCGCCGACCATCAGCCCGTCCAGTAACAGCTGGAGGATGAGGAACGGCGCGTCCCCTAAGAGCGCGACGTTAGCCCGCATTTCTCGCCACGGTCATGACCTGCGCGGCGCTTTCCGGCCGCCAGGGCAGGAGAGGCGCGCAGCGCGATGTGGGGCATCGGGCAAGCGCCTCGACGTACCCTGTCGGCCGGAAAGCGCCGCCCTTCGGGTCGCGTCCAGGCGTCCGCCCGCGGCGTCGTGGGCCTCAACCGTATTCCCCGATACGCTTTTCGGCCCGCTCCTGGCGGCTCGAACGCCTGGACGCGACGCAGGCCGTGACCCTGGCGAGAAATGCGGGCTAACTGCCATGTCGATCCGGCCGGGGTGAGTCTCGCGGCCGTTAGCGCGAGCCGGTCAGGTCTCCGCGCGCGAGCGGTGCGCGCGGGCCACGCTCACCGCTCGGACCACGGCGGGGTCGGATGGCGAACCTCGGAGGCGGCCCAATTGGTCGGCGCGACCACCACGTAGGCGCCGTCCTGGATTTGGTAGAGCACCATCGGCTTTGCGATGTTCTTGCCGGTCTCGTCGAACTTGATGTTGCCGTAGAAGGTCTGCGTCTCCGTGGCCGCGAGCGCATCGCGCACCGCGTCCTTGTCGAAGTCGCCGGCGCGCTCGAAAGCGTCGGCGAAGACCAGCACCGCGGCAGCGGATTCGGCTGCCTGATAGGGCGGCGCGTAGCCGTACTCCGCTTCAAACGTCGCGGCGAAATCGGCCGCGGAGCCGAAGGTGTCGTCGCCATAGGAGAGAGTCGGCGCCCACTGACTCGCGCAGAGCGTGTACTCCGACGCGGCACCGAACTTGCCGATCACGTCGGCGCTGTCGCAATGCGTGATCGCCAGCATCGGCACATCGACCCGCATCTCCTCGACCTGACGGATGGCGAGCGCCGCACCCTTGGAGTGGCCGGAGACGACGAGGATGTCGGGCTTCAGCGCCTTCGTCTTGGCCAGCGTCGCCGCCATGTCGTTGAGCTCGGGCGGCAGCTGGTCGTCGATCACGACCTGGATGCCGAAACTCGCGGCATCGGCGAGGACGCCGGCGCGAATGTCCTGGCTGAAGGGATCGTTCTCGAAAACCGCGGCGAGCTTCAACGTCGCCGGGTCGCGCCCCTCGCGCTCGGCAAGCTCGGCCGCAAGCGCGACCGCGCTCGCGAGATACTGCTCGGTGGTCGACAGCACCGCGAAGAGATAACGGTACCCCTTGTTGAAGAGCTGGAGCGATGCCCCGTTCGCCTCCACCATGGGCACGCCGTACTGCTCGGTGACCGGCGCGATCGCCTTCGTGAGCCCCGAGCTGTACGGGCCCAGCATGAACTCGACGCCGTCCTGATTGATCAGCCGCTCGGCGAGCTGCGCGCCCCTCGCAGGCGTCGATTCATCGTCGTAGTAGATGATTTCGAGACGATATGTCTTGCCGCTGACCGAAATCCCGCCGGCGTCATTGATCGTCTTGACGGCCAAGTCGTAGCCGCGCCGGGTGTGCTCGCCGGCGGTGGTGTACTTCCCCGTCAACGACACCGCGGCGCCGAGATAGACGGTATCGCCCTCCACCTTCGCCTGTGCCTCGCCTGCGGCGAGAATGCTCAGGCCCAGAGCTGCGATGGCGACGGTACTGGCCCATTCTTTCCACATGACGACCCTCCGATGGCGGCTGGTTGGCGCGTTCCTCAATGGTGGCGAAGGCCGGCGGCACTGTCCACCGCCTTCCCCACCGCTATGCCGGAGCGGAATACGGTTTCCCACCTACCACTGCGAGCGCGCGTCGATCGGCCAGATGTCCACCAGCGTGTCGCCCCGCACGCAGTGATAGACGTCGTAGTGCGTGAGCGTCTGGTAGCAGTGCGGCGTGATGCATTCCAGCGCGTCCCCGACCTGCGGCAGGCGAGCGCCTTCCGGCACGGTGACGCGGCCCATGTCGTCGCCGACCAGCTCGTAGAGCGAGTCCGGGTGCGCGCCCGCGGCGACGCGGGGCGGGAACTCCTCGCGCGCGAGTTCCTTGATTCCGGCGTCGGTGATCGCGAATTCGTCCCGCACGCTGATCACCGTGGTGCGCACGAAGAGCGACGTTTCGAAGGGATGCGGGTTGTCAGGCTCGAAGGGCGTATCCGCGTAGTTCACGTCCATGAAGATGTAGCTGCCGGCCTGGCATTCGGTGAAGAAGCCGGCGGCCGCGTCGATCGCATAGGTACCGGTGCCGCCGCCGGAGACGATCTCCGGCGCGAGGTCTGCCGCGGCGAGACGCTCGCACAGCGTCACGAGTGGGGCGGTGCAGCGCTCCTGCTCCGCACGGCGGGCGGCGAAATCATGCTCGCGCTGGAAGGAGCCGTTGTAGCCCTGGATGCCGGCATAGACCGCGCCCTCGGTCTCGGCGATGTGGCGTGCGAGCGCCACCGCATCCTCCACCGAGACGAGGCCGGTGCGCCGGCCGCCGACCTCAAAATCCACCAGCATGCGGAGCGGCTTTCCGGCCGCCTGCGCGGCCGCGGCGAGGCGGTCCACCACGGCCGCGTCGTCGACGGCGACGAGCAGTCCGTCGGCGCGTGCGTTGAGCTGGGCGAGGCGGTCAATCTTGGGCTCGGTCACGACCTGGGAGAAGAGCAGCACCCCCGGGATGCCGGCATCGGCCATGATCTCGGCCTCGGCCAGCGTCGCGCAGCATTGGCCGAGCGCGCCCGCCTCGATCTGGCGCTTCGCGACCTCCACCGACTTATGGATCTTGGCGACCGGCCGGACTCCGTGGCCCGCCTTGCCGAGATAGTCGGCGAGATAGGCGATGTTGCGCTCCAGCCGGTCGAGGTCGAGCACCAGCGCCGGGGTTGAGAGCGCCGTGCGCGATCCCTGCTGGCCGATCAGCGATTCGTTGGGGCCGAGCCTTCCGATAGCGCCCATGACACTGTCCCATCTGTTGTTGACCGCGCGTGCCCATCGAATATCAGGCTGCGCGTACGGTCAAATCGCGGCCGGCGCCCCGCCCGCAGCGCCTTGCCGCCGCGCAGACATGACCCCGGTGGGAATTCCGGGTATAGGGTCCGGCAGCGGAGGAGGATGGATATGGCAGACGACAAGAACGCGGCCGAAGGGCAACGCGGCCCGACGGCTCCCGCGGCGGGGCCGGTGCGGGCGCTCGATCATGTCGGCATCTCGGTGCCCGACATCGACGCCGCCGTCGCCTGGTATCGCGATATCCTCGGCTGCTACGTGCTGATGGAGCCGATCGAGGGTTACGCCGACGACAGCTATTTCGGCCAGATCGTCGCCGACATCTTCGGCGCCGACTTCAAGGGCATGAAGATCGCCCATCTGGCGACGGCCGACGGAGTCGGCATCGAGCTCTTCCAGTTCGTCGCCAACGCCCCGCAGGAGGAGCATTTCGCCTACTGGAAGACCGGCATCTATCACATCTGCATCCTGGAGCCCGACATCGAGGGCCTGGCGAAGCGGATCGACGAGAGCGGCGGGCGGCAGCGCAGCAAGGTGTGGAAGCTCTGGCCCGACAAGCCCTACAAGGTCTGCTATTGCGAAGACCCCTGGGGCACCATCATCGAGGTCAGCTCCCACCCCTACATCATGGCCTGGTCAAACTTCATCCCGTCGCATGGGGAGTGAGGGACGGCGCCGCGCGGACATAACGGACTCGCGCCTCCCGGCCCCTGCGATATACTCCGCAACCGGAATTTCGCCTCCCGCCCCGCAATCACCGAGACGCGCCCGGCGATGAACGCGTTGGCCGACCTTATCCACGCCGTCTTCTCGATCTACATTTACGTGCTGATCGCGTCGGCGCTGTTCAGTTGGCTGGTGGCATTCAACGTGGTCAACACGAGCAACCGCTTCGTGTTCACGCTGCTGAGGTTCCTTCACCGGATCACCGAGCCTGCGCTTCGGCCGATCCGGCGCATCATCCCCAACCTCGGCGGCATCGACATTTCGCCGATCATCCTGATTCTGATTCTCTACTTCGCCCGCGACCTCATCGTGGACAACATCGTCCAGTGAGTCGTCCGCGAGCGGCTCGTCCGTGCGCCCGCCGGTTCGTCCTACGCACATGCCTTTGTGAGGCATACCCATGAGCGACGCGGTCATCATCGACGGCAAGGCATTCGCGGCCGATCTCAGGGCTGAGGTCGGGCGCAGGGCGGCGCTCGTGAAGGAGCAGCACGGCTTGGTGCCGGGCCTTTCGGTCGTGCTCGTGGGCGACGACCCTGCGAGCCACGTCTACGTCCGCAACAAGGGCAAGGCGACCGCCGCCGCCGGCATGGATTCGCAGGAGTACCGGCTGCCCGATAGCGCGACCCACGAGGAAGTGTTGGAGACTGTCGAGAGGTTGAACGCCGACGACTCCGTGCACGGGATCCTGGTGCAGCTTCCCTTGCCCGCTCAGGTGGACTCCAACGCGATCATCAATTCCATCGACCCGGACAAGGACGTGGACGGCTTCCACACCACCAATGTGGGCCGGCTGACCACCGGGCAGGAGAGCCTGGTGCCGTGCACGCCGCTCGGTTGCATGCTCATGCTGCGCCACTTCGTGGGCGAGCTGAAAGGCAAGCGGGCGATGATCGTCGGCCGCTCCAACATCGTCGGCAAGCCCATGGCGTCGCTCTTGCTTCGCGAGCATTGCACCGTGACCGTCGGCCACTCGCGCACCCAGGACCTCCCCGGCGAGTGCCGGCGCGCGGATGTCCTCATCGCGGCCGTCGGGCGGGCCGAGATGATCCGGGGCGATTGGGTCAAGCCGGGTGCTGCGGTCATCGATGTCGGAATCAACCGAGTGCCGGCGGGCGAGAAGACCAGGCTGGTGGGCGACGTCTGCTTCGAGGAGGCGGTGGAGAACGCCGGCTGGATCACGCCTGTGCCCGGCGGCGTCGGGCCGATGACGATCGCGTGCCTGCTCAAGAACACGCTGACCGCCGCCTGCCGCCGGCACGGGATCGACGAGCCGGAGTGAGGCGTCCGGCGGCGACCTCAGGCAGCGCTATCGATGACCGGCAGGTTCCTGCCCGGCGTTCCGGGGCCGGCAATCGAAGCGATATTCAACGCGGCCCCGGGCAACGAAATCGCGACCGGGAAATTCGACAGCCCGGAGTCGTCCGCTGCCCTCGCCGCCAATGCTTTCGGATTCTTTCTCAAGAAGCCATCGAACTTGCCGGCTCTGCCGGGCTGTCACGGCGAGACCTGGCCGGCCCGTTCGCTTGCGCTCGAAGCCGAGGTTCGCTTCCCGTGGAGCGGTGGGCGGCATCCCGTTTTCGATTGTCTCGTGACGACGCCATCCGCATTCATCGGCATCGAATCAAAACGATTCGAGCCGTTCAGAAGCAAGAAAGAGTCGGCGTTGAGCGACGCATATTGGCGTCCGGTCTGGGGCGAACGCATGAAGGGATACGAACGCATTCGCGACGGATTGCGCAGCGAACCGCGCCGCTACGAGCAACTGGATTCGGCTCAACTGTTCAAGCATGCCTTTGCGCTCCGAACCGCGGTCCACAAGAAGCTCGAGTTGCGCGGCCTCGCGCCCATACTCTTCTATGTCTATGCGGAGCCGGAAATCTGGCCGGCAAGCGGAAAAGCGGTGGATGACGGAGCAAGGGCCCGGCACTGGGAAGAGATCGAATGTTTCGCGGCAGCGGTGGCCGGTGACGGAGTAATCTTCGCGGCCTGTTCATGGCGGATGCTCCTGGAGTCATGGGCGCGACATGAGGGTGGTGGCATTCGCGCCCACGCGGATGCCGTGGTCGAGCGCTACTCGCCCTGAAAGACCAACCAGTAGCGCTCGCCGCTTGAGTGGCGGCAGGTGTGCGGGTCAGTCCTCCCCAGTCCTGCCCAACCGCAGGCGCAGCGCGTTCAGCTTGATGAAGCCTTCGGCGTCGCGCTGGTCGTAGACCGAATCGGCCTCGAAGGTGGCGTGCTCCGCGCTGTAGAGGCTCGTCGGCGCCTTGCGGCCTTCCACCGTGACCGAGCCCTTGTAGAGGGCAAGCCGCACGGTGCCGGTGACGCCCCGCTGGCTCTCGTCGATCGCCGCCTGCAGCATCCGCCGCTCCGGCGCGAACCAGAATCCGTTGTAGACGAGTTCCGCGTAGCGCGGCATCAGCTCGTCCTTCAGATGGGCGGCAGCGCGGTCGAGCGTCAGGCTCTCCATGGCGCGGTGGGCGGCGATCAGGATGGTGCCGCCGGGCGTTTCGTAAACGCCGCGCGACTTCATGCCGACGAAGCGGTTCTCCACCAGGTCGACGCGGCCGATGCCGTTTGCGCCGCCGAGCGCGTTAAGCCTTTCGAGCAGCGCCGCCGGGCTCAACGCCGCGCCGTCCACCGCCACCGGGTCGCCGGCCTCGAAGTCGATCTCGACGGTGGTCGGCCGGTCCGGTGCCGCCTGGGGTGAGACCGAACGGGTGAACATGCTCTCGTCCGGCCCGACCCAGGGGTCCTCCAGCGCCTTGCCCTCGTAGGAGATGTGCAGGAGGTTGGCGTCGGTCGAATAGGGCGGCTCGCCGCGCTTGTCCCGCGGGATCGGGATCTGGTGCCGCTCGGCGTACTCGACCAGCGCCTCCCGCGAATCGATGTCCCACTCGCGCCAGGGCGCGATGACCCGGATGCCGGGATCGTGCGCGTAATAGCCGAGCTCGAAGCGCACCTGGTCGTTGCCCTTGCCGGTGGCACCGTGGGCAACCGCATCGGCGCCGGTCTCGCGCGCGATCTCGATCTGGCGCCTGGCGATGAGCGGCCGCGCGATGGAGGTGCCGAGCAGGTAGACGCCCTCGTAGATGGCGTTGGCCCGGAACATGGGGAAGACGTAGTCGCGCACGAAGGTCTCGCGCAGATCCTCGATGCGGATGTCGCGCACGCCGAGCGCCTCGGCCTTGGCACGCGCCGGCTCCAGCTCCTCGCCCTGGCCGATGTCGGCGGTGAAGGTGACGACCTCGCAGCCGTAGGTCTCCTGCAGCCAGCGCAGGATGACGGAGGTGTCGAGCCCGCCGGAATAGGCAAGCACCACCTTCTTCGGCGGCTCATGCATCGTCGCGTCTCCTCTTCGGCCTGCGGGTGATGCCGCGGCCCCTGCGGGCCGGCTGCTCGCTCGGCCGCGTGCTTCGCCTGAACCGGCCCCTGAATTTCTCGGGCGTGGGCGGATCGTAGCCCGGCCCGTCCGCAAGCTCGTGGGGCGTGTCGATTGCGGGCCAGCGCACGAACGCGAAGACCCAGATCATGATCACCGGCACGCCGATCAGGAGGCCCATGCCGATGTGGATCGGCGTGAAGAGGCCGATGAAGGGAATCGTCATGAGGTGGGACCACCAGGGCGAATGCCCGGCCTTGCCGAAGATGCGCCAGAACATCCAGAGCATGATGACCACGACCGCGAGGTACTGAAGGACGCCGATCATGGTTCAACGCCGCCGCGTCGGGTCGTTGGGCCAGATCATGAAGGCGAGCAGCGCCAGCAGGAGCAGCGGCCCGGCGAGAGGAACGAACACCGCCAGCGCGATCGGCCAGCGCAAGCCGGCGCGCTGGCAGATGCGCAAGGCGGGATAGAAGAGCAGCGCCCCGAGCGCGAGGCCGACGACGATCTGGATCGGCACGGCCGCCGCGCAGTCTCGATCGTTCAGGAGGGCGCGCCGCGTCCCGCGCCTGAAATCCTGCGGGTTACCCGGTCAGACCGAATAGTACATCTCGAATTCGATGGGGTGCGGGGCCATGAGGAAGGTCGTCTGTTCCTCCTGCTTGAGTTCGAGATAGCCGTCGATCAGGTCGTCCGTGAACACGTCTCCCTTCTTCAGGAAGTCGCGGTCGGCGTCGAGCGAGTCCAGAGCCTGGCCCAGGTTGCCGCATACCGTCGGCACGTCCTTGAGCTCCTCCGGCGGCAGGTCGTAGAGGTTCTTGTCCATCGCGTCGCCCGGGTGGATCTTGTTCTCGATCCCGTCGATCCCCGCCATGAGCATCGCTGCGAACGCCAGATAGGGGTTCGCCGAGGGATCGGGGAAGCGCACCTCCACCCGCTTGCCCTTGGGGCTCGCCGAATAGGGGATGCGGCAGGACGCGGACCGGTTGCGTGCCGAATAGGCGAGCAGCACCGGCGCCTCGTAACCCGGCACGAGCCGCTTGTAGCTGTTCGTCGTCGGGTTGGTGAAGGCGTTGATAGCCCGCGCGTGACGGATCACCCCGCCGATATAATAGAGCGCCATGTCCGACAGGTCGGCGTAGCCGGAGCCTGCGAACAGCGGCCTCTCGTCCTTCCAGATCGACTGGTGCACGTGCATGCCGGAGCCGTTGTCGCCGAAGATGGGCTTCGGCATGAAGGTCGCGCTCTTGCCGTAGCTGTGGGCGGTCATCTGGACCACGTACTTCTGGATCTGGAGCTGGTCGGCCGCCTGCAGCAGGGTGCCGAATTCGACCCCGAGCTCGTTCTGGCTGGGCGCAACCTCGTGGTGGTGCTTCTCGACCTTGACGCCCATGCCGGCCAGGTGCGTGACCATCTCGGCCCGCATGTCGTTCATCGAATCGACAGGCGGCACCGGCACGTAGCCGCCCTTCGTCGGCGGGCGGTGCCCCATGTTGCCCTCTTCGTAGGCACGGCCGGTGTTGTAGGGCCCCTCCTCCTGGTCGAGCATGTAGTAGGTCTCGTTCATCGAGACCTTGAAGCGCACGTCGTCGAACACGAAGAACTCGGCCTCAGGCCCGAAGTAGGCGGTGTCCCCGAGCCCGGAATAGGCCAGATAGATTTCCGCCTTCTTGGCCACGCTGCGGGGGCAGCGTTCATAGGCCTGCCCGGTGGAGGGTTCGATCACGTCGCAGGTCAGGATCAGCTGCGGCAGCGCCGAGAACGGGTCCATCACCGCGCTTGCCGGGTCCGGCATGAGGACCATGTCCGACTGGTGAATCTCCTTCCAGCCCACGATCGAGGAGCCGTCGAACATAATTCCGTCGGTCAGCACGTCCTCGTCGACCGTGCGGACCGCCTGGGTCATGTGTTGCCACTTGCCGCGAGGGTCGGTGAACCGGAAGTCCACGAACTGGACTTCGTTCTTCTCGATCATCTCCAAGACGCTGTCCGCATCGCTCATCACACCGCTCCGTCGCCCGCTCGGTCTGTCCTCTGCGCGTCCGCCCTTTCAGGGCCGCGGTGCGCTGGCGCGCTTATATGGCTTCGGGGCCGCGTTCGCCAGTGCGGATTCGAATCGCGTCCTCGACCGGCACGATAAAGATCTTGCCGTCGCCCACGCGCCCGGTCGCCGCCGCCTCGCAGATGGCCTCGATTGCGCGCTCGACCATGTTGTCCTCGAGCACGATCTCGATCTTCACCTTGGGCAGGAAGTCCACCACGTACTCGGCGCCCCGGTAGAGCTCGGTGTGGCCGCGCTGCCGGCCAAAACCCTTGGCCTCGGTCACGGTGATCCCCTGCAGCCCGACCTCATGCAAGGCGTCCTTCACCTCGTCGAGCTTGAATGGCTTGATGACGGCTTCGATCTTCTTCATTGCGCTCCCCTACGCGTGCCAGGCCGGCACGGCCCTCCCGCCCCGCCGGCGCCGCATGATAGCGCACGTCCGGTTCCGCGGTGCCAGCTTTGGTGGCATCATGCGCGGCCTTGAGTTTCGAGTGGGATAGGGAGGCGCACGTGCAAATCGCCGAGCGCATGGGGCGGCTCGGGACCGAGACCGCCTTCGACGTATTGGCCCGCGCGGGCGCCCTGCAGGCGGCCGGACGCAGCATCATCAATCTCGGGATCGGTCAGCCCGATTTCCGCACCCCCGACCATATCGTCGAGGCGGGCCGCAAGGCACTGGCGGACGGCCACCACGGCTACACGCCGGCAAACGGCATCCCGGCACTGCGCGAGGCGGTGGCGGCGGACATCGCCACGTATCGCCACTGCGAGGTAGATCCCGACAACGTCGTGGTGGTGCCGGGCGGCAAGGTCACCATGTTCTTCGCCGCGCTGATGTTCGGCGAGCCGGGGGCCGAGATCCTGTATCCCAATCCGGGCTTCCCCATCTACGAATCGGCGATCAAGTTCTCCGGCGCGACGCCGGTGCCGATCCCGCTCTACGAGGAGACCGGCTTCTCCTTCGACGCCGACGAGGTGCTGGCCAAGATCACGCCGCGTACCCGGCTCGTCATGCTCAACAGCCCGGCCAACCCGACCGGCGGCGTCGTTCCGCGGGAGACCTTCGACCGCCTGGCCCAAGGGCTCGAGGCCCATCCGCACGTCGCGATCATGAGCGACGAGATCTACAGCCGCCTGCTCTACGAGGGCCGCGAGCATGTCACGATGCTCGACTATCCGGCGCTCCGGGACCGCGTGATCGTGCTCGACGGCTGGAGCAAGACCTATGCGATGACCGGCTGGCGCATCGGCTACGGGGTCTGGCCCGCGTCGCTGGCGGAGCATGCCACCCGGCTCGCGATCAACTGCAACTCCTGCGTCAACGCGCCGACCCAGCACGCGGCGCTTGCGGCCCTCACCGGCCCGCAGGAGTCGGTCGAGATCATGCGCCGCACCTTCGACGAGCGACGCCGCCTCATCGTCGCCGCGCTCAACCGGATCGAGGGCATCAGCTGCGTCGATTCCGCCGGTGCCTTCTACGCCATGCCCAATATCACTGGCACCGGGCTCGACGCGCGGACGATGCAGGACGGGCTGCTGGAGGAGGCCGGCGTCGCCACCGTCGCCGGCACCAGCTTCGGCGCCTACGGAGAGGGCTACCTCCGCCTCTCCTACGCCGCGAGCACGGAAGAGATCGAGGAGTCCATCGCCCGCATCGAGGGCTGGCTCGCGGAGCACGCGGCCGCTGCGTGAGGGGGGCATTTCAATCAGAGACGACGAAGACGGGCCTACCCGTCATCGCTTAGGGCTGACTGGGCCATCGTCACGGGAAAATGTAGATTGCAACGGCCGCCGCAGCCTTCGCGTCTCAGTAACCGGTGCCGCAGAAGATTGGGGTGATACCGCTCGGAACTTATTGATGACGCGAAGGATATCCCTTAGGTATTGTAGGGGAACGACTCTAAAAGGCGTCTAATAGAAGCCTCCATGCATTTGGAACGCCGTTTTGGACACCGCGAACCAGTTAATCCGGTGGACCCACCAGTCCTTCGTAATCATCGCGCGACATAGAACAGTCTACCAACTCGCCGAACTCGCCTATTGTCAATTTGCACTGTTTCGCCATTGAACTGACGAGGTCGTCGCCAAGATCCTTGTATTTTGTTCCTCGACTTACAAATGTGCTGATTTCCGTTTTCTGTCCGTCCGCATTATGATAAATCAAAAAGACGTGGCGACTACGCTCCTTACTTATAAAACCTTTTCTTTGCAAGTTAGACAAAACATCTCTGCGCTTCAACCGCATTGCTATACCACATAAAAATCGTTCAACATGAGATTCTTTAGCTCCCGAGCATTAGCTGTCAAGTTAGCATCATCCTCTAGCGCATATTCATTCCAAAGTACGACAATAAAATCATGCAATAAATCAACGAGCTCCTCACGGGTATAGGCTGTAATGGAAATTTCTAACTCTTTCACATCCAATTGATAAAGTTCGCCGGACTCGGAAGACATCGGATGCAGAATAAGAGGTTCTCTCCTACGCAAAGTACCTCGCTCGAACTGGACGTCTTGAACGACAATCTCAGAGAGATCGAATTCGTTGTTGGTGCTTGTCCAACGCAAACGCCCGACATAGGGAGCGTCACTACCAGCGGTAGCTGTATCATCCCATCTTTTTACAATTAGAGCGGAAATAAAGCTATCCGACTGAACCGCACCGGACGCAATATAGCTGCTGCGGTAAGTGTCAATATTGGTCATTCCACTATCCCGCTCTCTTCACGCCATTTGGAGCGTGCAATACGTTCATTAAAACGCCATGCCGCACATTATATAGCGGATTGCCATCCTGATCATAGTCATCTTCACCAAGAAAACGAGAAACCTCTACCACGTCCACTTTGATTCTCAGCACTGTGCCGTCGGCGAGTGTGATTGTCGTTGGTCGTTCAGAAATCTCGACAATGTTGACAACGTCGACCTCGACCATTTCACCTGTTACTGGGTGCGGGAGTTGGCGCTTAGCCATCATCCACCTGCCTGTTGTATTGAGCGCGCACGAATCCGTCGCCAAGATCGTGGCCGCGGCCTCGGCGCGCCTGATCACTTCTGGCACTGCTGCTCACTCGGGGAAGCTTTCGGTCACGGCTACGACCGTTGGACAATGGACATCCGCACGCCTCCACTCAGGCTGCGTCGTGTCATTGTGCTTCTCCCCGAGAGCCAGTATTGCAGTGCCTTGTCAACCACAAAAGTGCGGCTAGCGCAAATAATGTATGTCGCATGGTATCCGTACTCAAGGCTCGGCAGCCTAGCGCAGGAAGCTGAAGCATCGTATGGGCCGTGTAGCCGGCGAGCTCGTCGCTGACGTGCGCGGCGGCCCTCCCTCACCGAGACACACAAGCCCCCGCGTCGTGATCGCGTGTCTCTGACGCGCTCTTGGGCGTCAGAAGACGGTGTGATACTGCGCGATAGGTCGGCAGGTCACGGCTTGTCGCGAGTCCGCCAGAGACGGACTCGCTCTCGCGCGCCGATGATCGATCACATTTGGAACCGTTCGTGATAGGAACGGTGCAGTGTCGGCGCCCGTAGCTCAGTGGATAGAGCACGAGCCTTCTAAGCTTGGGGTCGCAGGTTCGAGTCCTGCCGGGCGCGCCACTCTTTTCAAGGGGTTACGGGAGTCCATGTCAGCAATGTTGCCCTTTGTTAGACAGTTGATTTGGGGGTGTTAGACACTTTTGTTCGCGATTCGAGCTTCACGATGGCCGCTCGGGCGAGTCGTTCCTGCTCGGCGCCGCGCGTGTAGCGCGTGACCATCGCGGTCGTGCGGTGGCCCAGAATCGCCATGATTTCGCGGTCGGTCGCGCCCGCCTCGGCAAGCTGTGCGGCGGCTGTGTGGCGCAACCCGTGGAACTGGAGCCCGCCCAAGCCGAGGCGCCGCTTCTCGCGCTGGAAAATCGACGCGAACCCCGAGCCCGTGTAGGCGCGCCCATCCTGGCGGTGGACGATGTTCGTGCCCACGCGCGGGATGCCTTTGAGGACGGTGGCAAGCTCCTTGTGGATCGGGATGAGAAGCCGCTGGCCGGTCTTCTGCTGCGCGACCGAGATCATCCCGCCCTCGATGTGGCGCCACTGCATCGCGAGCACGTCCGCGCGCCGCTGGCCGGTGAAGATCGCAAGCTCCATCGCCCACACCAAGCACGGGTTCGCGCCGGCGCGGAACCGCTCGATCGCGACCTCCGGCCACGGCTCGTAGCTCTTGCCGCCGCGCAGCTTCTTGACGTACCGGGCCGGGTTGTCCGGCCGCCAGCCGCGGGCGACGGCGAAGTTGAGCAGGACCGAGAGGATCGACAACAGGATGTCGGCGGAGCGTGGCGTGTCGGCCACGCCGTCACGGGCTTGGTAGAGCCAGGCGGCGTCGATGTCGGCGACCGTCGTATCGGCGACGGCGCGCTCGATCAGGTCGAGATAGCGGAGATAGGTCTCGCGGGTGGACGCCGCGAGGCGCGTGAACTCCGGGGCCGCCTTGTAGCAGCAGATCAGGTCGCCGAGGGAGCCGGGGATCACGTCGTCACGCCGGTCGTCGAGGGTGGCGTTGATCTCCAGCACCCGCGCGATGCGCTTGGCCTCGTCGTCGGGCAGGCGCCCCTTGGTCAGCCGGTGATACCAGAAGACCCGACCGCGGCGCCGGTAGGACTTGACGTGCTTCACTCTAACCACCTGCATGGCGCCTCTCCCGTCGGAACTTACCTGTCGGGGATTCTGATGGGACCCGCGATAGGTCGTCAACGGCGCGGTCGATGGCGAGCCGGTCGTAGAGCTTGCGCCGGCCGATGCGGAGTGCCGCCGGCCATGCGCGAGCACGTAGACCCGCCTCCCTCGCGACAGGCTCACCTTGCGGAAGTACCGGGCCGCGACCCACTGCGTGCACCCGACCTGCCGGCCCTTGAGCACCATGAGCCCGACCATGCCCATCTCTTCGATCTGCGCTTCGGCCTGCGCCTGGAGGTACGTCTGCGCCTTGTTCACCAGCATCGGCACAGTGTCGCCGGTCACCGCGTCCTTGATTTTCAGGACTTCGGCGCAATAGAACCCGAAGTGGGATGCGACCATCCTGTCGAGATCATCGCTGGAAACCGCTATGTCATTCCCCACACAGCCGAAGCGCGAGAGAGCCGACCACCGGACACGCCAGACCGCGCTGAAACACGAATCGTTCGCGTGGGCGGCTACATTATACCCGGACGACCCTGAAAAGGTGATGGAACTCGCCGGCTACAAGCCCTCGCTCGCGGGCCACAAGAAGGTTCTCGAGTCCCCGCATGTCAAGAAGCGGATGCAGGACCTCAAGGAACGGGTGCTCTGCGACGGCTGGCGCCAGGCGGCCGAGATCGTC
Organism: Alphaproteobacteria bacterium; assembly: GCA_965237415.1. Classification (GTDB taxonomy): domain Bacteria; phylum Pseudomonadota; class Alphaproteobacteria; order UBA828; family UBA828; genus WTGU01. The sequence continues at coordinate 3,364,969 of CBDEFM010000002.1, forward strand.
GTCGAGGAGCCCACCAAGGAGGCCGTCATCACGAAGCTGTGGGAATTCGCGACGGCGCCCAATCCGCCAGCTGCCTCCCAGGTGACGGCGCTAAACGCGCTTGCCAAGCACGACGGCATCAGCGTGGGAGTCGAGGAAGGTGGGGGCAGCGCCTCCGACGACGAGGACCGCCCTGCACCGCTTCACAAGCGCATTGACGCCGGCAGATTCCAGGTGGCGGGCACGAACAAGATCCCCGTCAATTCCGCCCATGACAACTGACCACGATCTGCCTGGTGAGGTTTACGGTCGTGGCCTGGGAATGTGCCGAACACCTCCGGATTTAGGGGCAATATCGGGATTGTCTTCATACCTGACAGCAGCCCGCCCCTGACAGCAGCCCGCCAGGGAGCGCTGGGCCTCCACCGGGAATCTCCGGAACTCGACAACATGGCCTCTGGTGGCGACAAACGACGGAGCCGTGACCATCCTGCGAGCTGTCGACAAGTGGCTGCGGCTAGCCCGGTGGTCTTCCGCTTTTCTCCAGCGCCGCGTCGCGCACCGCCTGTCGGAGCAGCCGGAACGCCGCCAGGTCCTCGGCCGAGCGCCGGGCGATGAAGCCGGTCCGGTAGCAGTGGCGTCCGAAGCTCACCGGCAGGGGCCGGAGGTCGCGGTCGAATGCATGAAGGAACTTCAACGGCAGCCAGGCGAGATACGGACCGGACGCCATGCGCCGAGGCGGAGCCGGGCAGAGAGTGCGCGATCTCCCGTGGACGGGCCGGCTCACGGCGCGTCGGGGGCCGGGAAGCCGGAGAGCGTCGGAAGCGCCCGCTCCGGAAAGCGGGCACGTCCGAGAAAACCGGGGCAGCAGGGAAAATCCCCGAGGGCCGGGACGGAACCGTCGCCGGGAGTTCCGCAACCGGCTCCCGCGTCGGGACACCGCTTCGGATCCCTTACGGAAACAAGGAGCTGGCGTTCCGCCTGGGCGCCAGGTACGGGGCGGACGGATGGTATGCCCCGCCCGGCGTCGATCTTGCGGGTTTTCGCGAGCGCGGATGGCTGTAGGGGCTATCCGGACGCGCCGCGGATGGGGTGCTGGAGTCGTCGCATGCGGCGCCTGGCGCCGCCATGTTCATGGGTCCGGATGCGGTGTTGGTTTAGTGTTGATTCGTGGGAAAGAGCTTCCTGGAGGCGAAGGAATAACCAACTGAATAACAACATAAATATCGGCGTCTATATCCGATTGCTACTAAAACCGAAGTCATGGTCTTCTCCTTCAGGTCTGGTTGATGACGATGGAATGCGAACGGCGGGGACGACTCTCTCCGCCCCCTTCTCCGTTCACCCTTCCCGCGCTTCACTCCAACTCCGGTCTGACGCCTGACCCGGTATCGGAGAAAAGGGAACGATGTGGCTTGAGTTCGGCTGCACCATATGGAGTGCAAGGGGACGGCATGATCACTAGATCTGCCGGATCGACCTCACAGTCCCAACAAGGTGCATCATGAAACACGAGACCGGTTGATGTACGACTCATCGGTCGCGATGCTCAGGTTGGCCACGCGGCCGCCCGAAGCGAGGTGATTGACGGTGACGTCGGCGCCGAGGCGGCCGATCAGCTCGACTCTGTTCAATCCGAAGGCCATGATTCATTCTCCTTCATGGGTCTCGATGATGACGATGGGTTGCGAGCGGCGAAGGTCCGGGCGATCTCTCCCCCCGGCCCCCCGCCGTTCATCCTCCCAAAGCCCTCCTCCACCTCCGCTACGCCGGCCGGCGCGCCGGGGACGGGCCCAGGATCTCGATGAGCGCCGCCTCGTGCAGACCCCGTTCGAACGGCGTCCGGGCGTCGAGGGTCGCGACGGTGCGGCCGGGCAGCGCCGGGTCCCGGTCGGGACAGCGGATCGCCCGGTCGTCCTCGATCATCTGCTGAACGACGTGCGGGTCGATCCCGATTTCCGCGAGCAGCTCGCTGGTGGAAGGGATGTCGGATTCGGAATAGGGGTCGAACATGCCGGACCGCCTTCAGGGACGCGATCGTGCGCTTCGCCTTGCGCCGGGCCTTCGCGGGCGCCGCCTCGCCGGGGTACCGGCGGATGTCGCCGTCGGCCATGGCCTGGAACCTCTCGACGACGTAGCGCTCGTCCGCCAGGCCGCGGCCGAACACGTGGGTCAGGATCGTGGATGCGCTGCCGGCTACCGCTATCGCTGCGTGCATGGCGCCGTCTCCTTCATGCCGATTGTCGGGAACGGCGGCGAGGCCCTCCCCCGGGCCATCCAACCGCCGTCCTGCTCACGGCCGGGCTCCCCTCTCGGCGGCGTACAGGCGCGAAGGTGCGGCGCGACGATCAAGATGAGACTCGCACGACAATCAGGGTGAGACGGGAGGCGGCGGCCTGGAACGGAGGGAGGGCGTAGCCCGACCGGAGTTTCAGGCCGCCGCCTTGCGAAGATTTCGCCCCGGGCCTCCTGGCGTCGGTGGCCGGTCGGGCAACACTTGGGCTTTCCCGAGTCGAAGGAGAGCGCAGGGGTGCCCGGTCGCCACATCACCGATCGCCAGAGGAGGCTTTTCATGATCCTGAAGAAGACCCACACAATCGACGTCGCGGCCGCGAAGGCGGGCTTCAGCCGCGCCACGGGATATCGGCTCGCCGAGGATCCGTCCCTCCTTTCGGGGAAGGCGGCACCACGGGGCCGGCGCCGACCGGACCCTCTGGTCGATATCTTCGAGACCGAGGTGGTGCCGATCCTGGAGAACAGTCCGGGCATCCGCCCGGTCGGCGTGTTCGAGGCGCTGATGCAGCGGCACCCGAAACTGGACCCCGGCGTCCGGCGCACCCTGGAGCGGCGGATCCGCGCCTGGCGCGCCGAGCACGGCCCCGAGCAGGAGGTGGCAAGGTAACCCTTGCATGGTGCTGGTCTCACCAAAGACGAGACTTTATCGAGTGCGCCGCCGGCCAGGTGGGGTTGACGCACTGGTGCCAGCGCTGGATCGAGCGGATCGCGTCGATCTACCGTCTGAACGAGGCGAGGCTGGCTCATTACCACCCTGGGATCGAGCCCCGGACACCGGCGTTCCACGCGGCACAGGGCGCGCTGAAGGAGGCGCTCGCCGGCCTGTTCGCGGAGGCCGAACAGGAGTTGGCCGGCCTGCCCGACCGGGCGCGCGAGGGCAAGGCGCTGCGCTCGCTGGTGAACCATCGCGAGGGGCTGAGCGTCTTCGTCGACCGCCCGCAGGTGCCGCTGGATAACAATCTCGCCGAAAGGATGCTCAGAGGGCCCGCGATCGGAAGACGGATGTCGTTCGGCTCCGACAGCGAGGACGGCGCCAGGTTCACGGCGATGATGTACTCGACGATCGGCACCCTCGCCTTGAACGGCATCGACGTCCTGCGCTGGCTGGAGGCGTGGCTGGAAACATGCGCGAAGAACGGTCGCCGGCCACCGGACGACCTGTCGCCGTGGCTGCCATGGTCGATGAGCGAGGAGCGCAGGGGCAGCTTCACTGCGCCGGCATGACCGGCACGGTCGAGTGCCGCTATTACGGCCGCGACTTCACGGCGCAAGAAATGGCGCTGCTGCGCGCGCTGATCGCCGGGCCGGCGCCGTTGAACCGCCATACGCTGTCGAAGGAGTTCTGCCGGCGCATCGACTGGCTCAAGCCCGACGGCGGGCTCAAGGACATGATGGCCAGGGTCACCATGCTGGCCATGCACAGGGACGGCCTGATCGCCCTGCCGGCACCGCAGGGACGGCAGAACCGGCCCGGGCCGATCGTCTTCGGGCCGGACACCGAAGCGCCGCTGTTCACGGCGCCGTCCACCCTCGATGACGTCCGCCCGCTCGACCTGCGGACCGTCGTGCGCGGCACCCGGGAGGGAAAGCTCTGGAACGAGTTCGTCGCCCGCTACCACTATCTCGGATACAAGACCCTGGTCGGCGCCCAGATGCGCTACGCCGTTCATGACCGAAACGGCTGGCCGCTCGCCATGCTCGGCTTCAGCACCGCCGCGTGGAAGCTCGCCCCACGCGACACCTTCATCGGATGGACACGGCAACTGCGCGAGAAAAACCTCCCCCTCGTGGTCGACAACCCGAGGTTCCTGATCCTGCCCTGGATCAAGATCCCCAACCTCGGCTCGCACATCCTCGCCCTAGTCCGCCGGCGCCTGCCCGACGACTGGACCGAGCGCTACAGCACCGCGCCCGTGCTCGTCGAGACCTTCGTCGAGACCCCGCGCTACACCGGCGCCGTCTACAAGGCATCGGGCTGGATCCATGTCGGCGCCACCAAGGGGCGCGGCCGATACGATCGGGACAAGCTCTACGACAAGCCCAGAAAGGACATCTGGCTCCGGCCCCTGCGAAAAGACTGGAAACACACCCTCAATCGCTAAAATCCACCGCCCCATACCGGCCCAACCGAACCGTTACACGACAAGTGGGGACGCGGTGGGTCGAATGTTAGATTCGCTCCGGTTGCGCTATGAAGACGGCTTAGTGAAGAAGGTTGACGGGAGGTTTTGGGAAAGGGGAAATTTATACATATATTACAACGGACTATGAATGAAATAGCGACGGAAAACCCCGCTATATTGGCAAACGATCGGCGAGCACCGGGAATTGAAGCGGCGCGCGGGTCTGACGAGCGTTGACATCCGGATCGCGCCCCACCGCTAACGCTACAGCAGCGGGATAACTACGGCCAATCGCCCGAGTCTTGCAGGCCCGGCTTCTCCATGGGAAAGGCGCAGCACGGACTGTGAAACGAGGCCGGTGTGTATCGCGCTACGATTTGGCGTGCTCGACGATGATCCGGCCGCGCCCGCGCCGGAGCAGGTAGCCACCGCGCGGGATCGCCAGCGTGCCCTCCTGGACCAGGGGCCAGAGCGTGTCGACGATCGTCTGCGCGTTGGTGTCGGCCTCTGCCTTGGCTCCCGCCGATTGCCCGGAAAGCCACGCGGCGAACGCCTGCTCGCCGATCTCTTCGCCCACGGACTTGCGCAGTGCATTGAGCTTGCGGCGCTGTCCCTTCGTCAGGGTGGTCTCATCGATCCGGGATGTGTCTGCCATGGACTTGCCTCTCCAGTGCGTCTTGCGTGGCCGGGTCGTCGGCTCGGGGCCTTATAGCAGACAGTTTGCAGATTGAGAGCAGCGCCGCGCGCGAAGCGTGCTGCAGAGATGCAATCCGTGAGAATTGAAGCGCTTCGGCGGAGGGATCCGGCGCAGAGCCGTCGGTCCGGCGATCTTCTGGAGCTTCCTGGAATGGCAGGAGGGCGCCCGACGACGACTTCGCGATGGTCTACGAGACCGGCAAGGCGGCCACGCGGACCCTGGGCGCGGTGGCGAGGGCCCTCAAGGGCGCCGAAAGCCTGGTCCTGGCGACCGACCCCGACCGCGAGGGCGAGGCCATCGCCTGGCAGGTGCTGACCTAGCAGTCTGTCGGACTTTGGATTGGATTTGTCTTAGGATCGCGCGATGAGCAACTTCGTCGAGTGTGATTGGGAGCAGGCGTTTCTGCTTCCTCCCGATCTGCGGGACTGGCTCCCGGCGGATGATTTGGGGCACTTCGTGATCGAGGCGGTGGAGCGTGTCGATCTGGGCGCCTTCAAGGTGAACCATCGCGGCACGGGCTCGGCGCAGTATCACCCCCGGATGATGCTGGCGCTGATGATCTACTGCTACGCCAACGGGATCTTCTCCAGCCGTCGGATCGAGCGGGCGACGCACCGCGATATCGGGGTTCGCTTCGTCGCGGCGAACCGTCACCCCGACCACGACACGATCGCGCGCTTCCGGCGGGAGAACTTCGCTGCGGTGTCGGAGAGCTTCTTGCAGGTTCTGCTTCTGGCCAAGGAGTTGAAGCTGTTGCGCGTGGGCCTGGTGAGCGTCGACGGCTCCAAGTTCAAGGCCAACGCCAGCAAGCATCGCTCGGTGACCCGATGGCGGTGGTGGACGCCCGGCTCGCCGTCCACGGCATCGAAGGGCTCCGGGTCGCCGACGCGTCCGTCATGCCCGTCATTGTCAGCGGCAACACCAACGCGCCGGCCATCATGATCGGCGAGAAGGCGGCCGAGTTCATTCGAGGGGGGCCCACGCCCCAGGCGAAAGGGGAGAGGAGCGAGCAATGATCGCGCACCTACACGTTCCGTCCCGGCACGGTGGACGACTGGCTGGAGCGTTACGAGACGGACGCCTGCCAGTCCAGAAGCGCCATCTCGGCCGCTTCGTCAGCCTCTACGTGTCGGAGATCGGCCGGCTACACCGGATCGTCCTGATCTGGGCCTACGAGAGCCTGGCCGATCGCGAGCGGCGGCGGGCGGCGATGACGGCGGATCCCGCGTGGCAGGCCTTCATCCAGTCGGTGTGGGCGCTCGACGCGATCCAGGAGCAGGACGTGATGGTGATGAACCCTGCGCCCTGCTCGCCGCCGCTCGGCGCCTGAACGGCCCATTGGGATGGGCTTGCCGTCCAACGAATACCGGGCGCAATGGGCGCCCGTGAGAGAGGAGGAGTGAGGACATGTCGAACAAGACGACAGCGAACGAGAAGGAGGCACCGCTCGCGCGCCTCAGCCGCCGCGGGTTCTCCAGCACGATCTCGCGAACACGCACCTCGCCCCGCTCACGGGTACCGAGGATGTACTCCAGGCCCCGCTCCTCAAGCGCCGCAATCGTCGCCGCCGAGATCATGCCCCGGTCCGCCACCACGCACACACGGCCGATGCCGAAGCGCCGGCGCAGCCGATCCACGACCGGCACCAGCACCGTGCTGTCGGACGTGTTGCCCGCCAGCATCTCCGTGCACACCGGCCGCCCCGCGCCGTCGATGACCACCGCCAGGATCATCTGCTTCAGGTCCGGCCGCTGGTCCTTCGAGTGGCCGTGCGCCCCCAGCGTCTCGCCGCTCGCCCCTTCGAAGCTCAGCGAGGTCGTGTCCATGAACACAAGGCCAAGCTCGCTGAACAGGTCGCGCCGGCGCGCGAACAGCGCCTCCTCGATCAAATCCTTCTCGCAGCGCGGCGCAAGATCGCCGTCTGCGGCCGGCTCGATCTCCTCCCCCAGCCAAGCCATCGCCCGGTGGAAGTGGTGAAGCGCCAGACCCTCGGCACCCGGGATGGCGTAGTCCGTCATCCAGTGCGCACACGAGCGGTCTGAGCCCGAGACCATGAGGCGGTGAAGCACCGCCGCGAACACCACCCGTTCCGCATCGAACCCGAAGCCCCGCCCGGCCAGACGCTCCGACACCACCGCTCGGCACCCGCTTTCCTCCCACAGCCGTCCGAACAGAAGCGGCGCGCCGATCCGGCGCACTTCGAAGCGCGCATCCCCCTCCTCGATGAGGCGCAGCACCAGGGAGCGCTCGGCAAAGCGGTCGATCGAGGCGACTAGCCTGTCCAGCGCGACCGAGGCGAGGACGGCTTTCTTGCGACCCAGGTTGCGGATGATGCGCTGCTTGGTGCGTCAGTTCTCGCGCACACTCTCGACCAGATAGAGGTAGGTGCAGCCGTTGACACGAAAGTACAAACGCTGCTGTGGGGCGAACTCACGCTGTGTGGGTCGTGTGCAGAGATGCGAATGACCGGCAGCACCCGCAGTTGGAATCAACGAGCAGCTCGGCGCCGACAGCGCTGCGCAGGCGTTCGAATCCGAATGCTTCCGGAGCGCTTGCGCCGCGACTTCAGGCGTTCTGGTCAGCGTGGCTTGTGACCGGATGAAACTCGTGCGGTAGCAAAGGGTTGGATGGCTCACGCGGGGCCGCGAGGATGGTCACGCGACGAACAGCGCGAAGTTAGCTGTAATTGAGACGGTAAGCGCCTGTGAGCGCCGCTCCGATAGTCGTGTGACGGCCGGGGGTATGATCAAGCGGCCTCTCGTTCCGCCTGCCGGTTGGTGATGGCGATGCGGGTAGGGTGCCGAGGACGCCGATTTCAGCCTGCGTCGGACAGCGCACCGTCGATGGCGGTGAGGAACGGCTCGGCGAACTGCTCCAGCTTGGCGGCGCCGACGCCGTTGACCTCGGCGAACTCCTCTCTCGTGCGCGGCCGCCGGCGCACCATGTCGATCAGGGTGCGATCATGAAACACCACATAGGCCGGCACGCCGCGCTCCTTGGCCAGCTCCAGCCGCAGCGCCTTGAGCACGGCGAGCAGGGTCGACTGATCGCTGGTCAAGGTCTCTTCCGGCTCCGTCCCCCGCCTCTCGCGCGGCGCGGCCGGGGAGTCTGGAACCACGGTGTCGGCGCGGTAGTGGAAGGTGCCGTCGCCGCGTAGAAGGTCGAGACCCTCTTCGGTAATGGCGAGCCCGCCATAGCCCGCGATGTCGAGCCGCAGAAACCCCGTCGCAACCATCTGGCGGATCAGCGAGCGCCAGTCATTCTTGCCGCGCGCCTTGCCCGCCCCGAAGACCGGAAGCCGGTGATGACCGAAGCGCACGATCTTCTCGGTCTCGCTTCCCCGCAGGATGTCGATCACGTGTGCCGCGCCGAAGCGCTGACCTGAGCGCTGGACCGCCGAGAGGACCATCCGGGCCTCCTCGGTCCCGTCCAAGCGCTCGGCCGGATGGAGGCAGTCGTCGCAGTTTCCGCAGGCGCCGATGCATTCACCGAAATAGTCCAGCAGCGCCACCCGCCGGCATGCCGGCGCCTCGCAGTAGCCCAGCAGCGCGTCAAGGCGCTTGTGCTCGCGGCGCTTGCGCTCGGGGCCCGCATCCTCCTCCTCGATGAACTGGCGACGCATCCTGATGTCGTCGAGGCCATAGAGCATGTGAGCCTCGGCCGGTGCGCCGTCGCGCCCGGCACGGCCGATCTCCTGGTAGTAGGCCTCGACGCTGCCAGGCAGGTCGGAGTGGAAGACGTAGCGCACATCCGCCTTATCGATCCCCATGCCGAAGGCGATGGTGGCGACGATGACCACGCCCGGATCGGTCATGAAGATGTTCTGGTGCGCCTCCCGCTCCTCCTTCTCCATCCCTGCGTGATAGGGGAGCGCCCGAACGCCCTCCGCCGCCAGCATGGCGGCGGTCTCCTCGGTCTTCTTGCGGGAGAGGCAGTAGACGATGCCGCTCTCGCCTTCGTGGCGGGCGACGAAGCTCCGCAACTGCCGCTTCCACTCGCGCTTCATCTCCACCGTGAGCTTGATGTTGGGACGGTCGAAGCCGAGCACGAACTGCTCTGCCCGGCCGCCGAACAGCTTGTCCACGATGTCGACCCGGGTCACCTCGTCGGCCGTGGCCGTCAGCGCCGCGATCGGGACGCCGGGGAAGAGCTCGCGCAAGCGGCACAGGTCCTCGTATTCCGGGCGGAAGGCCGGGCCCCATTGCGAGATGCAGTGGGCCTCGTCGATGGCGAAGAGCGTGACCGGCAGGCGGGCGAGGGCCGCCAGCATGCGCTCGGTCATCAGCCGTTCCGGAGCCATGTAGAGGAGCCGCGTCTCGCCCGCCGCCGCGCGGCGCCAGGCGGTGACGTTGCGGCTGCGGTCGTTCGCGGAGTGGATGCAGTCCGCCGCGACACCCGCGAGCCTGAGCGCGGCCACCTGGTCCTGCATTAGGGCGATTAGCGGAGACACCACCACCGTGAGCCCGTCCATGACAAGCGCCGGGATCTGGAAGCAGAGCGACTTGCCCGATCCTGTCGGCATCACTGTGAGCGCGTGACGCCCGGCAAGAAGCGCCTCGATCGCCGCCTCTTGGCCGGGCCGAAAATCCTCGAAGCCGAAGACCTCCCGCAGCACCCTGCGAGCCTCGAGAATGGGTTCTCCCGTCGTCTCCATCAGCCGCATCGTGCCGCCCGCATGCCGATCACCGACGAGCGAGGTGGCAGCGTTGCCTCTCCATCACTGATTCTTGCAGTACGGTTCGCTCTCTTGCGTTCACCTACGATGATCCTCGGCGGAATCCTGCGGCGAGAAGCCCAGCACCTCTCTGGCGTGGGAGAGATCGCGATAGCCCCACTTGTTGTCGGACTGGATAAAGAAGATGTCGTAGCGGATCGATTCGTTCAGGTCGACGGCGCGTTCGATGGCGTTGACGACATCACGCTGGCTGCACCACACGGAGAACGTCCGCGCATCGACCGGCCGGTCTTCGGCGTTGACGAAGCCGATGCGCAACGCGATCACGGAGAGATCGAAGCTGTCTGCGTAGTAACGCGCGAGGGCCTCGCCCCAAATCTTGGAACTGGCGTAAGGGCCGTTGGGGCGTGTGGCCATGTCATGGCGTATCCGCACCCAGTCGGCGGGCACGTCGTCGTAACGGCCCTCGACGAGCGCGCGGTACGGCTCCTCACGCTCCCAGCCGGCGACGGCCGCACCGGAGCTGGCGAACACCACGCGCTTGCAACCGCCGAGCCTGGCCGCTTCGAGCACGTTGCGGGTGCCAATGACGTTGGTGTCGCGAAGTTCTTCCCACGTATGGCCGTCGCCGGCCTTCGCTGCGAGGTGGATGACGGTGTCCCGGCCTTCGAAGGCAGGTCGGATCGCGTCGAGATCGGAGAGATCCGCGCGCACCGTGGTGACGTCGGGCACGTCGCTCCGATTGAGGGCGGCGAGCCGCGCACGGGGTTCGAGACGCTTGCGCACGGCCGAGCCGATAAGGCCGCTCATGCCGGTAATCAGGATGTCCTGGCTCACGGTCCGTTATCCCTCTCCGAAGCCCGCTTTGCTATCGCCTCTGCGGCACTCGTTTGTGGTGCCGGACGGGCGCGCACCCTGCCGGGCCGTCGACGGCATCGCAATAGCGGATCCGCATGCAATTTGATGGTGGACGGTGGTACGGAGACGTCCGGCTTGGCTGCCATGGTCGAAGAATATGAATGAGTGGAAGGGGTAGTTTTAGTGTCTGTCTTATCTGCCACGACATCAGGAACCGCGGCACGGTGGCGTACAAGCCTCGACAACCGTCATCCTGTCGACTGTCGGCAGCGTCATCGCCGGGACATGCCGTGAACACGCTTGAGATTTCTTGCCTTGCTGCCGATATGGTCCCTGAACGCAGTTAGGTCCATTCAATCTACCCAGGGAAGCTTATCTACCTCACTGAAACTGCGTCAGTTTCGACAGCAGCGAGATTTGATCCCGACTCTTGTCGTTCAACTATTCCATTGGCTCAATTCGCAAACCGTAGGCACCGGCGGTAGAATGGTTCCCGATTCGCGTGGGAGGTCAGGCAGATGGATCACGAGCGGTTTCGGGACTGGTTCTCGCATGTTGATGAGTTGACGGCGGCGCAGCGCAAGGAGGTTGCGACGGTGCTGTCGGACCCGCCGGAGGGCGCGGCCTCGCTGGCGGCGATCGAGCTGGGCGTGGATGACGAGCGGCGCTGTCCGCATTGCGCCAGCGCCGGGGCGGTGTCGCGCGGCAAGGCACGCGGTCTTCGCCGCTATCGGTGCAAGGCCTGCGGGAAGACATTCGGCGCGCTCACGGGCACGGCGCTGTCGGGCCTGCACCACAAGGAACGCTGGCTGGCCTTCGGCGCCTCGCTTGGCGCAGGCGAGACGATCCGAGAGGCAGCCGAGCGCTGCGGGATTGCGCCGAGCACGGCGTTTCGCTGGCGCCACCGCTTCCTGGAGGCGGTGCGCCAAGCGCCGGACCGGCTTGCCGGGATCGTCGAGGCGGACGAGACCTTCGTTCTCGAGAGCCGGAAGGGGGAGCGGAAGCTGGATCGCAAGCCGCGCCGGCGCGGCGGCAAGGCCCGCAAACGCGGCCTCTCGCGCGAGCAGGTGCCGATCCTGGTCGCCGCCGATCGCGCCGGCGCGACCCTCAGCCAAACCCTGCCCGCTCTCAACGCAAAGAGCGTGAAGGAGGCGCTGGAGCCGGTCGTCGCCCGCGATGCCTTGCTCGTCTCCGACGCCAACCGCTGCTATCCGCCCGTCGCAGCGGCGCTCGACATCCCGCACGAGAGCATCAACGGCGCCGCCGGCGAGCGGGTCCGCGGCGCCCTGCACATCCAGACGGTCAACAGCCGCCACAGCCAGATCAAGGGCTTCCTGCGAGGCTTCCGCGGCATCGCCACCAAGTACCTCGACAGCTATCTCAGGTGGTTCCATCTCATCGAACTCGGCGACCAGCCATCGCCAAGAGCGTGTCTCAAGGCGGCAATGGCCAGACCATGCCTACGCTTCGCTAATTGAGCCTTTCCATTTGAGGGTCTCGCGTGAAGCCCGCAGACATATGGGCGGCCGTTCACAGGTCCTCGATTGACTCAGCCCGTCCGGTTTCGACTGTGGCGTCTGAACGTGCATCAGGCTCGAAAAAGGCGTCGTGCCATATCCGAGTCACGATCCTTGCGGCGTCGTCGACGGAGACCGGGTGCTCGTTTAATTGTTCCTCCTGCGCAAACCAAACATAAGCGCATTGCTCGACCATCGCAGCCATGGCTTCCGCAACGAGGCGGGCCGGAACGCCGTCTACCTCTTCTATCCCGTACTTCGCCTTGAGAGCGCCCACGAACCGATCGACATGGCGGTTCCGCATCGCCCACCAGACGCTGCGGAACCGCTTGTCAACCGTGGAGGCCTCGATAAGGGCGCGCATCACGTCGCGATTTTCGCTGTAGAGCGCGAGATAGCCGCGGTTTGCTTCGAGCAAGGCCCCCATGGGGTCGGTTGCCAGTTGCTTGTTCGGCGCTCGACTCGCTTCGAACAATGCCTCGTGAATGCCGTCGATCAAGGCCCTGAACAAATCCTCCTTATTGCGGAAATACCGATAGAGAGCGCCGAGCGATACTCCCGCCTCTTCGGCAACGTCGATCATCTTGAGGGAGACATAGCCGTTGCGAGCCAGCACTCTTCGGGCACTCGCCAGGAGACGGCTGCGCGTACGCCGGCCTTTGGGAGTGGTCGGGAATTGGGTCATCTGCGCCGCCATTCCAGCGACCTCCACCCGCTTTGCGCACCGCACTTCCTCGGGCGTCGCCGGCTCACGCTCTTCACCGGCCATCCTCCGGGTGGTGTCGTGGTTGCTCCCGGGCGGCCCCGCGGAAGCCCCGTTCCCGGTCATGCCAAGATGGTATCAAGAGAAAACAAGACGGTCATTAAAAATACAATCAATAAAAAAACCGACATCACCATATTGATTTTGGATCAATGCGCTTCTACGTTAGGCGTGAGCGGGGATGCCTGTGGAAGTGTGGTGAATCCGGGCCGGCGACGGGAGCGGCAGATGAGCGGGTTTCGTCTCGGAGATCCCGATAGTTCGCAGGCCACGCGAGCAGCGTTTCCGGATACCGCCGCTGCCAACCGCGCCGAACGTCAACGCCGGTACCGCGCGAAGGGGTGGTGGCCAGGCGAGCGCTTATGCGACCGCTACACCGTCCTCGCCCAGCGCTTTGAAAACCGCCTCGCCGTCGCCGATTCAAGCGGTCGGCGGCTTAGCCACGGCATGTTGTGGCGGGAGGGCGCACGCCTCGCCGAAAAGCTGGAAGCGGGCGGAATCGGTCGCGGCGACATCGTGATCCTTCTTCTGCCGAACATCGTCGACGGGCAGGTGGCGTTCGTCGCATTGCTGCGTCTCGGTGCCATACCCGCGAGTTTGCCGACCCGCACCGATCCCGAAACGGTCGCCTACGCTGCTCGACTGACAGGCGCGCGGGCACTGGTTTCATTGGAACGCCACGGCACCGCGCGGCTGGGAGATATCGCCCGGGAAGCCGCCTCGACCTGCGGGCATGGGCTGGGCGTCTTCCTGTTCGACGATTCCGTCGGGACGTGGTGGACGACGCCAGCAAATCGAAGAGCGCCCTTGCTGGCGAGCGCCGCCGACCTCGCGCACATTATGTTCACGTCGAGCACGACCGGCCGGCCCAAGGCTGTCATGCACACCGAAGACACCCTCGCCGCACTGAATATTGGGTTCACGGAGCGTTTCTCGCTTGGCCCGGATGCGCCGATCTTTCTCGCCTCTCCCCTCGGACACAGCATTGGTGCCATCCACGGCATCCGATTGGCGCTCCATACCGGCGCGTCGCTCATTCTTCAGGATGTCTGGAATCCCGAGCGCGCGCTCGAAGCGATCGAGGAGTTCGGCTGTGCGTTCACCGCCGCGGCGACGCCGTTTCTGAAGGATCTGGTCGACGCTAGCTGGCCGCGCTCGACGCCGAAGCTGGCACCGCTCCGCTCGTTTCTATGCGGCGGCGCGCAGGTGCCGCCGTCACTGATGGAGGCCGCGCAGGCCCAGTTTTCGAACACGTTTGTGACGGTCCTTTGGGGCATGACCGAGGGCGGGCTCGTCACCTGCGACCGCGAGAGCCCCTGCGAGAAACTGATGAGTACCGCAGGCATCGGACTGCCAGGGCTTGAACTGCGTTGCCTCGACGCCGAGGGCGGTACGTTGCCTGTGGGTGAGGAGGGAGAGCTGGCCATGCGGGGGCCGGGCGTCTTCATCGGCTATTTCGGCCAGCAAGACCTCTACGAATCCCTGATCACAGACGACGGGTTCTTTCGCACCGGCGATCTCGCGCGGATCGACGCGGAAGGATATGTGCGCATCACCGGCAGACTGAAGGACCTGATCATTCGCGGCGGCGTCAACATCTCACCGGCGCCGATCGAGAATGCGCTTGCCGACCATCCAGGCGTCAACGCCGTGGCCGTCATCGGCCATCCCGACGAGCGCTTGGGCGAACGCATCTGTGCGGTGGTGGTGCCTGACGGCGAGGCCCCGAGCCTCGACGACCTTATCGCCCACGCGCAAGCGAGGCGCCTGCCGAAGCATCACTGCCCCGAGGTCCTGCGCATCGTCGAAACGATGCCAATGACGCCGGCAGGGAAGATCCGCAAGGCCGACCTCCGCGCCATCGTGAGCGGCGATGGCGCCGGATCCGGTGAAGGGGCATGAGGGCCCGGCTCGCCGACATCGACGTCGGCTACACGCGCATGGGAGAGGGACCGACGGCGGTCATGCTCCACGGCCTTGCGGAGGACCGGAACAGCTGGGCGGATGTCCAGCGCCGACTGAGCGATTTCACGACCTACGCCTACGACCTTCGCGGTCACGGCGAAACCGACCTGGGCGAGGCCGAGGGCTCGCTGGAACAGCTGGGCGGCGACCTCATTGCCTTCCTCGAGGCGTTGACGGGTCCCGCCGACTGCATCGGCTACTCGCTCGGCGGCGCCGTGGTCCTCTGGGTCGCGGCCAGGCGGCCCGATTTGGTGACCCGAGCCACGGTCGCCGGTACCTCGACCGTTGTCGGACGGCGCGCCGCCGGGTTCTTCCGCGACCGCATCGAGACGATTCGGAGCGATTTCTCCGGCTTTGGCAGCGTGCTGAAGGAGGATACGCGCCAGCAGCTCGTCGTCGCCGGCGACCGACTGGAAGAAGTCACGGCCCGACGCCTGAAAGCGATCGGCGCTGGGGATGGCTACGTCAATGCCGCCCGCGCGATGGCGCGACTCAACGAGGATCCGCTCACCCAGGTCCTGCCGGAAATCACCTGCCCGGTCCATGTGATCGGCGGCGAGGCCGACGTGTTCTGTCCGCGCAAGGCGGCGGAGATCATGATCGCCGCTCTGCGCCACGGAACCTATCACGAGGTGGCTCGGGCCGGGCATCTGATGAGCGTCGATCAACCCGAGGCCTATGCGCAGGCCATTCGCAACGCACTCGAAAGCAGCGCCTGATGGTGAAGAGGTTTGGAATTTCGAGAGGAGTCAGCCCGCGAGAGACGTTCGGCCAGGTCGGGGAGATCGCGAGGAAGGCCGAGGAACTCGGCTTCGAAGCACTGTGGTTCATCGATCATCAGCTCGGAATGAAGGACGTCTATGCGGCGATGAACGTTGCGGCGATGGCGACCGGTTCGATCGAGATCGGTTGTGCGGTCACCAACCTTCGGACGCGTCATCCGACGGTCACCGCCAACGCCACGACCGCACTCGACGAGCTTTCCGATGGACGCGCCCTGCTGGGCCTCGGCGCGGGTTGGGTCGCCGTCCATTCCATCGGCGAGAAGCCGAACAGAATCGCCGAACTTCGGGAGGGCATAGAGCTGTTTCGCGAGCTGTTCTCGGGCGAGGAAATCGATTTTGCCGGCGCCAAGGGGCGGCTCGCCACCGCGCGCCGGCAGATCCCGATCTATCTCGCCGTCTCGCAGCCCCGCATGCTCGAGCTTTCGGGCGAGCTTTGCGACGGCGCCATCCTGATGGGGGCGGCTGACCCGGACTTCTGCAACTGGCAGATCGAACACATCTACCGGGGTCTTCGAAAGGCCGGGCGCAAGCGCGAGGACATCCTGATCGATCTCATCGTCACGATGAGTATCGATGAGGATGCCGAACAGGCGGTCGACGACGTCCGTGCCTGGGCGACCAGCCAAGCCGCGACCTTCGCCGTTTGGAAGTCGATGCCGCCGGGGTGGGAACGCTTTCGACCCGAATTCAAGGCCGCCGAGGATGCCTACCACTTCGAGGAACACCTATCGCTGCGTGCCGAGCACAAGGAGATCGTGAGCGAGGAGTTCGTGCGTTCGGTGACGATATCCGGCGATCGGGATCATTGCCTCTCCCGACTGCTCGAACTCTCGACGGTCGACATCGATCGCATCAGCTTCGCCCTGCTCTCCAGAGGCCGCCTGCGTCGACTGGAAGAACTCGGCAAGCACGTGATCCCTCGGCTCAAAACGGATTAGACGGAGGCAGAAGTGCCGGCGCGGAATGAACATGACGGAGAACGCCGGGTGGCACTCGTCACCGCGGCGGCCGGTGCCGGCATCGGCGCCGCGATTGCGCGCCAACTCGCCACCGACGGCTACGACGTGGTGATTACGGACGCCCACGAACGCCGTTGCGACGCGTTCGCCAGCCAACTCGCCGATGAACACGGCAGAGAGTTCCTGTCGATGCCGCTCGATGTGACCGATTTCGACGCGGTGGGCGCCGTCACCCACGCCGTCGTCGGGCGGCGCGGCCGGATTGACGCCCTCGTCAACAACGCAGGGTGGAGCAAGATCGAGCCGGTCGCCGAGATGACGCCCGACACTTGGCGGCGCTGCTTGGATGTCGACTTGAACGGCACCTTTTACGCTATGCGTCACGTACTCCCGCACATGATCGCGCGAGGCTCGGGGGCCATCGTCAACATCTCGTCGATTGCGGCCTGGGAAACGACGACCGAGCACGGCGCCGCCTATTCCGCGGCCAAGGCGGGGATTCTGGCGCTCACACGGGTCGCCGCCGCCGAGAACGGCCGGCATGGCATCCGCGTGAATGCCGTGGCGCCCGGGCTGATCTACAACGACTTTCTGCGCCGGATCTACCCCGACACGTTCTTTGACGGCTACGCGGAATCGCGGTCTCTGGTCGGCCGCGTCGGACAGCCCGGGGACATAGCGAATCTCGTTTCGTTCCTCATCAGCGACCGGGCCGGATACATCACCGGGGAGGTGTATGGCATCAGCGGAGGCGTGTCTCCGAATGCCTGATTGCAGCAGCGAGAGCCCGATCTTCTGGCCGATCGCATCCCTGATCGAGTCCTACCGAGAGGGCCTGTTGTCGCCGGTCGAGGTGGCGGATGAGGTGCTCGCGAGAATCGATCGACTGAATCCATCGCTTCATGCCTATCTCGTCCGCTTCGACGATCTCACGCGCCGGCAGGCGCGCGAGGCCGAGGCCGCCTACCGGGCCGGCCGGGCGTTGCCGCTAAGCGGCGTGCCGATTTCGATCAAGGACACCTACCCGCTTGCCGGGGCGGTGACGACCTTCGGTTCGGTCGTGCACCGCCATAACCTCACGCGGCAGGACAGCGGGGTTGTTCGCCGGCTGAGAGCCTCGGGC
Organism: Alphaproteobacteria bacterium; assembly: GCA_965237415.1. Lineage (GTDB taxonomy): Bacteria > Pseudomonadota > Alphaproteobacteria > UBA828 > UBA828 > WTGU01. The sequence goes on from CBDEFM010000002.1 coordinate 3,382,708, forward strand.
GCCGTGTTCACTGGCAAGACCAACACCGCCGAATTCGGCCAGTCGGCGACCAGCGACAACCGCCTCGGGCCGGAGGCCTGCAACCCGTGGGATACCACGCGCACGCTGGGCGGCTCGAGCGGCGGCGCGGCGGTTTCGATCGCGGCCGGACTTGCCAGCGTCGCGCTTGCCGCCGACGGCGGCGGGTCGATCCGCATTCCGGCATCGTTCACCGGATTGCTCGGATTCAAACCCACCTACGGCCTTTGCCCCGACGAAGGCGGCCTGCCGGCGATGTCGGATTTCGTTTGCCCAGGTCCATTGGCAAGGCGCGCGGCCGATGCGCGGGCGTTCCTGGGCGCGCTTCTCGGTCGCAGGATGAGCCGTGCCAGCGCGGGGAGAGGGTTACGCATTGCCTGGTGCCCGCGCCCCGAAGGACGCCCCGTCGACCCTGGCGTCGCGGCGACCGTCAGTGCCGCCGTCGCGAGTCTCGGGGCCCTGGGCCATGAGGTCGTCGACACCGCGTTGCCCCTCGAAGGATGGAACCAAGCCTTTGGGCCGCTCGTCCTCGCCGAAGAACGCCGTGAGCGCGGTGACCTGCTCCACCGGTTCCCGGACGTGCTGAGCGACTATGTACGCAAGTCGCTGGTGGCGGCACGGACGCTCAGCGACGACGAAATTGCTGCTGGCCGCGCGGCGCATCGCAGCTATCGCGCCCGCATTGCGGCGCTGTTCGAAACCTGGGACGCGATCGCGACACCGGCAACGGCCGTCACCGCTTTTCCCTTCGATAGGCGGCCGAAGCGGATCGCCGGCCGCGAGGTCGACTGGCTTTGGGGCGCATTCCCCTTCGCCGTGCCGTTCAATGTCTCCGGCAATCCCGCCGCATCGCTGCCGTGCGGGCTCGCCGACGGTCTGCCCGTGGGTCTGCAACTCGTCATGCCGTTGAACGAGGACGAGAGACTTCTCGATCTTGCCGAAGATGTGGAAGAGGCGATCGCATTCGACTGGAGCCTGATGGGCGATCCAGCGCCGCGGCCGGCGGTGGGGGCGGCTTCGTGAGCGGGCGTGTGGCCACGTGGTCGCACGACGGTGTGCTCGAGGTTACCTTCGAGAACGCTCGACGCCGGAACGCGCTTTCCCGCACGCTTCTGTCGGCGCTCAGTCGGGCGATTGACGATGCCCGCGCAGGCGACTTCCGGGTGGTGGTTCTCGCCGGCGCGGGCGACGGGTTCAGCGCCGGCGCCGATCTCGCCGACCTGAAGGGCACGATCGACGACCGTGCCGTGGACGACGCCATACAGGGTGTCGCCGAATCTATTCGCGATTGCCCGGCACCGGTCATCGCGGCCGTCGAGGGTCCGTGTATCGGCGGCGCGCTTGAATTGGCGCTGAACTGCGATGCCATCGTGGCCGCCGAGGGTGCGTATTTCGCGCTTCCCGCGACGCATCTCGGCTTGCTTTACGATCCACGTGCCGTGGCGCGCCTCCGCCTTCGCTTGAATCCTGCCGCTCTGAGATGGCTGCTTCTGCTTGGCGAGCAGATCGATGCCCATACCGGGGCGGCGATGGGCCTGGTTGCCTGTGTCGTCCGCGAGGGCACCTCCAGGGCCGAGGCGCGGGCGCTGGCCGAGCGGGTATCGGCTCGCTCACCACACGCCGTCGCGGCAACCAAGAAGCTGCTCAACGAGTTCGAGCAGGGCTGCGCCCGGCTCGACGAGTGGGAACGCGCGCGCCTCGACATCCTCGACTCGACCGAGCGACGCGAGCGGGTCGAACAGGCGAAGGTGCGTCTGGGGCTGGCGTGATCGGCTCGCTCGGATCGCGCTCATGACGAACGGGAGGGACCCGATGAAATGATGACGTCGAGATCATATCGCCCCGTCACCGGACACCGGGTCCGGAACGGTCGCCATCGTGGCGCGGCTCTCAAGGAATTCGTCTGACAAGCGAGTACCGCGCGAGATTCTGGTTCATTGGGAGGAGAAGATGAGACCTTTCAAGGCGCTTCTAACAGCGACCAGCGCCGCCGCCGTGATCGCGGCCGGCGTCGCGGTCGGGTCCGCGTTCGGGTCCGCCGAGGCAGAGACCATTCGCATCGGCGACATCAATTCGTACACGCGGCTGCCGGCACACACGGTTCCCTACCGGCAAGGGGCAATTCTCGCGATCGAGGAGGTCAACCGCTCGGGCGGCGTGCTCGGGCGCGAGCTCGAGCTCATATCGCACGACGATCAGGGGAAACCGGGCGAGGCGGTCAAGGTGGCCGAGCGGCTCTTCGCCCGCGACAAGGTGGCCCTGATCTCGGGCTCGCTGTTCAGCCACGTCGGGTTGGCGCTGACCGCCTACGCCAAGCAGAGCAAGCAATTGTACATCGCGGCCGAGCCGCTGGCCGACGCCCTGGTCTGGGCTCAGGGCAACCGCTACACCTTCCGGCTGCGCCCGTCGACCTACATGCAGGCGGCAATGCTCGCCGCCGAGGTGGCGAAGGTCGAGGACGCCAAGCGTTGGGCAACCATCGCGCCCAACTATGCCTACGGCAAGGATGCTGTCGCGGCGTTCCAGAGGGTGTTGACAGAGTTGCGACCGGATGTGGAGTTCGTCGGTTCGCAATGGCCGGCGCTGTTCAAGATCGACGCCGGGGCCGAGGTCGAGGCGCTCAAGCGCCTGGAACCGGACGCGATCTACAATGTCACCTTTGGCAGCGATCTCGCCAAGTTCGTGCGCGAGGGCAGGTTGCGCGGCCTCTTCGAGGGGCGACTGATGGTCGGATTGCTGACCGGCGAGCCCGAATACATCGATCCCCTGAAGGACGAGGCACCCGAGGGCTGGCTGGTTACCGGTTACCCCTGGTACGACATCGAGACTCCGGCGCACAAGGCGTTCGTGGACGCCTATCAGCAGCGTTGGGACGACTATCCGCGGATCGGCTCGGTCGTCGGCTACAACACGATGCTGGCCATCAAGGCAATGTTTGAACGGGCCGGCTCGACCGACACGGAGAAGATGGTCGATGCCATGGAAGGGCTGAGTTACGAGTCGCCGACCGGGCCCATCACGTTTCGGGCGATCGATCATCAATCGACAATGGGGGCCTATGTCGGCTGGACCAAGTTGCGCGACGGAAAGGGCGTCATGGTCGACTGGAAATACCTCGACGGCGCCGACTACCTGCCGTCGGATGACGAGGTCCGGAAACTGCGCAGCGGAGGCTGAGCCGGCGCATCGTCAGGGGCCGGGCAGCCGGCCCCTGACGCTGGTGCCGGGAATAAAAGTAGTCTGAGCGAGAGAGCCGGAAGAGCCGGAGCGTGGCGGATTTCATTGTCAGCTTACTGACGGGGTTGTCCAGCGCCTCAGCCATGTTCCTGGTCGCGTCGGGGTTGTCGATCATCTTCGGGGTGACCCGGATCGTGAACTTCGCCCACGGCTCGTTCTACATGCTGGGCGCCTACATCGGATACACGTTGGTCCAGACGATCGGCTCCACGGGGATCGGCTTTTGGGCTGCCGTCCTGATTGCCGCCGTCGCCGTCGGCGTGATCGGCGTGGTCATGGAGATCCTGCTGCTTCGTCGGATCTACAAGGCGCCGGAGCTTTTTCAGCTGATCGCGACCTTCGGGGTCATCTTGGTAATCCAGGACGTGACTCTATGGGTCTGGGGATCGGAGGACCTCGTCGGCCCGCAGGCCCCTGGCCTCAAGGGCGCAGTCAATATCCTCGGCAAGCCGATTCCCGAATACGATCTGGCCCTGATCGCGATATCGCCGCTGGTGCTGATCGGCTTGTGGGCGCTGTTCAAACTGACACGCTGGGGCACGCTGGTCCGGGCCGCGACGCAGGACCGGCAGATGGTGGCGGCGCTGGGCGTCAACCAACGCTGGTTGTTTACCGGTGTTCTGTTTCTCGGCTCCGCTCTCGCCGGGCTGGGTGGCGCCGTTCAGATCCCCAAGGGCGGCGCCGACCTGCTGATGGATTTCAATATCCTCGCCGTCGCATTCGTCGTGGTCGTCGTGGGCGGCATGGGCAGCATTTTCGGCGCCTTCTGGGCCGCGGTGCTGTTCGGCGTCCTCCAGACCTTCGGCATCCAGATACTGCCGAACTCGACGCTGGTGCTGATGTTCCTGGTCATGGCGGTGGTCCTGATCTTCCGGCCGTGGGGGCTGCTCGGTATGCCGGAAACATTGGGTCAAGCGCCCCCCGGTCCACCCGAGCAGCCACTGCGTCCGGCCTTGCCGCGGGTACGCGCATTGGGCGGCGCGGCTACCGCGGTGCTCCTCGTGCTTCCGATCGTGCATATCGTCTTCCCCGAGGTGGTCGGCACTTTCACATTGGTTCTGGTGATCGAGATCATGGTCTTTGTGCTGTTCGCGGCGGCGCTCCATTTCATCATGGGCCCGGGCGGGATGGTCAGCTTCGGCCACGCCGCATATTTCGGTGGCGGTGCTTATGCGGCCGCGCTCCTGGTGAAGTTCGCGGATGCACCGTTCGAGCTCGCGTTTTGGGCCGCGCCGGTCGGCGGGGCGCTGCTTGCTTTTCTGTTCGGCTGGTTCTGCGTGCGTCTGAGCGGTGTCTACTTTGCGATGTTGACGCTCGCCTTCGCGCAGATCGCATGGGCGTTCGTGTTTCAGGACATGCCGGGCAGCGTGCTCAAGATGTTTGGGATCGCAGACGAGTTCGGCACGCCGCTCAAGATAACCGGCGGTGACGACGGCCTGAACGACATCTGGCCGTCGCAATGGGCGAGTACGCGTATCTCATACTACTACATCACCGTGGGACTCAGCGTGGCCGCGCTCTGGATCATGCGGCGGTTCTTATATGCGCCGTTCGGCTATACCTTGCGCGCCGGTCGCGACTCGCCGTTGCGGGCAGCCGCGATCGGGATCGATCTCACGCGCCATCGTTGGCTGGCCTTTGCGGTCTCCGGCGCGTTTACAGGCCTTGCCGGTGCCCTGTTCCTGTTCTCGAAGGGCAGTATCTTCCCAACCACGCTGGAAATCGCGCGCTCCTTCGACGCTTTGTTGATGGTGCTCTTCGGCGGCGTGCAGTCGCTGTTCGGCCCGATCTTCGGCGCCGCCGCCCTAACCTGGCTCAACGATCTATTCAGCGTCCTCAGCTATTGGCGGTTCCTGCTTGGTGTGACCATCATCGCCCTGGTGCTGCTGCTTCCCCAGGGGCTCGCCGGTTTCGCCGGCACGCGGCTGGGCCGGCGACTCCGGCTGGCGCGGCCGGAGGAAATGGCGGCATGAGTGTGGCGCAGCACGAGCGCGTTCCGGTGCTTGAGGTCGAAGCGCTGAGCAAGTCGTTCGGCGGGGTGCGGGCGGTGGAGCGGGTCTCGTTCACGCTCTCGTCGAGCGAGCTCCTGGCCATGATAGGACCCAATGGCGCGGGCAAGACGACCTGCTTCAACATGGTGAACGGCCAGCTCCGGCCCGATGCCGGCTCGGTACGGCTCAACGGTCGAAGCATTCTGGGCCTGCCACCCCAGTCTATCTGGCGGCTCGGCGTCGGGCGGACATTCCAGATCACCGCGACCTTCGCGTCGATGACCGTGCGCGAAAATGTGCAAATGGTGTTGATCAACTACCATCGCCGATCGCGGGCATTGTGGCGGCCGGCGAAGAACCACTACGTCGACGAGGCCATGACGTTGCTGGAACGCGTCGGCATGGACCAGCAATACGACAGAGCCTGTGGGGTGCTGGCCTATGGCGACCTCAAGCGGGTCGAGCTTGCGATCGCGCTGGCGAACGAACCCAAACTCCTGCTCATGGACGAACCGACCGCGGGCATGGCGCCCAGGGAACGCATGGAGTTGATGCAGCTCACCGCCGAGATCGTGCAGGAACGAGGCATCGCCGCTCTCTTCACCGAACACGACATGGACGTGGTCTTCACCCACGCCGACCGAATCATGGTGCTGGATCGGGGAGAGCTGATTTCCGAAGGCCCGCCGATGGCGGTGCGGTCGAACAAGAAAGTCCAAGAGATCTATTTGGGCAGCGGCACCATGCATGGCGTCGAACTCTCATGACCGTGGCGACAGGCGCCAGAGTCCTCGAGTTGACCGGTGTCGACACCTTCTACGGTCGGGCGCAGATCCTGTCCGAAGTTTCGCTCGAGGTTCGTCGAAGCGAGGTCGTGGCGCTGCTCGGCCGCAACGGCGCAGGCAAGTCGACGACGATCAAGTCGATCATCGGCCTGGTCCGACTCGCGAAGGGCGAGATCTCCTTCGAGGGGAAGCCGATACAGGGATTGGAACCGTTCCAAATCAGCCGTCTCGGACTGGGATACGTACCCGAGGACCGGCGAGTGTTCACCAGCCTGACCGTCGCCGAGAACCTCGAGGTCGGTCGCCAGCCCCGGCGCGAGAATGCGCCGGAATGGACGCACGACAAGCTTTTCGCGTTGTTTCCCAACCTCGCGGCGATGAGCGACCGGCTCGGTGGCTTGATGAGCGGAGGGGAACAACAGATGCTGACCATCGCGCGCACGCTGATGGGCAACCCAACGACCATGCTGCTCGACGAGCCGTCCGAGGGTCTCGCACCCGTCATCGTCGAGCAGGTGGCGAAGACCATCCTCGATCTCAAGGCGCAGGGCCTGTCGATCCTGCTCTCCGAACAGAACCTCCATTTGTCGACCCTCGTTTCGGATCGCGCCTACATTATCGAAAAGGGCCGCATCCGCTACGAGGGGTCGATGACGGAACTTGCCGAGAACGAGGAGATCCGCGCCGCTTACCTCATGGTCTGAAAAGCGCAAACCAGCGCCTCGGCGGCGGCATAGAGGAGAACGCGATCCCATGGAGCTCAAGGACCTGGCCGGGCAGGATCTTGGCACCCGAACCATCGCCTACGACGCACGCGACGCGATACTCTATGCGCTCGCCGTCGGGGCCTCGAGCGATGAGACGGACCTCGTCTACGAGCGGGACCTCAGGGTGTTGCCGACCTATGCCTGTGCCCTCGGTCTTTGGGCGGTCGAGAAGGCAGGCGGCCTCGGTGCCTATGACCGGAACATGTCGCTCCATGCCGCCCAGAGCCTGGAGCTGCATGCGCCGATGCCGCGCAGCGGCTCGTTCGAGGCTCGCGGGTGGATCGCCGAGGTATGGGATAAGGGCAAAGCAGCGATTGTCACAATCGTCGTGGAGTGCGAGATCTTCACAGCGCGCTACGGCATCTTCCTACCGGGGCGCGGAGGTTGGGGAGGCGAGCGGGGGCCGTCGGCTTCGTCTCAGGAATGCCACCCGTCCTGGCAAGGCCGCCACGCGACCGATCGTAGCCGGGCGGCGCTTTACCGACTGACCGGCGACCTGCATCCGATCCACATCGACAGCGAGGTCGCGCGCGCCAACGGCTTCGATCGACCGATCCTGCACGGCCTTTGCACGCTCGGAATCGCGGCGCGAATGCTCGCCGAGCCGGCAGGAGCTCATCCGGGCGAACTCAGGCGCCTCGAGGCGCGCCTCGCGGCGCCGGTGATGCCGGGGGATGCGATCGACGTGACCGCGGATGGTAATGCCGCCGGGCTGTTCTTCCAGGCGAAGGTTGGAGAGATCGCGGTCCTCACAGGCGGGCGTGCGGTCTTCGGCTGACATTGCGGGATCGAGAGCCCCCGGTCCCAGAGTTCTGATCGAGAAGTTTATTGGAAAATTTTCATAAGTTGTGTTGGAGCGATGACTGGTGAGAAAAGCAGCGGTAGCAATCGCCTTGTCGGATGTGGATCGCCGAGAGCTGGAAGGCTTCGCCCGCCGACGGAAAACGGCCCAAGGACTGGCGCGGCGGGCGCGGATTGTACTGGCGGCGGCCGAGGGGCTTGAGAACAAGGCGATCGTGGAGCGGGTGGGCGCCGACGCGAATACGGTCGGCAGGTGGCGTCAGCGCTTTGCCGAGCGCAGGCTCGACGGCCTTTACGATGAACCGCGCTCCGGGGCTCCGCGCCAGATCGGTGATGAGAACATCGCGGAGATCATCGGCCGCACTCTGGAAGAGACGCCACCGGGTGACACTCATTGGAGCCTGCGCTCGATGGCCCGCGCCTCAGGCTATGCGTCTTCGATCATTCACCGGACTTGGCAGAACACTCACGGTCCGTAAGGGCTCCGCCGTGCGGTGATGGCGTGGACCGCAGCACCGGCCGGCGAAGCTCGACGGCCGGCGCAACGACGTGTCTGCCGAGATGACGACGCTGGTCAAGACAGGATTCGCCTGAGCATCCTGCCGCCCTCGCCGAAAATGGCGAAAGCACCGGACTGCGCCAACCATACTGGCATTAGCACACGGAACCATCGGCGCTCCTGGTGCCACCTCAGACGGGGGTCTTCTCCTGAAGAGGTGTGTGGAAGAGCTGAGTTGATGCGTCCCGGTACGGGACAGATTACGCGGCGTCGGCGGGTCGCACGCGTTCAGCGATCTCGGTTCCACGCTCTCGTTCGACCCGAGCGATGTCGTACTGGCTCTGGAGACCGATCCAGAATGGCGCGCCGTTGCCAAAATAGAGGCCGAGACGCACCGCCGTGTCGGCGGTGATCGACCGGCGGCCGTTCAGAATGTCGGTCACGCGGCCGGACGGAACGCCGATGTCCAGCGCCAGCCTGTTGGCGCTCAGGCCCCGCGCCTCTAGTTCGCGCTTCAGCAATCTACCGGGGTGTGAAATCGGGGTCATGGCCTTCATCCCCTGTGGTAGTCGACGATCTCGACCTCGTAGGCTTCACCCACCCGAAACTCGAAGCAAATCCGCCAAGGCCCGTTCACCGTCATCGCCCATTGACTTGCGCGCGTCCCCTTGAGCTTGTGCAACCCGACGCTCTTGAGCGGACTCAGGTCGCGGAGCGTGTCGGCGGCATTGAGCGCAAGCAGCAAGTCGATGGCGGCCGCGACGTCCAAGCCACGAAACCGGTTCGGCGTCTCACCTTCCCAGACCCTTCGGCTGGCCGCGTTGCGCCATGAGCGGCTCACGGCAAAAACATACTACGTCGGTCGGAGAACTACAACGTCACGCCGAGCGTGAGAGCCGATGGTCGTGATGTCCGCCGTTGGACATGTCCTCGAATCCAGAAGCCCGGCTGGTCTGCTCACGTGGCGATGTGCTGTCCCGCATGAAGCCTGGCCCCGCCGGGATGACCGGAACATAACAGGCGTCATGGCAGCGCGGGTCGATCGGTGCCGCTCCCGGCTTTGGAGCTCAGGAGATCGGTCCCGATGCTGGCGGCAATCAGGGCCGCAGCCTCGTGCATCGAGTCGCGCGCCAGATGGGCGTACCTGGCCGTTGTCTCCACCTGAGAATGACCGAGAAGCCGGCCGATGACGGGCAGGCTCTCGCCGAGCGCCAGTGCCCGGGAAGCCCAGCTGTGTCTGAGGTCGTGAAGCCGCACGTCCTCAAGCCCGGCTCGTTTCCTGACGCGATACCATTGGGTGCTGATGTTGGACAGGCGCCCGCCCGGCCTTTGACCCAGGGATTGCCCGGAACGCGGGGAACGGCCGCGAGCACCTCCCCTGACCGTCGGCGTCAACGGCACCGACCGCGGGCCCGTCTTGCCATCGCGGATGCGGAGCTCACCCGCCGTCCGGTCCACATCGTCCCACCGCAGGGACAGTACCTCGTTCAGCCGGCAGCCGGTGAGCATCAACAGGCGGATGGCCGCCACCGCGTACACCGATGCGCCGCCCTCGGCCTCGGCCTGGTCCAGCACCTCGCCGAGACGGCGGGTCTCGTCCGGTGAGAGGAAACGCTCGCGTTTCCTCTCCTTGTAACGGCGCACGGTGCGGCGGGGGTTGGAGCCGGCCGACCGCAGCTCCCAAGCCTCGGCCAGAGAGAGCATCTTGCTCAGAATGTCGATCACTCGGTTGGCCGTGACGGGCTTGCTTCGAAGCGCGTAGTGAAGGGGCGAGACATGGGCGGGTTCAACCGCGCGGACGGGCATGGCACCCAGGGCGGGAAGAATGTGTTTGTCGAGGGCGAGGCTGTAGAATCCGGCAGTGGCCGGCTTGCAGTTGACCTCCACATGGGCGCGCATGAATCTCTCGGCGAGGTCGGCCACGGTAGGTTCGGGTTGGGCCGGCGCGGGCACCGGGTCCTCGCCGCGCTTGATGCGATCGATGATGGCGGCGGCCTGCTTGCGGGCCTCATCGGCCGTGATCGTTCCATGCTGCCCGATGGTGACGCGCTGCGACCCATTGGGCCCCCGGCATTGGACGACATAGGACTTCCGTCCGGAGGGGTAGACTCGGACACCGACGCCGGGAAGGTCACGGTCCCAGTAGAGAGCATCGCTTCCGTCGGCGGGAAGGGCGTGGACGGCGCGCTTGGCGATGGTACGGTGGTGTGGTCGCGGCATGGTGTGCCCCGATGTGTCGCATGTGTCTTCCCGCTTCCGGCGGCGAGTAAACGAACCGCAAGCGGGTGATATCCAGCGTGCGGGTATTGGAGCGTAGGATTGTGACGAGCGCACGGGAAAATTGGGCCGGGGCGGAAGCGAAAGATGCGACAAAACAGTTAGTTATCGTATCTACGCGTGCTGCAGCGTGCTCGTGACACAGAGGGATATCGCGGAATCACATTTATATCCCTCAGGCGCCGGGCGCTCGCCTCGCGGTCGCCGCAGGCGGCGTCTATAGTAGCCACGCGGCTGCAATGACCGGCGGGAGGACGCGAACCACTGCGATGAGCGCCCAGTTCTACGTCGTACTCGAAGACCGCGGGGTCGTTTCCGTCGACGGCCCCGAGGCCGGGCCCTTCCTCCAGGGGCTGATCTCCAACGATATCGAGCGCGTAACCGACGCGCGCGGCATCTACGCAGCGCTGCTCACGCCGCAAGGCAAGTATCTGCACGATTTCTTCGTGCTGCGCAGGGGCGAAGGCTACCTGCTCGACTGCGAAGGGCCGCGCACCGGCGATCTCGGACGCCGGCTGTTGGCTTACCGGCTGCGCGCCGATGTCGCACTTGCCGACGCCACCGAGGATTTCCGGGTGATCGCGCTCTTCGGCCAAGGGGGCGGCGACGCCGCGTTCGACCTGCCGTCCGGCGAAGGCAGCGCGGCACTCTTGGAGGGCGGCTGGGTCATGCGCGACCCCAGGGGCGTGGCGCTGGGGCTCCGCGCGGTCTTGCCCGGCGACGCAGACCTCGCGTTCTTGGAGCAAGCGGGCTTCGCCCGCGGCAGCCCCGCCGACTACGAGCGCCACCGCATCGCCCACGGCGCGCCCGACGGCAGCCGCGACATGGAGGTCGGCAGGGCGACACTGATGGAGTGCGGCTTCGAGGCGCTCAACGGCGTCGATTTCGAAAAGGGCTGCTATGTCGGCCAGGAGCTCACGGCGCGGACCAAGCACCGGGGCCTCGTGCGCCGGCGCTTGGCAGTCGTAACGCTCGACGGGCCGCTGCCGCCAGCCGGCACGCCGATCGTGGCGGGCGAGCGTGAAGTGGGCGAGATCCGCTCCGGCCAGGGCGGGGCCGCGCTAGCGGTGCTTCGCCTGGAGAGGATCGCCGCCGCCGCCGAGGCGGGGACACCGCTCACCGCAGGCGAAACGCGGGTTATTCCTCCCGACTCTCCCTGAGCGGCCCTGCGCCCTTCGCGTGCGCGATGGCGGCCTGCGCTGCCGCGAGACGCGCAACCGGCACGCGATAGGGGGAGCAAGAGACGTAATCGAGGCCGACCTCCTCAAAGAAATCGATCGACGCCGGGTCGCCGCCATGCTCGCCGCAGATGCCGAGCTTGAGGTCGGCGCGGGTGCGACGGCCGCGCTCCACGGCAATCTGCACGAGCTCGCCCACACCCTCGCGGTCGAGGCTCGCGAAGGGGTCGCACGCCAGAATTCCGGCCCGCTCGTAGTCGCCGATGAAGCTCGCCGCATCGTCGCGCGAGATACCGAAGGCGGTCTGCGTCAGGTCGTTGGTGCCGAAGCTGAAGAACGCCGCGCTCTCGGCAATCTCGCCGGCGCGGAGCGCCGCACGCGGCAGCTCGATCATGGTGCCGATCGAATAGGCGATCTCAGCGCCGGTCTCCCCCTCCACCGCGCCGTGGATGCGTTCGATCGCGCCCTTGAGAATGTCGAGCTCGCGCTTGGTCGCCACCAGCGGAATCATGATTTCGAGCTCGACCGGCCGCTCGCCCCGGGCCTCGGCCGCCGCCTCGAAGATGGCACGCGCCTGCATCTCGTAGATTTCGGGATAGGAGATCCCGAGGCGGCAGCCGCGATGCCCCAGCATCGGGTTGATCTCGTGCAGCTGCGCGATGCGCCCGCGCAGGGCCTCCACCGCGACCCCGGCGGCGGCGGCAACGTCTGCGATCTCGGCGTCGGAGCGCGGCAGGAACTCGTGCAGCGGGGGGTCGAGCAGGCGGATCGTCACCGGGAGCCCCGCCATGATGCGGAACAGCGCGGCGAAGTCGGCGCGCTGGGTCGGCAGCAGCTTTGCGAGCGCGGCGCGGCGGCCATCCCCGTCGGCGGCCACGATCATCTCGCGCACCGCGACGATGCGCTCGCCGTCGAAGAACATATGTTCGGTGCGACAAAGGCCGATCCCTTCGGCACCGAAGCGGAGCGCCGTCTCGGCATCGCCCGGCGTCTCGGCGTTGGTGCGGACGCCCAAGCGCCGCGCATCGTCCGCCCAGCCCATGAGCGTCGTGAAATCGTCGGAGAGCGCGGGCTCGATCGTCGGCACCTCGCCCTCCAACAGCTCGCCGCTCGCGCCGTCGATGGTGACGACATCGCCCGCCGCGATCACCGTGTCGCCCGCCCGGCACAGCCGTGCCGCCTCGTCGATGCGAAGCTCTCCGACGCCGGTGATACACGGGCGTCCCATGCCGCGGGCCACGACGGCGGCGTGGCTGGTCATGCCGCCCCGGCTGGTGACGATGCCCCGGGCAGCGTGCATGCCGTGGATGTCCTCAGGGCTGGTCTCGGTGCGCAGCAGGATCACGGCCTCGCCGCGATTGGCGCGGTCCTCCGCCTCGTCGGCGTCGAAGACGACCTTGCCGCAGGCCGCACCCGGCGATGCCGGCAGGCCGCGCGCCATCACCCGGCGGGGCGCTTCCGGGTCGAGGGTGGGGTGAAGCAGCTGCTCGAGCGCCAGCGGGTCCACCCGCGTGAGCGCCTCCGCCTCGTCCACCAGTCCCTCGCGCGCCATGTCGACGGCTATCTTGAGGGCCGCCTTGGCGGTGCGCTTGCCGGACCGCGTCTGGAGGATCCAGAGCGTGCCCCGCTGCACCGTGAACTCGACGTCCTGCATGTCGCGGTAGTGGCGTTCGAGCCGCCCCATGACCGTCTGCAGGGCGGCGAAGGCCTCAGGCATCGCCCGCTCCATCGAGGGCCCTTCTGTGCCGCTTACCTCGCGTCCTGCCTCGCTCACCGCGCGCGGCGTGCGGATGCCGGCGACCACGTCCTCTCCTTGCGCGTTGATGAGATACTCGCCATAGAGCGCGGCTTCACCGGTCGACGGGTTCCGCGTAAACGCGACGCCGGTGGCGCAGTCCTCCCCCATGTTGCCGAACACCATGGCCTGCACCGTAACCGCCGTGCCCCAGTCGGCGGGAATGCCGTGCAGCCTGCGGTAGGTGACGGCGCGGGCGTTCATCCATGAATCGAGGACCGCGCGGATCGCGCCCCGCAGCTGCACCCGCGCGTCTTGCGGGAAGTCGCTGCCGGTTTCGTCCCGCACCAGCGCCTTGTAAGCCTCGATCAGGCGGAACCAGTCGCCTGCCACCATCTCGGTATCGAGGCGGTAGCCCCGCGCCTCCTTCTCCTGCTCCAGCAGCTCCTCGAAGGCGCGGTGCTCGACGCCGAGCACGACATCGCCGTACATTTGGATGAGGCGGCGGTAGCTGTCGTAGGCGAAGCGGGCGTCGCCGCTCACCCGCGCGAGCCCATCCGCCGTCTCGTCGTTGAGGCCGAGATTGAGGACGGTGTCCATCATGCCGGGCATCGACGCGCGGGCGCCTGAGCGCACGGAGACGAGCAGCGTGTGATCCGGGTCGCCGAAGCCCGCGCTTGCGATCCCCTCGATATGGGCGAGGCCTGCCTCGATCTCCGCATCGAGGCCATCGGGCAGGGTGCGGCCTGCGTCGTAGTAGCTGTTGCAGAGCGCCGTCGTGATGGTGAAGCCGGGCGGGACAGGCAAGCCGATGGCGGCCATCTCGGCCAAGTTGGCACCCTTGCCGCCGAGCAGCGCGCGCATCCCGGCATTGCCGTCCGCCGCACCCCCGCCGAAGCGATAGACCCAGCCGCCCACGGCCTAGTGTCCTGCCCCGAACGTACCTATCGGCAGAGCTACCCTTCTATCGTCATGGCCGGGCTTGTCCCGGCCATCCACGGGGACGCACGGCCTCGCCCGGCGCGACGAGATGCCCGGATACCCGGAACGAGTCCGGGCATGTCCGGGCATGACGAGAAGGGGGATGCTGGAAGCAGTCTGTTTCCGGGCCACGGCTCAGCCCTCGATCTTCGAGAAGTCGGCGACGAGATCCAGCGTGAGACGGATACGCGACAGCATCAGCAACCTGTTGCGGCGGAGCGGGGGCTCCTCGCAATTTACTGTGACGCCATCAAAAAACGCGTCGACCGGGGCGCGCAACATTGCCATGGCCGCCATCGCCTCCTCGAACACTTCGCGCCTGAGCGCGTTGTCCGAGCGGACGATAGCCTTGTTGATACACTTGTAGAGGACGTGTTCCTCCGCTTCGACGAAGAGTGATCGGTCCTCCGCCCCGTGATAGCGCTCGCCGTCTTTTTTCTCCTCGATACGGAGGATGTTGGCTGCGCGGCGGTAGGCGGTGAGCAGGCTGGCACCATCCTCAGTGTCGAGAAAGTGCTCCAACGCGTTGACTCGCGCTAGTAGACGTACCAGGTCGTCCTCGTCACCCGTACCGAAGACTGCGCTCACCAGATCGTGGCGCTTACCCTGATCGCGCAGATGCACTCTGAGCCGATCGGCGATGAAGGCGAGCAACGCAGGCCACTTATCCGCAATATTTGGCGCCTCCGGCAACATCACGCTGTAGCCAGCGAACGCGTCGTTCAGCACATGCTTGAGGGGCAGCCGCAGCCGGTTCTCGACGATGAGGCGGATCACGCCCAGAGCGGCGCGGCGCAGCGCGAAAGGGTCCTTGGAGCCGGTCGGCCGCTCGTCGATGGCGAAAAACCCGGCCAGCGTATCGAGCTTGTCGGCGAGCGCCACCGCGACGCTCTCCGGCGCCGTCGGACACGATTCGCCCGGGCCTCGCGGCGCGTAGTGTTCGGCGATGGCCTCGTAGACTGCCTGCACTTCACCGTTCTTCCACGCATAGTAGCGGCCCATGATGCCCTGGAGATCGGGGAACTCGCCCACCATCTCGGTCACGAGATCGGCCTTGCAGAGAATGCCGGCGCGTGTTGCCTGGTTTGGATCGGCACCCGCGACCCTCGAACAGAGCGAGCGTGCGAGTGCCGCGATGCGCTGCGCCTTCTCGGCCATGGAGCCGAGGCGCGCGTGGAAGACGACGCCTTCCAGCGCTGGCAAGTATTCTTCCAGTTTCTTGCGCTGATCCTGGTCCCAGAAGAAGCGCGCATCGGCGAGGCGAGCGCGAAGCACCCGCTCGTTGCCGGCGATGACGGCGGCAGAATCGTTCTCGGTCTCGATATTGGCGACCATGACGAAGCGGGGCGCTGGCCGTCCATCCTTATCGAGTAGCCGGAAATAGCGCTGGTGGGTGCGCATGGCCGAGCGCAGCACCTCGGGCGGCAGGTCCATGAAGCGCGCGTCGATGCTGCCCATCAGCACCACCGGCCATTCCACGAGGCCGGCGTTCTCTCTCACCAGTTGATGGTCATGAGGAAACTCAAGTGTCTCACTTTGTGCCCGCGCGTTGGCCGTGTCCGCAATCTCGTTCGCCCGGGCCGGCCAATCCAGCATGACCTTGGCGTCTTCGAGCGTCGCCGCGTAGCTGGCCGCTTCGTCTATCGTAAGCGGCCCTAAGGAAAGGAAGCGGTGGCCTAGCGTTGTTCGCCCGCTCTCGACCGAGCCGAAGCGGAAGGGCACCACGTCGCTATCCAGAAGGCAGAGGATGGAGCGGATGGGGCGCACCCAGCGCGTACCACTCTCCTCCCAGCGCATGGACTTGGGCCAGGAGACTGCGGCCAGCGCCTCCGGCAGCAGGTCAGCGAGGAGATCGCCGGTGGGGCGTCCCTTCTCTTGGGTGACCGCGAACCAGACCGGCCCCTTGGGCGTCTCCCGCTGCTCGCAGTCTTCCAATGTGAGGCCGGTGGACTTGAGGAAGCCCTGGATGGCCTTCTCCGGAGCGTCCACGCGCGGCCCCTTGCGCTCGACCGTGATGTCGGGCTGTACCGCCGGCACGCCGCGCACGAGCAAGGCAAGGCGGCGTGGCGTGGCGAAGGTCTCCGGCTTCTCGAACGTGAGCCGCGCCGCTTCGAGCCGGGAGCAGACCTGCTTCTCAAGCTCCCTCGCCCCGCGCGCCTGCATGCGCGCCGGGATTTCCTCGGAGAGCACCTCCAACAGCAGGTCAGGCATGGCTCATGCTCGCAGGTGTGCTGTTACTGAAGTACGCAAAATTCCTGTTAGGGCGTGCGACCTCTCCGGCCCTGCCACTCTCGTCGTCATGCCCGGACTTGTTCCGGGCATCTCCCTCAACCTCGTCGGTCGGACGTTGGGCACACACGTGGATGGCCGGAACGAGTCCGGCCATGACGTGGTCGGGACACCGTGCAGGCGCATGAGAATTTCTCGAACAGGACACTAGGCGGCCCCCGCCAGCCAGGCCTCGCAGCAGGCCTTGGCCAGTGCACGCACGCGCCCGATATAGGCCGCGCGCTCGACCACGCTGATCGCGCCGCGCGCATCCAGCAGGTTGAAGAGGTGACTGGCCTTCATGCACTGGTCGTAGGCCGGCAAGGCCAGCGGCGGGTCTGTCGCGAGCAGGGCGGTGCACTCGGCCTCCGCATCGTCGAAGTGGCTTCGCAGGCGCTCGACATCGGCATGCTCGAAATTGAAGGCCGAGAATTCGCGCTCGGCCCGCAGGAACACGTCGCCGTAGCGGGTGCCATGCCCGTCCCAGTCGAGGTCGTACACGTTGTCGACGCCCTGGACGTACATGGCGAGGCGTTCCATGCCGTAGGTAAGCTCGACCGGCACCGGGTCGCAGTCGATGCCCCCCACCTGCTGGAAGTAGGTGAACTGGGTCACCTCCATCCCGTCGCACCAGACCTCCCAGCCGAGACCCCAGGCGCCGAGCGTGGGGCTCTCCCAGTCGTCCTCGACGAAGCGGATGTCGTGGGCGTGAACGTCGATTCCAAGCATCTCCAGGCTGCCCAAATACTGGTCCTGTACGTCCTCGGGCGCGGGCTTCAGGATCACCTGGAACTGGTAGTAGTGCTGGAGCCTGTTGGGGTTCTCGCCGTAGCGCCCGTCGCCGGGCCGGCGGGAGGGCTGCACGTAGGCCGCACGCCAGGGATCGGGCCCCAAGCTGCGCAGCGTCGTCGCGGGATGGAAGGTGCCGGCGCCGACCTCCATGTCGTAGGGCTGCAGGATGACGCAGCCGCGCTCCGCCCAATAGGCCTGCAGGCCAAGGATGAGCGACTGGAACGACCGGTCGCGTCGAGTGGCGTCCATCGAAGGTCAGCGGGTCGGATGAATGGGCGGGCGGACAATGCCCCCCGCCAAGGCAGCGGTCAACCGCGCGAACTCCCCGCGGTTGCCGCGGAAGCGCGTGCGTTAGCGGTTGTTATCGTCGATGTTCTGGTGCTCCTCGTGCTCGAGCGGCTCGGGGGCCCTGGCCTTGGCGCGCACCCGGCCGATCGCCTTGAAGCCGAACCAGACGGCCCCAATCACCACCACGAGGATAAGCAGCTTCATCGGGCTGAACATGTCTCACGCTCCCATCGCACAACGAACCACGCGGCGCCAGACGCAGGCGCGCCGTTCCTATTGCCGGTGACTCTGAAGCCCCCGAGCGGGCAGGTCAAGCATTGTCTCGGGGTGCTCGACCGACGGGATTGACGCTGCACATGCCAGCAGCCATCGTCCGCCCCGTGCCGCCCGTCCTCAGCATCGTGATCCCGACCCTCGACGCCGCCGGTGTTCTCGGCGCGACCCTTGCCGATGCGGCGCCCGGGATCGTGCGGCTGGCCGAACGCGGGACCGAGGTCGAGGTCGTGGTCGCCGACGGCGGCTCGCGGGACGGCACCGCCGATGAAGCCCGCCGGCACGGGGCGCGGCTTCTCGAAGCAGAAGCCGGGCGCGGCCGGCAGCTCGCGGCCGGCGCGGCCGCCGCCGGGGGTGCGTGGCTGCTCTTCCTCCACGCCGACACGCGCCCTGCACCCGGCTGGGATGAGGAGGTGAGCGCTTTCATCGCCGCACCTGGCAACCAGAGCCGGGCCACCTGCTTCCGCTTCGCCCTCGACGACCGAGGCACCGCCGCGCGGTTGCTGGAACGGCTTGTGGCGCTCCGCTGCCGTCTCTTCGCGCTCCCCTACGGCGACCAGGGGCTCTTGATCCACCGCAGCCTCTACGACGCACTCGGCGGCTTCCGCCCGTTGCCGCTCATGGAGGATGTCGATCTCGTGCGCCGGATCGGCCGAAAGCGCCTCACCTATTTGACGACACCGGCGGTCACCTCGGCCGTGCGCTATCGGCGCGCAGGCTACGCATCGCGCATGGCGCGCAACCTTTGCTGCCTGCTGCTCTTCTCCTTAGGGGTGCGGGCCGAGACGGTGGCCAGGCTCTACGGATGAAGCCGGGAGAGCGCCACCTCGCAATCTTCCTCAAGGAGCCAAGGCTCGGCCGGGTGAAGGGGCGCCTCGCCCGCGACATCGGGCACGCGGAGGCCTGGCTCTTCTACCGGCGGCTGGTGCGTAGCGTGCTGCCGCCGCTTGCGCGCGATGCACGGTGGACGACATGGCTCGCGACGACACCCGCCGGTTGGCGCGGGCGGGAGCCCTTCTGGCCGCTCGCGCTGCCCCACCTTGAGCAGGGCCGGGGCGATGTCGGCCAGCGCATGCTGCGCGTCTTCCGCAGCCTGCCGCCGGGGCCCGCGATCATCGTCGGCAGCGATATTCCCGACCTCTCACCCGACCATGTGGCGCGTGCCTTCGCCGCCCTCGGACGCACCGACATGGTGTTGGGGCCGGCAGCCGACGGCGGCTACTGGCTGATCGGGCTGTCGGTTCGGGCGCGGGCGATCGATCCCTTCCAGGGTGTGCGCTGGTCGAGCCCGTGGGCGCTCGCCGATACCGAGCGCGGCCTGCCGGCGGGATTTCGACTAGCCCTGGTCGACCGCCTCGCAGATGTCGACGACGGGCCTGCCCTGCAAAATTGGCGCGCTCATAAGAGCGCGACCTGGCGCTGGCACGCTCAGGCGAGTGGAAATTCAAGCCCGTGCACTGAGACGAGCGCGAACGCTGATCCGCGCGCTCAGGCGAGCGCGACGTCCGATCCGCGCGCTCAGGCGAGCGCGACACACTCGATCTCGATGTCGAACTCCATCGGCCAGGACGCCATGGCGACGAAAGTCCTGGCCGGCGGGTCGTGGGGGAAGTAGCGGCCGTAGATCTCGTTCACGATCCGGTAATAAGCGGCGTTGGTGATGAAGACCTGGCACTTCACCACGCGATCCAGCGACGAGCCGGCGCTTTCCAGCGTGTGCTTCATCACCTGCATCACCTGCTCGGTCTGCACGTCGATCCCGCCCTTCACCATTTGGCCCGAGTCGAGGTCGAGCGGGGGCAGGCCCGAGACGTAGAGGAAGCCGCCCGCGCGCACGCAGGGCGAAAGCGGCACGCCGATCTTGCGGAGCGCCTCCGAGAGCTTGGGGATCTCGACGATTTCCTTCTCCACTTTCCTTCTCCTCTTCTCGTCGGGGAGCCTTACATTCCGCGCGCGCCAGGCTGCGCGGGCGCGCGACTCAGGCGGTGCCCTACATTCCGCGCGCGCCAGGCTGCGCGGGCGCGCGACGTTCGGTCTCCTGCAACCGGGGCATCAGCTCGACCAGATTGCAGGGGCGCCAGCGATAGTCGAGCTGGTAGCGCAGTATCTTGTCCCAGCCGTCCTTGCAGGCGCCGGGCGATCCGGGCAGCGCGAACAGGTAGGTGCCGCCGGCGACGCCGCCGGTGGTGCGCGATTGCATGGTGGACGTGCCGATGAGGTCGTAGCTCAGCTGGCGGAACAGCTCACCGAAGCCCGGAATCTCGCGCTCGTAGACGTCGTGGAAGGCCTCCGGCGTCACGTCGCGGCCGGTGACCCCGGTACCGCCGGTCGCGATCACCGCGTCGATCTCCGGGTCGGCGATCCAGCGTTCAAGCGCGGCGACGATCTCGGCCCGCTCGTCGTGGACGATGCGACGGTCGGCGACACGATGGCCGGCCCCTTCGATCCGCTCCACCAGCACTTGGCCCGAGCGGTCCTCGGCGAGCCCGCGGGTGTCCGAGACCGTGAGGACTGCGATGTTGACGGCGCGGAAAGGCCTCTTCTCGTCGATCCCGATCATTGCACCGTCTCTCCGTTCTTCATCTTGTCCTCGATCGCAAGCAGGTCGCGCCACACCTCGCGCTTCGCCGAAGGTGTACGCAGCAGGTAGGCAGGGTGGAAGGTTGCCGTGGCCTGGATCGTGCCCTCCATGCGAGGCGTCGAAAAGGGGAACCACTGGCCGCGCAGGCGGGTGATGCCTTCGCGCCGATTGAGCAGGGCCTTGGCGGCGATGCCGCCGACCAGCACCAGGATTCGGGGTGCGATCAGCTCGATCTGGCGTTCGAGGAAGGGCTGGCAGATGGCAAGCTCCTCGGCGGTCGGCGAGCGGTTGCCGGGCGGCCGCCAGGGCAGCATGTTGGTGATGTAGACCGCCGAGCGGTCGAGGCCGATGGACGCCAGCATCCGGTCGAGAAGACGCCCCGCCGGCCCGACGAAGGGAAGACCCTGGCGGTCCTCTTCGGCGCCCGGCGCCTCGCCCACGATCATCAGTGCGGCCCCCGGATTGCCGTCCCCGATCACGGTGTTGGTGGCGGTGCGCTTGAGCGCGCAGCCATCGAAGGCGCGCACGGCCGCCACCAGCTGATCGAGGCTGGCGCAGGCGGTGGCGATCTCCTGCGCGCTCCAGGTGGCATCGCCCGAAGGGAGCAGCGGCGCGGGCGGCGCAGACGGCGCAGGGTCTTGCGGAGCAGCCATGGCAGGCTTAGGCGCGCTGGGCGGCACGGCTTCCGGCACGGGCTCACGGGCGACGGCGGCGGACGTTGCGGCGGCGGCTTCCCGGTAGCGATCGCGCGGCGCATCGTCGATCGCCTGGTCGACGCCGGCGAGCACGTACCAGTCCAGCAACGCCCGGATCGCTTGGTCACCGCTCATCGCCGGCACGATATCAGAGCCGGACCGCAAGCTCATCCGGCGGCACGCCGTCGGACGCTGGCACTCAAGGCTTCTTGTCCCCGCTCCGCGGCAGGTCGATGACCCGGCCGCCGTCCCGGCGCGGATCGAAGGCGTATCCCTTGCGCACCTCGACGTTGCGGAGAATGACTTCGAGGGCGGTTGCGTCGAAGGGATCGACATCGATCGGCTCGCGATATTTCGCGCGCAGGCTGTGCAGCATCTCGCGCTCGTTCGGCATGAGGCTCTCTTCGACCGCCTCCGCCGCCTCTACTAGGTGTTGAAGCGCGACGAAAGCCACCAGCTCGACCATCCCGATCTCCCTTCTCTCCGCGCCGACCCCCAAATCGGCGCCGAATGGCGCAGCCTAACCCGGATGTTGCGCCGGGGTCATGGCCTGCGCACAGTCGATTGCAACGCCCGGCCCGGCGGCCCAGGATGGGGCGAGGCGGCCATCCACATGCGGCAGGGGGAGAGAGGGATGAGCGACTACGAGATGTTCGACGCGGGCGACGTGGTGCTGCAGAAGGGCGCGACGCTGCGGGGCGCCAAGCTCGCTTACAAGACCTACGGCACGCTGAACGCCAAGAAGGACAACGTCATCATCCAGCCGACCTGGTACTCCGGCCACCACACCGACGTGGAGTGGACCATCGGCGAGGACCAGGCCCTCGACCCCAGGCACTACTTCATCATCGTGCCGAACATGCTGGGCAACGGCCTCTCGTCGTCGCCCAGCAACACGCCGCCGCCCTACGACAAGGCGCGCTTCCCCCATGTGACGGCCTACGACAACGTGCGCCTGCAGCACAGGCTGGTCACCGAGGTGTTCGGGATCGAGCGGATCAAGCTCGTGACCGGCTGGTCCATGGGCGCGCTCCAGACCTTCCACTGGGGCTGCCTCTATCCCGACATGGTGGAGCGCATCGTGCCGACCTGCGGCTCTGCCAAGTGCTCGCGGCATAATTTCGTCTTCTTGGAAGGGGTAAAGGCGGCGCTGACCGCCGACGACGCCTGGAACAATGGCTGGTACGACGCACCGCCCACCAAGGGGATCCGCGCCATGGCCCGCGTCTATGCGGGCTGGGGCTTCTCGCAGACCTTCTACCGGGTGGAGGAGGACCTCGCGCTCGGCTTCTCCTCGCTCGAGGACTTTCTGGTCGGGTTCTGGGAAGGGTTCTTCATCCACAAGGACGCGAACAACCTGCTCACCATGCTGTGGACCTGGCAAAACGGCGATATCGGCGACAACGAGCTCTACGGCGGCGACATCAAGAAGGCGCTCGCCGGGATCAAGGCCAAGGCCATCGTGATGCCGGGGCGCACCGACCTCTACTTCCCGACGGAAGACAGCGAGATCGAGGTGGCCAACATGCCGAATGCCGAGCTTCGCGTGTTCGAATCCTATTACGGCCACTTCGCCTCGAGCTCCCTCAACCCCGCCGACGTGGCCTTCCAGAACGAGGCGATCAAGGAGATCCTGGCAAGCTAGCCCGCATGTCTCGCCGTGGTCGCGGTCCGCTTCCGCAGCCCACCTCGGGCAAAACGAAAAATTTGTCCGGGATTCGCCGGGATTAAGTGGGATTAAGTGGGATAAGTGGGATTCCATGGGACAGGGGTGCGGACGCCCGAAGGGGCGTGCGCGCGGGAAAAGGTCGCGCACGCCCCTGTTGCGCGTGCCTGCAAGGTCAAGCGCGCGTCGCATAACGCCGTGCGCGGGGGATGTCGGCCGCGCCTGAAAGGTCGCGGGCGCGGAATGTAGAGTCGGCCGCGCCTGAAAGGTCGCGGGCGCGGAATGTAGAGTCGCGCACGCCCGTTCATCCCGATCGTGCCTCCCTGCGCATACCGCGCATGTGACCCGCTCGTCCTCGTTCTGCGTCGCGCGGATACGCGCGCGGGAGCATGATCGGCACATCCCGCGATCCTGGCACAGCAGCCGCACACGTTGCACCGCACCGTGGTCGGGGGAATCAAGAGGGGTTAACCCCGCCCGATGAACGGCATCTTGGTGGCCATCACCGTCATGAACTGGACGTTCGCGTCGAGCGGCAGGCGCGCCATATAGACCACGGCTTCGGCGACGTTCTCCACCGCCATGGTCGCCTCGGAGGCCATGGAGCCGTCGGCCTGCGGCACCCCCTGGCTCATGCGCTGGGTCATCTCGGTCGCCGCGTTGCCGACGTCGATCTGGCCGCAGGCGATGTTGTACTTGCGCCCGTCGAGGGAGGTCGAGCGGGTCAGGCCGGTCACGGCGTGCTTCGTCGACGTATAAGGCGCGGAGTTGGGCCTGGGCACGTGGGCCGAGATCGAGCCGTTGTTGATGATGCGCCCGCCCTTCGGATTCTGCGCCTTCATGATGCGAAAGGCCTCCTGGGTGCAGAGGAAGACCCCGGTGAGGTTGGTGTCGACCACCTGCTGCCACTTGTCGAAGCGGAGGTCCTCGAGCGGCACGGGCGGCGCGCTGATGCCGGCGTTGTTGAAGAGCAGATCGAGCCGGCCGAACTTGTCTTGCGTCTCGGCAAAGAGCGCCGCGACCTGGTCCTGCTTGCCGACATCGCAGGGCACCGCGATCGCCGTATCGGGGCCAGCGCCGGCCTCGGCGATGGCGCTCTCCAGCGTCTCCCGCCGGCGGCCGGAGAAGACCACGGCCCAGCCGTCCCCCAGCAGCGCGTGCGCCGCTGCCTTGCCGATCCCCTGCCCCGCGCCGGTGACCAGCGCCACTTTGCG
This sequence comes from Alphaproteobacteria bacterium, assembly GCA_965237415.1. GTDB lineage: Bacteria > Pseudomonadota > Alphaproteobacteria > UBA828 > UBA828 > WTGU01. The sequence continues at coordinate 3,406,754 of CBDEFM010000002.1, forward strand.
CTCGGCGTTCATAAGCTGCGCTCCTGTGCCCTTGTGGCGGCGCCAGACACCTGCGCCGGCTTGTTCATGGCTTTCATGGCCGCCGCATATAGCACGGGGCGGGAGCGTGGTTAACGCCGCCGAGACGCATCATTTGGAGCGCTTGCGGTCTCGCAAGTCGTGGCAGCCCGCGACCTGGCGCGGGTCCGTATCGGCGGGGAAGAGCCGCACCTTCTGCGTGCTGGTCACCGGCAACGTGTCGAGGAAGAGCAGATAGCCCGGCGCCTTGTAGTAGGCGAGCCGCTCCAGGCAGAGGTCCTGCAGCGCCTCTGCCGCGTCCTGGTTCGCACCCGCGCCCAGCGCCGGCACGATGCAGGCCATGACCTCCTCCTGCCGCAGCTCGTCGGGCACCGCGATCACCGCCGCCTGGGCCACGCGCTCGTCGGCCTGGAGCACCGCCTCGACCTCGCCGGCGGCGATATTCTCGCCGCTGCGGCGAATGATGTTCTTCTTGCGGTCGACGAAGCAGAGCATGCCGTCGGCGGCGCGGGTCACGACGTCGCCGGTGTGGAACCAGCCGCCCCGCCAGGCCTCTTCGGTCGCCGCCGGGTCCTTCAGATAGCCGGAAAAAAACCCACTTCGCGGATCTCCGCCGGTCATCCGCAGCGTGAGCTCGCCCGGAACGTCGGGCGGCGCCTCGCGATCTTCGTCGTCCACCACGCGCACTTCGCAGCCCGAAAGGGGGCGGCCGAAGGCGCGTGTGTCGGTCTGCCGCGGCTCGACGCTCGCCCATGTGGGCATCGCGACCTCGGTCATGCCCCAGCCTTCGATCAACGGGAAGCCGAAGCGCTCTTCGAACGCCTTGTGATGCTTCGGATCGATGCCGGCACCTGCGCCGAACCTGACGGAGTGGGCGCGGTCGTGCGGACCCGACGGCAGGCTGAGCAGGAGCGGCGGCATGATCCCGAGATAGTGGATGATTGTGGCCTTGGTCGCGGCCACATCGGCCCACCAGCTCCGGGGGTGAAAGCGGTCGGCCATGACGATGCAGCCCGCCGCGCTCAGCATCGCCATGCTGCCGATGGCGAGCGCGTTTGCATGATGGAGCGGCAGCGGGTTCAGCAGGCGCTCGCAGCCGTCTTCCAGCGTCATGAGGCCGCCGGCATCGCGATACCAGCGGGCAGCGTTGAGGAAATAGCGGTTGGTGAGGATGCAACCCTTGGGACGCCCCGTGGTGCCCGAGGTGTAGAGAAGCGCTGCCTCGCCGTCGATGTCGGGCGCGCCACCGCCCCGCGCACCGCCACGGGGGGCCGGGAACCGGGCCGGGAGGGCGGCGGCATCGACAATCGGCACGGCGTCCGTCAGGTCGCGCTCCGCCGCCTCGACATCGGCCAGCCGCTCCGGCACCGAGACCGCCAGAGCCGCCTCCGAATGGTCGAGGAGATAGATCATCTCGTCTTGTCGGTAGGCTGGGTTGATGGGCACGATGCCGCAGCCGAGCGCGTTCAGTGCCCACCAATGCAGGTGAAAGTCGGGCCTGTTCTCCAGCAGCAGCGCCACGCGGTGGCCGCGGCCGTAGCCCTCGGGCAATGCGGCCTGGTATCTCCGCATCTGCGACACCGAGCGGATCGAGCTCAGGGCGGGCGACCGGATCCGCTGGACCCGCAACCACAAGGTGCCGCCCAGGAGCGTCGCCCAGACGGGCGCGCCCGATCTGGTCAACGGCGGCGAAGCGGAGATCGTGGAGATCGACTACAGGCGGGTGCGCTTCCGCGACGGGGAAGGCTCCGAGTTCAACCTTGCGCTGACGGACCCGCAGCTGCGCCATCTCGATCATGCCTACTGCTCGACCGTGCACGCAGCGCAGGGACGGACGGCGCGTGCGGCGATCGCGGTTCTCGATGCCGGCGGCGTGGCGGACCGGCAGCTCTTCCATGTCGAGCTCAGCCGGGTGAGCGACAGGTTCCTGCTGCTGACCGACGACCGCGAGGCGTTGATCGAGCTTCTCGAGGCGCGACCCGTGATGGAGGACGGTGCTCTGGAGGCGCTGGGCGTCGATCCCGCGGCGATACCGGCCGTGGACCTGGAGGTGTTCGCGGCCCTGGCCGAAGACTGGCGGGCTCTCCGTCAAGAGGCCGAAGAGACGGAGACGATATCCTTCTTCCTTCCCGGCTACGGGGGCGTGATGGCGCGGGCGGCGGCGCTGTCCACGATCGAGGACCTGCCGGCCGACATGCGCCGTCTCACCGACACCATGCTGGCGGAGCACGAGGGCCATCTCGCCCGCGACCGGGAGGTGAGGAACCTGACGGAGCGGATCCAGGAGAACTGGCGGGGCTGGCCGGAGCTCGGCTGGGCGGCCCAGGCGCGGGGATGCGCCGCGGAAGAGCTTCCCCAATACGATGCCTGGCGAGAGGAAGGAACGGCCCTTCTGGAGGAGGCCCGGGGGACGCTCGAGGCAGACGGCCACGCCGGGCGCCATCTCCACGCCATGCCGGGAGGATCGGCCGGGCTTACCGGCGCGGTCGAGACGCTCGAACGGACGCGCTTTCGCGACGAGGCGATCCTCGGGTTCGAGGCGCGGCTTCAGGAGGTGAACGTGCTGGCCCGGGCGGCGGACACGATCCCGTACTATGCCCAAGGTCACGGCGTCCTCCTCGAGCAGGCCCAAGCGCTCGCCCTCTTGCCGCATCTGCCCTCGCGCCATGCGGCAGCGGCCGAGAAGGTCATCGCCGATGCCAGGACCTGCGAGAGCTTGCGCACGAAGATCGAAGCGCTTCGCGGAAAGACGGCACGGCTTCTCGACGAGCGCTCGGCGCTGGAGAACCTTGCCGCCGGCGAGCCCCTCAAGGGGCTCGGGGACTACGCCGCCTGGTGGAACCGCTGCCAGGCGGCGAAGCGCAACTGGCAGGGCATGCTCGGCGACCAGGACACGTGGCGGCCCCATCTCGACCGGCTCGGAGAGGAAGCGGCGGCCATTGAGACCGCCCTCGACCGGTTCGCGAAGCTCCGCGGCCGCGATCTGTTCGACGCCTCGATGAAAGGAATCGAGGAGGCCGCGCAAGCCGCGCGCGGCCGGGGAATCCTGCCATTCCATGACGACGCCTGTTGCAAGGCGGTCGACGAGGCGAAGCGTCTCGCAGGGAAGCATGAGCTGGACGAAGAGGCGCGGCAGCGTCTGCAGGCCGTGCTCGAAGAACAGGCGGCCCGCGCGGCGGAATGGATGGTCGTCGTCAAGCTGCTACAGGCAATGGGAAGGCTGGAACGGCGGAGCCTCCAACTTGAGATCGTCGCCGAGCAGAAGGAGGTCTCACGGACGGAGCTTTCCGGGTGGGCGAAGTTGCAGGGAAGAATCCAACGGTTGACAGAAGACGCCCGGGCGGCGCTCGATGACGGGAAGCTGCAGGCGCACTGGGAGAGCCGTCCCGACATCCGCGCGAGCATCGAGAAAGGTCTTCTGGACTGGGAGGGCCGTCTCGACGTCCGCGCGAGCGTCGAGAAAGGGCTTCCGAAGGCGGAGGCGGAGGTGGCGCACGAACGTTCCGTGCCCATCGACGACTTTCCCATCAAGTGCAAGAGGGACATCGTCCGCGACGACTGGCTGCGGTGGACCGAAGTCATCCAACCGAAGTCGTGGAGGTCGGAGGGAAGCGATCGCGCGGGCCGAGAGGAGGTCGTGCAATTCGAGGGAGGGCTCGTCGGGAGGACGGCAGCAAGAAAGGAACGCGAAGACCGCTGCACCGTGGAGGTCTATTCGCGTTCGGACGACGGACCTCTCGGAGAAATGGAACTGTCGTTCGGCACGCTGATCGGGGGCGGCTGCTGGCGCGCTTACTGGGAGGACGAGGCGATGCGCAGCGACGAAGCGCGCAAGCAAAACCGGGAGTTGAAGGAAAGTCGGGAGATCGCGTGGCGGCCCGGGCCGTCCATGAGCATGACGCGCTGAGGGGCTCGGTGGAACCGTTGTCCATACGGGCGGGAGAATCGACCCCAAGGGGGTCGGCGGTGCGCGCGCCGTGTTCGTGGCCTGGCCCGCGCCGCAGCGCGATGCCGTGCGTGCCGCTCCCCTTGCCGGAACCGGAGGTGTCGCTCGGCGGATGAACACTTTCTATTTCATGGACGAGGAGAGCGAAGAACGCCTCGAGGAGATCGAACCGTACCTGGCGGACTGCATTGTGGCCGTGAAGGAGGGCCGGGCGAGCCCGGAGGAAGAGCCATACTTCTCGCTGATGCAGGAGGTGCATCGCGACGGATTGAGGATCGAGTGCGGATGCCGGCCGGACATGCCAAGGAGTCCCCCCCCCTCGGACCCCGCCGGACGCGGCCGAGGCGGATATTCGTCGTCAACCTGCCCAGGCAGGACGTGGCTCATGCCGTGGACTGCGTGTTTCGCGTGGACGAGCCCGATGCGCCTCCCATCGTTCACAGCGACGTCTTCAACCTCTCCTCCCGCGCGGATGCCGACCACGGCGACACCGATCCGGACTCCCCCGTCCACAGGAAGAGCCGGGGTCTGTCGCAGGGCCAGCCGCCCCGGACGATGCGGAACGTTCTGTGGAAGCTGATGCACACCGCACGGCTGCACACGCTCGCAGTCGCGGACGGGTTTTCCTCGTCGAGGGGATGGCTCCCGGCAATCGAGAAAGCCGCGGAGCAATTCTACCACCCGCCGACAGTCCAGGCGTCGGAGTTCCTGTTCACCGACCCCAAGAGCTGGAACTCGGGCGAAGTCGGGAGACGGCTGGACGCCGCCGGGCGGGACTGTCCCGAGTTCGAAAAACCCTTCGCCCTTCTCTGCTGGCCCGCCCGCGACGTGAGCGAATACGAGGTCAACGGCAGGAACAGGGAGCTGGGTCACGTGAAGGTGCGCACCCCGGTGGTCCGTCCGATCATCGGCGATAAACCGGTACGCGGGCCGTACCTGCTCCTCGGAGCCGTGGCACGATCGGAGGGCGGCAAGCGGTGGGAATGCCTGAAGGCCTGTGCGCAACCGATCGTCGCCCCCGAATGCCCGATCCCGGTCGATTCAGACTACGAGCGGAGGGCTCTCGGATCCCTCCGCTCCCTGGTCCCGAATCTTGAGAAGAGTGAGAAACTGAAAAAGGCGCTCGGCGGCGCCGTTCGGGTCGAGCTCGAGAAGCCCTTGACCCGGACGGAAGTCGCCGGCGGCCCCTGCCTGCCGGACTTCCTGATCACCGTCACCCGCCCGAAGGCCTACAGCCACCTCCCCGAGGGTCCCGGTCATCCCAAACACCACGGCCGGTTCAATCCCCGCGACAGGGCGCGCTATGTCGTCGAGGTGATGGGATTCAAAGACCAGGGCTACGAAATGGACAAGGAAAAAACACACCCCGGATGGAGCGGATCGGCCGGCTCTTCCCCATGGAAGGACACCAGTTCGATTCGGCTGACAAACCCCTGAGGCGGCAACGCGAAACGATCACGGCGGATATCGAAGAGGACCTTCTCGAGCGGTGGAAGGCGTCAGAGTCGATATAGAACTGCGCATGTCCGATGACGTCGGGCAGGTGGGCCATGTCGATCAGCGAGGAGTGTCGTCTTGATGCCTGGCATCGGCGGCTGTTGTCAAGCGCGCCTTGTTGACCCCCCGCAATCATGCAAGATCAACGGGTTACCGCGCCGATCGGCACCGAACCCGTGCGCCGGTCGACACACTACTGCTTGGACCACTCCCGGAACCATCCTACAGTTCCGCCGAGGATCACTGCGGGTACGACCATGTCAGACATAGCCACCCTATCATCCAAGTATCAAATCTCGATCCCCAAGAGAGTCCGCGAATCTCGCAACTGGAAACCCGGCCAGAAATTCGCGTTCATTCCCGAAGGATCGGGCGTCCTGCTCATACCGGTTCCCAAAATCGAAGACCTCCGCGGCATAGCCAAAGGCGCCACAATCACCAACTACCGTGATCGCAAGGGGAATTATATAGCTGACTATGCGCTGGCCATCTAGGCTGGCGCCTCGACCTCGCCTTCCGGCTTCAACCGAAACAGCGCCTGAGCGATCTCTTCCGGGGTCGCGTCGATGGGCGGGAGCGTGACGTTGGACGAGGGTTTTTCGGTTTTTTTGGATCCGTCAGGGCTGCGGGGCGGCTTTTCAGGCATGGCTCACCATCGGTGGTAGGCATATTCTTTTCTGACCGCAGGATTTGGTATATATCCAGAATGCTACGGTGATTCATAGCGGCCCCAGAAATGCCGAAGGCCGGGTGGCAGCCCGGCCGACAGCTTACAGGGGTTCGGTGTAGCTCTGGAGGGCGCACCGAACGGATTTCGTGTGAACGCGGTGAATATCGCCGAAAGGCTTATCCCCTTGCTTCCGGTTCGTCTAGATATTGACCTACGCAATGCAACGGTTTCAGCCGGCGGACTCAGAAAATCACAGCGCAGCCCGTGCCTTATCCGGGCCTTCCAGCAGTGGGAAGGCACGCAACATCATGCGCTCCCGGAGCCAAGGGGATAAGCCTTATCGCCGAATCCCGCGAACCGGTCAAGTGTGCCCTCCGCAGATGTCGCCAGCACATGATGTGTCCGGTTTGGTCTCTCCGTGGGGAGGGACTGCGGCGCGACGATCAAGATGAGACTCCGTATTGCCTCATTCTTGGATGTTCCCGAGCTTCGAGGTGCTTGCCTCACGTCGATGTTCCCCAAGGTCACGGCTTCGCTTCACTTGTCACGGCTGTGTCCCCAGGCGTGGTGCTGGAGTTCTGGCAGCGTCGGCAGCTGTGGGTAACCGGCTTGCCGCAGCGACCTCCATGAGTCTGGCGGCGGCGAGCCGGTTATCCACAGCGGTGGCCAAGGCAAGATCGGCCTTGTCGGCTGGTGCCGGTACCACGGTGTCGGATTGGCTCGCTCCAAACACCAGGTCGTGGGCTTGCTCCTGGCGCCAGACCTGCACGCGGCGTTGCAGCGTACGCAGAAGATTGTCGGGATAACGGTCGGGATGCTTTGCCTGTAGTTGTTCGAGCAGTTGACGGCTCGTTCGCCACGGCTCGGCTTCGAACCATTCCCGCAACTGCTCGGTGACGTCAGCCAGGGGATCGGGCCTGCGGCGGCCCCGTTTCGGCTTTGCAGCGGGCCGCGCCGTCGGCCGCACATCACCATCCTTCCATGCCGTTCGCAGCCCGGCGAGAAACTCGTCGATCGGCGGCACACCGGCCGGCGCCGATTGAACCGCCACGGGCCGGTCGGCAAGATCGACCAGACGCTGTTGCGCCCGTCTCATATCCCTCAACAGGCGGATCGGATCCAGGGTCGCGAACGGCGCGCTCACTTCGTCGCGAACGCTTTGCGGTGTGCGCTGATCCGCGAGCAGGCGTTGAAAGGGCGTTGCCGGAGGATGGTAGCGTTTACACACGTGGGCGCCGTCGCGCGTCTTGCTGGCGAGCTTGAATGAGGGCTGGAAGAAATTCACGAACAATCTCACTGTGGCGTAAAGCTGCGACAGTGCAGCCACGGCCTCCGGGCCCTCCAGGCGGCGATAGCCCACGATGCGGCGAACGATCGCGCCGTTCTTCTGCTCGACAAAGGCCTGATCGTTCTTGCGCCAGGGGCGGCAACGCGTGAACTCGATGCCGGCGTCGCGGCAATAGTCCCGCACCGTTTCGTTCATGAACACGCTGTCATTGTCGGTGTCGAACCCGAGCAGGTCGAACGGCAGGAGCCTGCGGACGGCCGTCAAGACCGCGCTCACGAGCGTGCGCTCGCGGAACAGCAAGGGAGCGCACTCCGTCCATCCCGTGGCGATATCGGTGAGTACCAGCGTCTGGACAAAGCTCCCGCGCGTCACCGGGCCGCTGTGAGCCACCAGATCGGCCTCGGCGAACCCTGGCGGCGGATCCTGCCAGTCAGCATAGGTGCGCACCGGAATACTCCGCCGCACCGATGACGATGCGAGCGAAGATCTTCGGCGCCGCCCGCCGGCCTGCTCTCGTATGCTGCGAAGTGACCGGTCGATCGTCGCCGCACTCATGGTCAGCAAGCGGCATCGGACATCGTCGGCGAGCTCAAGATGACCATGCCGTTCCATGGCTTCGACGAGAGTGGGAAGCAGCGGCTTCAGGCGCTTCCCGCAAATGCGGTCCGACGCTTCCCACAACACAACCAGTGCCTCGCGCACCGCATCGTCGTAAAGCCGCCGGCCAGCTCGCAAGGCTGCCGCTGGGCGCGACGACGAGCCGCCTCGCAGCAATCGCATCACGTGCTTCCGGTGATAGCCCGTCACCGCCACGAATTCATCCAGAATGCGCGTCTTCTCCTCGCGTCCGCTCTCGCCATACCGCCGTGACAGCGCTGCCACAAGTTCATCCCGTGTCGCCATGCTCACCCTCCTCATACCCAAAGCCCCCGATCCATTCCCCTCGGGAGCATTTCAGATGAGGCAACGAGTCGCTCAAAAGGAGCAAATCAGGCGAGGCAATGCGGGCTCTCATCCAGATCGTCGCGCTATACGGGACCGCGATGAGCCGGACGACGTTGCTACAGGAACGCAGGATGCAGACGTTTCAGAATGTGCTGGGGCACTGGCAGGCACGACGCCTGTGTTAACGGCGGAGGAATAATGCTCCACGCGGAGCGACCGGACGGTCCGGTCGCCGGCACTCGCTCGAAAAACTCAGCGAAGACAGCCTCGTCCGTCACTTCGCTATCGATTATTACATACCCTGCCATTTGTTCCCGTCTCCTTCCGCATGTCTTGCGCCCGCGCCTCGACCTACAGCTCGAGCAGGTTCCCGATGACGCGGTCTATGTGACTCACCGCATCGGGCGCGACGCCGAGGCCGGCGGGCTCCCACGGCACCTCGACCGCCGCCGCCACGTCGAGCCATCCACCATCGCGCACCATTCAGGTGGTATGTCATTGGAAATGCAAGCGCAGTCTGCGTTTCCGGCACACCACCCGATGCAGGCCGCCCAAGGCCACCGAACAGATTCGGGCCAACGGAGTATCAGGCTGCTTTCCGGGGTCGCAGCAGTGCCTCTCCCGCTGTCCGGCTACTGGCGCGAGCCCTCGACCTGCACGGTAACGATGTCTATGCCGTGATATTTCCGGTGGCGCACGGACGAGGCGTAATGGCGCAGCAGGCGGAAGGATATCTCGTGTTCATCCGGGACCTCGGCTTGGTCGCTGAGGTATGCCAGCCGATCTTCGATGTTCTCCTTCTCGAAGACTGCCAGGAACTCCATCTCCACTGTCCCGCCGCGGGGACGAGCAATTACGATCAAGCGCGACGCGTTATCAGCCGCGTAGTCGCCAGCTGGTTGCAACAGACTCAATAGCGTCTCCTCACCGGCGGCACGCAGCCGCTCCGTCGAAGAAACGTTCCAACCGATCTTGGATGCAAGTTCGAGGAGAAACGCGTCTATCTTGGGCATAACGGAGATGTCCAGCTCAACTTCCAAGCGTGTACGCCGCGGGCTGCTCAGCTCCATGAACCAGGTCATCAGAATCGTAGCCAGAACGCCGGCCGTCATGCCGTTGCCGAGTACCGCGCTCCATGTCCCGTCCAACAGGTCTGCGAAGATATTCTGATTCTCCAAGCCCACGCCGATGGAGAGCGCCACTCCTGCCACCACGGCCTTTCGATGATCGAGGCCGTCCTGCACGACCATCCGCATGCCCTCCACGAAGAGTAGCCCCATTGCCGTCAATACGAAGACCCCCATGACAGGGCTGGGAACCGTGAGCATGATGGCCGTTAACTTGGGCATGAACGCCAGCCCGACCAAGATGATCCCTATGGCGTATCCAACACTGCGCGCGGCGACCCCGGTGAGGCTGATGAGAGTCACGCTGATCGGCGAATAGATGATGGTGGGTGGCGTCCCTGCAATTCCGCACAGCAGAATGCCCACGCCGTTGGTGTTGAGTGCGCCCTGGATTATGCGAAAATCGATCGCCCGCGGTCGGCGCCGCGAAATCTGTTGAATGACGATACCGTCGCCGCTGGTCCTGACGGCGACCACGAGAGTCACAATCACGAAGGTCGGCAGAAGCGCCCAGAACTCCGCACCCGGTGTCAGGTCCAAACCCGGCCATGCCGCGATATCCGGCAGATCAATCCAGGGCGCTTCGATCACTCTCTGAACATCGTATAGTCCGAAGACTGCGGCGACCGCACAACCCGCCGCGATTCCGATGAGCGGCGACCACAGCCGCCAGATCCCTGAAGCCCGCAACGCCAGTACGGTGACGGCGGCCAACGTCACTGCGGCCACGGAGATACCCGCAGCCGGCAGCGCGCCCGCGGGTACCTCCATTACACGGCCGACCGCGATCGGCATGACCGTGACTGCTATCAGCATGAGCGACATGCCGGAAACCAGCGGCGTGATGATCCGGCGTAACAACGGGAGCCAAGCAGTCAGCGCGAACTGAAACAGCGACGAAACGACGATGAGGCTCGCCAGCATGGAAAGCCCGCCCTCCGTCAGCGCCACGACCGAGACTGCTATGAAAGGGGCCCCGGTGCCCGTCGTGAGCACGTGCCCGGCTCCCAGCCGCCCGAACCGACCCGCCTGCAGAGCGGTAACAGCTCCACCGATTATCAGCGCCGCGAAGACGGCCCACGACAGGTAGCTCTCGCTCTGATCGGCCGCCCGGACAGTAATGGTTACTATAAATACCGTGCTTGCCAGGGTGAGCATGGCACCCTCAAGGGCGACGCCGAGCGTCACGAGAGGTGGGCACCGCTCGTCCGGCTGATAGCGGATATTCTCGTTTACGTGGGCCGCGGCCAACAGTCACACCCCATCTAGTCACTTGAATCTAAAGTGCGCCACATAAAGACAACTATATTGCACGACCACATTCTTCGACAATAGAGCGACTTAGTGTGACGACACTGCCAATTGATAATGATCTCAACTTCAGTGTCAGGTGACTAGCCCGGAAACATCACTACGGGTGGCGCATGGGGCCGGGATCTCAGGTATTAGGTGGGTGATTCCAAACACTTACTTGCCCAGAGGGACCGTCCCCATGCAAACAGACTGTACCGCGAAGCACTTGTCATTTGAAGGCACCGGACGTCGGACTGCGATGGGTCGTTTCGGCGCGCCGTTGCGGACGGCGGCCATGGAACGCCCGACGAGCTTGGTCCATGCCTCATGGTGGAGACCGAGGCGGGCGTTCAGCTTGTCGCAGCTATGGAGAGTTCTCCATAGCTGCGATTGAACTGAGCCGCGTTCCGAAGCGGGGTGCCTTGCCCGCCGGTTGCTCAGAGTGATTTCCCTACCGTAGGCAAGTTGAGTGGGATCGTCCGCCTCACCACCACTCTCGCGACGAAGGGTTTCAACAGGCGGACGATAGCCGCAGTGTTGCCCGTCGCCTCGAGAACGACTTCATCATCCGATCTGAGGCCGCGGCCGAACTTGACGACAGCGTCATGCTCCAGGTCCAGGCGCTTTTCCTTGACGATCTCGGTTCCCTCCAGCACCTGTCGATGACGGTCCAAAAGTGCGCCTATTCGCTGCATTCAGCACGTGAGTGCGGTGACGATGTAGCAGCTTGTTTGGCGGGTGGAAGCGTGCCTCGTCGGAGCTGTGGATAGGCGGCTTGTCGCAGCGACCGCCCTCGTCTATGGACGCCCCCGGTAATGCAAGCTTTTCTTTGAACGGCACGGTGCATGCGGTCAGGTGCTGTCGTCTATCCGGCCTGTTGATGCGGCATTTCGATCGCCGCTGGCCCGTATGGAGATACGCGAACCGGGTCCAAAATCGAGTCTGCGAGCTTGAACGCTCTCAGGACGGTGCTGGTTTTCCCGATCCGGTCTCATTGACCGTATGCCCTCCTTACCTGTCCTCCGACCTGCCCACATCCCCGACGGCTTCCCGCGATTGTCCGCCCTGTCAGGCGGTTGCGGGAACCCGATAGATCTCCTTCTTCGCCGTCACCGCCCAGGCGACGCGCGCCATTTTGTTGGCCAGCGCAACCGCGACGAGCATCTTCGGCTTGCGCGCCAGCATTTCGGCCAGCCAAGGATCCCTCGTCTCGCCACCACGGCGCTCCGCCGCTTGGATTACAGACATGGCACCCGTGATCAAGAGCCGCCTGAGATCGCGCTGGCCCATCTTCGATACCTTGCCAAGCCTTGGCTTGCCGCCAGTCGTATGCTGTCGCGGCACGAGGCCTAGCCAGGCGGCGAAGTCGCGCCCGCGCCTGAAGCTCTCCATCGGTGGGGCGAAAGCCTGTACTGCCATGGCCGTGATCGGCCCGATGCCCGGGATCGTCATGAGCCGTGCCGCCTCTTCGTCCTGGCGTGCGCAAACGCGGAGCTCCTTCTCCAAATCGTAGATCTTCGCATCGAGGTCTGAGACCTGACCGAGCAGTAGGTCATCGTCGCCGCCCTACTGCGCCTCCTCGACGGGTACGGCGCCGCCGAGCTCGAGGCGGGCATCGACGAGGCCCTGAAGCGCGGCGTCCCCCATCCGAACGCCGTGCGCCTGAGCCTGGCCCGGCGGCGCGAACTGCGAGACGAGCCCCCGCCCATCCCCGTCGACCTGCCCAAGCATCCACGCCTGCGCGATATCGCGGTGCGCGACCACGATCTCGGCGGATACGACGGACTGGCCGGTGAGCCCGAAGAGGACAGCGAAGAATGACCGACACCGTACCGTGCGATCCAAGGGATGCCTCTCCAACAAGACGGCGCTCGCCATGGTCTTCAAACTCGCCCAGGCGGCACAGAACAGTTGGCGCCGCCTCGACGGACACAACCAGTTGCCCAAGCTGATCGTCGGCGTAAAGTTCATCGACGGAATCGAAGCCGTCAGGCAACAACCTCAAGCCGCCGCCTGACCCAAACCGTCACCAAGATTCGGCTATAGCTCCCATGGCGCTCATTCGAGGCCGTCGAGCTCGCTACTCTGGAATGGGTCGATTGGTTCAACAACCGGCGGCTCCTGGAGCCCATCGGAAACATCCCGCCGGCCGAAGCCGAGGAACGCCACTACGCCATGCTGCAGCAGTCAGACATGGCGGCGTGACTCAAACAAAATGGCCTCCGCCAAACCCGGCGCGGTTCAGTCCAGGCAGTAGGGGCCCAAGAATGCCGTCGAACTGTCTACAAAACCGGTGCCCTCATTTGAACAGATTTTCCTGTTTGCCTGCGCGCGGGTTTGACGCTGATCGGCTCGCGAACCCGTTGATTTTCCGTGAGAAATAGGGGTCATAGCTTCACGCCGAATCACATCTGTTATTAAGCATGCGACTTTGACCCCTCAGAATTTCGCTTTCCCAATAGGTTACAGTGCCGATCGGCGTCGAGCCCACTAGCCGAACAACAGCGTTCGGAGGATTTGAACCTACGACCCTCAGCTTACGGGGACCCAAGCGCCGCCCTTCCCCCGATAACGCGGCTGGGTTCTGCTCTCATCAAGGCCTCGATGTGATCCGCTATGTGTTGTGCCGGCCCGCGCAGCTGCCCGATCGTCCAGTCCGAGGCGTACCCCTCGGTGACGTCATTGGGCGGCGCATGGTTCACGAGCCGCTTGGTCAGGGCGTGCGGGAGCATCAACTCGCGCTCGGCCACGGTGATGAAGCAGTTGCGCAACCCGTGGAACCAGAACTTGGCGCCCCCGGCCTTGCTGATGCGGCGATGGAAATAGGTCAACTTCACGAAATAGCCCGTGCGGCTGGAGCCGGAGGGAAACACCCAACCGCCCGGCAAGTGACCGATCTCGGCCCACCGGCGATCGAGAATGGCCGCCAGCTGCCGCGTGATGGGCAACTCCAGCGGCTCGCCGGTCTTGGTCTCGTCCACACGGAAGACGAGCTCCTCCCTGTTCACACGCTCCCATCGGAGCGGCAGCACCTCACCGAGCCGCATGCCGGTGTACATGCCGAACCAGAACACGTCCCGAAGGGCGGGGTTGCTCACCACGGCCTCGATGCCTTTCCGCCAGCACGGCAGGACCTCGGCCGGCGGCGGGATCTTGCGGCGCGGCTTGTTATGGAACCTGCCGCCGCCCGCGAGCCAGAGATCCACGGGGTTGGCCAGTCCTTCAAAATCCACGCAGGGCCGGCGATAGACCGAGCGCAGCAGAGACAGGCACTGGTTGGCCGTCGCCCAACCGTGACGCTCGGTGATGCGGTTGAAACGGTCCTCCACGTCGCTGCGGGTGATGGCGTCGAGGGGGCGACCAAGCCAGTCGCCTAGGGGCCGCTCGAAACGGTCGCGGTAGGACTCGTTGGTGCTCGCCTTGCGCTTGGGATTGGCCGCCATGTACTGCTCGAAGGCCTGCCTGAGCGGCGGCATGCGGCGGCTCCTGGCGCGCTCCGCCGCCGGGTCCTCGCCCATGGCGACCATGACAAGCAGCTTGTGAGCCTCGCGACGCGCCTGCTCGGGCGCTATCCTGTCGCAGCGTCCGAAGACGAGCCGCTTGTTTGGCGCCGTCCTGCCACCCGCACCCAGGCGGTAGTTGACAATGAAGGACTTGACGCCCGAGGGGTGTACCAGGACGCCGAAGCCGGTGAGTTTGTCGTCCCAGGCGATCCATGGTTTGTCGGCGGGCTTGAAGCTGTCGATCGCGCGCTTGGCGATTGTGAGCTTGACGCGCGCGACGCGCTTTCCGGATATCATTGGCATGGGAGCATGATCGCATGACGCGGGAGTACGATCAACACCTAGTACAACACCGCAAAGTCATGTCGGGGGTGTTCCTGAGGCCTCTAGACCTTATACAGGTCGGATGGAGCGCCTGTATTATACTGTTATAGCAACGTTTAGCGGTCTACGGGGATGCCAGGCTATCAGGAGGGACTATGAGTAACTCTAGTTTTTCACCAGGGTCATGGTCTGCGCGGCGCTGTCCGGCCGACAGGGCAAGAGAGGCGCGCAGCGCGATGCGGGGCATCGGGCAAGCGGCGTGACGCACACTGTCGGCCGGAGAGCGCCGCCCTTCGGCGGGTCGCGCCCAGGCGCCCGCCCGCGTCGCGCGGCCACGCGCGCGGAGCGCACGATGCGGGCCTCAACCGTAGCTCCTTCGGCTCGCTCCTGGCGGATCGAACGCCTGGACGCGACGCAGACCATGACCTTGGTGAGAAATGCGGGCTAGTGCTGCCCCGCGCGCTGCTGCAACGCGATGGCCGTGCATGGCATGGTGTCGACGGCAGGCAGAATCTTGTCGGCGCGGCGAATCCCTCGCTGAAGCGTAGGCCGAGCACACCCACGATCTCGCTGGCAATCGCGACGCCCAAAAGAAACCATGCTGAAGATGTCGCAGACTTGACTCTTTGCATGTGCGGCAGGTTCGTTGGGCCAATGCCTGAATTATCCAAGGAAGGGTCGCACGCGACCATCGGAGCCCGCGTAAAGGTCTCCCTTTCTCCTGATCTGAGCGAAGGAGATGCGGAGTCTTGCCGGCTCGTCCGTCGCTCGCGTAAGCTGATCTCGGCGATCAACGTCGCGCCCGCCTTTCGTAGCTGGGCGAATTTCGAGAAGGCGAGCCAATGTCGAGCACCCTCGATTCACAACGGCGTATGGTCAACCTCGATACGGCGGAGTTCGTGCCATACGGGCTGCAAGGGTCGGTCCAGTCTGACCTCACTTGGTGCAACGTCAGCTATGACGAGACAGAGGGCGGCGGCTGTTTCTTGATTCGTTTCAAACCCGGTGGAACCTCAATCCCTCACGAGCACGTCGGGTATGAGGAGTTCTTGGTTCTCGACGGCGAGATCGAGGACTGCGATGGCGCTATCTACAAGAAGAACGACCTTGTATCCCTCAAGCCCGGCTCCAAGCATTTCTCGGTCTCACACACCGGTTGCACGGTCGCGGTCTTCATTCGTGGCGGCTTCCGCACGCTAGAGAATAACGAGCCAGTTGATGGCTGAGCTCTGGTCCATGGGGCCAACCGTGCAGGCGACGGCCTAGTTGAGCACGTCCCTCGCGTCTTATCGCACGGTCGTGAACGTCGAGACCGCGACCTTCGGGACCGTGGCGCCCCATCGCATGAACCGCGCAGTCCGCGCCGGTCGTCCGGCGTGCCCTGGCGCTAGCTACTGCAACATCAGCTACGACCCCGATGCGGGCGAGGGCTGCTACTTGGTTCGATTCGCGCCCGGGACCGGTTCGACGCCCCACGAGCACATCGGCTACGAGGAGTTCCTGGTCCTCGACGGCACGCTGACCGATAGCGACGGCACGGTCTACCGCCGCAACGACTTCGTCTCACTGATGCCGGGCTCGAAACATGTCTCGGTCTCGGTTGACGGTGCCACGCTCGCGGTGTTCGTCCGCGGCGGATTTCGCGTGCTCGACGAGAACGAGGATGTTCACCGCTAACGGCGGGTAGAGCGCCGCACTCTCCTACTCGGCTGCTTCGGCTTCGGCGAGTTCGGCGCTAAGTCTCTCGATCGGGGCGCGTTTGGCGTCATCGTCGAGCTTCTTCAACTCGTTGTTCATGGCGCGCTCGTTGACCGATTGGTTCCAGTAGTCCAGCGACTCGAACCCGAGGAGCGCCCACTTGCCGACGAACTGGCGCAGCACCTCGTTGGTCGGCCCCATGATCCAACCGGCCTTCGCGTCCCTGACCACGCGCTCGATGACGAGACTCTTCTTGTAGCCGGTGCCTCCGCAGTGATCCTCTCCCATCGGATTGATCCATCCATAGGTTTAGGAACGAGGAGGAGCAACGATGGCAAGGAAGCGCTACAAGCCGGAGGAGATCGTCAGCTTGCTGCGGCAAGCGCGCCCGCACGCACGCGTGAACCCACCGTCCCAAGACGGGTTGCGGCGTTCGTGATCTGGAGGCCGATCGCTTGGGTAGGGTCGTTCGTTACTAGAAATAGAACAGCTGCTCCTGCGTAACGCCCTCTTCTCCGAAACTGATCAAGCCGGCGCCGACAATATTGCCGACCTGCCATTTGCACCATGCCGTACCGCCCTCGACCACGACATCGGTGATGTCCATCTTGTCACCAATCTTTCTTAGCTCGGCGATGTAGCCCGGCAGGTCGTTTCTTCCGTAGACGGCCCCGTCTTTGTCGAGAAGCTTGTAGTCGTCGGTGACGTTCGCAGCGATTGCTTCAGCGTTCAGGTCGCCGAATCCGCTCGCATATCCACCCAACTTGTCTGCTGCTGACATGCTTCTCCTCCTCGGTGTGTATTGTGGCTGTATCGAATAACAGGGTCGGGCGGCCATCGCTCATCAACCCTCGCTACACAAGTCAAGACGCGCCGGACCTGTGGCCGTCGCACGGTCAGTTGTGAGCCGCATTCAAGAAAGTCTCGATATCTGGGGTTCGATAGCCGTCGCGAGTCCAGAGGACCGGAAAGTAGTTCTCATCGATGGTGTTATCGCCGAGCCGCTTGTAGCGGCTGTAGATCGACCCGACACCTTGGCCCAAGCGGTCCGGAACGTAGTGCGTGTCGCTTCGCATGGCGTGCAGCACCAGAGAACGGCGGGGGATCGTCGCGGTGTTGTCGCCTGAGCCGTGCCAGGTCCAACCGTGATGGAAGGAGCCGCCGCCCCTAGGAACTTCCACATGGACGATTTCCGGCTCGACACCCTCCTCGGCGGCGGCCTGCTCCATGTACTTGCGGTATTCCTTGGGGCCGTGAAACTCGCCTTCGGGCTGCGAATGGTGCCATCGGTGCGATCCGCGGACGAATTCGACCGTTCCTGCATCGGCCCGGGTGTCATCGAGTGCCATCCAGCAGCTCAGTAACTCCGTTGGCTGGAACCATTCCAAATACGCATTGTCCTGGTGATAAGCCAGCGGCCGTGTGCCGGGCGGCTTCCACAGCAGGTTATCGACCATCACGCGCGCGCCCGGCCATCCGCCGAGTGTGGCGATCGCCTTGCCCAAGTCGGCCCTCATGACCACTGACGCAATCGTTCGATCCGCCTTCCATCCGTTGCAGATTTGCCGAGTCAGGGAAGGGTCGCTCTCGCCCTCTTGCCAGTTGACCTCATCCGGCAGGATTCCGGTTTCGAATTCGCCGCGAAAGAGTTTTCCGTAGCGCGCGTGAAGTGCCTCGACCGTCTCGTCATCGATCAGTTTATCGACGATCACAAAGCCGTCTTCGTTGAATTGGTCGATCTGTGCGGACGTGAGTTCGAAAAACATCTGCGATTCTCCATCACCCCGTCAGGGCAAGCAATCCAGATACATGTTCACATCCCAGTCTGAGACCTGCCAGATGAACTTGTTCCATTCGTCGCGCTTGTACCAATCGTAGACCCTGTAGAGGTCCCCAGGGAGGGCGGATCTGATCACGTCGTCCTCCGCCAGCGCTTCGAGCGCATCGTGCAGGGTGGTGGGAATCCGTTCGATGGTTTTGCCCGAGTTCAGTACATCGACGAAGTTTCGGTCTTCAGGCTCCCCAGGATCGATCCGATTCTTGATGCCGTCGTCGAGGGCCTTCAAAAGGGCCGCCTGCATGAGATAGGGATTGACCATGCTGTCCACGCAGCGGAACTCGAACCGATCCGGGCTCGAGACACGAATGGCGCACGACCTGTTCTGAAGGCCCCAACTCGCGCCGACCGGTGCCCACAGACCCGTGTCGTTCAACCGCCGGTAGGAGTTCACCGCGGACGTGACCCGCCCCCGTTGAGTGGTCCTGGTTGAGTTTTAGTGCATCGCCGGTTTTTCCGCCAAGCCGGGCGGGCGGCGGAGAGGAGCGGAGCCAGGCGGCCAGCTTGGCGGAATGACCGTTTCCGGCGTCGGCGGTCAGTGTCCCAGGCTGCCATGTGGACGATTGCAGTGGATGTGACGAGGGCCCACAGGCATTTGATCGAATCCACTTGTGTTTTGCTTGCAGAGCTTTGAAATGAGAAGTTGCGAGATTGGAGCGTGAGCGAAATATATCGCCAAAACAGTGGGTTATAGAATGTCTGAGAACAGGCCACCGAGTGAAATGTTAGGAGTGGTGAGAAATCCGGGCTACCATCGGACTGGCAGGCGGAGAGGCGCGGGTGGAGAGCCATGAGCTACACGATCGCCGAAAAGATTCTCGGGCGCGCGAGCAGGGCAGGCGTGCCGGTGCGGGCCGGCACGGAGGTCGAGGTCAAGCCCGACTATGTGCTGGGCTACGACTTCCCCGGCTATCACGACCTCATCTTCAAGCAGATGAAGGAGGAGTTCGGCATTGAGCGCGTCGCCGAGCCGGAACGCTTCGCCCTCTGTGTCGACACCACGGCGGCCGGCGGTAACGCATCGCTGCTCGCCGAGGCGGGCGGCTAAGGCCGGCAGTCTCGCCACCGAAGCTCATGGTGGACAACTTCGAGGGCCTGGCAATGGTTCCCGGTTTGGAACGGCGGTACGCTCGTCTACATCCTCTCCGAGGACACCTTCAATTCCCTCCAGCGCACGCTCCTTCTGCTGTTTCGTCTGGAGGCTTCTTGACGTAGACCCGCGTCAATTCAAGTCTGCTCCGTGCTCATCGCGTGCCACCAAAGCCTGCGAGCAGCCGCACGTCCCGGTCGTCGAGAACGCCGGCCATCTCCTCATGCGCGGGGCCGAAGAACCCGCCCATAATGCGGCCCTCCTCGTCCGAAAACCCGTTGTCGGTGATACCGACAGCGTATTCCAGGTTCGGCATTTGAAAGGCGCGGGATACGCCATTTACGTCCACGATGAGGTTGTCAAAGCGTGCAGTGCCCGTGAGGACCGCCAGGTCCACGCCTAACGCTGCTTCGCCGAACACCGGCGGTAGAGCCGCGTGTCCGGTATCGACGCCCAGGAGAGAGCCTGTCCACGTGACTTCGCCCGTCAAGACTGTCGAGTCGGCGAGGTTCGTCGCGGGGTTCATACCGAACGCATCGGCGGCGGCCCGCAGCCTGTCGCTACTGCCACTCAGGCGGCGCTCCACCCCGACACCCCAGGCGCCATAGCGGCCCCAGGCGCCATACCCGTAGAGCTCCGGCTCTGACGCGCTTGCCTGGTCGAGGATCTCGTATCCCAGGTCGGTGAGGATCGCGAAGTCGAGCGCGCTCGGCCCGATCAGATTTCTGTCCCGGCTGCAATAGGCCATCACGGAGGAGCACACACCGGGATGGCCGTAATCGACCTCGGCGCCGCGCGTGCCAGGCGCAAGCGGCTCCAGATCCGCGTTGATCCATTGGAAGGGCAGAGGCGCGCCGCCGTTGGCCCGCATTGCCTCGGGACCGTCGAACGTGTTGTCGACATAGTTCGCGTAGCGTTCGAACGAGGGGAAGAACCTGCCCGGAAAGATTCCCAGGACATGCCCGATCTCGTGCGCCAGGTGGGAGGTGTCGTCATGACGTTGCCGAGACAGCAGGATCGAGCCGAGCCACGGCTCCAGGTCATCGAAACTGTAGTCGTAGTCCTGAAAGCCGCCCGATGAGATATCATCGGAGTCCGGCCCCTTGTCCAGCACGAAGATGAGGACGCCATCCGTCGTCACCGCTTCGTCCACAGGCATGTGGATATCTCCGTGATAGATGGTCGTCCCCCCCGGCGCATCATGCGTCCCGAAGTCGTCCAGAATTCGGTAGGACCAGGTCTTCCCCGCACGCTCCATCCGGGCACGCGTCGCCCTGTCGGCATTCTCCGCAAAGCGCCAGTCGAATTCGATGTTCAGCGTGCCTGCCGGGCCGCCCTTCCACTGCCCGTAGGTGATCCCGTCCCGCTCGCCGATGATCTCGATGTCATCGGCGCGAATATTCCGCAGCTTGGTCCCGGCCCTGGCGGCATTGCCGCCTGCACCAGCCAGCAGAGAGCCGATCGTGGCCCGTCGGGCGTCAATGTCCTGCACAGCCACGAGGCCCAGTGCGCTCCGCAGACGCTCCGGGTCGTTCCAGTGATCGAGCAGGTCCTCCGCTCCCGGATTTCTACGCTCGTGGGCTCCGAATTGGGTTGCGACAGGGCCATCACCACTGCCGCCACCGCCACAGCCGATCAGGCCCGGCGCGAGCAACACGGCGATTGCCGCCGTAATCAGCGGTCTGAAAGACATGAGCACTTCTCCCTGCATCGTCGCCTAACCCCGACGGGTCGGGCGCGCCCCGGCATTTGCGCGGGCTTGTTGTTCAAGGTGCTTCTTGGGACATGATAATCCTATCCACTCGAGGGATTAATGGTGCGCATCCCCCGCCGCCGCCGAGACGGTGCTACCATCGGACTGGCAGGCAGAGAGGCGCGGGTGGAGAGCCATGAGCTACACGATCGCCGAAAAGATTCTCGGGCGCGCGAGCAGGGAAGGCGTGCCGGTGCGGGCCGGCACGGAAGTCGAGGTCAAGCCCGACTATGTGCTGGGCTACGACTTCCCCGGCTATCTCGACCTCATCTTCAAGCAGATGAAGGAGGAGTTCGGCATCGAGCGCGTGGCCGAGCCGGAACGCTTCGCCCTCTTCATCGACCACATGGTGCCCGCCAACACGCCGGAGGAGGAGGACCTCCACATCGTCACCCGCACCTGGTGCGCGGAGAACGGCGTGAAGCTGCACGAGCGCGAGGGGATCGGCCATCAGGTGGCGGCGGAGGCGGGCTATGCCGTGCCCGGCGGCTTCGTCGTCCACTTCGACGGCCACATCGCGCAGCTCGGCGCCTTCGGCACGCTCGCCATCGGCATCCACACGCAACTGTTGGAGGCCTTCGTCCGCGAGCGGATCGACTTCACCGTGCCGGAGACCACGCGGGTCAACCTGAGCGGCACGCTCAGCCCCGGCGTCATGGCCCGCGACGTGTTCCATCATCTGGTGCGGGTGCTCGGCCCCCGCTCTTGCCGCTTTCAGGTGCTGGAACTGGGCGGGCCGGCGCTCGGCGCGATCTCGCTGGAGGGCCGCCAGACGATCACGGGCCTTGCCATGTTCACGGGCGCGCTCACCGCGATCTGCAACCCGGATCGGCTCGCGCTCGACTATGCGCATGCGCACGTGACCCAGCCCTTCGAGCCGCAGGCGAGCGACGCGGACGCCACGTACGCCGCGGTGCACGAGGTCGATCTCACCGGCTTGGCCCCGATCGTCGTGGTGCCGCCCAATCCTGCGGCCACCGCCGATCTCGCCGACCATGCCGGGCTCGCGGTGCAGTCCGGCTATCTCGGCTCCTGTGCCTCCGGCCGGCTGGAGGATCTGCGGGCTGCGGCAGCGGTGCTCAAGGGCCGCCGTGTCGCGCCGGGGTTCCAGCTTCACATCGTACCGACCAGCCAGGCGATCATGGCGGCGGCGGCGCGGGAGGGCCTGCTCGAGACGCTGATCGAGGCCGGTGCCTTCGTCACCTCGTCGTCGTGCGATTACTGCTACGGACGGATCGCGACCATGACCGCGGGCCAGCGCGCGGTCTCCACCGGCACGCTCAACGTCACGGGGCGCATGGGGAGCCCCGAGTCCGAGATCTATCTCTGCAATGCCGCGGCAGTGGCGGCGTCGGCGCTGGAGGGGCGGATCGCCGATCCGCGCCCCTACCTCGCGGAGGCGGCGGAGGCTGGCGCATGAGCCTTGCGCCCCTGCGGGGTCGCGTCGCCTTCGTCTTCGAGGAGGCGGACTTCGACGTGGACCAGATCGTGGGCGTCGAGAACATCCGTCTCACGGACCCGGATGCGCTCGCTGCCTGCGCCATGCGCCGCTTCGACCCCGGCTTCGCCGAGAAGGTCGAGCCCGGCGATGTGGTCGTCGGCGCCGAGAACTTCGGCTACGGCCATCCCCACTTCGCGCCGATGATCGGGCTCCGCCGCTTGGGCATCCGCGCCGTCATCGCCGAGTCCTTCGCCACCGGCTACTGGCGGGAGGAGATCGCCGAGGGCTTCCCGCAGATCGCCTGCCCCGGCATCATCGGCCTTGCCCGGCGCTGGGACGAGATCGAGATCGACTGGGAGGCAGCGCAAGTTCGCAATCTGAGCCGGGGCGGGGCGCGCGCCATCGCCCCCTATTCCAGTGCCGAGCGCGGCATGCTGCAGGCCGGCGGGCTCATCCCCTACCTGCGCGAGAAGCTCAGCGCGGAAGGGAGCGGCTAAGCCCGCAATTCACGCGCGGGAGCGGTACTCTTCCGGCATCTGCGGGTTGTTGGCGGGGTCGGTGTCGTGCTTCGCGAGCCGCTTCACAACGCCTGCGCCGACGAGCGGCGTGAGCGCGGCTTCGAGGGCGTCCGCCCGATCCTTGGCGTAAACTTCCGCGCCGCCGACGTGGATCGAGAACGATTTCCGGTACTTCGCCTTCTTGGCCCGGTCGGCGATCACCGCCTTGGTCCAGGCATAGAGCGGGTAATGCTCGATGCCACGCGCCTCGGCTTCCGCGCAATAGCCGGCGAAGGCGTCATACTGACATATGAGCTCTGCATTGTGGGCGGCGAGGATACGGCGCAGGGACCTGAGCCCCGGATGATCCGCACCCGTTTGCGCCGCTGCCGCGGCATCGTCCGCGAGATCGACGCGAAGCTGGTATTGCCACTCTCCGTCGGCTGCCCGAGGGGCCGGTAGTCCTTCTGGCATCGCAGATGCCTTCCTGCGGCGCGTTCGGGACACGCGCACCACCCCCATGGATACGCCCGCTGCCTCTGCGTGCCAATCGTTGCGTGCGTTCAGTCTGTGCTGGCCCGGCCTGTCTTTGCCGCGCCGGCGGGGGCGCGTAAGCTCTGCCCCCCGCGCGAAGGGGCGGAGGCCGCAGGGGCCGGGCGCCGGGCGATACTGCACGAATGGGACGAAAGGAGCACCTCGTGGAAAGAGAGGCGCGCTATCCGGATTACATCGGCATCTCGGATGTGAACACGAAATCCTTCGAGCAGATGCGTGTAGAGGGCTACTTCGACGGCCAGCCGTCAATCATGTTCGACGAGCCCGAAGGATTCGATATCGGCGATCCACCCGATCTGCAGGGGCGATCGCGGGGTTGGACTCCGGTTCATGCGCAGCTCTGTGCTCTGGCCTCCTGCACGTCCATCACCATCACTGTGGTGGCCCGCGACCAGGGCTTCAAATATCAGGATCTTCGGACGAATATCCGCTCTCTCATCGACATCCGAGGCTTCTTTTTCGATCTGCATCTACAACCTAAATACGAGCAGATCAATTTCGACCTCTATGTGAAGACGCGGGAAAAGACGGAGCGGGTGAAGGACCTTGCGCGGGAAACGGATCGCCGCTGCCCGCAGATCGGCCTGTTCAGAATGGCAGGCGTTCCCATGATGATGAGCTGGTACCGGGAGGGGTCGAAAAGGCCGTTGTTCGTAGACAAATTTCATATTGGACGGGGCAAAACACCGGAGGAAAAACTGATCGAGCGGCAGAAAAAGGCCGCAGAGAAGTAAGCCGCATTCCAACTCCATCCTGCTGCTTCCGGCGAGGAGGAGGTGCTCAGCCTCCCACATCAGAGAGGATGTCTCCGCTGTCGCTACTCCTCTTTGCCACCGGCGGCTGAAGGCGAATCCGCGGCGCGCGCCGGGAGTCTCCAACCCATTGAGGCGTTATTCTAAGGGGGTAACGAATGTCACGCTCATTCGGTCTCGATGCGGTTTCAGCGCTTGAGGCATTCAAGAGTACAGCGGAGAGGTTTCAGGCCGACGACCTCAACGAAGACTTGGCGCGGGATTGCGCCACCAAAGCATGGCATCTTTGCGATCATACGTTCCCTGCCCTCCACCCTGCCTCCCAATTTACAAATCTGCCGTATTTCCAAAGGCATGTCAGACAAAACTGCCCTGAACTCGGCTATCTTCAAGACATTTGCATTGAAACAAAACACGGCAAGATTACAAATTATGTGCCACGAATCGATAAAACCCGCTATCACGGAGGTGACTTCTCGAAGGACGATTTTGATCACAACGACTTTGATGTTTCACGGCTTGAGATTACGTTGCCCAGCGGCCAGATAGTGCCATTCAGAAAACTCATCAGCTGTGCTCTCGACTATTGGTCTAAGTTCTTTCGAGATAACAAAATTACATGAACACGTTTCGCGCACACAGTTTGCACTGCAAGTGAATTTAACCCGCGCGGCATCGCCTCCATGTTCGGCCAAGGCGGACGGCGCGCCTGCCCGCGCGACCGAGCCAGTGTTTGCCGCTCCACCGGCGGGCGCGTAATCTCTGCGGCCGCGCGGAGGGGCGAGGGCCGCAGGGGTCCTGCGCTGCGCTCCGCCGTCCCGGCGTCTGCCCGTGACCTCTGCCCGCTTTCGGACCCCACACGCGCTCGGCCTCGTGGCCGCATTGGTCTTCGCGCTCTTTCCGGTCTTCTGGATGGTGTCGACCTCGCTCAAGCCGTTCGGCGAATGGGCGGCGGTGCCGCAGCCCTGGGTACCGCGGGACTTGACGCTCGGGAATTACGCGCCTCTCTACCAGCAACTGGAGATGAACTACGTCACGTCGCGGGGGACAGGCCTCGGCGCCATTCTCGATTCCTTCATCATCGGCGGCGCCACCACTGTGCTATCGCTCGTCATCGGGCTCATGGCAGCGATCGGATTCTCCCGCTACCGCGCCGGCAGCGACCGGCTTGCCATCGCGATCCTCGCCGTCCGCGCCGTGCCGCCGATCACGCTGGCGATCCCGGCGCTCTTCCTCTTCACCTCCTTCGGCCTGCGCGACACCCATATTGGCGTCATCCTCGTGCACACCGCCTTCGGCGTGCCCTTCTCCTTCTGGATGCTGAAGAGCTTCATCGACGAGGTGCCGCCCGCCATCGAGGAAGCCGGCATGATGGACGGCATGAGCCGCTTGCGTGCGCACCTGGTCATCACCGTGCCGATGATCCGGGGCGGTCTCGCGGTCACCGGCCTCTTCATCTTCATCCTCACCTGGAACGAGTTCCTGCTGACGATGACGCTGAGCGACAAGATTGTCGTCACAGTGCCGCTCTATCTGCACCATCACACCGGCGTCTATGGCGTGCAGGCGGCGCTCGCGACCGCCGCGGCACTCCCCATCGTCTTCTTCGGCTTCCTGATTCAGAAGCACCTCGCCCGCGCGTTCACGCTGGGCGCGATCAAGCAGTAAACATTGGGGATTATATACCGGAGTCACAATCAATCATAAGGAGCGGATGATGGCTATCTTTTCAGTAAATTTGCGAACGCAGGTTCGCCGCGACGTTCTCAATGGTGCTTATGACGCCTCGTTCGAAAGACGGTTCGGCCTCAAACTCGGCACGATAGCGGCTGCGCATAAGGCCCGGCAGGTCATCGAGGGTGCTGATGACATCGTCGACAAAGGCTCTATCTCGGTCGTTGCAAGCGGTGAGAAGAGTGATTTTCAAAAGAGTCTCCAACGCGAAGACAGTTCCACGTAGGTGTTCTAACTCTGCATCAGACATCGGATTCGCCGACAGTCTTGACGGTCATGGGCTGAAGCGCCACCCGCGCAAGCTCTTCGGGCGTTGTGTCGATGGACACATCTTCCTCAAGCTCCGCCTTGCTCGGTTGATAGGTCGCGGGGCGCACCCGCACGGTGGGTTTGTCCTTGGTCATGATCGCCTCCCTTCACACCAACGCGCAGTGGTTTTTCCTTGGTGATGGTTGTGGCCAATCAGCAGAACTTGCCGACCGAACCGCATGGCCGAAATTGACCCTCCCACCAATTAAATCCTCCACTAGAACGCTAAGCCTATCTCTCTCGCCCCCAGCGGTCATTTTTGGCAGTACAATATGAAGCATGTCCTCGGTTGCCACTTGGGCCAAACCATCAGAGCCGGTCGCGAGCGCTCTCATCTGTACCGCGAATATTTCAGAGCATAGACCAGCAACAAGATCGACAAGCAGTTCGGAGCGAGTTGGTTTTACTCTGAATCGTGTGCAGCCGTTCGTTACTACCATTCCATCTTGCGCTTCGTATGGAACGATAAACCACTTTCCAGCGCACCCCCACACATGTGCTATAAAAATATCCTTCAGATCGGCCTTCAACTTTGCCCTCCCCGGCGATTCCCAGCCTCTCATTTCTTTGAAGTCGTATGATCCATAACGCACATCTTCTATTTCGACGTATCGGTACACCGTGGAGGCTTCAGGCCTGAACTTCTCCCGCTCAACTTTTTCTAACACTTCTCCGATTGGAAAGTGGTCGATGGACCTGACCTCCCTTAGCAAACTCTTATACTTTGCGCAGTATCGCTTCGGATCGAGCATCATTCTTCTACTGCTTATAATCTGCGCAACGGGCGTTGTCTCTGACTGACCACCTTCCGGCAACTCTCGATCACTGAGTATCCATGGATAAAGACCTGCCACAGCCGACCGCCTGTATTCGTCTAGCATTTGGCTAAAATCGCTATCGAGAATAGGGTTGTTGTTAGCATCCAACACAATGTTCCCGGTTGTCTTATCGCGGAGGTACACTGGCTTAGCAGTCTTGTCGCCTGCCTGCCACCCAACTGACTCAATCATGCCAAAATATATTGGATAATCTTCACTGTTACAGGCATCGGCGAGTGGGGCTTTTCTACGCTCTAACACTACTACAGAGGCGCTCACATCTGCGCCCGACTTTTTGAATGTGAAGCGCGGGAATGCAACCACCGCCACTACTCTAGCATGGCGCAACATCCACTCACGTAATGCAAAATACTCGCTACTGGTATTACCAAGATAACCATTCGGTAAGATGATCCCAACACGACCACCTGGTTTAGCGAGCTTCACACATAACTCAACAAATAATATCCCAGTCTGTTGAGCCTTCCTCGCGTCAAGGGTCTTCACGAAACGGCCATCGTCGCCGTGGTGCCACACATGACCCATGTCGAAGTTTCTCAAAACCTCCCATCGTTTTTCCACAATTCTCGTCCCAAACGGCGGATTGCACAACACCACGTCGTAGGAAGCTTCTGACCCAGGGTGGTTCTTCAAACTGTCATCTTCATGTATGCTAGTCTTCCCGTCGCCCTGAAGCATCATATTCAGGACACTTACTTGGACAGCTTGACGACTGTTGTCTACTCCGGTGAGAAAATCCACGGCCTTTCCCGGAGTTATAGGCATCGTGCGCAGAGCGCTAACCAAAAAATCAGCACTCCCGCAGGCGGGGTCACATACGTGCTCTAGTGTTGGGTTTGTCGCGCTCACGATAAAGTCAACGACTTCGTGTGGTGTAAAGTATTGTGCCAAATCCCATTTGTATAGGTCCTTAGCAAACCGCATGTAGAATGATTGTATCACTTTCTGTTTAGAGTTCAAGATATTGATAGGAGCAATCACCTGCGAAAGGCGTCGCAGTGCTTCAGGATTCAGCGGACGAAAAGTCGACATCACTTCATCTGGAAGAAATCGATTGTAGTGGCCGACTGCCTTAGAGAGAAACGAGTCCAATCGTTCAAGTACAACCTCGTCAGTTATAGGCATTGCGTTGAAGTCCTGGATACTCAAATCATTGTCTGGGCGATCCGAATGGGAGACCTCATCCCATATCTTCGCCAAAAGTAGCTGAAAAAGAATAGCGTACCTACGCGGCTTATCCGTCACGTATGGATGCAGGCAATTCTCCATCTTGTCAAAAGCGCCTGAAAGGTCTGGGGATGGCGTCAAGTCTGCATATGTAAGCAACGTAGAACCCACACCCTCCATCCATCGCGGCATTTTGCTGATAGGCGCCTCTCGGATGGTTGCTAAGGTCCCCTCCAATTCGCGATAGAAGAACCGTTGCTCCATATCATCCCAGTAGACGCCCAAGGCATTCATGTCTGGAAGCAAGGAAAGTGCCGGCTTGAGCTGTGAGTCAACCGCCGATTGTTTCGACGCATTCTCGCGCTTTATCTCAGCAACGACCACCGTTTTGGACAAACGCTTTTCATCAGGCCAATTTGTCACTTCTGACCACGGCACATCATATACAGAAAAGTCAGCACGCAAAGAATTGTGCCCCGCGTGTCCCAACTTCATGATTCTTGTTTCAATGCCGAAATGATCTTGGGGGTAGTCTTTCTGAAGAAGATATCGGATAGCGTCTATGCGTCTCTTTTCTTCAGTAAAAGTAAACCCATCTACTGCCCGTTGGCGAACTTGTAGTTGGCCGCGAATGGGGCAGTGAAGGAACGCGGCTTCCGTCGAATTCACGATCATGCCCCCGAACATAGACCATGCGGAGCGATCAAGTCCCGATACCGTAGAGGTGCCCCTTCCAAGCCCTTCACCATCGCGCCCATCATGTCGATGGTATCGGCTTCACGATCATTGTGCCGGCCGGCAAACTCGCCGACATACCGATCAAGGTGCTTTTCGCTGAAATGGTGGAAGGTGCCGTTGTAGCCCCGCTTCAACATGGACCAGAAAGACTCGACCCCATTGGTGTGGGCCATCCCGCGAACGTACTCACCGGCGGAGTGGCAAACCGCCTCGTGATCGAAGGGCAATCCCTCGTAGGCGCTAGCGTCATCGGTGAACACCTTAGCGTCGGGCGCTGCGTGCTCGGCAACGAAGCCTTGGAGTGTCGGCTTGTCAGTCGCTGTCACTGACCGGGCCACGACGCGATTGGTCGCCCGGTCCTTCACGCCTACGACGGCAGCCTTGCCTACCGCTCCGCGTCCTATCAGTGTCTTGCGCTTGGCCTTGGGCATGTTCTTCCGCTTCCCGCCGATGTAAGTCTCGTCTGCCTCTACGGGGCCGGTGAACATACCGCCGTTGCCGGCCTTCCACCCCTCGCGAAGCCGATGCGCCAGATACCACGCCGACTTTTGCGTGATGTTCAGATCGCGGTGCAGTTTCATGCTCGACACGCCCTTGAGATTCGTCGCCAACAAGTAGATGGCGATGGCCCATTCCCGATAGCCGAGCTGGGTGCGGTGCATCCAGTGCCGGTCTTCAAAGAGAACATGGCCCGATTCGGGCAGTCCCGGCAACGGTGCGTCATGGACTTGTGTTTGATGCCGGCCTGGACGTTCAGGGAGCCGCAGTGCGGGCAAACCGGACCGTCAGGCCAGCGCTGCTCTTCGATCCACTTCTCTGCAGCCTCGTCGGTCGGGAACATGGCGGTGATCTCGATCAGCGAGATACCCTTGCGGTGAGCCTTCCCCGGTGCCTTGCTTGCCATGTCCCTGTCTCCCTGAATTGTGACTCCGTTGTAACACGGCTCAGGGCAGGGTGCAACAGGAAATTGTGACTCCGGTATATAATTCC
Source organism: Alphaproteobacteria bacterium (assembly GCA_965237415.1). Lineage (GTDB taxonomy): Bacteria > Pseudomonadota > Alphaproteobacteria > UBA828 > UBA828 > WTGU01. The sequence goes on from CBDEFM010000002.1 coordinate 3,436,765, forward strand.
CTAAACATTCTCGGCGTTCAGCCGAGCGCCGCGTCGACCTCGTCCAGGATCGTGTCGAATATGCCGATGGCGTCCCCGATCTGCGCCGCGTCGATACAGAGCGGCGGGCCGATCAGGAGGCCGTTGAGGCAGGTCCTGGCTTCCAGCCCGTGCTCCACCAGCCGACGCTTGATGAGGTCGTTGACGGCCGCGTGGTTCGGCGCGGTCGAGAAGGGCGCGTCGGTCGCCGGATCGGCGGTGAGCTCGATCGACGCCAGCAGGCCGAGCGAGCGCACGTCCGAAACGCTCGGATGGCGCGCCTTCAAGTCCTCGAGGCCCTGCGCCAGTACCTTGCCCATCCGGGCAGCATTCTCGATCAGCCCGTCGTTCTCGTAGGCGTCGAGCGCGGCGCACGCGGCGGCGCAGGCGATGGGATTGCCCGTCTGCGTCGAGCCGAGCGGGAACCACTCGTCGTCGAAGCGGGCGGCGACGTGGGGCCGCATGAGCACGGCGCCCATCGGTATGTAGCCGGACGTGATTCCCTTGGAGACCGCCATCAGGTCGGGCACCACGTCCCAATGCTCGATGCCGAACCAGCGCCCGGTGCGGCCGAAGCCGCAGATGACCTCGTCGGCGATCATCAAAATGCCGTGGCGGTCGCAGATCTCGCGCAGCATGGGGAAATACTCGGGCGGCGGCTTGATCCCGCCGCTCGCGGCCGTCATCGGCTCGACGATGACCGCGGCGATCTGCCCCGGCCCCTCGCGCTCGATCACCTCTTCCACGCTCTTCGCACACTGCACGCCGCAGCCGGGGTAGGAGAGCGAGAAGGGGCAGCGATGGCAGTAGGGGTCGAGGAAACGGACGATGTTGGGGTGGTCGTAGCCGACGGCAAGCCGCCTGGGGTCGCCGCTCGCCGACAGCGAGCCCGAGGTGGTGCCGTGGTAGGAGCGGTACTTCGCGAGGATCTTGCGCCTGCCGGTGACGAGGCGGGCGATGGTCATCGCGATCTCGGTGGCCTCGCTGCCGCTCCCGGTGAAGAAGGCGGTCTGGATGTCGCCGGGCGCGATCTCGGCAAGCCTGCGGCCGAGCTTCTCGCGCGCGGCGGTCGTGTGATGCGGGCCGATATAGCAGAGCCGGCCGGCCTGCTCCTGGATCGCCGCGATCACCTTGGGATGCTGGTAGCCGAGATTGACGTTCACCAGCTGCGACGAGAAGTCGAGATAGCGTTTTCCGGCCGTGTCGTAAAAGTACGCGCCCTCGCCGCGCTCCATCTCGATCACGGTCTCGACCGCATTCTGCGCGGCCCAGGGGATGATGTCGTAGCGCCGGTTCGCGCCGGCTGTCGTCGCCTCGCTCATGTCTCCCTCCTGTGCCCCGCGTTCAAACGACGGCGGGCGCGGCACCCGCTAGCGTGCGGCCACCACCATGATCTCGACCGTGTAGGCCGGCGTCGCGAGCCTGCTCTCGACGCAGGCGCGGCAGGGCGGGTTCTCCTTGGAGACCCAGGGGTCCCACACGCTGTTCATCTCGTTGAAGGTCCCGATGTCGGAGAGCCAGATGTTGGCGGTGAGCAGCTGCTCCTTCGACGAGCCGGCCTTCTCCAGCAGGGCATCGATCTTGGCGAGGATCTGCCGCGTCTGGCCGGCGACGTCCTGGTCGGTGTCGTCCGCCACCTGGCCGGCAAGGTACACGCGGTCGCCGTGCACCACGGCCTGGCTCATGCGGGGGCCCTTCTGAATGCGTTCGATGGTCATGGCTGGTCTCCGTTTCCTGTTGTCGGTCGTTGGGGCGATGGTAGCGGGATTACTGCCTTCACGCAGTGTTCAAGCGTCGGCGCGGGTCTGGAGTGCCCGCGCCGCACCGGTCACGGCGTCAATTGAAGGGTAAGCCGCGGCGTTCACGAGCAGCTCCCGGCCGAGGAGGAGGGCAGGGCGCTCGCAGGCGGCGCGGCGGTCGGGGTCCTCGATCCATTCGAAATCGATGTTGTGGGCGATGCCAAGCAGGCGGCGAATCATCTTGGCGCCGGCGAACTGCAGCGTGTCGGTGAAGAGCGCGGCGATGGCGGCGTCCCGCGCTTGCGCGAGCGAGGCGGCACCCTCTTCGCCGGCGAAGAGCGCCGCCGGGTAGGCATCGCCCGTGCGCTCGGCCCAGAGCGCGCCGTAGCGCTCGGCGAAGGCGTGCCAGAATGCCTCGACCGTCTCCAGCACCCAAATCTTGTAGGCGGCGCGGTCGTCGGCCTCGGTTGCGTGGCCGTCCTGGCTGAAATAGTTGAGCAGAAGGTTGCCGACGAAGGCGCCGGTATCGAATCCCATCGGCCCGTAGAAGGCGAACTCGGGGTCGATCACCCGCGTGTCGTCCTGCGTCACCATGATCGAGCCGGTGTGCAGATCGCCGTGGATCAGTGCCTCGGCGCTCCCCATGAACTTGCACTTGAGGCGTGAGACGGCCCGCTTCAGCGGCGCATCGGCCCGAAACGCGGCGGCGATGTCGTCGAGCTGCGGCGAGGTCCAGCGGTTGTTGTCGTGAACCATGTAAGGCTCGGTGAAGATCAGGTCTTCGGTGATCTTGCAGAGCGACGTGTTGCCGCAGAAGACCGCGACACGCGCCTTCTTCTCCGCCGCGCCCGTGCCTAGATCCGAAGTGAAGAAGAGCGTCCGCGCCATGTATTCGGCCATGTCGGTGGCTGCGCGCGGGTAGCGAATGCCCTGGATCATGCCGCGCCGCATGATGATGTGAGGCTCCAGCAACTCCATCGCGGTCAGCATCAGCACGGGGTCGAAGTGGTAGACCGTGGGCGTAAGGCCCGGCGCATGGCGGCCGTGCTCCACCAGCGCCTCGTGCTCGAAATACGCACGGGTCAGCGGTAGCGGCCAGCTTTCGCCGATCAGCCGCACGTAGGGCAGCGCCTGTTTCACGCAAAGGCCAGCCGCGGGTCCGCGCACGAGGAAGACGAGGTTGAGATTGCCGTCGCCGACTTCGTCCACCTGCCAGTCGTCCGGCGCGCCGCCCAGGCGCTCGCCGAGCGCGGGCAGCCCGGCGAGATAGGGAGCCAGGCTCTCCACATAGAGGGGCCGGTATCCCTCGGGCACCGAAATGGCGGTCTGGTCTGCACTCACGATTCGGCCGATCCCTGCCGTTGGCGCACCCGACCATAATCGATCGTCGCGGCGCCGCGAAGGCATCGCGCGGTCGCTGCTATCCCGGAGGGTGGCTGCGGCCTGCGAGTTGCGCTAGGAGTCCGCTGTCGTCCCCAGATGAGTTCCTCCATGCCCGCGCCCAACTCTAATCCTTCTGTTGCGGCTCGAAGACCCGTCACGGCAACGCTGCACGGCACCCAGCGCAGCGACGATTACGCCTGGCTCAAGGATCCCGACTGGCAGCGGGTCATGCGCGAGCCTGACGCGCTCGACCCCGAGATCCGCGCCTATCTGGAGGCCGAGAACGCCTATACGGAGGCCTTCCTCGCCCCCTTTGCGGCACTCAGGGAGGCGCTCTACGCCGAGATGCGCGGGCGCATGAAGGAGGACGAGTCGTCGGTGCCCGCGCCCGATAAGGATTGGGCCTACTACGTCCGCTTCGTCGAGGGCGGCGAGCATCCGCTCTACTGCCGCACCCCGCGCGACGACGAGGCGGCGGAGGTGCTGCTGCTGGACGGCAACCGCGAGGCCGAAGGGGAGTCGTATTTCAGGATCGGCGCCTGCCGGCACAGTCCCGATCACCGCCGTCTTGCCTACGCGCTCGACCTAAACGGCTCGGAGCGCTACCGGCTCTTCGTCCGCGATATCGAGAGCGGCGCCGTTATCGACGGGCCCATCGAGGATGCCCGTGGCGATGCCGTCTGGGCTGCCGACGGCGAGACCGTCTTCTACACCGTGATCGACGAGAACCAGCGCCCCTACCAGGTGCGCCGCCACCGGGTGGGTGCCTCGGGCGCGGACCCGGTGGTCTACGAGGAGTCCGACCCCGGCTTCTTCGTCGGCATCGACAAGACGGAGAGCGGGCGCTTCATCTTGGTCTCGGCGCACGACCACATGACCTCCGAGGCGCATCTGATCGAGGCGGCCCAACCCGAGAGCGCACCCCGCCTCGTTGCCGCCCGTGCGCGCGGCGTCGAATACAGCGTGGCCCATCGCGGCGGGCTTCTCTACATCCTGACCAACGCTGACGGTGCCACTGACTTCAAGATCGTCACCGCGCCGGTAGAGGCGCCGGCGCGGGAGGCGTCGCGGGACTGGCTACCGCACGAGGCTGGAATTTACGTGCGCACTCAGCTCCTCTTCGCCGGCCATCACGCGCGGCTGGAGCGGGTCGGCGGCCTGCCGCGCATCGTCGTGACCGACCTGGAGAGCGGCGAGTCGCACACCATCGCCTTCGAGGAGGAGGCCTACGACCTCGCGCTTGCGCCCGGCTACGAGTTCGAGACCGAGACGCTCCGCTTCGTCTACAGCTCGATGACGACGCCGCGCCAGACCTTCGACTACGACATGCGCGCCCGTACCCGCACGCTGCGCAAGACCCAGGAGGTGCCGAGCGGGCACGACCCCGCCGACTACGTCACCCAGCGGCTGACGGCCGTGAGCCATGACGGCGCCGAGGTGCCGGTCTCCCTCCTCCATCGCCGAACGACCCCGCTCGACGGCACGGCGCCGCTCCTCCTCTACGGTTACGGCGCCTACGGCCACGCAATCCCGGCCTCGTTCTCGACGAACCGGCTGAGTCTGGTCGATCGCGGCTTCGTCTACGCCATCGCCCACGTCCGGGGCGGCTCGGACTGCGGCTATGGCTGGTATCTCGACGGCAAGCTGGAGCGTAAGACCAATACTTTTGCCGACTTCATCGCCGCCGCCGAGCATCTGATCGCCGAAGGCTACACGACGAAGGGGCAAATCGCGGCCCACGGCGGCAGCGCCGGAGGGATGCTGATGGGGGCGGCCGCCAACATGCGGCCCGATCTCTTCGCCGGCATCGTCGCCGAGGTGCCCTTCGTCGATGTCCTCAACACCATGTGCGACGCCGCCCTGCCGCTGACACCGCCGGAATGGCCGGAATGGGGCAACCCCATCGAGGATGCGGAGGCGTGCCAAACCATCGCCTCTTACGCGCCCTACGAGAACGTGACCACACAGGCCTATCCGGCAATCTTCGCGACGGCGGGGCTCACCGACCCGCGCGTGACCTACTGGGAGCCGGCCAAGTGGGTGGCGAAGCTGCGGCGGCTCAAGACCGACGACAACCCGCTGCTGCTCCATACCAACATGGAGGCCGGCCACGGCGGCGCCTCCGGCCGCTTCCGTCGGTTGGTGGAGGTGGCGATGGCCTACGCCTTCGTGCTCGCCATCGCCGGGCGTGTGTGAAAGGGGAGCGCCTATCACACCAGCGGGATCACCTCGCGGGCAAAGCGTTCCATCGAGCGCCGGCGGCTCGCGGCGGGGCGGCCGGGCTGCGCCGTGTTGATGGCGAACTGGGTAACGCCGATCTCCCGATAGCGTCTTACCTGCGCCGCCACTTGCTCGGGCGTGCCGACAAGCTGGTGTTCGAGGAAGGGCGGCAGGTTGGCCGGATCGGCCATCGCCTCCATCCGCTCCATCTGCTGGACGTTGCGCTCGTAAGTGGGCACGTCCTTCCACGGGTTGGCATGGGTCTCGTAGTGGGCGACCACCGCGCGGAAGAAGGCGGCGAGGTAGGTAATCGCCTCCTCTCTGGCGCGCGCCTCGCTGTCGGCGATGAAGCAGTGGATCCAGAGCGGGATGTTGGCGTCCACCCGCCTGCCCTTGGACCCCGTGATCGCCTTCCATGCCCTGATGGCATCGGCGTTCTGCTGGAAGGGCGAGGCCGAGGTGCAGAGCAGGCCGAGCCCCATCTCCGCCATGCGCTCGGCCGTGCCGGGATTGTTGCAGGCACCGTAGAGGTGGATGCGCTCCCGCACCGGCCCCGGACGGAGCGTCACCTCGCGCGGGATCGAGGCGTGCGTGCCCTCATAGCGGAAGGGCGCGCCGCTCAGCAGCCCCTCGGCAATCTCGTAATGCTCGCGAAAGAGGTCTCGGGAATGCGCCATGTCGATGGCGCGCGCATCGTATTCGATGCGGGCCACGCCGCGCCCCAAGCCGAGATGCAGCTCGGCGTCGGTCATCAGGCTCAGCATCGCCACCTCTTCGGCAAAGCGCACCGGCTCATACCAGGGGAGCACGATGACCGCGGTGCCGAGGCCTAAGCCAGGACAGGCCGCTGCGACGTGGCTCAGGAAGAGGAGCGGCGAGGGCGAGGGGTAGTAGTCGGTAAAGTGGTGTTCCAGCACCCAGACGCTGCCGAAACCCAATGATTGCCCGTAGCGGCAGTCTGCCAGCATTTCGCGATATCGCTCGCGGTCGCCGGCAGCCCCCTCGCGCGCTGCGGGCATTACCGGGCCTACGGTGAAGCCGCAGGCCACGTCGGTGGGGTGCGTCATTGCCGAGTCCTAGCGGACCCGGCGCGGTGCTCGCAAGCAGGAGAGCCGTTGCCGGCGGGTGAGGAGGGGGCTTCGCGGGCTGCGAGCCCCCTCGGCCCCGATGCGACTCGCGCCCGGCAAAGGTCGTTTCGGGGCGGAATCGGCCGGGCTACCGTCTTAGAAGATGCCGTTGGCCTTCTGCAGTTCGCGCACGTAGCGGGTGATCTTGATCGCGTCCTCGTCCGAGACGCCTTCGACGGGCGGCATGTTGCCGAAGGGCCAGTGATGGGCGCGGACGCCCTTCCGGACCGCGAGGCGGAACGACATATCGCCGTGGTGGTTCGGCTCGTAGATCCTGTGCACCAGCGGCGGACCCTGGTCCGAGCCGGTTGCGTGGCGGCCGTGGCAGGTCATGCAGCTCTCCTCGAACAGCGCGTGGCCCGCCGTCGCCTCGGAGGAGAACGTCGGAATCGTGAGGGTCGCGGCCGCGTCACCGGAGTGTGCCGGCTCGTCGTCGAACCACTGCATCCACCCGACCACGCCCACGACCACCGCAGCCGCGATCAGGACGATGTAGGCCTTGTTCATCATTCTCTTAAGGTTGGTTCGCCCTCTGGAGGCAGACCCGCGAGGTCGCCGAGGACTGGGTCCTTTTTTCATTGTTCGCCTCCGGGAGACGGGCCCGCGAGGTCCTCGAGGATCGGGCAGTCGGGCCGCTCGTCGCCGTGGCAGCGCGCCACCAGGCTCCCCAGCGTGCCGCGCAACCCTTCTAGCTCCGCGATCTTGCGGTCGATCCGGCGAAGATGGGCCTCCGCCACAGCCTTGACGTTGGCGCTGGCGCGGCTGCGGTCCTCGTAGAGCGAGAGCAGCATGCGGCACTCATTGATCGAGAAGCCGAGGGAACGGGCGCGGGCGAGGAACCTCAGCTTGTGCACGTCGGCCCCGGCAAAATCGCGATATCCGTTCTCGCCCCGCCCCGGCCGGATGAGGCCGATGTCCTCGTAATAGCGGATCGTCTTCGCTGTCAGCCCGCTCGCTTCCGCGACATCGCCGATCTTCATGGCCACCTCCGCGATCCTCTCATAAAGGTTCCCATCACGGGAAGGTCAAGACTATGAGACCCCTTGACCTTCCAGTCACTGGAATTCCTACTTTATAGTGAGGAGAGAGCCTTGAAGAGGCCAGCGGTGGACCCCCATACATCCGTCGAGCACGTGGCGCGCGACCCCGTCTGCGGCATGGCGGTGGAGCGCGCCGGCGCCCGTCACACGGCCCGGCACGAAGGGCAGACGTTCTACTTCTGCTGCGCCCGGTGCAGGGAGCGGTTTACCGCCGCGCCGGACGAGTTCCTCGGCGACCGCCCGCAGACCCAGCCCGCGCCCGAGGGCAGCCTCTACACCTGCCCGATGGACCCCGAAATCGTGCAGGCCACCCCAGGCGACTGCTCCATCTGCGGCATGGCGCTGGAGCCGATGATGCCTGCGGTCGATGCGGGACCTTCACCCGAGCTTCGCGACCTGCGCCGGCGGCTCTGGCTTGCCGCACCGCTCGCAGGCGCCGTGTTTGCGTTGGAAATGGGGAGCCACGCCGGCATTCCCTTCGACTTCTGGATCGGCCCGCGGCTCTTCATCGCGCTGCAATGCCTGCTCGCAACGCCTGTGCTCTGGATCGCCCGCGCCTTCTTCCTGCGGGGTCTTGCGTCGGTGCGCAATCGCTCGCCCAACATGTGGACCCTGATCGCGCTCGGCACGGGCGCGGCCTGGCTCTTCAGCCTCGCCGGTGTGATCGCACCGGGCGCCTTCCCCGCGACGGTCCTCGCCGCAGGCGGGCAGCCGCCGGCCTACTTCGAGGCGGCGGCGGTGATCCTCGTGCTCGTGCTGGTTGGGCAGGTCATGGAAACCGCAGCCCGTGAGCGGACGGGCGATGCCATCCGCGCGCTCATGGGTCTCGCGCCGAAGACGGCACGCCGGTTGGGCGACGGCGGCGAGGCCGATGTGCCCCTCGACGCGGTCCGCCCCGGCGACCGGCTCCGCGTGCGGCCCGGCGAGAGCGTGCCCGTGGACGGCGTCGTGACCGAGGGCCGCGCCACGGTCGACGAGAGCATGATTACGGGCGAGCCCATGCCGGTGGAGAAGGCGCCGGGCGATCCGCTGACCGGCGGCACGCTCAACAAGTCCGGCAGTCTCGTCATGCGGGCGGAACGGGTCGGCGCGGAGACCACGCTCGCCCGCATCGTCGCCCTGGTGGCGAAGGCGCAGCGCAGCCGCGCGCCGATCCAGGCGCTCGCCGACCGGGTCGCCGGTGTCTTCGTGCCGGTCGTGGTCGCCATCGCCGTGCTCGCCGCTATCGGTTGGGTGGCGGCCGGACCGTCGCCTGCGTTGGCTTATGCGCTGAGCGCGGCGGTGAGCGTGCTGATCATCGCCTGCCCTTGCGCCCTCGGGCTGGCGACGCCCATGTCGATCATGGTGGCTGCCGGGCGCGGCGCCCAGGCGGGCGTGCTGGTGCGCGACGCCGAGGCCCTGGAGCGCCTCGCCAAGGCGGACCTGCTGGTCGTGGACAAGACCGGCACGCTGACCGAAGGGCGGCCAACCGTGACCGACGTCATCCCGTTGGGTGCCGCTGATCGAGAGCGCCTGCTTGCGCTCGCGGCGGCGCTGGAGCGGAGCACCCAGCACCCGCTCGCCGAAGCGGTCGTCGAGGCAGCCGAAGCGGCGGGCGCGCCGTACCTCGCAGCGAGCGACGCGGAGTCCCTGGCGGGCCGGGGCGTGCACGGCCGGGTAGCGGGCCACGCGGTTGCGCTTGGCAATGCTGCCATGATGCAGGCGCTCGGCATCCCGCTCGACGACCACGCGCACCGGGCGAATAGGCTTGAGGACGCCGGCAAGACGGCGATGTTCGTGGCGGTGGACGGCGTGCTCTCGGGCGTGATCGGGGTCGCCGACCGGGTGAGAGAGACCGCACCCGATGCCATGCGTGCCCTCGAGGCGATGGACCTCCGCGTCGTCATGGCCACCGGCGACAGCCCTCGCGTGGCCGGAATCGTCGCCGGCGCGCTCGGTATCGACGAGGTGCATGCCGCGCTCGGGCCGGAGGAGAAGGGCGCGCTCGTCGAGCAGTTCCGGCGTCAGGGCCGGACCGTCGCCATGGCCGGCGACGGAGTGAACGACGCGCCGGCACTCGCATTGGCCGACGTCGGCATCGCCATCGGTACCGGCGCCGACATCGCCATGGAGAGCGCGGGCATCACGCTGGTCAAGGGCGACCTCCGGGGCATCGTTCGCGCCCGCAGGCTGGCACAGGCGACCATGGGCAACGTGCGCCAGAACCTCTTCCTCGCCTTCGTCTATAACGCGCTCGCCATCCCCATCGCCGCGGGCGTGCTGTTCCCTCCGTTCGGCATTCTGCTCTCGCCCATGATCGCCGCCGCCGTGATGAGCCTCTCCTCGGTCTCGGTCATCGGCAATGCGCTCAGGCTCCGTGCGGCGCGCGTCTGAGAGCGCCGTGCGACGATCGGTACTCCCGATCGGCGCCGCGATAGCGGTCGTAGCCGGTTCGCTGTTGGCGGGGCCGCTTGTCTGGGCATCGGACGATTTCGCGCTCGGTGCCGCGCTCTACGCCGAACACTGCGCCTCGTGCCACGGCAAGAACCTCGAAGGCGCGCCGGACTGGCGAAGAGTGGGCGCCGACGGCCGCTATCCGGCACCGCCCCATGACGAGACGGGCCACACCTGGCACCACGGCGACCGGCTGCTGTTCGATTACACGAAGCTGGGCGGCGAGGCGACACTGGCCAATTACGGCGTCACCGATTTCGAGAGCGACATGCCCGGCTTCGGCCACATTCTCACCGACGACGAAATCCGCGATGTGCTCACCTTTATCAGGAGCACGTGGTCCGGCGCGGTGCGCCGTCACCAGGAGCAGATGACGCGGCAGGAAGCCGCGTCTCAACCCGGGGAATAGGAGCCGGCATGGCGGATCGGCCCCCGCATCTGCGCTCTCGCGCGCTCTTCTACGCCGCCGCTCTGCTGTGGTTGCCGGCTGGCGTGGTGGCGACGGCAGTTGTCCGCTTCGGGCCCACCGCGGTAGTGCCGGGCGAGTGGCCAACGGCGATTGCAATGGCCGCGTCGTCGCTGATCGTGGCCGCCGTCTGCGGGTTTCCGCTTGCGTTCGCCTGTCGGCGGCTGGGGCGAATGGGTCATCCTCGTGCCGCTTGGATCGCGGGCGTTATCCTCGGCGCCGCGACGGTGGCGGCGTCGCTCCCGGCCGGCTTGTTCGGCCCGCCCGGCATCGCCGTTGCGGCCCTGCTGCTGAGCCTGCCGGTCTGGATCGCGGTGTTCTGGCTCGGCCGACGAGCGCGGAGGGGTGCCGATGCGGGGCGCCCGCCTCTGGACGGGCGGGATCGCCGTCCATAGGCTGGCCGAGCGCCACCAGACCACGCCACCGTGGCGCGTCCAGCTGTGGAGCGCCGATGGAAACGGGGCCGGGGGTGGCGTTGCGCCCGTACTTTCCGCTCGTTGCGGGAGTTCTGATCAACCTCTCGATCGGGATCCTCTACGCATGGAGCGTCTTCGTGGCCCCGCTCGAAGCCGAGCTCGGCGCCGACCGCGCGACGGTGAGCGGCGCACAGTCGCTCTGCCTGTTCACCGCGACAATCGGCTGCTTCGTGATGCACCGGTTGCTGCACTGGTTCACGCTCCCGCAGCTCACCCTCGTCACGGGCGCGGTGACGGCAGCCGGCCTCGCGCTTGCAGGCTTCGGCCAGTCGGTCGCGGCGCTCTATGTGGGCTACGGCGTGCTCTACGGCTTTGCCGCCGGCATCCTCTATTTCATCGCGATGACGGCGGCCAGCATCGACGGGCCGGTGAGACCCAGCATCGCCATGAGCATCAACATGTCGGCGGTCGCCGCCGGCGGCATCGCCTGGGCTCCCGGCCTGACCCTCGTAATCGACACGGTGGGGCCGGCCACGGCCTTTGGCATGGCTGCGGCGGTCGTTCTTGCGGCTACCGCGATCGGCGCGGCGCTCATCGCGTCTTCTCGAAAGGAGCCGCCTGCGACCGGCGCGATCGGTCTTTTCCAGGACATGCTGACCGATCGACCCCGCGTGGTGATCGCGATCTTTCTGGGTTTCTTCTGTGTCGCCTTCACGGCGCTTGTGGTCATCGGCCACGCAGCAACGATGATGGCCGCATGGGGTGCGTCCGCGGGCGAGACCCAATTCGCGCCGATGCTGAACAGCGCCGGCTATGTGGCCGGCGCTCTGGTCGGCGGTCTTCTCACCGATGTGCTGACAGGCCGGCGGGTGCTCACGGGCGTTGGGCTCGTCATGGGGGTGTTCCTGCTGGGGCTCTACTTCGCCCCGGGAGTCGTCATGGGGCTTGCCGCCATCGCTGCGGTTGGCGTCGCCTTCGGCGTGCTTGCGAGCGCACATCCCGTGACCGTCGCGGGCTACTACGGGACGGCGGCGCTGCCGCGGGTCTTCGGCCGCATCGCTCTCGCCTACGGGCTCGGCGGCCTGCTCGGGCCGTTTAGCGCCGGCGCCCTCTACGACGCCGATCACCATTACGGCACGGCGGTTATCCTGATCGCCGTTCTCGCCTTCGTGGGCGCGGCGTTCTATGCCGGTCTGCCCCACCAGGAGCGGCTCGGCGCATCGGCCAGACGGGCGGCGTAGGGCCGGACCGTCAGAGGGGGAGCAAGACCATGCCGCATATCACGACGAATGACGGGGTCCGCCTCAACTATGTCGAACGGGGCAGCGGCGCGCCCCTCGTCATGATCCCCGGCTGGTCGCAGACCGCCGCGCAGTTCGAGGCCCAGATCGAGGGGCTGTCGGCCAACCGCCGCGTCATCGCCTTCGACATGAGGGGACATGGCGACTCCGACAAGCCGGAGCACGGCTACAAGATTCAGCGCCTTGCCATGGACGTACGCAACGCGATCGAGGCGCTCGGGCTGGAGCGAGTGAGCCTGCTCGGCCACTCCATGGGGTGCTCCGTGATCTGGTGCTACATCGACCTGTTCGGCGAAGCGGGGCTGGAGCGGCTCGTCCTCGTCGATCAGATGCCCAGCATTACCGCGCGGAGCGAATGGTCCGAGCAGGAGAAGCAGGACGCCGGCGCGATCTTCGATGGCGCGAGCCTCTACGAGACCATCGCCGCTCTCGCCGGAGCCGACGGTGTGGGGACCACGAAGGGCTTGATCAGCAGCATGTTCACCGGCACCTTTCCCGCCGAGCGGGTGGCGTGGGTCATCGAACAGAATCGCAAGATGCCGCGCCGCCACGCGGCCTCGCTCCTCCTCAATCACTCGACGCAGGACTGGCGCGACCTGATCCCCCGCATCACGCTCCCGACGCTCATCGTCGGCGGCCGCGCGAGCCTGATCGACTGGCGCTCGCAGGAATGGATGCACCGCCAGATCGCAGGCTCGCAGCTGGAGATCTTCGAGGAGGCCGACGGCGGCAATCACTTCATGTTTATGGAGAATCCCGAGCGCTTCAATCGCCTGGTGGATGCGTTCATGGGCTGAGCTTCAGCCAGGGCGCGCCGCCCTCGCATCCACGCGGATCGTGACGATATCGGTGTCGTGATACTGCTGGTGGTGGACCGAGGAGGCGAGGTGACGCAGGAGTCGTAGCGAAACCTCGCGTTCGGGTGCGTCGTCGGTCGCCGTCATGCCGCCGGCCGTCATGCCGTTCTCCAGGAGCCCGCCGGCGATGCCCGAGACATGCTCGGGAAAGACCACACCGTTCTGGAAGCCGACCCCGATCCAGAAGGACACGCCGGCAATCAGACCCTTGCGGTAGTCGATCCCGTCCTGGATGACGATCCTCTTGCCGACCACGAAGAGCAGCCCCAGCAGCACGGTGATGTAGGCCGCCGCAACCGGCCCCGGAATCGCCAGCACCACGGCGAGCGCCTTGGGAATGAACGCCACAACGACGAATGAGACCCCGAGCGCGATGCCCACACTACGGGCGCGGACCCCAGTGAGCGCGGTGACCGATATGCTGGTCGAATAGGTCGTGTTCGGCACCGTCCCCATCAGGCCGGAGAACAGGTTGCCCACGCCGTCTGCGCTCACCGCCCCTTGCACGGCCCGAAAGTCCACCGCCCGCGGCTTGCGCCAGGAGACGCGCTGGATCGCGATGCCGTCGCCCACCGTCTCGATGGCGCCGACCAGAGTCACGAACACGAACGCCGGCAGCAGGCCCCAGAAGACCGGCCCGAAGTCGAGGTCGAAGCCCGGCCATCCGCCCTCGGGCAGGCCGACCCACGACGCCGCGGCGATGAGGTGCGGTGCTCCGTGCTCCGGCGACGTCACACGTCGTATTCGAGGCCGATGTCGCGGTAGCGTTCGGGGTCCTCAAGCCAGCGCTGACGCACCTTCACGAAGAGCCTCAGGTCGATCGGGTAGCCCAGGATTTGAGAGAGCTCGGCGCGGGCTGCCGTGCCGATTGCCTTGATCTGCCGCCCGCCCTTGCCGAGGACGATGCCCTTGTGCGTCTCCCTTTGCACGTAAATCACCTGCTCGACTCTGACGCCCCCGCTGCGGGCACTGGCCCAGCCTTCGGTCTCGACCGCGACGGCGTAGGGGAGCTCCTGGCGCAGCTGCAGGAAGAGCTGCTCGCGCGTGATCTCGGCCGCCAGCAGGCGCTCCGATATGTCGGTGAGCTGGTCTTCGGGATAGAGCCAGGGGCCCGGCGGCATCCGCGCCTTGAGCAAGTCCAGAAGGTCGTCGACACCGTCGCCATCGAGCGCCGAGACCATGAAGATCTCAGCCGCGAGCCCGGTTTCCCCGACCCCCGCCGCGAGCGGCAACAGGGCGTGGCGCGGCACCAGGTCGATCTTGTTGAGGGCGACCAGGGTCTCGCGCCCAGTCTCCCGGAGCCGGTCGATGATCGCTCTGGTTTCGCCCGTCAGACCGCGCCGCGCGTCCACCAGCAGCAGGATGGCGTCGGCGTCGCTGGCACCGCTCCAGGCGGCGTGGACCATCGCACGCTCGAAGCGGTGCCTCGCGGCGAAGATGCCGGGCGTGTCGACGAAGACGAGCTGAACCTCGTCCAGGACGCGGATCCCGCGCAACCGGCTCCGCGTTGTCTGGACCTTGGGCGAGACGATCGCGACCTTGGTGCCCACCAGCCGGTTGACCAGGGTCGACTTGCCGACGTTGGGCGCCCCCAGAACGGCGACGAAGCCCGCGCGGGTGCCGCCCTCAGCCATCGCTGTTGTCTTCGTCACCGGCAATTCGCGAGAGCAGCGCGCCGGCGGCGCCTTGCTCTGCGGCGCGCTTGGTGGCGCCGGTGGCCACCACCCTGCCGAGCCCGGTGACCTCCGCCTCGACCTCGAAGACCGGTGCGTGGGCGGGGCCGCTAGAAGAGAGCGTGCGATAGACCGGGAGCCCGCGCGCCCTCGATTGCGTCCATTCCTGGAGCCGGGTCTTGGCGTCGCGCGGGGGTTCGGGGTCGGCCGTCATCGCCGACTCCCAGTAGCGGCGGATGAAGCGTTCAGCAGCTTCGAGTCCGCCGTCGATATAGAGGGCGCCGATCACCGCCTCGCAGGCATCCGCGAGGTTCGCCGGATTGTCGCGCCCGCCGGCTGCGCCCTCGCCGCGGCCCAAGGCGAGCCGTGGGCCGAGCGAGAGCGAGCGGGCCACGCCCGCCAACGTCTCGCGGCGGACGAGCGCGGAGTAGCGTTGGGAGAGGGCACCCTCGGCTTCGTGCGGAAACGCCTCGTACAGCATGACCGCCACGACCATGCCGAGCACGCGGTCCCCCAGGAACTCCAGGCGTTGATTGCTGCCGGCTTGTGTGCCTACGCTTGGATGGCGGAGCGCGAGCGCGAGCAGCGCCGGGCGCGCAAAGCGGTGGCCGAGCGCAGCTTCGAGAGGCTCCGGCGGTGCGGCGGCGGCCTCCGCCTCGGACGGCGAAATTATTGCGTCCCCGGGCGCTAGTCGATCGCCTTGAATATCCGCTCGCCGCGTGTTGCGTCCGGCCAGTTCCAGACCTCCCCGATGCTGACTCCGTCGGCCAGCGAATGGAAGATGAACTCGGCCCGGCCCACAAGATTTTCCAACGGGATAAATCCGACCGACGGCACGCGGCTGTCGAGCGAGTTGTCGCGATTGTCGCCCATGGCGAAGTAGTGATCGGGGGGCACGGTGTAAATCTGCGTGTTGTCGAGGCTGCCCGTGGGCGTCGCGTCGAGGATCATGTGGGTCACGCCGTTGGGCAGCGTCTCGCGATATTGGCGGAGGACGCGCTCGCGGCCGTAGCGGTCCTTGTAGCTGTAGTCATCGACTCGTTCGCGCTCGACCGGCGTGCCGTTGATGTGGAGCACGCCCTTGAGGACCTGGATGCGGTCGCCGGGAAGGCCAATGATCCGCTTGATGTAGTCGGTCTCGTTGTCCCGGGGCAGCTTGAAGACCGCGACGTCGCCCCGATCTGGTGGGCTTTCGATAATCCGCCCGTCGAACAGGTCGATGCTCCACGGCAGCGAGTACTGGCTGTACCCGTAGGCGTATTTCGAGACGAACAGATAGTCGCCGACCAGAAGCGTCGGAATC
Organism: Alphaproteobacteria bacterium; assembly: GCA_965237415.1. Lineage (GTDB taxonomy): Bacteria > Pseudomonadota > Alphaproteobacteria > UBA828 > UBA828 > WTGU01. The sequence continues at coordinate 3,452,741 of CBDEFM010000002.1, forward strand.
ATCGAGCCCGACGGGATGTTGAAGGGCTCGATGGCGACGGTGCGCACGACCAACGCGGCGATTACCGCATAGATCAGGGTCCGGACGGTATCCCACAGGCCGCCGGACCAATTCTTGGCCGTGTCCTTGCTTTGAGTCTTGGCGCGCCACATGTGCGGTCGGTTCGGTTCCAGCTGGTCGCGGCCCGCGCCGCCCGCTGCCTCTCTTTGCCGTCAGTCGGTTGCAGGGATTGCCGTGATTACCACGATGGCCTGGGCGATGGGGGGCTCATCGGTCAAGGTCACGTCGATCCGGCACCTCATGCCCGAAGGCGTGAGCGATTGCAAGCGCCTGAGCGCGCCGCCGGTCAGCTCGATGGTCGGCTGGCCGGAGGGAAGATTGACCACCGCCATATCGCGCCAGAAGACCCCGTTGCGAAGCCCCGTGCCGAGCGCCTTAGCGCAGGCTTCCTTGGCGGCGAAGCGGCGGGCGTAGGTCTCCTCCGGCCTCAGCCGGCGTTCGGCGCGGGCACGCTCCACTGCGGTGAAGACGCGGTGGGTGAAGCGCGCGCCGAAGCGGTCGAGCGTGGCCGCGATCCGCCTGATGTCGACGATGTCGGAGCCGAGACCCACGATCATCGGCCACGCTTGCGGCTCGGCGGCGGCGCTCATGATGCAGGCATCCGGGTCGTTCCAGGCCGCCGGTCGCACCGCTTCGGGCGTGCCATCAGCGGCCGCGGTCCCCCATCACCTGATCGAGGTGGGTCACGTTTGCGGCGACCGGCTCAGCGGCCTGGGGGGCGGCCTCGGGGATGGTGATGTCGTCCTCCACCTCCTGCGTCTGCTCGAGTCTGGCGCGGCGCTCCTCGTCGAGCGCGCGGAGCCGGCGCAAACGCCTGGCCTGTCGGTGGTGCTGGTAGTTACCCACCACCCGTCGGATCGGAAAGTAGATCAAAACCCACACGACCACCCCTGTCGGCAAGCCGCCCACCAGCATGGGCAGGAGCACCGTCTCCGGCTGCTCGAAAATGGTGCTGATCGTGAGCTCTTCGGGCAGCTCCTGCCCGCGCTCGTAACCGAGGATCCACGTTCCGAGCCACATGATGCCCGCCCAGATGAAGGGGAAGGTCCACGGGTTGCCGACCGCGGTACCGATTGCCGACGCAATGATGTTGCCGCGCAGCACCCATGCGAGCATCGCAGCGAAGATGAAGTGAAAGCCGACAAAGGGCGTGAACGAGACCGCCGCGCCGCAGGCGAAGCCGCAGGCGATGGCGTAAGGCGAACCTTGCAGCCGCTTGAGCTTGAAGGTCCAGTACCTGAAAATCCGGCCCCAGCCCATGCGAGGCCACACGAACCGTCGGACGCGCGCCCATCGGCTCAGCTTCTCGCGTCGGCGGAACAGGCTCAAGGGGGCCCTCGCGTCAGCCCGCGTTCGGCAGGAGTCTCCGCTCCGGCCGTGCGCGCCGCGCTGGGCCGTGAGCCGCCGACCGTCTCATCGCTTCCCTCCCAACCGCGGGTCCACCCTTCTTGTTTTTGTCCCCAAACCGGAGAGTTAGCCCAAGAAACGGCTGTCACGCAAGGTTTGCAGCATCCGTCCGCCCGGTCCTCAAATTAACGTTGGCGCGGATTGCCGACTGAGTCAGCGTTGCATTTAGTGTGTAATACTGTATATTGGGCTTTTAGGGCAAAACACTCCAAGATTTTGAACCGGTGTGCGCCCAGCACCGGACGGAGGATCGGTTATGACAGCCTGGACACCGGAGAGGGTCGAGACCGTAACCCGGCTGTGGAATGAGGGACTCACGACCGCCGAGATCGGGCGTGCGGTCGGCATGTCGAAGAATGCCGTCGTCGGCAAGGCGCATAGGCTTCAGCTCCCGCCGCGTCCGTCGCCGATCAGGCGCGGCACGAGCACCCCGAGCGTGCCGCGGGCGCCGAGCTATTCGAACGGGCGGCAATCGGCGAAGGCGCCGACTGGGGTCGTCGTTCGAGTCAAGCCAAGAGCGCCGCGACCGCCCCTCGCCGTCGGCAACGCAGCCTGCAAGTGGCCTATCGGTCACCCGGACGAGGCCGGTTTCCATTTCTGCGGCGAGCACGCGCTGCTCGGCAAGCCCTACTGCCCGGAGCACTACAGCAAGGCCTACGTGGCTGTCAGGCCGCGCTCCGACGCAGCCTGATCTGCGCTTTCCTCTGGCGGGGCGCCGCTACGACGCCGGCTGGTCTGACTCTCCCGCGGCAGCCAGCCGCTCGATCTCGGCGTCCATGCGGCCCTGCCACATCAGCGCCCACATGTGAAAGTCGCCGGCCAGGCTGAACAGCGGATAGGTGAAGGTGGCCGGTCGGTTGCGCTCGATCAGGAGGTGGCTGAGCCAGGCGAAAAGGTAGCCGCAGACGAGCGCGGCCGGCAGCAACAGCGGCTCGCCTAAGACCGCAGCCACCACAACCAGAGCGACGGCGCCCGTCGTGCCGACGAAGTGTAGTCGGCGTGTTCCCGCCCGGCTGTGCTCGGCAACATAGTAGTGCCAGAAGGCTCGGTACCCACGAATTCGCTCGCTCATGGCGGCTGGACTATATAGCCCTGAGTCGCCGGGCGCTCGCCCCGCTCGCATCGCGAGCTCATGCGCGCGTTTCCGCGCGACGCTACGCGCCGAAGGCGCGCGGCGCGGTCGCGCCGTTGGGGACTGCGGCCCGATGCGCCGTGCGTTACGGTCGATGTCATCGCACGTATCGGACGTCATCTCGTCTTGCCTTATCCGTTTCGTTGCGTTTTCGGGCGATGTTTGTGATTCTACACCATAGTCCTTGGTTCTCGATCACGCGGCGAACCCCCGCGCAAGGGAGACCATGCCCATGGCGGCGATGACCACACCGGTCTGCGATTTCGGTTGGAAGGCGATCGACTTTCGGCTGGAAGGAACTGACGGCAAGATCCACACCCTCGCTGACTGCACCGGCGAGCGCGGCACGCTGGTGATGTTTCTTTGCAACCATTGCCCGTTCGTGAAGGCGGTCATCGACCGGATCGTGCAGGACGTGGACGAGCTCGGCTGCCACGGCATCGGCGCCGTCGCCATCATGCCGAACGACACCGCGGCCTACCCCGCCGATTCCTTCGACAACATGAAGCAGTTTGCTGCCGAGCACGGATTCGGCTTCCCTTACCTGATCGACCGGACTCAAGAGATCGCACGGGCCTACGACAGCGTGTGCACGCCGGACTTCTTCGGCTTCGACGGCAACCTCGGCCTGCAGTACCGGGGCCGGCTCGACGCCTCGCGGATGGAGCCGGTGGCCGGCGCGCGCCGCGAGCTCCTCGAGGCCATGATCCAGGTCGCCGAGACCGGGCGGGGGCCCGAGGAGCAGCTGCCGTCCATGGGGTGTTCGATCAAATGGCGCGAGGCCGCCTGAGCCGGGTTCCCGCGCCTCGCGGGACGGCACGGCAACGGCACTGACGGAGACGCAGGCGTGGTCGATATCTTCCGAGAGGTCGATGAGGACCTTCGGCACGAACGCTATCTCAAGCTCTGGCGGCGGTGGCGCTATTGGCTGCTGGGCGTGGGCGTGGTGGCGCTCGGCGCTGCGGTCGCCTACGTGGTGATCACCGACGCCAAGGAGAGCGCCCGCCAGGCGGAGGGGCGGCAGTTCGCAGCCGCGATTGCCGGGATCGAGGCCGGCCGCGGGAGCGAGGCCGTGGAACGGCTCGCAATGCTCGCCGCTGATTCGGAGAGCGGCTACGCCGCGCTCGCCCGGCTCGGAGAGGCCGATGCGCGCGCAAGGCGAGGCGACATCACCGGCGCCGTCCTGACGTACGATCTCCTGGCCGGGGACAGCAGTATCGACCCGCTCTATCGCGACTTGGGCGCCCTGCTTGCGGCGCAGCGCTTGGTCGATCGCGCACCTGTGGCGGAGGTCAACCAACGCCTTGCGTCTCTGCTTGCAGGCCATTCGCCGTGGCGGCCGCTCGCGGCAGAGCTTTCGGCCATTGCGGAGATGCGCGCCGGCAACGAGGAAGCGGCGCGTGCGCTCTTCGCAGAGCTCGTGAGCGACCCCGCCGCACCGCTCGGCCTGCGCCAACGGGCGGCCGAGCTGCTGACGAGCCTCGGCGGCGATCTGGAGGCGGCGCTGGCGGGCGGCGCCTCGTCCGTCGCCCGGGACGACGCCGATACGGCCGGCCCGGCCGGGGAGGCGGCGGAATGACACACGTCTTGCCGAGGGGAATCGAACGGGGCGCCGCCCTGCTCGGACTCTGCCTCGCGCTCGGCCTTGGCGGCTGCGACACCGTGTCGGACTTGTTCGACGATTCGGACGAAGCGCCGCTGGCCGGCGATCGGCTCTCGGTGATCTTCCTCGAACGGCAGCTGGAGCCGGACCCCGGCGCCGATCTGCTCACGGTGCGCCTGCCGCCGCCCTATGTGAACGAGGACTGGCCCCAGGCAGGGGGCTACCCCCACCATGCCATGCACCATCTCGCCGCGGCCGATGTCCTCGCGGAGGCTTGGCGCGTCCGCATCGGTCGCGGCACCGACGATGACGGGCCCGCCCTGTCACCGCCCGTCATCGCCGGCGGACGGGTCTTCACCATGGATTCGAGGAGCCTGATTTCGGCCTTCGACGCGACCACCGGTGCCAGATTGTGGACTGCCGACACCCGGCCCGAAGACGATGACGAAGGCGCCTTCGGCGGCGGCCTCGCGCTGGCGGGGGGCTGGCTGTTCGCGGCCACGGGCCTCGGCCACGTGCTCGCGCTGGATGCGGAGACCGGTGCCATGCAGTGGCGGCAACCCATCGGCGTGCCTGTGCGTGCAGCGCCCGTCATCTCCGGCGGCCGTGTCTTCGCCGTGAGCCATGACAACCGGCTCTGGGCGCTGGATGCCCGCAGCGGCGCCGTGCAGTGGAGCCATGCCGGGATCGAGGAGAGCGCCGGTTTTCTCGGCGGGGCGAGCCCGGCGGTGGATGGCGGCATCGTCATCGCGCCCTTCTCGTCCGGAGAGCTGACGGCGCTCCGGGTCGAGAACGGGCGCACCGTCTGGGCCGATATCCTCGCCGTCCAGGGTGTCCGCATCGGCGCCATCGCGACCTTCAACGACATCGACGGAAGCCCCGTGATGGATCGGGGCCTCGTCTTGGCGATCGGTCATGGCGGACGCATGGTCTCCATCGATGAGCGCAGCGGCCGGCGCGTCTGGGAGCGGGACATCGCCGGTCTCGATACGCCATGGGTCGCCGGCGAATTCGTGTTCGTGATGACCGCTGATGGCGAGCTCGTCTGCTTGAGCCGGGAGCGCGGCGCCATTCTTTGGGTCCGGTCGCTGCCGCGCTTCGAGGACCCGGAGGATCGAGAGGATCCGATTTTCTGGTCCGGTCCGGCTCTGGTCGGCGATCGGCTGATCGCCGCGGGCTCGGACGGCAGCGTGCTCTCGATCTCGCCCTATGACGGCCGCTATCTGGGTGCGTACGACGCAAGAGGCGCCGTTCGCCTGCCGCCCGTGGTCGCCGATCGGACGCTCTTCATCCTGACCGACGACGCGGATCTGATCGCACTCCGCTGAGGCCCGCCTGTGGCCTTCACTGTCGCCATCGTCGGCCGCCCCAACGTCGGCAAGTCGACGCTCTTCAACCGGCTGGTCGGCCGGCGCGCCGCGCTTGTCGCACGGACGCCCGGCGTGACCCGGGACCGGCGCGAAGGCTGGGCGCGGATCGGCCCCCTCAGGTTCCGCGCCATCGACACGGCGGGGCTCGAGGAGGCGGCGCCGGAGACTCTCGCCGGCCGTATGATGGCGCAGACGGCGCGCGCGCTGGAGGAGGCCGACGCCGCGCTTCTCCTGATCGACGGCCGGGCAGGGGTGACACCGGCCGACGCGTTCTTCGTGAACCAGCTCCGGCGGCTGCAGGTCCCCATTATTCTTGCGGTCAACAAGTGCGAGGGCAGCGCTGCCGAGGGCGGGATCGCGGAGAGCCACGCCCTCGGGCTGGGGCAGCCGATCCCGATCTCGGCGGAGCACGGGGAGGGCCTTGCGGACCTCTACGACGCGCTGAGCCCCTTCGACTCCGAGGCGGCGCAGGGTGCCGCCGCCGCACCCGGCGCGGACGACGTGCTCCGGCTCGCCATCGTCGGCCGCCCCAATGTCGGCAAGTCGACGCTGCTCAACCGGCTGGTGGGCGAGGCGCGCGTCATCACCGGCGCCGAGCCGGGGCTCACGCGGGATTCGATCGCGGTGCGCTGGTCCTACGAGGGTCGGGCGGTCGAGCTGGTGGATACCGCGGGCATGCGCCGCCGGGCCAAGACCGTGAAGGCGCTCGACAAGCTCTCGTCGCGGGACGCCGAGCGCGCCCTTGGCCAGGCGGCGGTGGTGCTCGCCGTGTTCGACGCCACCGACCCCGCTAGCCGACAGGACATGGCGATTGCCGCCCGTGTGGCGGACGAAGGCCGGGCCCTCGTCATCCTGCTCAACAAGTGGGATCTGGTGCGGGACCGTACCGCCGCGCGCGCTGCCGTCGAGGATCGGCTGGAGGCGGCGCTCGCCCAGGTGAAAGGGGTTCCGCTGGTGACCTGCTCGGCGCTGACCGGCGCGGGTGCCGAGAAGATCATGCCGGCGGTGCTCGCCGCCTTCGAGACATGGAACCGCCGCGTGCCCACCGCCGCGCTCAACCGCTGGCTGGAAGGGGCGGTCGACCATCATCCGCCGCCGCTCGTGGCCGGCCGAAGGCTGAAGCTCCGCTATATCACCCAGGTCAAGGCGCGGCCGCCGACCTTCGCCCTCTTTGCGAGCAAGCCGACGGCGCTGCCGGAGAGCTATCGCCGCTATCTGGTGAACGGGATCGGCGCCGAATTCGGCCTCGCCGGCGTGCCGATCCGCCTCATGCTGCGCGCGGGCAAGAACCCCTATGCACCAGGGTAGGGTGGAATTCTCGCCGCGGCCTCGGTATGCGCTGCCATCTGAGCGAAGAGCGGATAAGGCGCATCGAGCGAGGAAGGGACGACAGCGAAAACATGAAATTACAAAACGAAGCCAATTTCACGTAACTCGTTGTTTCATAACACAACTTGACGAATTTCACTCAGCCCTCCGCCTCCAGCTCTTCGCGGAGGGTGCGCTTCAGCACCTTGCCGTAGTTGTTCTTGGGCAGGCCGTCCACGATGCGGTAGTCCCTCGGCCGCTTGAAGCGGGCGATGCTCTCCAGGCAGAGCCGGTCGAGCCGCTCACCGGTGACGCTCCGCCCGTCGTGCGGCACGACGAAGGCGACCACCTCTTCGCCCCACTCGGGATGCGCGCGCCCGACGACCGCGGCCTCGCGCACCGCCTCGTCCCGCAGCAGGACCTCCTCGATCTCGCGCGGATAGATGTTGGTCCCGCCGGAGATGATCATGTCCTTGGCGCGGTCGAGCAGGGTGAGGAAGCCGTCCTCGTCGAAGCGGCCGACATCGCCGGTGTGCAGCCAGCCGCCCTTGAGCGCGCTCGCGGTGGCCTCGGGGTTCTCCCAGTAGCCCGGCATCACCACGTCGCCGCGCACGATGATTTCGCCGCTCTCGCCCGCCGGCAGCGGGCGGTCGTCTTCGCCCACGACGCGCACCTCGACGTCGGTCCGCGCGATCCCGGCCGAGCCGAGGCGTTCGCCGAAGCGGGGGTGGGCGCCGTCGGCATGATAGGCCTGGGACAGCGCGGTGATGGTCATCGGGGCCTCGCCCTGGCCATAGATCTGGGCGAGCTTGGGGCCGAAGGCGGCGAGCGCGCGCTCCACGTCCGCGACGTACATCGGGCCGCCGCCATAGATGATGAGGTCGAGGTTGGTTGTATCGGCGTTGCTGAGCGCCGGGCTATCCAGCAGCCGCACCACCATGGTGGGGGCTGCGAACATGCTGAGCCCAGGGTGGCATTCTATCAGGCTCAACACCTCTGCCGGCTCGAAGCCGCCGCTCTCGGGGATCACGTTGTTGGCGCCCTTGGCGATGAAGGGGAGCGCGTAGAGGCCCGAGCCGTGGGAGAGCGGTGCCGCGTGGAGCACGCAATCGGCGGCCGTGACCGGGTTGAGATCGGCGAAATAGCTCAGTGTCATCACCAGCAGATTGCGATGCGTGATGGTGGCGCCCTTGGGTCGGCCGGTGGTGCCGCTGGTGTAGAAGAGCCAGGCGGGGTCGTCCGGCTCAGCCGCCGCGGGGTCTGCCGGATCATGGTCGAGCATGGCGCGGTAATCGTCCGAACCAGCGACGAGCGGCGGCGCGAGCCCCGGCGCGTCAGCGCGGACGCTCTCGATCCCCTCCGCGTGGCCCTCGTCGGTGATGCAGAGCCGGGATCCCGAATTGCCGAGGATGTAGGCGACCTCGCGCGGGTGCAGCTTGGCATTGACGGGGACCGCGACGAGGCCCGCGTACCAGATGCCGAACAGCGCTTCGAGGTAGTCCGGCCGGTTCGCCATGACGATGGCCACCCGATCGCCGGCAGCGAGCCCGTGATCGGCCCGGAGCGCACCCGCGATCGCGCCGGCGCGCCGGTCGAGCTCGCCGTAGCGCGTGGCAACCGCACTGCCGAGGGATACCGCCGGCCGTTCGGGCAGGGTCCGTGCTGACTTCGCCAACAGCGCTGCGATGTTCATTGCTAAGCCCCGCTCCCTTTCTCCCGCGTGGCCGTCATCCTATACCGGCGGGGCGGGGGCGAGGCTACATCCGAACCCGTGCGCGCTGACAATCGTCATAGTGCATATTACGGCCATCCATGATACGGAGCTTCAGAAGCCGCGCGCTTCGGCGCTTCGCAGAACGCGGAGACGAGCGGCGCATCCACGCCGAGCATCGGGAGACCGTACGGGACATCCTGGTGCGCCTCAACGCCTCCGCCGCGCCGGAGGACATGGATCTGCCCGGCTTCCGGCTTCACCGGCTGAAGGGAGACTATGCCGGATTCTGGTCCGTCACGGTGCGCGCCAACTGGCGCGTGATCTTCCGCTTCCAGGACGGTCACGCCGTCGATGTCGACTATCTCGACTACCACTAGAGGGGTTCCGCGATGCTGGTGCACAACCCGCCCCACCCCGGCGCCTTCATCAGGCGCCAGTGCCTCGAACCCCTCGGACTGACGGTGACCGAAGCAGCCAAGGGTCTCGCGGTGTCGCGCAACACGCTGTCCATGCTGCTCAACGGCCGTATCGGGATTTCTCCCGAGATGGCGATCCGATTGTCCCAAGCCTTCGGCGGCAGCCCGGAGAGCTGGTTGCAGCAGCAGATGCAATACGATCTCTGGCACGCTCAGCGAAACCGGGAAGACGTCGCAATTCGCAAATTCGTCGCCGCCTGAGCGCGGCCGGTCGACGCCCGGACATCGGAGCGGGCGTTTCTTCCGAGGTCTGGCTGCCCGGCGGCCGCGCGGGAGCGCGAGAGCGCGGCACAAACGCTTTGTCCGCCGTGCCGGTCGCGGTTATTCTTCCAGCGAAACGTGACCAACGGGTCGGGAGGGGCAGCGTGGCCCAAGCGCAGGTCAAGATCACGGTCAACGGCGAGCAGGTGGCGCGCGAGGTGTCCACCCGCACCCTGCTTGTCGAGTTTCTGCGCTACGATCTCGGCCTCACCGGCACCCATGTCGGCTGCGACACGAGCCAGTGCGGCGCGTGCAACGTCCATGTCGACGGCCAATGCGTGAAGGCCTGCACGATGCTCGCGGTCCAGGCGGACGGCGCGGACGTGCTGACCATCGAGGGTGTGGCCGACGGCGATACGCTCCATCCCATGCAGGCGGCGTTCAAGGAGCACCATGCGCTGCAATGCGGCTTCTGCACGCCCGGCATGGTGATGAGCGCGCTCGACCTGGTGAAGCGGAACGAGAAGCCGAGCGAGGCAGAGATTCGTACCTATCTGGAGGGCAATTTCTGCCGTTGTACCGGTTACCACAATATCGTGAAGGCCATCGCCGCGGGCGCCGAGGCGATGGCGGGCTAGGGAGTGAAGGCGCACATTGCCCGGTGCAAGGCGGGCTTCAAGTAGTGTAGAGTGTCAGTGAGCGCCTGAGGGGCGCGGCGGAGGTTACGAACGTGCAGAAATCGCTTCATATCGACCCGGACAAATGTACCGGCTGCCTGCAGTGCGAGCTGGCGTGTTCCCATGTGAACGAAGGGGTGTTCAACCCCGCCAAGTCCCGCATCAAGGTGTTCAACTTCCACGACGAGGGGCGGATGGTCCCCTATACCTGCACCCAGTGCGACGAGGCGTGGTGCATGCAGGCCTGCCCGGTCGATGCGATCACGCTCGACGCCGCGACCGGCGCCAAGGTGGTCTCCGATTCGCTCTGCGTGGGCTGCAAGGTCTGTACCATCGCCTGCCCCTTCGGGACCGTGAATTACAACGCGTCCACCGGCAAGGTGATCAAGTGCGATCTCTGCGGCGGCGACCCTGAGTGCGCCAAGGCCTGCCCGACGGCGGCGATCACCTATGTGGACGCGAACTGGACCGGCCTCGACAGGATGCGCCAGTGGGCGGCCAAGACCGACGCCGGCGCGCAGGCCGAGGCTTAGGGAGGGTTTGTCATGGCGTGGGCAAGGAACATTCTGCGGGTGAACCTCACCGAGGGCACCTGCAAGAACGAGCCGTTGAACATGGAATGGGCCCAGAAGTACCTGGGCCAGCGCGGGCTTGCGACCAAGTATCTGGTGGAGGAGACCGACCCGCGAGTCGATCCCCTCTCGCCTGACAACAAGATGATCATGACGACCGGCCCGTTGACCGGTACGTGCGCGTCGACGGCGGGGCGCTATTCGGTCGTGACCAAGGGCGCGCTCACCGGCGCGATTGCGTGCTCGAACTCGGGCGGCTTCTTCGGCAACGAGATGAAGAACGCCGGCTACGACATGATCATCTTCGAGGGCCGGGCGCCGAACCCCGTCTACCTCCTGATGGAGAACGACAATATCCAACTGATCGACGCCAGCGAGTTCTGGGGCAAGTCGGTCTGGGATACCGAGGAGGGGATCAAGGCCAAGCATCAGGACCCGCTGATCCGCGTCGCCTCCATCGGTATCGCCGGCGAGAAGGGCGTCAAGTACGCCTGTGTGGTGAACGACATGCACCGGGCCGCCGGGCGCTCCGGCGTCGGCACGGTGATGGGGTCGAAGAACCTCAAGGCGGTGGCGATCCGCGGGACCCTCGGCGTCAAGGTCGAAGATGCCGGTGCCTTCATGCAGGCAACGTCCGAGGGCAAGAAGATCCTTGCGGACAATGCCGTCACCGGCCAGGGCCTGCCGGCCTACGGCACCCAGGTGCTGATGAACGTCATCAACGAGGTCGGCGCGCTGCCGACCCACAACCATCGGGACGTGCAGTTCGATGGCGCCAAGAACATCTCGGCCGAGGCGATGGCCGAGCTGCGCGCCGACGGCAAGCCCAACCTGGTGACCAACGCCGCCTGCTTCGGCTGCACCATCGGCTGCGGGCGCATCTCCACGGTCGAGCGCACCCACTACACGGTGGCCGAGCGGCCGCAGTATCAGATCGCCTCCGGCGGCCTCGAATACGAGGCGGCCTGGGCGCTGGGCGCTGCCACCGGTGTGGACGATCTCGACGCTCTGACCTTCGCCAACTTCATCTGCAACGAGCAGGGGATCGACCCGATCTCCTTCGGTGCCACCGTCGGCGCCGCGATGGAGCTCTATGAAGAGGGCGCCATCGGCGACGAGCAGACCGGCGGTCTCGAGGTCAAGTTCGGTTCCGCCAAGGCGCTGACCGATCTCGCCGAGCTCACCGGTAAGGGCGAGGGCTTCGGTGCCGAGATCGGCCTCGGCTCCAAGCGGCTCTGCGAGAAGTACGGCAGGCCGGAGCTTTCGATGTCGGTCAAGGGCCAGGAGTTCCCGGCCTACGATTCGCGCGGCATCCAGGGCATGGGCCTCGCCTACGCCACGGCGAACCGGGGCGCCTGCCATCTGCGGGCCTACACCGTCTCGTCCGAGATTCTGGGCGTGCCGGAGAAGACCGACCCGCATGTGACCGAGGGCAAGGCCGGCCTGGTGAAAGCGTTCCAGGACGCGACCTCCGCGGTTGATTCGTCGGGGCTTTGCGTCTTCACGACCTTCGCGTGGTCGCTCGACGACATTGCGCCGCAGATAAACGCGGCCTGCGAGGGCGAATGGACCGCCGAGCGGCTGCTGGAAGTCGGCGAGCGGATCTGGAACCTGGAGCGGCAGTACAACAATGCGGCGGGCTTCACGGGCAAGGACGATACTCTGCCTGCGCGCCTCTTGAAGGACGCGGCGAAGACCGGCCCGGCCGAAGGTCTTACCAACGGCCTCGACAAGATGCTGCCGGAATACTACGAGGTGCGCGGCTGGACCGACGACGGCGTGCCCAGCAACGAAACGGTGGAGCGCCTCGCGCTCTAACCCGTATCATTCGTCATTCTCGTGACGGCGGGGGGCCGCGCGCACCGACAAGGGCGCCGGCCCCCCGGCTTGCATCGGGGGTGGCGGGAATGAACGAGATGAAACGAGCCGGGTCGGGCCGCGCAGGTGCGCGTGCCGCAGGAACGGCGCAAAGAGCCAAGCGGGAGCCAACATGCAGCATGTGATCGTGGGTGCCGGCCCGGCCGGCGTGGTCGCTGCCGAAACCTTGCGGAAGGGAGACCGGGCCGCCGACATCGTCCTGATCGGCGACGAGCCGGAGCCGCCCTATTCGCGGATGGCAATTCCCTATGTCCTCGAAGGCATGATCGAGCAGAGCGGGACCTACCTGCGCAAGTCAGACGGGCACTATGAGGGGCTCGGCATCCAGTATCGGCAGGGGCGGGTAGAATCCGTGGCGGCAGGGGACGGCACGCTCACCCTCAGCGGCGGCGACAAGGTCTCCTACGACCGCCTGTTGATCGCCACAGGCGCGACGCCGCTGAGCCCGCCGGTGCCGGGCCGAGATTTGCCCGGCGTGCACAACTGCTGGACGTTGGCGGACTGCCGCGGGATCGCGGAGCTGCTGAACGCCGAGGCCAACGTCGTGCTCATCGGCGCCGGCTTCATCGGCTGCATCATTTTGGAGGCGCTCGCCAAGCGCTGCGGCACGCTCACCGTGGTGGAGATGGAAGAGCGCATGGTCTCGCGCATGATGGACGAGACCGCAGGCGGCATGCTGGAACGCTGGTGCGCGACCAAGAGCATTCGGGTGCTCACCTCGACGCGGGTCGCCGCAATCGAGGCCGCGACCGGCACGGACGGCGACAAGGCCGTGGTGCTCGACAGCGGCGAGAAGCTCCAGGCTCATCTGGTCGTGCTCGCCGTCGGCGTCGCGCCGAATATCGGCTTCCTCGAAGGGAGCGGGATCAAGACCGAACACGGCGTGCTCGTCGATCAGCACCTGGAGACGAGCGCCGAAGGCGTGTTCGCCGCCGGCGATGTGGCCCAGGGCCTCGATTTCTCCACCGGCGAATACTCGGTGCACGCGATCCAGCCGACCGCGACCGAGCACGGCCGCATCGCGGCGCTCAACATGCTGGGGCGTCATGCCCACTACAAGGGCAGCCTCAACATGAACGTGCTCGCCACGGTGGGCCTGGTTTCCAGCTCGTTCGGCAGCTGGGACGGCGTTGCCGGCGGCGATAGCGGCGTCGCCGTGGACGAGGACGGATACAAGTACCTCCGGCTCGAATTCGACGGCGACCAACTGGTCGGCGCGCTCGGCATCGGGCTTACCGATCATGTCGGCGTGATCCGCGGCCTGATCCAGAACCAGACGGCGCTTGCCGACTGGAAGGGAAGGCTGCTGGAGAACCCGCACCGCGTGATGGAGGCCTACGTCGCCCACAGCCAGGTTTGAACGGCGACGGCAGCGGTGACGGGGGCGATGGCGGCGACGCCAGCCGTGAAGACGCCATGAAGGTGAGCGTCAAGCTCTACGCGCTCTTGAGCGACTATCTCCCCGCCGGTGCCGTGGACAACCAGGTCGAGCTCGAACTTCCCGAAGGGACGACGCCGGAAGACGTCTTCGCCAAGTTCAATCTGCCCCGCCAGTACTGCTCCATCGTGCTGGTGAACGGCGTCTACGTGGAGCCGAGCGAGCGCGGCTCCCTCGCGCTGGGCGAGAACGACACGCTGGCGATCTGGCCGCCCGTGGCCGGCGGCTGAGCTGCCGACCCGGCGGCGAGCCCCCGGCGCGCACGCCCCAGCGCGAGCCGCATCCGTGCCCGAGACGACGACCGAGACGCTCACCGTCGAGAAGGAGATGGCGATCGAGCGCCACGAGTTCCGGCGCACGCTGCGCCGCGCACTGCCGGAGGCCCGAATCGCCGAGGACGGCGACGCGATCACGGTTCGCGAGGGCCAGGGTACGCTGGAGATCACGCTCTCGTCCGAGCGCGAGCGCCGCATCGGCCTGCTCGCGTTGCCGGTTATCACGGCGCGGTTCCACTACAGCGGCTATGCCGATCCCGCCGGGCACCTCGCCCGGCTCGACATCTCCTTCCAGCGGGGCGGCGGGTAGACCCATCGCGCGTTGCGCTTGCCGCGCTTTCCGTCCACCATTCGGGATCGCCACAAGAAGCGGATGGAGGGACTGGGAATGGCTTACACGCGAGCGAAGGTCGTCGAGGAGATCAGCGCGACGGCTGACCGTGTCTTCGGCGAGATCGGGGCCTTCAACAATCTGCCCGTGATCATGGCCGGCACCATCACGAGGAGCACGCTCGACAGGAAAGGCGTGGTGCGGACACTCAGGATCAAGGGGATGAAGGGCTCGCTCGACGAGAGCCTGCTGAAGTACGACACGGCGGCGCGCGTGCAGATCTATACGATCACCGCCGACCCGAACGACTTGGCGCCCTTCAACGATTACACCGCCACGATCAAGGTGAAGCCGATCACCTCGCGGCGCTCTGGGGTCGAATGGACCAGCCGCTTCGTGCCGAAGAGGGGCAAGACCAAGGCGGAATGCATCGAGTTCGCGGAGGGCATCTACCGCCTCGGAATCCAGGGCACCAGGGATGTGCTCGGGGTCAAGAAATAGCGCACACCGAGGCGTACCGCAGCCGCGCCGGTCAACGGCGCGGCGGGGGATAGATCACCGCTTCGAGGTAGAGACCCGAGGCCGGGGCCGTCGGGCCGCTCAGGCTCCGGTCGCGGGCAGCGAGCGCGGCACCGACATCGGCGGGCGTCCGCCGGCCTTCGCCGACCTCGACCAGGGTCCCCACCATCGCGCGCACCTGGTGGTGGAGGAAGGACCGCGCCCAGGCACGGATCGCGATCTCCTCTCCGCTGCGGGTGACGGCGAGGCTCTGCAGGGTACGGACCGGCGAGGCCGCCTGACACTGGGCGGCGCGAAAGGTCGTGAAGTCGTGGGTGCCTTCGAGCAGACGCGCGGCCTCGGCCATGGCATGGAAGTCGAGCGGGCGGGGCAGGTGCCAGGCGCGCTTGTGCGCGAGTGCGAGCGGCGCCTTGCGATTGACGATCCGGTAGAGATAGACGCGCGCCGTGGCATCGCGCCTCGCATCGAAGGTGGGCGGTGCCTCCGCGGCGTCGAGGACGGTGACCCGCGCTGGTCTCAAGTGCGCGTTGAGCGCGTCGCGCAGCACCTCGGGCGCGGCCTGCTTGGCGAGGTCCAGGTGGCAGCATTGGCCGAGCGCGTGAACGCCGGAATCGGTGCGCCCTGCGCCATGCACCCTGACCCGCTCGCCGCAGAAGCGCTCGACCGCGCGTTCCAGCGCCTCTTGCACCGACCGCCCGTCGCCCTGGTACTGCCAGCCGACGAAGCCGGTGCCGTCGTATTCGAGGGTCAGCTTGTAGCGGGGCATGGGAGTTGCGTGCCGGCCTCGATCGGCCGACCCCGGAGGAAGGCGTCCGTCCCCATCGGCGTCTTGCCGGCGCGCTGCAGGCGTGTCGGGCGCAGTGCCGAATCACCGCCGCAGGCAATGGTGAGTGCCTCGTCGATGACTGTTCCCGGCGGCGCCTCCACAACCGGGCTCGCCTCCGTCGCGGCCAGAACCTTGATGCGCTCGCCGCCATGGCTGAACCAGGCGCCGGGAGCCGGCGCGAGCGCGCGAACCGTGCGCTCGATGTGCCTTGCCGGCGCGCGCCAGTCGATGGCGGCCTCGTGTTTCTCCAACTTAGCCGCGTAGGTCGCCCCGCCGCTCGGCTGCGGCGTTTCCGCGAGCGTTCCCGCCGCAAGGGCGTCGATTGCGTCCACCACCAGCCGGGCTGAAAGGGCGGCGAGCGTGTCGTGGAGCATACCGCCGGTGGTCTCAGGTCCAATGGGCACCGCCTCCGCGGCCAGGATGGGGCCGGTGTCGAGACCTTCGTCCATTCGCATGATGGTGACGCCCGACTCTTCGTCGCCCGCCATGATCGCACGCTGGATCGGCGCGGCGCCGCGCCAGCGCGGCAGCAGCGAAGCATGGGCATTGATGCAGCCGAGCCTCGGCGCGGCAAGCACGGCCGGCGGCAGGATCAGGCCGTAGGCGACCGTGACCGCGAGGTCCGCACCGAGCGCCGCGAACGCCGTCTGCGCCTCCTCGCGCTTCAAGCTCGGCGGAGTCCTGACCGGAAACCCCGCAGCCTCGGCGCGCACCGCCACCGGCGTCGGCCGCACCTTGCGGCCGCGCTCCGCTGCGCGCGGCGGCTGGGTGTAGACAGCGGCGATGGAATGGCCGCTCGCGCAGAGCGCGTCGAGGGTAGGAACCGCATAGGCCGGCGTTCCCATGAACACCAGCCTGAGCGGCTTCATGACCTTCCGCGCAGGCGGGGACCGGCTCGCGACGGAAACCTCAGGCGCCGGCAGCGGTGCGGCGCGCCTTGGTCAACTTGCGCAGGATGATGCTGCGCTTGACCAGCGACAGGTAGTCCACGAAGAGCACCCCCTCCAGATGGTCGATCTCGTGCTGGAGGCAAACGGCGAGCGTGCCGACGGCCGTCAGCTCCTGAGAGGCCCCGGTTTCGTCCTGGTAGGCCACCGTCACCGACGCCGGCCGCTCCACTTCCGCATAGTGTTCGGGGAAGGAGAGGCAGCCTTCCTCGAGGCTCACGCGCTCGTCCGAACGCCATACGATCTCTGGATTGACCAGCTTGAGCGGTGCCGGCGGCTCGTCCGCCATGTGCACATCGGTCACGATGCAGCGCCTGGGCTCGCCGATCTGGATGGCGGCGAGGCCGATGCCGTCTGAGGCGCACATCGTCTCCAGCATGTCGTCGAGGAGCGCGCGCACCTCATCGTCGACGACGTCGACTGGCGCGGAGCGCGCCTTCAGCCGCTTGTCGGGCGCGGTGATGATCGGGCGTTTGGCCATCGCTGTGCGCGTAAGCAGAGCCGTTGCTTAGCTAAGACCGCGCACAGCCGAGGTCAAGTGGCCGCACTCACCCGTCGGCCTTGGGGCGCACCTCCTCGGCGAACTCCGTGATGGCGTCGAGCGTCTCCTCGATGGTCGCGCGCAGGAACTGGAGCAGCAGGTGGCGGCAGCCGAGCTCGCGGAGCGCCTGGATGTCGCTCGCGATGTCGTCGGCCGAGCCGGAGAGCAGCATCCGCTCGCCCGTATCGGTCATGATCGGCTCCTGATCGGCGCCGTACCAGACGGCCCAGAACGCGAGGTCGATACTGGCCGGGTCGCGGCCCTCCGCCTCCGCCATGGCGCGAAGGTCGCCGAGGGAGGCGGCGAAGCGGCCCAGCGTGTCCAGCGGGAAGCGCGGGTTGCAGCCGATCGGGAACCAGGCATCGCCGTAGCGCGCGGTGCGGCGCTTGGCCGGTTTGCTCTCGCCGCCCACCCAGATGGGCGGGTGCGGCTTCTGCACCGGTTTGGGGTGGAACAGTATGTTGTCGAAGGAGGTGAACTCCCCCTCATACTTCGGTGCGTCGGCGGTCCAGAGCTCCTTGTAGATGCGGAGGTACTCGTCGGTCGCCCGGCCGCGGGCGTCGAACGGCGGTGCGCCGACGGGCGGGAACTCTTCTGCCATCCAGCCGGCGCCCACACCGACGATCACGCGTCCGCCCGACAGCAGATCGATGGTGGAGAGCAGCTTCGCGGTCAGCACCGGCTGGCGATAGGGAACCACCATCACCGAGGTGAGCAGCCGCATCTCCTGCGTGATACCGGCAAGGTAGGCCATGAGCGCGATCGGCTCCAGGCACTCGCCGGCGAGCAGGGTGGGGAAGTTCAGCGTGCCGTCGGGCGAATAGGGGTAGGGCGAATCGATGCCCTTGGGCACCACGATGTGGTCCGGGATGGCGAGAATGCGGTAGCCCAGCTTTTCGCCGTGCTGGGCGATGGTTCCGATGTGCTCCGGCACGGCCAGCGGCCCGCCGTTGGGTACGTTGAAGCCGTATTCCATTCCCCTATCCCATCAGTTCGAATGTTCACCGTTGGCTGCCGCCCAGTCGGGCGATGGCGCTCGTTCTAGCGCCATCGTCGGAAGCGCGGCAAGGATCAATCCCGGCGATCGGCCGCCTCGGCGTTCGCGCCCGGGCCGTTTACACGTAGCCGTTGGCCTGAAACCAGCGCATCGCATCGGCCAGCGCTTGGCTTGCGGGGCGGGCGGTGTAGCCGAGTTCGCGCTCGGCCTTGGCGGAGGAGAAGAACATCATCTTGCGCGCCATGCGCAGGCTGTCGCGGGTTAGTCTGGGCTCGCCGCCCGCGACACGCGCCCAGGCTTCGCCGGCGGCGGCCACCGGCGCGAGCAGGCGGTGGGAGAGCCGGATTCGCGGGGCCCGGCGCCCCGTGAGCTGCGCCAGGCATTCGAGAATTTCGCGCAAGGACATGTTCTCGCCGCCGAGGATATAGCGCTCGCCGATGGCGCCTTGCGCGAGCGCCTGCAGATGGCCGGCGGCACAGTCGTCGACATGGACCACGTTGAGGCCGGTATCGACGTAGGCCGGCATGCGCCCGGTCGCGAAATCGACGATGATTCGCCCGGTCGGCGTCGGTTTGATGTCGCGCGGGCCGATGGGCGCGGAGGGGTTGACGATGACCGCCGGCACCCCTTCGTCGCGGACGAGCGTACGCACCGCCTCCTCCGCCAGGAACTTCGAGCGCTTGTAATGGCCGATCATGGCGGCCTCGGTTACGGGGGTCTCCTCGTCGGCGGGCGAGTGGTCGGCGTTGAGGCCCAAAGTGGCGACGCTCGACGTGTAGACGATGCGTGTGGCCCCCGCAGATGCGGCGGCGCGCAGCAGGTCGCGGGAGCCATCCACGTTGGTGCGGTAGACCGTCGGCGGATCGGGAATCCAGAGCCGATAGTCGGC
This sequence comes from Alphaproteobacteria bacterium, assembly GCA_965237415.1. Classification (GTDB taxonomy): domain Bacteria; phylum Pseudomonadota; class Alphaproteobacteria; order UBA828; family UBA828; genus WTGU01. The sequence continues at coordinate 3,471,902 of CBDEFM010000002.1, forward strand.
CGCCACGTGAAAGAGCGTGTCGCAGCCGCGCGCAGCCTCCTCCAGCGAGGGACGATGGGTCAGGTCGCCGGTTGCGCGTTCCACATCGAGGCCGTCGATGTTGCGCGTATCGGCGCCGGGTCGCATCAGCACGCGCACCGCGTGGCCGGCGTCGAGCAACGCGCGGGCGACGGCCGAGCCGAGAAATCCGGTGGCACCTGTCACCAGCGTTGTCATGGCGCAGTCTCCGGCAACTTGCCGAACAGGAGGCGTCGCTCACGCCAGGCGAGCCAGATCACATAGAGCGGAGTCAGCCCGACACCGGCCAGCAGCAGTATTATCAGGCCGCCGCCCCAGGTGATGGGGCCGATGAAGTACATCGTGTCCTCCAGGTGGAACCCCTTGAACATCGGCTGCCGCGCCTGGCGCTCGCCGGCGCGCTGCTCGATCCGCCAGAACATGAGAAACAGCGTCGAGACCGAAACCCCGGCGATCAGGCCGAGATAAGGCGCCCAGCCGCCGATCCAGCTCCCTTGCAGGCCGATGCCGATGCAGACGAAGAGCGCCACATGGATGACGGCGTCGCTGTAGTTGTCGTAGTGATACCCGAATCGGCTGGATTTGCCGGAAAGCCTGGCCAGCTCGCCGTCCATGTGATCGACGAAGTTGGACAGCATGAAGAGCCCCGCGGCATAGAGGATCTCCGGCCGCGTACCGGTGGCGAAGAGGCCGCAGGCCGCGAGCCCGAGGATAAGCCTGACCGTGGTGATGTGGTTCGGCGTGACCGGAGTGTGCACCAGCGGCCGCGCCGTCCAGCCGGCGAGCCGCTGGTCCCAAGCCCTGCGCGGCTTTGTTGGTTTGGGTTCGGCGTTCTCGTCGCCAGCCCCATCGCTTGTGTCCATCTTGTGTTCGACCATGGGGCGTCATATAGCCCGAAACGGGGTCGTGACAACGCCGGACATTCCGCTATGCGCGCCGTCATGCTTGCCGCCGGCGTTGGCCGGCGCCTGGCAATCGAGGAACCCAAGGTGCTGCTGCGCTTCGGCGGCCGCACCCTGCTGGAACGCCACCTCGCTATTCTCGCCGCGCTCGGCGTTCGCGACGTGGCGATCGGCATCGGCTACGAGGCCCTCACCATCGAGCGTGCGTTGACGTCGCTCGGGCAGACGGAGGTCTCCACCGTCTACAACCCCGACTACGAGCAGGGCAGCATCCTGACGCTCTGGTCGGTGCGCGAGGCGCTCACGGCGGGCGGATCGGTGCTCCTGATGGATGGGGACGTACTCTACGACCGCCGCGTGCTTGCGCCTTTGGTTGAGACGCGCCACGCCGATTGCCTGCTGGTCGATCGCGCCTACGAACCGGGCGATGAGCCCGTCAAGGTCGGCGTCGTGGACGGCGTGCCCACCGACTTCGGCAAGACCATCGACCCTGCGGTCGAGGCCTACGGCGAATCGGTGGGTTTCTTCCGCCTCAGCGAGGAGATGGCGAAAGCGCTGGTCGAAACAGCCGGGCAGATGATCGACGACGGCGGCACCGAGCGCCCCATGGAGGACGCCATCGCCGTCGTCCTCCGCGCCGCGAGCCCGCCCTTCGGCTTCGAGGACGTGACCGGCCTGCCCTGGATCGAGATCGATTTGCCCGAGGACGTGGAGCGCGCCGAGACAGTTGTCCTGCCGGGGCTCGCGGATGAAGATCGTTGAGGCGCAGCCCCGACTAATGGAGGCCTGTCCGGCCATGGTCGTTGTGAATGTCAGTCGAGCGAAGAGCCAGCTCTCCCGACTGCTGGCGCGAGTCGAGGCCGGGGAGGAGGTCACGATCACCCGCCGAGGCAAGCCGGTCGCGCGGCTTATCGCCTGTAAGCCCCGGAAGGAGCGGCGTCCGGATCGTCTCAAGGGCAAAGCGGTCATTCCCGACGATTTCTTCGACCCGCTGCCGGAAGAGGAGCTTAAACTCTGGGAAGGCCGATAGGCGGCGCGTAAGTCGCTCAGCGCCTATCCGTGTTTGTGGTGAGGAGAGCTCTTCCCCGCCCTGCGCCGATTCGACGCAGGCGCGCCGCCTCACCATAATGGCCGCCACCAAGAGAAATCGCTGCCCAGGAGATGCGCGATGAAACTCGGCATGTTCATGCACCCGATCCAGGACTTTCGCCGGGGATATCACACGCTCCTCAAGGAAGACTTCGAGATCATCAAGTGCGCCGACGCGATCGGTTTCGACGAGGTCTGGCTCGGCGAGCACTTCGCGCTTCCCTCGGAGCCGATTCAGTCGCCGCTCATGCTGTTCGCCGCGCTGGTGCCCCAGACGGAGCGGATCAAGTTCGGCTCAGGCGTCCTCTGCCTGCCTTATCAGCATCCGGCCATCGTTGCCGGCCAGGCGGCGCAGTTCGACCATATCTCCGAGGGCCGCTTCCTCATGGGGATCGGGCCGGGCGCCACGCCGCCCGACTTCGAGATGTTCAAGATCACCGACCTCGACCGCATGGAGATGCTGGTCGAATCGATCGACATGATCCACGGCATCTGGGCGTCGGACCCGCCCTATGAGTTCCACGGCAAGTACTGGGACTTCGAGATCAAGGACAACGTGCTGCTCGACATCGGCGTCGGCGGGATGGGCAAGCCCTACCAGCAGCCCCATCCGCCGGTGATGATCCCGGCGATGAGCCGGGGTTCCGGCAGCATCCGTCTCGCCGCCCAGCGGGACTGGATGTGCATCTCCGCCAACTTCGTGCCCGATGAGGTGCTCAAGGGCCACTGGCGCGACTATCTCGACGAATGCAAGAAGCTGGGGCGCCAGCCCGACCCCTCGAAGTGGAAGGCAGGCCGCACCCTGCTGATCACCGAAACCGACGAGGAGGCGCGCCAGTATCTCCGGCGCGAGGACAACGCCTTCCGCTGGTACTTCGAGTACATCATCGGTATCACCCGCCACGGCGGCTTCGTCCACATGCTGAAGTCGGACCCCGACATGCCTGACGACGAGGTGACGCCGGAGTACTGCATCGACACCATCGTCACCGCCGGCAGCCCCAAGACGGTCGCCAAGAAGATCGCAGCCTTCCGCGACGAGGCGGGGCCGTTCGAAACCCTGATCCTCTCGCACCACGACTGGGTTCATAAGGATCTCTGGCGGCGCCACATGGAGCTCACGGCGACGGAGCTTATGCCGCGGCTCCGCGCCGAAATCGGCTGGCAGGCGGCGGCCGAATAGGCCGAGCTTATTCGGTGACGATCTTGACGAGCTGACCTGGCTGCAGACGATCGCCGGGACGCAGGCCGTTCAACACCCGGAACCGCTCAGTGCGGAAATCATTGAATGGCATGCGAGCCGAGAGCGAATCCACGGTATCGTCAGGCGCGACCTCGACAACACGAAGCCTGAGCGGGCGGAGATTGGCGGCCTGCCGCTGACTGAGCCGCCTGAAGCTGGCCATCATCTGGCGGAAGGGAGCCGCGAACGCCTGCGTCTGTCGCGGCGGGGTTACAAAGAAAAAGCGGTAGATCCGCTTGGGCGCGGCGCGGATAGCGACCAGCCGCACGTCGCGGACGCCTGACTTGGTCCGGACCCGGGTGCTTGCAGCCACCGCGTCGAGACCGTCGATGGCCAACCTTTCGATCCTTCGCAGCGGCACCTTTGACGCCCACTCGCCCCGCAAATAGCGCAATGTGCTAATCGCGGGGTCTGGCAGCCTGACTTCGTCGAAGCGCATGGAGGCGCCGGATTGGTGCGTGCCCACAACCGCTTCCGGGCCGTTGCGCAGGCGGAATCCGCGCGGGGCGGTGAAGGCGATCCGCAAGATCGGATGGGCAAATGCCCGGCCGCGGACAAATCCCTCTTCGGGGGAATCGCCGTAGATCATGCCGTCGATCTGCCTGAGGTAGATGTCGCGGGCACGCTCGCCACCGAATTCGGCCTGGGCCGCGGCGGCCGCCTTCCTCACCCGGTCGGCGGTGCGCGGATGGCTCGCGAAGAGGCCCCCCAGCGCTCCCTCGCCGCGCGAGCCGGCCTTCTGGCGTGCGAGCTCGGATTCGGCCCCCATCGTCTCGAGAAAGCTCGACATCGCTATCGCGTCGAAGCCGCTGCGGCTCAGATAGCGCACACCCAGCATATCGGCCTCCAACTCCTGGGAGCGCGAATAACCCTTCACGTAGGCACCGGCCGCGAGCTGCGCGATATCCGAGACGGTCCGGTTGTCGATGACCGCGCCGAGCAATGCTGCGCCGAGACCCGCGACCAGGCCGTGGCTGTAGCGCTCGGCGCTGTGGCGTGCAGTCACGTGGCCGATCTCGTGGGCGATCACGCCTGCGAGCTCCGCCTCGTCGTTGGCGAGCGCCATCAGGCCGCGCGTGACATGGACGTAACCGCCGGGCAGCGCGAAGGCATTGACCTCGGGGGTGTCGAGGATGACGAAGGTGAAGGGCGTTTCCGGCTGCTCGGAGGTCAGCTGAAGGAGCCTGCCGAGACTTGCAACGTAGCGCTGAAGCTCTGGGTCCTCATAGAGACCGCCGAAGGCCTTCACCAGCTTGGGATGCTCGTGGGCGCCGACACGCCGCTCTTCCTCGGGCGGCATGAAGGCGGTGAACTGCTCCTCGCCGGTCGCCGGATTGACGTTGCATCCGCTGAGCAGAAGCGGCGCGGTCGTCGCAAGTGCGAGACCCAGCACCAAAGCCACGGGCACGGCCGCCAGGCGTCGGGACCGCATCATTCCAGAAGCTCGATCTGCTCGGGATGGGTGGCCTCGATCATGGGGCCGTTGAACGACTCGATCCAGCCGCGCACGCGCACCAGACGGCCTTCGTAGTCTTCGACGGCGATGCCCGCGGCCTCGAACCGGCGGCGGTCGCGCGGCGCGATGAAGACGGTGAAGTCCTCGCGCCAATCCTCGCCGAAATTGAGATAACCGCGGCCGCGCACGACTGCTGCTGACCTGACGCGTCCCTCGACCAGCTGGAAGCTGCGGAGGCCGCCCTCGGCCTCCCCTGCCGCCCGCACCCGGTAGTCGGGCTGGGACCAGATACCGAGGCGGCCGGCGCGGGCCTGGCGCTCGAGGGCAAGCATATCGGCAACCGCCATCCGATCGTCGACGAGGCTATGGACCCGGGCGAGTCCCACGGCAAGCAGCGCGCCCTGTACCCAGGCCCCGTCGTCCGTCCGCACGAGATGGGCGCGCAGGCGGCCGTGCCGGTCCCGCCGGGTGTCGCCCAGTGCCAGGCCGATCCGGCGGTCTTGCACCAGCGCTGCCAGCGCCTGTCGTGCGTCCATCGCAAACCGCGCGGCCGGCGAATCGGTCCTGCTACGGGGGACACTCGGTGTCTCGATGCCAGCGAGGCGCACCGTCTCTCCGTCGTCGAGCAAGACCGTGCTGCCGTCGATGACTTCGACGACGTGTGCTTCCGCGTCGAGCGTAAGGCCCACCGGTGGCGGCACTGCCGGCCCGCCCGCGGCGCCCGCCGCCTTCACGGTGAGAACGAGGAGAAAGACCGCGGCGAGTCGAGCCATGGCGGGAGTATAGCGCGCCGCTCTCGCGCGAATGCGCGGCTTCTCAAGTAGACGGCAAGCCCGTAATGTCTTCGCGGCACACAGCCCAACGCGGGGAGGGCGCAGCATGGACATGGTGACGATGAACATCATCGATTCGTCGATGGTGTCGATCTGCCGGGAAATGGGAATCACCCTGATGAAGACGTCCTATTCGACGATCTTCAACGAGGGCCTCGACTTCACGTGCGCCATTGCCGACACCGACGGCGAGATGGTTTCGGTCGCCGAGTTCTGTCCCGCCCAGATCGGCGGAATGCCGCTGGTCATCAAGACCTGCGCCGAGGAGATTCCGATCGACCAGATCGATGAAGGCGACGTCATCATCCACAACGACCCCTACCGGGGCGGCCTGCACGTGCCCGAGCACACGCTGTTCAAGCCCGTCTACGCCGACGGCGAGCTCTTGGCTTTCGTGGTTGCCATCGGTCACATCGCCGAGGTCGGCGGCATGGTGCCCGGCGGCTTCGCCGGTGAGGCGACGGAGATCTTCCACGAAGGCATGCGGGTGCCGCCGGTGAAGATCATGAAGCGCGGCCGCGATGTCGATGCGGTGTGGAAGCTGATGCTCGCGAACGTGCGCACGCCGCGATACAATTATGGCGACCTGCGCGCCATGATCGGGTCGCTGGACGTCGGCGAGGCGCGCCTGAAGGAGATGGTAGCGAAATACGGCCGCGACCTCTGGCGCGAGACCTGCCACGACCTCATGGACTATTCGGAGCGCCGCATGCGCGCCGAGATCGCGCAGTTCCCCGACGGCCGCTACCACTTCGAGGACACTGTCGAGAACGACGGGATCGAGGACAAGCCCTATCAACTACGGGTCGACGTATTCGTCCAGGGCGACGAGCTGATCGCCGACTTCTCGGGCACGGACGCCCAGGCAAAGGGGCCGATCAACGCCACCCTCGGCGTCACCTGGTCGGCGACCTACAACGCGCTCTTCCACATGACCGACCCGTCGATCCCCAAGAACTCGGGGTGCTTCCGCCCGATCAAGATCGTGGCGCGACCCGGCACGGTCGCCAATGTGAATTACCCGGCGCCCGAGGTGGCGGGCAATACGGAGACCCACCCCAGGCTCGCGCTGATCGTGATCGGTGCGCTGGCCCAGGGCATGCCCGAACGCGCGATGGCGGCGGAGAGCGGCACCGGCGGCAATTTCGTCTTCGGCGGCCACCACCCCGACCATGACGAGTATTTCGCCTGCTACGATCTGATCTCCGGCGGTTGGGGCGGGCGCGACTACGCCGACGGCAACGACTGCGTGATCGCGATCAACGGCAATTGCCGCTTCAACCCAGTCGAGGTGTTCGAGACCCGCTTTCCCTTCCAGGTCGAGGACTTCGCGATGACGCCGGATTCCGGCGGTCCCGGCCGCCACCGCGGCGGGCTCGGCTACCGCAAGACGCTGCGCACGCTGTCGGCGGAAATCACCGCGAGCCAGTGCACCGACCGGCACCGGATCAAGGCCTGGGGTCTCTTCGGCGGCAAGGAGGGTGCGGTCGGTGCGACCCTGGTCCGGCTCGAGGGCGCGGACGACTGGCGCCCGGTGACCGAGACCCACGGCAAGGTGTCGTCCTCCAAGTACGCCAACATCCGCCTTCGTCCCGGCGACCGGGTGCGGCTCATCGTGCCCGGCGGCGGCGGCTACGGCGAGCCCGGTGAGCGTGCGCCGGAAGCGGTGGCGGAAGACCTGGCGGAGGGCTACATCACGCCCGCGGCCGCGCGCCGCGACTACGGTTACGCCGGCTGAGCGGCCGCGAAATCGCCCGGCACGGCACCCGCCGGCAGTAGAGGAGCCTCTGCCGCGGGTGCGCTTGCGCAGCGGGATGTTTCGGCCACAATTGGACAGGCGATGAGCCGGGAATCGATGGAGTATGACGTGGTGATCGTGGGCGCGGGCCCCGCCGGGCTCGCGGCTGCCATACGCTTGCGTCAGCTCGCCGAGGAGTCCGGCCGCGAGATCAGCGTGACCGTGCTGGAGAAGGGTTCGGAGGTAGGCGCCCACATCCTCTCCGGCGCCGTCTTCGAGCCTCTCGCGCTGGACGAGCTGATCCCGGACTGGAAGGAGAAGGGTGCGCCGCTTAACACGCCGGCAGGCAGCGACGAGTTCCGCTACCTCACCGCCAAGGGCAGCATCAGGATGCCGGGTGCGCTGCTGCCGCCGCAGATGCGCAACCACGGCAACTACATTATCAGCCTCGGCAATCTCTGCCGCTGGCTGGGTCAGCAGGCGGAGGAGATCGGCGTCGAAATCTACCCCGGCTTCGCCGCAGCCGAGGTGCTCTATCACGAGGACGGCCGGGTCAAGGGCGTCGCCACCGGCGACATGGGCATCGCCAAGGACGGCAGCCAAAAGGCCGGCTACGAGCCGGGCATCGAGCTGCATGCAAAGTACACGCTGTTCGCCGAAGGTGTGCGCGGTTCGCTGACAAAGCAGCTGGTCGAGCGTTTCGACCTGCGCGCGCGCTCGGACCCGCAGACCTACGGTATCGGTCTCAAGGAGGTCTGGGAGATCGAGCCCGACAAGCACCGGCCGGGCCTGATCCAGCACAGCTTCGGCTGGCCGCTTGATAGCCGCACTTATGGCGGCTCCTTCCTCTATCACTTCGATGAGAACCTGGTCTCGATCGGCTTCGTGATCGCCCTCGATTACGAGAACCCGCACCTCTCGCCCTTCGACGAGTTCCAGCGCTTCAAGACCCATCCCTCGATTCGCCCCGTGCTTGAGGGGGGCCAGCGGCTGGCCTACGGCGCACGCGCGATCAACGAGGGCGGATACCAGTCGATTCCCGAGACCGTCTTCCCAGGAGGCGCGCTGATCGGCTGCGCCGCAGGCTTTCTCAACGTGCCCAAGATCAAGGGCAGCCACAACGCGATGAAGAGCGGCGCGTTGGCGGCAGAGGCGGCGTTCGCCGCGCTGGGCGAGGCCGATGACGGCACGAAGCCGCTCGACGCCTACCCGGCGGCACTTCGTGACTCTTGGGTGGTCAAGGAGCTCAAGCAGGTCAGGAACTGCCGCCCAGCGTTCCGCTGGGGGCTCGCCGTCGGCACCGTGGTCAGCTTCATCGAGCTTTGGACCGGCGGCGTGCTGCCCTGGACGCTCCGCCATCGGCATGACCACGAAAGCCTGAAGAAGGCAGCCGATGCGCCGAAGATCGCTTACCCGAAGCCGGACGGCGTCGTCTCCTTCGACAAGCCGAGCTCGGTCTACCTTTCGAACACCAATCACGAGGAGGATCAGCCGGCGCATCTTACGCTCAAGGACCAGGGCGTGCCGATACGGGTGAATCTCGCGCTCTACGACGCGCCGGAGCAGCGCTATTGCCCGGCCGGCGTCTACGAGATCGTGGAGGACGCCGCAGGCCCGCCGCGCCTGCAGATCAACGCGCAGAACTGCGTGCACTGCAAGACCTGCGACATCAAGGACCCCACGCAGAACATCGAATGGGTGGTGCCCGAAGGCGGGGGCGGCCCGAATTATGCCAACATGTAGGGCAGGGGAGGGCGCGACCCAGAGTCGGCGGGGTGCACGCGGCCGCTGTCGCCGCACGGTCGGCTGGTTGAGCGGTGCGCTCGCCGTCTGTCTGACAGGCGGGATCTGCACGGGCGGTCTGTGGGCCGCCGATGAACAGACTCCGCCCCTGCCGCCGGAGCCCTCGGCCAGCGCCTACCGCGACAACGGCTCGCCGATCGGCAGCTATCTCGTCGGGCGCTACGCCCACGCCCGCGGCGACTATGCCGCAGCGGCCAAGCATTTGCAGCGTGTCCTGAACACGGATCCCGACAATCCCTCGCTGCTGCGCCGTACTGTGTCGTTGCTGGCCGCCGAAGGTCGGATCGAGGCAGCGGCCGCGTTCGCGCGGCGCCTCGTCGAGGTCGACAACGACGCGCGGCTGGCCCCCTTCGTTCTCGGCTTGCAGGACGCGCGAAACGGCGACTACGAGGGCGCTCTGCAGCGCATCGACGCGATCCGCCGCGACGGCGTCTATTCCCTCTTGATCCCTCTCGCCGAGGGGTGGCTGCACACCGGTACCGGGTCGGACGCCGCGGCTCTGGCGGCCCTCTCGCCGCTCGCCGATCGCGACGCCTACCGACCCTTCTATCTTCTCCATGCCGGCCTGATGCACGATCTCGCAGGTCGCGAGGCGGAGGCCGAGGCTCTCTTGCGGGAGGCCGTGGCGATTTCCGCCGGCTCCCACCGCCCGGTGGCGGCGCTCGGCAGCGTTCTGTTGCGGGCCGGGCGCACCGTCGAGGCCCGCGCGGTCTACGAGCAATACCGCGCGCAGAATCCCGAGAATATATGGGTTGAGCGTGTGCTCGCGGCCGCCGATGCCGGCATGTCGGTGCCGCCGCTCGTTGCCGACGCGCGCGGGGGGCTGGCGGAGGCCCTGCTCGGTGCAGCTGCCGCCCTGCCGCAGCGGGACAATGGCGACGCCGCTGTGATCTATGCGCGCCTTGCCCTCTTCCTCCGCGACGATCTGGATTCCGTTCGTTTTCTGATCGGAGAGATTCTCGAACAGACGGAGCGGGTGGAAGCTGCAGTAGACGCCTACCGGTCCATCCCCGCCGGGTCGGACTACGCCTGGGCCGCACAGCTTCGCGCTGCCTCCGGCCTCGCGGACCTCGACCGGCAGGACGAGGCGATCGCTGCGCTGAACGCCATGGCGGACGAGCGCCCCGGGCGAATCGACGCCGCCTCTGCTCTCGGCGACGTGTTTAGGGTGGATGAGCGCTACGAGGAAGCCGCAGCCGCTTACGACATGGCGATCGGGCGGCTCGCGATCGTCGAGGACCGCCACTGGCGCCTCTTCTACGTGCGCGGCATCGCGTTTGAGCGTTTGGGGGAATGGCCCAAGGCCGAGGCCGATTTCCTGCGCGCGTTGGAGTTGGAGCCGGATCAGCCGCTCGTTCTCAACTACCTCGGCTATTCCTGGGTGGAACAGGGGCGCAATCTCGACGAAGGCAAGACCATGATCGAGAAGGCGGTCGAGCTCAGGCCGGACGACGGCTACATCGTCGACAGTCTCGGTTGGGTGGCGTACAGGCTGGGCGACTTCGAGGAGGCGGTCTACCAACTCGAGCTGGCGGTCGAGCTGGTGCCAGGCGATCCGATCATCAACGATCACCTGGGTGACGCTTATTGGCAGGTGGGCCGGCTGAACGAGGCGCGATTCCAGTGGCGGCGCGTTCTTACCCTTGAGCCGGAGGACGAGCTCGCCGACCAGATCCGGCGCAAGCTCGCGGACAGCCTCTCCGCCGGGGCGGAGGCTGACGAAGCAGAATAGAGTGCCCGCGGTAATTGACCCGCAATTCTCACCACGGTCGTGGCCTGCGTCGCACCCAGGCGTTCGATCCGCCAGGAGCGGGCCGAAAAGCGTATCGGGGAATACGGTTGAGGCCCGCGACGCCGCGGGCGGGCGCCTAGGTGCGACCCGGAGGGCGGCGGTATCCGGCCGACAGTGTGCGTCACTGCGCATGCCCGATGCCCCACATCGCGCTGCGCGCCGTTCCTTCCCTGTCGGCCGGATACCGCCGCGCAGACCATGACCGTGGTGAGAAATGCGGGTTAGGGTCGGGGCGCCGGCCAAGCTCAACCTTTACCTCCATGTGACCGGCCGCCGCGCCGACGGCTATCACGAGTTGGACAGCCTCGTCACCTTCACCGGGCTCGCAGACACGCTGGAGATCGCGCCGGCCGGATCCCTCCGCCTCAGCGTAACCGGCCCGTTCGCCGGCGCCTTGGATGCGGGCGACAATCTGGTCGCGCGGGCGGCGACGGCGCTGGCGGAGAAGCTTGGCCGCCCCGCTAATGTGCGAATCACGCTCGACAAGCGCATCCCGATTGCGGCCGGCCTCGGCGGCGGCTCGGCCGATGCGGCTGCGGTCCTTCGCGGCCTCGCCCGGCTGTGGCGGCTCGGCGCCGGGCACGCAGGCGATCTTCGGGAGACCGCGCTCGGTCTCGGTGCCGACGTGCCGGTCTGCCTCGACTCGCGCGCCGCCCACATGGCGGGCATCGGCGAGGCGTTGAGCGCACCGCCGCACCTGCCGCCATGCGGCGTGCTGCTGGTTAATCCCGGCGTGCCGGTGCCCACCGGGCCCGTCTTCGCGGCGCGGCGCGGGCCGTTCTCGGCCGCGAGCCGCATCGATGAAGCCCCGCAGAATGCGGCGGCGCTTGCCGCGCTGCTGCGCAGCCGACGCAACGATCTGGAACAGCCTGCGCTCGCTCAAGTGCCCGAGATCGGCCGAGTGCTCGCCCGGCTTGCCGCAGCCCCCGGTTGCCTGCTGGCCCGCATGTCCGGCTCGGGCGGCACCTGTTTCGGCCTGTTCGAGGACGAGGCGGCGGCAGCCGGCGCAGCGGACGCCATCGCTCGCGACGATCCGGCCTGGTGGGTGCAGCCGACACGGCTCGTCCACGATGGTGGGATGGCCGAGACGGCGGACGAGGTGGCTACCCTCGGCGGGTCGTGAGCGCGCGCCGGTTCCAGCGCAAGTTGGCGGGAGCGAGGCGATGGCGAGGATGCAGCAGCCGACGGCGCAGGATGTCCGGGACCTGCTAGCCTTCTTGCCCAAGCTCTATGTGGACGGTTTCGTGCCGATCAAGCGCGTGCACAGCAAGGACGAGGACGGAGTCGTCGCCTTCCCCTGGCCCGAGTATGAAGGGGTCGTGGACGAGTTCATGGACTGCATCCGCCGCGATTGCTGGATCGATTGCGACTATGTTCCTCGGGAGGAGGAAAAGCCGATCGAGAGCGAGGAGGCGATCAGGCGGGCGACCCTGCGGCAAATACGGGCCATGCTCACCTATGTCTTGCGGGGAGAACGCTTCTGCGATGGCTGGTGGGGCCACATGATCGAGGGCGGCTACGTTCGCCGAATCCTCGAACGCCTCGCCGAACTCGAAGGGGAACTCGATGAGAGGGGAGGACGCTCAAGGCGGTAGGCGTACTGCCTCCAGCCAGTGCGCCTTCACGATCTGCGCGAACGAGACCAATTCGTCGAAGGCCGATGGCTTGACCATATAGGCGTTCGCCCCGAGCGCGTAGCTCGTCGAGATATCCCGTTCCTCATCGGAGGTCGTGAGGATCACCACGGGGATGCGGCTGAGCTCGGGCTCCTCGCGCAGCCACTCCAGCACTTCGGTGCCATTAATTTTCGGCATGTTGAGGTCGAGCAGGATCAGGCTCGGGCGGGGCGCCGCCGCCGGATCGGCGTAGTCGCCCTCGCGCTTGAGAAAGTCCATCAGCTCGGCGCCGTCGTGGACGACATAGAGCGGACACGTGATCTGCGCCTTGCGCAGCGCCTTCTCGGTGAGCAGGCAGTCGGCGGGGTCGTCGTCCGCCATCAGGAGGACAGTGCTCTCGCTGATATCGGGCCTCGCCATCCTCTTCCTCCAGGCGTCTACGGGGCGCCGCCAGTACCGGCCGACTCCTCGGCTGCGGTGATAAGGCGTAACGCCAATGACGGAAACGCCGAGACCGCGCCGGCAAACGCGCCGAAATCGATCGGCTTTGATACGAACACCCGCCCTGCCTCCCCGGCGGGCGGCAGATCGGGAGGGTCCGCCTTGGACGCGCTCAACACGATGACCGGCAGGTCATGAAGCGCCGGCGCGTCCGCGATCTCCGCGAGCACCTGGCGCCCGTCGATCTCAGGGCCGTCGAGGTCGATAAGCACCAAATCCGGCCGCGGTGCGGGCACGTCGCCGCCGAAGACGTGCCGCCCGTGGAGGTGGTCCATCAGCGCAGCGCGGTTCGTGACGTAGGTCAGCGGGTTGCCGAGGCCCGCGGCTTGCAGTGTCTTGGTCGCCTCCAGGCAGGCCTCGGGGTTGTCGTCCGCCATGACGATGACCGCGGGCCGCGCCGCATCGCCGGAGTCCGCAGGCACCGAAAGCTCGTAGCTGCAGCTCTTGAGCCGCAGCACGGCCTCGTGCAGCTTGGGGAAGGTGACCGGCTTCACCAGATAGGCATAGGCGCCGAGATTGTAGCTGCCTGAAATATCGAGGTTGTCCTCCGAGGCTGTCAGGATAACGATCGGTATCTTCCTCAACGCCGGCCTGAGGTTGATCTCCCAGAGCGAGGCGAGCCCGGCCATGTTGGGCATGTTGAGGTCGAGCAGGATCAGGTCCGGGCGCGGCGAGGAGGCGGGGTTGGCGAACCTTCCTCGCCGCCCGAGATAGTCGAGCAGCTCCTGGCCGTCCTGCACGAAGCGCAGCTCGTTCGCGAGCCGCGCCTTCTGCAGCGTCTTCTTGGTCAGCAGGCAGTCTTCGGGATCGTCGTCCGCCATCAGGAGGAGGACCGGCCGGGTGTTGGGTGCGGTGGTCATTGGCCGCTCACCGGGGCTGCCGGCGCGGCAGGGTCACCGTGAAGGTGGCGCCCGCGCCCGGTGTGCCGGACGCGGTGATCCTGCCGTGATGGCGCAAGACGATCTTCTCGCAGATTGCGAGGCCGATCCCGGCGCCCTCGTACTGGTGGCGAGCGTGCAGACGCTTGAAGGGCTGGAACAGCTTGCTGCCTTGCGACAATTCGAAACCGATTCCGTTGTCTGTCACCACGATGGTGTGCGCGGGCCCCGGGACCGCATCGATCGGCTGCGCTTGGGCCGCCACCTCGACCGTTACGTGCGGTGGCACGCCAGGCCTGCAGAATTTGAGCGCGTTGCCGATGAGGTTGCGGAAGAGCTGCTCCATCTGAGTGCGGTCCGCCTCTATGGTGGGTGTGGCGCTGACCTCCACTTGGCCCCCGGCCTCCTCAAGCCTGACGGAAAGGTCGGAGAGCACGGTGTCGAAGACCTCCGCGAGTGAGAGATCCTCGAAGGGATGCGCCGCCGTGGTGACGCGGGAGAGCGCCAGCAAGTCGCTCACGAGCGTCTGCATCCGCGCCGCAGCGTCGGTCATGAAGTCGATATATCGCTGTCCTTCGTCGTCGAGGCTCTCGCGCTTCTCGTCCGCGAGGAGCGCGCCGAAGGCTCTGATCTTGCGCAGCGGTTCCTGAAGGTCGTGGGAGGCCACGTAGGCGAACTGCTCGAGCTCCTCGTTGGAACGGGCGAGGTCGCGGGCGTGGCGCTCCAGCGCTTCCTTCGCCTGCTTCTGCTCGGTGATGTCGCGCACGATCCCCATGATCCGCACCGGCGCCCCCGTCTCGTCGCGCACCAGGATGGCGCGGACGGCGACGGGGAAGACCGATCCGTCATTGCGGATATATTCCTTCTCGTATTCGTCGGTATAGCCGCGCTGAAGAAGCTGCTCCGCAACGATGTCGGCTTCCATCTTTGCCCAGCGGGGCGGCGTGAGCTGCTGGTAGGTCATGCCGACGAGCTCATCGAGCTCGTAGCCCAGCATATCGAGATAAGCGGGGTTCGCCTCTTCCACGGGGCCATCCAGGCCGACGAAGACCACGCCGTCGTGGCTGAGGTCGAAGAGGCTCCGATAGCGCCGCTCCGAGGCCTTGAGCGCCTCTTCCTTCTCCTTCAGCTCGGCGATGTCGCGCACGATGCCCATGAAGCGGATCGGCCGCCCCTCCAGGTCCCGCACCAGGATGGTGCGCAGGCTGATGGGGGCGATCGAGCCGTCCTTGCGCACGTATTCCTTCTCGTATTCGTCCGAGAAGCCGCGCTGCATGACCTGGGTCTCGATGATCTCTGCCTCGATGGCACGCCACTTCTCGGGCGTAAGGTCCTGATAGGTGTGCGTGGTAATCTCGTCGCGGCCGTAGCCGACAAGGTCGAGATAGGCTTGGTTCATCTCCTCGATATGGCCATCGAGGTCGACGAAGACGATCCCGTCCCGGCTCATGTCGAAGAGGGCGCGGAACCTGTCCTCCGAGGTGCGGCCTGCGTCGCGGGCGCGCCCGGCTTCGGCCAGGGCCTGCTCCAGCGCCGCCACCTGCTGCCTGAGCGCCTGCGCGCCGTCGTCGGGATCGCCGTCCAAGTCGGTTCGGCTGGCGGCGCGCACCTCAGCCGTCTCAGCCGTCATCGATCAGGTCCTCGGCGTAGGCGAAGAGCGCCGGCATGCCGCCGGTATGGACGAAGACGACCGTGTCGCCCGCGCCGACGGTGCCGCGCTTCACATGATCGATAAGGCCGGCCATGGCCTTCCCTGAGTAGACGGGGTCGAGAAAGATGCCTTCCGTCTCGGCCACGAGCTTGATGGCGGCCCGAGCCTCCGCCGAGAGCACGCCGTAGTCCTCGCCGACATGATCTTCGTCGGCGACGAAGTCGCCCGGCTGGATCGCGAGGTTCAGGTCGAGCGCACGCGCCGTCGCGGTGGCGACGCGTGCGATGTCGAGCTCCCGCGCCTCTTTCCAGCGGATCGGGCTGATCGCCGTCACCCGCGCCTCGCGGCCCAGTGCGCGCAGGCCTGTGATGAGCCCTGCCGGCGTGTTGTTGGCGCCGCAGATGAAGACCTGGGCGGGATCGATCCCGACGTCCTCGAACTGGGCGTCGAGCTCGATCGCGGTGCCGACGTAGCCGAGCGCCGCGAGGACCTGCTGGTCGAGGGCGAAGGGGGCGATCACGAAGGGGCGCCGGCCCGCCGCCTCGAGAGCGCTGGCCTTCTTGTCGAGCAGCGGCTGGATCTTCTCCATGCTGTCGATATCGACCACGGTCACGTCCGCGCCCATCAGGCGGTCGAGCAGAAGATTGCCTTGCACCCTCGGACCCTTGACGCCGTGAATGAGCACCAGCGAGACCGCGAGGCCGTGTTTGCACGCCGCCGCCGTGATCTGCCGGCACCAGTTGGACTGCGTGTAGGCGCCCGCGACCACGGTGTCTGCGCCCGACTGCAGGATTTCGGCGAAGGTGAACTCCAGGTGGCGCGTCTTGTTGCCGCCGAAGGCCAGTCCCGTGAGGTCGTCCCGCTTGATGTAGAGGGCGCGCACGCCGATCGCGTCTGCGAGCCGGGGGCAGGGGTCGAGCGGCGTCGGCAGATGCGCGAGCCGGATGCGAGGGTGGGCTGCGAGCCGGGCGGCGAGATCGTCCCGCGTCACCGCTGCTTCCGTACGTTCCGCTGCCACCGCCATGCCACTCCCCCGCCTGCCTCTCGGCCATCCTATCGCCGGCGGGAAGCGCCGGGCAACCGACGGTGGGGCAGCTCTCCTCGGTGAAGTTCGGCTACACCGACACCATCCCCGGCTCGCCGGAATACAACCCCGAGCGCTGCCAGGAGCTGTTGGCCGAGGCCGGCTACCCGGGCGGCGACGGCCTGCCGCCGATCGAGTACCTTACCTCCCAGGGCTTCTATCCGAAGACCAAGGAGTACGGCGAGGTCATCACCGCGCTCCTCCAGGAGCAGGGCTTCCCGGTACAGCTCACGGTGATGGAGGTCGCGTCGTGGATCGAGCGGGTGCTGACCCGCGACGAGACCGCACCCCAGCTCGCCGACACCGGCTGGATGACCGGCTCGCCCGAGCCCAACCTGGTGCTCAGGCCGATGTGGCATTCGGACGGGCTGATCCTGACCAACTGCGGCAGTGACGACGTCGATGCGGCGATCGAGAAGCAGCAGCTGATCACCGACGTCGATGCCAGGCGTGCGTCGATTCAGAACGAGCTGATGCCGGCGTTGGCCGCGCATCTGCCGAGCTTCGGGCTCTTCACCTCGGTGCTGATCCACGCCCATCATCCGGCCATCGAGGGGATCTACTTCCTTCCCAACGGGCCGGTCGACAAGGTCAAGGCGACACTCAAGTCCTGACCCGCCGTTCGGGGGCTCCGCCCGCGCGGAGCCCCCGCCTCGCTTCACCCCTCCGCACGGTCCGCGCATGGCATTCGTCCTCACGTTCCTGATCCGCCGCCTTGCCCAGGGCGTGGTCATCGTGCTGCTGGTCACGTTCCTGATTTTCACTCTGTTGCGAGTCATTCCGGGCGATCCGGTGCGTATCATGCTCGGCCCCAGCACGACCCAGGCGGTGGTCGAGGCCCGCGCGCAGGAGCTTGGCCTGCGCGATTCCATCCCCGAGCAGTTCGTCCGTTACATCGCCAAAGCGGTGCAGGGCGACTTCGGCGACTCCTACTTCATCGGCGAGACCGGCATCGCGCTCACGGTGCAGAACGTGTCCGGCGGCAAAGGGCAGGACACCGTCACCGAACAGCGCAAGGCGAAGATGACCCGCGCCGGGGTGCTCAAGGTCATAGGGGATGGTCTGCCCTATACGCTGATTCTGGCGGGCTTGGGCTTGCTATTTACGTTCGTATTGGCGGTGCCGCTTGGAATTGCGGCCGGCCTCAATCCGGAGAAGTGGCAGGATAGGCTCGCCTTCTTCATAGGCTCCGTCTTCATATCGTTACCCAACTTCTGGCTGGCGCTGGTGCTGATCCTGCTGGTCACGGCACGCGCCGGCCTGTTGCCGTCCATTGGCTACAAGAACTTTGCCTACGCCATCCTGCCGGCCATCGTGCTTGCCGTGGAGCTCGCGCCGATCATCATCCGCGGGCTCTCGATGTCGATCGCCCAGGCGCTCCAGGCCGGCTATGTCTCCAGCGGCGTCGTGCGCGGCCTTCCCTGGCGGCAGATCATCGTCAAGCACGTGCTGCGCAACTCGTCGATCCCCATGCTGAACCTGTTCGGCGTGCAGATCGGCGGCCTGTTGCTTGGCGGTGTCTTCGTCACCGAGTTCGTGTTCGACTATCCCGGCATCGGGCGGACGACCGTGCAGGCGGTGCTGCAACGTGACTTCCCGGTGATCCAGGGCGTCGCCATCCTGGCCGCGAGCATTCTCGTTCTCGCCAACATCATGGTCGACCTCGCGTCGACCTTCGTCGACCGCAGGCTCAAGTTCTGATGACGGCCGAGACCGCAACAGGCACCAAGGTGCGGGGACGCGGCGAATCCGTCACCCGGCGGATGTTCCGCCTCGCCTGGGAGATGGCGAGCTTCAAGATCGGCCTCGGGGTCTTCACCGTGTTCGTGGGCGCGGCGATCATCTGGCCGGAGCTCTCGCCTTTCGATCCCATGAAGATCAGCGTGCGAGAGCGCTTCCTGCCGCCCGTCTTCCTGGAAGGCGGCTCCTGGGTCCATCTCGCCGGCACCGACCAGCTCGGCCGCGACCTCTTCGTGCGCTCGTTGATGGGGCTGCGCAATGGGCTCGGCATCGCCGTGGCGGCGGTCGCGGTCATGTTCGTCGTCGGCTGCACGCTCGGCGTGATCTCGGGCTACTGGGGCCGCTGGGTCGACATCATCCTGATGCGTATCACCGACGCCCAGCTCTCGATCCCGGTGATCGTGCTGGCGATCACGATCCTGAGCGTGAGCCGGCCAAACCCCTTCACGGTGGCCGCCGTGCTGGTACTGGCGGGGTGGCCTGTCTACGCCCGCGTGGTGCGAAGCATCGCGCTCGCCGAGCGCGAGCGCGAATATGTAAGGGGGGCGAAGATTCTGGGAGCGAGCGACCTCAGGATCGTCGCACTGATGATCTCGCCCAACATCTTGCCGCCCATCGCCTTCGTCGCGGTGCTCGACATCGCGCGCATGATGATCTTCGAGGCGCTGTTCGGCTTCCTCGGCATCGGCATCCAGCCGCCGACGCCCACCTTCGGCAACATCATCGCCGACGGCTACAAGTATTTGGTGAACAGTTGGTGGATTCCGACCATGCCCGGAGTCTTCCTCATCATCACACTCATCAGCATCAATCTTATGGGTGCTTCGCTGGAGCGCGCCCGCAACAAGCTCTTCAAGGGGATCGTCTAGCCCATGTCGGCTCCGCCGCTCCTCGACGTGCAGGGCATCTCGGTCGATCTCGTCCGCCGCGGCGTAAGCGAGCCGATCCTGCGGGACGTGAGCTTCGAGCTGCGCGAGCGCCAAGTGCTCGGCATCATCGGCGAGAGCGGCTCGGGCAAGACCGTGTTGAGCCACGTGCTCTGCAACGCGATCACGGAGCCGCTCAAGATCACCGCCGGCAGCGTCGGCTATCACGGGCGGGACCTGCTCACCATCCCCGCCGCCGAGATGCAGAAGTTGCGCGGCAGCGAGATCGGCTATATCGGCTCCGACCCCGGTAACGCGCTGGACCCGACAATCCCCGTTGGCCGTCAGATCGTGGAGAAGCTGCGCGCGGTCCAGCCCGAAATGTCCAAGAAGGATGCTCGGAAACGCGCCTTGGAGGTGCTGAGCGCGGTCCGCATGCCGAGGCCCGAGCACCGCTTCGACGAGTTCCCGTTCCAGTATTCCGGCGGCATGATGCAGCGGGCGCTGATCGTCGACGCGCTGGTCAGCAATCCCGCCTTTCTCATCGCGGACAACGTCACCCAGCAGCTCGACGTCACCATCGCAGCCCAGATCATCCGCCTGATGCACGATCTTCGCGACCAGCTGGACACGGCGATCATCTTCATCTCATCGTCGCTCGCCATGGTGCGTGAGATTGCGGACGAAATCATCGTCCTGCAGGAAGGGCGGATCATCGAACGCTCGACGCCGGAGGCCATCGTCGCCCGGCCCGAGCACGACTACTCCAAGCGGTTGCTGGAGCGTATCCCGCGCATCTGGGCAGTGGAGGAGCGCGCGCAGCCCGCGACGGAAGACGAGAGCCCGCTCCTCGCGGTGGACGACGTCTACAAGACCTACCGGGTCAATGACCCGACTCGATTCTTCGGCCACAACGACGTGGAGGCGGTACGCGGCGTTACCTTCGACGTGAAGGCGGGGGAGAACTTCGGCATCGTGGGCGAGTCCGGCTGCGGCAAGTCTACGCTCTCGCGTCTCTTGAGCTGGATCGAGGCCCCCGACAAGGGCTCGATCTTCTTCGAGGGCGACAGCATCGCCAAGATGAACCGCCGCCGCTTGCTCGGGCTCCGGCACCGCTTCCAGCTCCTGCTTCAGGACCCTTACAACGCCATGCCGCCGCACATGCCGGTCGGCCGCACCATTCTGGAGCCCCTGCTCATCCACGGCGGCATGGGGCGCCGCGCGATGCGGGACCGTGTGCGCGAGGTGATGAGCGAAGTCGGCCTGCCGGCCGATATGTACGATCATCTGCAGATCGGGCTGAGCGCCGGCCAGCGTCAGCGCATCAATCTCGCCCGCGCGCTGGTACTGGAGCCTCGCCTGCTGATCCTGGACGAGACGCTGTCTGCGCTCGATCAGGTGGAGCAGTCGCGGTTGCTGGAGATTTTCGACAAGCTGCAGGCCGAGCACGGCTTCACCTACATCTTCATCTCCCACGATCTCGCCATGGTGCGCCGCGCCTGCACCCGCATCGCCGTGATGTATCTCGGCAAGATCGTCGAGCTCGCGGACAACCACACGGTCTTCTTCGACCCCGGCCATCCCTACACCAAGGCGCTCTTGAGTGCGGTGCCCACCATCGAGGAGCGCCGCTACGACGCCGAGGAAAACCTGCTGGAGGGTGAGCCGCCGAGCCCCATCGGCATTCCGCCCGGATGCAGCTTCAATTCGCGCTGCCCGCTTGCCTTCGACCGCTGCACGCATGAAGAGCCGGCCCTTGAGGGCCGGGGCGACGGCCGCATCAGCGCCTGTTACTGGGCCAATGCAAGCGAGGACGAGCTCGCCGCCGCCGCCGAAGCGAACCGCGCCCGCCGCGCCGCTCTGGAGGCTCAGGTCTCTTAGCCCCGCCAGATCGGCTCGGTGAAGCCTTGCCCTCCTGTCCTGCCCCTGAAGGACGGAAGGAACGTGGGCGCCGCCCGTTACTTCCTGCCTGAACCGGAAGGGCCGGGGAAAGCAGACGACCCCGGACCATGGTGCGGTGCCCGGCAGCGCCGGCCTGCGCCAGGATCGCGCCATGCAGTGCACGAACGAACGGGCCGAGCCGGGTGCGACAGCTCGCAACTTCTACCGGGTCGCGCGCCATGCCCGGGCCGCGCGTCCCGCGAAATCCCACTTATCCCAATTAATCCCACTTAATCCCGGACAAGAAATGTTCGCGTATCTCGTCCCAGTCCCACGCTCACCTCCCGCTTGCCTACGCGGATATGCGCATCGTGCGCCCGCGCAGGCGGCCGTCGGGCCTGGTGGCCCGGTCGCAACGGGCACTCACCCCGCTTGCTCCGCCTCCTGCGCTGCCGAGCCGCCAGCCAACGCGGCGCCGACCTCGGCCGTGATCTCGTATGAACGCAACCGCGCGGCGTGGTCGTGGATGTTGGATGTCACCATGATCTCGTCCACGCCGGTCTGCTCGGCAAACGCCCCGAGCCGCTCTGCCACCGTCTCCCGCGTGCCCGAGGCCGAACAGGTGAACCAGCGTGCGAGAATGGAGCGCTCCTGCGCACCCAGGGTAGCCTCGAACCCGCGCACCGGGCGGGGCAGGGGGCCGGGGGCGTTCTGATGCAGGTTCAGCACCGATTGCTGGGCCGAGCTCCGCACATAGGCGGCTTCCTCCTCGCTGTCGGCGGCGAAGACGTTGAATCCCGCCATCACATAGGGAGCGGCGCACTGTTCCGAGGGGCGGAACTGCTCGCGATAGACCTGGATCGCCTGCATCAGCGCCGCGGGCGCAAAGTGCGAGGCGAAGGCGTAGGGGAGCCCGAGCGCGGCCGCGAGCTGCGCGCCGAAGAGGCTGGAGCCAAGAATCCAGATCGGCACGTTGAGGCCGGCGCCCGGCACCGCGCGCACGCGCCTGCCCGGCGGTGTCGGCTGGAAGTAGCTTTGCAGCTCCACCACGTCGCGGGGGAAGTCGTTGACGTCGCCGGTGAGCGTGCGCCTGAGCGCGTGCGAGGTCATCTGGTCGGTCCCCGGCGCGCGCCCGATGCCGAGGTCGATGCGCCCCGGATAGAGCGATTCGAGGGTGCCGAACTGCTCGGCGATTACCAGCGGCGCATGGTTCGGCAGCATGATACCGCCGGCGCCGACGCGGATGGTCGCGGTTGCGCCCGCGACGTGACCGATCAGCACCGCCGTCGCGGCGCTGCCGATACCCGCCATGTTGTGATGCTCGGCCAGCCAATAGCGGCGGAAACCCAGGCGCTCGACATGGCGGGCGAGCTCCACCGTGTTGCGGAAGGCCTGCGCCGCATCCGCGCCTTCAGGGATCGGGGAGAGGTCGAGGATCGAGAGTGCGACCATGGGCCGGGCGTGGAGTCTCGCGTCAGCCGAATGCGCTGCGGCGGCGGGCGCCTTTGCCCTTGCCTTTGGCCTTGCTGCGCTTTCGGGCCGAGGTGCCGGGCGCACCCTTGCTGCTCCGCCCCCGGCTTCCGGTGTCTCCCGGGCCGCCTCCGCGCCTGGCACCCTTCAGCTCGAGGTCCTTGTCGTTGAGCCGGCGGATTTCGTCCCGAAGCCGCGCCGCCTCCTCGAACTCCAGATCGGCCGCCGCCGCCTTCATGCGCGTTTCCAGGTCCTTGAGATGGGCCTCCAGATTGTGCCCGATGAGGTGCGGGGCCGCCTCGTCGCCGGTCTCGACGGTGACGTGATCGCCGCCGTACACGCTCTCCAGAATGTCGGTGATCGACTTTCGCACGCTCTCCGGCGTGATGCCGTTGGCGACGTTGTAGGCCTGCTGGCGGCTTCGCCGGCGCTCCGTCTCCGCCAGCGCGTTGCTGAGCGAGTTGGTCATGTGGTCGGCATAGAGGATCACCCGCCCATCGATGTTGCGCGCGGCGCGGCCGATGGTCTGGATCAGCGAGGTCTGGGAACGCAGGAAGCCCTCCTTGTCGGCGTCCAGGATCGCAACCAGCCCGCATTCCGGGATGTCGAGCCCCTCGCGCAGGAGGTTGATGCCGACCAGCACGTCGAAGGCGCCGAGGCGCAAATCGCGGATAATCTCGATGCGCTCGATGGTATCGATGTCGGAGTGCAGGTAGCGCACGCGGACGCCCGCTTCGTGGAGGTATTCGGTCAGGTCCTCGGCCATGCGCTTGGTGAGCGTCGTGACAAGTACCCTGAGCCCCCGGGCGGCGCAGTCCTTGCACTCGGCGATCAGGTCGTCGACCTGTTGCTCCACCGGACGGACCACGCAGACGGGATCGATCAACCCCGTCGGGCGGATGACCTGCTCGACAAAGGCCCCGCCGGTGCGCTCCAGCTCCCACGGCCCCGGCGTCGCCGAGACGAAGATGGTCTCCGGCCGCATGGCGTCCCATTCCTCGAACTTGAGCGGCCTGTTGTCGACGCAGGACGGCAGGCGAAAGCCGAACTCGGCGAGCGTCGATTTGCGCTTGAAATCGCCGCGGAACATGCCGCCCAGCTGGGGCACGGTGACGTGGGATTCGTCGACGATCAGGAGCGCGTTCTCCGGCAGATACTCCAAGAGGGTCGGCGGCGGCTCGCCCGGATTGCGGCCGGTCAGATAGCGCGAGTAGTTCTCGATCCCGGCGCAGCTGCCGGTGGCTTCCATCATCTCCAGGTCGAAGAGGGTGCGCTGCTCCAGCCGCTGCGCCTCCAGCAGCTGGCCCTGCGCATTGAATTCCTCCAGCCGCTGGGCAAGCTCGATCCTGACCTGCTTGATCGCCTGGCGCACGGTCGGGCGCGGCGTGACGTAATGGCTGTTGGGGTAAATGCGCACGCGCACGAGCTTGTCGGTCTTGGCGCCGGTGAGCGGATCGAACTCGATGATCTCCTCGATCTCGTCGCCAAAGAGCGAGATACGCCAGGCGCGATCCTCGGAATGCGCCGGGAAGATCTCGATCACGTCGCCGCGCACGCGGAAGCTGCCGCGCTCCAGCGTCTGGCTGGTGCGGCGGTACTGCAGGTCGATCAGCTTGCGGATGAGCGCTCGCTGGTCGACACGCCCCTCCAGCGCCAACGAGACGGCCATCGACGAATAGGTCTCGACCGCGCCGATACCGTAGATGCACGAGACCGAGGCCACGATCACCACGTCGTCGCGCTCGAGCAACGCCCGTGTCGCGCTGTGGCGCATGCGGTCGATATGTTCGTTGATGGAGGCGTCCTTCTCGATATAAGTATCCGAGCGGGGAACGTACGCCTCCGGCTGATAGTAATCGTAGTAGGACACGAAATATTCGACAGAGTTATTCGGGAAGAACTCCTTCATTTCTCCGTAGAGCTGGGCGGCAAGCGTCTTGTTGTGCGCAAGGATCAGCGTGGGCCGGCCCAGTGCCCGGATCACATGGGTCATAGTGAAGGTCTTTCCCGACCCGGTGACCCCCAGCAATACCTGGTCGCGCTCACCTTCGCGTATGCCCGCGATCAGCTCCGCGATCGCCTCGGGCTGGTCGCCCGCGGGCTCGAACGCCGAGACGATCTCGAAGGCGCCGCCCCCCGCTGACCTCCCCTGGTCCGCCGCTTCCGCCGAATGAGCCATGGGCGCACTATAGGGGGGCGCCGAGGACGGACGCCAGTGGTCGCGTCAGGGTCCGGTGCGGTTCTGGACAAACGCCTGCGCCGGGCCGATAGTGCGAGCCGTTTGTTCGTGGAGGATGTGGATGTATCAGAAGGAAACGCGGGCGATCGAGATTACGGTCAAGCCATTCTATCTGGAGGAGCAGTCCGAGCCCGACGATAGCCATTTCGTGTTCGCCTACCACATCCGGATACAGAACAACGGCCGGGACGTGGTCCAGCTCCTGAACCGCCACTGGCAGATCACCGACGGCCGCGGCCGCATTCAGGAGGTGCGGGGGCCGGGAGTCGTCGGCGAGCAGCCGGTGCTGCGGCCGGGAGAGGCATTCGAATACACGAGCGGCTGCCCGCTCAACACCGCGACCGGGATCATGGTCGGCACTTATCAGATGGAAACGCTGGACGGCGAGCGCTTTGATGTGGATATTCCGGCATTCTCGCTCGACACGCCGGATGCGCCCGTACAGCTTAACTGAGGCCGCGCAGCCGCCGGCACGCTGACCAGACAACCGACGACGCCCGGACCGCCCCGCGGCGGCCCCGCGGCACCGTACAACCGGCCTGGGGCCGGAGAAGGGAGACCACCCGTGGACGACAGCCAGCTCGCGCCCGTAGCCGGCGCCGATGACAACGCGCCCCAGGGAGCCGGCGGGCGACCGACGAGGGAAGAGGCCGAGCAGGCGGTGCGCGTGCTGCTCCGTTGGGCCGGCGACAACCCCGAGCGCGAGGGGCTGCTCGATACGCCCAAGCGGGTCGCGCGCGCCTACGAGGAGTATTTTGTGGGCTACGGCCAGGACCCCTATGCGATCCTGCGTCGCACGTTCGAGGAGACAAACGGCTACGACGAGATGGTCGTTCTCCGCGACATCGATTTCCGGTCGCATTGTGAGCACCATGTGGCGCCGATCGTCGGCCGTGCCCACATCGGCTATCTGCCGGACCACCGCGTGGTCGGGATCAGCAAGCTCGCTCGCGTGGTCGATGTGTTCGCCCGGCGCCTGCAGATTCAGGAGAAGCTGACCGCCGAGATCGCCGATTCCATCGAGTCGGTCCTGCAGCCGCGCGGCGTCGGGGTCGTGATCGAGGCGGCGCACCACTGCATGACGACGCGCGGCGTCTCCAAGGAGGGAGTCCTCATGGTGACGAGCCGGATGCTCGGCGCGTTTCGCACGGATTCGAAGACCCGCCGCGAGTTTCTCAGCATGATCGGGAACCCGGCGGCCTCGGTGCCGCGTTAGGCCGCCCGGCCCGGCCGCATCGCCGGGCTAAGGCTTCGAACGCCGTTCGATGGGCTCGGTCAGGGATTTTCGGCCAGTTCTCTTCGTCGTCGGCATTCTGCTGATTACGCTCTCGCTCGCGATGGTGCTGCCCGCCATCGCCGACGGGGTGACCGCGAACCCGCACTGGCGGGTGTTTCTCGTTGCGAGCGTCTTTACCCTCTTCATCGGCACCTGCCTGGTGCTCTCCAACAAAATGCGGGAGCCGCGACTGACGGTGCGTCAGGCCTTCGTGCTCACCACCGTGAGCTGGATCGTCGTCGCCGCCTTCGCCGCCCTGCCGTTCGCCTTTTCCGACCTCAACTTGAGTTATACCGACGCCTATTTCGAGGCGATGTCGGGGCTCACCACGACGGGATCTACGGTCATCGTCGGGCTCGACGAGGCGCCGCCCGGCATCCTCCTGTGGCGCGCGCTGCTGCAATGGCTCGGCGGCATCGGCATCATCGTCACAGCCATCGCGATCCTGCCGATGCTTAGGGTCGGCGGCATGCAGCTCTTCCACACCGAATCGTCCGACAGCTCCGAGAAGGTGCTGCCCCGCGCGGCCCAGCTCGCCGGGGCCATCGGGATGATCTACCTCGGGCTCACGATCAGCAACGGAATCGCCTACTGGGCCGCCGGCATGACGCCGTTCGAAGCGGTGTGCCATTCGATGACGACCATCGCCACCGGCGGCTTCTCCACCTCGGACGATTCGCTCGGCCACTTCGGCAACGATGCAATCGAAGGCATCGCCACCGTCTACATGGTGCTGGGTTCGCTGCCCTTCGTGCTCTATCTCCAGGCCGCGCGCGGCGGCTGGGGCGCATTGGCGCGCGACACGCAGGTGCGCTGGTTCTTCGGGCTGATCCTGTTCGCCCTGCTTTCTCTCGCGGGCTGGCAGATGGTGGCTAACGAGGCCGCTGTAACCGACGCCTTCCGCGAGGCTGCCTTCAACGGCATCTCGATATTGACAGGAACCGGCTATTCCACGGCCGATTTCTCGGCCTGGGGCACGTTCGCGCTGCCCGTCTTCACGCTCCTCATGTTCATCGGCGGCTGCACCGGCGCCACCACGGGCGGCGTGAAGGTCTTCCGAATCCAGGTCCTGGCATCGACGTCCCTGCTTCAGATCCGTCAACTCATCCAACCCCACGGCGTCTTCATCAGCAAGTTCAACCGACGGCCGATTCCTGAAAGCGTGCCGCCGGCGGTGATGGGGTTCTTCTTCCTGTTCGTGGTGAGCTTTGGGCTGATCGCCATGGGGTTGGCGCTGATGGGCCTCGACTATGTAACCAGCATCAGCGGCGCGGCCACGGCAATCGCCAACGTCGGCCCCGGCCTCGGCGAGACCATTGGCCCCTCCGGCACCTTCCAGCCTTTGCCGAAGCCGGCGAAATGGCTGCTGTCGGCCGCCATGCTGCTCGGCCGGCTCGAGCTCTTCACAGTGCTGGTGCTGTTCGTCCCCCGCTTCTGGCGGGACTGAGAAGGGCAAGGGGGCCGGGTCAGCCCGCTCAAGGCCCCGGACCATGGTGCGCTGCTCGGCGCGCGCCGGCTGCGCCGGTATCGCGCCATGCAGCGCAATACCGAACAGGCCTCGGCAGGCGGAGGCAAGATGAGTGGGCGCTTCTCGGCTGGGCAGCCGCCGCCCGTCCCGCGGAATCCCACCGAATCCCACCGAATCCCGCTTCGAATTAAAGAATGTGGCAGCGTCCCGCGTTCCCGCGCGACATGTTCCCGCGCGCGAACGCGCCGCATGTACCCGCGCGCGGGAGCGCGCGACGCAGGCCGTGGCCGAGGTGAGAGTTTCGGGTCAGCCCTTCTCCGCCAACATGCCGCCGTCCACCGGCAGCACGTGGCCGGTGACGAAGCTCGCCTTGTCCGAGAGCAGCCAGACCACCGCGTCGGCGACCTCCTCGGGCCGGCCGATCCGCCCCATCGGCACGCGGCCCGATGCTTTGGAGGGATCGTTGTCCCAGCCGCGCAGCAGGAGCGGCGTCAGGATCGGCCCCGGTGCCACCGCGTTCACCCGGATGCCGTCCTTCGCATAATCGAGCGCCGCCGCTCTGGTCATGCCGGAGACCGCGTGCTTCGCGGTCATGTACGGCGACCAGAGCGGGTAGGCGGCAAGCCCCCACATGGAGCCGGCATTGACGATCGACCCGCCGCCCGACTCCAGCATCGCCGGGATCTCCGCCTGCATGCAGAGGTAGACGCCCTCGATCATGACCGCGAAGACGTGCTGGACGGCGGCCATGTCCTGCTCCGCCAGCAGAGCCTGGGGGCCTTCGATGCCGGCGTTGTTGTAGGCAAGGTCGAGCCGGCCGAATTCGCTGAGCGTCTTGTCGACGAGGGCCTCGACCTGATCCGCCTCGGCGACGTCGGTGCGCAGGAAGGCCGCCTGGCCGCCGGCTTCGCGGACCTCGGCGGCCACGGCCTCGCCGCCGGACTCGTCGATATCGGCGACCAGCACCGCCGCGCCCTCGGCGGCCAGCGCCCGCACCGTCGCCTGCCCAATGCCCGAGCCGCCGCCGGTCACGATCGCTACGCGCTCCGACAACATCATCGCTGTGTCCTCCCCATCAGAGCCTCCCGTCAGCCCGCCGGATCGATGACCCGGTCGGGCGGATTGTGCCCGTCGGCAAACGTCTGAATATTGATCAGCACCTTCTCGCCCATATCGCGGCGCCCTTCGATCGTGGCCGAGCCGATGTGAGGGAGCGCCACCACATTGTCGAGCGTGAGCAGCTTCGGCGTAACGACGGGCTCGTTCTCGTACACGTCGAGGCCGGCGCCCCCGATCCTGCCGGCGTCGAGCAGGCGCACCAGTGCTGCCTCGTCGATGGCGTGGCCGCGCGAGGTGTTGATGACGTAGGCTTGCGGGCGCAGCAGGCTGAGCCGCCGGGCCGACAGCAGGTGATAGGTGGCCGGCGTGCTCGGGCAGTGAATCGAGACAAAATCCATATGCGCCAGCATCTGGTCCAGGCTCTGCCACCACGTCGCCTCGAGCTCGGCCTCGGTCTCGCCGTCGAGACGGTTCCGGTTGTGGTAGTGGATGGAGAGGCCGAAGCCCCGCGCCCGGCGGGCGACCGCCTGGCCGATCCGCCCCATGCCGATGATGCCGAGGCGCTTGCCCCAGATCCGGTGGCCCAGCATGGTGGTCGGCGCCCATCCCTGCCAGTCGCCGCCGCGCAGCAGCCGTTCGCCCTCGGAAAGCCGGCGCGGCACCGCGAGGATCAGCGCCATCGTCATGTCCGCCGTGTCCTCGGTCAGCACGCCCGGCGTGTTGGTCACCAGGATTCCGCGCTCTCTGGCCGCGGCGAGGTCGATATGATCGACGCCGGTTCCGAAGCTCGCGATCAGCTTCAGGTCAGGGCCGGCCTGGCCGATGAGGTCGCCATCGATCGTGTCCGTCACCGTCGGCACGAACACGTCGGCCTCCGCCACGGCTTGCGCCAGGGCCTCACGGTCCAGCGGCCGATCGTCCTCATTGAGTCGGGTGTCGAAAAGCTCCATCATGCGCGCCTCGATCTCCCGGGGGAGACGCCGCGTCACGATCACCTTGAGCTTTCTGCCAGGCCTCATCGACCCTCCGCGCACGGTTCGGCGGGCTCGACCCGACCGCAACAGGCAGCCTGTTTAGCAAACGCCCCATGGCGACTCAATCTGCCGCGCGGGCTCCGAGGCCCACCATGACCGCCCGTCGATACCGCCACCGCGAAAATATGCCGCCGGGGTTTGGCCCTCGTGTGTCGGCGCGCTTCTTCGCGGCCGCCCGCGCGGCCGCCCTTGTCGCGGCGCTGGCGATGCTTCTCGGCGCAGTCGCCGCGCTTGCGGGACCCGAGGCTCGCGCCCAAGACGGCGAGCGCTTCGTCTCTCTCAAGGCGGAGCGCGCCAATCTCCGGGTCGGCCCCGGCCGGCGTTATCCCATCGAATGGGTCTACACGCGCCCGGGCCTGCCGCTGCTCGTGATCGCGCACTTCGATCAATGGCGCTGGGTGCGCGATCACGAAGGGACGAAGGGCTGGATGCACAAGTCGCTGCTGTCGACGCACCGTACGGCCCTGATCATGGGCGGAGTGCAGACCATACGGGAGCGCCCGTTGAACGGCTCGCCGGCGGTGCTGCGGGCCGAGGCAGGCGTCATCGCCGATCTGCTCGGCTGCGAGGACGGCTGGTGCCGCATCGCGCTCGCCGGCGAGGAGGGTTGGGTACCCGAGAACGCCCTCTGGGGCGTGCGTCCGCCGGCACCCTGACGGCGGGGAACGGGGGAGCGGCGCTCAGCCGGTCCCCTCGTCCAGGTCTTCGGCCAAGACGGTGCGGGTCTCCTCCGGCATGATGGCGAGGTGGCCGTAAGCGGGGTGATCGATACCCAACAGGACGCGCGCGCCCGGCGTGCGGAACGCTGCGGCCACCGCCGGCGGGAAGGGGAAGCGGAGAAAATGAATCGAGGAAGTCTTGCCGTCCTCGCTCGTCCGCGCGACCTCGTCCTCGATCGGCTGTGCCGCGACGGCGGTACCGCCGACCTCGAGCCTGATGGTGTCCTCGATCCCGGCCAGTCGATAGAGCTCGCGCTCCCGGCGCGTGGGGTCGTCGATCTCCAGCATGAGCGTCGCGATCAGCGCGTCGCCGCGCGGGATCAACGGATTGTAGGCCTCGAGCTCACCCGCGACCTGCTCCTCGCCGCCGCGCTCGATGTGGAGCATCTCGTGTACCTGCATCCACATGGTCTCGTAGCACTCGAAATGGAATGTCGCGAAGGGGCCGACGGCGAGCCTGCGGTGGCGCTTCAGCGCCGCGATGGCGGCGCGCTTCGCCGCCCGGACCTTGGCATAGTCCGCCATGTCCATGATGTCGGCGCGGGTGAGCGCGCGGCGCGGGCTGGTCATTTCAGGCGAGGCCGTAGGCGCGGGCCAGCAGCTCGATCGGGTGGTGGGCGCGGCCGGCAGCAGGGGCACCGTCGGTCGGATCGCCGTCCTTGGCTGCCTGGCGGGCTATCCCGTTCACGATATGCGCGCCGGCGAGCGGGCACTCCGAAGCGAGATAGGGTTTCGCTGCCTCTCGTGCCCGTCGTGCCGTCGTCCGGCCGACCTTCAGCGCGGTCTCGTGGAAGCCCTTGGTGACGCCGATGGAACCGCCGTGGCCGGAGCAGCGCTCGATGATGGAGACCTCGGTCTCCGGCACGAGCGCCAGCATGTCCGCCGACTTGCGCCCCACATTCTGGGCCCGCTCGTGGCACGGGAGATGGAGCGTGATGCCGCCGTCGATGGGGGCGAGCCCCGGCGCCAGCCCCTCCGAGCGAGCGATGCCGACGACATACTCGCAGATGTCATGGCTGTGCTCGGCGAGACGCTTGACCGCAGGGTCGTCCGGCAGGATCAGCGGCCATTCGAGCTTGAGCATGAGCGCGCAGCTCGCCACCAGGGCGATGACGTCGTAGCCTCGGTCGATCCACTCGCTGAGCGCCGCCGCCGTGTGCCGCGCGCCCTCCGCGACGCGCTCGATATCCCCCTCCTCGAGCTGTGGCATGCCGCAGCAGCGGGGGTAGACGACCGCGGTCTCGACACCATTGTGCGCCAATACCTTGCGGGCCGCCGCGCCGACCTCCGGCTGGTTGTAGTTGGCGAAACAGGTCGCATAGAGAACCACCTTGCGCCCGGCCGCAGGCGCCTGCCGATTGACCGCAGGCGAGGCCTTGGTCGCGCGGTCGAGCAGGGTGCGGCGGTGGTAGCGCGGCAGCGGCGCCTCCTTGTGAACGCCCGCGACGGCCTCCAGCAACGGCCGGGTGAGGCCGTTACCTTGGGCGGAGGCCCAGTTCATCACCGGCGCCAGCGTGCGGGCGAGGCGGCCGTTCTTGTCGGTCTCGGCGAGCCGCTTGGATGCGGTGGTATGGCGCCGGCCCGCGCGGCGGTCGGCGGCGCGGTGGCGCAGCATGAGATGGGGAAAGTCGACGTTCCACTCGTGCGGCGGCGTATAGGGGCACATGGTCATGAAACACATGTCGCAGAGCGTGCAGGCGTCCACGACCGACTTGAAGCCGGAGGAATCGACCGAATCCATCTCGCCCGTCTCGGACTCGTCGATCAGGTCGAACAGGCGCGGAAAGGAATCGCAGAGGCTGAAGCAGCGCCGGCAGCCGTGGCAGATGTCGAAGACCCGGCGCGTTTCCCGCTCAAGCGCCGCGCTGTCGTAGAATTCGGGGTTTCGCCAGTCTATCGGATGGCGGAAGGGCGCGCCCTCGTCGGCCATCGAGACGGCAGTGTTACCGGCAGGAACCGCAGAGTCGGTTACCCGGCCCCGCACTATCGAAGAGGCGGCCGCAGCGGAGGCAGCGGCGCTGACTCTCCTGCGCCTCCAGGCGATCGAGCTCCGCGAGTTCGTCGGAGAGCGAGATCATCCCCGGTCCGCGATCCACATTCCTGGCGGCTTCACGCCGCGCATCCCATTTGGTCCGTCGTTGAGGCGCGAGCGACATCATTTGGCGCGAATTCCCTGGTGAAGTCGTCTGGTGAGCGTCCGGTAGGACCATTGTACCGAATCGCGGGGCCTGATCTAAGCCAAATCTTCATACCGACAGCCAAAATTCAGTACGAAATCGCCTCCCGGGGCTATTCGGCCGCCTCGGTGCTGCCTGCAGGCGTACTAAAGGCCGGCATGACGGTCTCGGCGAAAAGCCGCAGGCTCTTCAGCAGGTTCGCCTCGCCGTAATAGGGTGGGTAATGGAGCAGCAGAGAGTCAAGGCCGGTGGCGGCGCGCAGCGCCCTGATGCGGGCGATTACGGTGTCGGGCGACCCGTGGATCAGGGTGCTCTCCAGCAGCGTGTCGTAGTCGAACGCCGCGGCGCTTTCCTTCTCCGAGACGTTGCCGAGATAGCCCGCGGTCTTCTTGCCCAGGAACGCTTCGAGGTGGCGGATGATGCCGGCCTCGCTCTCCTCCCTGGCCGCCGCATCGGTCTCGGCCACATAGACCCAGCGGGCGATGTTGATGGAGCCGAAGGCGGGGTTGGCATTCCACGGCGCCGGCGCGTGCGCCATTGCCTCGCGGTAAAGGGCGATCTGCCCGGCAAGGGTGTCGAACGAGGGCAGCGTGGAGAGCATCAGGCCGAACCCATGGCGAGCCGCGATCCCGATCGAGCGGTTCGTGCCCGCCGCCATGTAGAACGGCGGATGCGGCTCCTGCACGCTCGCGGGATAGATCTCGTAGTCGCCCTCGATCCGATGCTGAAAGTGGGTGCCCTCGTGGTTCGCCTTGCGCGTATGGAAGGCGTCGAGGATCAACGGGATGGCCTCTTCCTGGATGTCGTGGCGGGCGTCGAACGGAATCCCGAAGCCCTCGTACTCGTAGGGCCGGTAGCCGGAGCCGAGGCCGAGGCTCAGCCGCCCTTCGCTCAGGATGTCGACGAAGGCCGCGTTTTCGACGATTCGCATCGGGTTGTGGAGCGGGAGCGTCATCACCGCCGTGCCGAGCCCGATACGGGTGGTCTTGGGCGCCAAATACGCCAGATAGACGAAGGGGTCCGGCAGCACGCCGTATTGGTTGGAAAAGTGGTGCTCCGCGATCCAGGCCGTGTCGTAGCCGAGCCGATCCGCCTCCACGATCTCCCGCGTGACCCGTGCGTGCACGGCGCGGTGCGGATAGGGCTCCACGTCGAGATTGGGCTGCGAAGTCACCAGAACGCCAAACTGCATCGTATCCCTCGCCGGTTGCCTGCCCCGCTCGCGTGGGTTCACGCCAGGGCGGCGGCTAGTTGTCCCCGATAGATCTCCCACTCGCCGTCCTCGCCGGTGAGCAGGCCTTCGCCCTCCGGAATTTCGTCCGGCGAGGTCTTCCACTTGCTCGGGTGGAGCGGCTCGCCGCAGGCCGAAAGCCAAAGAACAGACGCGGCGGCCAGGACCGGGCCGAGCAACGCACAGGCGCGGCAAAGGCGTACGACCGCCCGCGACAGAGGACGCAAACTCGTCATCATGCCGGGCTATTCGGTCTCGGAGTCTACCGGCGCCTCGACGCGCGCCCGGAGGTCGCTCAGCAACCCGTCGATGCCCTTGCGGTTGACAACCGAGGCGAACTCGACCCGGTGGGTGTGTAGCATGCTGATCCCTTCGACGGTCACGTCGATGACCTTGTAGCCCTCGTCCCGCATTCGTACGCGGAAATCGACTGCGATCGGATCGCCGCCTGAAGGCCGCACGATCTGCGCGCGCACGATCTTGTCGCCGCTCTCGTCATCGATCACCGAGCGCGCCGTGAACAGTTCGCCGCCATAGGAATCGAACCGGCTGGCATACACGCGGACGATGAAGTCGACGAAGACCGCCATATAGTCCTTGCGCTGCTCCTTGCTCGCCGTCCTCCAGTGCCGCCCGAGCACGAAGCGGCCCATGATCGGAATGTCGAAGCCCCTCACCATGACTTCGCGGAACGCGGCCTCCCGCTCCTCGAAGCTGCTGTTGACGTTGTCGCGGAGGGCTTCCACGGCCTGGTCGCCGAGACTCTGGATGAACGTCAGCGCCGGGTCGTCGCCTGAACGGGCCTGCGGCCCGTTGGTCGCCGAGAGCAAGACGGCCAATCCGATGACGGCGGCCATGAAGATGCGTCTGGAGATGAGAATGTTCATGGGACCTCAGCTCTGCCTCATCCGGGGGGCGCCGAGCGGCGGGCTATTCCTCGAACCACTCATCATCGAAATCCTCGTCGAAGTCGAAGTCAGGAATCTCCATGACTGTCGGAGGCGCACCGTCCCTGATCTCCGTCGCGCGATACTGCCGGTAGAGTTCGCGCAATGCAGCATAAAAGTCGACCGAGGTTCTTTCCACTGATTCCAATTCGTCCAGATACGCGGCGCGCTGCGAGACACCGCTCGTGATGCTGCGGGCCAAGCCGGCTTCGTCCGTCAGGAGAAAGCCCATGGGATCCGTCACCAATTCGACGCCGAAGCCGACCGCGTCGCGCGGATTGGACGGGCCCAGCAGCGGCAGCATGAGGAACGGCCCCTCGCCGAGGCCCCAGGACGCGAGAGTCTGCCCGAAGTCCTCAGGTGTGCGCTCGTAACCCCAGTCCGTGGCCGCATCGAAGATGCCCCCCACGCCGATGGTGGAGTTGATCGCAAAGCGCGTGAGTGTCGAGCCGGCTCGTTCAAACTTGCCCTGGGCCAGATTATTCACAAGGTTGAGCGGCTCGCCGAGATTCTTCAGGATGTTTGCGATGCGGTGGCGCGCCTCCTCCGGCAGCACGAACACGTAGAGTTCGGCCACCGGCTTCAGGATGATGCTGTCGATCACCTGGTTGAATTCGAACACCGCCCGGTTGACGTCCTCGAGCGGGTCGTTGACGTCGTACGCGTCTTGGGCCCGGCCGTCGGCGGCGAAGCTGAGCAGCGCAGCGGCGAGAAACACGAGCGCCAAGTGACGCCGCAAGGCGGCAATGGCGCCTCCCGGCCGCGGCCACCCTAAGCGCCTGCGCCGCGCCAGGCTCTCCCATATGCCAGGCGTTAGTCGTCCTCCTTCGCAGCGGCGAGCACATCGTCGGCGAGCCGCCCGGTGAGCTCCTGAAGGCGATCGAACTGCGATTCGAAGGTGCCGACGCCTAGGGTGATCGAGCGGAGCTCGATGATCAGATCGTGCATTTCGGCCTGGGGCATCTGGCTGGTGATCTCGTCCCACCCGGACCAGTCCTCGCGCGCCCGGTAGCCGAGCACCTGGGCGCGCCGGCCCGTCACCAGCCGCTGGACGTTCGGCGTGAACTCGCTCGGCACCGAAATCTTGACCTCGTAGATGGGCTCCAGCAGCACCGGGTTGCACTTGGGCAGCGCCTCGGCCATCGCCATGCGGCCGGCGGTCTTGAAGGCCATCTCCGAGCTGTCCACCG
This sequence comes from Alphaproteobacteria bacterium, assembly GCA_965237415.1. Lineage (GTDB taxonomy): Bacteria > Pseudomonadota > Alphaproteobacteria > UBA828 > UBA828 > WTGU01. The sequence goes on from CBDEFM010000002.1 coordinate 3,507,803, forward strand.
AGTGGTGCTTGCCGTCGGTCAGCGTCACGGAGACGTCGACGACCGGGAAGCCGAGCGGCCCGCTGGTGAGGAATTCGCGCACGCCAGCTTCAACCGCGGGAATGTACTGGCGTGGCACGGAGCCGCCGACGACCTTTCCCTGGAACTCGAAGCCGCTACCGCGCGGCAACGGCTTAACCTCGATATGCACGTCGCCGAACTGGCCGTGGCCGCCAGTCTGTTTCTTGAAGCGCGCGTGCTGGGCGACCGGCTTCCGGATTGCTTCCTTGTAAGCGACCTTGGGCTTCTCGGTCTGCATGGTGAGCCCGTACTTGCCGGCCAGCCGGTCGAGCGCGACCTTCAAGTGCATCTCGCCCTGGCCCCAGAGCACCGCTTCCTGGGTGTCGGGATTGGGCGCGAAGCTCAACGACGGGTCCTCCTGGGCGAGGCGGCTCATCGCGCCCGACACCTTGACCTCGTCCTCGCGCCGGCTCGCCCGCACGGCATAGGCATAGACCGACGAGGGTAGCTCCGCGCGCGGGAGCGGCTCTATCTCGGGCCCGTCGGCGGGAGCGACGGTATCGCCGGTGGCGATGGATTCGAGCCGCCCGAGACCGACGATCTCGCCGGCTCCCGCCTTGTCGATCTTGTTCTGCTGCTGGCCCTGCATGCGGTACATCCCGCCGATACGCTGTCCGTCGTTCAGAACCATGCCGTCTTCGATGGTCCCTGCCCATACGCGCGCGAGCGAGACCTTGCCGCCATGCTGGGTGATGTAAGTCTTGACGATCTGCCCGACCGTGGCGCCGTCGGCGCCCGCCGGCAGTCGCCGTGCTGCGAGAGCGTCGCCGGGTGCGAAGTCGATCAACGATTCCAGCAGGCGGCGGACGCCCCAATCCCGCTCGGCCGAGCCCATCAGCACCGGCACCACACTCGCATCAGCGAGCACGCCGCGCAGATAGGCCTGAATCTCTTCGGGCTTGGGAATCTCGTCTTCGAGCAGGCTCTCCAGGAGGGTATCGTCGAAGTCCGCCAGGCTCTCGAGGAGTTGCGTCCGCGCGTCCTCCCGGCGCTCCGAGACCGTTTCGGGCGCGTCGACTCCGACGGCGCCTTCCTGGTCGCGGTATTCGTAGGCCTTGCCGGTGATCAGATCGACGTAACCCGAGACGTTGTCGCCATCGCGGATCGCAACCTGGCAGGGCACCAGGGGACGGTCGCTGACCGGCTGCATCGCCTCGATCAGTTCGGCGATCCGGATCGCCGTCTCGTCCATCCTGTTGGTGAACAGGAGGTGAGGAATATCGTGCTGCGCCAAGAAATTGAGCAGCCGCCCCATGGTCCAGACCCGATTCAGATCCGGGGAGCAGACGATGACGGCGAGATCGACACCCATGAGCGCATTGGCGGTCTCGGCGAAGAACTCGATCGATCCCGGACAATCCAGGACCGTGAAAAGGTGGTCCCGATACGAGAACGAGGCGGCGTTGACCTCCACGCTCGACTGGCGCGCCCGTGCCTCGTCGGACCAGTCGCCCACCGTGTTCCCGTCCGTGACCTTGCCCTTGCGGCCAATCGTCTCGGACACGAACAACATGCTTTCGAGGAGTGTGGTCTTGCCGCTCGTATAGGGGCCGACAAGCGCAATGTTCAGCGCCCCGGTCGAATCGCTCATGCTATCTCCCTTTACCCAGAGCCGCGCCGGCGGGCTTCGCCCCGCGGTCACGGGGCCGGCATGTTTCCAGCGCCTAGGCCGGATTGCAACAGCGATTACTGCCAAACCGGCGACATGCCAAGCCTCGAACCGCCCAGTCTGGCGCAGGTTGGGTGGGGCGGCTATGGTGCCTGGGGACAGGATTCAGAGGCGCGCGTCGGTTGAGCATCTGGGGCAAGGTGATCGGGGGCGCCGCGGGTTTCGCGCTCGGCGGCCCCATCGGCGCGATCCTGGGCGTGGCGGCCGGCCACTTCGTGGACCGCATGGCCGGCGGCGGCCGCCGTGTCCGGCGCATCGGCGCAGGGGATCAGGAGACCAAGCAGGCTGCAGTCTCCATCGCCTTGGTCGTGCTCGCGGCCAAGATGGCGAAGGCGGACGGCCACGTCACCCGCGAGGAGATCAACGCGTTCAAGCGGGTCTTCCGCGTTCCCGACGCCCACGCCGCTGCGGTGGGGCGGATCTGGGACGAGGCTCGGCGCGAGGCGGAAGGCTTCGAGCCTTATGCTGAGCAAATCGTCCAAATCTTTCCGCACGACACCACGATGCGGGAAGAACTTCTGGGCGCGCTCTTCCAGATCGCCATGGCCGATGGCGAGTTGCACGACGGGGAACGCGCTTTTCTCACCCGTGTCGCCCAGATTTTCGGCTTCGATGAGCGCGGTTTCGCGCAGATCATGTCGCGCCACATGGGTGGCGGCGAGAGCGACCCCTACCAGGTGCTCGGCGTCGAGCCCGCCGCCTCGGACGAGCAGATCAAGCAGACCTACCGCAGACTCATCAGGGAACATCACCCCGACAAGCTCATCGCCGAGGGCATGCCGGAGGAGATGGTCCAGGTCGCGAACGAGCAGATGGCTGCGATCAACGCGGCCTACGACAGGATCGCCAAGCTTCGCGGGCTGCGCTGACCGCGCGCTAACCGCGCCTTCGCCGCCCCTCCCGCCCCTCCCGCCGCTTCATGCAGCCGAGTCACATCCCGATCGCGGTCGGCACGGCCCTGCTCTGGGGCTTCGGGTTCGTGACCAGCAAGTACGGCGCGGACCACATGCCGCCGCTGTTCTTTCTGGCGCTGCGCTTCACGCTGATGGCGCTGATGCTGGTCTGGTTCGTGCGCCCGCCCAGCGGCCGCTGGCTTGCCGTGAGCCTCTTCGCGCTGACCATGGGTGCCGGCCACTTCGGACTCTTCTACATCGCGCTAAGTATCGGCGTGGAGGCCTCGACCGCGGCGATCATCTGGATCACGCAGGTGCCGCTCAGCGCCCTGTTGGCGGGGCTTGTCCTGCACGAGCGCCCTGGCTGGCTGGCCATCGTCGGCATCGCCATTGCCTTCGGCGGTGCCGTGGTGCTGGTGGGGGAACCACGCCATACCGGCAATGCGGTGGGTATCGGGCTCATGTTCGGCTCCAGCATTGCGTGGGCCGTCGCCAACGTGCAGGTCAAGCGCCTCACCGATATTTCCCCGCTGGCATTGAATGCCTGGATGTCGGCGGTCTCCGCGCTGATCCTGTTCCCGCTTTCCTTCGCGCTGGAGGAGGGGCATCTCGCGAGCCTCCTGCAGCCCGATTGGCGCCTGCACGGCTCGCTTCTTTACCAAGTGTTCGGCTCGACCCTGCTCGCCTATTGGGCCTGGTACTATCTGCTCGCGCACAACCGGGTGGCGACGGTTGCCGGCTTCATGCTGCTCGTGCCGGTTGTGGGCGTGATCTTCGGCCTCTTCATCCTGGGCGAGCCGCTCACCTGGCAGACGTTCGTGGGCGGTGCGATCATCGTCTCGGGCGTGGCCCTCATCGTGCTCCGGCGCAAGAGGGAGCCTGCTGTGAAGATCCGCTAACACCACGTGCGGGCTACGATGTGCCGCGATAGGCGGAATCGGAGCAGAGCGTGACGAATGAGAGCGTCGCCGGGCAAGCGGCGATCGACTTGCCATCGCCCAATCGGGACGACCGGCCTGCGGACGCCGGCCCGGTCGACACGCTGGTTCTGCACTATACCGGCATGGTCTCGGCCGAGGCTGCGCTTGAGCGCCTGACCGCGCCCGAAGCCAAGGTCAGCGCGCACTGGTGCATCGGCGAGGACGGCACCCTCTGGCGGCTGGTGCCCGAGGAGCAACGCGCCTGGCATGCGGGGCTCAGCGAATGGCGCGCCCGCCGCTCGATAAACGACGTCTCGATCGGTATCGAGCTGGTCAATCCCGGCCACGAGCATGGTTACCGCCCGTTCCCCCCTGCCCAGATGGATGCCTTGCTTGACCTTGCTCGCGCGATCGTCGAGCGGCACGCCATCGACCCCTGCAACGTGGTGGCGCATTCCGACATTGCGCCCGAGCGTCGGCAGGATCCCGGCGAGCTCTTCGACTGGGCGCGCCTCGCCGAGGCGGGCATCGGTCTCTGGCCGGAGAGCGTCCCCGAGCCTGTGGGGGAGGGCCGTGCACTGCGCCAGGGCAATCGTGGCGCTGCCGTCCGGCGGCGACAGGAGCGGCTGCGCGCGGTCGGCTACGGGCTGGCAACCGACGCCGACTTCGGCACTTCTACGGCGGCCGTCGTGCGCGCCTTTCAGCGGCATTTCCGTCAGGCGCGCGTTGATGGGGTCATCGATGCCGGCACGGACGCCGTGCTCGACCGGATATGTGCGCTTGCTGCCACGGCAAGTTGAGAGTGGCTTGACCGAGTCCGAGCGCAGGCGTAGTCAGGATCGGCCAGACGGCCGGATGGCCGCCGTCGCCGCCTGAGGCGCGCGGCGGAGGAAAGTCCGGGCTCCACGGAAGCACGGAGCCGGGTAACACCCGGCGGGGGCGACCCCAGGGAAAGTGCCACAGAGAGCAGACCGCTCGCTCAGGGTCGCAAGGCCGGCGAGCACGGGTGAAAGGGTGCGGTAAGAGCGCACCGCGCACCCGGCAACGGGTGCGGCATGGCAAACCCCTCCGGGAGCAAGACCAAGTAGGGGCGGCGCGGGGCGGTCGCAGGATCGCACCAAGTCGGTTTCCGGACCTGCCGCCCGGGTCGGTCGCGCGAGGCGTCCGGTGACGGGCGTCCCAGATGAATGGCCATCGCGTGGGCGGACGCCCACGGACAGAACCCGGCTTACAGGCCGTCTGGCACCTGTCCCCGCCTGCGTCCCAGGAACGACCATCTCAAGATGTTGAGGGGAGATGATCCCTCAACCGCAATATATTCCGATATCGATATGGACTCCCCGTAGCCGCCGCCAGTAACGGGCAAAGAGAACATTTGCGGAACATATAGTTGATCTCCGCCGGGACTATGTCCGCACCGGCTGTGACTGGCGTTCTAATCATCCTCTCCGATCTCGCTCCGCCATGAGTTTCGAGTCGTCGGATCGCTGCACTTGCGCGACCGCCTGAACACTTGAATTTTTGTCTTGCGACCATCATGTCCCATGAAGTACCATGCTATCCCATGAAAGCCCGGGATGAGTCCGGGAACAGATTGGAGCGGTTACGAGCGACGGCACGGCGATCAGGGCTCGCGCCCAAGGAGCAAGCGGTGGCTCTCTTCACTTACACGTTCGTCAACAAGGTGGATCGAAAGGGGCGGGTCTCCGTCCCCGCCTCCTTCCGCAATGAGCTGGCCCGGCAATCCTTTAACGGAATCGCGGTCTACCCCTCGATCGATGGCAGCAAGTCCCTGACCGGCTGTGAGGAAGATGTCCTCAGGCAGTGGAGCGACACGTACCGTGCGGACGATCCCTTTGACACCGTTTCCACCAGAAAGCGAATGAGGCTCTTCTCGGCCGTTCAGCGTCTCCCCTTAGACGCCGACGGTCGCGTGCTGCTGCCGGGCGAGCTGCTTGCCCATGCGGGGATTGCCACCCACGCCGCATTCGTCGGTCTGGGCCACGAGTTTCAGATCTGGGACCCCGCGATCCTCGAAGCCGCCCGGAAAGCAGAGCAGGGGCAATCCTCCGAGGACGCCGCCGAGCCGGAACTGCCGCCGGCGCCGGGAGGGGATCGGTGAGCGCCGCCTCCGGCCATGTCCCGGTAATGAAGGAGGCGATGCTCTCCCTCATCGCCCCCAAGGACGGCGGCATCTATGTGGACGGCACCTTCGGCGGCGGCGGCCACAGCCGGGCCCTGCTCGAGGCGGCCTCCTGCGTGGTGTACGGGATCGATCGCGATGCGGCCGCGCTCGGCGCGGGCGGTGCGCTGTCTACGCGGTTCGACGGCAGGCTGATCCTGCTCCACGGTCGCTTCGCCGAAATGGCGTCCCTGCTCGCGCCCCACGGCGTGCACGCGGTGGACGGGATCGTCCTCGATCTCGGCCTCTCCTCGCGCCAGCTCGATGACGCCTCGCGGGGCTTCTCGTTCCGTCTCGACGGACCTCTGGACATGCGCATGAATCAGGCCGATCCGGGACCGACCGCAGCCGACCTCGTCAATGGCGGGACGGAAGCCGAACTGGCCACGATCATTGCCGGCTTCGGCGAGGAGCGCCGGGCACGCGCCATCGCGCGGGCCATCGTCGCGGCCCGTGCCGAGGCTCCGATCACCCGCACCGGCCAACTCGCCGAAATCGTGCGACGGGCCGCGGCGCGGCGGCCTCAAGGCAGGATCGACCCGGCGACGCGCACCTTCCAGGCGCTCCGCATCCGCGTCAACGACGAGATCGGCGAGATCGAGCGGGGGCTTCAGCAGGTCGAGCGGCTTCTGCGGCCGGGGGGGCGCGCCATCGTCGTGTCCTTCCACTCGCTTGAGGACCGGCCCGTGAAGCGCTTCTTCCGCGAGCGGAGCGGGCAGCGGCAGCCCAATCGCCACGAGCCGCACGCTGCCACGAAATTGCCCGATCCGACCTTCAGGCTGCTGACCCGCCGGGCGCTCAAGCCGGACGGATCGGAGATCTCGGCGAACCCGCGGGCACGCTCGGCGCGGCTGCGTGCGGCCGAGCGCACCGGCGCGCCGCCGTGGCACGAGAGGCTCGTCGCATGATGCGGCACCTGGTTCTCATATCGATCGCAGCGTTCGTGCTCTCGATGCTCGCGCTCTTCCTCGTGAAGCACGAGGTGAGGGGGCTCGAGCGCGAGCTTGCCGCGCTCGAGCTCGACCGTCAGCGCCATGTCGAAGCGATCCGGGTGCTCCGCTCCGAGTGGAGCTACCTCACCCGTCCGTCAAGAATTGCGTCTCTAGCCGCGCGCCACCTGCCGCTAGAGCAGGTGCGGCCCTCGCAGGTCCGCTGGTTGCCTGGGCGGGCCGCCGGGCCCTCTGCGTTGGTCATCCCGATCGGCGCGGAGGTTGAGCGGTGAGGGACCTGGCGATACGGCGCTGGTGGCGCCGCGATCGCTCGCCGCTGCCTCCGGGTGCGACGGAAGCGCCGGCGCCGGCGCTTCTGGAGCGCGCGCGCGGCCGCCTGCTGGCCACCGGAGTGGTCTTCCTTCTCTGCTTCGGTGCGCTGATCGTGCGCACCCTCGATGTGGCGGTGATTGGCGCCCCAGTCGGCACGACGGGCGCCGGTGGAGTGGCCGCCTTCAATCCGGCCGGGCGAGCGGACATCGTGGACCGCAACGGTGTTCTCCTGGCCTCCAACCTGCCGACCCACACGCTTTACGTGGAGCCCAGAAAGATCTTCGATCGCGAGGAGGCCCTCGCCGCGCTGGGTCGCGTGTTCCCCGATCTCGACCTGGAGCGCGCGGCCTCTCTCATCGCGTCCGGCAGAAAGACCGCGCTGCTGCGGCACAACCTGACGCCGGAGCAGTCGCACGCCATCAACCGGCTCGGTGTTCCCGGTCTCTGGTTGGAGCGCCAGGAACAGCGCCTCTATCCCCAGGGCCGCCTCTTCGCACACGCCGTCGGTTTCACGGACGTGGACAATCGCGGCCTCGCCGGCGTCGAGAAGGCGGTCGACGAGGAGCTGCGACGGCGCGCCGAGGCCCACCAGGGCCCGCTCGCACTCTCGCTCGACATCCGGGTCCAACACGTTCTCGCCGAGGCGCTCGCCGAAACCATGAACGCTCATCGGGCGGTCGGTGCCGCCGGCATGGTGATGGATGTGGAGAGCGGCGAGTTGCTGGCCCTGGTCAGCCTACCCTCGTTCGACCCGAAGGGGCCGGACCGGAGCGGCGCGGACGCTCTCTTCAACCGCGCCACTCTCGGCACCTACGAGCTGGGCTCGACCTTCAAGCCCTTCACCATCGCCATGGCGCTCGATCACGGCATCACCGGGATCGAGGACAGTTTCGATGCCACTGAACCGATCAAGGTCTCGCGCTACCTCATCCGCGACCACCACCCGGAAAACCGCTGGCTGACGGTGCCGGAGATACTCATCCACTCTTCCAACATCGGTGCAGCGCGGCTGGCGATGGAAGTGGGCGCGAAGCGGCAGCGGGCCTTTCTCGACGCGCTCGGCATGTTCGAGCGGATGCCGCTGGAGTCGCCGGAGCGCGGCTGGCCGATCGCGCCCCGGCGCTGGTCCGATCACACCACGATGACGGTCGGCTTCGGCCACGGGCTCGCGGTGACTCCGCTGCACCTGATCGCGAGCTATGCCGTGCTCGTCAACGGCGGCATCGCAGTGACGCCGACGCTGCTGAAGCGCGAGCCGGGCGCAAACCTGGTGCAACGGCGGGTCATCAGTGCCGAGACCTCCGCCATCATGCGCATGCTGCTCTACGCCGTGGTGGCCGAGGGCACCGGCAGGAAGGCGGCGGTTCCCGGCTACCTGGTGGGTGGGAAGACCGGCACGGCCGAAAAGGCCATCGGCGGCGCCTACAAGCGCGACAGCATGATCACCAACTTCGTCGGCGTCTTCCCCATCGACCGGCCTCGCTATGCGGTGCTCACGCTGATGGACGAGCCCAAGGGCACCGAGGAGACCTTCGGCTTCGCCACGGCGGGCTGGACCGCGGCGCCCGTGGCCGGCACGGTCATCGAGCGCATCGCACCGCTTCTCGGAATCCCGTCCGCAATCGAGCCTGGCGAGACCGAAGAAGTGCCGTCGATCGTTTGGGAGAGCGTTGAAGGGGGGCGTCATGCGTCTCTCTGAACTGATCCCCCGGTCGGCGGCGGACGACGTGGAGGTCACGGGGCTCGCGTCCGATTCGCGCGCTGTGCGTCCCGGCTACCTGTTCGCGGCGCTCCCCGGCACGCGTGTCTCGGGCGTCGACTTCATCCCCGATGCCGTGGCCCGCGGCGCGGTCGCGGTGCTCGCCCCAGATGGGACCGACCCGGGCCTGGCGCGCGGAGTCAGCCTCGTGACCGATGCCAACCCGCGGCACCGGCTCGCGGTCGCGGCCGCGCGCTACTACGGGGCTCAGCCCTCAGTAGTGGCCTGCGTCACCGGGACCAACGGCAAGACTTCGGTGGCCGACTTCACCCGCCAGATCTGGCGGGCCTCGGGCCGCAAGGCAGCGTCCCTCGGGACTCTCGGCGCCCGTATGGACGGCGGGCGGCGTCCTCTGCAGCACACGACGCCCGATCCCATCGCCCTGCATCGCGTGCTGGCCGAGCTTGCCGCAGACGGCATCGACCATCTGGCACTAGAGGCGTCGAGCCACGGGCTTGCCCAGCACCGTCTGGATGGCGTCTGCGTCGAGGCGGCGGCATTCACGACCTTCTCGCGCGATCACATGGATTACCACGCCGACCCTGACGCCTACTTCGCGACGAAGGCGCGCCTCTTCGAGCAGGTCATGGCGGCGGACGGCACTGCAGTTCTCAACGCCGACGACGCGCGCGTGGCGAGGCTCGCCGGGCGCTGCCGCGCTCGGGGGCAGCAGGTGCTCATCTATGGCGCCGCCGGCTCGGACCTGCGGCTGTTGGCTCGCCACGACTCCGAGGTCGGCCAGGACCTGAGCGTCGCGATCCTGGGTGCCTTGCACGACGTCGCTCTGCCGTTCCCCGGCGCGTTCCAGGCACACAATGCGTTGGCTGCTGTCGGCCTCGCGCTGGCGACGGGCGTGGATGCCGCGGACGCCGTCCAAGCGCTCCGCGCTCTGGATGGCGTGCCGGGCAGGCTGCAACGGGTTGCCGGCCATCCGGCCGGTGCTGCCGTCTTCGTGGATTACGCACACACTCCCGACGCGCTGGCGGCGGCCTTGCGTGCCGTGCGCCCGCTGGTGCCGCGCACGCTCGTAGTGGTCTTCGGCTGCGGCGGCGAGCGGGATGTCGGCAAACGGCGCGAGATGGGCGAGGTCGCGGCGCGGCTCGCCGACCGGGTCGTCGTCACCGACGACAATCCCCGCCGCGAAGACCCGGCATCGATCCGGCGGGCGATCCTCGACGCCTGTCCCGGCGCGGTGGAGATCGGCGACCGTGGCCGGGCCATTCGCACCGCGGTCGAGGGGCTGGGCGCTGGCGACGGTCTGCTCATCGCCGGCAAGGGCCATGAGCGGGAGCAGATCGTGGGTGATCGCGAGATCGCGTTCGACGATGCCGACGTCGCACGGTCTGCCATGACCGTGAGCGCGGGCGGATGGGCGGCATGAGCCGGTCTTGTCACAACGTCCCGCTGTGGACCTCGACGGAAGCCGTTGCCGCGACCGGCGGGCGGGCGCCCGAGCCCTGGAGCGCAACCGGCGTCTCCATCGACAGCCGCAGCGTCGAGGCGGGCGATCTGTTCGTCGCGCTCGCCGGCCCCAATCATGACGGCCACGACTTCGTGCAGGCCGCGTTCGAGCGCGCGGCGGCGGCGGCGATGGTAAGCCGTCAACCCGAAGCGCGAGCCGAGGGCGTGCCGCTGCTGCTTGTGGTGGATACCTTCGAGGGTCTGCGCACCCTGGCCGGCCGGGCCCGTGAGCGGAGCGCCGCCCACATCGTCGCGATCACCGGCAGTGTCGGCAAGACCGGGACCAAGGAGATGCTTGCAAGTGCGCTCGCGAGCTGCGGCGCCACGCTCCCCAGCGCAGGCAATCTCAACAACCATATCGGCGTGCCGCTCAGCCTCGCCCGTCTGCCGCAGGGCGCCGCCTACGGCGTGTTCGAGGTCGGGATGAATCATCCCGGCGAGATCGGCCCGCTCTCCCGTCTGGCCCGTCCGCATACCGTGTTGATTACCACAATCGCCGCGACTCACACCGAATTCTTCACCAGCCTCGACGCTGTCGCCGACGCCAAGGCCGAGATTTTCGAAGGTCTCGAGCCGGGCGGCACGGCCGTGTTGAACCGGGACAACGACTATTTCGATCGGCTGGCCGCCGCCGCGCGCAGCGCAGGCGCGGGACGCATCGTGTCGTTCGGCGAGAACGCGCGCGCGGATGCGCGGCTCCTCGCATGGCAACCCACCGCCACCGGCGGCACCGTGACCGCTGCGATCGACGGCGCCGTACTTCACTACGAAATCGCGTTCTCCGGCCGGCACTGGGCGTTGAACAGTGTGGCCGTGCTGGCCTGTGTCCGCGCCGCCGGCGCACCGGTCGAGCATGCAGCCCGCGCGCTCCGCACGGTTGCGCCGGGTGCGGGCCGGGGCGTGCGCCACCGCATTCCGGTTGCGGGCGGTCTCTGCGAGTTGATCGATGAGAGCTACAACGCGAGCCCGGCGGCCGTTCGCGCGGCAATCGCAACGCTTGCCGAGATAGCTCCGCTCGCGCCGGGCGGACGGCGGCTCGCCGTGCTCGGCGACATGCTGGAGCTCGGCGAGGCGGCAGAGCGCTGGCACGCCGAACTCGCCGGCGATCTCGAAGCCGCCGGGATCGATCTCGTCTTCACCGTGGGCCCGCTGATGGCCCACCTCCATCGCGCTCTCGACCCTGCCCGACGCGGCGCCCACGCACCGGACTCGGAAGATCTGACCGACATTCTGCGCGCGGAACTCCGTTCGGGCGACGTGGTTCTGGTCAAGGGCTCGCTCGGCAGCCGCATGGGGCCGATCGTGCGGAGTCTCGCCGCCGATGCGACGGCCGCTCGACGGTCATGACTGAGAAGGGCTCGCCGCGCCATGTTCTTCAACCTGCTGTATCCGCTCTCGGACTCGATCGGCATCTTCAACGTCTTCCAGTACCTGACGTTTCGCACCGGCGCGGCGGTGGTGACCGGTCTGCTCATCAGCTTCGCCTTCGGGCCGGCGCTGATACGTGCGCTGCGCGCGCGTCAAACGCTGGGCCAGCCCATCCGTGCCGACGGGCCCGAGACCCACGCGGCCAAGGCGGGGACGCCGACCATGGGCGGGGTGTTGATCCTGCTTGCCGTCACCGTGGCGACGCTGCTCTGGGCCGACATGACCAATCCGCTCATCTGGGCGCTGCTGGTGGTCACGATCGGGTTCGGTGCCATCGGCTTCACCGACGACGCGATGAAACTTCTGAATCGCAGCCACCGAGGCCTGAACATCCGCATCAAGGTCGCCGCCGAGCTGGTGCTTGCGCTGGGAGTCGTCTTCTGGGTCACGATGATTCTGGAGGCGCCGCTCGATCACGGCCTCGCGTTGCCCTTCGTGAAGTCGCTGCTGATCGACATCGGCTGGTTCTCGGTGCCCTTCGCCGTCTTCGTCGTCATCGGCTCGTCCAATGCCGTCAACCTGACCGACGGCCTCGACGGCCTGGCGATCGTGCCGATCATGATCGCCGCCGCCTGCTTCGCCCTGATCGCCTACGTGGTGGGCAACAGCGTGTTCGCCGACTACCTCCAGGTCCACCACGTGCCAGGCTCCGGCGAGCTTGCGGTCTTCTGCGGTGCTCTGGTCGGCGCGGGACTGGGTTTCCTCTGGTTCAACGCCCCGCCGGCGATGGTCTTCATGGGGGACACCGGCTCGCTCTCCGCCGGTGCAGCGCTCGGCCTCGTCGCGGTGATGACCAAGCACGAGATTGTGCTCGCCATCGTGGGCGGGCTGTTCGTGCTCGAAGCGGTCTCGGTGATCGTGCAGGTCGCCTCGTTCAAGCTCCTTGGTCGGCGGGTCTTCGCGATGGCACCGCTGCACCATCATTTCGAGAAGAAGGGGTTCGCGGAACCGACCATCGTCATTCGCTTCTGGGTGATTGCCGTGATCCTCGCCCTGATCGGGCTCTCGACGCTCAAGCTGAGGTGAGCCTGTGATCCGGGTCCCGCTCTATCGCAACCGGCCGGTGGCCGTGCTCGGGCTCGCCCGCTCCGGCCTCGCCGCAGCGCGGGCGCTCAGCGCCGGCGGTGCCCGCGTGCTCTGTTGGGACGATCTGCCGGCGGCGCGCGCGGCGGCACGGGACCAAGGCTTCGAGGTGCGACCCGCTGGCGCCGAGGACGGCATTGCTGCTCTGGTGCCAAGCCCCGGTGTCCCGCTCTCACACCCCGCCATCGTTGCCGCCCACGATGCTGGCGTCGAGTTGGTCGGCGATATCGAGCTCCTCTGGCGCACGTTGCCGGAGCCCCGCTACATCGGCGTCACCGGCACCAACGGCAAATCGACGACGACGGCGCTCATCGGTCATCTGCTGCGTTCGGCCGGCACCCGCCACGTTCGGGTCGGCGGCAATCTGGGGACCGCCGCCCTCGATCTTGCGCCGGTGCCAGGCGACGGGACCTTCGTCCTCGAGCTCTCCTCCTACCAGCTCGATTTGACCGTCGAGACGACCTTCGACATCGGCGTGCTCCTGAATGTCGCTCCGGACCATCTCGACCGTCACGGAACCATGGCGGCCTACGTCGACGCGAAGCGCCAGATTTTCCGCCCCGGCCGGCTCGGGACTGCCGTCATCGGCATCGACGATCCGATCTCGCGCGTCGTCCACGAGTCGCTCCGGGAGCGGGCACAGCTCCAGGTGGTGCCGGTGACCGTGGCGGCCCGATCGCGCCAAGGCGTTTCCGTCGCAAAGGGGATTCTTCACGAGAATGGCAAGGCGGTCTGCGACCTTTCGCAGGCGGCAGCATTGCCCGGAACGCACAACTGGCAGAACGCCGCGGCGGCCTTCGCAGCGGCACGGGCCTGCGGGCTCCCGCCCGACCGGCTGGCGCAGGCGCTCCTGGATTTTCCCGGCCTGCCCCACCGGATGGAGAAGATCGGCAGCGTCGGTGGCATCCCGGTCATCAACGACAGCAAGGCGACGAATGCCGAGGCGGCGGCGCGGGCGATCGCTTGCTTCGAGAATGTCTACTGGATCGCCGGCGGGCGGCCCAAGGAAGGCGGAATCGACGCCATCGCGCCCGTCTTCCCGCGCATCGCCCATGCTTTCCTCATCGGCGAGGCCGAGGAGCGCTTCGCGACCACGCTCGAGGGTCAACTGCCGGTAACCCGCTGCGGCACCCTCGACCGCGCCGTGGCGGCCGCGCTCGACGCCGCCTGCCAGAACGGGCGCGAGGGCACCGTAGTGCTGTTCTCGCCGGCCTGTGCATCGTTCGATCAGTTCAGCGACTTCGAGCAGCGCGGCGATCGGTTTCGCGCGCTGGTTGCCGTCGATCGGGCCGCCGCCGGGGAGGAGGCTAAGTCGTGCACGCGGTGACGCCCTTCTCCCGCGCGGACACGAGCCTGCTCGGCCGCTGGTGGTGGGCTGTCGACCGCTGGGTGCTGACAGCGGTGCTGTTGCTCATGCTGGTCGGCGCGGCCCTGGCGCTGGCCGCCAGCCCGGCCGCCGCCGAGCGGATCGGCCTCGATTCCTTCCACTTTGCCCGCCAGCACCTGCTCTTCCTGCCGGTGGCGCTGATCGTGATGCTTGGCGTGTCGCTGCTCTCCCGCGCCGGCGTCAAGCGGATCGGCACCACAGGCACCGTCCTGAGCATCGCTCTTCTTGCACTCACGCTCATCATCGGGGCGGAGCTGAACGGTGCGCGCCGGTGGTTGCCGCTGGGCGGTTTTCACCTGCAGCCGTCCGAATTCGCCAAGCCCTGCCTTGCAGTGTTCATGGCTGCGGTCCTCGCGCGATCTAAGGAAGAGCAGCTGCCCTACGGCAAGCTCTTCGCGTCGGTCCCCGTGATCCTCGCCGCGCTTCTTCTCGTCCTGCAGCCGGATATCGGGATGGCGACGACGGTGGCCGCCGTCTGGTTCGTGCAGATGTTCGTGGCCGGCATGCCACTCGCGCTTGCAGTGGTGGGCGGCACAGCGACGGCAGGCGGCCTCTTTTTCGCCTACCACCATCTGACGCATGTCAAGAACCGCATCGACCAGTTCATCGACCCCACGACCGGCGATACCTATCAGGTCGACACCTCGCTGCGCGCCTTCGAGGCCGGGGGGCTGTTCGGCCGCGGGCCGGGCGAGGGGACCGTCAAGAACGCGCTGCCCGATGCGCACACCGACTTCATCTTTGCCGTTGCCGCCGAGGAGTTCGGCGTCATCGCCTGCATCGTCATCATCGGGCTGTTCGCCTTCATCGTCTTCCGCGGATTCGCCCGCGCCATGCGCGGCGGCGATCTGTTCTCGCTGATCGCGGTCGCCGGCCTGCTCGCCCAATTCGGCTTCCAGGCCCTGATCAACATGGGAGTCGCAATCAGACTCCTTCCCGCCAAGGGGATGACCCTTCCGTTCCTGAGCTACGGCGGCTCGTCGGCGATGGCGACCGCAATCGGCCTCGGAATGGTGCTCGCGCTGACCCGCGAACGGCGGAGCGGAGAAGGATACGTGCTTTGAGAACGCCTGCGCCCAACCCTCCCATTCTCCTCGCAGCAGGCGGAACTGGCGGCCACGTGTTTCCGGCGGAGGCCCTTGCGGCGGAGCTGGAAGCACGTGGCCGTCGTCTTGTTCTCATGACGGATCGGAGGGGCGTCGCATTCGGCGACGTTCTGGGGCGCATCGAAAGACACGCCATCGCCAGCCGGAGCCCGAGCGTACGCGGGCCGTTGGCGCGCGGCCTCGCCGTGCTCGGGCTCGTGCGTGCGGTCATACAGGCCGCGTGCGTGCTGCGCCGGATTCGCCCGGCGGCGGCCGTGGGATTCGGCGGCTATCCGTCGGTGCCGCCGCTGGTGGCGAGCGGGCGGCTCGGCATCCCGAGCGTGCTGCACGAGCAGAATGCGGTGCTCGGGCGCGCCAACCGGATGCTCGCCCGCCGCGCGGCGGCGATCGCCACGTCGTTTCCAGAGACCGAGCGGATTCCCCGCAACCGTGCGGGCCTCGTCACGCATGTGGGAAACCCCGTGCGCGCCGCCATCGCGGCGTTGCGCGGCACTCAGTACGACCCGCCCGCACCGGACGGGCCGTTCCGCCTGCTGGTGACCGGCGGCAGCCAGGGTGCGCGGGTTTTCGCCGAAATCGTACCGGCGGCGGTGGCGGCGCTGCCGCAGTCTCTCCGGCGGCGGATCGAGGTGAGCCAGCAATGCCGCCCGGAGGACCTGGCTGGAGTCGAGCGCAGCTACGGCGAGGCGGGGGTGGAGGCGCGGCTCGCGCGCTTCTTCGAGGACATGCCGGCGCGCCTCGGCGAGGCGCACCTCGTGATCTGCCGCGCAGGCGCGTCGACCATCGCCGAGCTCGCCGCAGCGGGACGGCCGGCGATCCTGGTGCCGCTGCCGATCGCCGCGGACGACCACCAGAGCGCGAACGGGCGGGCCATGGTGGCAGCCGGTGCGGCCATCATGATCGCGCAGCCATCGTTCACGTCGGCGCGGCTCGCTCAGGAGCTCGAGACGCTCATGGCAGAGCCCGCCGAGCTGACCCGGCGCGCGGCCTCGGCACAGAGCTTCGCCCGGCCCGATGCGGCACACGCACTGGCCGACCTCGTCGAGGGCCTGATCGGCGGCCCGGCCCAACAGGCGGCGTTGGCGGAACGCGGCGGGGGCGCGGCATGAAGGCGATGCCCTTCACCATCGGCACGATCCACTTCGTCGGCATCGGCGGAATCGGCATGAGCGGCATTGCCGAGATCATGCATAACCTCGGCTACCGGGTCCAAGGCAGCGACATCGCCGAGAGCGCGACCGTGCGTCGCCTGCGCGCGCTGGGCATTCCGATCTCCCGCGGCCACGGTGCCGAGACCATCGACGACGTGGCGGTGCTGGTCGTCTCGTCGGCCATCGCCGAAGACAACGTCGAGATCGTGGCCGCCGGCGAGCGCCACATCCCCGTGGTGCAACGGGCCGAGATGCTGGCCGAGCTGATGCGGCTCAAGTGGTCGGTGGCGGTTGCCGGCACCCACGGCAAGACGACCACGACCTCGATCATCGCAGCCATGCTCGACTGCGCCGGGATGGATCCGACGGTCATCAACGGTGGCATCATCAATGCCTACGGCACCAACGCACGCCTGGGCGCCGGCGATTGGATGGTCGTCGAGGCCGACGAGTCCGACGGCAGCTTTGTCAAGCTGCCGGCCATCGCCGCCGTCATCACCAATATCGACCGCGAGCACATGGAGTTTTACGGCGACTTCGACGCCGTGCGTTGGGCCTATCAGTCCTTTGTCGAGAACATCCCCTTCTACGGTGTCGCCGCGCTCTGCATCGACCACCCGGAGGTGCAGGCCCTGATCGGGCGCATCGAGGACCGGCGCATCGTGACATACGGCTTGAGCCCCCAAGCCGAGGTGAGGGCGGTCAACATCGCTGGCGACCTGCTGGGCTCGACCTTCGATGTCGTCGTCTCCGGCTACGTCCACGAGCGGCACGGCACCATGGAGGGTGTGCGGCTCCCGATGCTGGGCGCGCACAACGTGCAGAACGCCCTCGCGGCGATCGCCGTCGGCCGCGAGATGGGCTTTCCCGAGGCCGTGATCCGCCGCTCGCTGGCGGAATTTGCAGGTGTCGAGCGCCGCTTCACCAAGGTCGGCGTCGTTGGCGGGGTCACGGTGATCGACGATTACGGACACCACCCGGTCGAGATCGCCGCCGTCCTCAGCGCCGCACGCAGCGCTTATCACCGGCGCATCGTCGCCGTCGTGCAGCCCCATCGCTACACGCGCCTGCGCGATCTCTTCGAGGAGTTCTGCAGCTGCTTCAACGACGCAGACACGGTCGTCGTCGCCGACGTTCATCCTGCCGGCGAGCAGCCCATCGAAGGGATCGACCGCGAGGCGTTGGTCGAGGGCCTGTGGCGCCACGGCCACCGCCATGTGCTCCCGCTCGAGGAGCCCGAAGCCTTGCCGGCAATGATCGACACCCTGGTGGAGCCCGGCGACCTCGTCGTCTGCCTCGGCGCCGGCAGCATCACCCACTGGGCACGGGCGCTTCCCGCCGCCCTCGAAGGCCTCGGGGACGGCGCGAGGGCGGCAAGCCCGGCCGGGCAGTCGTCATGATGGCGAGCAGCAAGATGGCAGACTGGGACGACAGGCTGCCAAGGGTTCGCGGCCGCTATGCGTTCGACGTTGACCTCTCCCGGACGGTCTGGTTCCGCGCCGGCGGCCGCGCCGATGTCGTGTTTCGGCCGGCGGATATTGACGATCTCGCGCACTTCCTCGCTGCCCGCCCTGCCGATGTGCCGGTAACCGTGATCGGCCTCGGCTCCAACCTTCTGGTGCGCGACGGCGGCGTGGAGGGCGTTGTCGTCCGCCTGCGGCAGGGATTTCGCGATGTGCGCGTGCGTTGGCAGGATGAGCGCGCGCTGGTCGATGCCGGCGCCGGCGCTCTCGACATGAACGTCGCTCGCTATTGCCGCGATCAAGGGGTCGACGGCCTGGCCTTTCTCAGCGGCATTCCCGGCACCATCGGCGGCGCGCTCCGCATGAATGCGGGCGCCTACGGCTACGAGATGGCCGATGTTCTCGTCGAGGCGCGGGCGCTTGACGGCGACGGCACCATGCACGTGCTCGCGCCGGATGCGATGGGCCTCTCCTACCGCCATTCGGACGTGCCGGACGACTGGATACTTGTCTCGGCCGTACTCGCCGGGCGTCGTGGAGAACCCGCTGCGATCGCCCGTCATATGGAAGAGATCAACGCCGCGCGGGAAGCGAGTCAGCCGATCCGCGCCCGCACCGGCGGCAGCACCTTCACCAACCCCGAAGGCCACAAGGCGTGGGAGTTGATCGACAAGGCCGGCTGCCGCGGCCTCGCCCGGGGCGGAGCCCAGATTTCGGAGCAGCACTGCAACTTTATCGTCAATGCCGGCGGCGCTACGGCCTCGGACATCGAGGGGCTCGGCGAGGAGGTTCGCCGCCGCGTCGAGCAGAAAACCGGCCTCTCGCTCAAGTGGGAGATTCGCAGGATCGGCCGACACGGCTGCTGGCCCGAGGATAGAGGGGAAGGCGAAGTATGAGCGCCGCAGGCAAGCATGTCGCCGTGCTAAAGGGCGGCTGGTCCGCCGAGCGCGAGGTGTCGCTGGTGTCCGGTGACGCCGTGGAGCGTGCGCTTGCCGAGGGCGGCTATCGCGTGACTGGCATCGACGTAACCCGAGACCTGCCGGCAACCCTGGCCGAGGTCCGACCGGACGTTGTGTTCAATGCCCTGCACGGCTCCATCGGCGAGGACGGATGCGTCCAGGGGCTGCTCGAGGTCATGGGCCTGCCCTACTCCCATTCGGGCGTGCTCGCCTCTGCGCTGGCAATGGACAAGCCCGCGGCGAAGCAGCTCTTCGCCGATGCCGGGCTCGCCTGCCCCGAGGGCCGCGTGATGCGCCGCACCGAGATCGCCGCCGGCGCCGCCGGCGAGCCGCCCTACGTCATCAAGCCACTCGACCAGGGCTCCAGCGTGGGCGTCCAGCTCGTTTTCAGCGGCGACAACGCGGTGCTGCCCAACGGCGATTGGCCCTTTGGCGATCAGGTGCTTGTCGAGCGCTACATCCCGGGGCGCGAGATCCAGGTAGCGGTGATGGGGGAGCGCGCGCTCGGCGCCATCGAGATCCGGCCGAAGGGGCGCTTCTACGACTACGAGGCCAAGTACACTGAGGGCCGCGCCGACCACCACATGCCAGCCCCGATCCATCCGGACGCCTATGCCGAAGCGCTGGAGATCGCGCTCAAAGCCCACCGGGCGCTCGGCTGCCGGGGCGTGAGCCGCGCCGATCTCCGCTACGACGACACGGCGGGCGAGCCGGGCCGCTTCTACTTGCTCGAAATCAATACCCAACCGGGCATGACGCCGCTCTCGCTCGTGCCCGAGATCGCCGCCGACGCGGGCATCAGCTTCGAGGAGCTCGTCCGCTGGCTCGTGGAGAACGCCGCATGCGACAGCTGAGCCTCTTCGGCACACGGAAGGAGGCCGCGCGGCCGGCGCCGCGCCCGGGCGTGTCCCGCCTTGCCTCGCGGCGCGTGCTCAAGTGGGCGGCCATTGCGCTGACGGGCGGCGGGATCGTTGCTGCGGCGATCTGGGTCGTCCAGCCCGGCACGCTCAAGGGCGTGGGCGACGGCATCAGAGCGGGCTTCGTTTCGGCGACGGCAGACGCGGGCATGACGGTGCAGCGCATCCACACCGAGGGCCAGAACCAATCGTCGCCCGACGCGATCCACGCTGCCGTGAGTATCGATTTCGGTACGCCCATCTTCGACGTGGATCTAGCCGCCGCGCGCGACCGTATTCAGGCCATCGGCTGGGTCGAGAGCGTGACCGTCGAACGCCATCTGCCGTCCACGATCCATGTGCGCATTGTCGAGCGCACGCCGGTAGCGCTGTGGCAGCGCAATCAACGATTGGTCATGGTCGACCGCGCCGGCGCGGAAATCGCCGCCGAATCAGTCGCTCAGTTTGCCCATTTGCCGATCATCGTGGGCGACGGTGCGCTCGACCACATGCCAACCCTGCTCGATGCGATGGCGACCAACCCGGCGCTGTCGGGGCGTGTGCAGGCGGCCATCTGGATCGGCGGGCGGCGCTGGACGCTCCATTTCGACAACGGCCTTGAGGCCAAGCTCCCCGAGATCGAGATCGGAGAAGCCTGGGCGCGCCTCGTCAGGGAGATCGGCGACCACCGCCTCCTCGACGAGCCGATCGCGGTCGTCGACCTGCGCCTCCCCGACCGGACGATTTTCCGCGCCCGGCCGCCCGAGCTGCCCGCCGACGACCGCACATGAAGAGACTGGGAGCTCTGACGCTGTGATCGCAGCCCTCGACATCGGCACGACCAAGGTGGCCTGCCTCGTCGCCCACCGCGACGCCGAAGGCACGCTCTCCGTCGTCGGCAGCGGTCAGGAGGTCGCCGCCGGCATGCACGCCGGCCGGGTCGTCGACATGGCCCAGGCGGAGGAGGCGATCCGTACCGCTGTCCACCGCGCTGAACGGATGGCTGGCGAGACCGTTCGCAGCGTCTTCGTCGGCACCTCGGGCGGCGCACCGAGCTCGAGTTTCGCCGATGTCGAGGTCGACGTCGGCGGCCGCGAGATCGCGGAGCGCCACATTCAGCGCGCGTTCGACCAGTTGCAGCTGTCGGACGACGGGCGCGAGCGCGACATCCTGCACGCCGTGCCCATCGACTACGCCCTCGACGGAGCGCCGGGCATCAGGGATCCGCGCGGCATGTACGGCGAGAGCCTCCAGGTTCGTCTGCATGTGGTGAGCGTTCCGAACGGTAGTTTGCGCAATCTGCTTACCTGCGTCTCCCACTGCGATCTGCAGGTAGCTGTACCTGTGGCGGCCGCCTACGCCTCGGGCCTCGCATGCCTGGTCTCCGACGAGATCGATCTTGGGGCTACCTGCGTCGACATCGGCGGCGGCACGACCAAGCTCGCCATCTTCAGTGGCGGCAATCTGGTGTGGACGGAGACCCTCCCAATCGGCGGGGATCACGTCACCAATGACATCGCACAAGGACTGTCGACACCGATCGCGAGCGCGGAGCGCATGAAGCGCCTCCATGGGAGCCCGGCAGACGAGACGGCGGACGCAAACGAAACCATCGAGGTGCCGGAGATCGGGCCTGAGAACGGCCACTCCGGCGCTGCCCACCATGTGCCGCGCCCCATGCTCACGCGGATCGTGCGTGCCCGCCTCGAAGAGATCTTCGAGTTTGCCCGCGCCCGAATCGAAGCGAGCGGGCTCGACAGGTGGTCGGGAAACCGCGTCGTCATCAGCGGCGGCGCGAGCCAGACCTCTGACCTCGCCGACCTCGCCGGCCGAATCCTCGACAAGCAGGTCCGGTTGGCCCGCCCACTCTCCCTGCCCGGTCTGGCGCAAGCCGTCTCAGGCCCCGAATTCGCGACCTGCGCCGGCCTGCTCGTCTATGCGGCGCGAAAGCACGCAGAGCCATGGGCCGTGCCTGCGCGCGACACCGCTGCCGGGCCCTTCACCAACACTCTCGCGCGCCTCGGCCGGTGGCTGAGGGGCAACCTCTGGGAACACACCGACCAACGAACACCGTAGAGGAGGACACCATGACCATCGATTTCATGCCGGAACGGCAACCGGAAAACAGACCACGTATCACGGTCTTCGGTGTCGGCGGTGCCGGCAGCAATGCCGTGAACAACATGATCGCCGGCGACCTGGAGGGCGTCGAGTTTGTCGTCGCCAATACCGACGCGCAGTCCCTCTTCCAGTCGATGTGCGAGCATCGGGTGCGCCTCGGTGCCAACATCACGCAAGGGCTGGGCGCCGGCGCCCGTGCCGACATCGGCAAAGTGGCCGCAGAAGAAGCCCTCGACGACATCCAGAGCTATCTCGAGGGGAACAACATGGTGTTCATTGCCGCGGGCATGGGCGGCGGCACGGGAACCGGCGCAGCGCCGGTGATCGCGCGTGCCGCGCGCGAGCACGGCATCCTGACGGTCGGCGTCGTCACCAAGCCGTTCCACTTCGAAGGATCCCAGCGCATGCGGATCGCGGAGCGCGGCATTCAGGAGCTCCACCAGTATGTGGACACGCTGATCGTCATCCCGAACCAGAACCTGTTCCGCGTGGCCAGCGAAGAGACCACCTTCGCAGACGCCTTCGGCATGGCTGACAACGTGCTGCACGCAGGCGTGCGCGGCGTGACCGATCTCATGGTCAACCCCGGCCTCATCAACCTCGATTTCGCTGACGTCCGCACGGTGATGGGCACCATGGGCAAGGCGATGATGGGCACCGGGGAGGCCGAAGGCGAGAATCGCGCCACGGAAGCGGCCGAGGCGGCGATCAACAACCCGCTTCTCGACAATGCGTCGATCGAAGGGGCGCGCGGTGTTCTGATTAACGTGACCGGCGGCACCGACGTCACGCTTCACGAGGTGGACGCGGCGGCCTCGCGCATCTGCAAGCAGGTGGACGAGGAAGCCACCATCATCTTCGGCACCAGCCTCGATCAGAAGATGAACGGTCACATGCGCGTCGCCGTGATTGCCACCGGCATTGACTCGGATGAGGTTCGTGCACCGGTGCCCGAGTCTACCGACAATATCCATGTCCTCGGCTTTTCCGACCGTAAGGGGACGAGCAGCGGTGGCGGCGCAGTGTCGTCGGCAGAGCCTGAGAAGGAGGCAGTCGATTCGGTGGTGGCGCCGTCCTCCGCCGCCACCGAAACCGACGAGAACGATATCGTGATCCCTGTCGCAGAGGCAGTCGCCGAATCGGCCGCAGCCGTGGGCGGTGGCGGAACGCAGTCCGCTCCGGCGGTCTCCGCCACACCGCGTCCGGCCACGACTTCGCGTGCTCACGCCCCTGCGTCGCCTGAGCCGCGGGCAAAGCAGGAGCACAAGGCGGTGGCGGCAAGTGCATCCGGCGGCGTTGCCGCCCGGGCGACCGTTGCAAACGCCAAAGCGAAAGCCCAGCGGCCCGCAGCGCGGTTCGGTCCTCCCGCAGCCAAGGCGCCCGAAGCCAGGAGACCCGAAGCCCGGGCACCCGAAGCTAGGACGCCCGAGCGAAAGGTCGCCCCACCGATCGAGCGCCCGGCCCCTGCACCTCGCCGCGCGGACGCAAACGATGCGCCGTCGCCCGACAGACCCTCGCTCTTCGAGCGGATGACCGGCACCGGGCGGGCGCGTCGGAACGGTGCCGACGGCGACGGGCTTCCCGCCCGCAGGGATCCGCGCATGCCCACGTCGGCGGAGGCGAAGCCCAACGGTCAGCAGAGGAGCGGTCCGGAGGCGCGGCTTCGCACTGACTTGCCGCCGCGGACCACGACTGCGCCGATGCTGGGCAAGGATGTGCCCAAGATGACGGCATCGGCACCCGCGCCGGCACCGGCAACGGCGAAGCCGCCCGAGCTGTTCCATGACGGGCATTCGCAGTCTGCGAGAGCGCCTGGAAGTACGAATGACCCGCTCGATATACCGGCTTTTCTCCGTCGACAGGCCAACTGAGCGCGAGAAAGGACCGTAACAACTCGTAACAAACAGTGATTTGCGCGCTGGCGGCGCGTTTGCCAGGATCGTCTCCGATCTTGATCGCCGAATCCCTTCGCGGTTGGGTCGGGTTGCTCTGGCAAACGTGCCGTCTGCCGCGGCACGCCCGGCAGGACGAAGGGGGCGGCGATATGGTGTGAATGGCCAGAGGGCGACCCGCGCCCATGAAACAATGACTCCGCAGCAAACCCTCAAATCGGCCATTCATTGCGCCGGCATCGGCGTACACAGCAATCGCAAGGTGCGCATGGAGCTGCGCCCGGCGCCGCCGGGTACCGGCATCGTGTTTTGCCGCACCGACCAGCCGGCGGGCTCCTGTCGAACGATCGAGGCGGTCTACGGGAACGTCGTGGACGCGACTCTCTGCACGGCGATCGGCAACGGCAGGGTCTCGGTGCGGACGATCGAGCACCTCATGGCCGCATTTGCCGGTTGCGGAATCGACAATGCGGTGGTCGAGCTGGACAGCGAGGAGGTTCCCGCGATGGACGGGAGCGCCGCGCCATTCGTCTTTCTCATCGAATGCGCCGGAGTCGTCGAGCAATGCGCCCCCCGGCGCATGATCGAGGTGCTGAAGCCGGTCAGGCTCGGCGACGAGAACCGGCATATCAGCGTCACCCCGGCAGAGAGGTTTTCCATTCGCTGCGAAATCGACTTCGATCATCCTGCTCTAGGGTATCAGTCGGTCGTTTTCGATCCGCTCTGCTCCAGCTTCCGCGCCGAGATTGCGCGGGCGCGAACCTTCTGCAGGGAATCGGATGTGGAGAGCATCCTGGCTGCCGGCATGGGCCGCGGCGGGTCTCTGGAGAATACCGTGGTCATCGGTGAGGACGGCCCTCTCAACGAGGGCGGTCTGCGCTATGCCGACGAGTGCGCGCGGCACAAGGCGCTCGACTGCTTCGGCGACCTCTACCTTGCCGGTGCGCCGATAATCGGTCACGTCCGCTGCCTGCGCTCCGGCCACGGCATGAACCACGCGCTCCTCTCCGCCCTGTTGGAGGATCCCGATGCGTGGCGGTTCACCGGAGCGGAGCACGATGCGGGCTTTGGTGAGCCGGACCGCGAACCGGTTGCCGCCATCGCGTAATCCGACGCCGCTGAACGGCGGTGCTGCGCGTCTGACTCCCAGTCCCCAAGGTTCGAGAGCGGTGAGCGTTGCCGACGCGTGCCGCCTACGCCGCGCGGACCGGTCTGTCCCGCACACTCCGCCGGCGCCCGACATAGACCCCCGATCAACCGCGATGAGAACAGAACGGTGAAGGCCTGGGAGCTCGGCACGCAGCAAGGCAGCGTCGACAGCCTGCGGATCGTCGAACGACCCGATCCCGTGCCGGCAGCAGGCGAGGCCGTGGTCAGAATGCGGGCCAGCTCGCTCAACTATCGGGATCACATGATTCTCAACCTGATCGACAGTGCGCCCAAGCCGGCCAATAGGATTCCCCTGAGCGACGGTGCCGGCGAGGTCGTGGCGGTGGGCGACGGTGTGGACTCGGTCAAGCCCGGCGACCGGGTGATGGTGAGCTTTTTCACCGGCTGGCTCGATGGCCCGCTCCAACCCTCTCATTTCGGCACCGACCTCGGCGGCGGTTGCGACGGGACCCTGGTGGAGCTTGCTGCCTTCCCGGCATCGTCGCTCGTCGCAATCCCCGATTCACTGAGCGACGAAGAGGCCGCCTGCCTACCCTGCGCCGCGCTCACCGCCTGGGTCTCGCTGGTCGAGTTCGGGCAGATGAAGGCGGGCGACACGGTGCTGTTGCTCGGCACGGGCGGTGTGTCCATCTTCGGTCTTCAATTCGCGCAGATGATGGGGGCCGACGCGGTCATCA
Source organism: Alphaproteobacteria bacterium (assembly GCA_965237415.1). Taxonomy (GTDB): domain Bacteria; phylum Pseudomonadota; class Alphaproteobacteria; order UBA828; family UBA828; genus WTGU01. Next base: position 3,533,342 of record CBDEFM010000002.1, read on the forward strand.
CCTCCTCGAGCGACGAGAAGCTCGCCCGCGCCCACGCGCTGGGCGCCGCCCAAGGCATCAACTACACGCGCGATCCGGCCTGGGGAAGGACCGTCGCCGAGTTGACCGGCGGCGCCGATCTCATCATCGAGACCGGCGGCGCCGCCACCCTCGCGCAGAGCATCGAGGTCGCCGCCTTCCACGCGCGCATTGCGCTGATCGGCATGCTGGGCGGAGTCGGCATCCAGAACGACCCGCTCGCGCTAATCTGGAAGAACGTCCATCTCAAGGGCGTCCTGGTGGGCAGCCGGCGCGCCCTCGAAGAAATGACGAAGGCGATCGACCGTAACGGGCTCAAGCCGGTCATCGACCGGCGCTTCCCATTCGTCGAGGCGCCGGACGCCTATCGCCACCTCGCCTCCGGCGCGCATTTCGGGAAGGTCGTGATCTCCCACGACGACGCGACGGCGTAATCCCAGCGCCCCGTCAGTAGGTGTTCAGCTTTTCGAGGTTGGTCTTCCGCAGCTCATCCTCGGTCAGGCCGAGATCGTAGGCGGGCGAGAGGATCATCTCGGCCGCCGCTACCGCAATCCGCACATAGGCGCTCATGCGGGGCCGGTACGGACCCCACGCGGCATCGAAGGCGTCATGGAGAGCGGCATCGGCGTCGCCCTGGCGAACGATCGTGGCCATGCCTGTGACCCGCACGGCCCTGCGGGTGACGACGTCGGTGAAGCAGACCTCGATTGCGGGATTGCGACGCAGGTTCGCGACCGTCCCCGGCGAGCGGATATGGCCGAAGGCGAGGGTTCGGTTGTCAAGAATCACGAATGTCGCCTTGGGCGAGACCGACGGCGTGCCGTCGGCGTTCACGGTCGCAACGGCGCCGGCGGAAAACCGTCCAATCAGCGTCTGCATCTCCTCGGTCAGCATCGGGCCCTCTCCGAAGGCGCAATTCGAATTAGGGGTTCGGCCCCCAGTCGGGGTCGTCGCTCGGCGCGGCCGGGATCTCGCCCGCGAGCAGGCCCTTGCCCGGGATGTGGTTGATCTCCAGGCGAATACCGTCCGGATCCTCGAAGACCACGAAATAGTAGCCGGGCGCCCATTCCCGCTCCATCGGCCCGCGATCGATCTTCGCGCCCATCTCGCGCAACTTCGCTGCCGCCTTGTCCACGTCCTCGCGCGAGCGTGCGCGCAGGCAAAGGTGATGCAGCCCAACGCGGCTCTGCACGAAGCGCTCGCCTTCATAAGCCGGTGCCGCACGCTGAATGCCGAGCGCCGTACGCCCGCCCACGTGATAGACGAAGTTGTTGCCGTCGAAGACCTTGTGCATGCCGAGGAAGGGCAGCAGCTCGCAATAGAACGCCCGCGCTTCGTCGAAGCGGCTCACGGTCAGGACGACGTGCGCCATGCCGTTGATCTCGATCATGGGGCTTCTCTCAATCGCCGAGCACCGTGTTATCTGGTCAGGCCGCCTTCGAGCCCTGCGGCGCACCGTCGCCGAGGCGGTTGAAGACGGCGAGCGATTCCTCGATCAGCGCCCGCTCCAGCCCGCGCACAATGAAGACGACGCGGGATTGGCGGCTTTCGTCCGGCCAGGCGTCGAGGTGAATCGGTGGATGAATGATGTGTTGCACGCCGTTGATGACGACCGGCGTATCGGCGCCCTCGACATTAAGCAGCCCCTTGACCCGCAGGATGTGCTCGCCGTGGGTGTGTAGCAGCATGGTGAGCCAGATGCCGAAGACGGTCCAATCAATCGGCTCGTCATGGATCAGGCAGAAGGCGTGGATGCTGGCGTCGTGCCGGTTGACGTCGTGGCCATGCCCTGTATGCGCATGGGATGCAGCCGCCTCCGCCTCGATCCAGCGCAGCACCTCCCCACCCTTGGCGGCGGCATCGTAGACGTCGGCGCGGAGAACGCGCTCCACGTCGACCGCGCCGTGCTGGCCGATCAGGAACTCGGCGGAGGGGTTGATCTGCTCCAGGCGATGTCTCAGCGCTTCCGCCGCCTCCGGCTCCGCGATATCGGTCTTGGTCAGCACGATGCGGTCCGCCACCGCCGCCTGCTTGCGCGGTTCCTCCTGGCGCTCAAGCTGGTCGAGACCGTTCACGGCATCGACCGTGGTGATGATCGTGCCGAGCCGATAGTGGTGGCGGATCGACACGTCGTTCATGAGCGTCGCCAGGATGGGCGCGGGATCGGCAAGGCCCGTGGTCTCGACGATCACGCGGCGATAGGGCGGCACGATGCCTCTGGCCCGCTTGTCGTGGACCTCCATGATCGCCTGCTTGAGGTCGTCGCGGATCGTGCAGCAGAGACAGCCGCTTGAAAGCAGGACCGTGCTCTCGTCTACCGCTTCGACGAGCTGATGGTCGATGCCGACCTCGCCGAACTCGTTGATGAGGACTGCCGCATCGCCGAGCGCGGGGTGCTTCAGCAGGCGGTTGAGCAGCGTCGTCTTGCCGCTGCCCAGGAAACCCGTCAGCACGATGATCGGCGTCAGCTCACTATAGGCGCTCAGCGCAATGACTCCTGCATCGCATTCGCTCCGGGGCCTGGGCGACAGGCGGGCGTTGGGGCAGGTTGGCACCTACCTCGGAGGCGTTCAGGCCGCATCCTCGGCCGCAATGCTGCCCTTGCGTCGATGGTGCTTCGCCTCCTCGGCAACCGCCGATGCATCCGCGTCGTAGACGAGCCGGTCAGCGCCCGCGAGCGTGATGAAGCGCTTGCCGCGCGCGCGCCCGATCAGCGTAAGCCCGGCCTGACGGGCGAGCTCGACACCCCAGGCGGTAAAGCCCGAGCGCGAGATCAGGATCGGTATGCCCATCGTCACGGTCTTGATCACCATCTCGCTAGTGAGCCGCCCGGTGGTGTACATGATCTTGCCGGAGGCACCGATGCCGTGGCGGAACATGTAGCCCGCAATCTTGTCGATGGCGTTGTGCCGCCCGACATCCTCCATGTAGACGAGGGGCCGCGCCTCCTCGCACAGCACGCAGCCGTGGATTGCGCCGGCCGCGAGGTAGAGGCTCGGCTGCATGTTGATCGCCCGGCTCAGTGCATAGAGCGACGAGGTCTTGAGGCGGGCCTCCGGGTCCAGCACCGTCGCCTCGAAGCGCTCCATCAGGTCGCCGAACACGGTGCCCTGGGCGCAGCCGGAGGTGAGGGTCTTCTTGCGGAGCGTCGCCTCGTAATCGGTCGCGCGCCTGGTGCGGACGACGACCGTCTCGATGTCCTCGTCGTAGTCGACGGCCGTCACCTCGTCGTCCTGGCGCAGCATGTTCTGGTTGAGCAGGTAGCCGAGCGCCAGGTAGTCCGGGTAGTCGCGGATCGTCATCACCGTGACGATCTCCTGCGAATTGAGGAAGAGCGTCAGCGGGCGTTCCTCGACGACGCGAGCCTCGATCGCCGCGCCATCCTGATCCACGCCGCCCAAGAGGCGGGTGAGGCGCCCATCCTCTGGGTCCGGCTTGACGATGAATCGACGCTCATTGTCCATGACGCGCAGGGTGCCACGCTCTCGCACCGGGTTCCAGAACTCCTCGATTGCCATTCGCGGCAGTTGGCTCCCGTTCCCGACGGCGCTCTGCGATACTATCGAAGGAAGCGCTGGAGTCGCCGACTCATGACACGCAAGACATCCCCGGCCGTGCCGCCGGCGCCCGAGGCGACCGCGGGCAACGCGCCCAACCGCATGTGGGGCAGCCGCTTCGAGGTGTCGCCCGACGAGGTGATGGAGGCGATCAACGCCTCCATCGACTTCGACCGGAGGCTCTACGCCGAGGATATCGCGGGCTCCGTCGCTCACGTCACCATGCTGGCGGCGCAAGGGATCGTGACGCAACAAGACGCGGACGCGATTACGGAAGGCTTGCACCAGGTGCGGGATGAAATCGAGGCCGGAGGCTTCCCCTTCGACCGCGCGCTCGAAGACATCCACATGAATATCGAGGCTCGGCTTGCCGCGCTGATCGGCCCGGCCGCCGGCCGCCTCCACACCGCCCGCTCACGCAACGACCAGGTCGCGACCGATCTGCGTCTCTGGCTGCGGGCGCGTCTGGACCAGGCCGACGAGGCCTGCCGTGGGCTTCAGGCCGCACTTATCGACCGGGCCGAGGAGCACGTGGCCACCGTCATGCCGGGCTTCACTCACCTGCAGGTGGCGCAGCCGGTCTCCTTCGGCCACCACTTGCTGGCTTATGTCGAGATGATAGGTCGCGACCGGGGGCGGCTTGCCGATTGCCGCGGGCGCCTGAACGAGTCACCGCTCGGCGCCGCCGCGCTGGCCGGCACTTCGTATCCGATAAACCGAGCCATGACCGCAGAGCTCCTCGGCTTCGACCGGCCTTCGGCCAATTCCATCGACGCAGTCTCCGACCGCGACTTCGTGGTGGAGGCGCTGGCGGCGGCGTCGCTGGTCGCCATGCATCTCTCGCGGCTCGCGGAGGAGCTCGTGCTCTGGTCGAGCGCGCAGTTCGGCTTCATCGCACTCTCCGACCGCTTTTCGACTGGCAGCTCCATCATGCCGCAGAAGCGAAACCCCGACGCCGCCGAGTTGGTGCGGGGCAAGACTGGGCGCATCGTCGGCGCGCTGATCGGCGTCCTCGTCGTGATGAAGGGCCTCGCGCTCACCTATTCGAAGGACATGCAGGAGGACAAAGAACCCCTCTTCGATGCCTTCGATTCGCTCGCGCTCTGTCTTGCAGCCGCGACCGGCATGGTCCGCGACATGACCGTGAAGGCGGACGCGATGGCTCGCGCCGCCGGGACCGGCCACGCGACGGCAACCGACCTCGCCGACTGGTTGGTGCAGGAGGTGGGTGTTCCCTTCCGCGAAGCCCACGCGATCACCGGGCAAATCGTGAAGCTCGCCGACGAGAAAGGCTGCGATCTCAAGGATCTGGCGCTCGCCGACCTGCAGGCCATCACGCCGCGGATCACCGCCGATGTGGTGGCGCTACTCGACCCCGCCCAAGCCATCGCACGCCGCACCAGCGAGGGCGGCACCGCGCCGAGCGAGGTGGCGAAGCAAGTTGTACGCGCCCGGCAGCGTTTTCTATAGAGGTGCGCCCCGGTTGCAGCGCCGGGGTCGCGCGGAGGGCCGGATCGTATGATACGCAAACTCAGCCTCCTGATGACGATCGTCACCGCGATCGGCCTGATCGTGGCCTTGTCGAGCTGCGGCAGAAAGGCGCCGCTTGAGCCGCCGCCCGCAGACGCCCAGGCCCCACCCCAGGCTGCGCCCATCCAAACGCTCGCCTGACGGGAGACCGCCGTGGACGCTTTCGTCTATCGGGAGGAGAACGGCAGCCGCGTGCTCCATGCCGAGGGGGTTTCGCTCACCGCCGTCGCGGCGCGCTTCGGCACGCCGACGTATTGCTACGCGAACGCCGCGCTGGTTGCCCGCTACCAGGCGCTCGGCGCCGCCGCGCCCCATGCGCTCATCTGCTACTCGATCAAGGCGAACGACAACCTCGCGGTGATCCGCACCCTGGCCCGCCTCGGCTCCGGCGCCGATATCATCTCGGGCGGCGAGCTGCGTCGCGCACTCCAGGCCGGCATCGCGCCGGAGCGGCTGGTGTTCGCCGGGCCCGGCAAGACGTGCGAGGAGATGGAGCTCGCGCTCGCCAGCGGGGTCGGGCAGTTCAACGTGGAATCCCCCGCCGAGCTTGAAGCTCTCGCCTCGGCGGCCCGCGCGCAGGGCACGCAGGCGCCCGTGGCGCTCCGCGTGAACCCCGACGTCGATGCCGAAACCCACGACAAGATCGCTACCGGCCGCCGGGGCGACAAGTTCGGGATCGACGATGGCGACATCGCCGCGCTCTACGCCAGGGCGGCTGCGCTGGAGGGGATCGAGCCGGTTGGCCTTGCGGTGCATATCGGCTCGCAGCTCTCGCGCCTCGCGCCCTTCGAGGCCGCCTACGAGCGGGTCATCACCCTGGTGGAGGACCTGCGCGCTGCCGGCCACCCGGTGGAGCAGATCAACCTCGGCGGCGGGCTTGGCGTGCGCTACCGGGACGAGACGCCGCCCCCCGTCGAGGCCTACGGTGCGCTGGTCGAGCGTGTCCGCCAGCGACTCGGCGTCACGGCCATTATCGAGCCGGGCCGTTGGCTGGTGGCGCCGGCGGGGGTCCTGCTCACCCGCGTCATCGCGGTCAAGCAGGCGGGCGAGCGCCGCTGCGTGATTGTCGACGCCGCCATGAACGATCTGATGCGGCCCGCGCTCTACGATGCGTGGCACGCCATCGAGCCGGTGGCGGAGCCCGCGCCGGGCGTCTCCACGGTGGAGACCGACATCGCCGGGCCGGTCTGCGAGAGCGCCGATGTGCTGGGCCGCGCCCGCCCGTTACCACCGCTCGCCGCTGGCGACCTCCTGGCATTGCGCGATGTCGGGGCTTACGGCTCCGTCATGGCATCGACCTACAACAGTCGCCTGCTGGCTGCCGAGGTCATGGTGCGCGGCGACGCTCTTGCCTCGATCCGGCCGCGCCAGGACTACGAGACGCTGCTGGCCCGCGACCTGGTCCCGTCCTGGCTCGCTTGAGTGCCGATTCTTCGCGGCGGCCTGCCGCGCTACTCCTGACCGTCGGCGACGAAGCCGACAGAAACCCGCGCCGCCCCCTCCGGCGGGCTCGCGAGCCAACTTTCGAAGGCCGTCGATTGCCCGCCGTTCAGAACCGGGGACACCGCAGCCACCCGCCAACGATGCAGTTCCGTGCCGGCCTCGTCGGCGAGTACCGCCTGCAGCGCAGGCACCGTGCGGCTGTACTCGATGGTGTTTTCGACGACTCCGCGGACGAGAAGAATTGCCCCGTTGCCCCCTTGCACGCGCTCCGACTCGATATCGGAGATGCGAAGGCCGTCGGCGTGCGGAACCCTGATCGAGAGACCCGCCGAATCGTAGACGCCCACCGTGTCCGGCCACATGGCGACGATCACGTTGCGACCGAGCGCGAGCCCGGCAATCACGATCGCGATGGCGAACCCGGCCACGAGCCAGCCGATCCAGTCGGAGCGGCTACGCTCGGTCGACGGTGGCGGCGACGACTGCCCGTTCGAGTTGGGTCGCGGGGCCGCACCGCCTTGCGGCAGCTCGAGCCAGACATGGCCGCAGCTCTTGCATCGCACCCGGCGTCCGGCCTCGCCGAGGGCGGACGGGTCGATCCGATAGCGCGTCGAGCAGGCGAAGCAACGTATGATCATGGGGGAACGGGCAGGTGCCCTCTCTCCGAATCAGAACTTGTGGTACGGGCGGCGCGACCAAGTAACTTCATCGCCCGTGCTGTCAACCCCACATGGCCCGGCGGCGCTCGGACGCGCAGCCCGTATGCCCGCCGAACGGTGGCCGAATCGGCGGCCCAGCATGGACTCTAGCCCGCGCGAGCGTGCCCGGCGATGGGCTCTCCGCGTCGTGCGCGCGGTGCTCTCGGCGGTCGCGCTCTTCGCACTCCTCTGGTCTGGCGGGCTCGCGTGGTTCGCGGAGGCATCGCGCGAAGGCTCGGACCGGCCGGAGCTGGCCACCGAGGTCATCGTCGTCCCCACCGGCGGCTCCGGAAGGCTGGAGGAAGGCTTACGCCTGCTTGAGAGCGGCGTCGCACAGATGCTCTTCGTGACCGGAGTCGGCGAGGGAGTGGAGCGCGCGGAGCTTCGCGAGCGCTACGATCCCGCGCTCTGGGCCTGCTGTGTGGAGCTCGGCTACGAGGCCGAGGATACCGAGTCGAACGCGCGGGAGGCGGCGGCTTGGATGGAAAGCCGCTCCTTTACCAGCCTGCGTCTGGTCACCAGCGGCTATCACATGCTGCGGGCCATGATGGAGTTCCGAAGCGCCTTGCCAAATGCTACTCTCGTGGCACATCCCGTGTTTCCGGAGCACGTTAAGGTAGAGCATTGGTGGCGCTATCGTGGGACCGCGGCCCTGATCGCGAGCGAGTTCACCAAATATCTGTGGGCACTGGCGCGCCGGACGCTCGGATTCGGCCTGGGCCGGCGCACACACTTGGGAACACGCTCCGCTCGGCACTCTGCACGGTCGCCTTCTACACCTGGGGGGTGATGATCGGCACCGTCATGGTGCCGATGCTGCTGTTGCCGCGCCATTGGTTCCGCCAGTTCGTGATCACCTGGTCCGCGGGGAACGGCATGCTGCTGCGGATCATCGCCGGCGTCCATTCGGAAATACGGAACCGCGAGCACAGACCCACGGGCGCCGCAATCATAGCGTCCAAGCATCAGTCGGAGTGGGAGGCCCACGTCTTCCTGCACGAGCTCGACGACCCCGCCTACGTGATCAAGAGGGAGCTGTCGTTCGTCCCCGGCTACGGTTGGTTCTCGGCCAAGGTGAACATGATCTTCGTCGACCGCGAGGGCGGCGCGAAATCGCTGCGCGGACTGATCAGGGGTGCGCAGAAGGCGGTGGCACGAGGCCGACCGGTCGTGATCTTCCCCGAGGGCACGCGGGTCATGCCGGGGGAGAAGCTGCCCTATCGGCCCGGCGTCGCTGCGCTCTATAGCGCCCTCGACGTGCCGGTTGTGCCCGTCGTTCTCAACTCGGGCATGCACTGGCCCAAGGGCTCCTTCAGGCGCTACCCCGGCACCATCGTCATGGAGTATCTGCCGCCGATCCCGCCGGGGCTGCCGCGGCGCGACTTCATGGAGCGCCTAGAAACGGCGATGGAAGAAGCATCGCAGAGGCTCTTCGCCGAACTTTACGGCGCACCGGGAGAGGCTGCTTCGAAACAGGCCGAGGAGACTGCGCCGGGACGGGCCGACGCGGCATAGTCCGGCTTTTGACTCTCCTGCCCGAGTCGTCGACCGAACCGTCGTCCGCGCGCACCATATTGTATCAAGAGAGCCCGGCTGGTAGAGTGGGCGGGTGCGAAACAAAGTGCGAACATCGGCGTATGGCGAGCCGATGGACGCGCACGCGGGGGCGATGGGCCCGTCATGACTGAGATGCTGCCGATCTCGTCCCGAATTTGGGACATGAAGTACCGCCTGAAGGCGGCAGACGGCACGCCCATCGACGGCACGATCGAGGATAGCTGGCGGCGGGTGGCCCGCGCGCTGGCCTCGGCCGAGTCGGAGCCCGAGCGCTGGGAGCCGGTGTTCTACGAGGCGCTCCAGGGGTTCAAGCTCCTGCCCGCCGGCCGCATCCTCGCCGGCGCCGGTGCGGAGCGGCAGGTCACCCTCTTCAACTGCTTCGTGATGGGGCGGATCGCGGACGACATGACCGCGATCTTCGAGCACCTGAAGGAAGCGGCGCTGACCATGCAGCAAGGCGGCGGCATCGGTTACGACTTCTCGACGCTCCGGCCCAAGGGTGCGCCGGTCAAGGGCGTCGGCGCCGACGCATCGGGGCCGCTTCCGTTCATGGATGTCTGGGATGCGATGTGCCGCACCATCATGAGCGCCGGCTTTCGCCGCGGGGCGATGATGGGCTGTCTGCGCTGCGATCACCCCGACATCGAGGCCTTCATCGAGGCCAAGCGCGACCCTGGCCGGCTCCGCATGTTCAACCTCTCGGTGCTGGTGACCGATGCGTTCATGCAGGCGGTCAAGGACAACGCTTCGTGGGAGCTCGCCTTCGAGGGCGTCGTCTACCGCACCGTTACGGCGCGCACGCTGTGGGAGCGGATCATCCGCTCGACCTACGCCTACGCCGAGCCCGGCGTGATCTTCATCGACCGCATCAACCGGACCAACAACCTCGCCTATTGCGAGGAGATCTTCGCCACCAATCCTTGCGGCGAGCAGCCGCTGCCCCCCTATGGCGCCTGCCTTCTGGGCTCGATCAACCTGGCGAGCCTGGTGCGGGACCCCTTCGAGCAGGACGCCGCGCTCGACATGGCGGTGCTGGAGGCGCTCACCGCCACCGCCGTCAGGATGCTCGACAACGCGATCGATTGCTCGCGCTTCCCCATCGCGGCACAGCAGGAAGAGGCGCAGGCCAAGCGGCGCATCGGGCTCGGCGTCACCGGGCTCGCCGACGCGCTCATCATGTGCCGGGCGCGCTACGGCGGCAACACGGCGAACGCCCTGATCGAGCAGTGGATGGGTGGCCTGCAGCGGGCGGCATATCTGGCGTCGGCAGAGCTTGCGGCGGAGAAGGGTGTCTTCCCCCTCTACGACCCCGCGCGCTATGCCGAGAGCCCGACGATCCGGCGCCTCGACGAGGACGTGCGGGCTGCGATCGACGAATCGGGGGTCCGCAATGCACTGCTCACCTCGGTGGCGCCGACGGGCACGATCTCGCTTGTGGCAGGCAATGTCTCGTCCGGTATCGAGCCGGTGTTCAGCTACTCATACACGCGCAACGTGCTCATGCCGGACGGCACGCGCCGGGCGGAAACCGTGGACGACCACGCCTATCTGCTGTTTCGCCGCCTCAAGGGCGATGCGGCGTCGCTGCCGGACTATTTCGTCGACGCTCAGTCGCTTCGCCCAGCCGATCACCTCACCGTCCAGGCGCAGGCCCAGGCCTTCGTCGACAGCTCCATCTCCAAGACCATCAACTGCCCGGAGGAGATGGAATTCGACGATTTCAAGGACGTCTACCTGCGGGCCTACGATCTTGGCTGCAAGGGCTGCACCACTTACCGACCCAACCCGGTGACGGGCGCGGTGCTGGAGGGCGCATCCGGCGTGGCAGCGCGCAGGGCGCCCGCGGCCAGTGCCGAGGGTGCGGCCGCGCCGGTCGCAGACGCGCCTGCGCGCCTTCCCGCCGCCCGGCAGAGCGAGCTGCCGCTGGAGCCGCCGCCGGCCCGGCCGGAGGATGCCTTCGAGGCGGGCGCGGTCATCCACATGACCCGCCCGCTGGAGCGGCCGGAGGCGCTGCAGGGCAGCACCTACAAGATCCGTTGGCCAGAGCACGACCACGCCATCTACATCACCATCAACGACATCATCCGCGACGGGCGGCGGCAGCCCTTCGAGATCTTCATCAATTCGAAGAACACCGAGCACTATGCCTGGACGGTCGCGTTGACGCGGATGATCAGCGCCGTGTTCCGCCGGGGCGGCGACGTGTCGTTCATCGTGGACGAACTCAAGGCGGTCTTCGATCCGAGGGGCGGCCAATGGGTTGGCGGCCATTACGTGCCCTCCATTCTCGCCGCCATCGGCGGCGTAATCGAACAGCATCTGGTAAGCATCGGTGCCCTCGTGCCGCCGGAGAGCGAGATCGTGCGCCTGGAGGCGCCCGCGGCCGCAGACGGTGGTGCGGCGCAGGCCGAGTTGGTGCGGTACTGCGGGCGTTGCGGGCAACCCGGCCTCTTGCACCGGGAGGGGTGCGATCTCTGCCCTGCTTGCGGCTACTCCAAGTGTGCGTGAGAAGTCCGGACTGGCGCTTGAACCCTTAGAGCACCCTGATTACCGTTCTCCGGACCGAGTCCGTCCATGAGAAGACCGATGCGACTCGTTCTCCTCGCCCCCTTCGCCGCGGGCGCAATCGCGATCGCCGTGGCCGGATATACCGGCTACTGGTTCATCGCTGCGGGCGAAATCGGGGACCGGATCGACGATTGGGCCGAAAAACAACGCGCCCAGGGGCTCGAGATCGAGACCGGGGGGACGCAGGTGTCAGGCTTCCCGTTCCGCTTCGAGGTCACTCTGCGCGAGCTGCAAATCCACGACACGCGGAACGGGTGGCGCTGGGCTTCCGATTCGCTGCGCGCGGAAGCCTCCGCCTGGGACTTCAGCGAAGTCACCGTCTTCCCCGACCGCCGCAATTCGGTTCAGGTTCTTCTCGAAGGCGGCGAATGGCGCGACATCGATGCAGAGATCGACGACGGGCGGCTCGTCGTCAGGCTGGACGATGACAGGCGCTTCAGGGAGATCATGCTCGACCTGCAGGGGCTTGAGATCGCGGGCGTGTGGCCGCAGGGGGCCGCGCAGATCGGCAGCCTGCAAGCGAACGGCATCGCCATCGACGACGACGGCAGCGGCGAGGAGGTCCTGAAGACATCGATCGCCGTGCGCGATGCCGTGCTCCCGAGCGATCTCGCCGAAGGGCTCGGCGAGACCCTCGACTTTCTCGACATCGACGCGAGCGTGGTAGGTTCGATTCCAAGCGAGCGCGGGACGAACGAGGCGATCACCGCCTGGCGCGACGCCGGCGGCACGCTGGAGCTTACCGGCCTCCGCGTGCGCTGGGGGCCTCTCGGGATCGAAACGAGCGGGACAATCGCGCTCGACGGGGCCATGCGCCCGATCGCCGCGCTGACCGCCGACATCATCGGCTACGGCGATGTCATCGACGCGCTGATCATGAGCAACCTGATCCCCTTGGGCGAGGGCTTCATCGCCAAGGTCGCCTTCAACTTGCTGGCCGAGAAGCCGGAGGACGGCAGCCCTCCGGTGTTGCGCGGGGTGCCCGTGACGGCGCAGGACGGCACATTGACCGTGGCCACGATCAAGGTCGCGGAGTTGCCGCCGCTGCCCCTGGAGTAAGGCAGCGCTCGGGGAGCTAAGGCTTCGCCAAGACCCCGCCGTCGACGATCAGCTCGGTCCCGGTGATGAACGACGCCGCGTCGGAAAGCAGGAAGAGCGTGGCATTTGCCATGTCCCGAGGGGTACCGACGCGACCCAGCGGCACCGCTGCCTCCGTGGCTTCCCTGAGCGCGGGCTTGTCGATCCACCGCTGCTGCATTGGCGTCTGCGTGGGCCCCGGCAGGACGGCGTTGGAACGGATGCCGTCGGCCGCGAACTGGATCGCGATGGACTTCGACATCGCAATCAGGCCGGCCTTGGAAGCCTGGTAGGCATCCTGGGGCGCGTCGTCGCCGCGCACGCATTGGATGGTGGAGATGTGCACCATCGCGCCGCCGCCCGTCTGCTTCATCAGCGGCACCGCGTGGCGGATGCAGACCGCCGCGCCCTTAAGGTTGATCGCGAGCACGTCGTCCCAGACGCCGAGGTCGATATCGACCAGCGAGCGGTCGCGGCCGAGCAGTAGGACGCCCGCGGCATTCACCAGGTAGTCGAGCCGGCCCGCCGCCTCGTAGCAAGCGGCCAGCGCCTGAGCCACGGCCTCCGCATCGCGAAGGTCGGCCTGGACATAGCGGGCGCCGGCGGGCAGATCGTCCGGTGCCGGCTTCACATCGAAGAGCGTCGCCTGCGCGCCGGCACCGATCAGATCGCGCGCGATCTGTAGTCCCATGCCGCCGCCGGCGCCTGTCACGAAAGCGTTGCGCCCGCTGAAGTCGGCCTGCTTCTGGGTCATCGGTCCCTCCCTGATTGAAGTATCGCTTTAGCCGCATTTCCAGCGCACTCGCAAGCTATCGCTCAAGTGGGCCCTATGGCACGCTTTAGGTGGGGCGCCGCAGCAGGGTGAGCCACCGAGCCGAGGAGTCGTGGACAAGCTCGACCGCAGACTGAGCGTCGCGCCGATGATGGCGCGGACGGACCGCCACTGCCGCTACTTCCTGAGGCAGATCACGGCGCGCACGCTCCTCTACAGCGAGATGATCCATGCCGAGGCGGTGCTGCGGGGCGATCGTCACCGGCTGCTGGCCTTCGACGAGGCGGAGCATCCTGTGGGCCTCCAGCTCGGCGGAGCGGAGCCCGACGCGCTGGCCCGCGCGGCGGAGGTTGGCCAGGTTTTCGGCTACGACGAGATCAATCTTAATATCGGCTGCCCCAGCCCCCGCGTCCGCGCCGGCCGCTTCGGCGCAGCCCTCATGGAGGCGCCGGATCTGGTGGCGGATTGCGCGCGCGCGATGATCCGCGCCGTCGATGTTCCCGTCACGGTCAAGTGCCGCATCGGTGTCGCGCGGGACGCGCGCGGAGCGCACGACGGCCGGGGTGCCTATGAGGACCTGAAGGCCTTCGTCGAAACGGTCGCCGCCGCTGGCGTGAAGAGCTTCGCCGTGCATGCGCGGATCGCGGTGCTGGACGGCCTGAGCCCGGTCGAGAACCGGGAGATTCCGCCGCTCCGCTACGACGCGGTTTACCGCCTGAAGCAGGACGTGCCGACGCTAGAGGTGGTCATCAACGGCGGCGTCGCCAGCCTCGACGAAGCGGAGGCGCACCTCCACGCAGTCGACGGTGCCATGATCGGACGCGCGGCCTACGCCAATCCCGCCATTCTGCTTGCCGCCGATCGGCGCATCTTCGGTGCGCCGGCGCGTGCCCTGCCGAGCCGGCACGACATCGCCCGTGTCATGCTGCCCTATGTGCGCCAGACCTGCGCGGACGGCGTGCCGCTCCACCACATCACCCGTCACATGCTCGGGCTCTTCGCAAACCGGCCCGGCGGGCGCGCCTGGCGGCGCGCTCTCGGTGGGGGCGGCCATCGCCCCGGCGCCGGTGCCGAGGTCATCGATGAGGCGCTCGCGCTGGTGCCGGAGCGGCTCTCAGCCGATGAGGTCCCGCCCCACGATGCCGGGTGGCCCAGCGCGGACCGAGGCAGCCGCGGCTTCACGCCGGCGCGGGAATCCCCTTCCATCAACTCTCCCGCCCGCTAAGATGACACGCCCGCGGCCGAGACGGCCGTGAATTGTATGCACGGGGACGGGGAACGATGGCGAGAATCGGCGTCGATGTCGGGGGGACGTTCACCGATCTCATCCTGGAGACCGACAGTGCCGCCAACGGCGGCGGCCGGGTCTTCGTGCACAAGGTGCCGAGTACGCCGGAAGACCAGTCGCGCGGAGTCATCCAAGGCGTCCTCGAGATCTGCGCCGAGGCAGGCATTGCGCCGGGCGACATCGAGCAAATCGTGCACGGCACGACCATCGCGACGAACACGGTGATCGAGTACTCCGGCGCCGAGGTCGGAATGCTTACCACACGGGGCTTTCGCGACATCCTGCACATGGCGCGGCACAAGCGGCCCCATAACTTCTCCGTGCAGTTCGACGTCCCCTGGCAGTCGCGCCCGCTGGTCAAGCGCCGGAACCGCATCCCGATTACCGAGCGCATCCTGCCGCCTGAGGGCAACGTCGAGACCGCGCTCGACGAGGACGAGGTGCGCGCCGCCGCCGAGCTGCTCAAGTCGCGCGACGTGGATGCCATCATCGTCTGCTTCCTCTTCGCCTTTTTGAACGATGAGCACGAGCAGCGTGCCAAGGAGATCGTCAAGGAGGTGATTCCAGATGCCTACGTCAGCTGCTCCTCCGAGGTGGTTGACGTGATCCGGGAATACGAGCGCTTCTCGACGGCGGCGATGAACGCCTTCATCGGGCCCCGCACGTCCTTCTATCTCAACAATCTGGACACGGCGCTGAAGGAGAATGGCGTCAACGCCCAGATTCGCGTCATGCAGTCCAACGGTGGCGTGACCACGCTTGCCGGCGCGGCCGAGCGCCCGGTGACGATCCTGATGTCCGGGCCCGCTGGCGGCGTCATCGGTGGCCAGTGGGCGGGGGACATGTCGGGCGTGCGCAACCTGATCACGGTCGATATCGGCGGCACGTCGGCGGACATCAGCGTGGTGCCGGACGGCGAGGTCCGCATCATGAACCCGCGGGACACGCAGGTCGGCGGCTACCCGGTTCTGGCGCCGATGATCGACCTCGCGACGATCGGCGCCGGCGGCGGGTCGATCGCCTATGTCGACGAAGGCGGTGCCTTTCGCGTGGGTCCCCGCTCCGCCGGTGCAGCGCCGGGGCCGGCCTGCTACGGCCACGGCGGCACCGAGCCGACCGTGACCGATGCCCAGGTGGTGCTCGGCCGGCTCGATCCGGAGCAGTTCCTCGGCGGCGGCCTGGAGCTCGATCCGGCGAAGTCGCGCAAGGCGCTCGAAGACAATCTCTGCGGCCCGCTCGACATGTCGCTCGAAGAGGCGGCGCTCGGCGTGATCCGGGTGATCAACTCCAACATGTCCCTCGCGATCCGCGCCAACTCGGTCGCCAAGGGCGTCGACCCGCGGGATTATGCTCTGGTCGCCTTCGGCGGCGCCGGGCCGCTGCACGGTGTGGCACTTGCGCGCTCGGTCTTCGCGCGCGAGGTGATCGTGCCGCCGGCACCGGGCATCAATGCCGCGACCGGGCTGCTCGCCACCGACATGCGCTACGAGTTCACCCGCTCGGTGCTGTGCGTCCTTACCAAGGCGGGCCAGGACGAGATCAACAGCCTGAACGCCGAGACCGAAACCCTTGTGCAACGCGCGCGCGACGCCCTGGCAGCGGATGGCGTGGCGCCCGAGAACCAGCGCGTCGTCAGGATCGCCGAGTGCCGCTATCAGGGGCAGGGCTTCGAGCTTCGTGGCACCATGCCGGACGGCCCGCTGGCGCTGGATAACCGGGCAGAGCTCCTGGCGAGCTTCCATGAGCGGCACCGGCAGGATTACGGCCACGCCTTCGAGGACCAGGAGGTCGAGGTCATCACGCTTCGGGTCGTCGCTTCGGCCGGAATCGGCGCGCTCAGTTGGCCGGAATTACCGGCCGGCAGCGGACGCAACCCGGAAGATGCGTTGCTCTATCGCCGCGCCACCACCTTCGACGACGGCCGTGCCTACGAAACGCCGCGCTTCGACCGAGGCAAGCTCAAGGCCGGGCAGCATATCGACGGCCCCGCCATCGTCATCCAGACCGATTCGACCACGATCGTCCCGCCCGGCTACGAGGCGACGGTCGCGCAATCGGGCAATCTACACGTCAGGGAGGTCGCCGATTCATGACCGCCGAGCAGATCGAAGTCGACCCGATCACCTTGCAGGTGATCGGCGGTGCGTTGCACACGATTGCGAAGGAGATGGGGCATGTGCTCTACCGCATGTCCTACTCGTCGATCATTCGGGAGTCGGAGGATCTCGGCGCCGGGCTCTTCGACCGCAACTTCAATACGCTTTGCGAATCTGATTCGACGCCGATGCATATTGGCTCCATCCCGGCCTACCTGAGGGGGATCGACAAAACCCTGCACGACCCCTGGCAGCCCGGCGATATCGTGATTCACAACCATCCCTATTACGGCGCGAGCCACTCGCCGGACATCGCCGCGGTGGCGCCGGTCTTCTACGACGGCGAGCTCGTGGGCTACTCGGCCAACACGGCACACCATGTGGATATCGGCGCGGCCACGCCGGGCCTCATCATCGACGTGCCGGACGTGTTCGCCGAGGGCATGCTGTTCAAGGGCGTGAAGCTCTATGAGGGCGGCAAACTCAACCGCGCGCTCTGGCAATTTATCGAGACCAACACAAGGGTACCGAGCCAGGTGATGGGCGACGTCGAAGCCCAGGTCGCCTCCGCCGAGCTCGGTGTCAAGCGCTTCGTCGAACTCCTGGACCAGCACGGCAAGGCCGTGGTGTTCGCGGCGACCGAGCAGCTCATGGACTATTCCGAGCATATGCTGCGCCGCCAGATCGCGGCGATTCCCGACGGCGAATACAGGGCCGAGGGCTTCCTGGACGACGACGGGCGGAACCGCAAGCAGCCGCTCCCGGTCAAGGTCGCGGTGCGCATTGAGGGCGATTCGGTCGAGGTCGACCTCACCGGCTCCGCCCCGCAGGTGCCGACCGCCTTCAACGTGCCCTTCGAAGGCTCGACCAAGGTCGCCTGCTACTTTGCCTTTCGCGCGCTCCTGCTCGACACGGCGACGACCAGCGAGCATGTGCCGCAGAACGAGGGCTCGTTCCGGCCCATCACGGTCACCGCGCCCAAGGGCACGATCTTCAATCCCGAGTATCCGGCGGCGGCGGAGGCGCGCTTCAACCAGATCCAGCGCGTGGTCGACTGCATCGCCAAGGCGCTCGCGCCGGTGATCCCGGAGAAGGTGACGGCGGGCTCATCGGCCGATGTTTCGGCGATCGCCTATTCCGGCGTCAGGCCCGACGGCCAGTACTGGATCTTCATCGAGGTCAACGAGGGCGCCTGCGGCGGGCGACCGCACTCGGACGGGCCGGACACCATCGAGGAGCTGATGCGGAATACGCGCAACAACCCGATCGAGGATCTCGGCATGCACCTGCCGCTTCTCTGCGATCGCTACGAGCTCCGCGACGATGTGATGCCGGGCGCGGGCCGTCATCGCGGCGGCATCGGCGTGATCAAGGTGCAGCGCTACCTCACGCCTGGCTTCCTCACCCATGAGGCGGACCGACATGACGACCCGCCCTGGGGCTTTCGCGGCGGGACCGCTGGCCGCGGCGGGCGCCTCATCAAGTACAACATCGCGGATCCGGACCGGGTCGACGATCTGCCGGCAAAGATCCACGGGCTGCGCAACCAGACCGGCGATTGCATCGGCTTCATGGGGCCGTGCGGGGGCGGCTACGGGGATCCGCTGGAGCGCCCGGCCGAGCAGGTGCGCGAGGACGTGCTCGACGACTTCTGCACCCGCGAGCACGCTAATCAGGCTTACGGGGTCGTTATCACCGAGGGGCTGGAGCTCGACGTGGCCGCCACCGAAGCGCGGCGCGCCGAGATGGCGAAACAGGTGGCTTAGAGACGGAAGCGATCGCCGAGGTAAACGCGGCGAACTTCGTCGTGTGAGACGATCTCCGAAGGGGCGCCCTCCATCAACAGGGTGCCCTCGTTGATAATGTAGGCGCGATCGACGATTTCGAGCGCTTCCCTCACATTGTGGTCCGTCAGCAGCACGCCGATGCCGCGGTCCTTGAGGTGGGCCACGAGGTCGCGAATCTCCGCGACCGCGATCGGGTCAATTCCCGACAGCGGCTCGTCGAGCAGCATGAAGCGCGGCTTCGAGGCGAGGGCACGGGCGATCTCCACGCGCCGCCTCTCACCGCCCGAGAGCGCGAGCGAGGGCGTGCGGCGCAAGTGGGTGATCGAGAACTCGGCAAGCAGCTCGTCGAGTGCGAGCTCGCGCTCGTCGCGCGCCGGCACCGACACTTCCAACACCGCGCGGATGTTGTTCTCCACCGTGAGCCCGCGAAAGATCGAGGCCTCCTGCGGCAGGTAGCCGAGGCCGAGCCGGGCGCGGCGATACATGGGAAGCCCCGTAATGTCGTGCCCGTCGAGGAAGACGCGGCCATAGTCCGCCGCCACCAACCCGGTCATTAGGTAGAAGCAGGTCGTCTTGCCGGCACCGTTGGGCCCGAGCAGGCCGACCGCCTCGCCCCGTTGGACGGTCAGGCTGAGGCCGCGCAGGACCGGCCGCTTCCTGAAGCTCTTGCCGAGGTTCTCGGCACGCAGGCCCGGGTTGCCGGCAAGAACAACGGGTGTCGCGGGGCTGCCGTCGAGGCCGACGGTCACCGGCGAAGTCATGCGGCTATCACCCTGCTGCCGATCACGCGCTACTCGCTTTCCTCCTCCGGGACGAAGAGGCCGTGCACGCGCGCGCTGCCCGCGCCGGACACTCTGCTCACCCCGGTCTCGAGATTCATCGTCAGCGACTCACCCTCGACGATGTTGTTGCCCTGGTGCAGGACCACCCCACCGGCGAGGTCGATGCGGCCTTGTTCTACGTTGTAGACGCCGCTTTGCCCCTGCGCCGTTTCCCCCGGCGAGGTGATGACGACGTTCCCTTCGGCATCGATGCGCGAGACTCCCAGGTTGCCCTGACCGCCCTCCGCCTCGCGGTAATGGACCGTGAGCATGTCGGCGTTCAGCACCAAGTCGCCCTGAACCGCGTTGACGCTCCCCTCGAAGATGGCGACGTTTTCCAACTGCCGCACTTCGAGCGTATCGGCGGTGATCTCGATCGCCTGGCCAGTTTCGGTGGCTCCATCATCCGCTTCCTGCGCCGTACCTGCCCCGGCCAGCGCAACCGACGCCCCGAGCACAGCTGCGAGCAGAGCCATCCGCGACGTGCGCCGCGCCCGTCCGCGCCGACTAGCCCCGGCTCTCATCGTCTTGCCCTCCCAACGCGCCATCGATTCCTCCCACCGCATGCGGGAATAGGGTCATCCGCACCCGGCCGCCGAACGTCATGACCTGCCCCTGGTCGTGGAGCGCGAAATTGCCGGCATCGAGCAGCCCGTGCGGGCCCTTGCCGCTCACGGGTTCGTCGCCCTTCGCGATCCCTGCCGGCAGGTCGATATGGGCCTCGGTGGTGATAAACTCATGCCCCGCATCCGAACGTACCGTGACATCGCCGGCGAGGTCGAGGCGCTCGATGTCGCGCTGGTACCGGCCCTCGTTCGCTGTGAGCGCCAACATGCCGTTCCCTGCCTGGTCGCCGAAGAAGTCGGCCTCGATACCGCTGAGATGCACGACGGGCGAATCGCTCTCCGGCTGGAATGCTTCCTCCCCCCTCACGGCGTAGGGCCGGTTCTTTGCATCGGTGCCCTGATAGCTGGCCTTCACCATCGTCAATCTGCCGTCGATCCCCGCGTCCGTGGTCAGCGGGATGTGGAGACCCTCCTCCCCATCGCCGATGAGCGGCCACGCGACCACGAGGCCGAGCAAGGCGGCGGCCATCGCCGGCAGCAGATAGCGCATGAGGCCGACGAAACCGCTGTATCTTCCGGGGCTGCCGCCGGCTGCACCGGCCCGCGCCCGGTAGTATCGAAGCTTGCCTGTCGGCACGGGGCTACCCGGCGCGTTGCGGGCTCCGGCACTCATGCGAGACCTACCCGCAGGCAATCGTGGATATGCACGACGCCGACCGGTCGCTTCTCTTCGACCACGAAGATGTTGGTGATCTGGCACCGGTTCATGAGGTGCACGGCCTCTGCGCCGAGCGCGCCGGAATGAATGGTCACCGGATTGACGGTCATGATTTCGGAGACCGGTCTTTGTAGCAGGCCCGAATCCATGTGACGTCTGAGGTCGCCGTCGGTCACGATGCCGACCAGCGCACCTTCGCCGTCGATGGCACCGACGCAGCCGAGGCGCTTGGCGGTCATGACGATCAGGGCCTCCGCCATCGCCGCATCGGCGCGGACGAGCGGCAGGGAATCGCCCGCGTGCATGATGTCGGCGACCCAGACCAGCCGCCGGCCGAGTTTGCCGCCGGGATGGTAGAGCTTGAAGTCCTCCGCCGTGAGCCCCTTACGCTCCAGCAGGGCGACCGCGAGCGCATCGCCGAGCGCCAGCATCATGATGGTCGACGTCGTCGGCGCCAGGCCGAGCGTTCCCGCTTCCGGCTCGTCCGGCAGAACGAGCGCGACGGTGACTGCGTTGGCAAGTGTGCTGGGCGCTTTCCCCACGATGGCGACAAGCGGAATGCGGAAGCGCTTGGCGTAGTTCAGGAGATCGGCGAGCTCAGGCGTCTCACCCGAGTTCGACAGCATCAGCAACGTGTCTGCATCGGTGATCATGCCGAGATCGCCGTGGCTAGCCTCCGCCGGGTGAACGAAGAGCGCCGGTGCCCCGGTCGAGGCGAAGGTCGACGCAATCTTGTTGGCGATGTGGCCGCTTTTGCCCATGCCGGAGACCACGATCCGGCCCTGGGTGGCGGCGAAAATCTTGGTCGCATCGACGAAGCGCCCGGTCAACGCCTCCGAGAGCCGTGCGAGCGCGCGCGATTCCTGGCTCACCACCCGACGGGCGGCGGCCAGATCGGCATGCTCGATAGCGTCGAGCGCGGCGGATGCAGCAGTCGGGCTCACGGTTTCCGAATTTTGTTTAAAGCGTGGCAAGCATGATGCCGACCAGGCCGTCCGTCAACGTATATTGCCAGTCTTGTAGCGGTTCGATCTGCCGCAACCCCATATATTGTATGCAATATTGGGCATAGCAACCCTGCGCACACGCTTGCCGCAGCGCGGGACGGGTCTTTCCAGGCCGCATTCCTTGACCCGGCGGCGGGCGGGCCTATCCTGCGCCCGTCGAGGGCTGGAGACGAACGATCATGGAATCTGTCGAAGCGATCGCCGCGGACGCGCCTCCCAGTGCGGCCACCGCGCTCAGGCATGACTGGTCGGCGCCGGAGGCGGAGGCGCTGCTGGCACTGCCCTTCGCCGAGCTGATGTTCCGTGCGCAGACCGTCCATCGCCGTCACTTCGACCCGAACCAGGTGCAGATGTCGACGCTGCTGAGCATAAAGACCGGCGGCTGCCCGGAAGACTGCGCCTATTGTCCGCAGAGCGCCCGCTACGACACCGGGCTCGCAGCCGAGAAGCTGATGTCACTCGATACGGTGCTGGCCGAGGCCCGGCGCGCCCGGGACGCGGGCGCCACCCGCTACTGCATGGGCGCCGCCTGGAGGAGCCCCAAGGACCGCGACCTCGATGCGGTGGCCGACATGGTCGCGGGCGTCAAGGCGCTCGGCATGGAGACCTGCGTCACCCTCGGGATGCTGAGCGCGTCTCAGGCGGAGCGGCTCGCCCATGCCGGCCTCGACTACTACAACCACAATCTCGACACCTCGGAATCGTTCTACGGCGAGATCATCACCACACGCACCTATCAGGACCGGCTCGAGACCCTGGGCCATGTCCGCGACGCCGGCATTAGCGTCTGCTGCGGCGGCATCGTCGGCATGGGCGAATCGTTGCGCGATCGCGCGGACATGATCGCCACGCTCGCGAGCCTGCCGACCCATCCGGAGAGCGTGCCCATCAACATGTTGGTGCAGGTCGAGGGCACACCGCTTAACGGCGTCGATGCGCTCGATCCCTTCGAATTCGTGCGCACGGTGGCGACGACGCGCATCACCATGCCGCGCTCCGTGGTCCGTCTCTCCGCCGGGCGCGAGCAGATGTCGGACGAGATGCAGGCGCTGGCCTTTCTCGCCGGCGCCAACTCGGTGTTCGTGGGGCCGGAGCTGCTGACGACGCCCAATCCCGCGCGCGAGCGCGACACCCGACTCTTCGCCCGCCTCGGCATCGCGCCGATGCCGGCTTAGGCGGGGGAGGGGCCGCGCTCCCAACGCTCGCCGTGGCGCGCCGCATACCTGCCGACCCTTTCGCGCCGTCGGCGCCCGGTTGGCTCGCCGAGGGCTACGGTCACATCTGGCTGCCCTACACCCAGATGGCGACCGTGTCGCCGCCGCTGCCGGTAGCCGCAACCAGGGGCTCCCGCATCGTCCTCACCGACGGCCGTGAGCTGATCGACGGAATCGCGTCGTGGTGGACCGCCTGCCACGGCTACAACCACCCCCACATCCGTGCCGCCGTGGCCGAGCAGCTGGACACCATGCCCCACGTGATGTTCGGCGGCCTCGCCAACGAGCCGGCGCTCAGGCTGGCGCGCCGCCTGGCCTGCTTGCTCCCCGATCCGCTGGGCCGGGTGTTCTTCTCGGAGTCAGGCTCAGTGGCGGTGGAGATCGCGCTCAAGATGGCGCTGCAGTACTGGCTCAACCAGGGGGTTCGTGGGCGCCACCGCTTCGTGAGCTTCCAGGGCGCCTATCACGGAGACACCTTCGCCGCCATGTCGGTGTGCGACCCCGAGGAAGGCATGCACAGCCTGTTCGCCGGCGCTCTGCCAAAGCAGCACGTCGTGCCGCTGCCCGCTGACGACGCGGGCATGACCGCCTTCGACGCCTATCTTGCCCGGCATGGGGAGGACATGGCGGCGGTCATCGTCGAGCCGCTGGTCCAGGGCGCGGGCGGCATGCGCTTCCATGCGCCGGAGACGCTGCACGCGCTACGCGCAGCCTGCGACAAGCACGGTCTGCTGCTCATCGCCGACGAGATCATGACCGGGTTCGGCCGCACCGGTACGCTCTTCGCTTGCGAACAGGCGCAAGTGGTGCCGGACATCGTCACGCTCTCCAAGGCGCTCACCGGCGGCACCATGGCGCTCGCCGCCACGGT
The DNA here is from genome assembly GCA_965237415.1 of Alphaproteobacteria bacterium. Lineage (GTDB taxonomy): Bacteria > Pseudomonadota > Alphaproteobacteria > UBA828 > UBA828 > WTGU01. The sequence continues at coordinate 3,556,930 of CBDEFM010000002.1, forward strand.
CGCGAGCGATCGGGTGTTCGAGGCCTTCCTTTCGGACGATGCCGACGCCGCGCTCATGCACGGGCCGACGTTCATGGCCAACCCGCTCGCTTGCGCCGCCGCCAATGCCTCGCTCGATCTGTTCGAGCGGGAGCCGCGCCTCGCCCAGGCGCGCGCGATCGAAGGCCACCTCGCCGCCGCTCTCGAGTCTGCGCGAACGCTCGCAGGCGTGGTCGATGTCCGTGTGAAGGGCGCGATCGGCGTCATCCAGCTCGACGACATGAGCCGCATCGACTGGCTCAAGGCGCGCTTCGTGGACGCCGGAGTCTGGGTCCGCCCCTTTGCCGATATCGCTTACGTCACGCCCGCGCTCACCATCGACGAAGCCGACCTCACCCGGCTCACGGACGCGCTCGTCGCCGTCGTGACCGCGTGGTCCAGGGATCGCTGAAGCGCGCGTCCTCCGCGCTGCCTCAATCGAAAACGATCGATGGCAGCCAGGTGGTGAGCTCCGGGAAGATGCCGAGCACGGCGAGGGCGACCAGCTGGATCAGGACGAAGGGAATGACGCCCTTGTAGATGTCGATGGTGCGGACCTGACGCGGCGCCACACCTCGCAGGTAGAAGAGCGAGAAGCCGAAGGGCGGGGTCAGGAACGAGGTCTGCAGGTTGACCGCCATCATGATGCCGAGCCAGATCGGGTTGATGTCCATCCGCAGCAACACCGGCGCGATGATCGGCACCACCACGAAGGTGATCTCGATGAAATCGAGGAAGAAGCCGAGCGCGAACATGATCAGCATGACCACGAACATCGCGCCGACGACTCCGCCCGGAATGTCGGAGAGCGCCTCGTGCACCATGTCGTCGCCGCCGAGGCCGCGGAAGACCAATGAGAAGAGAGCGGCGCCGATGAGGATGACAAAGACCATGGCGCTGATCTGCATGGTCGAACGCATGACGGGGACGAGGACGCCGACACGCCAGACTCGCCAGAGGCTCGTGCCGATGCCATAGACGACGAGCGCGCTGCAGACGAAGGCGGCGATGACCGGCGCGCTAATGCCGCTCCGCGTGACGACGAGGTCGAACTGGTTGGCCAGAATCATCATCACGATCAGCCCGCCACCCGCGGCATAGAGCGGTAAGCCGCCACCGCGCGCGAGCCGGGCGCCGGCGAGGATCAGCGAGCCCACCGCGCCGACCGCCGCCGCCTCGGTGGGCGTCGCGATGCCGGCAAGGATCGAGCCGAGTACGGCGATGATGAGCACGATCGGCGGCACCAGCGCGCGGCCGATACGCCGCCACAATTCGCGCCAGTCGTCACCCAGCTCGTCGCGCGGGATGGCCGGCGCCGCCGCCGGCCGCAACCAGGCCACGACGATCAGATAGAGCATATAGAGCGCGACGAGCACCATCCCAGGGAGCAGGGCGCCGGCGAACAGGTCGCCGACCGAGACCGGCTCGGGCGACCAGTTGCCGATGGCGCGCTGGGCATCGACATAGGCGTTGGAGATCTGCTCGCCGAGGATCACCAGCACGATGGAGGGCGGGATGATCTGGCCGAGCGTACCGGAGGCGCAGATCGCCCCGGTCGCGAGCTTGGGATCGTAGCCGCGCCGGAGCATCGTCGGCAGCGAGAGAAGTCCCATGGTCACGACGGTCGCGCCGACGATCCCGGTGGACGCGGCGAGCAGCGCGCCGACCGCGATCACCGAAATCCCGAGACCGCCACGCAGCCCGCCGAAGAGCCGACCCATGGCCTCGAGCAGCTCTTCCGCCACCTTCGAGCGTTCCAGCATCACGCCCATGAAGACGAAGAGCGGCACCGCGATCAGAACCTCGTTCCACATCGCATTGCCGAAGATGCGCTGCGGCATGGCGCGCATGAAGCTGATGTCGAAGGCACCGAATGCGTACGAGAAAAGCCCGAACAGTGCGGCCACGCCAGAGAGCGTGAAGGCGACCGGGAATCCCGCCAGAAGGCAGCCGAGGGTCGTCACGAACATGACGATGACGAGGATCTCGCCGACGTCCATGGCGGGTCAGGCGGCCTCGCCGCCCGGCTCTGCGGTTGCGTCGTGGCGCGATTGACGGCCGGCGAGGGTGAGTATTGCGTGGAGCGCGAGGGAGAGGCCCTGCAAGATGATGAGAACCACGAACGCGAGGATCATCGACTTGAGCGCATAGACCGCATGAATGCCGCTGGTCTCCTTCGAGCCTTCGAACACCGACCAGGATTGCGCCAGATAGGGCCAGGTCGCCCAGCCGATGATCACGCAGACCGGCAGCAGAAAGAGGATGACACCAAGAAGATCGATGAGTGCGCGCCGGCGCGGTCGCGCGTCCCGGTAAAAGATATCGACCCGGACGTGGCCGCCGTGAAGCAGCGTGTAGCCGGCACCCACCATGAACAGGGTGGCGTGGAGGTAGATCACCCCTTCCTGCATCGCGATGAAGCCCACACCGAAGATGTAGCGCATCACCACGACGACGAACTGGAGGAGCACCATAAGAAGAGCGAGCCACGACGCGACGCGACCGATGTGCTCGTTAGCGGCGTCGATTACGCGCGTGAGCGCGGCTAATGCGGAGAGAAACGCCTGCATCTTATCTCAGGCGATCGGCACTCCGGCCCGGCAGCAGCCCTCACGTACGTCGCCCCGAAGCCCCGCGCCGGCGGTGGATCGATTCCGTCTCGCCGGCGAGATTCGGGGCGGGCCTCCACCGCCCGCCCCGAGTATGCGTCTAGCTGCCGTAGGAGAACGGAAGAAGCCTCGCGTTCCCGTAAGCCAGGTTCGAGAGCTTGTCGTAGGCGAGCGCCTTCTTGCGGAAGGCGATCAAGCTCTCGAAGACGCGCTGTGTGAGGCCGCCTTCGGCGCCGACCTCGGCCACCACCTGACCGGACGCCTCGCCGAGCGCGTTCAGCATCTCGTCCGACACGCGCCGCACCTGAACGCCATGCTCGTTGATGAGCGTCTCCAGCGCGTCGCTGTTGCGCGCGTTGAACTCGGCCAGGACGTAGCTGTTCTCGGCGGCGGCGGCGGTCTGGAACAGGCTCTGATCCGAGGCGCTGAGGCTTTCCCACACTTCCTTGTTGATGCCGAAGCTCAGGACCGTGCCGGGCTCGTGGAAGCCGGGCCAGTAGTAGTACTTGGTGATCTTGTAGAACCCGAAGGCGAGGTCGTTCCACGGCCCCACCCATTCGGTGGCGTCGATCGTGCCCGACTGCAGCGCCGGGAAGATCTCACCGCCGGGCAGGGCGATGGCGGTCGCGCCGACGCGGCGCAGGACCTCGCCGCCGAGGCCCGGCATGCGCATCTTGAGGCCCTTGAAGTCCTCGACCGAGTTCATCTCCTTGTTGAACCAGCCGCCCCACTGGACGCCCGTGTTCCCGGCCATCAGTGGCTTCAGGTTGAAGTCAGCCCCGAGTTCGTCCCAGAGCTCCTGGCCGCCCGCATGGTAGATCCAGGCGTCGACCTCGCTCGCCGTCAGCCCGAAGGGAACGGTGGCGAAGAAGTTGAAGGCCTTGGACTTGCCCTGCCAGTAGTACTCGGCGGCGTGGTACATGTCCGCAGTCCCCTGGGAGACGGCGTCGAAGGATTCGAAGGGCGGTACCAGTTCGCCGGCAGCGAACAGCTTGACCTCGATGCGGCCCTCGGTCCCGCTGGTGATGCGGTCGGCGAGACGCTGCGCGCCGGTCCCGAGGCCGGGGAAGTTCTTCGGCCACGTCGTGACCATCTTCAGTTGCCTCGTGCCCTGCGAGATCGCGGGTGCGGGGAAGCTCGATGCCGCGGCGGCTGCCACGGCGGCCCCTGCGATAGCCGTTCCCTTGAGGAGGCTGCGTCGTCCTATCTTCATGCTCATGTCCTTGGGTCTCCCCTGGATGGTTGTGGTCAGTGATTCGAGACGTCCTGGCCGCCTTCACGAGCGTCCAGGATCGTCCAGCCGTCGGCGCCATGCACCTCCAGCGGGCGAAAGCGCGCCTTGTAGTCCATCTTGTCGCAGCCGTCGATCCAGTAGCCGAGATAGAGGTAGGGCAAGGCCCGCTCGCGGGCGTCGCCCAAGAGGCTCAGGATCATGTAGCTGCCTGGGCTGTCCTTGACCCGTAAGGGCTCGTAGAAGGAATAGACCGCCGACAGCCCATCGGCGACGATATCGAAAACGCAGACGCCGTAGAGGCGCCCGCCGGAGCTGCGAAACTCGGCAAGGCGGGTTTCGACGGCGCTTTCCTCGACGAGGGCGCCGTAACCCTCGCGCCCCATGCTCGCCATCGTGCCGTCGGGGTGCCGGGCCGCCAGGTAACGTTGAAAGAGCGCGTGGTGATCGGGCCGGGCCAGTGCCGGCATCACGCTCATCGTGACTTCTGCATTTCTCGCGATGACGCGACGGAGCGACCGGCTCGGCGTAAACGCGTTCACACAGACCCGCGCCGAGACGCAGGCCCGGCAACCGGGACACGCCGGGCGGTAGGCCGCGAGGTGGCTGCGGCGAAAGCCCCCGCGCAGCATCTCGTCGTAGGCCAGGTCCGCACGCGGGCCGGCGAGCGCCGTGACGATCGAGCGCTCCCGGCGTCCCGGAAGGTAAGGGCAGCGCCGGAGCGGCGTCACACCCAAGAAGCTGAGCCCGCCGCCGAACGGAGCCCCGGCCCGCGCCGGGGCTTGTCTCTCAAGCGGACGGTTCTCGCTGGTCATCCGCTCGATTATAGGCCTGTGCCTCAGTTCGCCAAGCAGGCGGTTGAGTTCAGACCGCGCGCCAGCCGATATCCCGGCGGCAGAAGCCCTCCGGCCAGTCGATTCGCCGGACGGCCTCGTAGGCCAGGCTCTGGGCGGCGGCAACGGTCGTGCCCAGCGCAGTGACGCCCAGCACGCGCCCGCCTGCGGCAGCGATGCCGGCGTCGCCGCGCGCTGTCCCAGCATGGAACACGGTGACATTGCCCAACGCTTCGGCCGCGTCGATGCCGCGAATCGTGCTGCCCTTCTCGTAGGCGCCGGGATAGCCCTTGGTCGCGAGCACGACGCAGAGCGCGGCCTCGTCGCGCCAGCGCAGGTCGAAGTCCCTGAGCTCGCCGTCATGCGCGGCCATCAGCGCGGCCAGAAGGTCGGACTTGAGCCGCGGCACGAGCACTTGGCACTCCGGGTCGCCGAATCGGGCGTTGACCTCGAGCAGCTTGGGCCCATCTGCGGTGAGCATGAGGCCGGCGTAGAAGACGCCGGTATAGGGCGTGCCGTCCTCCGCCAGGCCGCGCACGAGCGGCGCCACAATCCGCTCGCGCGCCTCCTCGCAAAGCGCCGGAGTCATTGCCGGCGCCGGGGAGTAGGCGCCCATGCCGCCGGTGTTCGGCCCGGTATCGCCCTCGCCGACGGCCTTGTGGTCCTGCGCCGTCTCCAGCGGCAACACCGTCTCGCCGTCGATCAGGGCGAAATAGCTGGCCTCCTCGCCCACCAGCATCTCCTCGATCACGAGCTCCGCGCCGGCCTCGCCGAAGGCGCCATCCAGCGCGGCCCGCGCTGCATCGAGGGCCTCATCCTCCGTCTCGGCGAGCACAACTCCTTTGCCGGCGGCGAGCCCGTCGGCCTTGACCACCACCGGTGCTCCTTGCTCGGCGATGAACGCCTCGGCCTCCGCGAGCGAATCCGCGCGCCGATAGGCGGCGGTCGGCACGCCGTGGCGCGCGCACATGTCCTTCATGAAGCCTTTCGATCCCTCGATTCGCGCGGCGGCCGCGCGCGGGCCGAAGGCGGCGATGCCGTCGGCCTCGAGTCGGTCGACGAGGCCTGCGCAAAGCGGCGCCTCCGGCCCCACCACGACGAAGTCGATCGTCTGCTCGCGGCAGAACGAGACCAGTCCGTCGAAGTCCATGGGGTCCAGCGCTACGCACGTCGCCTCGTTCTCGATCCCGGCGTTCCCCGGCGCGCACCAGAGCGCGCCCAGCAGCGGCGACGCTGCGAGCTGCCAGCAGAGAGCATGCTCGCGCCCGCCCGAACCCACGACCAGAACATTCATGTGCGTCTCTCCGCGCCGATTCAGCCCGGCGCTACGGTACACGCTCAGGCCCGCGCCAGCCCCCGTTCCTCTCGCGATTTTCTTGCGAAAATGGCCGCTGTTGCCGCTTGACGGTGGATAGGCGCGCCACTAGGATGCGCCTCCTTCTTGCCGACGAGGCTGGTCGGCGCGCCTCCGGGCGCCCGCTGCTATGCCTTGTGTTCGAGAGTGATTCCGATGGGTCGGCGCAGGCCGGCGGCGGGGAAGCGGGCAGTTTCCGCTTGCCCCGGTCCACCTGCACGCGCCGCACTGCCTGTTGAACCGGGAACCGCCGCAATGCCGACGATCAACCAACTGATTCGCAAGCCGCGCACGCCGCCCGCCGCACGCAACAAGGTGCCGGCGCTGCAGGCCTGCCCGCAGAAGCGCGGCGTGTGTACCCGGGTCTACACGACCACGCCGAAGAAGCCGAACTCGGCGCTGCGCAAGGTCGCGCGCGTTAGACTCACCAACGGTTTCGAGGTGACGAGCTACATTCCCGGCGAGGGGCATAACCTTCAGGAGCACTCGGTGGTGATGATTCGCGGCGGCCGAGTAAAGGACCTGCCGGGCGTGCGCTACCACATCATTCGCGGCTCGCTCGACACCCAGGGCATCCAGGACCGCCGCCAGCGGCGCTCCAAATACGGCGCCAAGCGCCCGAAATAGAGAAACAGAGGGAACTGCCCGGTGTCTCGCCGTCGCGCTGCAGAGCGTCGAACCGTCAATCCCGACCCCCGCCACGGGGATTTGGTGCTGGCGAAGTTCATGAACTCCCTGATGCTCGACGGCAAGAAGTCCACTGCCGAGCGCATCGTCTATGGCGCCCTCGACCGGATTCGGGAGAAGACCGGTCAGGACCCGGTCAGGGTGTTCCACGAGGCGCTCGACAATGTGAAGCCCGCCGTCGAGGTGCGCTCCCGCCGCGTCGGCGGCGCCACCTACCAGGTGCCGACCGAGGTCCGGCCGGACCGTCGCCAGACGCTCGGGATCCGCTGGCTCATCGGCGCGACGCGCGGCCGCTCCGAGACGACGATGGTCGACCGGCTCAGCAACGAACTCCTCGACGCCGCGGCCAACCGCGGCGTTACTGTCAAGAAGCGGGAAGACACCCACCGCATGGCCGAGGCCAACCGCGCTTTTTCGCACTACCGCTGGTAGGCGCAGGCGTTCGCGGACAAGAAAAAGATCATGGCTCGGACCACACCCCTCGAACGCTATCGCAATATCGGCATCATGGCCCATATCGATGCCGGTAAGACGACCACGACCGAGCGGGTGCTCTACTACACCGGCAAGTCCTACAAGATGGGCGAGGTCCACGAGGGCAGCGCCACGATGGACTGGATGGAGCAGGAGCAGGAGCGCGGCATCACCATCACGTCGGCCGCGACGACCTGCTTCTGGCGCGACCACCGGATCAACATCATCGACACGCCGGGCCATGTCGATTTCACCATCGAGGTGGAGCGCTCATTGCGGGTGCTCGACGGCGCCGTTGCGGTGTTCGATGCGGTGGCGGGCGTCGAGCCGCAGTCCGAGACGGTCTGGCGTCAGGCGGACAAGTACAACGTCCCCCGTATCTGCTTTGTGAACAAGATGGATCGCGTCGGGGCCGATTTCCCCCGCTGCGTCGAGATGATTCGCGAGCGCCTCGGCGCCAATCCGGTCGCGATCCAGCTTCCCATCGGTACCGAGGCGAAGCATATCGGCGTCGTCGACCTAATCGCGATGAAGGCGATCGTCTGGAATTCGGAGACCCTCGGCGCGGAGTTCGAGATCGGCGACGTGCCGGACGACATGAAGGCCGAGGCCGAGGCGAGCCGGCAGGCGCTCATCGAGGCGGTGGTCGAGATGGACGACGCCGTGCTGGAGCGCTTCCTCGAGGGCGAGGAGCCGGACGAGGCAGCGATCAAGCGTTGCCTGCGCATCGGTACGCTCACCGGCCAGATGGTTCCCGTGCTGACGGGCTCCGCCTTCAAGAACAAGGGCGTGCAGCCGCTGCTGGACGCGGTGTGCGACTTCATGCCGGCGCCGACCGACGTGCCGCCGGTGCACGGTGTCGTGCCCGGCAAAGGCAGCGAGGTGGAGCGCAGTTGCAGCGACGACGAGCCGATGGCGGCGCTCGCCTTCAAGGTGATGACCGACCCCTTCGTCGGCTCGCTCACCTTCGTGCGCGTCTATTCGGGGATGATCCAGACCGGCAAGCAGGTGCTCAACAGCGCCAAGGGCCGCAAGCAGCGGGTCGGCCGCATGCTGCTCATGCACGCCAACACCCGCGAAGACATCCAGGAGGCACGGGCCGGGGACATCGTCGCCTTCGCCGGCCTCAAGGACACCACGACCGGCGAGACTCTGAGCGACCCGGCGCACCCGGTGGTGCTCGAGCGGATGGAGTTCCCGGAACCCGTGATCGAGGTCGCCGTCGAGGCCAAGACGAAGGCCGATCAGGACAAGCTCTCCGTCGCGCTCGCGCGGCTTGCCGAGGAGGATCCGTCGTTCCGCGTGACCGCCGATCCGGAGAGCGGGCAGACCGTGATCCGCGGCATGGGCGAGCTCCACCTGGATATCCTGATCGACCGCATGCGCCGCGAGTTCAAGGTGGGCGCCAATGTCGGCCAGCCCCAGGTCGCCTATCGGGAGACCATCGGCCGAGTGTCGACGGTCGATTACACGCACAAGAAGCAGACCGGCGGCGCCGGCCAGTTCGCGCGCGTCAAGATCGTGCTGGAGCCGCTGGAGCCCGGCGCGGGCTTCGCGTTCGAGAGCAAGGTCGTGGGCGGCGCCGTGCCCAAGGACTACATCCCTGCGGTCGGAAAGGGGATCGAGGAAGCGCGCCAGGCCGGCGTCATCGCCGGGTTCCCGGTCATCGACTTCAGGGCCCGGCTGGTCGACGGCGCGTCCCACGACGTCGACTCCAGCTCGCTTGCATTCGAGATCGCTGCGCGCGCGGCGTTCCGCGACGCCCTGCAGCGTGCGGCGCCGGTACTGCTGGAGCCGATGATGAAAGTCGAGGTCGTGACGTCCGAGGACTATCTGGGCGACGTGATCGGCGACCTGAACGCCAGGCGCGGGCAGGTCGGCGGCATGGAGCCGCGTGGCAACGCCCAGGTCATTCGCGCCATGGTACCGCTTGCGACCATGTTCGGTTATGTCAGCACCCTGCGCTCGCTCACCCAAGGGCGGGCGCAGTTCACGATGGAGTTCGATCACTATGATCGGGTGCCCCAGGCGGTGTCGGACGAAGTCCGCACTCGTTACGCCTGATCGAGTGGCCGCGACCAAGACCTCCTGAGAGAGAGCACCGATGGCGAAGGCGAAGTTTCAGCGGACGAAGCCGCACTGCAACGTTGGGACGATTGGTCACGTTGACCATGGGAAGACGACGCTGACGGCGGCGATCACGCGGGTTTTGGGCGAGGTCGGCGGCGCGGAGTTCGTGTCGTTCGACGAGATTGACAAGGCGCCGGAGGAGCGCGCGCGCGGGATCACGATCGCGACGGCTCACGTCGAGTACGAGACGGCGATGCGCCACTACGCGCACGTGGATTGCCCGGGCCATGCGGACTATGTGAAGAACATGATCACGGGTGCCGCGCAGATGGACGGCGCGATCCTTGTGGTTTCTGCGGCGGACGGTCCGATGCCGCAGACGCGGGAGCACATTCTTCTGGCGCGCCAGGTGGGCGTTCCTGCGCTTGTTGTGTACATGAACAAGGTGGACATGGTTGACGACGAGGAGATTCTCGAGCTTGTCGAGTTGGAGGTCCGGGAGCTTTTGTCGGTCTACGAGTTTCCGGGCGACGACATTCCTGTGATCCGTGGTTCTGCGCTAGCGGCGCTTGAGGATGGCGACGCGGCGACGGGCCGCGATTCGGTCATGGAGCTGATGGATGCGGTCGATGAGTACGTGCCGCAGCCTGAGCGTGCGAAGGACCAGCCGTTTTTGATGCCGATTGAGGACGTGTTTTCGATTTCGGGCCGCGGGACGGTTGTGACGGGCCGGATTGAGCGCGGTGTTGTGAAGGTCGGCGACAACGTTGGGATTGTCGGGATCCGTGAGACGACGAAGACGGTTTGCACGGGCGTTGAGATGTTCCGGAAGTTGCTGGATCAGGGCGAGGCCGGTGACAACGTTGGGGTTTTGCTTCGCGGGACGAAGCGGGACGAGGTTGAGCGTGGTCAGGTCTTGGCGGAGCCCGGGACGATCACGCCGCACACGCGCTTTGAGGCAGAGACGTACATCCTGACGAAGAACGAGGGCGGTCGTCACACGCCGTTTTTCTCGAACTACCGTCCGCAGTTTTACTTCCGGACGACGGACGTGACGGGGGCGATTGAGCTTCCCGATGGGACGGAGATGGTGATGCCGGGCGACAACGTGATGATGAAGGTCGATCTGATGGCGCCGATTGCGATGGACGAGGGCCTGCGCTTCGCCATCCGCGAAGGCGGGCGCACCGTCGGCGCCGGCGTCGTCGCCAAAATCGTCGAATAGTTCAAGGCGAGCAGGGGAAGGGGCCGGACAGGCACAATGGCCATCGACAGCCAAAATATCAGGATCCGCCTCAAGGCGTTCGATCACCGCGTGCTCGACGCGTCGACGAGCGAGATCGTGAACACGGCCAAGCGTACCGGCGCGCAGGTGCGCGGCCCGATCCCGCTGCCGACCAGGATCGAGAAGTACACGGTGCTGCGCTCGCCCCATATCGACAAGAAGTCGCGTGAGCAGTTCGAGATCCGCACCCACAAGCGGCTTCTCGATATCGTCGATCCCACGCCGCAGACCGTCGATGCACTCATGAAGTTGGACCTCGCCGCCGGGGTCGACGTCGAGATCAGGTTGTAGGAGGGCGTTATGGCAGGCCAGGCGGCAGCGCGCAGACGCACGGGGGTGATTACCGAGAAGCTCGGCATGTCGCGCGTCTTCAACGACGCCGGCGAGCATGTGCCGGTGACCGTGCTGCGCATCGAGAACTGCCAGGTTATTGCCCAGCGGACCCAGGGTCAGGGCGGCTATGTCGCCCTGCAGCTCGGCGCCGGCCGCGTCAAGGTCAAGAATACCTCCCGCGCCCTGCGCGGCCACTTCGCGAAGGCGCGGATCGAGCCCAAGCGCCATCTGATCGAATTCCGCGTCAGCGAGGATGCGCTCGTGGATGTGGGTGCCACGCTCGGCGCCGACCACTTCGCTGCCGGGCAGTTCGTCGATGCGGTCGGCACCTCCATCGGCAAGGGCTTCGCCGGCGCGATGAAGCGGCACAACTTCAGCGGCCTGCGCGCGAGCCACGGCGTTTCCGTCTCGCACCGCTCCCACGGCTCGACCGGCCAGTGCCAGGATCCCGGCAAGGTGTTCAAGGGCAAGAAGATGGCGGGCCAACTCGGCAATGCGCGCGCGACCGTGCAGAACCTCGAGGTCGTGGCGACGGATGCGGCGCGAGGCCTGATCATGGTGAAGGGCGGCGTCCCCGGCCCGAAGGGCGGCGTCGTGCTTCTGTCGGATGCGAAGAAGCGCCGCCTGCCGGACGACGTTCCGTTCCCGGCGGGCCTCCTGGCGGAGCCTGAACCGGAGGTGGCTGAAGAGACTGCGCCCGCAGTTGAGGCGGCGGCGGAGAGCGGCGATGAAGATGCGGCCGACGGCGGTGAGGAGGAGTCCTCGTGAAGGTCGACGTCATCGACTTCGACGCCAAGCGCGTTGGCAAGATCGAGCTTGCCGACGAGGTGTTCGGCGTGGCCGTGCGGCCCGACCTGATGCACCGCACGGTACGCTGGCAGCTCGCGAAGCGGCGCGCCGGCACGCACAAGACCAAGTCGGTCGCGGAGATCCGTGGGTCCACGCGCAAGCCCTTCAAGCAGAAGGGCACGGGCCGCGCCCGCGCAGGCTCCCGCCGGGCGCCGCACCACCGGGGCGGCGTGGCGATATTCGGCCCTGTGCTGCGCGATCACGCTCACAAGCTGCCCAAGAAGGTCCGCAAGCTCGCGCTCAAGTCCGCGCTCTCCAGCAAGCAGGCCGACGGCAAGCTCTTGATCGTCGACTCCCTCGACCTCGACTCGGCCAAGACCCGTGTTCTTGCCGAGCGGCTCGCAGGTTTAGGCTGGTCGTCGGCGCTGATAATCGATGGCGACGAGATCGATAGCGGTTTCGCCAGAGCGGCTCGCAATCTGACCGGGGTTCAGGTGCTCCCCCAGATGGGCGCCAATGTCTACGACATCCTCCGCCGCGATCGCCTGGTGCTGACTCGCAAGGCGGTGGAAGACCTGCAGGCGCGGCTGACATGAGCACGGAACCCAAGGAGCGCTGGTACGACACGATCCTCGGTCCCGTGGTGACCGAGAAGTCGACCCAGGGCTCGGAACACAACCAGGTCACCTTCAAGGTGCGTACCGACGCAACCAAGCCGCAGATCAAGGAGGCCGTCGAAGGCCTGTTCGAGGTCAAGGTGCGGAAGGTCAACACGAGCCTGGTCAAGGGCAAGGTCAAGCGGGGCCGCGGCGGCCGGCTTGGCAAGCGCTCGGATTGGAAGAAGGCAACGGTATCGCTCGGCGAGGGCGATACGATCGACGTGATGACCGGGCTTTAGGCAATGGCTCTCAAGCACTTCAAGCCGACCACGCCAGGGCGCCGCCAGCTCATCCTGGTGGACCGCTCCGATCTCTGGAAGGGAAAGCCGGTCAAGGCGCTCACCGAGGGGCTCAGCCAGAAGGGTGGGCGCAACAGCGACGGCCGCATCACCATGCGCCACCGCGGCGGGGGCCACAAGCGCCGCTACCGCAACATCGACTTCAAGCGCCGCAAATTCGACGTGCCGGCGACGGTGGAGCGGCTCGAGTACGACCCCAACCGCTCGGCCTTCATCGCGCTGGTCCGCTATGAAGACGGCGAGCAGGCTTACATCCTGGCCCCGCAGCGGGTCTCGCCGGGCGATAAGGTGGTCTCCGGCGATCGCTGCGACATCAAGCCCGGCAACGCGATGCCGATGAGCAACATCCCCGTCGGCACCATCATCCATAACGTCGAGATGAAGCCGGGGAAGGGCGGCCAGATCGCACGCTCCGCCGGCAACTACGTGCAGCTGGTCGGCAAGGATCAGGGCTACGCCCTGCTCCGGTTGCCGTCCGGCGAGCAGCGGATGGTCCATGCCCGATGTATGGCCACCATCGGCGCGGTCTCCAACCCCGATAACCAGAACACCAATCAGGGCAAGGCGGGCCGGATGCGTTGGAGAGGTCGTCGGCCGTCGGTGCGTGGCGTCGCCATGAACCCGGTCGACCATCCCCACGGCGGCGGCGAGGGGAAGTCCTCGGGCGGGCGACATCCGGTCACCCCCTGGGGCGTGCCGACCAAGGGCAAGCGCACGCGGAGCAACAAGCGAACCGACCGCTTCATCATGCGGCGTCGGGGCAAGAAATAGGGCGGGGGACAGTCGATGGCGCGTTCCGTATGGAAGGGCCCCTTCGTCGACGGCTATCTTCTCAAGAAGGCCGAGCAGGCGCGGGCGAGCGGCCGCAAGGATATCATCCGCACGTGGTCGCGGCGATCCACGATCCTGCCGCAGTTCGTGGGCCTCACCTTTGGCGTCTACAACGGGCGCAAGTTCCTGCCGGTGCTGGTCAACGAGAACATGGTCGGCCACAAGTTCGGCGAGTTTTCGCCGACGCGGGTCTTCCACGGCCATGCCGGCGACAAGAGAGCACGGCGGGGCTGACCATGGGCAAGTTGGCACGTCCCCGGCGGCTGGGTGAGACCGAAGCCCAGGCCAAGATCCGGAACCTCCGGATCAGCCCGCAGAAGCTCGGCCTGGTCACCGCGACCATACGAGGACGCCCGGTGGACGAGGCGCTCATCACGCTCGCCAACTCGCGCCGCCGCATCGCCGGCGACGTGCGCAAGTGCCTGCAGTCGGCGATCGCGAACGCGGAGAACAATCACGAGCTGGACGTGGACCGGCTCGTCGTCGCCGATGCGGCAGTCGGCAAGGGACTGGTGATGAAGCGCTGGCGGCCGAGAGCCCGCGGGCGGGCCGGGCGCGTGATAAAGCCGTTCAGCCATCTCACCATCGTGGTGCGCGAACGCGCGAAGGGGGCCTGATGGGCCAGAAGGTCAATCCCGTCGGGCTGCGCCTCGGCATCAACCGTACCTGGGACTCGCGCTGGTATGCCGATGACGGCTATGCCCAGCTGCTGCACGAGGATCTGCAGATCCGGCAATTCCTGTTCAAGCGGCTGAGCCAGGCGGGCATCGGGCGCATTGTCATCGAGCGCCCGGCCAAGAAGGCGCGCATCACCATCCACACCGCGCGGCCGGGCGTCGTGATCGGCAAGAAGGGTGCGGACATCGAGCGGCTCCGCACCGACGTCACCAAGATGACGCGGAGCGATGTCCACCTGAACATCGTCGAGATTCGCAAGCCCGAGATCGAGGCCAAGCTGGTGGCCGAGAATATCGCCCAGCAGCTGGTGCGTCGGGTGGCCTTTCGGCGCGCCATGAAGCGGGCGGTGCAATCGGCGATCAGGCTCGGCGCGCAAGGCATCCGCATCAACTGCGGCGGCCGGCTGGGCGGCGCTGAGATCGCGCGAACCGAGTGGTATCGCGAGGGCCGGGTCCCGCTCCACACGCTCAGGGCCGACGTCGATTTCGGGCTCGCCACGGCACGCACGGCCTACGGCACCTGCGGAGTCAAGGTCTGGGTGTTCAAGGGCGAGATCATGGCGCACGACCCCATGGCGCAGGACAAGCGCGCCATGGAGCAGGCCACGCCCCGCTAGGGCCGGGACTGGAACCGGATCATGCAGCAGCCGAAATCCACCAAGTACCGCAAGGCTCACAAGGGCCGGATCCATGGCAATGCCAAGGGCGGCACGCAGCTCAATTTCGGTGCTTACGGACTGAAGGCGATCACGCCCGGCCGCATGACGGCGCGCGAGATCGAGGCCGGGCGGCGTACCATCACCCGGCACATGAAGCGTGCCGGCAAGATCTGGATCCGCGTGTTCCCGGACGTGCCTGTTTCCACCAAGCCTGCCGAGGTGCGGATGGGCAAGGGCAAGGGCGCGCCGGAATACTGGGTCGCGCGGGTCAAGCCCGGGCGCATCATGTTCGAGGTCGACGGTGTGCCGCGCGCGGTGGCGGAAGAGGCGTTCCGGCGTGCGTCCGCAAAGTTCAGGGTGCGCACCAAGCTGATCACGCGGCTCGGCGAAGGGGCGTCGTGATGAACGGCGTGGAAATCCGCCTCAAGACCGACGACGAGCTCAAGACGATGCTGCTCGCGTTGAAGAAGGAGGCGTTCAACCTGCGCTTCCGGCGGGCGTCCGGCCAGCTGGAGAATACCGCGCGCATGCGCGCCGTCAGACGCAACGTGGCCCGCATCAAGACGATCGTCGCAGAGCGCAGGCGCGCTGCCGGCGGCGAGGCCTGAGGGTGAGAGCGATGGGTGAAGGAGAGCTGACATGCCGCGCCGTGTGATGCGGGGCACCGTGGTCGGCGACAAGGCGGACAAGACCGTCGTCGTGCGGGTCGACCGCCGCGTCATGCACCCGCTCTACAAGAAGGTCGTGCGCCGCTCCAAGCGCTACGCCGCGCATGACGACGGCAACAAGCACAAGGTCGGCGATATCGTGCAGATTCGCGAGTGTGCCCCCATCTCCAAGAGTAAGCGCTGGATCGTGTTCGACGATGCCGGCGCCGAGCAGCACTGAACGTCACGGCAGGCAGCGGAAGGGTCGGGTACCATGATTCAGATGCAGACAAATCTGGACGTCGCCGACAATTCCGGTGCCAGGCGCGTGCAGTGCGTGAAGGTGCTCGGTGGCTCGAAGCGCAGGACCGCCTCGGTCGGCGACACGATCGTCGTCACCGTCAAGGAGGCAATCCCGCGCGGCAAGGTGCGCAAGGGCGAGCTTCACCGCGCCGTCATCGTGCGGACCGCGAAAGAGATCCGGCGCCCGGATGGCAGCGCGATCCGCTTCGACCGCAATGCGGCTGTGCTCATCACCGCCCAGGGAGAGCCGATCGGGACCCGCATCTTTGGGCCGGTGACCCGCGAGCTCCGTCAGCGCCAGTACATGAAAATCATCTCACTCGCGCCCGAGGTGTTGTGAGCCGCCATGCGCAAGCGAAAGATACGCAAGGATGACGAGGTCATCGTCCTCACCGGGCGAGACAAGGGTAAGCGCGGCGCCGTGCTGAGAGTGGTGACCAAGACCGACCGTGTGCTCATCGAGGGCGTCAACGTGACCAAACGCCACGTCAAGCCGACCCAGGCCGATCCGCAGGGCGGCATCGTCCAGCGGGAGGCGCCGATCCACATCTCGAACGTGGCGCTGATCGATCCCGAAAGCGACCGGCCCACCCGTGTTCGCTACAAGAGGCTCGCGGACGGGCGCAAGGTGCGTGTCGCGGCCCGCTCGGGGGAAGTGATCGATGTCTGAGACGAACGGCCAGTCGAACGCTGGGGCAAACGGCGAGTCGAACGGGCAGAGCCGGCTCAGGCTGCTCTACGAGAGCGAGATCAGGGCCCAGCTGATAGAGCAGTTCGGCTACACCAATCTCATGCAGGCGCCCAAGCTCGAGAAGATCGTTCTCAACATGGGCGTGGGCGAAGGGGTGACCGACAACAAGAAGATCGAAGCCGCAGTTCAGAACATGACCCTGATCGCGGGCCAGAAGCCGATCATCACCAAGGCGCGCAAGTCTATCGCCGCGTTCAAGGTGCGCACCGGCATGCAGGTCGGCTGCAAGACGACGCTCCGCCGCGAGAGGATGTACGAGTTCCTTGACCGGCTGATCACAATTGCGCTGCCCCGGGTGCGCGACTTTCGCGGCCTTTCCGGGCGCGCGTTCGACGGCCGGGGCAACTATGCGCTAGGCCTCAAGGAGCAGATCGTCTTTCCCGAAATCGACTACGACAAGGTCGATCAGGTGCGGGGTATGAATGTCGTCATTTGCACGACGGCGAGGACCGATGATGAGGGCCGCGCGCTGCTTGCCGGCTTTCAGATGCCGTTCGTCGGCCAGTGAGCGCGGAGGAGCCGGGCTGAAAGATGGCGAAGAAGAGCACGATCGAGAAGAACAAGCGGCGCCAGCAGATGGCGAAGCGGGATGCGGCCAAGCGGGCAGATCTGCGCGCCATCGTGCGCGACCGCTCGCTCCCGGCGGAGGAACGCTTCGCGGCGCAGCTCAAGCTCGCGCAGCTGCCGCGCAACGGGGCGCAGGTCCGGGTGCGGAACCGCTGTGGGCTGACCGGCCGGCCGCGCGGCAACTACCGCAAGTTCGGGCTGTCGCGTATTGCACTCCGGGAGCTCGCCTCGGCGGGGCAGGTGCCCGGTATGGTGAAATCGAGCTGGTGAGGCGCACGCCATGATGACCGATCCTCTGGCGGACATGCTGACCCGTATTCGCAACGGGCAGCAGGCACGCAAGACCTCCGTCATGTCGCCGGCGTCCAAGCTGCGCGGTTCCGTGCTCGATGCTCTCGAGCGCGAGGGCTTCATCCGCGGCTACGCGGCAGCGGAATCGGATACCGGCAAGCCGGCGTTCTCGATCGAGCTGAAATACCATGAAGGCCGGCCGGTGATCGCCGAGCTTCAGCGGATATCGAAGCCAGGGCGGCGGGTCTATTCAGGCATTAAGGGCCTGCCCCGGTACTACGGCGGACTAGGGATTTCCATTCTCTCAACGCCGCGCGGCGTGCTCTCCGACAATGAGGCGCGCAAGCAGAATGTCGGCGGCGAAGTGCTCTGCCGGGTGTTCTGAGATGTCTCGCGTCGGCAAGAATCCGGTCCCCATCCCCGAAGGCGTCGAGGTGACCATCGACGGCGCGGCGGTCTCTGTGAGCGGCAAGCTGGGCCGCCTCGAAGCCACCATCGCGCCGGAGGTGAGCGCCGCGCTCGACAACGGCCAGGTCTCCGTCACGCCGCTGGGCGAGAGCAAGCGCGCCCGCCAGATGTGGGGGCTGACCCGGAGCGTGATCAACAGCATGGTCGTGGGTGTGAGCCAGG
This sequence comes from Alphaproteobacteria bacterium, assembly GCA_965237415.1. Classification (GTDB taxonomy): domain Bacteria; phylum Pseudomonadota; class Alphaproteobacteria; order UBA828; family UBA828; genus WTGU01. Next base: position 3,574,927 of record CBDEFM010000002.1, read on the forward strand.
GCTTCCACAAGAACCTGCAGATCGAGGGTGTCGGCTACCGGGCCGCGGTCGAGGGCCGCACGCTCACGCTCGATCTCGGCTACAGCCACAGGGTGCGCTACCCGATTCCCGATGGCATCGAGGTCACGTGCGAACGGCCGACGGCGATCAGGGTCGCCGGTTCCGACCGCCAGGCGGTCGGCCAGGTCGCCGCCGAGATTCGTGCCTTCCGCAAGCCCGAGCCCTACAAAGGCAAGGGCATTCGCTATGTCGGCGAATACGTCCGGCGCAAAGAGGGCAAGAAGAAGTAGCAATGAGCAGGAGCGATTTCGATAAGCGGAAGCAGCGGGTTCGCTTCCGGCTGCGCACCGCCGGCGCCGGCAGGCCGCGACTCACGGTCTTCCGCTCCAACCGCCACATTTACGCCCAACTCATCGACGATAGAGAGAGCAGGACCGTGGCCGCCGCATCGACGGTGGAGAGCGCGCTGCGCAGCGAGAGCGGAGCAGACCGCGCGGCCGCGGGACGCGTCGGCACGCTCATCGCCGAGCGCGCGCTAGCGGCCGGTCACAAGGAGGTCATCTTCGACCGTGGCGGGTATCAGTATCACGGGCGTGTGAAATCGCTTGCCGAGGCGGCCCGCGAAGGCGGCCTCTCTTTCTAGGGGGAAGAGCCCGATATGGCACGACCATCCATGAACAGGGACCGCGGCGGCCGCGGGCGGGAGCGCGAAGAGCCCGAACTGCTGGACAAGCTTGTCAGCATCAACCGCGTCGCCAAGGTGGTGAAGGGCGGGCGGCGGTTCGGCTTCTCGGCGCTCGTCGTCGTCGGCGACCAGCGCGGGCGCGTGGGCGGCGGCTCGGGCAAGGCGCGCGAGGTGCCGGAGGCGATCCGCAAGGCCACCGAGCAGGCCAGGCGCCGCATGGTTCGCGTGCCGCTACGCGAGGGGCGGACGCTGCACCATGACGTGCACGGCCGCTTCGGGGCAGGCAAGGTGATTATCCGCGCTGCACCGCCTGGCACCGGGATCATCGCCGGCGGCCCGATGCGTGCCGTGTTCGAGATGCTGGGCGTGAAGGACGTGGTCGCCAAGTCGGTGGGATCGTCGAACCCGCAGAACATGGTCAAGGCGACCTTCGATGCGCTCGGGCGCTGCTACTCTCCCCGCGCCGTCGCCGCCAAGCGCAATCGCACGGTGAGCCAGATCTTCGGCCAGGACGAGTCCGCCAAGGAGCGGACGGGGCAGGAATAGGCCATGGCTGGGAGCAAGGCGTCGGCTCAAGTGCGGGTCACCCAGATCGGCAGCCCGATCGGCCGGCCGGCGGATCAGCGCGCGACCCTGGTCGGCCTCGGCCTCAACAAGATGCACCGCAGCCGCGTGCTTGAAGATACGCCTGCCGTGCGCGGCATGATTGACAAGATTTCGCACCTCGTGCGGGCCGAGGCGGTGGACGCGGAGGCGGAGTGATGAGGCTGAACGAACTCGCCGACCGCGCCGGTGCGGCCAAGAAGGGCCGCAGGCTCGGGCGCGGCATCGGCTCCGGTCGCGGCAAGACTTCGGGGCGCGGCCACAAGGGCCAGAAGTCGCGAGCCGGCGTCGCCATCAAGGGATTCGAGGGCGGCCAGATGCCGCTCTACCGGCGGCTGCCCAAGCGGGGCTTCACCAATGCCCGCTTCCGCAAGACCTTCGAGACAGTGAACATCGGCCGCCTGCAGGAGGCGATCGAGCGGGGGCGGCTCGACGCAGGCGCGCCCGTGACCGAAGCCGCGCTGGCCGCTGCCGGGCTCACGCGCGGGCGGCACGGCGTGCGCCTTCTGGCCAAGGGGCGGATCGAGAGCGCCGTCATCGTCGAGGTGACCGGCGCGTCGAAGGCCGCCATCGCTGCGGTCGAGGCGGCCGGCGGCTCGGTGGCCCTCAGCGCGCCGGCCAAGGCCGAAACAACGGCCGAGGAAACGGCAAAGGACGCCTGACGAACGTGGCTTCGGCAGCCGAACAACTCGCTGCGAACCTCAATTTCGGGGCCTTCGCCAAGGCGAAGGAGCTTCAGAAGCGCCTGCTCTTCACGCTCGGCGCCCTGATCATCTACCGGCTGGGTACCTACATCCCGATCCCCGGGATCGACCCGGTGGTGCTCGACGAGGTGTTCCAGCAGCAGGCCGGCGGTATCCTCGGCATGTTCAACATGTTCGCCGGCGGCGCGCTCGGGCGCATGACGATCTTCGCGCTCAACATCATGCCGTACATCTCGGCGGCGATCATCATTCAGCTGATGACGACGGTCTCGCCGCATCTCGCCCAGCTCAAGAAGGAAGGCGAGGCCGGGCGCAAGAAGATCAATCAGTACACCCGCTACGGCACCGTCTTCCTCGCCGCGCTGCAGGCCTTCGGCATCTCCTCAGGCCTCGAGGGCTATAGCGGCCAGGGCGGCGATCTGGTGCTGGATCCGGGCGGCTTCTTCCGCTTGACCACGGTGGTAACTCTGACCGGCGGCACGATCTTCTTGATGTGGCTCGGCGAACAAATTACCGCCAGAGGGGTCGGCAACGGCATCTCGCTCATCATCTTCGCCGGCATCGTGGCGGAGTTGCCGGGCGCGCTCGCGAGCACGCTGGAGCTCGGCCGCACCGGTGCGATCTCCGCAGTCGTGATCATCGCGCTCTTCGTCATGGCGGTCTCCGTCATTGGTTTCATCGTCTTCATCGAGCGGGCGCAGCGACGAATCGTCGTGCAATATCCCAAACGCCAGGTGGGGCGGCGGATGTTCGGCGGTGAAAGCACCCATCTGCCGTTGAAGGTCAACACCGCCGGGGTGATCCCGCCGATCTTTGCAAGCTCGATCCTGCTGCTGCCGATCACCGCGCTCAGCATCAACGCGGGCTCCGGGCCCGAGTGGCTGACGGCGGTGACGAGCTATCTCGGCCGCGGCCAGCCCATCTACATAATCATCTATGCGGCGGCGATCATCTTCTTCACGTTCTTCTACACCTCCGTCATCTTCAATCCGGAAGATACGGCCGACAATTTGAAGAAGAACGGCGGCTTTATACCCGGAGTCCGTCCGGGCAAGAACACGGCGGAATATCTCGACTATGTGCTGACCCGCTTGACCTTCTGGGGCGCGCTCTATCTCACTTCCGTGAGCCTCTTGCCCGAGCTTCTGATTTCGCAATATGCGGTGCCATTCTATTTCGGGGGTACGAGTCTGCTCATCGTCGTCACCGTCACCATGGATACGGTGGGGCAAATCCAGTCCCATCTGCTCGCGCATCAATACGAAGGACTGATCAAGAAGGCGAAGCTGAGGGGGAGCCGGCGTTGAACCTGATCCTTCTCGGCCCACCGGGGGCGGGCAAGGGCACGCAGGCACAACGTTTGGTCGAGCGCTTCGGCATCGTTCAGATCTCCACGGGCGAGATGCTGCGGGCGGCGGCGAAGGCGGGCACCGCACTCGGTATCGAGGCCAAGGCGATCATGGAGGCCGGCGAGCTTGTGCCGGACGACCTGATGGTCGCCCTGATCGCCGAGCGGATCGAGCAGCCGGACTGCGCCAGCGGTTTCATCCTCGACGGCTTCCCGCGCACGGTGGCCCAGGCCGACGCGCTGGACCGCATGCTGGCCGAACGCGGGCTGACGCTCGACAAGGTGGTCGCCATCGAGGTCGATGAGGAGGCGCTGATCGAGCGCATCGTCGGCCGATTCTCCTGCGCCGACTGCGGCGCCGGCTATCACGACCAATTCAACCGGCCCAGCACCGAGGGCGTGTGCGACCAGTGCCGGGGTGCGAACTTCACGCGGCGGGCGGATGACAATCGCGAAACCATGACCGCGCGTCTAGCCGCCTATCGCGAGCAGACGGCCCCGATCATCCCGCACTACGAGGCCGGCGGGCGCTTCGCCAGGATCGACGGCTCGGGCGGCATCGACGCCATCACGGCGGCCATCGTTGCCGCTCTCGAAGACGCCGGCGTGGCGGGCGGGCGCTAGCAGAGCCCACCGGGCGGCCTCCATGCCCCAGACGAGATCGACGCATCTCAAGGCGCGGCGCGCCGTCATCGACGCTGCCCGCAGGATGAACGCGCTCGGCCTCAATCACGGGACCTCGGGCAATGTCGGATACAGGGTCGGCGGGCGCTTCCTGGTCACGCCGTCCGGCCTCGATTACGACGCGATCACGCCCGCAGACATCGTGGATATGGACTTCGACGGCAGCCACCAGGGCACCCGGCGCCCCACCAGCGAATGGCGGTTGCACCGCGATATCCTCGCGACAAGGCCGGAGGTCGACGCGGTGCTGCACAGCCACGCCGTCCATTGCACTGCGCTCGCCGTGCACGGGATGGAAATCCCTGCAGTTCACTACATGGTCGCCGCTGCGGGCGGCACGAACATTCGCTGCGCGCCCTACCGGACGCCGACGACCCAGGCGCTCTCCGACGTCGCCGTGCCTGCGCTCAAGGAGCGCAGGGCCTGCCTGTTGCAGAATCATGGCGTCGTCGTCTTGGGCGAGACGCCCGATGCCTGCGTCAATCTGCTCGTCGAAGTCGAGTATCTGGCGGAGCTCTATTGCCGCACGCTCGCCATCGGCGCCGCCACCGGTAACGAGCCCAAGATCATCTCCCAGCGCAAGATGGCCAAGGTGCTGGAGATTATGAGGACCTACGGCAAACAGTCCGGCGACGATCCTCCGGAGGCGTAGTCCGATTCGCGGGCGCGGGCGGGTTGCGGCTTACGCCTTCGCCTGCAATTCGCGAGGCCAGTTCGCGAGGGTTTCAGCGCCGGTTTCCGTGATGCGAATGCTCTCGGTGATTTCGAGACCCCAGTCTTCGAACCAGAGCGCGGGCATGAAGTGGATGGTCATGTTCGGCTCAAGCACGGTGCGGTCTCCTGGGCGCAGGCTGATGGTGCGCTCGCCCCAGTCGGGCGGGTAGCTGAGCCCGACGGAGTAGCCGCATCGGCTCTCCTTCGTCAGGCCGTGCCGCGCGAGCGACTCCGAGAACGCGCGGTGGATGTCCTCGCACAGGTTCCCCGGCTTCGCCGCATCGAGGCCTGCCTCGATGGCTTCCAACAGCGCGCTTTCTGCGTTGCGCTCGCGAGCGGACGGTCGGCCCAGGAAAACCGTGCGGCAAAGCGGGCAGTGATAGCGCTTGTAGACGCCCGCAATTTCGAAGAACGTCGCCTCGCCCGCCCGCATCGGCTTGTCGTCCCACGTGAGGTGCGCCGCCGATGCATCGACGCCGGTGGGGAGCATCGGCACGATGGCGGGATAGTCGCCGCCGGCGCCGTCTACGCCGGTGATGGCCGCGTGGTAGATCTCGGCGACCAGCTCGTTCTTGCGCATACCGGGCTCGACCACCTCCATGATGCGCGCGTGCATCTTCTCCACGATGCGCGCCGCGTTCTTCATGTAGGCGATCTCGGTCTCCGACTTCACGAGCCGTTGCCAGTTCACCAGCCCCGTCGCGTCGAGCAGTGTCGCATCGTGCAGATGCGTCTCCAGCGAGCGGTACGCGGCGGCGCTGAAGTAGTAGTTGTCCATCTCGACGCCGATCCGCGATCGGTCCCACCCACGCGCGGCGATGACTTCGCTCAAGTAGTCCATCGGGTGGCGTTCGGTGGACATCACGTAGTGATCCGCGTAGCCGACGATGTCGTCGTGCGCCATGAACACGGTGCGCTTCGCCCCGTTGGCGTCCATGCCGCGCCCGAACCACACCGGATCGCCTTCGAGCGCGAGGAGCACGCACTGGTGCACGTAGAACGACCAACCGTCGTAGCCGGTCAGCCACGCCATGTTCGAGGGGTCGGAGACGACGAGCAGATCGAGCCCTCTCTCGTCCATCGCCCGGCGGGTCTTCGCGATCCGTGCCACGTATTCGTCGCGCGAGAAGGCGAGCTCGACCGGCGCGGGTGTCCCGATTTCGCTGCTTGTGGGCGACTTGCTGTTCAAGGCTGAAGGTCTCCGAAGAGGCAAAATTATTCCTTCCAACGCTTGAATTGTCTAGGTCGTGGGACGGGAAGGGTTCAGATTCTTTTCGCTCGTCCTCGATGCGCCGCTGTCGAAGCGCCTCAGGATCATGCCCGCAACGCCGAACCACTCTGTGAGGGATCCCATGGTGCTCGAAGGCTCCTGCCACTGCCGTGCCGTTCAATTCTCGCTCCAGTCGAAGACGCCGCATCCCTACATGCAGTGCTACTGCTCGATCTGCCGAAAGACCGCAGGTGGTGGCGGCTACGCCATCAATCTGGGCGGCGAGGCGGAAGCGCTCAACGTGCGGGGCAAGCGTCACCTGAGAGTCTATCGGGCGCGGCTCGAGGACGGCAGCGAAAGCCTGGCCGAGCGGCGGTTCTGCGGCCGCTGCGGCAGTGCGCTCTGGGTCTGGGACCCGCGCTGGCCCGAACTGATCCACCCCTTCGCGTCGGCCATCGACACACCGCTGCCGGCGCCGCCGGAGCGCTGCCACATCATGCTCGACTACGCGCCGGGCTGGGTCAGGATCCCGTCGGGCAAGCGCGACCCGCACTTTCCCGAGTATCCCGATCAGTCGCTGGAGGACTGGCACCGGAGCCGCGATCTGCTCGACCCCTGATGCGGGAGTGCCGAGACGTCGGCCGCTTGGTATAGGACGGCCTGGCAGGGCGAATCGTTGGCGCGGGGAGAGAGAGCATGGCATCGCAGGGCACGAACGGCGGCACGGTCAAGGCACTCTGGCGCTATCCAGTCAAGTCCATGGCGGGCACCAAGCTCGACGCGGCGCAGGTCACCGAGGGCGGCATTCTGGGCGACCGGGCCTATGCCGTAATCGACCGCTCGAGCGGCCGGGTTGGGAGCGCCAAGACCCCGAAGAAGTGGGCCGAGCTGATGGCCCTCGCCGCCGATTTCGTCAGACCGCCGCAGGCCGGCGCGTCGCTCCCGCCCGTGCGCATCCTCTGGCCCGACGGCACGGCGGTCACCAGCGATGGCGGTGACCCCGATGCCCGCCTCTCCGAAACCCTGGGGCGGCCGGTCACGCTCACGACGGAGCGCCCGGAAGCGCCCAGCCTCGAACGCCTCGACCCGCTCGCCGAAGAAGAGACCATCGTCGATATCGGCGAGCTGATGATGGCAGGCCGGTTCTCCGACTATGCGGCGCTTCATCTCATAACCACGGCGACGATGGCGCGCCTCGCCGAGCTACGTCCTGAATCGGCGTTCAATGCGCGCCGCTTCCGCCCCAACGTGACGATCGCCACACCAGAGGGAGAGCAAGGCTTCGTCGAGAACGACTGGGTCGGGCGCGAGCTCGCGATCGGCGACGAGGTGCGGCTCCGTATCTCCGACCCGACGCCGCGTTGCTCCGTCCCGACCCTAGCGCAGCAGGATCTCGCGAAGGACCCGCAGGTTCTCCGCACCATCGTCGAGCACAACACGCTCCCTGTCCCCGTGCTCGACGGCGAATCGCTCCCGTGCGCGGGCGTCTACGCCTTCGTCATTCAGGGCGGCATGGTGAAGAGGGGCGACGCGGTACGGGTTGTTTAGGTCGCAGGCGTTACCCGTCGCGTCAATCGGCGGGGGTGCGCCTCTTCAACTCTATCGGCTGGCCGTGGGGGGTGTGGATGGTCGCCTCGGTCCAGTCATCCTTGAGGCCGGCAAGCTCCGCTTCCGAGCCGAGCCCCTTGTCGATTACGAGCTTTTCGAGCGCGCTCAGCCAATGTTCATAATAGCGATCCCCGAGGTCGGGATCGCCTCTCTGCTTCGCCGCTGCTATCTCGGCCGAGAGGTAGTCGACCCACTCCGACCAGGTGAACTTTCCAGCCTCCGACAGCCGCACCGCCATGGCGAAAGCGGCCGCCTCCCACGGTTCCTTGAAGACCGGCCCGTCTTCGGCCTCCCAGGGGAGCTGCGGCAAATCGTCAGCCGATTGCGCGGCGCTCATGCGCTATCGAGGTAATCGTCGAAGAGGTCGATGTACACGCTGGCGTTCGCGTTGGCGTGGTCGCCCCACAGCTCGCTCCCTTCGAAGCGCACGCTGTAGACATGCTGAGGGTCGCTGTGGGTGCCCGATGCGGCCGACGTATCCGGAAATGCGAAAACGCCATGATCGCGCGCAATCGTTCCGGTCTTGCCCCGGATGTAGCGCGGCAGCCGGGTATGGGACACCGGGTTCACGTTGAGGGCCGTGACCGTGTCCCCCACCTTGAACCTGGGTGCGACGTCCGCATCCATCCGGCATGATGCGCCTCCAGCGACCAGACCTGGAACCAAATCCGGTGTCAGAACTGGCATCACGACTCTCCCGCCTGGCGAAGGCTCGCGATCTTCTCTTCGACTTCGGCCTCGGTCAGCACGCCGCGTTCCACCAGCAGGGTCTCGTAGGCGTGCAGCCAATGCTCGTAATACGAGGTATCCAGATACTCGGCCGGGCCCATCCGCTCGATGGCGTGGCGGAACATATCCACGTTGAAGTGGCCTTCGGCAAAGTTGGTGAAGAACATGCCGAAGACCCGGCCCTCCCAAGACTCATGGAACTGAGGCTCGTTTTCTTCGCGAACGATCGGGCCCATGCATTGCATGCCGCCCATGTCGTGAATGCCGTTCATCGCTGCGCTCCTTTCCGCCCCGGCTAGCTGGCGGGCGCTTCGACCAGCGCCGTGCCGATCATCGAATCGCGGGTTACCAGTGCCGCCAGCTCGTCCTCGCTCAGGTCATCCGTGCCTGCCGGCCGTTGCGGCAGCACCAGATAGCGGAGCTCGGCATTGCTGTCCCACACCCGCACCTCGATGTCTTCGGACACCTCGACGCCGAATTCCTCGAGGACGCCGCGCGGATCGATGACCGAGCGGGCCCGGAAGGGTGCGCTCTTGTACCAGATGGGCGGCAGCCCCAGCGTCGGCCACGGGTAGCAGGAACAGAGCGTGCAAGTGACCAGGTTGTGCACGTCGTCGGTGTTCTCGACGACGACCATGTCCTCGCCCTGCACGCCGCTGAACCCGAGCTCGGCGATCGCCTTCGTGCCGTCTTCGAGCAACCTCTGCTTGTAATCCGGGTGCGTCCACGCCCGCGCCACTACCTTGGCGCCGTTGCGCGGACCGACGCGGATCTCGTAGGTCTCCACGAGGGCGTCGATGGCGGCCGGGTCGAGCAGGCCCTTCTCGGTGAGGAGCGTCTCCAGGGCCTTCACCCTCATCGCCGTCTCGGATGGCGGAGCGTTATGGGCGTGATCGTGTGCCATGATCGAAGATCCCTCATTCGCGAGCCTGATCGGAATGCTATCCGCTGGCGGAAGCCCGTTCAATGGAGTTGGCGGACCCCGTTCGTGGTTGAAGGGGTGCGGATTCGCAATGACGGAGCGGGCTCATGTGCGCCCCAGCGCGCACTCGTCGGTCAAGTCTCACATAACTGTCCTTGCCGTCTCTACCGCAGCGTCTGTAACCTCGTCTTCCCGTGAATGATTTTCCCCGCCGGCCCATGCCCCCGATCGACTCCCCATTGAGTACGCGTTGATGCGCTTGGCAGGCAAGCGCGCGCTGGTGACCGGCGGTGCCTCGGGCATCGGCGCTGCGACCGCTGAGCGCTTCGCGGCAGAAGGCGCAACCGTCGCGATTGCCGATCTGAACGGCGCCGGCGCGGACAAGCACGCGGAAGCAATCCGCGCCCAGGGAGGAACGGCGGTCGGCTTGGCCGCCGACGTCGGAGACGTCGAGTCCGCCGCCGCCATGGTGGATCGCGCCTGGGAGGCGCTTGAAGGCCTCGACATTATCGTGAACAACGCCGCGATTCCGACGATGGGCACCGTCGAGACCCTCGCCGCTGACGAATGGGACCGTGTGCTCGACATCGACCTTTCGAGCATCTATCGGACCTGCCGGGCGATTTGGCCGCGCTTCGTCGCAGCCGGCGGCGGGACTATTTTGAACACCGCGTCGGTCGCGGGAATCATCGGCATGGCCGGCCAACACGGCTATTCCGCCGCCAAAGCGGGTGTCGTGATGCTGACCAAGTGCATGGCTCTCGACGGCGCCGCCCACGGCATCCGCGTGAACTGCGTCTGTCCCGGCTTCGTCGAAACGCCGATGGTCTTGACGTATTTCGACGCGCAGGATGACCCTGAGGCGAGCCGGGCGGCAGTCAATGCCGCTCATCCCTTGGGCCGCATCGGGCAACCCGCCGAGATCGCGGCCGCGTTCCTCTATCTTGCCTCCGATGAGGCCCGCTGGGTCACCGGGACGGCACTCGTGATCGACGGTGGGCTCACCGCCGGACTGCCGCCGGGATAATCGCGACGGCATCGCAGCGCGCGCGGCACCCGGCGCCGGCCGGCGTCGGGAGTCGGGTTACTCCAGTATGAACTCGCGGATGACCCGCAGCGCTGCCTCCTGGTCGTCGCGTTCGACGCCGTGGCCGCAGCCGGCGAAGCGCTCGAAGCGCGCCAGGTGAGAGGGCAGCGCGTCGGCGATATCCTCCGATTGCTCCACCGGCGTGACCGGGTCGATCTCGCCCGACATAACCAGCGTGGGGCAGCGGACCTGCGAGAGCCGAGGCAGGAAGTCGAAGCGGTGGCCCTCGCCGTCGGCGCCGAAGAAGTAGCCGAGCATGTCCACGTTCATGACGGAGCGCTTCGTGAGATCGGGATCTTGCGGCGCCCTACAGCGCGCTGCTCGCGTTCCTCTCCGGCCCGCTTGCACACTTCATGTGCCCGTCCACCATTCAGGGCGAGGACGTGAACCCGGTGGGCACCGGGCCCTGGAAGTTCGTGAGCTGGGAGGCAAGCCCACGGCAGGCGAGGTGCCGAGCCCGCTCAATCCGCCGCCGGGCTGCCGCTTTCACACCCGCTGCCCCATGGCCGAGGAGCGCTGCCGCGTCGAGGAGCCGCCGATACGGGAGATCGCCCCCGGCCACCACGCCGCCTGCCATCTGATCTGATTGGAAGGCGACGTGACGCTGACTTGGACCGAGCCTCGCGCGGGCGATATCGCCGGACGGGCGCGAGCGCTGCAAAGCATGGTCAGCGCCGGTATGCCGCTCGACCAAGCCGCATCCGCTTCCGGTATTCTAATTGTCGTCGACGGGTAGGTTAAAGGGTAAGGCGGGCGGGCACTCCAGCATCCGCCAAAAAACATTCACTGTTTGAGCGCTCACGCTGGGCGCATGCGACCCGCTATCCGCGCGGCGGCCGAGGTAAGGTCAAGAAAATTAACCTGGACTTCAGGATCTCGGGTAATAAGTGGCTGGAGAATAGAGAAATAGCACAATACCAAATCATCTAGTGGCGAAAAATTACTCCAATCGTAGTACCTAATATTTGTGAAATCTTTTGAGTGCTCTGTCAAAAACTCTTCCAGTGTTCCGGTAAAATCCACTAGACCGTCGTGCTGAAATTTTTTCCATGACTCTCTCGCCTCATCTTGTGCCTTTCTTGCCTCATTCGCGTCCCTAGTCACCTGACACTGAAGTTGAGATCATTTTCAATTGGCAGTGTCGTCACACTAAGTCGCTCTATTGTCGAAGAATGTGGTCGTGCAATATAGTTGTCTTTATGTGGCGAACTTCAGATTCAGGTGACTAGCATCTACGGTCAAAGACCAAAACAATTCATCTAACTCGTGCCAGTGTTCGTATTGACCCTGAACGTGCAAGTGCCGCTTCAACGATTTCAAGGCAAGCTCGATCGCCAAGGGATACATCACAAACAGAATTTGCGACATCCCAACCATTTCTTGTTCTTCTCTCGTTCGGCGGCCCACTGTAGATATGGTTCGTGAACCGCCTCCCAGCCGTTGTGCCAGCTGTTCCTTCAGCCAGTACAGTGCGGACCCCAATTCGAGTGTCCGCAATCCGTTGACTCGATCTGAGGGAGCCGAAGCTGTTGTTGTCATCGCGGCAACCTCATCTTGTTTCAATAGGGTGGTTTCAGATCGCGTCAAACAAGCGCCCGTTTCTCAAGCGTGCCATCCACTCGGCGATTCCGTCCACGGGGGCAGTTGCCTCGCGTGAGGCAATTCGGCGCTGGTCACTTTCGGCTCCATAGCCAACAACGGCTGGAGTTGAGTTTTCACTTCTTGCCTAGCGAAACGTAGAACTCATCCATACCGGCGCAGAGCTCTTTCGCGGTCTGCCTCCTCGCCTTGTCAGAGATTCGCCTGCACGCCTCGTTCAGTGCAGAGCTCAGGTCGTCATGAAGCGATCCTATACCATCAAGTCCCACCCCATATTGCCTAGTCGTTTGATTAACCGAGATCTTTGCAGAAATTCCCTTCCCCGACACCGTCATCTCGCAATCATCGGGTTTGCTCACGATGAACTTCTCACCGTCGTACACGTGTTCCGTTGTCATGGTCGCTCCGCTCGTCGCGATGTGCCTACATGGTGCCGACATGGCGTTTTCGACCCTCCGCCGAAATCCACCTAACCCATTGAAAAGATTGGTGGGCGCACTAGGACTCGAACCTAGGACCCGCTGATTAAGAGATGGCATATGACCAGAGGGCAGGGGTTGTCTTGAGTTGGCTGGACATAGAAGAAATATATTTATATCAATCAGTTATCAGGTGGGATAGGCGGTTTCGAAGGTCAGGGTGTGCAGTGAGTGATCGTGACATTACTTCAGTTTGTTGACTTTGGTGTTGATCAGATGCGGGCGATGCACCAACATGGGTCGCATGGGCGAGACCATTGGAAAGCGCGTGGCGAGGGTGAAGCTGACCCTCAGCAAGCGGAACATCGACAACCTCGAGGCTGGGAACAAGCCCTGGATCGCGTGGGACGACAAGCTGACCGGCTTCGGGATGAAGGTGTATCCCTCGGGCAAGAAGTCCTTTGTGGTGAATTACCGCAGCGGAGAGGGGAGTCGGAAGGATCGCAACAATCGTGTCGTCATTGGGCACTACGGCAGGATAAGTGCGGAGGAGGGGCGACGGCGCGCCCACAAGCTGCTTGGTGAGGTTGCCAGCGGCGGCGACCCAGCGGAAGAACGCGCCGAAGCCCGTCGCATGCCGCTGCTTTCCGAGGCCTTCGAGGACTACATGGCGGTCAATCCAAACCGGAAGGCACGCACGAATGAGGACTATCGGAAAGTCTTCAGGCGTTATCTCAGCGACTGGGGGAAGCGTGCCCTGGACGCCATTACCCGACAGGACGTGGAGGCCCGCTTCAACAGTCTGACCGTCGAAAGCGGTTGGGCTTCAGCCAACCAAGCCATATCGCTATTGCGTTCGGTGTATCGACGGCCTTGCGTCGACATCGAGGGGTTACGCAGCCCGGTCGACCTGTGGCTGGCCGGTGGTGGCAAGTTCCATCGAAATGTGCGGCGCAAGATTTCGTCGCCGGCCGAAGTGCTGCCGCGTTGGCGGATGGGTATCGAGGCCGCGGTGGAAAATCGCGTGATGAGAGACACGCTGTGGTTTGGGGTCTACACCGGTATGCGCCTCAACGAGGTCCTTCCGCTGCGCTGGGAGAGCGTGGATCGGGATGGCCGGGTCTTCCGGGTTGACGAAACCAAGACGGGGGTTCCGCTTGAACTGCCCATTACCCGTCAGGTCGGAACGGTTTTGGATCGTCGTTGGGCGGAGAACGGCGATCAGCAGGGCGGCTGGGTATTTCCATCCCGTCGCAGCGGCACGGGGCACATCATAGGCGTGAACAACTATTACGCGGCGATCGGCAAGGCCGGGGGCGCGAAGTTCTGGTATCACGCGCTGCGCAACTGCTTCATTACGATCGCTGAACGGGACCTGATGATCGCTCACACCCTGACCAAGCGGCTGGTCAACCATGTCCCGCCGAGGGATGTGACCGAAGGGTACGCAGCAGATTGGACAATTGACCAATTGCGTGAGCCTGCCCAAAGGATTGCCGACCGAATCGAGATCCTGATGGGGAAAGGGCTGTGATCGCCCAAGACTTGGGCCACGCGTTGGATGTCGATTGGCCCGAGAAATCCTTCGTCTTTTCGGGGCCGCACGGACGCAATTCGGATGGCTAAAGAGGGTTGCATTGCAGATTATTCAGGCTATGCCCAGACAACTCAGAGCAAGGCCTGACAATGAAACTGTCTCATAACCTGAAGGTCGTAGGTTCAAATCCTACCCCCGCAACCAATAAATCCCCGTTATCTCAGTAGGATAGCGGGGATTTTGGATTCCAAGTCAGCGGAGTTGCTGGATAGCGGTACTTCATAGGTACCGGAATTTTGTAAAGTTGAGAGCACCCCAGGGCAGAGCTGACGTTTTTGTTCGGTCACGGCGTGATGAAGGGCCGCACGGGGTGACGGAGGACCATGATCTCACCGGTTGAGAGTGCGCCGCCAGTCCTTTCGGAGGGGGCGGAGCCAGATGTCCCTCTTCGGTTGATCCCGTCTGGTGTGTCGGTCGTAGCGGCCCCGTCCCTTGGTGGTTCCGACGAGGGTCCAGCCGGACGCCTTGTATAGCGCGCCGGTGAAGCGCGGGGTCTCGACGAAGGTCTCGATGAGCACGGGCGTGGTGTTGTAGCGCTCGGTCCAGTCGTCGGGCAGTTGGCGGCGGACCAGGGAGAGGATGTGCGAGCCCAGGTTCGGGATCGCGATCCAGGGCAGGATCAGGAACCTCGGGTTGTCGATCACGAGCGGAAGGTTCTTCTCGCGCAGTTGCGGCGTCCATCCGATGAAGCTGTCGCGGGGCGCGAGCTTGCGTGCCGCTGTGCTGAAGCCGAGCATGGCGAGCGGCCCGCCGTCGCGGTCATGGACGACGTAGCGCATCTGGGCGCCGACCAGGGTCTTGTATCCGAGGTAGTGGTAGCGGGCGATGAACTCGTTCCAGCGCTTGCCCTCGCGGGTGTAGCGCATGACGGGGCGAAGGCTGAGCGGGCGGACCTCATCGAGCGTTGTCGGCGGCGGGAACGGCGGCGGTTCGGTGTCCGGTCCGAAGACCATCGGCCGGCGCGGGGGGCGTGGCCATTTCGGCGGCGGCAGCGTGATCAGGCCGTCGTTGTACATGGCCAGCATCGTGACCCTGGCCATCATGTCCTTGAGTCCGCCGTCGGGCTTGAACCAGCCGATGCGCCGGCAGAACTCCCTCGACAGTGCATGGCGGTTGGGCGGCGGGTCGGCGGCAATCAGCGCACGCAGCAGCGCCATCTCCCCGGTGGTGAAGTGTCGCCCGTAGTAGCGGCACTCGACGTCGGAGGTCATCCCGGCGCCATCAGAGCGCGCCTGCGTTCCTCGCTCATGGACCATGGAAGCCATGGCGACAGGTCGTCTGGCGGTTGGCCGCCATTATTCGCGCAAGCTTGAAGCCACGCCTCCAGCCAGCGCCGGACATCGATGCCGTTGGTCTTCAGCGTGGCGACGACGGAGTACATCAGCGCGGTGAACCGCGCGCCAGTCTCGCTGTCGGATCCGAAGCTCAGCCGTCTTCCGATGACCGGGCCCCTGAGCGCGCGCTCGGCGGCATTATTGTCCATGGGCACCTGGGGCTTGTCGACGAAGACGCTCAGCCCGTCGCGATGGTTGAGCAGCGAGCGCAGGGCCTTGGTCTCACGCGCCCCGGCCGGCAGGGCGGCGAGTTCCCGCTCGGCGGTTGCGAACAGGCGCTCGACCTCCACTTCCAACGCGCCCTGCGCTTGCGCGAACGCCGCCGTCTGGCGCTCGAGAGCGGGGTCGTAATGCTCCAACCTCGCCTCGTTCACCGCCGAGAACATCCAGGCCTTTCTGCCCACCTTCAAGAACGCCCTCATCCGCCGCGGGCTCCCCCAGCGCCTATACGTCGACAATGGCGCCGCCTACCGCTCCCGTCAGCTCGTCCTGATCTGCGCAAAGCTCGGCATGGCCCTCGTCCATGCCCGGCCCTATCAGCCGGCTGGGAAGGGTAAGATCGAGCGCTTCTTCAGGACGCTGCGCGCCGGCTGGCTCAACCACCTCGATCCTCAGGCTCTGGACAGCCTCCAGACCCTGAACCGCAGCCTCTGGGCCTGGATCGAGGGCGAGTATCACAACTCCCCCCATCGCGGCATCGAGGGGCGCACGCCGCTCGAGCAATGGGCACTGGCCAGTGCAGGCGTCCGCTACCCCGATGCCACCCTCGACCTCGACGAGATCTTCCTCTTCGAGGCCAGGCGCCTCGTCCACAAGGATCGCACCGTCAGCCTGAACGGCCGCCTCTACGAGGTCGATCCCCTCCTCGTCGGGCAGAAGGTCATCTTGCGCTACGACCCGGACGCGCCGCCCTCCCGGCCCCTCGATGTCGTCCACGACGGAAAGCCCGCCGGTAAGGCCAGCCAGCGCCTCGTCGTCCGACACCATCTCACCGGCCTCGATCGGGATGAGGTCGACGCCTATCTCAAGCACCGCCTCCGCCTCGCCGGGTGCGAGCTGCCCCTGTTCGAGGCGCCCGCCGTCGAGGCCCTGTTCCAGAGCGCCAGGGGCCTGCCGCGGCAGATCAACCGCATCGCCCACTACGCCCTCTCCGCCGCCGCCCTCGACAAGGCAAGAACCGTCAACGCAGAGCACCTCCAGCACGCCCTGGACGAGCTCAGGCCATGACTATCGTCATCACCCTGCCCGACGAGATCAGCGACGAGACCGCCGCTCACATCGTCGACTTGTGCTACCAACTCGGCCACGTTCTCGAAGGGCACTACTACGGTCAGATCAGGCGCTATTGCCAGCGCGAGTGCCCGCCACCCTTCGACGACGGGGAACAGATGCCGCTCTTCCCGGAGTTGGATATCCCGTTCTGAAGCGCCGTCGCGGGTCAGCGCACGGCCGGGGCCGGCCCAATCATGGTGGCACCACCGCCCGTCCCCTTCCGGCTCCCTGAAACGCTTGAGCGCCGCGGGAGCCGGAACGGGAATCACTCCCGCTGACCCTCAAGCCACGCCCCAACAAGCAGGACGAAACGATCCGCTCGCCCCTCGCGAGGCAAGCAGAAATGCGTCGGCACCGGCTCGTCATCGATCCGGCAAAGCCCGAACAATGTGAGAAATCCACGCCTCCGACGCACGAAATAATCCGGGAAATCCATCGTCAAATAATCTGCGATACAACACCCCAACTCTGTCGGCTGATATCGATCGCGACATACAGCGTGCCATGCTCGGTACTGGCCGGCGCAGCGGTCTCGTTTCGTGGAGGCATCTTCTGGCTCCTGTGAGGGATTCTTGAACGACGGCACCGTAGCGTCGGTCGCCAATTCGGCCTCATAGGATCTTCGTAACCGGCTTCGTAGCAGCACAGGATACGGACCTCCCGGCCGAGATCCCGTTCGGCCTTCGCCCGATGACGCTCGATCAAATCCCTGAGGCCCTCCACATCCGCGCTGCCAAGCGAGTGCAGGCCGATGCGCTCGCTCGTCGGACCCTTGATGCCGACTACCCAACTCTTCCCGCTGATCTCGATCGCGACATAAAGCGTGCCGTAGTCCGCACCGGCCGGTGCCGCAGTCTGCTTCCTCGAAGGCATTCGGTATCTCCTAGTGAGGCTTTCAAAACAGCAGGACCGTAACGTCGGTCCCGATTCGGCCTCATAGGATCTACGGGGACAAGCTACCGCCGAAGCCCGTGGCACACTTTTACTCCGCCGCGCCGGTACACAATCCCGCCGCCGTTGACAGCTTGGGCTTTCTCACCTGAGGGGTAGGAAACGTAATCGGTTTGAGGATGTCCTCAGCCGAATTCTCTGGGGTCCACACGATCCGCGAAGCGGCGCTCCAACTCACCTTCACCGTTGCAAGCTGGGCAGTCATTCCCGAGAAAATGACGTTTTCCATTGCAGAGGGGGCATTCGATAGACTGATAATCCTGCACCTCGATTCTATCTAGGTCTCGACGATCAATCTGTGCCTCGCCGCTGCAAACTGGGCAATCGTCGCCCTTACGTCTTCCTTGGCCGTCACACACGGGACAATCGACTTTCTGGTAATCTTGAAGTTCGACCGCTTCAGCGAATCGCCGCTGCATACTTCCTTCCCCGCCGCATTCAGGACAGTCTCGGTCCTCGTAACTACCCGCACCATCACAGAGGGGACATTCGATCGACTGATAATCCTGCACCTCGATTCTATCTAGGTCTCCACGGTCAATCTGTGCCTCGCCGCGGCAAGCTGGGCAATCGTCTCCCATATATCTTCCTTGGCCGTCACACACGGGACAATTGACTTTCTGGTAATCTTGAAGTTCGACCGCTTCAGCGAAGCGCTGCTGCATACTTCCTTTCCCGCCACATTCAGGACAGTCTCGGTGCTCGTAACGACCCGCACCATCGCAGAGGGGACAGGCGACATCTTCGTAGTCCCGCACGTCAATGCTATTGGCGTAGCGTCGGGCCATCCGAGCCTCTCCGTCGCAGGCGGGGCAAGGTTCTTGCGTCAGGGTCCCCATGCCCTCGCAAACGGGGCAGTCAACGTACCCGTACTCTCTAAGGTCGATTACCTTGGCAAGTCTCGGCTCAATCTCACGATCTCCGTTACATACAGGGCAGTCGGTTCCCTCATGTTGGCCGCCACTCTCACAAAGCGGGCAGGTCACGAAGCCAAAGGCCGCAACATACTTCTTTCGAATCTTCTCTGCCCTTTTAAGACGCTTCACTATGTTTGACTTGCTTTTCGACAACGAGATCGCGTCTGCGGATATCGTCTCGTAAACAGCATACTTTGGATCAGTCTCGGATACAGGAGCGAGCCCCGGAAGGGCAGCGAGCGTCTCCTTTGCAAGTTTCTTTACTGCCTTAATCTGTTCCTTTGTTTTGGCTCTTTTTAGCTGCTTTTTAAGGCCATTACAGTTCTCCAATACGTAGAAAAGTTGGTGGCTAACTTCATGCTGTGTACGCCAGAGCATTACCCGATAACGTCGCAGTGCTTGCTTGAAGATGGCGACGAAAAAAGCGTTTTCTTTATCGGGACCGAACAGTCCATTGTCGTAAGCGACATGGTGGTTGGCGCAGAGCCACAAGAGATTTTCTGGATGGTTATTGTCGCTCTTTGCAACCGGGTCCAGGTGTGCCGCTTCACAAGTATCCTTATGACTGTGACAAACGGCGCACTCGCCGTTTGCCTCTTGCTTGATCTCGCGCCTAATGCCGGTGGGGATGTGAGGGCGTCGTCCGTCTTTGCGAGGCCACGGCCGCTTCAGCCAGTTGTTGAAATCGAGAACCTCTTCTTCATCGAAAAACAAGGTATCGTTCTTGATCTTCGCAGCTTTGAGTTTTCGTTTACTGCCGTGCTTCGGGGAGTACGAGGTAAGCCACCGCAGCAATGTTGGTGACATCGCTGTCAAAGCCGCTGCCTCGTACTCGCTGATGAGAGTTTTCTTGACCATTGTACGAAACACTGTAAGTGAATGATTACGAAACGGATTTTGACGAGTCTAGATTTCCTCTATATTTCTCGATCGCAGACTTCACAATGCCGACGACCTTGGTCAGGAATGTCCGAGCTTGTAGTCTCAGGACTGGTCTGACCGGCGAAATGTTATCCTCGTATGGGCGGCAGATTACTGTAGCACGGCGGGAAACCGAATTGTAACCGGGATCGGTGTAAGCAGTCATCCAATCGTTGCGGCGCTGATCAGCAAGCCGTTTCTTCAGGAGGTCAAGCAGGGCGTTGATCGATGAACAGCGCCTCGATCGCCGTTGCATCTTGGCCGAGACGGCAACGTTCCACCGCGATCCGCATTCTAAAATGGCTGCAGGCCACGATGACCGGGACGCGGGTCGGCATCCACGGTAGTCTTGATCGCGAGTAGGAGCTGCGGGACGCGTTGGATTTCGTCGATGATCGCCCGGTCAAGATCGCAGACGAAACCAACGGGATCGGCGGATGCGGAGTCGAGGACGGTGGCGTCGTCGAGCGTTACGAATGGGACATCGTTGCCCGCAATCCGCTGCGCAAGCGTGATCTCGCCTGATTGCCGGGGGCCGCAAAACAGCACGACCCTGGTGTCCGTCAGGGCTTCCCGAATCCGCCCTTCAACAAAACGAGGATACATGCCGCCGTCTCGGATCACTGACCGTTGGAAAGATGACCTTCAACGAATTGAAAGTCAATATCCGACCAATTGAAACAACGCAGCCGACTCTGCCGCTGACGGATGGGGCCTGCAAGTGGAAGCACGGTGGCCGATCAGCGAGTGGGCGAAGATTCCGCAGCGATCGCCAGATCACCGTCGATGCTGTCACCAATACGGGCAGCAGACGCCTTGACGGTGTCGCGAGCGAGGTGGGCATAGCGGGCCGTCGTCTGAACCTGGGTGTGACCCAGCAGCTTCCCGATCATTGGCAATCCTTCGCCGAGCGCCAGTGCGCGCGAGGCGAAGCTGTGGCGCAGGTCGTGGATCCGCACATCGTCGAGCTCAGCGCGCGCACGGATACGCCTCCAAGGATGCTGAAGGTCGGTCAAATGGCTGCCCGGCTTTTTGCCTGCGATCACCCAACAGTTGTCCTCGTCGCGGGGCAGGGACTCCAGGAGCCGCACTGCGGACGGGGCAAGCGGAACCGCCCGCCCCCCGGTCTTGGCGTCGGGAAGCCGCAGCTCGCCCGCCTCCAGGTCAACATGCTCCCACTGTAGCTTCTGGATCTCCGACAACCGGCAACCGGTCAGCATCAGCAGGCGAATCGCCACCAACGCGGAGCGGGACTCCGAACCTTCCTGGAGAATCTCGTCCAGCACGCGCCCGAGACGGGCGAACTCCTCGGCACTCAGGAAGCGCTCGCGCTTCTCCTCCCTGTAGCGCTTGACGTGTAGACATGGGTTCGAGCCGTCGGGACGGAGGCCCCACATGCCAGCGGCCGATCTCATAGAGACTATGTCCTGCCTTAGAGCACCACGCTACCAAGCCGCACTTTCCAACGCGGCCTCTGCTACCGCGCAGTAGCGCGCCAGGGCTGGCTCTGCGCGAACGAGACGACGAATACTGTGAAGTAACCGCGTCGATGATTCCTTTCCCTCAACTTCGAATGCAAGTTCGCTGATCCATTCGCCGGCGAAAGAAGCCCAATTCTCCAACTTCTCGTTTGACGCAGCAGCCAACATAGCGATGCGTATTTGATCCTCCGCCTCAACGGTCAATCGTTTCCTGCGCCGCATGACCCGATCCAATACCCGCAGCTCTTCCGCAAGGTCCGTGCTCCGAGTAACCGCGGCTACCGTCGCCAAGCCTCCAATCAACCCGAATAGATTATCATCACTGTCGGCGATTTCAATGGAGTACTTCACTCTACGCAGCGCAGTAGCGGCTAACCCCGCATGACTGGCGGGCATGCCAAATAGACTAGCCAGGTTCACAAGTCTGGCGAACGAATGTGGTTCCAAGTACTCTGATTTCAGATCGCTTGCCACGTCTTCCAACACATCGTCAGAGATAGTAGGCACTTCTGACTTAGCTTCCCCCTCCAAAGGTCCAGGAAGCATTCGGAAAGGCCAATCGACCGCGGTCGCCAATCTTGACTCCTCTCCAACCACGAGGCAGCGCAGCGATTCAGACTTGATTCCCTTCTGCCATCTCTCCACTGCGTTTGAAATTCGGCCCATAAACTCTGCACGCAATTGATATGGACTAACAAAATCCGGCAACCACCGAGGCTCCAGGCGCAAATCTACCAAGCCCTGTAAGAAGAATACATTGCCGAACCCGCTCGTTTTGGCCCAGTCGACAATGGACTCCGCTTTTTCTTCACTTGCATATATTGCGCGAATGATCAGCGAAGCCTGTGCAATAGCCGCCTGCTTTCGGTAAAAGGGTTGAACCTGCCCCAGCACATGCCTGCGGCTAAGTTCCGATCCAACGAGTACGACGATGGCCGAGAGTAGTGAAAAGCGCCCGCCTTTGTGTTCCGGATCATCCGAGATGAACGCTTCAATAATCCGCTCAACAAATGGTTCAAGCTCCCTATGCTCCTCAATACTACGAAGTGCCACTTCCACTGCACCCAGCTGCGAAATAGGGTCCCCATGGTCTGCTAGCCATTCGTACGCCCCTAACAACTCCTGTGAGCTAAACCCCTCAATCCCTATACGCGCCGCTATAGTGCCTGCCGAACACATCAACAGCGAATAGAGAAACCCACTAGTAGAATTCCACTTCTGAAGATCGCAGATGAGCTGCGCCGCTCCACCGTTGATGTACTCGTCAGTATTAGAAGCCGAACCTAGGGAACCAATGAGAAGGTCATAGTACCGCGTTTCGCCTTGCACTAGTGTACCCAGGTCGACACGCCTTTGGGAAAAACCGGACCCAATGTTCTCAAAGGTGCTAACGGGTGTAAGTGTCAGCGCTTCACGCAACCGCGCGAACTCGTCATCACTCAGCGGTCTGCTAGCCAACCTCTCCATCCATTGCTGTCGTTCACTCCTGTCAAAATTGACACGCTCTGCAATTTCGTTGAACCAAGAAACCCGAATCTCCTTCTCCTTTGCTAATCCGGAGTGGTCTTCAAGAAGAAATTGGCTACCGGCGTCCGCGAGCACAAAGGACCAGCTAGAAGCTTTGGCTCGTGCGGTAAGTCGCCACAAGTTGCCCTTGTCGTCCTGAATAGTGACTTCCTCTTCAGGACGGCCAATGGCTTCTCGCATACCACGGTACAACTCCTCTCGTCGAAAGCACGGCCCATCTTTCCCAATTGCTACACCAGCTGTAGCATTTAGCTCCCAATGATCGACGAACTCCTGGTCATCCAGCAGGGATCTCCGCAAGCAAGGAGCCAGGAATCCAAAGGCGGCCACTACTAAGGAATGCTTCGTACGGCTATTGGTCATCGTTGGTCTCTAAAAGTTGTTCACAAGCGTCCACGCTATCGGCGACATATTCCTTTGCCCAAGTCAACAGATGCTCGTAAGTCTCAGGGTCTTCTTCTCGCACCGACTCGAGAATGCGTGTTTCAAACCAGCGCCAGTAGGCTTCCTTTACCGATTGCGGAGGCTCCACGAGCAACGACATCAACATCCAAATCCAATTCCTGTATCGTTCCATATGCTGGTCGAGGTTGTCGTCTAAACGATGTGCCCAGCCCCTTGGATCGGCTAAAGTAAGCAACCAGTCAGATCGCGCCGCAGCGGTGGCCTCGTCCATCTCGCCAATCCACTGTTCCCTCAAGCTAAACAGGCACGCCTGATTTACTCCGTTCAGCCACTCTCGCTCGCTTGGAAGCTGAAGCATATTACTCATTTGCACCCGTTGGATACTCTCTCGAATAGCCTTAAGCTCTCCGGTCTCCTCTAGAACGCCGTCTCGGACATTGCTACTGGACACTAGCTCATTCAATTCGTCGGCATATAATGGTGTCAGAGCGAAGTTTGCCCGTCGCAAAGTGGTAAGAGCATCTTGTTGTTGTGTCTCTGAAATAGCACCGCGTTCCAGTAAGATGTCCAGCAGATCGATCATAGTGATTATAGGGCGGGAGGTAGTGTCTAGAGTAATAGACCTGTGACGGTTTACATAGCGGTCATCAACCACCCCTATATCTGAGTCTGTCATTAATTGCAGCAAGTCGATAGTGGGATGCGAGGATATACTTGGTGAATCATCATCGTTCCCACGGCGGGGCGCCTTCCCCAGACGAATCTTCTCGCTTTCAAGGCTTTCCCGCAAGCGGACGCGAAGGCGATCCACCATTGAAACCACATCACCAGCACTTGCATCGTAAGAAATTAGAGAGTCCGCTTCTTCAACGTCTTGGTGTGATACAAATGCCGTTATCTCAGCGCGATGAAGTTTCGGGAGCAGGCCAAGAAAGTGTAGATGTGACGTGGACAAGCTGTCAAGATAGAGCACCGCCCCATCTCTAATCTCCGGCTCAGTCGGCCATGGTCTTTCTCGAATGTTCAGAGAGGCGTATGCGCTCTCTTGCTCTCGCCGGGTCAAAACGCCCTTTTCTGCAAGCTTTTTCACTAAGGTGGAACAGCTGCAAAGATGATCCTGGTACTCGCTGATGTCGACCTCTTGCTGCATAAAGGAGCTAATCTTGTGAATAGGGCCTCCACGTACAACCAGTCGCTGTCTTTCATCCAAGTGTTGTGTCGAAGAAGCCGCGGCAATGAAAGCAGCCAATGATCCTCCTAGTTCGGTGACCAACTTTTCTGGCGCGGCAGCACTCTCGTCAAAAACACGTAAGTGGCCTTCCGATATCATCGTTCGGAGTTCGCGGGCAGCAAGCACACGGCTCGGCTGATGGAACAAGATTCGTGCCTTTTCTCCCAAAAGCCATCCGAGGGTGCTATGAGGGATTACGATGCTATCGAACGTATCAATGCACTCGTCAAATAGATTTAGAAACTCCAAAGCTATAAGTGTCGTTGCATCCATCGAAACAACGTCGGCCCTTACCGTGACTGCTTCTCGGGCTCCACTAAATGCATATATAAATGGTCGGCGGCGAACGTCCGACTCGTGCACATTAGTCAGCGCGGGCATCAAATACAGGCTAAGCAAGGACCGGTTCAGCGCTTGTGCTGCAGCGAACAGCGGAATTTCGCCTCTTTCAAGTAATTCCCAGACACGTTCCTCATGCCCCTCCCAGTCCGGCTTTCTCTTAAGTAGATCATCAATCGTCGCTACCTGCACAGGCCCTTTGGGGCCTGAGAGTTCTGCTGCTCGCTGTATCCACGAGTGTACTTCAGCGGCATCTTCCCAGCCGCCTGTTGAAGCCAGATGATAACTGCCTACCAATATTGTTGGATCGTCCATCGAGCGACTCGCCGCTTCCTTGATCAGATCCCTTCCCCGGCCCGCACCAATATGCTGTGCGATCTCACCAGCTCGGAGAAGATCGGTGGGCGTACGATCAGCCCGGGCAAGCCATTCAGCTTCTACAAAACCCTGAAGCGACTCCCAATCTCCCGATACCACTGCCAAGCTAACCTGTAGATGACGAGCATCCGGCGAATCTTTCAATTGACGAAGTGCACCGACAGCTACCAATGCATCGTTCAGCTTGCCACACTCAAGATATGTCTGTGCTCGCAATAGTCGCATATCGGTATCTTGAGACCAGAGCGCAGGATATGTCTCAAGCACTGTGATCACTTTTTGAGGCTGCTCGCAATTGTGCAAAGAAATCACATATCGACGCACATCTTCAAGATCTCCTCCAACTTCAACAAGGGTCTTGCCGTGCTCGCAGGCTTTCCTCCAATCACCCGCGTCTTCGTATGCTCTCACGAGCAAACGCAATTCGATGATTGACGTATTCTCGTTATATGCTGCCAGTCTCTCCGCGATGGGATCCGCGCCGGAGGTCTCTGACAGTTCGCGACGAAGACGAGCGACGTCTCGTGCGGACAATGGCTTTCCCGCAGCTTCTTCCAGTAATTCCTCGGCCTTTGCAGTTTGTCCCGCATTAGCCAACATTTCGATTTCAATAAAATAAAGCCCCCTGGGGTCAAGATGCTTAAAGAGTTGCTCCCGGTGTTCGTTGATATAGGCTGCGATATCTGCATGGCTGCCCTTGCTTAGGGCTAAGGCCAGTCGTGCGATTGCGGCATCCCGCGACATACCTCCACTGAGGGCAGTCTGCCGAGTAACCTCGGCTTCGGCCCGCTCTATATCTATACTCACGCCAAACTGCAGTCCCAGGCTAAGTCGGCGCAGAAACGTTGAAGGGTCATTGACACTCTCAAGCAGTTCCTGACGCGCGTCTGCGGAGTACTCCGGGTCCACCAGCCGTAACCAAAGCGCCCTGTCCTCCGCTAGCCCTGCCATTCCCATTAGACCGAGCGACTTCGCAACGTTATGCAATTGATCGTACAGTTGAATGGCTGTTCGTCGATGCTGGATGGCGAGCGGTTCACTGCGCAAGGGAAACTTCACAGCATCAAACGGCATGTCTTGAGCCAAAAACGTTTCCCGTAGTTCGTCCGGTACCGCCTGCAAAAGAAGGGCATCTGCGCTTGCTGCAAGTAGCCCTGGCGTTTCCTCCCAATCGTTCGGCGTCAAAACTCCCGCCATATCAAACGCTAGGTTCCAACTTCCCTCCTGCAAAGCGCTTCGAATATAGGAGAACTTGCCATGGCCATCGAGATCGGCGAACGTTAGTCCAGCCTCATCCAACCACGTATTCGCACTCTTGAAGCCCCTTGCTCCGAGTACCTGAATGTATGCGGCCCCGTAAGCTACTGGCGTTCCAATGCCACAAAGCTCACGTATCGCGTCGGGTATATCACCTTTGAGTGACTTCACAACGCTTCGAGCAATGTTGTAAACTTCGCTATTGGCGGTTCCGATGCGGTTCACGAGCGACTCTGCTTCATCGAGATCGCTTCCAGCAAGAAAGCGGCAGCACCAAGAGAGCGCTGTATCTTTGTGTTCTTCGTTCGCCTGCGCGAGATCACCGCCCTCGAGATTAGCAACAAGGCTCTTCACTTCGTCTATTACTAGAAACTCAGAAAAGTATCGGCATTTGCGGATACGTTCCAGCCGGCGGTCAACTTCTGTGTCGATTATTGAGGCGTGAGAACCGTGCATTGCGGGCCCTAGAGTGATGGCACCTCGCATATCCGAAAACGCTGCAATCTGGCCTTTGGTGAGCGAAACAAGCTCTTGAAGCTGGTCAGTGTTTCTTTCAAGAACTTGATCAGGACGCGTTACCTGAAGTGGCGGATCAAAGGAGCGGCGTATGAATTCCCGCACATGGATATAGACCTCAGCCTCTTTATTAGTTGGTTTGCATATACTCATATGGTCTTGGTCAACAGGGATGGGTGTCTCGGGCAAACCGGCGTCTGCACTCTCGGTTGTCACGATTTTCCCTATCGCGGTTGGCAGCTGAATGCCGAATACTCCAGATGGCTTTCCCTCAGAGAGGAGTAAGTTTCCCATGTTATTGTTCATACTGTGGTGTCTATACCAATGATTTAGATCGCGAAGTTGAGAACTACCCAAAATCAAGTCGTTCGTCACTTCGGATGGCCTAATCAAGGGCCATAACATTCTTGACAGGTTTGCCAAGAGAGCGCCTCGATGAGGTGTTCCGAGGAAAGCTATGCGCTTTACACGGACCAGGAAATTTCGTGCTCTCGGGTTTGTGCCTGATTCTCTCTCCGCATTACGTAGAATTTGCTTTGCGACCAGCCCGCCAAGACTGTGAGCAACGAAGATAATATTGCCGCCTGCAAGCCCTGATTCTGCCAATAGGAGAGCCAAGATGCTGTCTGCACGTTCTGGAATAGAGATTCCAGTTCCACCCCAATATGTTTTTGCAGCCGGGTATCCCACAAGCCATAGATCGATGTCGGGAATATCGTCTTCCAACCGGAGGGGCCATAGCTCTGTAGAGTTATCAGTCGTAGTTGTCCAAGTTCTCTCAATATGTCCTGAAAGCCCGTGGATGAATAAAACGTGTGTCTCTACATTCGTAGCCTTTGTTGAGATGGTGCGTAGGATGGACAAGTCAATTCTCCGACGAAGCAGATGTTGTCTGGCTTCGGAGTGATGCAGCGTACACTTCAGTCATTTTCTTTGCTTCGCGAGTATATCTGCGATCATTGTTGACTTCCGCGATTTACACCCTTCGATGTTGTCCAATCCTTCACTCTCTGCACTCCGATCCCGGCTTCGACCGCGCCGGACATCGTATGCGCCAGCGAACGCAGAAAGCACTCAGTATGGCGGAGGGTACGGACCTCCGTGCCCACAGGCGAGGCCCTGTTGTTGGAGGTGACCCAAGGCCGCCTATCGGCTGCTGATGGCCGCGCTCGCCTGGAGAGCGAATACCGCCACGCTCTCGGTTCGGCAACAGTTTCGGCAGTGCTTCCTAGCGAACCGTATCTACCTTGAGATGAAGTCGTTCGCGATCCTGAAGGCAGGCAATGACCTCGAATAGGTTTCGAGCTTGGGGATTCCCGTTGGGACTGAACATGCGCATCAAGCTCTTTGGCGACTTCTCAGTCAGGCCGCCCAGCGCTTGAAAGCCGATCGTGGCGTTGATGTAGTCGCGCAAAACCGCCTTGCCGGTGTCAATGTCTCCCGACAGCAGGCATTCGACCCCCTCCTTGAGCAGCTCTTCCCGGAAAGCTGGATCGCGGTCGCTACGCGCCTTGATCGTTTCCTTGAAGTCGCGTGTCAGAGACATGGCTCTCAGGCCTCCCGTCGTTTGCGCCGCTTGTAGTCCTGCCAATGACTTCGTGCGGTTTCGATGTCCTGCCGCTGGTGCCTCTTGGTGCCTCCGCCCAACAGAATGACCAGCGTCTCGCCGTCCTTGCCAAAATATATCCGATAGCCGGGACCGAAATCGATACGGTGCTCGAATACACCGGCGCCGACACCCTTGACGCCGGAAAGATTCCCCAGCTCCAACCTTACTAGGGCTGTTGTCACCTTTGCCGCGGCCGGCGAGTTGAGCCGATTGAACCATCTCGCATAAGGGCTGCGGCCCTCAAGGTCGACATATTCCCTGACTGCGATCATCCTTAGAGGGGAACATACACGTTACCAATAGGTCGGTCAAGACTGCTCGCTTGGTCTAGGTCTAGATGCACGTGCCTATCCCGCCACTTGTGCAATCCTGCTGGCAATGCGGTTCGCGGCCGATTTGACGGGATCGTTGGCGAGATGAGCGTAGCGGGCGGTGGTCTGCACCTGGGTATGGCCGAGCAGCTTGCCGATCATTGGCAAGCCTTCGCCGACCAGGAGCCCGCCGCTGGCGAACGAGTGGCAAAGGTCGTGGATCCGGACGTCCTTGAGTTCGGCCCGCGCCCGGATGCGCCGCCAGGGGTGCTGAAGGTCGATGAGCGGAAGGTGAACTGGATGCTGAACTGTGCCGTGGGGACATCGAGATTTGCCGCTGCTGGGGCCACGGCCTTCCCTGAACCCCGTCCGATAGCTGTCGGATTGGCCCGGCGCAGTCGCTACCGCTGTCCATCCAGGATCAGAGAATGACCGGATCTGACCGCACCTCGTGGAGACTTGTTGACTTTTAGTTGACTTCGCTCAACATCGCATGATCGGTGATCGGATAACCCCTTGAAAAGATTGGTGGGCGCACTAGGACTCGAACCTAGGACCCGCTGATTAAGAGTCAGCTGCTCTGCCAACTGAGCTATGCGCCCACATGCGGCGGTGCCGCGGCGGTGATGTGCCATGATTCAGCCGCATGCGCAACCGGCGCCCGCGCCCTCGCGGCGCCATGTCCCTCGCGGCGCGCGGGGTCGTCGCACCATTCGGGTCTGACGCTCCGGCTCATCCAACACGACCGCCGCTCTGAGGGATCGTCCCTTGCCCGCACCGGGCGTCGCCCCTATCAAGAACGGCCGGTGCCGAGGGGAGGGGCCGAGAATGGGTGCGATCACCGACATCCGGGCGCGGGAGATCCTGGACAGCCGCGGCAATCCGACCGTCGAGGTCGATGTGCTGCTGGAGAGCGGTGCCGAGGGCCGCGCGGCGGTTCCTTCCGGCGCTTCGACCGGTACCCATGAGGCGGTCGAGCGCCGCGACGGCGGGTCGCGCTTCGGCGGCAAGGGGGTGCAGGAGGCCGTGCGCGCCGTCAACGAGGAGATCTTCCCGGCGCTGAGCGGCATGGAGTCCTCGGAGCAGGCCCGCCTCGATGCCACGCTGATCGCCCTCGATGGGACCGAAAACAAGGGCCGGCTCGGGGCCAACGCGATCCTCGGCGTCAGTCTCGCCGCCGCGAGCGCCTCGGCGATCGAGCTTGACCAGCCGCTCTTCCGCTATGTCGGCGGCCTCGACGCGCGGCTTCTGCCGGTGCCCATGATGAACGTCCTCAACGGCGGGGCCCATGCCGACAACAACATTGATGTTCAGGAGTTCATGGTGATGCCCGTCGCCGCCGGAAGCGCGGCGGAGGCGGTGCGCGTGGGGGCCGAGGTCTTCCACAGCTTGGGCGCGCGACTCTCGGAAGCCGGCCTTTCCACCAACGTCGGCGACGAGGGGGGCTTCGCGCCGGCCCTCGACGGCAGCGATGCGGCGCTTGGCCACCTGATGAAGGCGATCGAGGCGGCAGGCTACAGGCCAGGCGAGGATGTCTACCTCGCGCTCGACGCGGCAGCGAGCGAGTTCTATGGGGATGGCGCCTACCGCCTTGCGGGGGAGGGCCGCAGCCTGGATGCGGGCGGGATGATCGCCTACTACGAGGACCTGGCGGGGCGCTATCCCATCGCCTCCATCGAGGACGGGCTTGCCGAGGACGACTGGGCCGGCTGGGCCGCGCTGACGGCGGCGCTGGGCGCGCGCGTCCGGCTGGTCGGCGACGACCTGTTCGTGACCAGCGCGGCGCGGCTCGGGCGCGGCATCGCGGAAGGCGCGGCCAACGCGATCCTGGTCAAGGTCAATCAGGTGGGGACGCTGACGGAAACCCTGGAGACGGTTTCGCTCGCGCTCCGCAACGGCGTCGCCGCGGTCATGTCGCACCGCTCGGGCGAGACCGAGGACACCACCATCGCCGATCTCGCGGTCGCAACCGGATGCGGGATGATCAAGGCCGGCGCGCCGTCCCGCACCGACCGCACCGCCAAGTACAACCGGCTCATCCGCATCGAGGAGGACCTGGACGACACCGCGCGATACGCCGGCCGGGCAGTCCTGCGCCGCGCCTGATCGCGCGGCGCAGACATCCTCCCCCACCTCACCCCGGCCCTCTCCGCCCCCAGGGGCGGAGAGGGAGAGCGAGCCGGTGCCGCCTGCGTTCCCCCTCCGCCTTTGGGGGAGGGGGAACAGGGGGAGGTGGGTGGGTCAGTTGCGGCAGGCACGTGCCGAACGACGACGGGCAACGCTTCCGCTAGGCGGGCAGCCACGTGTCGGGCCGCGCACCGCCGCCGACACTACCGGCTTGACAGGGGCCGGCGCCGGCGGTGATGTCTTGGCACCATGGCCGAGCGATTCGCGCGCGTTCGATACCGCACGATCATCGTGCTGCTAACCTGCGCGCTGGGCCTTATCTATGTCGGCTACCAGAGCGTGCAGGGCGAACGCGGGCTGCTCGGGTGGATCGAGCGCTCCGCCGACGTCGCTACCAGAGGGCGAACGCGGGCTGCTCGGGTGGATCGAGCGCTCCGCCGACGTCGAGAGAACCCGCGCCGAGGTCGCCGCGCTCGCCGAGGAGCGGCGCAAGCTGGAGCGCCGCGTCTCCCAGCTTCGGAGCGAGAGTTTGGACCTCGACCTGCTCGATCAGGAGGCCCGGCGGCTGCTCAACCTGGGTCATCCGGACGAGGAGGTCCTGTTCCACGACCGGCCGGCGCAGCCCGGCCCCGACCAGGGCGAGTAACCACCCCGACGCTGCAGCGGTCATCTCTTGCCATAGCAAGTAATATTCGCCTTGCCCTTGTCAGCCCGGCGCGTTTGACCTAGCGTGCCGCAAGGCTCCGCGCCGCCGAGTGCGTGCTAGGCGGTGCGGGCGTCAGGTGCGAGGGGGAGATGGCAATCGCCAGGAAAAGGGCCCGAAGCGGGGCCAACGCACCCGCTCAGGCGGCTGCGATGGCGCCGGAGACGCTGCATCGGGCGTTCCGCGACATGCTGCTGCTCCGCCGCTTCGAGGAGAAGGCGAGCCAACTCTACGGCATGGGGCTGATCGGAGGCTTCTGCCACCTCTACATCGGGCAGGAGGCCGTGGTCACAGGTGTGCAGTACGCGCTGGAGCCCGGCGATTCGGTCATCACGGGCTATCGCTGCCACGCCCACATGCTGATCGCGGGCGTGCCGCCTAAGGAGGTCATGGCCGAGCTCACCGGACGCGCGGCCGGCGCGTCCAAGGGCAAGGGCGGCTCGATGCACCTGTTCGCGCCGGAGCGCGGCTTCTACGGCGGCCACGGCATCGTCGGCGCCCAGGTGCCGCTCGGCGTCGGCCTCGGCTTCGCCCACAAGTACCGCGCCTCGGACCGGATTTCCGTCACCTATTTCGGCGACGGGGCGGCCAATCAGGGCCAGGTGTTCGAGGCCTTCAACATGGCGGCGCTCTGGCAGCTCCCCGTCCTCTTCGTGATCGAGAACAACCAGTACGCCATGGGCACCTCGGTCGAGCGCTCGGCGGCGGTCTCCGACCTGCACGAGCGGGGTGCGGCCTTCGGCATTCCCGGCGTGCGGGTCGACGGGATGGACGTGGCCGCCGTGTTGCAGGCGACTGAGGAGGCTGTCGCCGGCCTTAGGGCGGGCAACGGGCCGCTGCTGCTGGAAATGATGACCTACCGTTATCGCGGCCACTCGATGTCCGATCCGGCGAAATACCGGAGCCGCGAGGAAGTGAGCAAGATGCGCAAGGAGCGGGACGCGATCGAGCAGGCGCGCCAAGCCCTGCTGGACGGCGGTCATGCCGACGAGGACGCGCTGAAGGAGATCGACCGGGAGATCAAGGCCATCGTCAACGACGCCGCCGACTTCGCTCAAGGCGCGCCGGAGCCCGCCCCGGTCTCGCTCGGCGCCGATGTCGTGGCCCGCGCCTGAAGGGCGCGAGGGGCGCCGACCCGCCATGGTTCAGCTGACGGTTCGAGAAGCGCTGCGCGACGCGATGGCGGAGGAGATGCGGGCCGATCCCGACGTCTTCCTCATGGGCGAGGAGGTCGCGGAGTATCAGGGCGCCTACAAGGTGAGCCAGGGCCTGCTCGACGAGTTCGGCGCTGGCCGGGTGATCGACACGCCCATCACCGAGGCCGGGTTCGCCGGGATCGGCGTGGGTGCCGCCATGGGCGGGCTCAAGCCCATCGTCGAGTTCATGACCTTCAATTTCGCCATGCAGGCGATGGATCATCTCATCAACTCGGCCGCCAAGACGCTCTACATGTCGGGCGGCCTGCTGCCGGTGCCGGTGGTGTTCCGCGGGCCCAACGGCGCCGCCGCACGGGTCGCCGCGCAGCATTCCCAGTGCTACGCGAGCTGGTTCGCCCACGTGCCTGGCTGGCGGGTTGTCGCGCCCTATTCGGCGGGTGACGCCAAGGGGCTGCTGAAGGCCGCCATCCGCGACCCCAACCCGGTGGTCTTCCTGGAGAACGAGCTTCTCTACGGCCAGAGCTTCGAAGTACCGGCTGACGGCGAGCATCTGGTGCCAATCGGCAAGGCGACCGTTGCGCGCGCGGGCAGCGATGCTACCGTCGCCGCTTTCTCGATCATGGTCGGCCGCGCGCTGGAGGCGGCGGAGACGCTGGCTGCAGAGGGCATCGAGGCGGAGGTGATCGACCTGCGCTCGCTCCGGCCGCTCGACGGCGAGGCCGTGCTGGCCTCGGTGGAGAAGACCAACCGCCTGGTCACGGTGGAGGAGGGCTGGCCCTTCGCCGGCATCGGGGCGGAGATCGCGGCGCTCGTGATGGAGAACGCGTTCGACATGCTCGACGCGCCGGTCGGCCGTGTCTCCGGCGCCGACGTGCCGATGCCTTACGCCGCCAATCTCGAGGCCGCGGCCCTGCCCGGCGCGGCCGATATCGCCAACGCCGTCCGCCGCGTCTGCTACCGAGGCTAGTGGTTCGAATCGATCGCTTCGAACCACTAGCATTTTTCGTGATGGATCAACTTATCGAGACATTTGAACATGCTATCGTCATTTAACCAGCAACAACCGGGGCCTCAAATGTCTCGGTCGATCCAGTAGGGAGACGACATGCCAATCCAGATTCTGATGCCGGCCCTCTCGCCGACGATGACCGAGGGCAATGTCGCGAGCTGGCTCAAGAGCGAGGGGGATGAGGTCGCCGCCGGCGATATCCTGTGCGAGATCGAGACCGACAAGGCGACGATGGAGGTGGAGGCGACCGACGAGGGCACCCTCGGCAGGATCGTGGTGCCGGCCGGCACCGAAGGGGTGGCTGTGAATGCGGTCATCGGCTTGATCCTGGAGGAGGGCGAGGACGCATCGGCCCTCGACGGCGTAGAGATAGCCACTCCTGCCGTAGCGGCGCCCGCCGCAAGCGCAGCCCCGGCCCCGCAAGCGACAGCCCCGGTCGCCCCATCGCCCGGTGGCAATGGGGCGACGCCGCCCGCGCCCGCGCGGGAGCCCGGCGCCCGCATCTTCGCGAGCCCGCTGGCGCGGCGCATGGCCAAGCAGGCCGGCCTCGCGTTGGAGGCGATCGCCGGCACCGGCCCGAACGGGCGCATCGTGAAGGCGGATATCGAGGCGGCCATCGCCGCTGGTGCTGCCGCGCCTGCTGCTGCAGTAGCCGCACCCGCCCCCGCCGCGGCGCCTGCGGCGGCGCTGGCGCACGCCCCGGCCGCCTACCAGGACGCGCCGGCGAGCACCATGCGCAAGGTCATCGCCCAGCGGCTCCAGGAGGCGAAGCGCGAGGTCCCGCACTTCTATCTGACGGTCGAGTGCGCGGTCGATGCGCTGCTGGAGACCCGTGCGCAACTCAACGAGCGCTCGGACGCCTACAATCTCTCGGTCAACGACTTCGTGATCCGGGCCGCGGCGCTCGCGCTGCGAAAGGTCCCGGCCGCCAACGCGTCCTGGGTGGACGGCGCGCTCCGCCAATACGAGAGCGCCGATATCTCGGTGGCGGTCGCGATCGACGATGGGCTGGTGACGCCCATCGTGCGCAACGCGGACGGCAAGGGACTGGCCGAGATCTCAGCCGAGGTGAGGGAGCTTGCCGGGCGCGCCCGGGCCAAGCCGATGGGTCTTGCGCCGGAGGAGTACCAGGGCGGCACCTTCAGCGTCTCCAACCTCGGCATGTACGGCATCAAGGAATTCGCGGCGATCATCAATCCGCCGCAGTCGATGATCCTCGCCGTCGGCACCGCCGAGCAGCGCCCGGTGGTCAAGGACGGCGCGCTCGCCGTCGCCACCATGATGACGTGCACGCTCTCGGTCGATCACCGGGTGGTCGATGGCGCCCTCGGCGCCACGTTCCTGCAGGCGTTCAAGGGCCTGATCGAAGACCCGCTCACCATGCTTCTCTAGCGGGAGCCGGCCTCGCCGGCCCCTCATGCATACGAGACCGGAGGACATCATGGCGGATGCGTCGTTTGACGTCGTCATCGTCGGAACCGGCCCTGGCGGCTATGTCGCGGCGATCCGCGCGAGCCAGCTCGGCCTGAAGACCGCCGTGGTCGAGCGCGAGCGCCTTGGCGGCATCTGCCTCAACTGGGGGTGCATCCCCACCAAGGCGCTGCTCCGGGTCTCGGAGCTCCGCCACACGCTCGGCCGGCTCGGCGATTTCGGAATCAGCGTGGGCGAGGTCTCGGTCGATATCGAAAAGGTCGTCGCCTATTCGCGCGGGGTCGCGGACCAGCTCTCCCGCGGCGTCGCGTACCTGATGAAGAAGAACGGGGTCGCGGTGATCCAGGGCCACGCCCGGCTCGCAGGCCCCGGCGCGCTCGAAGTGACCAAGGAAGACGGCACAGCCGAGACCGTGCGCGCAGCCCACATCATCCTCGCCACCGGGGCGCGGGCGCGGGTGCTGCCGGGGCTCGAACCCGACGGTGAGACGATCTGGACCTACAAGGAGGCGATGGTCCCCGCCGTGCACCCGAAATCGCTGCTGGTGATCGGCGCCGGCGCCATCGGCATGGAATTCGCGAGCTTCTATGCCGATCTCGGCAGCGCCGTCACCGTGGTCGAGGTCCTGCCCCGCGTGCTGCCTGTCGAGGACGAGGAGATCTCGGCTGCGGCCCGCAAGGCCTTCGAGGCCCAGGGCATGACCATCCATACCGGCGCGCGCGTGACCGGTCTCGCGGCAAACGGCGGGGCGGTGCAGGCCGCCATCGAAACCGAAGACGGCAAGGCGGAAGAGGCCACGTTCGACCGCGCGATCCTCGCCGCCGGTATCGTCGGCAACGTGGAGGACCTCGGCCTGGAGGGCACCGGCGTTTTCGTCGAGAAGGGGCACATCCAGACCGACCCATGGATGGCGACCGGCGAGCCTGGCGTCTACGCCATCGGCGATGTCACCGGGCCGCCTTGGCTCGCCCACAAGGCCAGCCACGAGGGCGTGCTCTGCGTTGAGAAGATCGCGGGCGTCGACGGAGTCCACCCGCTGGATACGAGCAAAGTGCCGGCCTGCACATACTGCCGCCCCCAGGTCGCCTCGGTCGGGCTCACCGAAGCTGCGGCCAAGGAGCGCGGCCACGCGGTGCGGGTCGGGCGCTTCCCCTTCATCGGCAATGGCAAGGCCATCGCGCTCGGCGAGCCCGAGGGCATGGTCAAGACCGTGTTCGACGAGACGACCGGCGAGCTGCTCGGCGCCCACATGATCGGTACCGAGGTGACCGAGCTGATCCAGGGCTACACGGTCGCCCGCACGCTGGAGAGCACCGAGGCCGAGCTCGCCGAGACGATTTTCCCGCACCCGACACTTTCGGAGGCGATGCACGAATCGGTGCTTGACGCTTATGGGCGCGTCCTCCACATCTAGGCTGGAACACCGAGGATGCCGCCATGCCGGATTCGCAGGTCACACCGCTGAAATCTCGCACCGACCGCCAGCCCAAGCCGGGCTGGCTCCGGGTCAAGGCGCCGACCTCAACCGAATACAACGCGACGCGAAAGCTGATGCGGATGCACCGGCTGAACACGGTGTGCGAGGAGGCGGCCTGTCCCAATATCGGCGAGTGCTGGGCCAAGGGCCACGCGACGGTGATGATCCTGGGCTCGGTCTGCACGCGCGCCTGCGCCTTTTGCAACGTCGCGACCGGCCGGCCCGATCAGCTCGACCCGCACGAGCCGGACGAGCTCGCGCACGCGGTTTCCGCCCTCGGCCTCGACCACGTGGTCATTACCTCGGTCGACCGTGACGATCTCGAAGACGGCGGGGCGTTCCAGTTCGTGCGCTGTATCGTGCGGCTGCGCGAGACCGCGCCCGAAACCACGATCGAGGTGCTGACCCCCGACTTCCGCAACAAGGCCGGCGCCATCGAGGCGGTGACGGACGCGAAGCCCGACGTCTACAACCACAATCTGGAGACGGTGCCGCGCCTCTATACCGAGGTGAGGCCCGGCGCGCGCTACTACCACTCGCTCCGCCTGCTCGACACAGTGAAGCGCCGCGATCCCTCTATCTTCACCAAATCCGGCGTCATGGTGGGCCTCGGTGAGGAGCGCCGCGAGATCCTGCAGGTGATGGACGATCTGCGCTCGGCAGACGTGGATTTCCTCACCATCGGCCAGTATCTGCGCCCGACCGAGCGCCACCATGAGGTGATGCGCTACGTCACGCCGGACGAGTTCGCCGAGTACGAGCGGCTGGCCTACGCCAAGGGCTTCCTGATGGTCTCGTCCTCGCCGCTCACGCGCTCCTCCTACCACGCCGGCGACGATTTTCGGACCCTGCGGGCCAACCGCGAGGCCAAGCTCGCCTCCGCAGTCCCCGCCGACGCCTGAAGGCGTGCCCGATGCCGCAGCACGTCGAGCGCCGAGTCCTGCCCTATAGCTCGGCCCAGATGTTCGATCTCGTGGCCGAGGTCGAGCGCTATCCCGAGTTCCTGCCCTGGTGCTTAGGGACGCGCGTGACCAAACGCGAACCCGGCGAGCCCGGGATCGTCGAGGCCGACATGCTGATCGGCTTCATGATGTTCCGCGAGCGCTTCGGCTCACGGGTGCAATTGCACCGCGACGAATACCGGATCGAGGTGAACTACACCCACGGGCCGTTCCGTTACCTGGTCAATCGTTGGCGCTTCAGGGAGCGCTCGGACGGCTGCGAGGTGGATTTTTTCGTCGATTTCGAGTTCCGCTCCAGGCTCCTCAAGCGGGTCATGGGCGGGCTCTTCGCCGATGCGGTGAAGCGCATGGTGCGCTCCTTCGAGAGCCGCGCCCGCCAGCTCTACGGCACGCCCGCGGTGGAGGCGACCGGCTAGTGCGGAGTTCCTGCGACGACGAAACGCAAGAAATTGCAAAACGAAGCCAATTTCGAGTAACTCGTTGAGTCATTGAACGAATTGGTGAACCACATCCACGCTGGCTCCTGATCGGGCGGCAAAAGGGGGAGGGCAATCGTGCCGGTCAAAGGTCCAACGCCTGAGCAGATCGTCGAAGTCGGCGCGCAGCTCGGTATGCGCCTCAGCAATGACGAGGCGGCCCAGTATCACACGGCGATGCAGCCGATGCTCGCGGGCTACGATGCCGTCGATGCCATGGCCGACGAGTTGCCGGAGGTGAGGTGCCCGCGCGTTCCCGGCTACCGGGCCACTGGCGACGAGAACCCACACAATGGCTGGTATTGGAAGACCGCGATCAAGGGCACGGCGGAAGGCAAGCTCGCCGGCAAGAAGGTGGGCATCAAGGACAACATCTGCGTCGCCGGCGTGCCGATGATGAACGGCGCCTCCGTTCTCGAAGGCTACGTGCCGGAGGTCGACGCCACCGTCGTCGACCGCATCCTCGACGCAGGCGGCGAAATCGCCGGCAAGACGGCGTGCGAGTATCTCTGCTTCTCCGGCGGCAGCCACACCAATGCAACCGGCCTGCCGGTCCACAACCCGTGGAAGCGCGGCTACACCAGCGGCGGCTCCTCATCGGGCTCGGGCGCGGTGGTGGCGGCCGGCGACGTGGAGATGGCGATCGGCGGCGATCAGGGCGGCTCGATCCGCATCCCGGCGTCGATGTGCGGGATCGTCGGGCTCAAACCCACGCATGGTCTCGTGCCCTATTCGGGCGTGATGCCGATCGAGCTGACCATCGACCACATCGGCCCCATGACCGATACGGTCGCCAACAACGCGCTGCTTCTGGAGGTCATCGCCGGCGCCGACGGGCTCGACCCGCGCCAGCGTGCGCGAGATCAGCATCCCCGAGCATCTGGTGGGCGGTGCCGTCTGGACCCCCATCGGGCTCGAGGGCACGGTCGATCTCATGATGAACGGCAACGGCTTCGGGACCAACTGGAAGGGCCTTTACATCACCAGCCTGATCGACCGCTATGCGCGCTGGCGCGAGCGGGCGGACGAGTTCCCCCATACGCTGAAGTACGCAATCCTCCTCGGCCAGTACATGCTGAACCAGTATGGCGGCCGCTATTACGGCAAGGCGCAGAACATCGCCCGGCGCATCCGCGCGGCCTACGACCGCGCACTCGCGGAGTGCGACGTGATCGCCATGCCGACGATTCCGATTGTCGCGACGCCGATCCCGCCGGCGGACGCGCCCATCGACGTCTACATCCAGCGCGCCCACGAGATGTTGACCAACACCGCCGTCTTCAATGTCACCGGTCACCCATCGCTTACCGTTCCGTGCGGCTTGCGTGACGGTCTGCCGGTGGGACTCATGCTGACCGGCCGGCACTTCGACGAAGCGACCATCTACCGGGCCGCTCACGCCTATGAACAGTCGGTCGACTGGAAGACGCTCTGACCGGCGGCGACCATCAAGGGAGAACTGACGCCATGATGCTCTACGAATTTTCGATCGCGCCCGGCCCGCGCCGGGTGCGGATTTTCGTTGCCGAGAAGGGGATCGAGATCCCCTCCGTCCAGATCAACACCCGCGAGCGGCAGCAGTTCACCGACGAGTATCGCGCCGTGAACCCCAACTGCGTGGTGCCGACGCTCGTGCTCGACGACGGCACCAGCATCGGCGAGTCGGTGGCGATCTGCCGCTATCTCGAGGAGACCCATCCCGAGCCCAACCTGATGGGCCGCGACGCCAAGGAGAAGGCGCTGATCGAGATGTGGAACCGGCAGGCGGAGCTCGAGGGCTACCTCGCGGCCGTCGATGCGCTGCGGAATGGCGCGCCCATGTTCGAGGATCGCGGGGTCGCGGGTGTGACGCGCGGGGTTCCGCAGATCCCCGCGCTGGCCGAGCG
This sequence comes from Alphaproteobacteria bacterium, assembly GCA_965237415.1. Lineage (GTDB taxonomy): Bacteria > Pseudomonadota > Alphaproteobacteria > UBA828 > UBA828 > WTGU01. The sequence continues at coordinate 3,614,513 of CBDEFM010000002.1, forward strand.
GGGCAAGCAGTCCATGGGCCGCTTCTTCTCCAAGCTCGACCGCCAGCTCGCAGAGAACCGCAATCTCGCGGGCGATACGTTCTCCATCGCCGACATCACGGCCTTCGTGACGATCGACTTCGCCAAGCGCGCAGAGATCGAGATGCCCAAGGACTGCTCCAACGTCGCCCGCTGGTTCGCCGAGGTCGGCGAGCGACCGAGCGCATCGGCTTAGGCGCCCCCACGCCGGGCCGTTAGGCCCGGAGCGTCCTGCATCCGACGGACTTGTAAGGGTCGTCGGCGTCTGGATCGGCTTAGCCCGCATTTCTCACCACGGTCATGGACAGCGCCGCCCTTCTGGTCGCGCCCAGACGCCCGCCCGCGGCGTCGCGGGCCTCAACCGTAGTCCCCGCTACGCTTTTCGGCCCGCTACTGGCGGATCGAACGCCTGGGCGCATCGTGCGCTCCGCGCGCGTCCCGCGCGACGCAGGCCGTGACCTTGGTGAGAAATACGGGCTAGCGCCTCCGTCACACCGCGTAGTGCCGCAGGAAATCCCGGTCCGGCTCGACGCCGAGGCCCGGGCCGTCGGGGATCGCGGCGCGGCCCCCGTTGCGCGCGACCTGTTCCTGGATGTTCAGCGGACGGGTGAGCAGGTCGTCGCGAAACCTGTTCTCGGTCGTATCGAACTCCAGCATGGGCTCGCGCGGGTGGAGGCCGCCCGGCAGCGGCGGCATCGCCGCCAACAGTTGCAGGTTTGCGGCGACAGCGATGGCCGAGCCCCAGACATGGTTCACCACCGGCGTGAAATGCGCGTGGCAGAGCGCGAGAACCCGGAGGTATTCGCTAATTCCGCCCAGCGAGCAGACCTCCGGCTGGGCAATGTCGAGGCCGCGGCTCTCCAGCAGTGTCCGCCACCCCCAGCGGCTGAACTCGACCTCGCCGCCGGCGATGTTGACGCGCAAACCGGCGCGCAAGGCCGCGTATCCATCCAGGTCCTCCGGCGCCACCGGTTCCTCGAACCAGAAGGCACCCAGCTCATCCAGCGCGCGGCCGACGTGAAAGGCGTCGGCGGCGGTGTAGCAGTGGTTGGCATCCACCATGAAGTCGAAGTCGTCGCCCACACCGCGCCGCACCGCCTCGGCCAGCGCCACGTCATGCTGCGGTCCCAGCCCGACTTTCATCTTGGCGGCGACGAAGCCCATCGCCTTGATTGCCGCGGCCTCGTCGGCGAAGCGCGCGGCGAGTGAGGCGGCATCCTCGCGCCGTAGCATCATGCCGTAGCCATAGACCGGAACCGACTGGCGATGGGCGCCGCCGATCAGCTTGTGGATCGGCAGCCCCGCCACTTTGCCGGCGATATCCCAGAGCGCGATGTCGACGCCGGAGAGCGCTTGCAACGGCATCCCCTTCTGGCCGTGATCGCGCAGCAGGTTGTAGACCCTGTGCCAGATCGGGTCGCGGTCCAGCGGGTCCATGCCCAGAACCATCGGCTGGATGACCTGCTCGACGATGGCCCTGTTGGCGAGCGCCACGGTGCCCGGCCCGAAACACTCGCCCCAGCCGGTAATTCCCTCGTCGGTCTCGACCTCGACGATATGGGCCGTGCGCTTGCTGTAGAACTGCTGGGAGTATCCCAGCTCCTCCGGCATGTCGTACTGCAGCACGTGGCTGACAATCCGGGTGATCTTCATCTGCGGGTGCCGCGCCGGGCCGGAGCCGGCTTCAGCCGTGGCTGCTTTCAATTGCCGGGTCATGTCGCGTCCGTCAGTCGAAGAGGTTTGCGATGTTCTTCAGGATGCTGTCGCCGATATAGAGCGCCAGCGCCTGGATGGTCGAGGTGGGGTTCACCGCGGCGGATGTGACGAAGATGCTGCCGTCCACGATGAAGAGGTTGCGTACGTCGTGGCAGCGCCCCCAGCCATTGACCACCGAGCGCTCCGGATCGTCGCCCATGCGCGCCGTGCCCATCTGGTGCCATCCGGCCCGCCACCAGACCTCCTGGCCCGCGCCTGAGATCTGCCTTGCGCCGGCGGCGAGCAACGCCTCCTCCGCCCGCGCCTCGCCGTGGGCGATCATCTTTCTGGTGTTGTCATCCACCGAATAGGTGATCTTGGGCGCAGGGATGCCGTCGCTGTCGGTGAGCTCGGGGTCGAGCGTGACCGTGTTGGTCTCGCGCGGCAGGTCTTCGGTGACGACGGTGAGCGCCGCCGAATAGGGATAGACCTCGTCCATCAGGCGCCGGTGCTCGCTGCCCCAGGGGATGGGCTTGTCGATGCCGAAGCCGCCGAGAGTCCATGTCATGGGGGTGATCCAGCGGCTGGCGTGCAACCCGTAGCCGCGCACGAAGTCGCGCGACGGGTCGCTCTCGTAGAACTCCTGGCTCAGGATGCTGCACGCCATGGGTCCCTTGAAGCCCTCCATCGGCTCGTCGAAGACGCCCGAGACGCCCGTCAAGGGGTGGAACATCAGGTTCTTGCCCACGAGGCCGCTGCGGTTGGCGATGCCGTCCGGGAAGTGCCTGGATTTCGAGTGCAGCATCAGCCTCGGCGTGCCGATGCCATTGCAGGCAAGAACGACGACTTCTGCCCGCTGGCGCTGCAGGCGGCCCTCCGGGTCGTGATAGAGCACGCCGCTCGCCATGCCGTGCTCGTCCAGCGTGATCTCGCGCACCCGGCAGTCGGTCCGCAATTCCACGCCCGCGTGCAGCAGGACCGGCCAGTAGGTTGTATTCACGCTGGCCTTGGCGCCCGTCGCGCAGCCCAGATCGCAGGTTCCCGCGTTGACGCACTTCGCCCGACCGTCGTAGTCGCGGCTCAGGATCGCAGCATCGGACGGCCACCAGTGCCAGCCCAGACGGTTGAAACCCCGCGCCAGCGTCCGGCCCAGCTTGCCGAGAGGGAGCGGCGGAAGCGGCGGCTCATAGGGCGGATAGGCCGGGTTTCCGGCGAGGCCGGACGAGCCCATGTTGCGATCGTTCTGCGCGTAGTAGGGCTCCAGCGTCGCGTAGTCCATCGGCCAGTCGTCGGCCACGCCATCCAGCGAGCGGGCGCGGAAGTCAGAGGGATGCATGCGCGGCCAGTGCGCCGCGAAGTTGATCGTCGAGCCGCCGACGGCATTGAAGTTGACCGGCGTGATCGGCGACTCCTCCGCGTTGATCGGATAGTCCTGCGGCAGACCGCGCACATTGGGGTCGCAACTGAACTCGGCGTAGCGGCTGAGCTCGTAATCCGGATTGCGGCTGGGGTATGCCGCGTCGGTGATCATCGGTCCCTGTTCCAGGCAGAGAATGCGCATGCGCGAGCCCAGCAGCGACCAGGCGAACGCCGCGCCGGACGCGCCTGCGCCCACGATCAGCACATCGACGGGGTCGTCGCTCATACCGGATTCCTCCCGCGCTCAGGACGGGCGATAGCAGCGGCCCCGCGCGCGCACCGGGGCCAGCATGTCCGCGAGTTCATCGGGGTCGTCTTCGGGCAGCTCGTAGCCCTCCGGCTGTGTCGGGCGGTCGGAAAGGCCGAAGTGCGGGCGAACGTCCGCGCGGCTGTAATAGCCCATGTAGGTGTGCCATAGCAGTGCAGTGAACGCGTCGGATGCCTCTCGCTCCAGCGCCTCGACGACGGCGACGCGCCCGGCGGCATCCAGGTCGTCGAAGCTCGCGCCACGGGCATCGGCGAGGGCCGCGGCGTGCGAGAGGACCTCGCGCAGCGAGGCCGCGAGTGCCGGATCGGCCGACGCCTTGCTGACCAGGAAGTCGGCGATGCCGAGCGCGCCCGCTGCCGGGATCCGACCGTCCGCGCTCGCAGGCACGATCTCGTCGAGCAGGCCGCTCAGCAGGTGGCCCTGGTCCTCGCTCCAGGGGTGAATGTCGGTCATGTGCCGCCTCCGCGTGAGAAGTTGACGCCCCGACGCGAGACCGCGTCCATGGCCGCCGCCGTGGTTCATTGTCGGGCCGCTGTTAACACTGCCGGATGCTTACGCACACGCGACATCCTCACGTGATTCTCGCGACATTTCCAGCTGTGGAAAGAGGGCGGCTTCCGGACAGGTCCAGCCGGCGCTACAGACGATTTGGTCGTCGCTCAAGTCACACCGCCAACGGGCGCTTATGGCTGCCGAAGGGATACTTGTAGCGATCGCTCGATACCGCGACGCCGGGATTGCCATCGAGCTCGATGCAGCCCTTGGAACCGTAGAGCGTGAAACAAATGTCGACCACGGTCGGGCGACGCTGGCCACGCCGCTCTCCCTATCCCTTCAACGAACCGCTCAGCATCCCGCGCACGAGATAGCTCTGGAAGGCGAAGGCGACGACCACCGGGGGCACGACCGCGAGCACCGCGGCCGCGAACATCGGCCCGTAGTCGTAGAACCTCAACTGGACGAAGAAGCCGGCGATGATGACCGGAATGGTCTGCGCCTTCGGGCTGCCGGTGAGAATGAGGGCGAAGATGAACTCGTTCCAGCTGACCAGGAACCCGGCATGCACCGGCGCGGATCAGGCCGCGATTGCCGCGCGCATGACGGCGGCCTGGCGCGATAGCCGCAAGGGGGCGCGCAAGCGGTCAGGCGTGATGCAATCGAGGCTAGCGCCGCCGCCGCCGCCGCCGCAGGGCCTCGAAGGGCGCCAAGTCCGTGTCAGGTCGCCCAATAGATCGATTTGTCCCCGAATATCCCGCTATATCTCGGAATCACGATAGCGGGAGGTCGTTACGGGAAGAGGTGAGAGTCGTCCGAGAGGCCCAGGACTTGCCGTCGTCGCGTGGCCGCGTTATGAGGCCGGGCGATGGAGGTGCGTATCTACAGGCCGACGAAAACGGCAACCCAGTCAGGCCACGCGAAGACCAGCCGCTGGGTGCTCGAGCACGCGCCGCGCGGCCACCGTGCGGTGGACAGTCTGATGGGCTGGACCGGTTCCGACGACACCACGCAGCAGATCGAGCTGAGCTTCGCCACCAAGCAGCAGGCGATCGCCTACGCCAAGCGCCGGGGCTTCGCCTACGTGGTGGACGAGCCCCAGGCACACACCGTCAAGCCCAAGTCCTACGCCGACAACTTCATCCGCAAGACCTGAGCCGGGGCGCTCCGCGCCTGCGGTGCCCGGCCTCTCCCTGTCCGGCTTGGAGCGAGAAGACGAGCCACATGATGTGTCTCGTGTCCTGCTCACATCGCGTCTCTACCAGTGCTCCCTGCCTCGGGGGGCGCCCGTGTCTCGCTCGCGATGCAGATTGTCATCGGTGACACGGTTCAACAGGTCGGCGAGTTTGTAAGGTCTCTCTCCCGTCACAACCCGATCGCTGTGCGACGCCATCTCGTTAGCGGAACTCTCAGTGATGCCTGACTTCTCGGGGATGTCCTTCGGAATGCGCACGGCCAGCTACCTTCCCATCGCCGCAATTGCCCCTCAGCCGGCGAAGCGGGGCTCCGGAATGCCTCTTATGCCGAGCCCGGTGACCGCGAACAGGCCGCCGGCGAGGAACTGCGGCTTGGCCTCCACCGTGAACATGTCGTGGACCGCCGGGTGCTGCACGCGGGCCATGGAGGTGACGTAGAGCACGTCGAGATTGTCGCCGCCGAACATCACGCTGGTGACGTTCTTCACCGGCATGCCGATGCGGCGCTCCACCGAGCCGTCCGGCGCGTAGCGCACCAGCTCGCCGCCGATCACCTGGGCGTTCCAGAGGCAACCTTCCTCGTCCACAGTGGAGCCGTCGGCAACGCCCGCGTCGTCCTTGGTCGAGGCGAACACCCGCTTGTTGGAGAGGCTGCCCGTCTCGATATCGTAGTCGTAGGCCCAGAACTCTTCCTGGAAGCTGTCGGCAAGGTAGAAGGTCTTGTCGTCGGGGCTCCAGCAGGGGCCGTTGGTGCAGATGATGCCGCCATCCGCCTTGGTGACGCTGAGGTCGGGGTCGAGCCGCCAGAGGCCGCAGATGGTGAGCTCCTCCTTGTCGTCCATCCCGCCCGCGAAGAAGCGCCCGCGTCGGTCGCACTTGCCGTCGTTGAGCCGGGTGCGCGGCTGCTCAGGATCGACCTTGGAGATCAGCTCCATCTCCGCCTTGTCGTAGTCGAAGAAGTAGAAGCCGTCGTCGAGCGCCATCACCGCGCCCCCGCCGGCACGGAGCGCCATCGCGCCGACATCGTGCTCGCCGACGGTCCAGTTCTCGACCTTGCCGCTGCGTGGGTCCATGCGCCAGAGCTCGGGCTTGCCGACCCGGCGGCCGGTGCCGTCCACCCAGTAGAGTCGGCCTTCGTCTACGTCCCACACCGGGCCTTCGCCCAGATGGTTCTCGCAGTCGAGGATGCACTCGATTTTGATGCTCATGCGCGTCGCCCCTTCGTTTGCCCGATGGTGGCGGCCGCCGGCGGAGCGTGCAAGACCGCACACATTGTCACCAGGCGGCACGGCGGCTAAGAGAGGGCGGGGAGGGCTCCATGACCGCTCACGACATCGATCTCGCGGCGCTCGGCCGCTACGACACGCCGACCATCTGCAACGCGCTGCTGGCCGTGGCGCCCGAGGCGGCGCGGCGCTCGACCAAGGCGATGCTCCACTGTGCGCGCCCCGATCTGCCGCCGATGGTGGGCTTCGCCCGCACAACGCTCTACCGCACGATGGAGCCCGGCAGCCTCGATGCCGAGGGCGAGAAGGCGCAGGACCTCGCCTGGTTCGACTATGTGGCCGCCGGCCCTGAGCCCCGCATCGTCGTGGTGCAGGACGGCGATACGCCCCATGCCGCGACCAACGCGCTCTTCGGCGAGGTCATGAGCTTCATGCACAGCGCGCTCGGCTGCGTCGGCCTCATCACCAACGGCGCCGTCCGCGATGTCGCCGGCATGGTGGAGGGCTTCCAGGCGCTCTACGGCGGCCTCGCGCCCAACCGCGCCGACTTCCACCGGGCCGATTTCGACTGCGAGGTGAACGTCGCCGGGCTCTACGCGCGCACCGATATCCTCATCCATGCCGACGTCAACGGCGCCGTCGTCGTGCCGCCGGAGCATGTGCCCGCGATCCTGGAGGCGGCGGCCGCGATTGCCAAGAAGGAGCAGGCGATCATCGATTTCTGCCGCGACCCCACTATCACGGTCGAGAGCTTCAAGCGCTTCTGGAGCCAGGGCTGAGCGCCGATGCGAATCCTTCTCCTGCAGAATCACGACAACTCCGGGCCCGGATACCTGGACGAGCCGGCGGTGCGGCGCGGCGTCAGCTTCGAGGCCTGCATGCCGCACCTGAATGCCGACGACCGGCTGCCCGCCGACGACTCAGGCTACGACGGCTTCCTCCTCATGGGCGGCGCGATGCATGCGGGCCACGTGGAGGAGCATCCGTGGCTCGAGGACGCGGCGGCGCTGGTGCGATGCTTCACCGAGGCGGAGAAACCGGTCCTCGGGATTTGCCTGGGCTCGCAGATCATCGCGCGCGCCTTCGGCGGGCGCTGCTACGACATGCCGGTGCCCGAGGTGGGCTTCGTGCCGATCGCGCTGACGGCGGCGGCGGCGAGCGATCCGCTGCTCGGCCAGTCCTTCGACAACCCGCTCCACCTCGCCCAGTTCCACAGCCAGACTTTCGACATTCCCGAAGGCGCAACGCGACTGATGGTGGGCGAGGAAGTGCCGAACCAGGCCTTCCGGATTGGGGCCGCGACCTACTCCTTCCAGCCCCACTTCGAGGTGACGCCGGAGATGATGACCACCTGGGTCTCGATCTCGGACGAGATCGTACCCACCCATTTTCCGACGCTGCCCGAGGCGCTGCCGCACCTGCTACAGCTCCACCACTATGCCTCGCACGATTTCTGCTACCGCGTGGGCGACGCCTGGCTCGCCCTCGTCGCCGCGCGGGCGAGGCGCAACGGGTAGGTGGATGACGTGGTGATCCCTAAGGTGTGGGTCTGCGCGCCGATTCCGCGCTGATCGGCATCGAGCCGAGACGCCGACTCATAAGCTTAGAAGACGAGTGTGGCGCGAGTTACGCTACGCAGCAGCAATTCGTTCGATCTGTATTGTCTGCTCGAGGTGGCGGGACCGCGCGAGGTCGAAGGCCAGTTGCATGCCAAGCCACGTCTCGGGAGTCGAGCCGAAGGCCTTCGATAGACGATAGGCCATCTCGATGGAGACGGACGCCTTTTCGTTCACCAGGTTTGAAAGCGTCTGGCGCCCGATGCCGAGCCGCTTTGCGCCTTCGGTAACAGTCAGTCCCAATGGCTTCAGGCAGTCTTCGCGAACGATGGCGCCAGGATGCACGGGATTGTTCATAGCCATCGCGAGATCTCTGGTGAGTGGGTCGGCTTGGCCGGTATGGTAGCAGAGAGGTGACGGCAGTACGCAGGGGTTATACACGCGTGGATAGCTCCACTTATTCGTATTACTCCGCTGTCTCAATCACACCTTTGTCCTCCAGATATTTCCATAATTTTGGATTCATGGTTAGTGAACCGTTGGTGATACCGAAGTCCGTTGCAACGTCGACAAGACGGGTTGCAGCTGCGTACGTCTGGGCTGCTTGCACAGCGATGAACTCTTCAGAAGCGCGCCAATGATGCAAGGATGACCTTCGGGCCTCCCGAATGAAGCAAAAGTCTCTCACGGAATCTTCCCCAATAAGGTCTGCCTTCCACAACATTGTCACCCGCCTTTTTTGATCGATTTTCTTGTTAAAGGTTTCGAGTTTCGTGTAGGCGGGGTTGTCCATTATGTAGATTAGAATAGCCAACTTTTCTGCAACTATTCCGCTAAGGGCGATCGATCCTATGTAGTTTCCAAGGATGTAATTCGTCTTGGATTGGCGGAGAGGATCAAATAAGCTCTTCCTTATTTCTGACTCTTCAATAGAGATAAATAGGCCTTGATCAATTTCACTAAGTTCGAGATATCTCTTTTTGCACGCCGAAATGTCAGAGAGCGCGTCGAGAGAACAGAGAGATCTCAGTAGAAGCATTGGCCCAGGCTCTTCGGACGATTCCGAGGAGGGGAACCCAGGTTCCCACTCCGGTATCATCAACGGCTTCAAAAAAAAGCGTAATATGCTTCTTACTCATCTTGGATGGTTTCGGCAGGCCGACTGTGGAGTGAATGTACGATTAAACGTAAGTTACTGTTTGAATTCAGATTATTAGGAAGTGGAGGTGGTGACCCCTACGGGAGTAGGGGTTGCCAATGAAAACAACGGCTTAGTTTGTCCAACTCCCTCAAAGGGGGGCATTGATTCCGTTGGGGTATTTTCCCCGTTGTCCAACCCCCTAGTCACCCGAATCTAAAGTTCGTGGCATAAGTTTTGATCGACGCGGAGGCAGAAGCGTTTGACGGCGGCGAGGATGTCGTCGGCCGATTTGGTCCACCTGAAGGGCTTGGGGTCTTGGTTGTGCTTTTCGATGAAGGCCCGGATATCGGCTTCGAGCTGGCGGGTGGAGGTGTGCACGCCGCGCTGCAACTGCTTTCGCGTCAACTCGGCGAACCAGCGTTCGACCTGATTGATCCAGGACGCCGACGTCGGCGTGAAGTGGACATGCCAGTGCGCTCGCCGCGCCAGCCAAGCCTTGACCGCCGCGGTCTTGTGAGTGGCGTAATTGTCCATGACGATGTGGACGTCCAGCCCCTCGGGGACCGAGCGGTCGATCTCTTTCAGGAAGTCGAGAAACTCCCTGGCCCGGTGGCGCCTGTAGCACTTGCCGATGACGCGGCCCGTGGCGACATCGAGGGCTGCGAACAGCGAGGTGGTGCCGTGACGCTTGTAATCGTGCGTGCGCCGCTCAGGCATGCCCGGCAACATCGGCAGGACCGGCTGTGTACGGTCGAGCGCCTGGATCTGGCTCTTCTCGTCGACGCAGAGCACCAGCGCGCGGTCCGGCGGCGAGAGATAGAGCCCAACGATGTCGCGGACCTTGTCCACGAAGTGCGGATCGCCCGACAGCTTGAAGGTCTCCGAGCGGTGCGGCTGCAAGCCGAAGGCGCCCCGGATGCGCCAGATCGTCGTGTGCGAAAGGCCGCTTTCCCTGGCCATCGAGCGCAACGACCAATGGGTGGCGTCCGCCGGCGTCGCGCTGAGCGTCCGCTCGACAACCTTGGCCACCTGATCGTCCGTGAGCGTTCGCGGCCGTCCCGGCCGAGGCTCATCCGACAGCCCCTCGATGCGCTCCTTCAGGAAGCGGCGGCGCCACTTGCCGACCGTGTGCTCGTGCACGCCGATCTCGGCGGCCACCGCCTTGTTGGTCAGGCCGTCTGCGCAGCGCAGGATCATGCGGCAGCGATCGGAGATCGAGCGCGCGACCCGGCGCCGTCGAGCCTGACGCTCAAGATACGACCGCTCTTCATCGCTCAGAACCAAGACCGCCATCGGCCGGCCAGTACCACGCGCCATCGCAATGACCTCCACAGCCACACCACGATGAACAGCCTACACTGAGCCTTACTTCAGTGCCAGATGACTAGAGGGGTAGCTGGCAGCGCTTCGGGCGTGAGGTTGCGCTATGGGCGCGCGCAAGCCGCGTGTCCTGCCAGGGCAGGGACAACTGCCGTTGGACTTCGCCCCGCCCCCCGTGCGAGCGCATGGTCTGCGGGCAGCACACCCTCGCCCGCTGGTGTCGATGGGCAAGGGCGCCGATCACTATTCCAGCTTCCGCACGTCACCGGCGAAGGCGTGGCGCTTCCCTGAGGTCGAGTACGGGAACGCAGGATCATCTATCGCAGCGCTCGTGCTCGACTGCGACAAGCCGGCCCGGCTGAGGCGTGGCCTTCCTGATCTGCCCCCGCCGAACTGGACGGTGTGGCGACGGGGGAATCATCACGCGCATGTGTGCTGGACATTGGACACGCCGGTGCATCGTTACCCCGCCGCCCGTGTCGAGCCGCTGCGCTACCTTGCCGACATCGCCGACTACTACTCGCACGCCGTCGGCGCCGATCCCGGCTATGCGGGCGTGCTCGCCCACAACCCCGCTTTGATCGACCGCTCGCCCTACCAGACTACCTGGGGGCGCGAAGACCCGTACACGCTCGACCAGCTGGCATCCGTCATCCCGTTCAACTGGGAGCCGCCGACCGTCCGGCAGACAGGCGTGGGGCGGAACTGCGACTTGTTCGAAGCCGGGATGCGATGGGCTGGCCGGCGGGCCAATGCTCACCAAGACGTGCTCCCGGCACTCATCGTGGTCAATCAGGAGTTCGACCACCCGTTGCCCTTCTCTGAGGTACAGGCCACGGCGCGCTCCATTGAGAAGTACCGCAGGCGGTGGGCTGCCCGTGGTTGGCACTGCCCGAGGTGGCTGTCGAGGCAGGCGGCGCGTGGGCGCAAGGGTGGACGGCCGCGCCTGTATGAGCCGGGCCGCGAGCCGTGGATGCTGGCAGGCATGAGCCGGGCGACTTGGTATCGGCGGCGCGAACGTGAGACAAAAGCCAACACAGATAAGAGGGGGGGCTGGGGGCCACCCTTGCCCTTGCCAGTGAGGTGAGACGACATGAATTCGAGACTGACGGACGACATCACCCTCGACCTTCAGCGTCTTCACGAAGCTCTCCATCATCGCGCTGTCGTAGGGGTTCCCGCGTCGCGCCATCGAGCCGACCAGGCCGTGTTCGCTGAGCAGGGCACGGTAGGCTTGGGCGGCGTACTGCGAACCTCTGACGCTCTCATGTTTGTCAAGCACTCGATGGGGCCGTGAGGACGCGGTAGATCTCGCGGGCCACGTAACGCTTCAGGCAGCGCATGATCTCGCGTTTGGACAGCCCCTCCAGGGTCCTGCGAGCGACATAGGCTCGGGTTCGTTGGTCGATGCGCATTCGGCACACGACGACTATGTGCAGGGCGGAGTTAGCTTGGCGGTTGTCATCGCGGTTGAGACGGTGGCGCTGAGCCTTCCCACTCGATGCGGGGATCGGGCAGACGCCGCACATCATGACGAAGCTCGCCTCGGAGCGGAGCCGATCCGGGTTATCCCCAACGGCGACCATGATTGCGCCCGCGTTCTCGGTGCCTACACCTTCGAGCTCGAGCAGATTGGGGGCGAGCTCCTCGACCGGGGTCCCGTTGCCCCCCCCCGCATGGGGCCGTTCACCTCAGACTACCCGGATTTACGCAACCAGCGCCGGCCAACGGTCGCGCCAGGGGCGGGCGGCCTCGAAGGCGCCCGCTGCCCGCAGCACCATCGGGTCATCCAGGTGGCGGCCCACGATCTGCAGTCCCACCGGCAGCCCGTCCGCGGTCCAGCCGGCGGGCACGCTGGCGGCCGGCTGGCCCGTCATGTTGAGCGGGAAGGTGAAGGCGAGCCAGGCGAAGGGCGGCACTAGGCGCCCCCCGATGATCTCCGGTCCCTGCGTGTAGAGCCCGAAGGGCGGACACGCCAGCGTCGGCGTCAGCAGGAGGTCGTAGCCCCGCATGAAGCGCCACATCCTGTTGACCAGCGCCTTGCGCCCGATCACGGCATTCGTCAGGTCCTCCGCCGTCCACGGTCGGGTGATGAAGTCCACCAGATGGGGCGTCATCTCTGCGCCATGCTCCGCCACCAGCCGCCGCATCCCGGCGAGGTCAGTTTCCGCCGCCACCAGGCCCCAGAAGGTGAGGTAGGGATCGTCCCAGCCGGGGTCAGCCTCCTCCACGGTGCAGCCGAGGTCGCTCTCGAACACCTTCACCGCCTCGCCCACGACGCGGCGCACCTCGGGATCGACGGCGGCATAGCCCCAATCGGCGCTGTAGGCCACGCGGCATCCCTTGAGATCGCCGCCGGCACTCGCCAGCCAGTCGAAGTCGGCGGCGGGCAGCGAGTGGCGGTCGCGATCGTCGGGGCCGGCCATGACCGAAAGCATGAGCGCGGAGTCCGCCACCGTCCGCGTCATCGGGCCGATATGCTCGATCCCCTCCCAGCTCGAGACCCCGGGATAGCGCTCGTCCCGGCTGCCGGGATAGAGCGGCACCCGCCCCATCGACGCCTTGACGCCCACCAGCCCGCAGAAGGACGCAGGAATGCGCACCGAGCCGCCACCGTCGCTGCCGACCGCGAGCGGCCCCATCCCCGCCGCCACCGACGCGCCCGAGCCCGCGCTGGAGCCGCCGGGGGTGCGCTCCAGGTTCCACGGGTTGCGGGTCGCCTCGAACACGGCATTGTGGCTCGCGCCGCTGTAGCCGAACTCCGGCACGTTGGTCTTGCCGAGGATGAGCGCGCCTGCGTCCCTCAGGCGCTCGACCACCACGTCGTCCTCTTCGGCCATAAAGTCCCTGTAGGCGACGGAGCCGGAAACCGTGGGCAGGTCCTTGGTGCAGACGAGGTCCTTGATGGCGACGGGGACGCCCGCGAGCGGGCCCGGGTCCTCGCCAGCCTGGATGCGGGCGTCCACCTTGCGGGCGGCGGCGCGTGCATAGTCGGGCGCCGGCGTGCAAAAGGCGTGCACATGGGGCTCCACCACTTCCATGTGGGCGATGACCGCGTCCGCGACCTCGAGGGCCGAGAGCTCCCTGGCCCTCACCTGCGCTGCGAGCGTCACGGCGTCCATCCGGCAGATCTCGTTCGCTTTCGTCATGTGTCCTCCTTCACCGCAGCTTGCGTGCGAGCGGCCAGGGAACTTCCCGACCGGCCGTTATTCCTTGAGGGCGGAACAGCAGGATCATCAACATCAAGAATGAAAGCCCCACCTCGCGCAAGCCGCGCGGCGCGGCCAGATGCATCGCACCGACGTCGAAGCCGGACTCGATCTGGCGCAGCACTTCGCCGAGCACACTCACCACGACGGTTCCCGTCACCGCGCCGGCCAGGCTGTTCATGCCGCCGATCACCAGCATGGCGAGCGTAATGAAGGTGACGTCCAGATAGAACGAGCTCGACGACAGCACGCCGATGAAATGCGCATGCAACACCCCGCCGAAGCCTACGATGAAGGCGCTGAAGACGAAGGCGATCAGCCGCTCCCGCCGCACATTGATGCCGGCAGCAAGCGCCGCCACCTCGTTTTCGCGCGAAGCGCGCAGACGCACGCCATGGCGTGATTCCTGATAGGCGTAGGCCAACCCGAGCGCGAGAAGCGCATAGATCAGCGCGATCCATATGTCGGTATAGACCGGCAGCCCGATCAGGGCGCTGGCACCCCCGGTCACCTCCTTCCAGTTGGAGATGACCACATAGACGATCGCAAGCCAGGCGAAGGTTCCCATCGCCGCCGAGATGCCCGAGAGACGCATCAGTGGCAGGCCGATGACGAACGCGAAGATGGAGGACAGGATCGCCGCAATCACGGCCGCCGGGATCGTCGGGAGCTGCAGAGCCGTCATGAAGGGCGGCAAATCGAGAACGACTTTCTTCATGGTGGGCGGGATGGTCAGCAGGGCGGACCCGTAGGCGCCGATGGACATGAAGCTCACATGCCCGAAGGAGAGGATCCCGGAGTTCCCGACGAAGATGTAGATGCCGATCACGACGATCAGCCGGATGAACGCCTCGGTCGCCGTGCGCTGCAGCGGCATCGAGCCGAGCGAGAGTAGCGCGGCCAGAACGACGAGGACGAGTGCGAGGGAGAGAAGGGGCCAGATCGGCCGGAGTGCTCGTTCCACCCTGCCCGCCATTGTCTAGATGCGCTCCCTTGCGCTGCGGCCGCGCAGGAGGCCCTGGGGACGAGCCAGGAGGAATCCGATCAACACGGCGAAGACGAAGGCATCGCGATAGGGCCTGAACTCCACCGGGAGGACCGCCTGCAACGACACCGTGAGAACGCCGACGACGAGACCACCGACGGCAGCCCCCACCAGGTTGCCCATGCCGCCTATCACGGTCGCGACAAAGGCGACCAGAACCAGGCTCACGCCCATTCTCGGCGTGAGCGTTCCCGTCTGTGTGACGTAGAGCAACGAAACGATCCCGGCGAGCACCGCGCTGAGGATGAACGCGATTGCGATAACAGCGTTCGCCCGCACGCCGACGAGGCGCGCCATGCCGAAGTCTTCGGCGGCCGCGCGCATCTGCATTCCCATGCTGCTACGCCGGAAGAAGAGAACCAGTGCGACCAGCAAGACGACGGTGATGGCGATCGTCACCACCTGAAGCTTCGGGATGCGCAATCCCTCAACCACGAAGTACTCGCTCAGATCGCTGAGAAAGGTGACGCTCTTGGGCCGGGCACCGAAGATCAGAAGAACGAGATGCTGGAGGAAATAGGCAAGCGCGAAGGACGCGATGAGAAGCGTGGCGGGATTGGCGCGTCGAAGCGGTCGAAACGCCACCCGCTCCATCACGATCGCCACGGCAATGACGAGAACGATGGCGACCAGCGCCATCACCGCCTCGTGCTGCCCGAACGTGAAGAACAGCGCGTAGGCCCCGAGCATGATCAACTCGCCATGGGCGAAGTTGATCAGGCGCATGATGCCGAAGATCAGACCTATACCCAGCGCCGTAAGGGAATAGAGAGCCCCGAGACTGATAGCGTCGACGATATTTTGGAGGACGAAGGTCATGTGTCGCGCGTCTTGTAGCCGAAATAGGCGTCCTCGAAGCCGGCCTCCGAGCGCAACTCCTCGGCCCTCCCCGCCATCACGATCGCACCCGACGCCAGCACATAGGTGCGGTCCGCAGCTTCGAGCGCCCGCGTCGCACTCTGCTCCACGATGAGAACGGTCACGCCGTCGGCGCGCAGATCGGCGACCGCACGGTAGACCTCGTTGACGACGAGGGGCGCCAGCCCGAGCGAGGGCTCGTCGATCAGCAGCAGGCGCGGGCGCGCCAGCAGGGCACGGCCGATCGCCAGCATCTGCTGCTCGCCGCCGGACAGCTTGCCGGCCGGCTGCCGCAGGCGCTCGCGCAACGCGGGAAACATGGTCAAAACGCGGTCCACGTCGCCGTCGATGGCACCGCGATCGCGCCGGGCGACCGCGCCTATCCGGATGTTCTCGGCCACCGTGAGGCCGGCAAAGATGTGCCGACCCTCGGGAACCAGCGAGATCCCGAGACGCACGAGGTCTTCGGGCGCGGAGCCAGCGATCGTCCGGCCCTCGAATTCGATTGTTCCGGAGGCGGGAGCGACGACACCGGCAATGGCGTTGAGAAGCGACGACTTGCCCGCGCCGTTCGGCCCGATGACGGATACGATCTCGCGTTCTTCAATACGGAGCGTAACGCCAGCCAACGCCGAGATGTTGCCGTAGGTGACCCGCAGATCCTCAGTCGCCAGCACGGCTTACGCGAAGTCCTCGCCGAGATAGGCTCTCCTGACCGCGGCGTTCGCCCGGATGTCGGAGGGCGCGCCCTCGGCGATCGAGCGGCCCTGATCGAGCACATGGATACGGTCGCACAAGCCCATGATGACCGCCATGTTGTGCTCGATCAGCAGCACACCGCAGTCGAGCCGACGGCGAATATCGCGGATGACCTCCCGCAGCTCCTCGCATTCCCGATCGTTGAGCCCGGCGGCCGGCTCGTCGAGCAGCAGGAAGCGCGGGCGCATGGCAAGCGCGCGTGCGATGCCGACGCGCCGTTCCTCGCCAAAGGGCAAAGCATCGGCCCGCGCCTCCGCCTGGGTCTCGAGATCGAGCCAGCGCAGCACCTCATCCGCGCGTTCACGCGCCCGCCGCCGACCGAGGCCCATGCCAAGCGCGCCTGCTTCGACGTTCTGAAACACGCTCAGACCGCCGAAGAGGCGGACGCCCTGGAAGGTCCGCGCCACCCCGTCGCGCGCCAGCTGGAAGGGCGCGCGCCCGGTCACGTCGTGCCCGGAGAGCCACACGCTGCCCTGGTCCGGTCTCTGAAACCCGGTCAGGACATTGACCAGAGTGGTCTTGCCGGCGCCATTCGGCCCGATCAGGCCGAGGATCTCATTCTGGCCCACATGCAGGCTCGCGCCGCTGATCGCGCGCACGCCCTCGAACCGCACATGAACGTCGCGTGCTTCCAGCTTCCCGCCTTCCGCGGCTGGCGCGCCCCGCATTCTCTCCTGCCGGACGACTTCTTGCCGGCGTCAGTACACGATCGAGGCGGCCTTGGTCGGCCGGAACACCCCGATGGCGCTGTGCTTGCCATTCTGCACCTGCATGATCGTCATCGGCCGGGTCACGCTCATGTGCAGCTCGGGCGTATAGGTGGTGGCGCCGACCAGGGAGGGCTCGTCGCTGAAGCTCTCGAGCACCTCGCGCACGGCATCACCATCCAGCGTCCCGGCCCGCTCGACGGCATTGGCCCACGTCTCGATGGCTGCATAGCCGGTATACATCTGCCCGGTCGCAGGTGGCCCGCCATGCATCTCGATGAACTTTGCAAGAACCTCGTTGATTTCAGGGCGAGGATCGTCGCCGAAGATCGAGCCGTAGATCGCGTAGTAGAGGCCGCTCAGGTCCGGCACCGCATCGAGCCAGTAGATGCCGCCCATGGCCTCGCCGCTCAGCAGCGGGATGTTCACGCCCGCTGCACGCAGCTGCTTGAGGGCAGACGCTCCGCCGGGGGGATATGAACAGTACATGATCGTATCCGGCTGAGTATCGAGCGCCTTGAGCCGCGTGATCTGGGTCGCAATCGACGGATCGTTGTTCTGGAACGTGTCCTCGCCCAGAAACGCCTCCTCACCCGCGATCTCGATCCAGCGCTCCTTGAAGGAGCGGCACAGGGAAACGTCGAATTCCACGGTCGGATCAACCAGCATGTAGGCGGAGCGATAGCCTTGATCGTTGTACCCCCATTCCGCCATCAGGGCGCCCTGCCCCGGCGTCCCGATCGACATGGTGAAGGCGTATGGCCCGATGCCCTGGACGCCGAACTTGGGATCCGCGGCACAACTCGAGAAGGCGATGATGCCGCGCGCGTTCGCGACCGACGCGGCGGCGCCGCCGAAGTCGTAGTCACAGGTCACGAGCACCATCTGCGCGCCTTGATCGATCACCTCGAGCCCGGCGTTGGCACCGTGAGCGATGTCTGACTTGGTGTCCGCGAAGACCATCTCGAGCTGTCGGCCGAGCACGCCGCCTCGCTCGTTGATGACCTTGACCGCAAGCTGCGCCGCCTTCTGCGGTCCGTCATCATAGGGCGCGATGAAACCGCTCAACGCAACAGCGGCACCAATGACGATCGGCTCCTCATCCGCGGCTGCATGCTGACCAAGGCCCAGAGACGCCGCCGCAATCAACCCAAGTACGACCCGCGGGACACGAATTATCGTCATGTGACAAGCCTCCCCCTTATTCCTTGTCGCAGCAAAGTATTAAGAAACTGCTGCTGTCTTTGCCCCGCAAGCATGCATATCGATCGCCGAGGTTGTCAACGGCGTGTCCTGGTTCAGGAGATGCGAGACGGCGGGGCATCGTTGGCTGCGAGCTGCTCAACGCCCTGGACGGGTTCACCTGCGAGAGCCTGGCGATCCGAGTGCGGCGGAAACTCTCCTCGGCCGGCGTTTTGACACACACCCTGAGCCCGCATTTCTCGCGCCGTGTTCAGCCCTGATCGTACCCGCCGCCGCGCTCGCCAGCCCCCACCGGCAGGCGCGCGGTCGCGGCGACGAGCCTTTCGGTATAGCCGTGCCGGGGTGCATCCAGCACCCGCTCGGTCGCACCGACCTCCACGATGGCGCCCTGCTCCATCACCGCCACCTTGTCGGTCGCGAAGCGGACGACGTCGAGATCGTGGGTGATGAAGAGGCACGAAAATCCATCGCGCTCCTGCAGGTCGAGCAGAAGGTTCAGGATCTGGGCCTGCACCGAGACGTCAAGCGACGAGGACGGCTCGTCCAAGATTATGGACCGCTTAATCGAACACCGACATGGCCGGCTTGGACCGGCCGACAGCGAGTGTCACCTGCTCCGGGCGCCGGCGAAGCGAGGGCGCAAGGGCAAGGCTCCGGTGAGCGGCGAGAGGGCCGTGAACGCCGCTCAGGCCGATGCCGATGGGGGCAATCCCCTGACCACGCCCGCCTGGACGACGTCGGGATCGAAGGCCTTCCGCGCGAAGACCTCATGCACCTCGGCCTCGAAGCTCGTCAGCGGGTCCGTCGGATAGTCGGGGTCGAAGCTCGCCTGATCCCAGCGCTCGCAGAAGTCGACGCAGGACCGGAAATACGGGCTATCGGCATATATCTGGCGCAGCTCGGGCTCCCATCCGTAATGATGTGCGTAGTAGACCATCTGGAAGATGCCGTGATGCCGGACCGTCCAGACGACCTCCTCGCGCATATACGGACGCAAGATCTCGGCGGCCACCTTGTCGTGGTTCTGTGGCGCCAGCCCATCGCCAATGTCGTGCAAGAGCGCCGCAACCACCCAGTCGATATCTGCGCAATGCCGACGCGCCCGGGTCGCCGTTTGCAGCCCGTGCTGCAGGCAGGTGATCTTGTAGCCCGACAGCGTGTCCTTGTCCCGGCTCGCCAGCTCGCGCAACAGCCGGTCGGCCGTGCCCTGGCGATAGATCTCCTCGCAGCGCGCGAGGAACTCGTAGTCCGCCCGCGTGCCGTCCTTCATCTGCGTGAAGTCGACCGTCTCCATCGTCTCAGGCATGGGCGGCCCTTTCGATCCCGCTGTAAAGGGTATTGTCGCCGTCGATCCCGTCGCCCAGCACCTTGGACTTTGCGGCCATCACTTCCTCATAAAGGGCCAGGTGCGCCGGCGTAAAGCTGCCGGGCGGCGGCACCACGTTGATGCGGTTGCCTACCCGGTCGGCGCCCCGCATCAGCATGGCGAAGTCGCGGCGCGGTCCCATCGAGGGCGTGTCGGGCCGGATGAAGCGCATCGCCAGGCCGAGCCGCCGGTCGTCCGAGCTGTTCGGCCCCGAGGCGTGGAAGAGCCGCCCGTGATGGAGCGATATTTGCCCGGGTGCGAGCGCCGCCACCACGGCTTCCGCCTCGTTCACCTCGACGGCGATCTGCTGGCCGCGGCTGAGGAGGTTGTCGGCGGCGAAGGTATCCTCGTGGGGCACGATCTGCCCTTTGTGCGAGCCCGACACGAACTTCATGGCACCCGAGGTCGCGGTCGCCGGCGACAGCGCCACCCAGGCGGTCACCTCGTGGTCGGTGCCGTCCATGCCCCAATAGGTCAGATCCTGGTGCCAGCTCACGAAATTCGGCGTTCTCGCTTCCTTGATGAAGTATTCGCACGACCACATCAGGATGTCGGGGCCCAGGATGCTCTCGACCTTGTCCAGTATGCGCGGGTCGTGCGCGATACGAAGCGGCACGTCCGTGCTCAGATAGCTTGAGGTGCGCAGATACTGCCCGACAGGCCGGGGCAGGACCTGGGTACAGTTCCGTTCGATTCCTTCCAGCGCGGCGCGGTGTGCGGCGGCTTCGTCAGCATCGAAGATGTCGATCGGGCAGAGATAGCCGTCGCGGCGATAGGCCTCACAGTCCTGGGTGCCTAATCCCGCCATCGTGTCCTCCGTTATGGCCCGTGCATCTCACGCGAATCGGGAGGCAAACGGAACATCGATCTCTTACCCGTCAGATAGAGCCAGACTTGATTTTCGACCATGGCACGGCGCATCCCGTCCCTCAACTGGCTGCGGGTCTTCGAGGCCGCCGCCCGTGCGGGTCCTTCGCCGGGGCGGCCGAGACGCTCAACATGTCGCCCCCTGCGGTGGGCCAGCAGATTCGGGCGCTCGAGGATCACCTGGGTCGCGCGCTCTTCGAGCGCGGGCCGCAAAGCGTCATGCTGACCGAAGCCGGCCGCGCCTATCTGTCCGCCGGAGCTCAGACGCTGCATGGGATCGAAAGCACCACGGCCGATCTCTTCGGCGAGCCGGGGACGCTCGCCCCTGGTGGAGACCTGGCTGATGCTCGCGTCGGGCCGGCTCGCGCCCCGCTTGCCGAAACGTAGACACCAATTGACGGCGCCGCTATCGCGACACCTTCCGGCCCGGTCTCCGCGTCGCCTGGGGCCGCCGCAAGCCGTAGACCATCCTCCAGGCCGAACACGCCGGCGGCCTGCGCTGTCGCCATCTCGCCTGCGACGTGCCCGGCCACAACGCTGGGCCGGATGGCTTCCTCCGCAGGCCGCAACTCTCGGGGATGCGGGCGCTGCGCCGACGGTCCCAGCGAGCCTGCTTTCGCGGACTCCGATCACTCTATAGCTCAAGTTCCAGCTCGGGCCCCTCGCGGACTTTCGCCCGCTCCCGCTTCCCTTCTCGCGGATCTTCCGCGTCACCTGGATGGCGCGGCCGCCATAGGCCGGCAGCTGGATGGTGTGACCGTCCGAAGTGAAGGTCGTGAAGCGCGGCCGGTCTCGGGGACGTTCTCGAACCGCGCTGTCAGTGGCTCCCGGTCGTCATCCATGATCGTGCCGGTCGCCTCAGAGTCTGTGAGTTCCACTTCCGCTGGATTGCTGAGCGTGAGCGTGAAGGTCTCGTCGCCGTCGAACGTCTCATCCTCAAGCAGCGGAATGCTGATCGTCTTGACGGTCTCTCCGGGATTGAAAGTGAGAGTCCCGCTGCCAGACGTGTAATCCTCTCCTGCCGTCGCCGTGCCGTCCGAGACGGCCCAGTCCACCTTCACTGACCCATTCCTCCGCACCAGGACGATGTCCGCCCGGGCGATGGCGCAGAACCGCCGAACCCGGTGTTCGGCCTCCACGAATCCGAGGTTGGGCTCGGTCCTGAACGCTGCCGCTTTGCCCGGAGCGGGGCCCGATTATCGACCGTTTCGGCCGATCGGAGGGCCTGGGCCCTGCGTGTTTCGAAATCGGCACGACCGCCTGCCGGGGCGCGACGGGCTTGGCCCCACGCATCATGCCCCGCATCGGAGGGCATCACGAAGGCCTGAGTCAGGTTTCGCGAGACCTCCGCGCCGAGCAGCAGCCAGTCGCCGTCCGACGCGACTGTTAACGGCGGAGGAATAATGCTCCACGCGGAGCGACCGGACGGTCCGGTCGCGGCGGCGCAAAAATGCGCCAACCATGGTCCTTTGTCGCTTGCGACGAGGGGCGGGTGCGGCGCGACGATCAAGATGAGACTTCTCATCCAGATCGTCGCGCTATAGGCGGGGGATGTACGGCGTGGAGCTCTATGCGGCGGTTCGACTGGCGGTTGTCGACGAGGGTTTGAGCCATCACGAGGCGGGCCGTCGGTTCGGCATCGACCGTCGCACGGTGAAGAAGATGCTGAGCTATTCGGCGCCGCCGGGCTACCGCCGGACGAAGCCGGTCAGGCGGCCCAAGCTGGACGGGTTCACCGGCATCGTCGACGCGATCCTGGAGGCGGACACGGATCCGGATGTGCCGCGCAAGCAGCGCCACACGGCGCACCGGATCTTCGAGCGGCTGCGGGACGAGTACGGGTTCACCGGCGGCTATACCATCGTGAAGGACTATGTGCGTTCCCGGCGGCAATCGACGCGCGAGGCCTTCGTTCCACTGCATCACCCGCCGGGCCATGCCCAGGTCGACTTCGGCGAGGCGGTGGTGGAGCTGCGGGGGCAGCGGGAGAAGGTCGCCTTCTTCTGCCTGATCCTGCCCCATTCCAACGTCTGGTTCGTCAAGGCCTATCCCCGGGAGACGACCGAGGCCTTCCTCGACGGCCATGTCAGCGCCTTCGCCTTCCTCGGCGGGGTTCCGCGCTCGATCCTCTACGACAACACCACCCTTGCGGTGGCGCGGATCCTGGGGGACGGCACGCGCCGCAGGACGCAGGCGTTCTCACATCTTCAGTCGCACTACCTGTTCCGCGACCGCTTCGGCCGGCCCGGCAAGGGCAACGACAAGGGCAAGGTCGAGGCCCTGGTGAAGACGGCACGGCGCCGGTTCATGGTGCCGATCCCGAAGGTGCATGACCTGTCGGTCCTGAACGAGCGGCTGATGGCGCGCTGCCTGGAGCGGCTCGACGCGCTGGAGGAAGGCGACCGGGCGGCGGCGTTGCTCGCCGATCTCGACGCCCTGCGCGATCTGCCCGCCGTCCCCTTCGAGGCCTGCGAGCATGTGCCGGGCCAGGTCTCGTCCACGGCCCTGGTGCGCTACCGGCTGGTGGACTACTCGGCGCCGGCGGTGCACGCCCACAAGAAGGTGACGGTCAAGGGCTATGTCGACCGGGTCGAGATCGCGCTCGGCGCCGGGATCGTCGCCCGCCATCGGCGCTCCTATGTCCGCGGCGACGTCGTCTACGACCCGCTGCACTATCTGTCGCTGCTGGAGAGGAAGCCGGGCGCCCTGGACCAGGCGGCGCCGCTGCGGGGGTGGAAGCTCGATCCGGCCTTCGACACGCTGCGCCGCCTCCTCGAAGCCCGCTTCGGCCCGCGCGGCAAGCGCGAATACATCCAGACCCTGCGCCTGCTGGAGGACTTTCCGGAGCGCCAGGTGACGGCCGCGGTGCAGGACGCGGTGAAGCGGCGCGTGATCGGCTTCGATGCCGTCAAGCACCTGCTGCTGGCGTGCATCGAGAAGCGGCCGGCCCGTCTCGACCTGGCGCGCTACCCGCACCTACCCCAGCCCTTCGTCGCTGCCACCCGGGCCGCCGATTACGCCACCCTGCTGGCCGGAGGGGCCGGCCATGGCTGAAGCGCCCCGCATCCTGCTCGAGCATCACCTGAAGAAGCTGAAGCTGCCGACCTTTCTGCGCGAGTACGAGAAACTGGCGCGCCAGTGCGCGGCCGAGGGGCTGGATCATGTGCGGTTCCTGGCCCGGCTGGTGGAGCTGGAGATGATCGACCGCGAGCGCCGCCTGGTCGAGCGCCGCATCAGGCAGGCCAGGTTCCCCGTCGTCAAACAACTCGAGAGCTTCGACTTCAAGGCGATCCCCAGTCTCAACAAGATGCTGGTGCTGGATCTCGCGCGCGGCGATTACATCGACCGCCGCGAGAACGCGATCCTGCTCGGGCCCTCGAGTCCGAGTGCATAATGCACACCTCGCTACGTTATTGAAAATCCAGCTGTTCCTGGTTCGGATCGGCTGTTAGCGGGCGCGATTGGCGCAGGTCAGTGCCGTACAGGGCGTCTATCAGCGCCTCCGGGATGGCCCATGGCCCTCCCTTGCACACCTGCGTGGCGTCGATTGTGCCGCCCGCAATCAACCGCAGCACCGTCATCTTGCTGATGCCGAGCCGTGCGGCGGCATCGGTCAGCGTCAGCTCGCCCCGCTCCGCCATCTCGCCTGATCGGAAGACGGCAACGCCACGGCTATTGCGGAAGGTGCGCACCCGCGCTTCCGTCCACGAGTTGCCTCGCCCGGTCTTCTTGCCGAGGCGGTTGAGCGTGGCCGCGATCGCGCCGTCCGGCAGCTGCCTCGCCAGTCCGCGAACCAGGTCGACCACCTCGGCGCTCGCCGCCCAGCGATGCTGTCCCCTACGGTTGCGCGGCACGCTCAGACGCGTGTGGTCGCCGCCACGCCAGTGGAGAAGAAGGTCAACGCAGCCATCGGCCAGCGTGACGACGATCTCCTCCAGAACCGCGCGCAGGATGGCCTTGCGCGTCTCGGCGGTGGCATCGGGGCGCGACCACGCCGTCGAGAGATCATCGCCCAGCGCCATCAAGCGCTGTTTCTCCGCGCATGACGGTGCCTCCGGACGGGCGGCCGCAGTGGCGGCGAGCCGCTCCTCCTGCCGGCGCACCTCCGCCAGCCGGTCGTTCCACCGTCGCTCCAGCTCGGCCGCGACAAGGCGGTTAGCTGGATCGACGGCATCGTATTGGCGCTGTGCCAGATCGGCCTCGTAGCGCGCCTGCGTCAGCGCCAGCTCCGCCTGCCGTCGGATCTCGGCGTTGTCGCTCTCACGGGTCTCGATGGCGGCCAGCGCCGCTTCGACGCCGAGCGGAGATAGCAGTCGCAGCACTGCATCGCCGACCGCAGTATCCACGCGCAAGCCGCCGAAGGCGATGCACGGCCTGGTGCCGTGGTTGACATGCGCGCCTTGGCAGCCGTAACGGACGCAGTACCCCTTGGTGCCGCTGTAGTGGACGTGCACACGCCGGCCGCAGTGTCCGCAGCGCAGCAGGCCCGCGAGCAGCGCATCGCCGCGGCGCACGGCGCCCCTTGCCATCAAGCCCCGCAGTTGGCGTTGTCGGCGATCAGACGCTGGTTCCTCTCGTACTCGTCCCAGGAAACGTAGCCTTCGTGGTGATCGCGGATCAACACGTCCCAGTCCGCGCGATCGCGGCGAAAGCCGCGCGTGACGCGCTTGCGTCCGTTCTCGACGGTCACGCGGCTCTCCGTCCGGCCAAACGCGTACGCGCCGGCGTAGACGGGGTTGGTCATCAGCTTGTGGACGGTGCCGTAGACCGGCGGCTTCCAGACAATATGGCGCTCCTTGCCAACGATCCTGACGGCCGGCAGCAGCACTTCCTCCTGCCGCAGCCAGAGGTGGACCTGGCGGATGCTCCGGAACTCCGCGAACTTGCGGAACACGAGATCGATTGCCTCACGCACGCGCCGGTCGGGATCCTTGGCGATCCGGTCGCATCGGACCTTCACGTAGCCCACCGCGACGCTGAGGAATAGCTCGCCACGGGACGCCTTCAGGCGCAGCGCCTCGAGCGAGCGCTGGCGCAGCGTCGAGAGCTCCATCTCCGACAGCGTCCCCTTCATACCCAGCAATAGACGGTCGTTCGGCAGGCGAGGATCATACAAGCCGTCCTCGTCGCCCAGCAGGCAGCCCACAAGCGCGCAGAACTCCAGCAGCGTGTGCCAGTCGCGGCCGTTTCGAGCGAGCCTCGAAGCCTCCAGCGACAGCACGATGCCGACGCGCCCTTCGCAGATCGCCAGCAGCAGCCGATCGAAGCCCGGCCGCGACGTTCCGCCTCCAGAGCGGCCGAGATCCTCGTCGATAATCACGGGCTCGTCCCAGCCCAGACCGCGAGCCCGATCCGCAAGGCCGTACTGACGACGGCGGCTCTCGTGGTTGTGCCGCAGCTGGTCCGGCGTCGACTGCCGAATGTAGACGACCGCCTCGCGCGCCAGATGGTCAGGCGCGATCTTGTTCATCGCCCGCCTCCTTCTCCGTGGCCGTCCCGTCCGCCATGTCCTCCGTCGGGTTCGCTGCCGCTTCGAGCAGCAGCGCCGCCAGTATCGGGATTACCGCCCCTCGCATCGCCGGCGTGAGTGCCGGACCCGGCTCCAGTAGTTCCAACAGCTCTCCCTGTCTTCCCATGTCGCCCTCCCAAATCCATGCGGGAGGGCGATGGTAGAACAGCGTCGATGACCGAACGGAGGTCGCGCAGGGCGTCCAGCGCGATCCGCGGCTGATCCGTCACCGTCATCGCCGCCGCGTCTGGAAAGCACATCCAGGTCGGTATCTGCGCCAGCGTGCCATCCGGCTGGCGGACGACGTAGATCATGGTCCCCTTGAAGCGGTGGCGCCGAACCACTTCCACGCGCTGGCCCGTGCGGGGGTGGAAGGGGTAGTGGATCTTCGTCGGACCGCCCTGGTATCGGGCAGTGTGTGGCTGTTCCGTCAGGCGTCGGCAAGACGCATGTCGCGCTCGCCCTCGGGCTTGCCGCCTGCCAGAAGGGCCTCTCCGTGCGCTTCACCACCGCCTCTCACCTGGTCCACGAGATGATCGAGGCGCGCGACGAGAAGAGGCTCCTCCGCCTCCAGGACCAGCTCGCCAGGGTCAATCTCCTGATCGTCGACGAGCTCGGCTACGTGCCCCTCTCGCAGACCGGAAGCGAACTGCTGTTCGACGTCTTCAGCCGGCGCTACGAAAACGGCGCCACAATCGTGACCTCAAACCTGCCCTTCCAGGAATGGACAACGGTCTTCGCCAGCGAACGCCTCACCGGCGCGCTGCTCGACCGCATCACCCACCATGTCCATATCCTGGAGATGAACGCAGACAGCTACCGGCTCAAGCAGAGCCGGTCACGACGCCGGCTGCCGTCCGAATAACCCCGCTTGACCGCGTGGGCCCACAGGCCCTATATGGACGCCTCCCGGTGGCAAGGGCCGATTCGGTGCTCCGGGAGAACCAGGTTGCAGTTCTATATCCGGCCTGTTCGTGCAGGCTGGTGCCTGCTGGCCCTGATGGAATCAGCCGATCCGCGCCTCATTCTCCCACTGGGCTTCTTGCCCTTGGGCCTGTTCAGGCTTGGCGGATCGCGGTCTGACCTGTTCGCCATCACACTTCGTCGTACCTTGCGCAACCTCTTGGCGTGACACCTCCTCCTGGTGGTAGGTGATCTCCGTGCCAGTCTTCCCTAACCGGGCTGACTGACGAAGTTCGGCCGGTAAGTTCGGTCGTGGGCCAGCAAGGCCCAGATCGTGCGTGCGGTCTTGTTGGCCAGTGCGACGGCGGCCACGTTCGCCGGCCGCCGCTCGGCCAGGCATGAGGCCCATTCCGGCGGCGATTTGCTCGTGGTGAGTACGGAGCGGGCGCCGTGGATCAGCAGGGTACGCAGGTAGGTGTCCCCACGCTTGGAGATGCCCCCACGCTTGGAGATGCCGAGCATGCGTACCCGCCCGCCGGTGCCGCTGTGGCGCGGCACCAGACCGAGCCAGGCGGCAAACTCCCGGCCGGACCGGAATGCGGCGGGATCGCCCATCATGGCCACCGCGGCGGTCGCCGTCAGCACCCCGACGCCGGGGATCGCCGCAATCCGCCGGCTTGCGACATTGTCCCGATGCCAAAGCTTGAGCCGTCGCTCGATCTCGCCGATCTCCTCATCCAGGCGGCTCACGCGTGCCCACTGCTCCCGCAAGGCCTCCACCACCATCGCCGGCAGACGCTCCGAGACCCGAGCGAGGGCCTCGGCCATGCCTCGACGCAGACCGGCCCGGCCCTTCGGCATGACCTCGCCATATTCGGTCAGAAGGCCTCGCAGGCAGTTGATCTGCGCGGTGCGGAACTTCACCAACTGCTGGCGCATGCGGTGCAGCGCCAGGATCGCCTGCTGCTCCTCGGTCTTGATCGCAACCGTCTTGATGCCGGGTTGTTGCACCGCCGTCCAGATCGCGCGTGCGTCGTGCGCATCGTTCTTGTTACCGCCCACGAAGGGCCGAACCATCTTCGCTGACAGCAGCCGTACCTCGTGGCCGAGCTCGCGCAGCCGCCGTCCCCAGTGCTGCGAACCGCCGCACGCCTCCAGCGCGACAAGGCACGGCGCGCGGTTGGCGAAGTGTTCGAGGAACTTCGTCCGTGTCAGCCGTAAATCCACGATCTCGCCCGTTTCCATGTCGACCCAATACAGTTGAAACACCCGCTTCGCCGTATCCACGCCCACGACCGTTCTGCTAATCTTCATCCGGACCCTCCGGTTTGCCTGGGAAGACACCGAATCTTCCCCCTTGGCACTTAGATGCCGTCGGCCCGTGAGGGTCCACCTCAACCCTCCCGACCGCCGGCATCAGGGGTGGGAGGCGTCCATTCCATTCTCCCACGCGCGGGCCGCAGCCAGCCGCGCGGAGGGCGCGTCGCCCCGCGCGCGGGTCCCTCCCATGGACTACGCGGACAAGCTCACGCCGAAGCCCGTGGTACATTTTTACGCCGCCGCGCCGGTACATAATCCCGCCGCCGTTGACAGTCTGGATCGACGCTCTGCGGCAAACCCATGTTTCGATTGACGCCCTGGACAGACAGCGAACCCTGTACGGCAATTGGGTTCTCTGCTAGTGTCGCCATGAAAATGGCAACGACCATTTTCCGGGAATTGATCCCGAGTGGGCCATCGTCGCGAGCGTCACGAAGCATCGGCTCTTGACCATGGTAGGCAGAGCGGCGGGTAGCACGGTCGCCGCGTCGCAGTAGTTCGATAGGCCGGCCGCGCGAACCCCGCCGACGGGGTTGGACGTCACGCGCAAGCTGGCGCAGGCGTCGCCGCGACACGTTCCGCACAAGAGGCGGAACGGCGCGTCGCAACAGGGGAGGCAACAATGACATACGACATTGGCGTGCAATCAATCATGCAGCGCATTCACACGCGACGGCAATTTCTCCAGCGGAGCCTCGGCGCCGGTGCCGCGCTCGGCGCCTCATCGCTGATCCTGCCACGGATCGTCGAGGCAAGAACCGAGGGGAACACCCTCGTGGTCGCCCACGTCGAAGAGGTCGGAACCCTCGATCCCAAGGTTTGGGGCGGGTTCGCCGCGATCTACGTGCAGACCCAGATATACGACACGCTGATGCGCCAGGACCCGGTGACCGGTGTATTGCATCCGAGCCTGGCCGTGTCCTGGGAGAATCCCGATCCTCTGACCTATCGCTACACGCTTCGCGAGGGGGCGAAGTTCCATAACGGCGCGCCCGTCACTGCGGAGGATGTCGCCTTTACCTTCAATCGCATCGCGGATCCGAACGAGGGGGCGTGGGAACTCTACATGTTCGTCAATGTGGACGAGGCCGTCGCCCTCGACGATCTGACGATCGAGGTGCGGATGAAGCGGCCCGACCACCAGTTCCAGTTCATTGGCTATTTCGAAGGCGGCAACATCTGCAACAAGGCGCATGTCCAGGAACTGGGAGGCGGGATCGGCACCAACCCAGTCGGCGCTGGCCCCTACAAGTTCGTAGATCGCGACCCGAGCCGCGTCGTTCTCGAAGCATTCGAGGACTATTACGAAGGCAAGCCGCCGATCGAGCGGATCGAGTTCCGCAACATCAAGGACGCGACCACCATCGTCGCCGGGCTGCGGAGCGGCGATATTCATCTGTCCTACGACGTGCCGCGCGACCAGGCCGTGATACTTGAGCGGTCGGACGACGTGGCCATCCAGACCGCGCCCGGCTGGGAGCACACGCTGCTCCACATGGCCAACCAGAAGGCGCCCTTCAGCGACGTCAAGGTGCGACAAGCGATCCGCTATGCGATTGATCCGGGCGCAGCGCTCGCGGCCTTCAGCCAGAAGTACATCGAACCGGCCTACGGAGCCTTCATTCCTCCCAACGTCCCGTTCAGCGCGCACGACGAGACCGAGGGCACCTACACCCCCGACATCGAGAAGGCCAAGGCGTTGATGGCCGAGAGCTCGGTGCCGGACGGCTTCGCTGCGAACATAGCAGTGAACCCCGGTGTCCGCTACGAGGCACTGGCCCTCGCGATCCAGCAGCAGGTCAAGCCGCTCGGCATCGACATCACCATCCAGCGGCTGCCAGCACCCGACACGATCGCGCTGGCCTACTCGCACGACTTCGACATGATTCTGATGTACTGGATATCCGATTACACGGACATCTCGAGCTTCCTGCTGCAATGGTACGGCCCCAACGGCGGCAAATTCGGGCCCAACTTCACCGAGCACGCCAACGAGGCCTACGACAAGCAGTTCGAGACCTCGCTCTATACCACCGACGACAGCGAACGAGAGGCCGCATTCAAGGAATGCCAACGGATTCTCACGCAGGAGCAGCCGTCTCTCGCCCTGGCGTTCCCGCAGACGGTGCGCTTCCAGTCGGCGCGGCTTACGGGAGCACCGACGGCCCCGGTGTATGTGTACGACCGATACGCCGACATTGCCTTCAGCGAGTGAGCGATCCGAGGCACGGGCAACATATGCTGTAATGCTGTCCGCTAGCCCGCACAGGGTGGAGTCGCGAGTAGCCGATGGCCCCTGGCCAGCAGGCGGGCGTCCGAGACAGGGCGCCCCCCTCCGGCCCGACCGTCACAGGAGCGGGTATCGGCGGTGATCGCCCAGCGGCTTATCGCGTTCATCCCGATCGTGATTGCCGTTTCGATCCTGATTTTCCTCGCGCTCAGGGTCGTGCCGGGCGATCCGGTGACAGTGCTGACCGCAGGCAGCCCGGTACCCGCCGAGGTCAAGGAGCAGTTGCGCCGTGAGTTCAACCTCGATAAGCCGCTGACTGTCCAGTACTGGAACTGGGCCAAGAACGCGGTTCAGGGCGATTTCGGTATCTCCCTGAAAACCCGGGAGCCGGTGACCGAGCTTCTCAGCGAGACGCTGCCAATCACGCTGACGATTCTCATCGGCGGTTTGATCCTGTCGATGCTCATTTCAATGCCGCTCGGCGTCATTGCCGCGCTCAAGCAGGGACGCCTCACCGATCAACTCATCATCGGCGGCACACTTGTCACCTTGTCGGTGCCCGTGTTCACGGCAGGCATCCTCGCAATCATCGTGTTCTCCTTTTGGCTCGGCTGGTTGCCGCCCTTCGGCCGCGGTGAGGGCTTCGGCTGGGATCGTATCTCTCACCTGATCATGCCTTGGTGCGTCCTTGGATTCGCCATGACGGCCGCGCAGACCAACACGTTGCGAGCCGGCATGATCGACGTGCTCAATCGCGAATACATCCTCGCCGCCGAGGCCCGCGGCCTAAAGCCCATCGCCGTCATACGTCACGGCCTGCGCACGGCGATGGTCCCGGTGGTGAACATCCTGGGCGTGCAGTTCGGCTATATGATCGTCGGCACGGTCCTGGTCGATTTCGTGTTCGGCATGGGCGGCATCGGCCAGCTCCTGGTGGCTGCCGTCAATCAGCGGGACTATCCGGTCGTCCAGGCGATCCTCGTGTGCATTGCGGTCGCCTTCACGGCGACGACACTCCTGGTCGACATCGTGGCCTCGCGGCTCGATCCCCGCTACGCTGACTGACCCGTAGGGCCGGCATGCAAACCGCAACCGTTCTCTCGGCTCTCCGGCGCGATCCCGCCCTCGCGATATCCGCGGGGCTCGTGTTGCTGTTCGTCATCATTGCGGTGTTCGGCCCCTGGATCGCGCCTCAGGACCCCAACCAGATCAATCCCGGGTTCAATTATCTGCCGCCCTCGGGCGATTACTGGTTCGGCACCGACCGGAGCGGTCGGGACCTGTTCAGCCGGCTCATCGTCGGCACCCGCATGGCGCTTCTGGGCGCGTTTGCCGTCGTCGTGATCGACGTCGGACTGGGCACGGTGTACGGCCTCATAGCCGGCTACATCGGCGGCCGGGTCGACAACATCATGATGCGCGCCGGCGACGTCCTGTTGAGCTTTCCGGCACTCATCATGGGCGTGCTCTTCGTCGCCGTTTTCGGCCCCGGGCTCATCCCGGTGGTGGTCGGGCTCGCACTCGTCTACATGCCGACGGCGGCAAGGGTGGTGCGCTCGCAGGCGCGCATCCAGACGAAGGAGCAATATGTCGAAGCGGGCCGGCTGCTCGGCTACTCGACGCTGCGCATCGCGTTGCGGCACGTTCTGCCGAACTGCCTGTCCCAAATCATCGTGCAGGCGAGCATCGTTCTGGCGTACGCAGTCGTGGATCTTGCCGCGCTCAGCTTCCTCGGGCTCGGCGTGCAGCCGCCCACACCCGACTGGGGCAACATGCTGGCTGAGGCGCAGAAGAGCATGCTGCTGGCGCCCTGGCTGGCGATCTTCCCCGCACTCGCGATCATTATCCTCGTGCTCGCGTGGAACGTGTTCGGCGCGCGCCTGCGCTACCACCTCGATCCCACGGAGCGCCGGTGAGCGACCCACTGCTCAGCGTCGAAGGCCTCACCACGGTCTTCCGGGTTCGTGGCCGGGAATTCGCGGCGTTGAACGACGTGAGCCTGACCTGCCAGGCCGGCGAGCGGCTCGGGGTGGTCGGCGAGAGCGGCAGCGGCAAGTCGGTCCTGGCGCTGTCGTTGCTCAATATCATCCGTGCGCCGGGGCGCATCACCGCGGGGCGCATCCTATTCGACGGCCAGGATGTCCTTGGCCTGCCGCGCCGCGAGCTCAGGCGCGTCCGCGGCGGCGGCATGTCGCTCATCTTCCAGGACGCCGCCGCCTCGCTGACGCCCGTCTATCCGGTGGGCATCCAGCTCGGCGAGGTGATTCGCACGCATCTCTCGGTCACGAAGGCCGAGGCGGCGAGACAAAGCGTGCGGCTTCTCGGGCAGGTGGGCATTCCGGAGCCCGAGCGCCGGCTGCGGGCGTTCCCGAACGAGCTGTCTGGGGGCATGAAGCAACGCGTTGCCATCGCGCTCGCGTTGGCCAGCGAGCCCACGCTGCTCATTGCGGACGATCCCACGTCTGCTGTCGACGTCACGATCCAGGCCCAGATCCTTGAGCTGCTGCGTCATCTCGTCGACGAACGTAAGCTCGCCCTGATTTACATCTCGCACGATTTCCGCGTCGTCTCGACGATCTGTGAACGCCTTCTCATCCTCTACGCCGGCGGCATCGTGGAGCAGGGAGACGCAAAATCGGTTTTCACCGCCCCTCGGCACCCCTATACGGACGCTCTACTGGCGTGTTCTCCTTCGGTCGAAGAGTATCGTTTTCCCTTCGCGACACTGCCGGGCAATCCACCCAATCCCAGGGATGAGCCGATTACCGGCTGCCAATTCCATCCGCGTTGTCCTCGTGCGCAGGATGCATGCTCGCGCGAGTCCCCGCCGGATGAGAGCTTCTCACCGGAACACCACTATCGCTGCTGGAGCCCACTCGGCACGCGGGAGAGCGCATCGTCACCGGTGATGCCGGTCCGATGAGCAGCCCCGACATTCACGTACGCATCGAGGATCTGCGGATGCTGTTCCCGGTGAAGCGTGGGCTCCGGGACACAGTCCTCGGCGTCAAGCAATGGGTGCATGCCGTCGACGGTGTGAGCCTGAATCTCCACCGGGGGGAATGCCTCGCACTCGTCGGGGAAAGCGGATCGGGCAAGACGACCCTCGCTAACTGCATCGCCGGCTCGCTCGTGCCCGTGGCTGGAGAAATCTGGCTCGATGACGTCATGATTGCGCGCGCGGGCGCCCTCACCGGACCGAGCGCACGGGAGCGCGCGAAGCTGGTACAGGTGATCTTCCAGGATCCGACCTCCGCGCTCAATCGACGGCTACGGGTTGGCGGCGTCCTGGCGGAGCCGTTTCTCGTGCACAGGATCTGCGACAAGGTCGAAGCAAAGGCGCGGGTCGATGCGCTCCTCGCGCGCGTCGGCCTGCCACCAGAAACAACTGAGCACTATTCCCACGAGCTCAATGCAAGCCAACGACAGCGGGTGGTGATCGCCCGTGCGCTGGCGCTGGAGCCCAAGGTTCTGATTGCCGACGAGCCCATCGCGAAGCTCGATGTCTCGATGCAGGGCCAGATTCTGAACCTCATCGATCAGCTGAGACGGGAGCTCGACCTCAGCGTCATCTTCATAACGCACGACCTGAGCGTGGTGCGGCAGATCGCTACCCGTGTTGCCGTGCTCTATCTAGGTCAGCTCATGGAGCTTCAGGAGACGGAGTCCTTCTTCAAATCCGAAGGGCATCCATACAGCCAAGCGCTGCTCAGGTCGACACCGCGGCTTCGGGTCGGTGCCGGGGACAGCGCGCTCCACACCATCAAGGGTGAGATCCCGAGTCCGATCGACGTGCCGCCCGGCTGCCCGTTCCTCAGCCGATGCTCGGAGGGCGACGACGATTGCGGGCTGTCCCGGCCGCCTCTTCTGCCGGGCTCGACGGGCGGGCTTATTGCGTGCTTCAAGCGTGACACGGCCGAGGCCGCCGCAACCGGTGGAACCGCAACAGGAGTTAAACGCTGATCCCGACCCGATTGGACGATGTCGGACGGATTGCTACCAGTCCGGTTCCTCTTCTCGTTGCGGGTGGACGGCGCCGACGAGGCGGCCCGCCCAGTTGCGCAGCGGCTTCTCCAGCATGTCAGCCAGTGCCTCCCGGTCGCGGTCGTCGAGAACACCGAGACGGTTGAGCATGGCCGCAACGGCGGCATCGGCGGTGCGGGTCGCGCCGTCGCGCACCTTGAGCGCTAGACCGAAGCCCTGCTCGTAGAGCGCGGCGAAGAACACCCCCTCGGCGCCGAACTTGACCAGCACCCGCGTGCCCGCCGTCCCGACGATGCGCGTGCACGCGCGGCCGTCGCCGGCGACCATGAAGGGATGCGCGGCCACTGCGCGCCTCACCCGCGCGATCGCCGCCTGGCGCTCCCCGGCGAGGCCGGAAGGGTCTGCGATGTGCGCGGCGGCCCGCGCGAGGGCGGAAAGCGGCAGGCCGATGGTCGGGATGCTGCAGCCGTCCGTCGCCCACGGCGCTTGTTCGAGGTCGTGGCCGGAGAGCGCCGCGATGGCGGCCGTCACCCGTTGCTGCACCGGATGGTCGCGCGCGATGTAGCCCCGCGTAGCCCCGCGTCGGCTCGCCTAGCGCCCGCGCCGTCACCAGGAAAGACGGTGTGCACCTATGCACCTATCAATTCTGATTTTCGGTACACTGAGGCTGACGTAGGGTTGCAGGTTCCTCCTGTAACAGGGTTACAATACAAAGCTTAGGGTTGCTGTCAAGGACGGATAGGGTCGATTTGAACGACACAGAGTGCGACAGAGTTTCACTGAGGAGTTGCACTCAGGGATCAGGTCTGAAAGCTGGAATGGAACATCTATACAATCCTGATGATGGGGTGAGTGAGTTCT
Source organism: Alphaproteobacteria bacterium (assembly GCA_965237415.1). Classification (GTDB taxonomy): domain Bacteria; phylum Pseudomonadota; class Alphaproteobacteria; order UBA828; family UBA828; genus WTGU01. The sequence goes on from CBDEFM010000002.1 coordinate 3,649,668, forward strand.
GTACGTAACCTATAAGTGATACGGGTCATATGGCGATGAGAAATTTCTTGGGACTATGCATGACCTTGTCTTCCATATGGAGATCTGCTGTGTCGCAGCTGGCGCAGGCTAATTCGGACGGATGGCGACCATGAGGGAGGATGCCAGCGGGCGGCGCCAGCGTGCCGTGATGGCGACCGATGCGGAGTGGGAACGGATCGGCCGGGCGGCTGCGGAGAGCGGCATGGATCTGTCGCGCTTCGTAATCCATCGCGCGCTGGACCGGGACCCTCTGCCGCCGGAGGTCCTGCGCCGGGCGGTGCGCGAGATGCTGGTGCTGGCCAGGCTGGAGGAGAGGCGGCTGTGCGGGGCCGGCGCCGGAAAGATTTGGGAGGACGCCTGCGACGCGGTGGACGAATGGATCGACCGGGAGGGCATGCTGGAGGGGCTGACCGATCCCGGCGCGGCGAACCGCTGGAAGGCGGTGGAACCGGCCGGGGAGGACGAGCCGTGACGGAGGAGGCGGGGCGGTCGGGCAGGCGGCAGCGGAGCCTGCACTGCAAGCCGGCAGAGGAGGCGGGGCGGTCCGGCAGGCGGCAGCGGAGCCTGCACTGCAAGCCGGCAGAGCAGGCGATGATCCGGGAGCGTGCTGCGGCGGGGCCGCCCACGTGCATCCCTTCTACCTGCCGGGGCACGAAGGGCTCATCAACCGCCTGCAAGAGCTGCGGCAACACCCTGCCGTCGAGGAACTTCCCGAACGAGAACGCAACCAGATCGACTCCATCCTCGAACAAAACACGCGCCAGACCACAGCCATCTCGCACGTCGACAACCATCTCGCCGAGGTCCAACGCTGCCGCAACCACCTCGCGGAGCTCCAGGATCTGGCGTACACGTACAAACTCAAGCTTGAGAAGGTGCACTCCTACGACGAATGGCACGACACCGCAGAGCGCCTCCTCGCGGCCGGCAAGGCCATCGCCGTTGACCGGAAAACCTACGGCCCCTGCCTCAACCACACTCCCCATGCGTGGAAGGACGTCCATGCCAGCATCCGCGAGCTCGCCAGCGCCCTCGGCCACGACATCACCTCCCTCCATCACCGGCAGCCCGAGCTTTACCTCGAGCCCATCACCCGGCCCGTACCCGACTCACAGCAGGCCAAGGACGCCGACGCGAGCTACCGCCGCCTCCGCGACGAATGGCACAAGCACGTCGCCCTCGCAGAATCGACGCAAACCCACCCCTACCACCTCAAGGGCCACGCCGAGCTCATCGACGCCACGCGCGAACTCCGCAACCTGCCCGATCTCGCCACAAACGCTCAGCAGGCCCTCGATACCCTGCTCCACGACTACACCCCACTCCAACAGGTCCGACAGCACATCCACGCCTACCTCGACAAAGCTGAGCACGCCTTGGAGGAGTACCAGCGCTTCAAGGACACCGTGCAAGAGCTCAGTCCACTGGACGTCCGCCTTGAGGACATCGAGGGCTATGGCGCGAATGGAAGGACCGCGCCCTGCGCCTGACCGACACCACATGCCGGCCGGTGCGCGAGCGCAGATGGTCGATGAGGTCGTCCAGCGACGGTGCCTCCGATCCCGGCCCCAGGTCAGCGACGCAGTCGACCCATGGCCAGTCGGCCAGCGCCTCCGCCGTCGCCCCGCCGGACAGCAGAGGATGCCCGCGGTGCGCGACGGTGCCCATGGTAAGTGCTGGCAGCTCTTCGCGCCGCAGAGAGTCCGGCAGGCATGCCCCGGCGTCGAGACCGCCGCAGTGCAGGTCGCTCTCCCCGGCCTCCAGCAGGCGCAGCCCTTCGCCCCGGCCGGCGCTGCGCAGCCGCAGCTCGATCCCGGGAAATCCCTCCCGGAAGCGCCCGACGGCGTCCGCCACGACGCCTTGCATCCAGAGCGCATCGGCGGTCGCCCGGATGTGCCCGTTGCGGCCCGCGAGCGCGCCGCCGATCCGGTCCTCCGCCTCCTCGTAGGCGCGCAGCAGGCGCCGGGCCTCTTCGGCAGCCGCGGCGCCGAGCGCCGTCAGCCGCACGCCGGTCGGCAGGCGTTCGAACAGCGGCGCGCCGAACCGGCTCTCAAGCGCGGCGATCGCGCGGGTCAGCGCCGGCTGGCCGATCGCCAGACGGTCGGCCGCGGCCACGACTTTCCCCGCCTCCACCACCGCCAGGAACTTCTCGATCTCGCTCCGACGCCTGAACATGCCGACGCCTTCGCACGGCCCGGCCGCCGGATCGAATACGGATTATCAATGAAGAAAGCCGCGACCATAGCCTGAAACCGAAACTGGCAGCCCTGGAACCCGGTCCCGACGCACCCCGCCGGGCCTGGCGGGAGCGCGCTCCCCACCGAAACCGGCACGTACAGGGTCAGTGGGTTTGGTCGCTTCGTTTGGTGACTTCCGGCATCGAAAACTCCGATTCCGTCTACCGGTCGGGGCACCGTATGGGTCTCCAACAGGATGCAAACCCGCGTGTACCATTGGCGGTCGCCGACCTGTCGACGAGAACCTGACGCCATCGCAGTTGGGACCATTCCAACGACAAGCGCACCCATGTCATCCATTCCCTTGATGACGGTAGATCATCACAGGCAAGGAGCCGAGTCTTCGTCGCCGCCTCGAAATCCACCATCCCGGACGCGCTCGGCGCGAAAACCCCCAATTGCAACCTTGTACATGCAGATTGTGGGTCTGAAGGTTCGAGCACGGTAAGCACGTTCACCTCCCGTCCGCCGACCGATCGTCATCCCACGGCGAGACAGGTCACTTCGTCTCGTTTCAGAAATTGGCTACACGAATACTCTTGTGAATATTTTGAGGTAGATTTTGTAAATCGGCTGCGATACAGTCCCTCCAGCATCATGGAGACTGCCTCATGCCGGTTCCGCGGAGAGATATAGTCCAACCGATCATCGAGAAGCACCGCCAACCAATTTTGGCCGCCGTTCTGGGCGCCTGGGACGATTGGCTCAAGAGCCCGCACCCCGGGGTCTGGCGCTGCAAGCGCAGCCGAGCGAACTTCGTGTGGGAACAAATCATTGAGCGGGCCCACCTCGAATTCGACGATGCACCCGCTGTTCACATCATCGAGGGTCATGAGACGTTCAAGTTCCTGGTCGAACACCAGGTCCTCTTTCGGTTCAAGAAGGGCGACGAGTCTGGGCTGAGTGCCAACGTGCCAACCCAACTCGCTCTCGCGTTCCACGATCACAATCAAGACATGCTGCACTTGCCTGAGGTCCACCGCGTCGATGTCGTGTACCAGCTCAATCAGCTGGAAACAGGAATCGTCGACGTGATCCTCGTCGCGCGCGACGAGGACGTTGTGGTCTGGTCGTACAGCCTGCTCAACACCGACGCAAAGGTCGTGCCGCTGCCCACGCCTGCGCCCAGCGACAAGCCCTCGACGCTTCCCACGCGGCGCTTGGTCCGCCCGCGCGAGGTCTCCCAAGGACAAAACCGAGATAGGCGGGACTGACCGTGCCCGGCACGTTCAATTCCGACCTGCTGCGGATAGCCCGACACGCACGGGGATGGAGTCAGACCGAGCTCTCAAAACAGTCCGGAATCTCCCAGGCGAACCTATCAAAGCTGGAGAACGGGCTGATCGGTCCCACCGATGATGTTCTTCATAGCGTAGCCAACGCTCTGCACTTTCCGCGGTCGCTATTTTTCGAGCCAGACAAGATGCTGGGGCTGCCGATCAGCGTCCACCCGATGTACCGCAAGAAGGCGAGCGTGGGCCACCGCGGCCTTGAACGTCTTGAAGCCGAACTCAACATTCGTCTGCTCCATATCCGGCGACTGCTAGAATCCACCGAGTTCGAGCCCGAGCTACGGCTGCCAGACATGGATATCGACGAGTTCGGTGGCGACCCGGAGCGCATAGCGGAACTTGTACGTCGAACGTGGCTCGTCCCGACCGGGCCCATGAAGGACCTCGTGGGGTGGGTTGAAAGGGCCGGATGTGTGGTAATGCCGTGCAACTTCGCAGCCCTTGCAGTCGACGGGGTGACCATAAGCTCTCCAAGCCTGCCGCCATGCATTTTCCTGAACCGGAACCAACCCGCCGATCGCCAAAGATTCAGCCTCGGCCATGAACTCGGCCATATCGTTATGCACCGAGTGCCGTCTCCCAAGATGGAAGATGAAGCCAACGCCTTCGCTTCCGCATTGCTGATGCCGGCGAGAGATGTGCGTCCATATCTATCGGGGCGCCTAACGATCCAGAAGCTAGCTGCTCTAAAGCCGGTCTGGCACGTCTCAATGCAGGCACTCCTCTATCGCGCAAAGGCCGTGGGGGCCATCACCGCAAATCAAAGCCAGTACCTCTGGAGGCAGATCAGCGCCCTCGGCTACAGGCGCAATGAGCCCCCTGAGTTGGACTTCCCGGCCGAGGAACCCACCGTGCTACCGGAGATGATTCGTGTGCACCTCGAGGAGCTAGGCTACGAGATCGAGGATCTGTGCTCAGTGCTGCACGTATTTGAGGATGACCTACGCAACATACATCCGTTGCCCGGTAACCCTGTCGGACCAAACCTTCGTGTGGTCAAGTGACAATCAGTTGCGCCACAGCCAACTCAACGCTTCTGTCAAACAATCTGAGATTAGGTCCCATGACCAGTAGCAGCCAAGGTCTTCTACCTCTGGTCGAAGCCCTACTCGCGGCGTCGCGCTCACGGACCTCCTGGAACGAGCGGTTCGAGCACTGGGAAAAGCCGGCCAGCGAGACCGAGGAGTCACAGATCAAGCGCTCGGCCGCAATGGTTCAGCGCGCACTCGATAACAACTCTTGGCTCGTGAGGGAAGGCGTGCAGGTAAGACCTCAAGGTAGCTACCACAACAACACCAATGTCCGTCAGGACAGCGACATGGACCTGTGCGCCTGGCACGCTGGCATTCGCGTGTTGACGGAGGACGGCCTCACAACTGGCGAGGTGTACCGCACGCTGGGCTACAGCTCCACCACTGGTCGTATGATTCCTGACATAGCCGCAGACCTCCGGCGAGCGGTTGGTCACGCATTGGGCGCCGCTTTTGGCGACGCCCATGTGCATGGGGGCAACAAGGCGTTCCGGGTATCGGCCGTACCCGGCAGCCGAGCCGACGCTGACGTTGTACCTGCGGTCCACCTCGACTACGTGTTCAAACGTGGATCAGGACTCTTCTATTCCCTCGATCGAGTAGAGGGAGTGATCATCTATGCGCAAGACGGCACGCAGGTCCTGAACTTCCCGCAGCAACACCATCAGAACGGCAAGGCAAAAAGGGAGCGAACCAAGCACCGCTTTAAGAAGGTGGTTCGTACTGCCAAACGGCTCCGGGACGAACTCGTAACATTGAGGCAACTGCAACCGGGTCAAGTGCCCTCGTTCTTGATCGAGTGTCTTGTCTATGGCGTCGTGGACTCGACCTTCCTCTTTGACGAGGACCGTTACGACAGGTTGCGTCGCGTGCTGTGTCGCGTTGGCGAACAGCTCTTGAACCCATTCTGGACGGCAACTGCACGCGAGACCAATGAGGTCAAACTGCTATTCCACGAAAGCCAGCCATGGTCTACCGCCGGCGCGCAGGCGTTCGTGACGGCAGCACTGCGCCGATTAGAGAGTTGATCAATGTGGTCCCTTCTGCCGCGCCGTCTACAGCTGCTCAGCATCGTTATCCCAACAATCGTGATTGTCTTGGCCACGGAGGCGGCAATAGAGATTGCTGGCGGCGAGAAAACGAACCCCCTAAAGCACGCGTCTCTCGTGGCTTTCGTAATCGGTGCCATGTTGGCGCCCTTGGCGAATTTCCTATGGCGTTACATTTGGCGCTGGATCCCAGCAATTGAGGGCGCCATCTTTCCTGATCTCAATGGAACTTGGGAAGGTAGCATTTTCACAACCTGGACCGACCCTAAGACCGGAGAGAGTCCGTCTCCGATTCCAGCGACTGTATGGATGAAACAGTCGCTGTTCTCGACGAAACTCCGTCTTCGGACAGGCGAGTCACACTCCTACTCGACAAGATGCCACCTTGAGGCTGACCGCAATGCAGGAGTTTACAGGTTTTGGTATTCGTATGACAATCGACCTAAAGCGGAATTCAGTCATCGCAGTGCAAGACACGAAGGAATTGCGTGGCTAGAGTTGAACATTGATGAGGACCGAGATCGACTGGTCGGACAGTACTTCACGGATCGGAGAACAACCGGCGATGTTAATTTACGCCGAGCGGTAACGCACTAAGAAATGCGCGAATTAGTTGGGCCTTGGCGTCAAGACTACCAAGCTTTCCTAACTGCATATCGATGAGAAACAAGGCGCCTACATTAAGATCTGAGGAAGTTGATCGGTAACCATTCCGCGTGAGCCGCCTGTTCGGATGGGGATCGCTTGGGAGGTCCGACCAAACAGGACACAGAAGGGTCGACATCGCGCACGCCGCCCAATGCTATCGACTTCGAGGTGTTGAAAGCCTTTGCCGTCACCACGGACCGTGCTCGTCCGGGCGGCCGCCAAGTTTGCCTTGGCGACCGGTCCGTTGAGCTTCTCCCTCTGATCCCGGCCATTGGCGATGGGAGTTTTCCTGCGGACACCGGAGACGGAAGAGCTCGCGATGAGGCGGCAACGGAGCTGATTGTTGCGTAAGCGATTTGAGCGCCCCACCCCTTCCAGATAGGCATGGGATCTGAGATTCACTGCTGCGACGTGAGCAGGAGGTGAATTTCTCAATGGTGCCTTCAACTGAGATTCTCAGTAACGTTGAAGTGCTGGAGATGTCTGGAGGTCGGCGTCGCTGGCCGGATGCGGTGAAGGCACGGATCGTTGCCGAGACGCTGGAAGTCGGCGCGACGGTTGCGGGCGTAGCACGGAGATAGGGTCTGAATGCCAACCAACTGTCGGGCTGGCGTCGCCTGGCCCGGGATGGCCGGTTGGTGCTGCCGGCCGCCGATGGGGATGTGGAGTTTGCGCCGCTGGTGGTCCGGGCAGAGAGGTCCCGTCGCCCCGGGCCGAGCGGTGAGCGCCTGGAAGTGGTTCTGGGCAAGGTGGCGGTCCGGCTCGACGCCGCGACGCCGGCGTGTCGGATCGCGGAGATCGTCTCTGCGCTGAATGCGTCGGCATGATCTTCCCGTCGAACCGGGTGCGTATCGTGGTTGCGACCCGGCAGGTGGACTTCCGCAAGGGCCATGACGGTCTACCGGAAACCCTGCGCCGACATCGAGACCCTGCGCTACCCGGGAGCCTCTGGCTGGCCGAGGGCGGTCGTTTCCACGCCAAGCCGCGGCGCGAAATATCGACTCCGGCCAATGTCCTGCCGCGCTGGCGGGCCGGCATCGAGGCCGAAGTCGACAACGCGGTGATCCGGGATGCGCTGTGGTTCGCGATGTACACCGGTCTGCTGCGCGAAGAGGTGCTGACCCTGAATTGGGAACATGTCGACACGGGGGCACACACTTTCAGGGTCCGGCATACCAGAGGTACTGTCTCCTCCGAGCTCCCGGTCACAACCCAACTGGCCGCAATCCTCGACAGTCGACGTGCGGAAAGCGGACATCCCGAGTCTGCTCAGCATGGCTGGGTATTTCCATCGCCGACCAGCGCGTCCGGCCATCTCAAGGAAATCAAACACCTGTACGGGCGGATTTCCGAAGCCGGCGGCGCGAAGTTCTGGTTCCAGGGGATGCGGAATTGCTACCTTGCCGTGGCGGAGGTGGACCTGCTGCTGCCGTCCTCGTTGACCAGCCGGCTTCTCAACCGTGCGCCGGTCGGCGGGATCGCCGCTGGCTATCCCGAAGACTGGACCACGGAACAGCTAAAGGCACCTGCGCAGCTAATTGCTGATCGTGTCGAAGAATTAACTATGACACACAGTCAATCGCCGAATTTTTGGTTGGTGTACATCAACAGTCAGCATCAACAAAAACATTGCGGTTGATCTCTCGTGTCAAGCTAGTCCAAATGAACTTGCGACGTGTTCATTCAAAGGTACAGTCGGATCTATACACTTGCAGATGAAGTAAGCATAAGCGATAAGGTATACTATGAGTTCGTCCCACACGTCATAATAGACATCTAAAGGAACTTCAGGTGGAGCCGCCCGCCTTTCGCCAAGCCAAACAATGTGTGCACCTGCATTTTCGAAAAAATGTTCTTCGATGAATTTTTTTAATTTAGCTTTCGGTTTACCGTTATTCCACAATCCGCATTGCTTCAGTATATCTTCGGCAAATTCCTCCAAATTTTCAACTACACCACGATTGTGCACAATTCGATGACGAAGCTTCTCGACCAATTCAATCGCAACACGAAGATGGACCTCGTATATGTTGTTTTCTTCCACCGACTTTAGATCAGGACATAATTCACGTATTCGGGTGAGTATCTCTCTATGTTTGAGCCTGTACTTTCTCCTTACGGCATTTAGATACCAGTCAAAGTGCTTGTCGTCCAGCTCTGAGAGTTTGACGCGGCCAAAATCTTCAAGATTCCAAGCATTCCGATTCGTTCTTCCTATATGTGCGTATATCCTCTCCAGGAAATCTTCAAATTCTTCATATGCCTCGACCAGCAACCATCCATACTGCCTATTTTTCTGTTGAAAGACTCTATCACGCTGACGCGTCGCATCGGACTTGATAAAGCCGTACCTCACTAACTCTCCTGTCTTCAAGTCCTGAAAATGCGTCGACTGCATAGAATAGAATTGCAGAATATCGCTCTCAGTCGCCGCATTCCGCTCAATGAACTCGGAAAGCCGTTCTAGTTCGTCTTTTGTTACATCTTTAACTATATTTCTATAGATTTGTATCCCAACGAGGCGGCCTTGAAGAAGGTCAAGTATCTCGGATATTTCCATCGTCGGCGCCCTCGCTGTCTCCGATGATCAATCTGACGTCGAGAACAGACGCAAACATCCATTACCGATTAATCCTAGTGCGTCCAGACAAAATCGCTGGCGCCGCTCGTGATCCTTATTTTTAGCGAGGCGCCACATGGCAATTCAACAATCCATTCTCCGCCCTGAGCGTTATGGGCAATCGCTGTCCATTAGCCAATACGCTCAACGATCAATCCACCCTATCCGCTCTACGCACTACAGGATATCCCCCGCAATGCTGCCGGCGACCCGCTCCGCCGCCTCGTGGAGAGAGTCGCGCGCCAGATGGGCGTCGCGCGCCGTCGTTTCGATGTCGCTGTGGCCGAGCAGCTTGCCGATCAACGGCAGGGTCTCGCCGAGCGCCAGCGCACGGGAAGCGAAGGTGTGTCGGAGATCGTGCAGCCAAACGTGCTCAAGCGAGCCCTGGCGCGGGCGGTCTGCTAAACATCCTCGGCACGCCCGTCCGCTAGTTGGCCCTTCCCGGATGATCACGACCCTTCCCTGCATTCTCGTCGCCCACGACCCGCCGCCGGACGCGCGCGCCGCCTACCGGCAAGAGCTCGGCTCCGACTGCGAACTGCTCTTCCGGTCCGATCTCGCGCCGCCGGAGTGGGACGCCGCGCGGGCGCGGGCGCGGGTGCTGATCGCCCAGAACCCCCGGATCGAGATCACGGCCGACGATGTCGCAGCGATGACGTCGCTCTGCTTCGTGCAGCTCTTGACCGCAGGCGTCGATCACGTGCCGCTGCATCTCTTCCCGCGCGATCTGGCAATTGCCTCGAACGCGGGCGCCTACGCCGGCCCAATGGCGGAGTTTGTGCTGGCAATGACGCTGGCTGCCGCCAAGCGCCTGCCCGTTGAGCACAGGGAGATGCGCGAGGGGCGGTTCAACCAGTTCGTCGCCAACAAGACGCTCGAGGGAGCGGCTTGCGCGATTCTCGGCTTCGGCGGCGTCGGGCGCGCTGCGGCCCGGCTGTTCCGGGCGCTGGGCGCCGAGATCCACGCCATGAACCGGAGCGGCGAGACCGACGAGGAGGTGGCGTTCATCGGCACCCTGGCGGTGCTGGAAGATGTGCTCCGCCGCGCCGATATCGTCGTCATCTCGCTGTCCCTGACCGAGACGACAGCGGGACTGATCGGCGCTCGCGAGCTCGGCTGGATGAAGGACGATGCGATCCTGGTTAATGTCGCGCGCGGCGAAATCGTCGACCAGAACGCGCTCTACCGCCATCTGGTCGACAAGGAGCGGTTCTTCGCTTGCCTGGAATCGTGGTGGATTGAACCGGTGCGGCACGGTCAGTTCCGCATCGCCCACCCGTTTCTGGACTTGCCCAACGTGATCGCCGCGCCGCACAATTCCGCGAGCGTGCCCGGCGCGCAGGTCCAAGCGGTGCACCAGGGCGCACGCAACGTGCGCCGATGGCTGGACGGCGAGGTGCCCCGAAACCTGTTGGGTGCGGACGAGCGCGGCACCTGAAAAGCCAGGCAGCAGTTCGGCTCTCAAACGCGGGTCGTTGCTGCGCGTGTAAGGCAGGCGCCGCCGCCGATTTGTACGCCGGACATGCCGGTCAGGAAACGAACGCGGTGCCGTTCACGTCCGCGTGCGCTGGTTCTTGATTCTTGATGATTCCCAATAAATTCCCAACTGTCGATGCCAGGCGGGAGCCTGCAGTGTTGTTAAGCGATGGAGTGGACGCCCCCTTCCGGCGGCATGGCAATGTGCCATGTTGGCGGTGTCGTCAACGCCAAGAGAGGAAAGGGGCATCCATGGAACGGGTTAGCATGATCGGGATCGATCTGGCAAAGAACAGCTTTCAAGCTCACGGTGCGCGGGCGGACGGTTCGGTTGCGTTCCGCAGGAAGCTGAGTCGGGCGAAGATTTTGGATTTTATGGCCTCACAGCCGCGCTGCACGGTAGTGATGGAGGCGTGTGCCAGCGCCCATTACTGGGGCCGGGAGATCGGCGGTCTAGGCCATGCGGTGCGACTGATCCCTCCGGTTTATGTCAAAGCCTACGTCAAGCGGCAAAAGAACGACGCGGCCGACGCCGAGGCGATATGCGAGGCGGCATCGCGGCCGACCATGAGTTTCGTGGCGGTGAAGACGAAGGAGCAGCAGGCGCGGGGCATGCTGTTCCGGACACGCGATCTTCTGGTGCGCCAGCGCACACAGACGATCAACGCGCTGCGCGGCCATCTGGCGGAGTTCGGCGTTGTTGCGCCCAAGGGGCCGGTCCATATCGATCGCCTGGCGTCGGCGCTTGAGGATCAGGTCTCGGACCTGCCGGAGGCGGTCTGCGCGCTGGGTGGCCTTCTGTTTGAGCAGATTGAAGGTCTCAATGGGAAGATCGGAGACTTGGAGCGGGAGACCCATACGGCTGCGCGGCAGGATGAGGACGTGCAACGGCTTATGACCGTGCCAGGGATCGGGCCGATCACCGCGATGGCGATCCAAGCCTTCGCGCCGCCGATGGAGAGCTTCCAGCGGGGTCGCGACTTCTCTGCCTGGCTGGGCCTCGTACCGCGCCAGCACACGACCGGCGGCAAGCCGAGATTGGGCAAGATATCGAAGATGGGTCAGCGCGATCTTCGGCGGCTGCTGATCACGGGCGCCATGGCGGTTGTGCGCTGGTCGGTCCGGCGTGGCAGGACAGACGATCCGTGGCTCGCCAGGATGCTGGCGTGCAAGCCGCGGATGCTTGTCGCAGTGGCGCTGGCCAACCGGATGGCGCGTATCGTCTGGGCGCTGATGACGAAGAAGGAGATCTACCGGGCTCCCGCGCTCGAAGCCGCCTGAGAGGGTGGCAAAGCGCGGGTAGCCGTCGGGGATGCGGGCAGGTCGGAGGACAGGCAAGGGCAAACGGTCGACGAGACGGGATCGGGAAACCCAGCTTTGCGCGGAGAGCTTTCGAGCTCGCATAAGCGATTTGGACCCGGTCCGCGCATCTCCATGAGGGCCCGCGGCGTGTGACGTGCCGCATCGAGAGGCCGGACACACGACAGAACCTGACCGAATGTGCCGAGCCGACCAAAGAAACCGCTTGCGTCTACGGGGGCGTCCACACACGCGCCTTGTTGACCCCCCGCAATGCAGCAAGATCAATGAATTACTGCGCCGATCGGCGCCGAACCTACGCGCCGAGCAACACGCGGGTGCCGTCTCGGGTCCGGTGCGTCTTCCATAGTCTGCACTGCTGCTATGTAGACTCTGCGATGTCCGGCACAATATAGCACACTAACCAGCATTCAATACACATGGGCATAGTATCCTTCCCTCTCCATAACGCAGCTTGGCTCAACCAGAAAGCATATGGTCCCCGCAAATGTCCCATCCACCCAGAGACCGTCCCTTTGCATAGTATGGCATCGCAATCTAGTCACCTGGCACTGAAGTAAGGCTCAGTGTAGGCTGTTCATCGTGGTGTGGCTGTGGAGGTCATTGCGATGGCGCGTGGTACTGGCCGGCCGATGGCGGTCTTGGTTCTGAGCGATGAAGAGCGGTCGTATCTTGAGCGTCAGGCTCGACGGCGCCGGGTCGCGCGCTCGATCTCCGATCGCTGCCGCATGATCCTGCGCTGCGCAGACGGCCTGACCAACAAGGCGGTGGCAGCCGAGATCGGCGTGCACGAGCACACGGTCGGCAAGTGGCGCCGCCGCTTCCTGAAGGAGCGCATCGAGGGGCTGTCGGATGAGCCTCGGCCGGGACGGCCGCGAACGCTCACGGACGATCAGGTGGCCAAGGTTGTCGAGCGGACGCTCAGCGCGACGCCGGCGGACGCCACCCATTGGTCGTTGCGCTCGATGGCCAGGGAAAGCGGCCTTTCGCACACGACGATCTGGCGCATCCGGGGCGCCTTCGGCTTGCAGCCGCACCGCTCGGAGACCTTCAAGCTGTCGGGCGATCCGCACTTCGTGGACAAGGTCCGCGACATCGTTGGGCTCTATCTCTCGCCGCCGGACCGCGCGCTGGTGCTCTGCGTCGACGAGAAGAGCCAGATCCAGGCGCTCGACCGTACACAGCCGGTCCTGCCGATGCTGCCGGGCATGCCTGAGCGGCGCACACACGACTACAAGCGTCACGGCACCACCTCGCTGTTCGCAGCCCTCGATGTCGCCACGGGCCGGGTCATCGGCAAGTGCTACAGGCGCCACCGGGCCAGGGAGTTTCTCGACTTCCTGAAAGAGATCGACCGCTCGGTCCCCGAGGGGCTGGACGTCCACATCGTCATGGACAATTACGCCACTCACAAGACCGCGGCGGTCAAGGCTTGGCTGGCGCGGCGAGCGCACTGGCATGTCCACTTCACGCCGACGTCGGCGTCCTGGATCAATCAGGTCGAACGCTGGTTCGCCGAGTTGACGCGAAAGCAGTTGCAGCGCGGCGTGCACACCTCCACCCGCCAGCTCGAAGCCGATATCCGGGCCTTCATCGAAAAGCACAACGAAGACCCCAAGCCCTTCAGGTGGACCAAATCGGCCGACGACATCCTCGCCGCCGTCAAACGCTTCTGCCTCCGCGTCGATCAAAACTTATGCCACGAACTTTAGATTCAGGTGACTAGTTCCCCAAATGCAACTAGTCATCTGGCACTGAAGTTGAGATCATTATAGATTAGCAGTGCTGCCACACTAAGTCGCTCTATTGTCGAAGAATTTAGTCGTTCAACATAGTTAGCTTTATGTGGCGAACTTCAGATTCAGGTGACTAGGGAACCCGAGATCGCTCGCAACCGCTCATGGTCACGAACCGAACACGCCCCTTGCATCAACCCCTAACTCATTGTAATATAGGCAAGTGATCGAGAGAAAGATGACCCTATCGAAAATCCTATGCAACGTTCGTCCCAAGCACCTGCCTACCGCACCTACCTACCACACCACCTCTCGGGACACCAACTCTGCGGGCCAGGGCTGGCGCAACGGCGTGCGCATGGGTCGTCTGAAGACGGCGGAAGGGCTGGTGGACTATGCGGCGCCGCAGATCGCCGGCCGCGAGGAGACGTTCCGCCCCGAGATCCGCAACAACCTGAAGGGCCGCACCCAGGCACTGGAGGACCTGGCGGTGGAGCTTCTGGCGCGCGGCCTCTCTGTGCGCGACATCGAGGACGCGTTCCGGGACGAGAGCGGTCGGCTGTTGCTGTCGCGGACGGCGGTCTCGGAGATCGGCGAGCGGCTGTGGGCGGACTACCAGGAGTTCGCCGGCCGCGATCTGTCGGAGTACGACATCGCCTACCTGTTCGTGGACGGCATCGCCGAGCGCATCCGCCCTGGCCAGAGGCGCGAGCCGGTGCTGGCGGCCTGGGGCTTCACGGCGACCGCGCCAAGGCGCTGCTGCACCTGATGGCCGGCTCCAAGGAGGACGCGGAGACGGTGAGCGCCTTTCAGGACATGCGTGGGCGCGGACTCGGCGATCCGCTGCTGGTGGTCTCGGACGGTGCGGCGGGCATCATCAAGGCGATCGAGATCTGCTTCCCGCGATCGGTGCGTCAGCGCTGCCTCGCCCATCGTATGCGGAACCTGGCTGCCAAGGTGCCGGAGGACCTTTGGCCCGAGTTCAAGGCACGCGTCAGCGCCGCCTACCAGGCTCCCTCCCGCGCCATCGCCCGCGACCTGGCCACCGGCGTGGTTGCCGACTACCAGAGCGAACTGCCGAGCGCGAGCGCCTGCTTCGAGGACGACTTCGAGGCCTGCATCGCGCACCTGCGCATGCCGATCACCCACCGCCGCGCGATCCGGACGACGAAACTCCTTGAGCGTCTGTTCGTCGAGGAGCGCCGGCGGCTCAAGACCATCCCCAACGCCTTCGGCGAGAAGGCCGTGCTCAAGCTCATGTTCGGCGCCATGATCCGCGCCGCCGAGCGCTGGCGGGCCATCAGGGTCTGCGAGCTCGAGCGCCGTCAGATGCGCGCCGTCAGAGAGGAGCTCGACCACGAATACGAGGCCCAGAACGGCCTCGGCACAAAGGCCTCAGCGCCCGCACACCAGGATAAAATATCCAGCACATCTTGGACTTGACCCTGGTCGGCGCTCATCCCGCCATACTCCTTGCGCCATCTGCAATACGTGACCTCGCTGATCCCCAACTGTCGGATCGCGTCCGCCATCGACATGCCCTGGCCGTGCAGGACCTCCGCCTGCCGCAGCATGCTGACGATCTCCTCCGGCTTGTAACGCTTCCTTGCCATCGTTGGTCCTCCTCATTCCCAAACCTAAGGATGGACCAATCCGATGGGGGAGGATCAGACCCCAATCGATGCAGACTCGTCCGCCGCCCCAAACGCCTTGATATTTTGGTACGTCTGGTTTGATTGTCCGGAGCGAAGAGGACAAGACACAGGGGTCCAATCGTCAGTCAGGTCAACCCCTGCTCTTTCCGTCCGCGCACGAGTTGTGAGGCGGACACGGCCAGAATCAGCGCGGCACCGTTGAACAAATTCTGCACGAAAGTATCGACGCCAAGGAAGTTGAGACCGGTGATGCCGGTCACCAGGAAAAACACCGCGATAATCGAGCCCGGCGGGTTGAACCGACCCGGAACGATGCTCGTCGCGCCGAGGAACGCGGCGGCAAAGGCCGGGAGCAGAAAGGTGAGGCCCGACAGCGGGTCGGCGCCGCCCGTCGTGCCGATGTTAATGATGCCGGCGAGCGTGGCGATGATACTGGAAGCCACGAGGGCCACGGCGCGGACGCGCACCACGCTGATACCGGACAGGCGGGCGACCTCGCGTCCGCGGCCAACGAACAGGAGGCGCCGGCCGATGGGCGTGAACTCGAAGACGTACCAAATGATCACGCCCAGAGCCATCGCGTAGTAGAAGGCCAAAGGAATATCGAAGAGGCGATTGACGATGACCCAGTCAATCAGGCCGGGCGACACGCCGCTCAGCGTCTGCGAGCTACTGATCCACAGGATGAGACCCTGGATGACCGACGCCGTGCCGAGGGTCACGATCAAGGAGTGTATTCGGAAGTAGATAATAAAGAACGCATTGATGAGGCCGACGATCAGCCCCATGGCCAGGCACGCCAGAACCGCCTGCCATAGCGGCAGGCCCATCTTGGCATTCAGAACGGCGAGGATCATCGCCGAGAAGGTCAGTACGGCGGCGACCGAAACGTCGAAGTCACCCGCCGTGAGCGGGATTATCAGGCCCAAGGTCAGCACGACCAGCACGGCCTGGGAGCCGAAAATAATGGAGGAGAAGGTAGGCCACTGGAGAAAGGATGGCGGGGCCGCAACGGCGAAAATGACGATCAACGCGATCCAGGCCAGGATCAGCGCGTACCTTTCCAGCACGACAAGCCAATCAATTCTCTTCTCCTTTGCAGATACCTCGGTCCCTTCAGCCATGTACCTGCTCCGTTGAGTGCACGGCTGTGCCGGCCTCTCCCTGATTGCCCGATGCCAGACTGAGAACGGTCTGTTCGGCGATGCGGTCCTTGGTGACATCGCTGCCGACCAGCTCTCGGACGACCCGACCGCGCGCAAAGATCAGAACGCGGTCGCAGATCGCCGCGAGTTGCCCGTAGTCGGTACTGGCGCAGATGACCGCCGCACCCTGCTCCGCCACATCGCGGATCGCACCAAAGACCTGCTGCCGGGCGCCGACGTCCACGCCCTGGGTCGGCTCGTCCAGCAGCATGAGAAACGGGCTCGTCTGCATCCATTTGGCGAGCAGAACCTTTTGCTGATTGCCGCCGGAAAGAGACTCGAGTTCCCTCTCCGGCACGTTGGGTCGCACGTCGAATTCCCTGCCCAGCTCGGACGCCCTGCGCCGCATCGCACGGCGCTTCAGGCCGGTCAGGCTTTGGAACGAGGACAGGACAGGAAGGGTGATGTTGTCGATGAGTGTCAGGTCGGCGACGCCCGCCGCCCCCAAGCGGTCGCCGGGAAGCAGCGCAATACCTCCCTCGATCGCCCGCTGCGGCGACATGTCACGCAGTTGGTATGTCTTGTCGTGCAGATTGAGCGTGCCCGAACCGGCCCGCGAAGCGCCGAACAGCAGGTAGAGCACCTCGTCGAAACCGGAGCCGATCAAACCGGTCAGGCCCAGCACCTCGCCGCGGTGCAGCTCCACGGAGAGATCGACAACGGTGCCGCCGGTCAGACCGTTCACGGCCACATCGACTTCCGCTCCGCGCAGGTCGTGCGCTTCGGCGTGGAACGCCTCGATACGGCGCCCGATGATCAACTCCACGAAATCGGTGTGCAAAGCCTTTGCGGTTTCGAGGGTTCCGGCAACACGGCCATCGCGCAGAACGGTGGCGCGGTCGGTGATCTCGAGCACCTCATCGACGTCGTGCGAAACGAAAACGACGCTTGCACCTTCGTCGACGATGCCACGCACCAGTTCGAAGAGCTGGCTGACGCCTGCTTTGGGCAGAAACGGCGTGGGCTCGTCGAGAAAGAGGATGCCTGGTGTATGGTGCGCTGCGCGTTCGCCGCGAATGTCGTCGAAGGCGCGAACGATGGCGAGAAGCGCGCGCTCCACCTGCGGGAGATCTTCTACCTTGACCGACGGATCCAGGTTGAGGCCGAAGCGCGCGAAGACATCTCTGGCACGTTGCCTTTCGCGCGCCCAATTGATGTAGGCGCCGGCGCGCATCGCAAGATCGCCGAGCATCAGGTTTTCCAGCACCGTCAGGCTCGGAATGAGGCCGAGATGCTGGTGCACGAAGGCGAGCCCCAGTCCGCGGAATTGGCCGGGCGCCAGAGGCAGTTGCACGGAACGCCCGAAGATTTGCAGGGACGCGCCCGGATCCGGGGCATGAAAGCCCGCCAGAATTTTAATCAGGGTCGACTTGCCGGAGCCGTTCTGGCCCAGGAGCCCATGAACTTCGCGCGGCACGACCGTGAAGGCGACATCGCTGAGCGCCTTCTCGCCGCCGAATGTCTTCGACGCGTGCTCCGCAAACAGAGCGGGGGCGCTGGTGTCCGGCGCCCCCGTCCCGAGATCGGAGTGACTGCTACTCAAGGCCCCACAGCGTGCGGAAACCGGAAACGTGCACGTCGCCGTAACCGCGGTCGTAGTCCGCCGGGGTGCCGGCATCGTTCGCGTTGCTGCTGTCGAAGATATAGAAGGGTACGTTGAGCTCGGGCGGCTCGGCCAACCCGCACAGCGTACGCATGTGCGAATCGAGAATCCCGCGTGCGATCCAGCCGAGCGACTCGCCCACATCCATTTCCACCTCTCCCTGCTGGATCAGGTCGATGACGAAGGGCGTGCCGTTGAACGTCGCGATATTAACCAGGCCCGTCTTGCCGGCTATGCGGACGGCCGGTACGACAAACTGCGACATCGAGTCGTAGATCGGGATGAGGTAGTTGACGTCCGGGTTCGCGAGAAGCGCAGCCTGGACGCTTGGCTGAATCTTGGTCGCCCATTCGGGAACCGGCGCATTGATGTAGGCCACTTCCTGACAGTCCGGGCAATTCGCCTGCAGCGTATCGCGGATACCCTGGACGAAGGGCGCCGTCGGAACGATCTCGTCAGAACCGATGATGACGACGTTGGCCTTGCCGTCGGTCTGGGTGATGGCCCAATTCGCGAGGATCTGACCGACCCCGTAGAAGCTCAGCGGCACGGCACCGTCGACACTCTCGTGCGGTGTCTGGGTCAGGTCGTAGAAGTGCGACGTCTTGACGACGATACCGGCGTTCTTCGCGGCATCGATCTGCGGCACGATCACACGAGGATCGACGCCGCCGAGCAGGTCGATCAGATCGAAACCTTCGTTGATCGCGAAGTTGATACCCTGCACCCATTGCGAGGGCTGCGCCTGGTTTTCCCACTCGGTCACGTCGACGCCGGCTTCCTTGCCGGCTTCGATCATTGCCAGGGCGATGTTCTTGGTGAACGGGTTCGCGCTGGAGACCGGAACGGTCAGGATGCGCTTGCCGGCCGCACAGGATTTCGCGTCGAACGCCGGTCCCGGGGCTGAGAACACCGGCTTGGCGCGGTGGTCCTGGATCATCTGACGCGCGGCATCCAGGTCTTGGGCCTGGGCCCCGCTCAGCAGAGCCGTCGTCGCGACGGCGGCCACGGCAGCGGCCATGGTCTTCGCATACAATCGTTTCATTTGGGTCCTCCCTTGATGCGCCCTTGAAGGGTCGTTCTCGGCCGGCGTCACCGACCGGATTCCGTAGACTATCATTCGCGGGGGACATCAGACTACGCTGACCATCAGACTGGCCTAATGACACCGATTCGGAGAAGGCGATGGTGGCCACGTCGGGGCGGACGCATGACCCTCTGCCTGCCAGCAAGAAATATTTTCTCGGGCCCCCTGCAAGGGCTGGGTGGCATCGCCAAATCGCCTGCGCTGGCACTCTCCATCAGAGAGCGCCAATTCTCTAACCCCTTGTCAGAGCCAGCCGGCCGACATGAGCCGGTCCCTTGGGCGCAATCACGCCGAACTCCGCCAAGTGGCTCCGCGGCGCATTAATCGTCTGCGTGCGCGGGCGCACCAGAAGATCGCGCGCGCGGAATAGCATCGCCTGGGCCTGCTGATCCTGCGTCTTCACCGCCACGAAGCGTTTCGTCGGCCGCTGCGCGTCCTCGCAGATTGCTTCCGCGTCAGCCGCGTCGTTCTTCTGTCGCTTCACGAACGGCTTGACGTAGATCGGCGGGACCAACCTCACATCATAGCCAAGCTCCTGGAGCTCCCGGCCCCAGTGGTGTGCACTCGCGCACGCCTCCATCGCCACCACACACCGGGGCTGCGAAACCAGAAAGCCTACAAGCTTCTCCCGGCTTAGCTTCTTGCGGAACGCAACCGATCCGTCCGTCCGAGACCCGCGCAACTGAAAGCTGCGCTTCGCCAAGTCGATCCCATCAACACTCGGGTTAGTGAGCCGGCCGTGCCTCAGCGAGGCTCGGGGTTCCGCGCTTGCGGCCGTTTCCGGCACCCTTCCCCCGCGGGCGACCTCGCGCGGCGCGGAAGGGTGCCGGGGCGGGGTCGTCCCCGATCACGGTCAGCCGTTGCCGGATCAGACGCTCGATCTGGCCGAGCGACTCCCGCTCGCCCGCATCGCAGAACGA
Organism: Alphaproteobacteria bacterium; assembly: GCA_965237415.1. Taxonomy (GTDB): domain Bacteria; phylum Pseudomonadota; class Alphaproteobacteria; order UBA828; family UBA828; genus WTGU01. The sequence continues at coordinate 3,669,568 of CBDEFM010000002.1, forward strand.
ATAGGCGATGCCGTCGGCGCCGGCCCGCGCCGTGCGCCCGATGCGGTGGACATAGCTTTCCGGAACGTTCGGCAGCTCGTAGTTGATGACGTGGCTGATATCGTCGACGTCGATGCCGCGCGCCGCGATATCGGTCGCGACCAGGACGCGGGCCTCGCCCCGCCGGAAACGTTCGAGGGCCCGCTGCCGAGCGCCCTGGGACTTGTTGCCGTGCATCGCCTCGGCGGCGACACCGCCCTTCTCCAGCTGAGCCGCCACCCGGTTGGCGCGATGCTTGGTGCGGGCGAAGACCAGCACCCGCGAGAGCGCCGGGTCATCCAGGATATCGGCCAGCAGGCGCCGCTTGCCCTCGGACGAGACGTGGAAGACGCATTGCTGGATCCGCTCCACCGGCGTCGCCTGCGGCGTCACCGCGACCCGGACGGGATCGCGAAGGAAGTCGCTCGCCAGACGCGCCACATCGCGCGGCATGGTGGCCGAGAACAGCAACGACTGCCGCGCCGCCGGCAGGGCCGCGAGGATGCGGCGCACATCGCGAACGAAGCCCATGTCGAGCATGCGGTCCGCCTCGTCGAGGACGAGATGCTCGACCCGGTGGAGGTTGACGCGGCGCTGTCCCATCAGGTCCAGCAGGCGCCCGGGCGTGGCGACGAGGATGTCGACGCCTCGCACCAGCGCATCGACCTGGGGCCTCTGGCCGACGCCGCCATAGATGACGGCAAGCCGTAGCTGCAGATGGGTGCCATAGGCGCGGAACTCGTCGGCGATCTGGATCGCCAGTTCCCGCGTCGGCGCGAGGACGAGGGCGCGCGGTGCGCGACCGCGACCGCCGCTATTCGCGCCGGCGAGCCGGTGCAGGATCGGCAACGCGAAGGCCGCCGTCTTGCCGGTGCCGGTCTGGGCGATGGCGAGAACGTCTCGCCCGGCCATAACCTCCGGGATTGCCTGCGCCTGGATCGGCGTCGGTGTTGTGTGTTCGCGCTCGGCCAGCGCGCGTTGCAGGGTCTCGGCCAAGCCGAGTTCGGAAAACAGTTGCTTGGTCACATTGATCCTTGACTGCCCGGCGCGGTCCGTATTGTCGGGACGGCTGGTCTCGGGCGCATATGCCAGCCGCGGGAGCGGCCGGAACGGGTGGAGTTGCTTGTTTCCGGGTCTGAAGCGACGCAAGCTCGTTGCGTCGCGGGCCCGGAAAATGATTTACACGGGCTACATGTGCTCTCGGGCCGGCAATGTCAATGCCCGCCACCGCCTACGCCAACTTTACGGAGCCGGCACAGGTCCGGAACATGGAACTCGGCCATCTGGTCGACGCCTCGGCCGTGGCGGCCGGATTGAGGAACAATTCCGCTCCCCGATACGGGAAGGACGTAAGCGTTCGGCGGCCGGGGGATCGAAGGGACGAGGGCGGCATTTGCACTGGTAACGATTCCGGCCATGCGCTACCGTCGAGCGCATGGCGATTCGCGAGGATTTTGGCGCAGCTCTGACGCTGGTTGATGGCGGCGATGGGACTTGGTCGCCTGTCGAGGCGGCGCCGGCGCACGCGCGGCGCGATTGGCAGCCCCTATACGAGCAAGAACGTGCGCGGGCGGAGGCGGCCGAAGCGCGCTGTGAGGAGCTGCGCCGGGCGGAGTTGGCCTCTCGTTCCCGGGCCGGTTCGCTGAAGTCGCAGCTCGACGCCAGCCGGAACAAGCTGAAGGCGGCCGCGGAGGAGATCAGGGAAGTCCGCCGCACGGCGAAGAACGCCCTTGCCTTGCAGGCCGAAGTGACGCGCCTGGAGAAGCTCCTTTCGGAAGCCGGCGTCGAATCGAGCAAGCGCAGCACGATCATGTCCCTGCGCAAGGAGGTCGCTCGGCTGCGTGCGGCCGTGCCGGCGTCGGAGGCCTGTCGGCCGCGCGGGGCTCGGAGGCGATCGCGGAACCCCGAGGAGACGATCGCGTCGCTGCGCGAGGAGAACGCCCGGCTGAAGAAGGAGGTGCGTGCGGCGAAGGACCTGGAGGGCAGGGTCAAGTTCCTGGACCGCGAGATCGACAATCACCGCTCCTGGCTGCGGGGGTCGCACGACCACATTCAGCGGCTCGAGGCCCGGCATCGCGACGAGATCGATTGGTTGAAGAAGGACATGGCCTGGATGCGCGCGGCGTTCGTTGGGGCAGCGGACGATCGCAACCGCACGATCGCGTCGCTGCGCAAGCAACTCGACCGGCGGCGCGCGGCGGCCGTGCGGTTGGTGGAGGCCCGGGAGCGCACGATCGCCTGGCTGCGCGAGCGGAACGAGCGGCTGCGGGCGGCGACCGTGCGGGCCACGGACATGATCGTGTCGCTGCGCGAGAAGATCGCTGGGCTGCGCGCCCAGGTGCGGGCTTTGGAGGTCGAGAAGAAGGCGCTGGTGTCCCGCGTCGAGACGCTGGAAGCCCAGCTTGCGAAGCTCCGCGCGAGCCGGGCCGTGCTGTCGAAGTCGCTGTTCGGGAGAAAGAGCGAGCGGCAGAAGAAACCGCGCTCCGGGCGCAAGCGCGGTCAGCAGCGTGGCGCTCCCGGCCATGGCCGCACGCAGCGGCCCGGGCTCGAGGAGCGCACTGAAGAGCATAACCCGCCCGAGGATGCGTGCGTCTGTTCCTGTTGCGGGAAGCCCTATGCTGCCAACGGCGAGCGTTCCACGACCATCGTCGAGATCGAGGTCAAGGCCCACATGCGCAGAATCGTCCGGCCCCGCTGGCGCCGGAGTTGCGACTGCCCATCGTCGCCGCTGGAAGTGACGGCACCCCCGGTGCCGCGCCTGTTCGACAACACGCCCTACGGCATCAGCGTGTGGGTGTGCATCTTCTTCGAGCGCTTTGCCTGCTACCGCCCGCTCAAGCGGGTCGCAGCATGGCTGGCGAATATGGGGCTGCCGATCTCGCCGGGGACGCTGGCCGACAGTGTGAAGCGCTCCGTGCCGCTGTTCGAGCCCGTGGCCGAGGCGATCCTCGCGCACCAGAACAAGGCGGCGGTGCGCCATGCAGACGAGACCACATGGCGTGTGCAGGCGCTTCGCGAGAAGGGCCGCTCCAGCCGAGCCTGGCTCTGGACCTCGGTCAGCGCCGACGCGGTCTACTTCCACATCGATCCCTCGCGCTCAGCCGAGGTCGCGAAGGCCCTGTTCGGCGGCGTCATCGGTGTCGTGTTCCTGGTCTGCGACCGCCTCTCGACCTACAAGAGGCTGGCCCGAGAGCTCGACGGCAAGGTGATCCTCCAGTGGTGTTGGGCGCACCAGCGCAGATCGTTTATCGACTGTGCCGCCGGCCACGTGCGGCTCACCCGCTGGTGCCAGGGATGGATCGAGCGGATCGCAGCGATCTACCGGCTGAACGATGCGCGGCTGGAGCATTACGACCCCGCTCTCGAACGCCAGACACCAGAGTTCGACGCGGCGCAGGGCGAGCTGAACAAGGCGGTCGACGACCTGTTCGCGGACACCGAAGCGGAACTGGCCGGCCTGTCGGCCAAGGCGCTCAGGGCCAAGCCGCTGCGCTCGCTGCTCAACCACCGCGAGGGGCTGAGCGTCTTCGTCGATCACCCGCAGGTGCCGCCCGATAACAACCGCGCCGAGCTTGCCCTCAGGAGTGCGGTCATAGGACGACAGCTCTCGTTCGGTTCCGACAGCGAGACCGGCGCCAGGTTCACGGCCATGATGTACTCGGTGGCGGGCACGCTCGCCATGAACGGCATCGATGTTCGGCGCTGGCTCGAGGAATGGCTGTCAGCGTGCGCGAAAAATGGCGGAAAACCGCCGGACGACCTGTCGCCCTGGCTGCCATGGTCGATGAGCGAGGGCCGCAGGCGTGCTCTCGCGGCGCCGGGATGACCGGCGAGATCGAGTGCCGCTATTACGGGCGCGAGTTCACCGCCGAAGAGATGGCGCTTCTGCGCGTCCTGGTGGCCGGTCCCGCGCGGCTCACCCGCCATGCCCTGTCGAAGGAGTTTTGCCGGCACATCGGCTGGTTCAGGCCCGACGGCGGGCTCAAGGACATGATGGCCAGGGTCACCATGCTGGCCATGCACAGGGACGGCCTGATCACCCTGCCGCCGCCCAGGTGGCAGCAGGGCCAGCAAAAGCCGATTGTCTTCGGGCCTGACACCGAAACGCCGCTGTTCCCGGCGCCGACAACCCTCGACGAAGTCCGCCCGCTCGAACTGCGCACCGTCGTGCGCGGCACCCGCGAGGGCAAGCTGTGGAACGAGTTCATCGCCCGCTACCACTATCTCGGCTACAAGACCCTGGTCGGCGCCCAGATGCGCTACGCCGTCCACGACCGAAACGGCTGGCCGCTCGCCATGCTCGGCTTCAGCACCGCGGCCTGGAAGCTCGCGCCGCGCGACAGCTTCATCGGATGGACACAACAGAAGCGCGAGAAGAACCTCCCCCTCGTGGTCGACAACCCGAGGTTCCTGATCCTGCCCTGGATCAAGATCCCCAATCTCGGCTCGCACATTCTCGCCATCGTCCGCCGCCGCCTGCCCGAGGACTGGACCGAGCGCTACAACACCACCCCCGTGCTCATCGAGACCTTCGTCCAGACCCCGCGCTTCACCGGCGCTGTCTACAAGGCCTCCGGCTGGATCCGTGTCGGAACCACCCAGGGACGCGGCCGCTACGACAGGTACAGCAAACGCGACCAGCCGAAGAAGGACATCTGGCTCCGGCCTCTCCGGAGGGATTGGAAGCGAACCCTCAATCGGTAAAATCCCCCGGCCGCCGAACGCTTACGGAAGGACACCTCGAACGTAAGCGTTCGGCGGCCGGGGGATCGAAGGGACGAGGGCGGCATTTGCACTGGTAACGATTCCGGCCATGCGCTACCGTCGAGCGCATGGCGATTCGCGAGGATTTTGGCGCAGCTCTGACGCTGGTTGATGGCGGCGATGGGACTTGGTCGCCTGTCGAGGCGGCGCCGGCGCACGCGCGGCGCGATTGGCAGCCCCTATACGAGCAAGAACGTGCGCGGGCGGAGGCGGCCGAAGCGCGCTGTGAGGAGCTGCGCCGGGCGGAGTTGGCCTCTCGTTCCCGGGCCGGTTCGCTGAAGTCGCAGCTCGACGCCAGCCGGAACAAGCTGAAGGCGGCCGCGGAGGAGATCAGGGAAGTCCGCCGCACGGCGAAGAACGCCCTTGCCTTGCAGGCCGAAGTGACGCGCCTGGAGAAGCTCCTTTCGGAAGCCGGCGTCGAATCGAGCAAGCGCAGCACGATCATGTCCCTGCGCAAGGAGGTCGCTCGGCTGCGTGCGGCCGTGCCGGCGTCGGAGGCCTGTCGGCCGCGCGGGGCTCGGAGGCGATCGCGGAACCCCGAGGAGACGATCGCGTCGCTGCGCGAGGAGAACGCCCGGCTGAAGAAGGAGGTGCGTGCGGCGAAGGACCTGGAGGGCAGGGTCAAGTTCCTGGACCGCGAGATCGACAATCACCGCTCCTGGCTGCGGGGGTCGCACGACCACATTCAGCGGCTCGAGGCCCGGCATCGCGACGAGATCGATTGGTTGAAGAAGGACATGGCCTGGATGCGCGCGGCGTTCGTTGGGGCAGCGGACGATCGCAACCGCACGATCGCGTCGCTGCGCAAGCAACTCGACCGGCGGCGCGCGGCGGCCGTGCGGTTGGTGGAGGCCCGGGAGCGCACGATCGCCTGGCTGCGCGAGCGGAACGAGCGGCTGCGGGCGGCGACCGTGCGGGCCACGGACATGATCGTGTCGCTGCGCGAGAAGATCGCTGGGCTGCGCGCCCAGGTGCGGGCTTTGGAGGTCGAGAAGAAGGCGCTGGTGTCCCGCGTCGAGACGCTGGAAGCCCAGCTTGCGAAGCTCCGCGCGAGCCGGGCCGTGCTGTCGAAGTCGCTGTTCGGGAGAAAGAGCGAGCGGCAGAAGAAACCGCGCTCCGGGCGCAAGCGCGGTCAGCAGCGTGGCGCTCCCGGCCATGGCCGCACGCAGCGGCCCGGGCTCGAGGAGCGCACTGAAGAGCATAACCCGCCCGAGGATGCGTGCGTCTGTTCCTGTTGCGGGAAGCCCTATGCTGCCAACGGCGAGCGTTCCACGACCATCGTCGAGATCGAGGTCAAGGCCCACATGCGCAGAATCGTCCGGCCCCGCTGGCGCCGGAGTTGCGACTGCCCATCGTCGCCGCTGGAAGTGACGGCACCCCCGGTGCCGCGCCTGTTCGACAACACGCCCTACGGCATCAGCGTGTGGGTGTGCATCTTCTTCGAGCGCTTTGCCTGCTACCGCCCGCTCAAGCGGGTCGCAGCATGGCTGGCGAATATGGGGCTGCCGATCTCGCCGGGGACGCTGGCCGACAGTGTGAAGCGCTCCGTGCCGCTGTTCGAGCCCGTGGCCGAGGCGATCCTCGCGCACCAGAACAAGGCGGCGGTGCGCCATGCAGACGAGACCACATGGCGTGTGCAGGCGCTTCGCGAGAAGGGCCGCTCCAGCCGAGCCTGGCTCTGGACCTCGGTCAGCGCCGACGCGGTCTACTTCCACATCGATCCCTCGCGCTCAGCCGAGGTCGCGAAGGCCCTGTTCGGCGGCGTCATCGGTGTCGTGTTCCTGGTCTGCGACCGCCTCTCGACCTACAAGAGGCTGGCCCGAGAGCTCGACGGCAAGGTGATCCTCCAGTGGTGTTGGGCGCACCAGCGCAGATCGTTTATCGACTGTGCCGCCGGCCACGTGCGGCTCACCCGCTGGTGCCAGGGATGGATCGAGCGGATCGCAGCGATCTACCGGCTGAACGATGCGCGGCTGGAGCATTACGACCCCGCTCTCGAACGCCAGACACCAGAGTTCGACGCGGCGCAGGGCGAGCTGAACAAGGCGGTCGACGACCTGTTCGCGGACACCGAAGCGGAACTGGCCGGCCTGTCGGCCAAGGCGCTCAGGGCCAAGCCGCTGCGCTCGCTGCTCAACCACCGCGAGGGGCTGAGCGTCTTCGTCGATCACCCGCAGGTGCCGCCCGATAACAACCGCGCCGAGCTTGCCCTCAGGAGTGCGGTCATAGGACGACAGCTCTCGTTCGGTTCCGACAGCGAGACCGGCGCCAGGTTCACGGCCATGATGTACTCGGTGGCGGGCACGCTCGCCATGAACGGCATCGATGTTCGGCGCTGGCTCGAGGAATGGCTGTCAGCGTGCGCGAAAAATGGCGGAAAACCGCCGGACGACCTGTCGCCCTGGCTGCCATGGTCGATGAGCGAGGGCCGCAGGCGTGCTCTCGCGGCGCCGGGATGACCGGCGAGATCGAGTGCCGCTATTACGGGCGCGAGTTCACCGCCGAAGAGATGGCGCTTCTGCGCGTCCTGGTGGCCGGTCCCGCGCGGCTCACCCGCCATGCCCTGTCGAAGGAGTTTTGCCGGCACATCGGCTGGTTCAGGCCCGACGGCGGGCTCAAGGACATGATGGCCAGGGTCACCATGCTGGCCATGCACAGGGACGGCCTGATCACCCTGCCGCCGCCCAGGTGGCAGCAGGGCCAGCAAAAGCCGATTGTCTTCGGGCCTGACACCGAAACGCCGCTGTTCCCGGCGCCGACAACCCTCGACGAAGTCCGCCCGCTCGAACTGCGCACCGTCGTGCGCGGCACCCGCGAGGGCAAGCTGTGGAACGAGTTCATCGCCCGCTACCACTATCTCGGCTACAAGACCCTGGTCGGCGCCCAGATGCGCTACGCCGTCCACGACCGAAACGGCTGGCCGCTCGCCATGCTCGGCTTCAGCACCGCGGCCTGGAAGCTCGCGCCGCGCGACAGCTTCATCGGATGGACACAACAGAAGCGCGAGAAGAACCTCCCCCTCGTGGTCGACAACCCGAGGTTCCTGATCCTGCCCTGGATCAAGATCCCCAATCTCGGCTCGCACATTCTCGCCATCGTCCGCCGCCGCCTGCCCGAGGACTGGACCGAGCGCTACAACACCACCCCCGTGCTCATCGAGACCTTCGTCCAGACCCCGCGCTTCACCGGCGCTGTCTACAAGGCCTCCGGCTGGATCCGTGTCGGAACCACCCAGGGACGCGGCCGCTACGACAGGTACAGCAAACGCGACCAGCCGAAGAAGGACATCTGGCTCCGGCCTCTCCGGAGGGATTGGAAGCGAACCCTCAATCGGTAAAATCCCCCGGCCGCCGAACGCTTACGGAAGGACACCTCGAACGTAAGCGTTCGGCGGCCGGGGGATCGAAGGGACGAGGGCGGCATTTGCACTGGTAACGATTCCGGCCATGCGCTACCGTCGAGCGCATGGCGATTCGCGAGGATTTTGGCGCAGCTCTGACGCTGGTTGATGGCGGCGATGGGACTTGGTCGCCTGTCGAGGCGGCGCCGGCGCACGCGCGGCGCGATTGGCAGCCCCTATACGAGCAAGAACGTGCGCGGGCGGAGGCGGCCGAAGCGCGCTGTGAGGAGCTGCGCCGGGCGGAGTTGGCCTCTCGTTCCCGGGCCGGTTCGCTGAAGTCGCAGCTCGACGCCAGCCGGAACAAGCTGAAGGCGGCCGCGGAGGAGATCAGGGAAGTCCGCCGCACGGCGAAGAACGCCCTTGCCTTGCAGGCCGAAGTGACGCGCCTGGAGAAGCTCCTTTCGGAAGCCGGCGTCGAATCGAGCAAGCGCAGCACGATCATGTCCCTGCGCAAGGAGGTCGCTCGGCTGCGTGCGGCCGTGCCGGCGTCGGAGGCCTGTCGGCCGCGCGGGGCTCGGAGGCGATCGCGGAACCCCGAGGAGACGATCGCGTCGCTGCGCGAGGAGAACGCCCGGCTGAAGAAGGAGGTGCGTGCGGCGAAGGACCTGGAGGGCAGGGTCAAGTTCCTGGACCGCGAGATCGACAATCACCGCTCCTGGCTGCGGGGGTCGCACGACCACATTCAGCGGCTCGAGGCCCGGCATCGCGACGAGATCGATTGGTTGAAGAAGGACATGGCCTGGATGCGCGCGGCGTTCGTTGGGGCAGCGGACGATCGCAACCGCACGATCGCGTCGCTGCGCAAGCAACTCGACCGGCGGCGCGCGGCGGCCGTGCGGTTGGTGGAGGCCCGGGAGCGCACGATCGCCTGGCTGCGCGAGCGGAACGAGCGGCTGCGGGCGGCGACCGTGCGGGCCACGGACATGATCGTGTCGCTGCGCGAGAAGATCGCTGGGCTGCGCGCCCAGGTGCGGGCTTTGGAGGTCGAGAAGAAGGCGCTGGTGTCCCGCGTCGAGACGCTGGAAGCCCAGCTTGCGAAGCTCCGCGCGAGCCGGGCCGTGCTGTCGAAGTCGCTGTTCGGGAGAAAGAGCGAGCGGCAGAAGAAACCGCGCTCCGGGCGCAAGCGCGGTCAGCAGCGTGGCGCTCCCGGCCATGGCCGCACGCAGCGGCCCGGGCTCGAGGAGCGCACTGAAGAGCATAACCCGCCCGAGGATGCGTGCGTCTGTTCCTGTTGCGGGAAGCCCTATGCTGCCAACGGCGAGCGTTCCACGACCATCGTCGAGATCGAGGTCAAGGCCCACATGCGCAGAATCGTCCGGCCCCGCTGGCGCCGGAGTTGCGACTGCCCATCGTCGCCGCTGGAAGTGACGGCACCCCCGGTGCCGCGCCTGTTCGACAACACGCCCTACGGCATCAGCGTGTGGGTGTGCATCTTCTTCGAGCGCTTTGCCTGCTACCGCCCGCTCAAGCGGGTCGCAGCATGGCTGGCGAATATGGGGCTGCCGATCTCGCCGGGGACGCTGGCCGACAGTGTGAAGCGCTCCGTGCCGCTGTTCGAGCCCGTGGCCGAGGCGATCCTCGCGCACCAGAACAAGGCGGCGGTGCGCCATGCAGACGAGACCACATGGCGTGTGCAGGCGCTTCGCGAGAAGGGCCGCTCCAGCCGAGCCTGGCTCTGGACCTCGGTCAGCGCCGACGCGGTCTACTTCCACATCGATCCCTCGCGCTCAGCCGAGGTCGCGAAGGCCCTGTTCGGCGGCGTCATCGGTGTCGTGTTCCTGGTCTGCGACCGCCTCTCGACCTACAAGAGGCTGGCCCGAGAGCTCGACGGCAAGGTGATCCTCCAGTGGTGTTGGGCGCACCAGCGCAGATCGTTTATCGACTGTGCCGCCGGCCACGTGCGGCTCACCCGCTGGTGCCAGGGATGGATCGAGCGGATCGCAGCGATCTACCGGCTGAACGATGCGCGGCTGGAGCATTACGACCCCGCTCTCGAACGCCAGACACCAGAGTTCGACGCGGCGCAGGGCGAGCTGAACAAGGCGGTCGACGACCTGTTCGCGGACACCGAAGCGGAACTGGCCGGCCTGTCGGCCAAGGCGCTCAGGGCCAAGCCGCTGCGCTCGCTGCTCAACCACCGCGAGGGGCTGAGCGTCTTCGTCGATCACCCGCAGGTGCCGCCCGATAACAACCGCGCCGAGCTTGCCCTCAGGAGTGCGGTCATAGGACGACAGCTCTCGTTCGGTTCCGACAGCGAGACCGGCGCCAGGTTCACGGCCATGATGTACTCGGTGGCGGGCACGCTCGCCATGAACGGCATCGATGTTCGGCGCTGGCTCGAGGAATGGCTGTCAGCGTGCGCGAAAAATGGCGGAAAACCGCCGGACGACCTGTCGCCCTGGCTGCCATGGTCGATGAGCGAGGGCCGCAGGCGTGCTCTCGCGGCGCCGGGATGACCGGCGAGATCGAGTGCCGCTATTACGGGCGCGAGTTCACCGCCGAAGAGATGGCGCTTCTGCGCGTCCTGGTGGCCGGTCCCGCGCGGCTCACCCGCCATGCCCTGTCGAAGGAGTTTTGCCGGCACATCGGCTGGTTCAGGCCCGACGGCGGGCTCAAGGACATGATGGCCAGGGTCACCATGCTGGCCATGCACAGGGACGGCCTGATCACCCTGCCGCCGCCCAGGTGGCAGCAGGGCCAGCAAAAGCCGATTGTCTTCGGGCCTGACACCGAAACGCCGCTGTTCCCGGCGCCGACAACCCTCGACGAAGTCCGCCCGCTCGAACTGCGCACCGTCGTGCGCGGCACCCGCGAGGGCAAGCTGTGGAACGAGTTCATCGCCCGCTACCACTATCTCGGCTACAAGACCCTGGTCGGCGCCCAGATGCGCTACGCCGTCCACGACCGAAACGGCTGGCCGCTCGCCATGCTCGGCTTCAGCACCGCGGCCTGGAAGCTCGCGCCGCGCGACAGCTTCATCGGATGGACACAACAGAAGCGCGAGAAGAACCTCCCCCTCGTGGTCGACAACCCGAGGTTCCTGATCCTGCCCTGGATCAAGATCCCCAATCTCGGCTCGCACATTCTCGCCATCGTCCGCCGCCGCCTGCCCGAGGACTGGACCGAGCGCTACAACACCACCCCCGTGCTCATCGAGACCTTCGTCCAGACCCCGCGCTTCACCGGCGCTGTCTACAAGGCCTCCGGCTGGATCCGTGTCGGAACCACCCAGGGACGCGGCCGCTACGACAGGTACAGCAAACGCGACCAGCCGAAGAAGGACATCTGGCTCCGGCCTCTCCGGAGGGATTGGAAGCGAACCCTCAATCGGTAAAATCCCCCGGCCGCCGAACGCTTACCCTCGAACCGCTGCCGCCATCTTGATTTCCCCAGCTCATGGCCGGCATACATGTGCCGACTCTGTGTTGACAGTTCGTTTTGGCATGCCAGAATGGGAATCGAAAACTCCGAAAACTTCAATGTTTCCGGGTGGTTGAGCGGTTGCGGGGGCAGAGTTTTAACCTGCGACCTTCAGGTTAGGCATAGTACCGGCGTACCGATATCGTTCTCAGTCGACAGGTATAGGCTTACATGCGCAAGCGCTAGTCACCTGAATCTGAAGTTCGCCACATAAAGACAACTATATTGCACGACCACATTCTTCGACAATAGAGCGACTTAGTGTGACGACACTGCCAATTGAAAATGATCTCAACTTCAGTGTCAGGTGACTAGAACAGGCCTGTTAATGATGTGCTCACGCCTAAGTACGTGCCACGCAAGGCACTATATTGGCCACTGAAGATTTTTATGAATTGTCAGTGGGCTGTAGGACAGCGTTGGCCACAGCTTGCGGACATCCTTTCTGTTCGGCTACACGATCCAGACCGTGTGAAAACTCTGGGTGGCGGGGGATTCCGTGCGGCTCATGGCGATGTTAGGGTCCGGCATGAGACACATTCCTGGCATTGACCGCTCTCAGGTTCTGCTTCTGCCGGAAGCAGTGGACGATTACGTGGGCCGGGATAACCCGGTCCGTTTCATCGACGCCTTCGTGGATGGTTTGGACTTAGCGGCCGCTGGTTTCGAGCGCGCCGCGCCGAAGGCGACGGGTCGTCCCGGCTACGATCCGGCGGACCTGCTGAAGCTCTACATATACGGTTATCTCAATCGGGTACGTTCGAGCCGCCGGCTGGAGGCCGAGAGCAAGCGCAATCTCGAAGTGATCTGGCTGTTGCGGCGTTTGTCGCCGGACTTCAAGACGATCGCCGATTTCCGGCGGATCAATCGGGCGGCGTTCCGCCAGGTGTTTCGGGAGTTCGTGAGGCTATGCCGCGAACTGGAGCTGTTTGGACGCGAGCTGGTGGCGGTCGATGGCACTCGGATCAAGGCAGTGAACAGCCGGGAGCGGAACTTCACCAAAGCGAAGCTGGAGAAGGCGTTGGCCGAGAGCGACGAGAGGTTGTCGCGTTATCTCGACCGGCTCGACGAGGCCGACGGGCAAGACGAGGGCGGCACCGGCGGCGGCGAGGTGGAGCATATCGAGGAGAAGATCGCTGCGATCCAAGGGCGGCGTGAGCGGTTTGAGGAACATCGAGACGCGCTGGCTGCGAGTGGCGAGGACCAGCTCTCTTTGACGGATCCGGACGGCCGGGCGATGCACGCCGCGACCCGGGTCGGTGTCGGCTACAACATCCAGATCGCGGTGGACGCCAAGCACAAACTGATCGCCGAGCAGCAGGTCCATAACAAGGTCAGCGATCTCGGTCTATTGGCCGAGACGGCGGTGGTGGCCCGTCGGAACCTGGCCGTCGATCGGATCGACGCGGTCGCCGACGCGGGCTACTTCAAGATCGAGGATATCGAGGCCTGCGAGAATGCCGGCGTCATGCCGCATGTGCCCAAGCCCCAGCGCGGATCAACGGTGAGCCAGGGGCTCTTTCCCAAGGAACGCTTCCGCTATCACGGCGGCGAGGACATTTACATCTGCCCCGACGGCCAACGCCTGGCGCTACACAGCAAGCGCAAGCGCCGCGACATCTTCTTCGCCAGTTACGCCAATCGCGCCGCGTGCAAGGAGTGCCAACTCAAGTCGAAGTGTACGAAGAGCGCCTTCCGTCGGGTCCTGCGCTATGTCGACGAAGCGATCCTGGAGCGCATGGCAGAACGATTGGCGGCCCGCCCGGAGCTGCTCGATGCGCGCCGTGAAAGCGTCGAGCATCCCTTCGACACGATCAAACAATGGATGGGCCAGGGTGCCTTCCTGACCCGGCGGCTGGAGAGCGTGCGCGGCGAGTTCAGCATCACGGCGCTGGCTTACAACATCCGCCGCGCGATCTCTCTGGTAGGTGTTCCCGCCTTGATCGCCGCCGCGAGGGCGTGAGACGGGAGTCTGGCCCAAATCGAGCGCCGCACATCGATCCACGGAGGCCTGGAGCCCCTTCCGCGGGGCTACCGGCGCCAAACCGCCGGACTACGTGGGATCGCGGCAAATCATGGTGACCTAAACCTCCATCCCCGCCACCGCCCGAGTTTTCACACGGTCTGGATCGTGTAGCCGCCAGTGAAGCCGTTGGCCATCAGATATCGAGCCGCTCATCGGCGAGTTGGCGCCGTTTCTCAAGGTCGAAACGACCCTCGTAGATCGGCCGCCCTCCTGTGGTCGGACCCGGATACTGCACGTACAGAATTAGGCCGCCCTTCTCGGTGTGCAACGCCTCCTCGTAGTGCGGGTCGGGATAGAAGAACATCGTTCCGGGGCCATGGGTCTTCCCACCGATCTCGAACTCGCCTTCCAGGATGTACCAGACCTGCGCGAAGTCGTGCCGGTGATAGGGATGATGGGCGCCGGGATCGTAACGGACGAGACCCGCGTTGGGCCCTGTGGGACACTCTGCTCGCGGATGAAATACCATTTTCGCATGCTGGCCCGGGAATCGCTGCACACGCCAAGGAAGCTCGTCTGGATGCCCGATGACGCACCCACTATCCGCTTCGCCAGCCTGTTCATTTGCCATGGTCTTCCCTCGCTCCTTGCATTCGGCGCCCCGTCCCGGCGTTAGAGACGCGCCCGCAGCGCGGCGACGACGTCCTCAGCGGTCATCACGTCGCCGAATTGCTGGATAACATTCTCCAGCGTTGCGCGATGCTCGTCGTCGGAGAGCGCGGCGCAGCAATCGGACAGCATGACCACCTTGAAGTCCAATTGCATGGCATCGCGGGCGGTCGATTCGCAGCACACGTTCGTCTTGGTGCCCGCGATCAACACATTCTCAATGCCGTAACCGTGCAGCCAGCGCTCGAGATGCGACGAGCCGGGGATCAGCGCGCTATAACGTGTCTTGACTATACGAACATCCTCAGGCTCGACGTTGAGTTCGTGCCAGATCTCCTGCCCATCGCCGGCGGGCGACATGCTTTCCATGCTGCGTTCGCGCACAGCGCCGCCAAGGATGCCGTTGTAGTAGAGGTTCCATTCGCTGCCGCCGCCGTCGTTGCGGTGGGTCATCGTGATCCAGACGATTTTGACGCCCACTCCGCGCAGCTCGCTGATCAGACCGTTCAGTGTTTGGACGATGCTGCGTGAGGCGGGCACCTCCGCCGCCGCTCCCTCCTGGCAGAAGGTATTCTGCATATCGATCACGAGCAGCGCCGTCTTCAAAGGATCAAGCGTTTCGTAGACATGGAACTTGCCACGCTTGGCAAGCACGCGATCGACGATCTCGTCGCGTATGTCGACCCGATGCATGGTTGGTCTCCTCTTCGGCTCCCTCGCAGGTGCCCACGACGCCGCTATAGGAACAGGACATCGTTCAAGAACGGCTCACCCTTTGATGCGGTCTCGGTGTCCAAGAGGGTCCCGCAGCCGGGGCAAAGAAATCTTCGCAGAACGACGTCTCCCTCCGTCACGTGGAGGGGCCCCGCCACCTTTTCCATGGGCGTTTCATTAAGCAACGCTCTCGACTTCCACGGCTCTCCGGCCGGGCCCAGGCGATGACCGCACGCTTGGCAGCAGACGTACTGCTCCGCCTGAGTCGATAGGATCTCGAGCGTTTCTGACATCCGTCGGCGTGAACTCATCTGCCGGGTTCCGTCGGACCGCTTGGTGAGCGACGTCTTACTCGGCCGCCTGGGAAATCGGTCGGGCGCGATCCATGCGCTCCTTACGGAGTTCGGCGCGGTGGCCGTCCGTCGCGGCGACATCCACGTTGTCCGCCTCCTCGGCGATAACGACGCCGTAGACGTCGCGCGCTGCCCCCAGCGAGACGATCCCGGTCCTATAGTCGGCGAGCACCCTTTCGGGTTCGCGCAACAGCGGATCGCCGACGCCGCCGCCGCCGCTCCAGCGCACGTAGAGCACGTCCTCCCCTCGGAGCGGAAACAGTCCCCACCCCGTAGTTTCACGAGGACCGCCTATGTCCTCGATCCTTTGCGCGAACTGCCGATCCACGTTGCTGCGCACGAGCGCCGGTTGGTCCGATGTATTCGCGCCGTTCGACCCGGTGGGTTGCTCGGCACTGGGCTCCGCCTCGTCCCGGATCAGGAAGAAATTGGCCGGGGCCCCGGGATAACCGCCGCCTAGGCCCTCGGCGAGCGGGAACAAGACTCCTTTACTGGAAACGTTGTAGTTCATGCTTTTCGGGGCGTCATGCGCGACCAGCGCGTACTCACCGCCGGCGCCGCCGCGGAACCGACCTGCTCCGCCGGAATCGCGCATGCGCCGGCGAAAGAGATAGCGGACCGCGAACGTTCCCTCGGTGGTCTCGACGTTGGCCATCCGGCAGATCGGATTTACCAGCTCACCGCCGAGGTCGACACCGTCGGCGAAGGTGCGCGCGCCGCCCGAACCGGAGAAGGCCTCGGTCTGGAAGCCTATCGTCTCCAGACCCTCCTGGTTGATCCCGAAAAGGAAGAGCGCGTGCAGGGTGCCATGCCAAACGCCCGTGGCCTGCTGCGCATGTTTTTCGCTCGCCAGCAGCATCTTGCTGAGCACGGTCGTCGAAGCGTTGTTGACCGACTGCACACCGCAGACCGTCGCGCAAGATGTCGGCGCCGGACGGGTCGCGTTGATCACCGTGCCCTCCGGCGCAATCATCTCGACCGGTCTGAGCAGCCCCTCGTTCCAGCTGAGGTCGTAAGCAAGCAGCGGAAACAAGGGAGCGAACAAAGCGCCGAGAACCGCCCAGTACGAGCAATTGATCCCATAGGTCTCCGATTGCGGGCTCGATCCCGTGAAATCGTAGGTCAGACGGTCACCGCGCTTGGTCATGGCCAAGTTGATGCGATAGACCTCGTTACGCACGTCGATGTACTGGCGAGCCTCCCATCTGCCATCGGGCAATTCGCGAAGACGTTCTCGGAGCAACTGCTCCGACTGATCGATGAGTGTCTGGCCGATCTCATCCAAGGTCTCGGCACCATACTTGTCGAGCAGGGTCACCATGCGGTCACGCGCAACATTGCCGGCGGCGATCAAGGACGAGATGTCGAGCGCCACCATCTCGGGCACGCGGACCATGTTGAGCAGCGTCTGGCGCGCGTCTCTGCGGATCTCGCCGCGCTCGAGAACTTTGATGCCCGGGGTGCTGAAGCCTTCCATGAACACCGAGGTCGCGTCGGGACTGAATCCACCCTCGTTCACCGCACCGATGTCGTACACGTGAACAAAACAGGCGCTCCAGGCAACGAGTTCGCCATCGTAGTGTATGGGGGTGACCATGAAGACATCCGAGGTATGCATCGCCGCGGTGTAAGGACAATTGGTCAGGAACATGTCGCCTTGGTGAATGTCCCCGTCAAACTGGCGGAGGATCACGCGGACGGCCTCGGCAGCGGGGATCAGATGGTGCAGAAACCCGACGCCGCCAAGCAGGAGATCGCCGTTGGCGCGATAGAGAGACACCATCAGGTCGTGCCCTTCGTTCGTTATGGCGCTGCCCGTCACATGTTTTAGCGTAATGATCGCCTCCTGGATGATCCGGAACATGCGATGGCGAATGATTTCGAAGGTGATTGGGTCCACAGCGCACCTCTATGCAAATTCGATGATAAGGTTACGATACTCGTCCACGTGCCCGGTCTGATCTTGCTGCACCACGATGGTGGTGATCGGGGTATGGATGACCGCCGGCCCTGTGAGGACGTTGCCCGGAGCGAGCCGCGTGAAGTCGTAGATATCCGCGGGGGCAAAGCCGTCGCTCGCGTCAACAAAGACGTCGCGCGTGCCGGTCTTGGCCGCGCTCGCGTCCAGCGTCCCCTGCGGTGCCTTCTCGATCGCCGGCGGGGTGATGTAGCCCCGTGCCGTCAGGCGGATCAGCGTCATCTCGACGCCCGCCCCGCGATAGCTTGAACCCCTGCCGAACTTGCGCTCGTAAAGCGTCTCGAAATCTCCGATGAGGCGCTCGATTGCGGAGTCGTCCAGAGGCCCGCTGTCCCGCACCGGAGTCGTTACCTCATGTACCTGACGGGCGAAGCGCAGGTCAACCGACCTCTCAAGACGCATGCGGCGCTGGTCGATTCCCTCCAGCCGGAGCTGCTCGGTGGCCCGTGTCTCCATTCGAGCGAAGATTCCGGTCAGCTCGTCCGGATCGAACGGCGGCCGAAGTCGCACGGCGTCCGTATACTCGTGAACGATGTCCGCCGAAACCAAGCCGAATGCGCAGTTCACGGCGGCGGTATACGGGACCACGATGCGCTTTACACCGAGCTCCTCGCCGAACAATGCGCAGACCAGCGGGCAGGTTCCGCCGAACGCGTGGAGAACGAACTCGCGTGGGTCAACTCCGCGCTCGATGGTGACCTCGCGCACGAGATCGGTGATTTGAGCGACGGCTATGCGGTAAATGCCGATCGCCGCCGCGTCCGGTTCCATGCCCATCGGCTCGGCGATGGTACGCGTGAATATGTCGCGCGTGGTGTCGACGTCGAGTGTCATGGTGCCGCCAAGGAAGATATCCGGGTCGAGATATCCGATCAGCAACAACACGTCGGTCAGCGTCGGCTCGGTTCCGCCCCGGCCGTAGCAAATCGGCCCCGGATCGGCACCCGCGCTTCGCGGCCCGATTCGGGGCGCCCCGGTGCGCGGGTCCAACGACACGATGCTGCCTCCGCCGGCGCCTATCGACACCACCTCTATTTTCGGCGCGATGTAGTGGAAGCGGCCGAGGATCGGATTCCGCGCATATTCGAGCTGACCGTCCTCGATCACAGCGGCCTTGAAAGTCGTGCCGCCCATATCCGTCGCGATGACATCCAGATCGCCCATGAGCTGACCCAGATATTTGCTGCCCAGTACGCCGGCTGCCGGTCCGCACTCGATCATCCCGACGCTGCGGTTGACGGCCTCCTCGGCCGGCAGCAGCCCGCCATAACCCTGCATGACCAGGAGAGGGCCGTCGTAGCCGTACCCGGCAAGCAGGCGCTTCATGTCGGTGAGATAGCCGTGGGCGATGCGGCCACCGAACGCGTTGATTACTGTAGTCGACGTGCGCTCGTACTCGCCCGGAATCGGCGCGACCGCGCTGGAGACGGTGACGAAGGTGTCATGGGCGACCCGCTGGACGATCTCGGCGACGCGCCTTTCATGATCCGCATTCTTGAATGACCAAAGAAAACAAATAGCGATAGCTTCGACGCCCTTGTCGTTCACCAGATACCTGACCGCCCTCTCGGCTTCCTCCTCGTCGAGTGGACGGATCACGGCGCCCTTGTAGTCGATGCGTTCGGGAACCCCGCGAATCAGGGAGTAGTCAACCAGCGGCTCCGCCCGGTCGGTCGCGATCGGGTTCTTGATTCCTTCCTCGCTCAGGCCGGCCCAGCGCCCGTAGGGGCCACGCGTCGCGAGGAGGGTGTCCTCGAAGCCCTCGGTAGTGATGAGACCGGTCCGCGGCCCATGACGCGTCAGAATGGCGTTGTCGATGACTGTGGTTCCATGGATGAATAGCCTGGTGGCAGCGAGAAGTTCAGTTGTCGACAAATCCATGGCGTGCGCGGCCGAGGCGATCGATGCCATAACGCCGTCGGCAAAGTTCGGCGGTGTCGATAAGACCTTTCCGAGTTGGATGGGTTCCCCGACGGCGAAAACGACCGTGTCGGTGCAGGTACCTCCCACATCCGTGGCCACGACATACTTATTCGCCGCTTCGCTCATGAGGAAACCAACGGTCCTCCCAGTTGTCGTCAGGCGGCTCCATCAATTTTGTACTGCCACTGCATTCCTATGCAGTGCGGTCGGGCAGGCGTTCGTAGCCTCCGCTAGTCACCTGAATCTGAAGTTCGCCACATAAAGCTAACTATGTTGAACGACTAAATTCTTCGACAATAGAGCGACTTAGTGTGGCAGCACTGCTAATCTATAATGATCTCAACTTCAGTGCCAGATGACTAGCTTCTCCGTTACGTCAGTCCCAACTGTCGCAGTTGACTGGCCCGATCGAAATAGATGGTTTCGCTCTCAATCTTGTCGCCTTCGAACTGGAATATGACCACGAGGCGCACCTTGAAAGACTTCCCCGTCGGAGGCTTCCCGTTATAAGGCCCTTTACACGTCCCCGTATAGTCGGCGGTCATCGCGACTGCGACATCGTCTTCGATCAGTTGCGTCGGACTAACGTTGAAATCGGGGAACGCCTCCCACAGCTCTGCGTATCGGTTGGCGACCTCCTCGGAACCCTGATAGACCTCTCCATAAACCTCGTCGCGAACCGGCTCTTCGTCGATGAGCGTCGCCAGCATGGCCTGCATGTCATGCCGATTCTCCGTCTCGATATGCTCGCGAACGACGTCGGACTTCGACATGGCGTGAACTCCCGAAATTATGCATTGGCTCCACTTTAGAGGACTCTATTAGCACCCAATTTTGTCGTCAACGCTACGTCCGGAAGCGTTGCTTTCCCAGGCGCTATGGTTCTCGCCCGAGACCAGGGTGGCCCGCTCCATCCCGTCAAGCGGTCCGATGTGCGCCACGAGCACGCAGCAGACTATCTTTGGCACAGCTTAGCTTCTCGCGCGTCGGCGCTTGGCGAGGGTTTGCCGATAATCGGGGAGCCGCTGGGACACACGCAAGTACAGACAGCTGCCCGTTACGCTCACCTCGCCTGCGGCACAGGCAGCCCGTCGACCGCCCATTTCGGAGACGGCATCGACGGAAATCCGAACGCAATCAAAGGATGACGCCGGGCGGGCAATCGGTCAAGCCCGTGTCGCTAGTCACCTGAATCTGAAGTTCGCCACATAAAGACAACTATATTGCACGACCACATTCTTCGACAATAGAGCGACTTAGTGTGACGACACTGCCAATTGAAAATGATCTCAACTTCAGTGTCAGGTGACTAGCACATGATGTGTCCGGTTTAGGTAGCACACGAGTTGTCCGGTTTGGTCTCTCCGTGGGGAGGGACCGCGATGAGCCGGACGACGTTGCTACAGGAACGCAGGATGCAGACGTTTCAGAATGTGCTGGGGCACTGGCAGGCACGACGCCTGTCTGCGCTGGAGGCGGCGGAGATGCTGGGGATGAGCGAGCGCAGCTTCCGCCGCTACCGGCGCCGCTACGAGGACGATGGCCTCGACGGATTGTTCGACCGAAGGCTCGACAAGGCGTCCGCGCGCCGCGTGCCGGCCGACCGGATCGAATGGGTGCTCGAGCAGTACCGAACCCGCCATACGGGCTGGACGGTCAAGCACTTCCACGACCATCTCTGCGCCCACCATGGCTTCGCCTGGAGCTACACCTGGACCAAGACCACCTTGCAGCGCGCAGGCCTGGTGTCCAAGGCACCCAGGCGCGGCGCCCACCGTCGCCGGCGCCCGCGCAAGCCCTGCGTCGGCATGATGGTCCACCAGGACGGCTCACGCCATGAGTGGCTGGCCGGCCAGGCGGCGTGCGACC
This sequence comes from Alphaproteobacteria bacterium, assembly GCA_965237415.1. Classification (GTDB taxonomy): domain Bacteria; phylum Pseudomonadota; class Alphaproteobacteria; order UBA828; family UBA828; genus WTGU01. The sequence goes on from CBDEFM010000002.1 coordinate 3,690,642, forward strand.
TGATCGTCACCATGGACGACGCCACCAGCGAGATCTATTCGGCCTTCCTGGTCGAGGAGGAAGGCACCGCGTCCACCTTCCGGGCGCTGAAGCAGGTGTTCACCGACAAGGGGATGCCCAGCAGCCTCTACACCGACCGTGGCAGCCATTACTTCCACACCCCCGAGGCAGGCGGCAAGGTCGCCAAGGATCAACACACCCAGGTCGGCCGCGCCCTCCACCAGCTCGGCATCGAGCACATCGCTGCCTATTCGCCCGAGGCGCGCGGCCGCTCCGAGCGCGCCTTCGGCACCCTCCAGGACCGCCTCGTCAAGGAACTGGCGTTGGCGGGGATCGCGACGGTCGAAGCCGCAAACCGCTTCATCGCAGACACCTACCTGCCCGACCACAATCGCCGCTTCGCCACCCCGCCCGAGCTCGACGACAGCGCCTTCGTGCCCCTCGAACACCCCGGCCAGATCGACGATATCCTCTGTTGCCGCACAGACCGCACGGTCGCCCGCGACAACACCGTGCGCTACGAAAGGCGCGTCCTCCAGATCCCCGCCACCCCGGCCAGACACCACTACGTCAAGGCCAGGGTCCGGGTCCACGAGTATCCGGACGGAACCCTCGCCCTCTTCCACGGGCCCCGATGCCTCGCCCGCTACACCGCCAACGGCGAGCCCATCGAAACCCCAACCCGGCAGGCCGCGTGAGACGCTTCGACGCGACCGGCCGGCGCCCTGTGGACAAGTGGACAGCCGCTCCGCGCCTGACCACTTGTCCACAGGGCCAACCGCAACAACAGAAGCGGACATATGATGTGCTACGAAAACCGGACAAATCCACTTGCTGGCGACAGCCCGAGAGTCGCTGGTGTCGCTAGTCACCTGAATCTAAAGTGCGCCACATAAAGACAACTATATTGCACGACCACATTCTTCGACAATAGAGCGACTTAGTGTGACGACACTGCCAATTGATAATGATCTCAACTTCAGATTCAGGTGACTAGCACATGATGTGTCCGGTTTAGGTAGCACACGAGTTGTCCGGTTTGGTCTCTCCGTGGGGAGGGACCGCGATGAGCCGGACGACGTTGTTGTTAAGCGCGCTAAACTGACCCCCACGAATCAAACTAAAACAATGAGTTAGAGCGCCGATCGGCGGGGAACTGTCGCGCTTAACAACAGTCTAGTGTCCTGATCCAGAAGTTCGTATGCATTGAAGAGGTACCCCTGACACGTCATGGCCGGGCTTGTCCTGGCCATCCACGTGTTTGCTCGGCGCTCAGCGGATCTTGCTGAGCGAGATGCCCGGAACAAGTCCGGGCATGACAAGAGGAGTGGTGGGGCCGGGGAGACCGCACGGCCAACCCGAAATCATGCGAACTTCAGAAACTGGACACTAGTCACCTGAATCTGAAGTTCGCCACATAAAGACAACTATATTGCACGACCACATTCTTCGACAATAGAGCGACTTAGTGTGACGACACTGCCAATTGAAAATGATCTCAACTTCAGTGTCAGGTGACTAGCAGCATCGGATAGCGAAGCGCGTGGGTGGGTGAGGCTGAGGCTGAGGCTGAGGCTGAGGCTTACTCTTAGAGCAGCCCCGTCCATGCGGGTCAGATCCGGCAGCCAGGCCCGCCGCACCGCCTCCGGCGCGAATCGATCCAGCACATAGGCGACCGCGCCGGTGAGCGTCGCCGGGCAATGGATCGAAATGTCGGACTGAGAGAGCAGACAGCCCATGGCGAAGGTCAGCGCGAAGGGGCGGGGCGCGGGGCCGTAGTTCAGCCCGACGATGCCGCGCTCGTAGATGCCGCGGTGGACCGCGGCATAGAGTGGGTTGCGGCGCACGGTCGTGCGGGGCCTCCCGTCTTCGTCCGCCGTTTCCAGGACGGGCGGCGCGAAGCGGTCCGTGTAATCCGCCTGCTCTTCGAACGTGCCCACAGTCCAGGCGCCCAGCTCGCTCAGCCGCGCGGCGTCCTCCTCCGTAAGCCACGGCGCACGCCGGCGCAGCAGCGCTTGCAGGTTCGCGTCCTCCAGAAAGACGTTCCGTTCCGCGTTTCCGGCAGAGGCCGTCATGCCCGCCAGCATAGCGGAACCGCCCCGCTACCGGTTGGCGAAGGCCTCGAGCGAGGAGAGGTAGGCCAGGACCCGCTCGAGCGGTTCCACGTCGCAATACTTCATGTCGATGTCGAACAGGTTCCATTCGACCGCGGCCGGCACGCGGTCGCCGACGCACTCGCGCACCACGACGGTGCGGAAGCCCTCGCCGAGGGCGTCTTCCACCGTGTGCCTGACGCAGCCGGCCATGGTGACGCCGGTGCAGATCAGCGTGTCGATGCCGCCCGCGCGGAGGACGCCGCCGAGGTGGGTGCCGGCGAAGGCGCTCGGGCGTTTCTTGACGATCACCGTGTCCACGCCGGGCTGGGGCGGGATGCGGTCGTCGATCTCGGTCGCGGGCGCACCGAGCATGAGGTCTTCGAACGGGGTCTTGAGCGGGAACGCGCCCATGTCGAAGCGGCTGCAGAACGCGGTGGTGGTGTAGATCACCGGCACGCACCTGGCCCGCGCCGCCTCGAGCAGGCGCTGAACGCCGGGGATGATCCGCTCGTCCATGTCCTCGCAGGAGAAGCGGTAGCCCGGACGGGTCCAGGCGTTCGCGAGATCGATATTGAGGAGCGCCGGGCGGCTCCCGAAGCCCGAGCGCTGGTTCCAGCCGCGCTTCCTGTAAAGCCCGGAATCCGACGAAAAGATGGTGTCGAGGGCCGCGCGGACCTCGTCATCGAGCGGCATGGCTGCCTCCCTCCCTCCGTTGTCTGCCCATGGTATGCCACGGCGGGGCCGGGGGCGACGGGCCGGGGCGACGGGTTTGATTCGGCGCCGGCTGCTCTCTACCCTGGCCGGCGAGGTCGAACGGGAGGCACGCGCCATGGCGAACGTCGACCCCATCACCGTGCAGGTGATCGGCGGCGCCCTGCATATGATCGCGAAGGAGATGGGGCACCTGCTCTATCGCATGTCCTACTCCACGATCATCCGGGAATCGGAGGATCTCGGCGCCGGGCTCTTCGACCGCGGCTTCAACACGCTCTGCGAATCGGATTCGACGCCGATGCATATCGGCTCGATCCCCGGCTATCTGCGGGGCGCCGAGCGCACCATGCACGGCACGTGGCGGCCCGGCGATGTCGTGCTGCACAACCATCCCTATCACGGCGCGAGCCATGTGCCGGACATCTGCTGCATCGCGCCGGTGTTCTACGAGGACAAGCTGGTCGGCTTCTCGGCCAACACGGCGCATCATGTCGACCTCGGCGCCGCGACCCCGGGCATCGTCATCGACATCCCGGACGTGTTCGCCGAGGGCATGCTCTTCTCGGGCGTGAAGCTCTACGAGGAGGATAGGCTGAACCGCGCGCTCTGGCAGCACATCGAGACCAACACCCGCGTGCCGCGCGACGTGCTGGGGGATATCGAGGCGCAGGTCGCCTCCGCCCGGCTGGGAGTCCGCCGCTTCCAGGAGCTGTACGAAACCTACGGAAAGGCGACGCTTGAAGCCGCCACGGCCGAGCTGATGGACTATTCGGAGCGGATGCTGCGCCGGCGCATCCGGGAGATTCCCGACGGGGACTATGTCGCCGAAGGCTTCCTGGACGACGACGGCGTCAACCGGGAGGTGCGCCTGCCGGTCAAGGTCACCGTGCGGATCAGGGGCGATTCGGCGGTGGTCGACACGACCGGCTCCGCGCCCCAGGTGGCGACCGCCTTCAACGTCCCCTTCGAGGGTTCGACCAAGGTGGCGTGCTATTTCGCGTTCCGCGCGCTCCTGCTCGATACGAGCACCACCACCGAATACATTCCCCAGAACCAGGGCTCGTTCCGCCCGATCGAGGTGGTCTCGCCCGAAGGCTCGATCTTCAACCCGAAGTTTCCGGCCGCCTGCCAATCGCGCTTCGCCCAGTGCCAGCGCCTGGTCGACCTCATCTGCAAGGCGCTCGCGCCGGCGATCCCGGACAAAGTGACGGCCGGTTGCGGCGCGACCCTCTCAGCCTTCGCCTATTCCGGCGTGCGGCCCAGCGGCGACTATTGGATACTGGTCGAGATCAATGAGTCCGCTTATGGCGGGCGTCCGGCGTCCGACGGTCCGGATTCGATCGACGAGTTGATGCGCAACACCCGCAACAACCCGATCGAGGATCTCGGCATGCACCTGCCTCTGATCTGCGACCGCTACGAGCTTCGAGACGACGTGGCGCCGGGCGCCGGGCGCCATCGCGGCGGGCTCGGCATCGTCAAGGTGCAGCGCTTCCTCGCGCCAGGCTACGTCGTCCACGAGGCGGACCGGCACGAGGACGCGCCCTGGGGCTTCCGGGGCGGCGCGCCCGGCACCGTCGGCAGGCTCGAGAAATGGAACGCCGCGGCGCCGGACGTGGTGGAGAGCTGGCCGGCCAAGGTGCCGGCGACGCCGACCGAGGCCGGCGACTGCATCGCCGTCTACACGCCGGGCGGCGGCGGCTACGGCGACCCGCTCGATCGCTCGACCGCGCAGGTGCGCGACGACGTAGCCGACGGGTTCTACACGGCCGCCGAGGCGCGCGAGAGCTACGGCGTGGTCCTGGACGACTCGCTGACCGTCGACGAGACGGCGACCGTGGCGCGCCGCGCCGCACGTCGCCGCGCGAAGGCTTGAGCGCGGTTGCGGCGGGCGCCTTCGGACCGCGTCCGCCGCGTTCGCCGCCTTGCGTGACACGGTTCGCTGGAGAATACTGTCCCGCTGAAGGCGGTCGGCCCCGTATTACCCGCGAAGCGCGGGTGACGGCCGGGCGGGTAAAGGACCGGACCGGGGAGCGGCCGCGGGCGCGGCGCGGGAGAGTGCGATCACGGTTTGCAGCAGAGTCCGGGAAGACCCTCGAACGCGGCGCAATCTGGCGGGAGGAGAACCCATGACACAGCGACGGTCGAAGAGACACGGCTCATCCATCACGCGGCGTTTGGTTCTCAAGGGAAGCGCAGCGGCGGGGGGTGCCGCCGCTGCCGCGGCGCTCGGCGGGTTTCCCACCGTCTGGGCGCAGGACATCAAGGACATCGAGATCAACATGCTGGGGTCTGCGGTGTCGCACATAAAGAAGCTGGAGGAGATGGCCGAGGCGGCGCTCGGATTCCAGATCCAGCAGACGGTGGTCGATTTCAACACGCTCGGCCAGCGCGGCGCCACCCAGCCGCGCTCGTTCGACACGGTCGAACCGGCCTATCAGCAGTTCAACGGCATGTGGCCGACCGGGAACTTCCAGGGCATCGACATCACCAAGCTTGCCTATTGGGATCAGACGATCGGGCTCTACAAGAAAGAAGGCAAGATCTGGCCCGACGCCTGGTACGGCCAGGGCCAGCACCCGACCCAGGTGCAGTACACCTCCGGCATAGACACCCGCGATTTCGCCGAGCCGGAGACGCAGTGGCTCACCGCGCTGCCGACCAACCACAATGCCGACACCCTCGGCATCCGCCCCGACCTGATCGGCCGGCCGATCGAGTCCTGGGGCGAGTTCATCAATCCCGAGTTCGAGGGCAAGACGGCGCTCCAGGGCTTCCCGCAGATCGGCCTCATGGACCTCGCCATGGCGATCGAGGCCCAGGGCATGATGACCTACGGGAACAAGGGCAACATGACCCAGGACGAAATCGACCAGACCATAGACTTCCTGATCGAGCTCAAGAAGAAAGGCCACTTCCGCGCGTTCTGGCTCACCTTCAACGAATCGGTGAACCTGATGCTCTCCGGCGAGGTCGTGATCCAGTCGATGTGGTCGCCGGCGGTGACCGCGGTCCGCTCCCAGGGGGTGCCCTGCATCTATAGCGACCTGAAGGAAGGTTATCGCTCCTGGGGCATCGGCTTCATGGTCTCGAAGTACGTGGAGGGCAAGAGGCTGGATGCGCTCTACGATTTCTTCGACTGGTACTATTCGGGGCCGGCCGGCGCCTTCTTTGCGCGCCAGGGCTACTACATGCCGACGCCCGAGCAGACCAGGCAGCATCTGCCGGCCGACGAATGGGATTTCTGGTTCGAGGGCAAGCCGGCCGTGAACGAAGTCCAGGATCCCTTCGGCAACGTGATGGAGAAGGCGGGCAGCATCCGCGACGGCGGCTCCTGGCGGAACCGCATGGGCCGGGTCGCCGTCTGGAACTCGACGATGGACGAGAACGCCTACGTCATCCAGCGCTGGAACGAGTTTCTGACCGCATAGCGGCGCGGGTTCCGGCTGCGATCGTGAACATCATCGGACTCACTGCCCCAGTCATGGCGCCGGACGCGCCCATGACCGGGGCGTACGCCGGGCCTCCGGGCGGCGGGAGGCGCCGGCGCGACCGGCTCCCCCCTGCCGCCTGATCCCGACCCGTCCATCCGGCGGCTTCTGCCGTGACGACGCTGACCCCGATCCTCAAGCGCTACAGCTCGGCGCTGCAGGTCACGCCGCTGTGCGCGGTCCTGCTGCTGTTCCTGGTCGGTCCGGTCATCGTCATCCTGATGTTCAGCTTCTACAGGTTCAACGGGTTCTTCATGGAGCCCGACTTCGTTACCGAGAATTATCAAGGTATTTTCACATCTTTCAACACGTTGGAAGCGTATCTTGCCACGTTCAAGATAGCCGCAATCACCTGGATTTCCACCTTGGTATTCGGCTTCGTTCTCAGCTATTATTTTGTCTTCGATATCATCGCCTTCCGTTGGAAAATCTTTCTCTTCCTGCTGAGCGTCGTGCCGTTCTGGACCTCCGGCGTCGTCCGCATGATCTCGTGGATTCCCTTCCTCGGCAAGGAGGGGCTGCTCAACCGGGCGCTGCAGGGCATCGGAGTCATCGACGAGCCGCTGGAGTTCCTGCTGTTCTCCGAGTTCGCGGTGATCGTCTCCTACGTCCACATGTACACGCTGTTCATGGTGGCGCCGCTCTTCAACGTGATGGCGAAGATCGACCGCTCCCTGATCGAGGCGGCGCGCGATTCCGGCGCCTCCAGCGTACAGATCCTGATCAACATCATCATTCCGCTGTGCAAGCCGGGCATCGCGATCGGCTCGATCTTCGTGGTCGCGCTGGTGATGGGCGATTTCGTCTCGATCCGGGTGTTGAGCGGCGGCCAGGCCGGCACGGTGCTCATGTCCATGCGCAACCAGGTGGACGTGCTGCAATATCCCTTCGCCTGCGCGAGCGCGGTGGTCCTGCTGATCGTGCTGCTCATGATCGTCGGCGGGATCATGAGCGTGGTCGATGTGAGGAAGCAGCTATGAGGCAGGCGCAGAAGGTCCGCCGCGCCCGCGGCTTCATCCCGCGCACGATCTTCTTCTGGCTGTTCATGCTCTTTCTCTACGGCCCGATCATGGTGATCACCATTCTCTCCTTCCAGGGGCCGCAGGGCGGCCTGACCTTCCCGATGACCGGGTTCTCCCTGCATTGGTTCAGGGACGTGATCGACCCGACCTATATCGGCGACTTCCGCTGGCCCTTCGGCCGTTCGGTGATCCTGGCGCTGATCGTGATGGTGCTGACCGTTCTGGTGTCGTTCCTCGCCGGCCTCGCCTATCGCAAGGGCTTCAGGGGCGGCATGGTGCTCTTCTACCTGGTCATCACCTGCCTGGTGGCGCCGTCCTTCCTGGTCAGCCTCGGGATCGGCCTCGGCTTCGCCAATCTGGAGATGCAGACGCAGTGGTGGTCCGGCGGGCTCGGCGCCCATCTGAGCTGGACCACGCCCATCGGCGTGCTGATCATGCTGGCGGTGTTCGCCCGCTTCGACCGCTCGCTGGAGGAGGCGGCGCGCGACCTCGGCGCGACCGAATGGCAGAACCTGCGCAACGTCGTCATCCCGATCATGGCACCGGGGATGATCGCCGTCGGGCTGTTCGGCTTCACCCTCTCCTATGACGAATATCCCCGCACCTCTCTGGTGACCGGCTCCGCCAACACGCTCCCGGTCGAGATGGTGGCCGTCACCGGCACCGCGGCGACGCCCGCGCTCTATGCGGTCGGCACGATGACCACGGTGTTCTCGCTCGCCGTCATCATCGTGAGCTTCGTCGCGATCTACGTGGTCCAGGCGCGCCGGGCCGGGCGCGCCCGTTCGGCGGAGGCGCGCTACGGGAAGAAACCCGGCGTGTCAGGCTGACCCCAGGTTCGCCGAGATTTCACGGTCGCCCCGCTCGGCGGTCCCGAGGCTCCGGAGCGCCCGGACCCGTGAGGCCGGCGCGGCCGGTGTGCCGCGCCGGCGGGATATGGGTCGTCACGCGGTCTGGAACTCGTTCCAGCGCTTCACGACCAGGGTGTTCTCGTCCATGATCGAGTTCCACACGCCGACCCGGCCCATGCGGTTGGCGAACGAGCCGCCGTCGCGGACGTGGCCGGGCTGTTCCATGACGTTGCCGAACGGGTCCTTGACCTCGCCCTCCGCCGGCTTGCCTTCGTACCAGTAGCCCCACTCCCAGGGCTCCAGATACTTCTTCGTGTTCTCGGGCGTGCAGATGTAGTAGCCCTGCTTGGAGAAGTAGGCGCCGGCGGGGCCCGAGTGGTACCAGTTGAAGTAGTCGTAGAGCGCGCCGAGCTTCTTGCCTTCGACGTGGCGCGGGATCATCGAGCCGAGCGCCCAGGCGCGGTAGCCTTCCTTCAGGTCGAGATAGACGCAGGGCACGCCGCGTGCGCGCACCGCCGCCACCGCCGGCGACCACATGGATTGCAGCACCACCTCACCGGAGGTCATCAGATTGACGGACTCGTTGAAGGTGCTCCAGAAGGCGCGGAAGTGCCCGTCCTTCTTGAGCTGGATGAGGCGGTCGAAGGTGTAGTTGATCTCCTCGACCGTCATGTTGCCCTTGTCGCTATAGGTGATCTCGCCGTTGGCTTCGAGCGCCATGGCCATGTCCATGATCCCGATCCCGGGGAAGTTCTGCAGCGCCGTCTTGCCGTTGAACTCGGGATTGAGGAACTCGGCCCAGGTCTCGATGGGGCGGCCGATCTTTTCCGGCTGCGCGCCGAGGGTGTCGGCATTGAAGGTGCCGGGCACGATGGTCATCCATTGGGTGGACTCAGGCTTCACGAAATCGGTGCTTTCGATGTCCGAGGTCCAGCAGTAGCGCGAGGGGTTCATGCCCTGGCCGTACCAGGCGTCGGGCCCGATCTTGCCGGTCGCCTTGTAGATGCCGAGCAGCGAGTCGAAATGCTCGAGCTTGGTGGTGTCGATCGCCTGCATGGTGCCGAACGGGAACACCTGCGGCCACTGCTCGAGGTCCGGCTCGAAGAGGTCGGCCGAGCGCGGCTGGGTCATGGCGCGCTGGGCGATGGTGCTGAGATCGACCGCGGTCATGCTGAAGGTGAATCCCAGCGCCTCCTCGGCCATCGCCTCGTAGGTGCTGGAGATGGTCACGGCCGTGCCGACCATCCTGATCTCGATGTCCTTGATGTCCTGCGCCCAGACGGTCGGGAAGCCGACGACGCTCGCGCCCGCCGCCGCGCCGAACGCGGCCGCGCTGCCCTTCAGGACGCTCCGTCGGCTGATGCGTGTCTCTCTGGGATCCACCATGACTCTGCTCCTTGGCTGTGACCGTAGCGCCGCGCCCCGCGCGGCCTCGTCCGGGAAACTCGCCCCTGTTACCCAAGCTCGGCGAGCTTCCCACCGAAGTCCCGTGTCTCGTCCAACTATATCTTCGGTCCCGTCGCAACGATAGGCGCCACTTCCGCCGATCCGGTGGCCAAGTGACCAACCACGCCTCGCCGGCGCACTTACGCCACCGCTTCCCGGCTTCACCAGGGGCGTCCACCCCATCGCTTACGAACGTTCACGGTAAGTGTTCGTTCAGGCCGTGGAATCAGCGCGGGCGTTTCAATCCGCCCCGGCGGATTTTAACGATTGAGGGTGCGTTTCCAGTCCCGTCGCAGGGGCCGGAGCCAGACATCCTTTTTCGGCTTGTCGTACTGCCTGTCCCGGTCGTAGCGCCCGCGCCCTTGGGTGGCGCCGACATGGATCCAGCCCGATGCCCTGTAGACCGCGCCGGTATATCGCGGGGTCTCTACGAAAGTCTCGATGAGCACCGGCGTGGTGTTGTAGCGCTCGGTCCAGTCCTCGGGCAGGCGCCGGCGGATGCCCTCGACCAGCGTCAGGTCGGTGCCAAAATCCTCGTCCAGAACCGCCATGCGCACGACGATAGCGCATGGCAAATTGCGTTACCAGCAGAAAGACAGCCCCTTGTGGGGCTTCGCCTCAACGTGGGAGATGCGCTTGACGGCACCCATTCCACGGCCTGAACGAACGTGTGTGGACGCCCCCGTTGATGCAAGCAGTTTTTGGTCGGCTCGGTGCATGCGGTCAGGTGCTGTCGTGTGTCCGGCCTCTCTATGCGGCAGATGACACGCCGCGGGCCCGTATGGAGATGCGCGGATTGGGTCCAAATCGCTTACGCGAGCTTGAAAGCTCTCCGTTCGGATGCTGGTTTTCCCGACCCGGTCTCGTTGACCTTTGCCCTTACCTGTCCTCCGTCCTGCCCACATCCCCGACGGCTTCCCGCACTTCGCCGTTCTCTCAGGCGGCGGCGGGAGCCCGGTAGCTCTCCTTCGTCGTCAGTAGCGCCCAGACGATGCGCGCCATCCTGTTGGCCAGCACCACCGCGACGAGCATCCTCGGCTTGCGCGCCAGCATCCCGGCCAGCCAGGGGTCCGTCGTTACGCCGCGCCGAACCGCCCAGCGGACGACAGTCATCGCGCCCGTGATCAAGAGCCGTCTCAAATCGCGCTGGCCCATCTTCGATATCTTGCCCAGCTTCGGCTTGCCGCCCGTCGTGTGCTGGCGCGGCACGAGGCCGAGCCAAGCGGAGAAGTCGCGACCGCGCCGGAAACTCTCCATCGGCGGTGCGAAGGCCTGGATCGCCATCGCGCTGATCGGCCCGATCCCCGGCACGCTCATCAGGCGCCTTGCCTCCTCATCCTGCCGTGCACTCACGTGGATCTCCCTCTCCAGGCCCGCAATCTTCGCATCGAGGCCGGCGATTTGCTCAAGCAGAAGGCCGCCCAGCTCGCGGACCGCTTCCGGCAACCCCGAAGCCGGTCCCTCAAGCGCCGAGGCCAGCCGGCCGACATGAGCCGGCGCCTGCGGGGCAACGATACCGAACTCCGCCAAATGGCCGCGCAGCGCATTAATCGTCTGGGTGCGCTGGCGCACCAGAAGATCGCGCGTCCGGAACAGCATGCCCCGAGCCTGCTGTTCCTCCGTCTTCACAGCTACAAAGCGCATGGTCGGCCGCGACGACGCCTCGCAGATCGCCTCCGCGTCCGACGCGTCGTTCTTTTGCCGCTTCACATACGCTTTGACGTAGATCGGCGGGACCAGTCGCACCGCATGACCGAGACTGCCGATCTCCCGGCCCCAATGGTGCGCGCCACCGCACGCCTCCATCGCCACCGTGCAGCGTGGCTGCGCAGCCACAAAGTCCAACAACTTCGCCCGGCTCACCTTCTTGCGGAACGCTACCGACCCGTCCGCCCGCGCACCGTGCAGCTGAAAGCTGTTCTTCGCCAGATCGATCCCGATCATGTTAACCTGTCCCATGGACGCCCCCTTCCTCGCTTGGTGTTTAACAACACCGCCAACCTGGCACATCGCGATGCCGTCGGGAGGGGCGTCCACCCCATCGCTTACCCGTGACGCGATGGCGGAATCGCGGCTCGGTCGGGCGGCGGGACAAGTGCGGACGCGCGGGGCCGTATGTTGGATTCAATCCGGTTACGTTATGAAGACGGGATACGGGCGGGGGTAAACAGCAGAATTTTGAGAGGACTGATTAATTTTTGAATTACAATCGATTAGAATTGCAACATGCGTAGGAACCTTCAATATTGCGGCACAAGATTGGCAAACACTGAGAATCGAAGCGACGCGCGCGTCTGACGGCCCTTGGCAACGGCGTCGCCCGGAGGTGCCGGGGCGCGGAGACGAGAGCCAACGAGGGGCCTTCGTCGGCCGCCGTGCTCGTGAGCGGGGAGACGGCATAGCACGAGCAAGCGGGGTCGCGACTGTCGGCTGACTGAACAGGTGTGAGCGGCGCGGCGAGGTCCTCCGGCCCAGCCCCCTGCGGCGAGGCCAGCGGTGCAAGTGGTCTTATCCGATCGATCTCGGACGGCCGGAGGAGCGCGCATTCGACGGAGTTTGAGAGGCGGCGGCAGTCATGAAGCCGGCGCCCTCAAGAGATAAACTAGGACTTCGCACTCTCGACGATAAGCCGGCCGCGGCCGCGTCTGAGCAGATAGCCGCCGCGCGGGATCGCCAGCGTGCCCTGCTGCACGAGGGGCCAGAGAGTATCAACGATAATTGCGGCATTCTCGTCGGACTTGCCGCCGGACGCCGCTGATTGCGAGGAGAGCCAGGCGGCGAAGGCCTGCTCGCCGATGTCGTCGCCGACGGACTTGCGAAGGGCACTGAGCTTGCGACGTTGCCCCTTTGTCAGGTCGCTCTCGTCGATCCGGGTCGAGGAACTGTTCGCCATGAATCTGCCTTTCGTGGAGTGTGGAAGCGCTGCCTCCTGCAGGTTTTAGCAAAAAATTGTCAACGGCGGAGCAAAGATGTCCTACGCGAGGCGGCCGAACTGTCCGATCTCGCGGCCCCATTGGTGGCTGCCATGGTCGATGAGCGAGGAGCGCAGGCGCGCCTTCACGGCGCCGGCATGACCGGCACAGTCGAGTGCCGCTATTACGGCCGCGACTTCACCACCGGGGAGATGGCGTTGCTGCGCGCGCTGATCGCCGGCCCTCCGCTGCTCAACCGCCATGCCCTGTCGAAGGAGTTCTGCCGGCGCATCGGCTGGTTCAAGCCCGACGGTGGGTTTAAGGACATGATGGCCAGGGTCACACCATGCTGGCCATGCACCGGGACGGCCTGATCGCCCTGCCGGCGCCGCAGGGGTGGCAGAACCGGCCCGGGCCGATCGTCTTCGGGCCGGACACCGAAGCGCCGCTGTTCACGGCGCTGACCACCCTCGACGACGTCCGCCCGCTCGAACTGCGAACCGTTGTGCGCGGCACCCGGGAGGGCAAGCTCTGGAACGAGTTCATCGCCCGCTACCACTATCTCGGACACAAGACCCTGGTCGGCGCCCAGATGGGCTACGCCATCCACGACCAAAACGGCTGGCCGCTCGCCATGCTCGGCTTCTCAACCGCCGCGTGGAAGCACGCGCCGCGCGACAGCTTCATCGGGTGGACGCCGCAACTACGTGAGAAGAACCTTCCCCTCGTGGTCGACAACCCGAGGTTCCTCATCCTGCCCTGGATCGCCATCCCCAACCTGGGCTCGCACATTCTCTCCCTCGTCCGCCGCCAACTGCCCGACGACTGGACCGAGCGCTACAACACCGCGCCCGTGCTCATCGAGACCTTCGTCGAAACCCCGCGCTTCACCGGCGCTGTCTACAAGGCATCCGGCTGGCTCCGTGTCGGAACCACCCAGGGGCGCGGGCGCTACGACCGCGACAAGCTGTACGACAAGCCCAAGAAGGACGTCTGGCTTCGGCCCCTCAGAAAGGACTGGAGACGAATCCTCAACCGGTGATACGAACCCCCGTCATCACCGCACCACGGAACGTTCACGATCGCCTACCGGCCCGACCGAACCTTTGCGGACATTTGGGGACAGGCAGGGTCTGATGATGGAGTGAATCCGTTGACTATTTGATTGCGGATTGTAAGTCGTGGTGTTGAGAGGGTTTGCAGGATAGAGAAATAAATACGCTATTACAATGGTTTATGACTTCCTTAGCCGCGAGAAAGTCAAGCCATGATGCACAAGTGTGACGCAGATCATGCAGGCGGACGTCCTCGATCCGGGCTTCCTTGCGCACCGAGTACCAGAGCGGCAGGCTGGGCGATTGCGGCCGCCCCGGATTGAAGGGCGAGGGGAAGACGTAGGCGCTCGCCGATCGCCGTTGACGCTCAAGGATGGCGCGGGCAGGTGCGCTCAGGAAGACCCGTCTCGGGCCGGTCTTGGCGTCGGCCAGATTGAGAGTGTCCCCGTCGATGTCCTGCCAGCGCATTGTCACGATCTCGCTCCTCCGGCATCCCGTCAGCAGCAGCAGGCGGATGATGTCTGCCTGTCGCGTGCGTGAGGGCCGCGCGCCGGCACAGCGGTCCAGCTCGCGGTGGAGGCGACGGACCTCCTCGCGCGACAGAAAGCGCGTGAGCTTCGGCCGGGGGTTTGGCTTGATGCCCCGGGTCGGGTTCGTGTCGAGATGCCCGCAGACGACCGCGTGGTTCAGTATTCGGCGAAGCACGCTCAACACTTGGTTGGCCCCGCCTGGCGCAGTCCTGCTGTACTCGTCGAACCAGAGGGTCACACCTGCACGGGTGATCCGGTCCAGCGGCAGCGAGCCGAAGGCCGGAAGCAGGCGTGCCTTCAGGGTCCGGCTCGTGGACTTTCGCGTCGATGGTTTGCATCTGTCGAGACGCGCCCGCCCTGGACCCGCGACGAACTCTCCGAACGTCGGGACCGCGCTGCGCTGCGTCCGATCGGACCGTGCTCCGGTCTCGATGGCGAGGCACTTGCGGCGCGCCTCCTCGACGCTCATCAACACCGCTGACCCCAGCGTGATCCGGCGCGCGCCGCCTTTGCCCTTTGGGCAGCACACGAAGCTCCGGTGCCGGTGCTGCGGCGCATCGCGGTTTCGGTGCTGGTTCTGGCGGAGGTCGAGCGGCTGCGGCTGATCAAGGAGGGCTCGGAGCCGGAGTGGCATGCGTTGCACGACGAGGCCGATCGCTGGCTCGACCGAGAGGCGGGTCTCGGGTGCGGTTCGACCTGGGCGAAGGACAAGTTCTGTCGCTTGCCCGCGACGATCCGCAGCTCCGCCATATCGACCATGCCTGGAGCTCGACCGTGCACGCGGCGCAGGGGATGACGCGGGACGCGGCGATCGGGGTGCTGGATACCGGGCACGGGCAGCTGAACGGCCAGGCGCGGCTCTACGTCGAGGCGAGCCGGGCACGGGACCGCTTCGTATTGGTGACGGACGACCGCGAGCGTCTCGAGGAGGTGTTGGAGGAGAACGACGGCTTCCGCATGACGGCGCTGGAGGCCGTGGGGGACGACGATGCGCCCCCCGGCGCGCCGAGTGCATCAATCGGGATGCTGCGGCGGTATCGGGACGACTGGCGCGCGCTTGCCGCGCGGGCCGAGGCGGAGAATGCCAAGCTCAGCCGCATGGACGGCTACGGCCGGATCGTCACGGGCGTGGAGGCGCTGGCGGAGGGGATGGACTTGCCGCCGGATCTCGCGGCATTCGTGACGGAGGTACGGCGTTGGGACGCGGAGATCGTGGCCCGGCGGCGGCAGGAACTCACCTTCGTTCAAAGGGCGGAGATGCACGGCCGCCAATGGCCCCTCGTCAAGTGGGCGGCCGAGGGGCGCGGCCGCCCGCTATCGGACCTGCCGGAGCACGCGGCCTGGCTGGCCGAGGGCCGGGCGCTTGCGGAGACCGGGTGCCGGTTGAAGGAGAGCGCTGGGGAAGGCTTCGCCGGGCGGATCGCGGCCGCGCTGCGGCGCATCCTGCAGAGCGTGGGGCGCGACGAGGCGGAAGCGCGCGCTGCGGTCATCCATCCCCGTGACATGGCGGGGGCGGAGGAGCGCGCCGAACGGGCGCAGGCCGTGAGGGATCCCGGGCTGCCCGGGAGTGTCCGCCCGAAGGTCGAGGCGTGGACGACGCAAGGAGAAACGCACGCGCCCGCCCCGGACGTGTCGCATCCACATCGCCCACAGCATCCGGATCTCGAGGAGGCGGGTCGCCGCATCGAGTCGTTCCTGCGGGATTGCCGGGACCATCTGGACGAGGAAACCGCGATCGCCTTATCCGGAGACGGCCTTGCATCGGCCGGGACGCTGGAACCGGATGCCCTGATGGATCGGACGGAGGCGCTACGCCGGGAAGGGCTCCGGCTGCTCGGCGAGGGCGAGGGAGCGAAGCTCGCCGATCCGGCTCGCATCCGGCTCACGCGCGTCACGGAAAAGCGCATACGGGTGCGCGAAGCCGTGGACGCGCTGGGGGAGGAAGCGCAACGGCTGCGCGCGGACGCGTTCATGGAAGCGCGCCGGCGTGTCGAGCGGCAGCAGAGCGAGGCCGGCGCCGATCCGGTCGACCTTCCGGCATGGGAGCCTCTGCGGGCCCGTGCCGACGAACTCCGGGGAGAGCCAGGCCTCGCACCGGAGGTGAAGGAAGGCGTCGATGCGGTGCTCGCCCGCGATGCCCGCATCGAGGTCGAGATTGCTCCCATCGAGACCTTCCTCGACGAGGGTGCCCGGCATCTGGAACGGCGGGCGAGGCTGGAAGAAGAGGCTCGCGAGCTTGGCGGCGAAGTATCCGGGCTCGACGCCATGCCGGCCTGGCGGGATCGTTCGCAGAAACTTCGCGACACTGCCCGGGTCCTGTTGGGGGAGGCGGAGGGTGACGCCGGGGAGATGCGGGCCGGGGCCCGGCTCGCCGACATGCCCCGCCTGCAGGGCCGGGTTCGGGGGGTCCTCGACCGGCTGGAGACCGTGGGGCTCGGGGACGACGTGGCGGACTTCCATTCGGTCGCGAACGCGGTGGAGGCACGGGCCGGCCAGGAACGGACCCTGCCGCTTCAAGTCGAGGGCTACGACCGCGCGATGGCGATGGCGGAGGGGCTGGCGAAGCGGGAGATCCTGCCGGATGAGGTACGCCACCAGGTGGGCCGCTGGCTCGAGCGCGACCGCGGCTGGAAAGCGGAACTGGCCTCGGTCGGAGAGCTCACCGGTGTTGACCGGCGTCGAATGTTGACCCCTCACAGTCACGCGATATCAACGCATTAGCGCGCCGATCAGCGTCGAATCGGCGCGCCGATCAACACTCTCCGCCAAGAAAAGTTCCCGCGCGTCGGACGAGGGGTGTCGGATGTGGGCCGGCGGGGTCGGCCGTGCTCAGACACGGGCTGGCAGGCATATCGGCTCAAGGCGCACGGGAGGCGCACCTGGTTGTCGATCGCGCGCGAGCTCGGACTGTCTGACGCGCGCAGGGGCGACGTCGCGATGCGGATGGCGAAGCGCTACGCGCAGCGCGAAGCGTTGCCGTGGCCACTTTGAAGACGCAACCAAGAGAGACAAGGTCGATGAACAGATTGATCGTGGTTGCCCTTGGCAAGCTTCCGGTGATCGGCGCGCGTGGAGACGGCGGCGATGGCTGAACAGCTCTCTCGTAGAAACTGGATCACTCAACAGGGGGCAGGCCAGACACTTTCTCGCGACCCCCACCACAATCTCCCAGAGAGAAGATACGACAGGGGAGACGAAATGCAGATCGTCAGATTGAAGCACGTTAGGCGAATTCGCGCCGGCGGCCGGAATTACTGGTATCACCAACCGACCGAGGAGCGCCTGCCCTACTGGCCGCGGATGCTATCGGAGACCGTGCAGCCACGTATCGGCGACGCCGACTGACACAGGCGAGACAATGCCCTGCGCTAAGTCAGCCGTCACTCAGTCCGAGCTCACGCGCTGCGCGAAAGCTGCGCAGGCCGCTGGCCGCAATGGAATGGTGATCGTGAAGCCCGATGGCACCAAGGCTTTCGTGTTTACTGACAGTGCCTCTGACACAGACGCTGAGATCGATGACATCGACGCCATGATCGAGAGGATATCCGACCCATGAAGCGCAGGAAGAATCCCTTTCCGGGCGTCAGCACGGTGGAGGACCGGCACGGCAGGTTCTGGCACCGGCTGCGGCGCACGATCCGGGGCCGCACCATCGAACACCTACCTGCCAGGGCCCTACGGCTCGCCTGCGTTCCGCGCTGCCTACGAGGAAGTGGTCGAGGGCACACGGGTTGCGACGCGGCGAGCGCGACCCGGCACCGTCGGCTACTTGGTCGCGACCTATCTGGAGTCGGCTGCGTTCCGCAATCTCGCCCCGACGACCCGCGCGGCGAAGCGCGGCCGGCTCGACTGGATACGGGAGGCCATCGGACAAGCCCGCTATGCGGCCTTGCAGCCGCGCCATGTCGGAGAAGAAGGGCGGACCGGAAGCGGCGAACCGCCTCAAGAAGGACATGGGGCAGCTATTCCGCTTTGCCGCGAAGCGCTACGGCTTCGCGGGCCAGAACCCCGCCGCGCTCGCTGATACCCACAAGGTGAGGTCGCAGGGCTTTCACACCTGGACCGACGATGAGGTCGAGACCTTCCGAGCCGCGCACCCGATCGGAAGCAAGGCGCGTCTGGCGCTTGAACTGTTCCTCGGCACCGGAGCGGCCTGCCAGGATGCGGCGGCCATGACCCGCGCGAACATTCGCGGCCCCCGACTCTCCTATCGTCGGGGCAAGACAGGCCAGGAAGTAGACCTGCCGATCTTGCCTGAATTGGCGAAGGAACTGGCGCACCTTCCGCGCGACCAAATGATGCTGCTGGCGCACGGGACTCAGGGCAAGGGCTACACGGCGGGATCTCTCAGCAACGTGTTCCGAGACATGTGCGCCGAAGCGGGGTTGAACCATTGCTCAGCTCACGGGCTCAGGAAGGCCTGCGCCCGTCGCTTGGCCGAGCATGGCGCGACCGAATGGGAGGTCATGGCCTTCCTCGCGCACCGCACCGCGAAGGAGGCGAGCCGCTACACGGCGGCTGCAAACCGGGCCAAACTCACAACCTCGGGCATGGCGAAGCTGGGGGCGGATCACGAACAAATATTGTCCAACCTTTCCGAAAGGTTGGACAAAAGGGGGTTCTAAACTCATGAAATACAACGGAAATATGGAACGGGTGGTGACCCCTACGGGAATTGAACCCGTGTCTCCACCTTGAAAGAGTGGTGTCCTAACCTCTAGACGAAGGGGTCGTCACAATAGGCGGTGCTATGTAGCGGGCCGGGTGCCCCGGAATCAAGAGCCTCGTACATGTCTATGGGTCGTCTCCGGCGGTGGGCGCCGGAGCACCGTCGTCGATGTGTAGCTCGACGGCGCGGGTGCCCCGGCGGCGGTCGAGGCGGAGCCGGCCCGCCAGGTGGAAGGGCTCGCCCGTACCCGCGAGCAGCGCGGTGCCCAGCGCATTGTCGGCGACGCGGAAGGCGATGCCCTTGAGCCGCTTGCCCGAGCGGCCGGAAAGCTGGCAGCGCACGTGGCCGCGGCCCACGATATCGGCGCGGAGCAACTGGGCGCCGGCGATGGCGAAGCGCGGCTCCGGGTTGCCGGCGCCAAAGGGGCCGGCAGCCTCCAGCATCTCCAGCAGGTCCGCCGTCGCGCCTTCCACGCCGAGCGCGCCGTCGAGGCCGAGGCTCGGCGCGAGGTCTGCCGCGCCCCCCGCACCGGCGAGGCGGGTGTTCAGGAAATCGTTCAGGGCTTCGAACCCCGACTGCTCGACGGTGAAGCCCGCCGCCATCGGATGGCCGCCGCCATTAACCAGCAGGCCCGCCTGCCGGGCCGCGGTGATGGCGGCGCCGATATCGACGCCCGGCACCGAGCGGCAGGACGCCTTGCCGATACCATCCTCCCAGGCGACGACGACCGCCGGCCGGTTGTAGCGCTCCTTGAGCCGGCTCGCGACGATGCCGATCACCCCGGCGTGCCAGCGCTCGTCGTGAGCGAGGACCAGGGGTGCCGAAGAAAGCTCTCCGGCACTGGCTGCTGTTTCGACCTGCTCGATGGCCTCCTCCAGCACCGCCGCCTCGATGGCCTGGCGCTCGCGGTTGAGCGCGTCCAGGTGGCGCGCGATCTTGGCCGCCTCGTCCTCATCCGCCGTGATCATGAGGCGCGCCCCCAGGCTCGCTTCGCCAACCCGGCCGCCGGCATTGACCCGTGGGCCGAGGATGAAGCCCAGGTGATAGACCCCCGGCGGCTCCTCCAGCCCGGCCACGTCGCCGAGCGCCCTGAGGCCCAGATTGCGCCGCTGCCTCATCACCGTGAGGCCCTGGCGCACGAACGCGCGGTTGACACCGGTGAGCGGCACCACGTCGCAGACGGTGCCGAGCGCCACCAGGTCGAGCCATTGCAGGAGGTCGGGCTCAGCCCGGTCGCGATACCAGCCTGCCTCGCGCAGGTGCCGGTTGAGTCCGACGACGAGGAGGAAGGCGACCCCCACGGCGGCGAGCTGGCGATGCGGGCTGTCGTCGTCCAGCCGGTTGGGATCGATCACGGCGCAGGCAGGCGGCAGCCGGGCCTCGCCCAGGTGGTGGTCGACCACAATCACGTCGAGGCCTGCGTCGGCAGCCTCGGCGAGCGCGTCGAAGGCGCTGATCCCGCAGTCGACGGTGACGACCACCCGGACATCCTGCGCCGCGAGTATTCGCATGGCGGTTCCGTTCGGGCCGTAGCCCTCGCGCAGGCGGTCGGGAATGTAGATCGTCGGCGGCCCGGCGACGGCCTCGAAGAAGCGGCTCAAGAGGGCGGCCGAGGTTGCGCCGTCCACATCGTAGTCGCCGAAGACGGCGATCTTCTCGCCTGCTTCGAGCGCGCGGGCGAGTCGCGCGATGGCCTTTTCCATGTCGCGCAGGTGAAGCGGGTCGGGCAGGAGGCGGCGGAGCGTCGGGTTGAGGTATTCGGGCGCCTCGTCTGCCGCAATGCCGCGGGCGGCGAGCACGCGCCCGATCAGCTCGGGCAACTCGATGGATTGGGCCAGGGAGAGGCCCGCCATGGAATCGGCGAGCCGCGCGCGCCAGCGCTTGCCGAGCAGCGATCGCTCGACGCCGAGCATCGCGGCTCCGTCGCTCATCGCCCCATGCGCCTCTGCGCGTGGCGCGCATCATCCCCCACCTCACCCCGGCCCTCTCCGCCCCCGGGGGCGGAGAGGGAGTGACGTGCGTCTGCGGTGCGGTTCCCTCTCCGCCCTTCAGGGGGGAGAGGGACAGGGAGAGGTGGGTGGGCGGTCGACGACAGGCCGGGCGAGGGCGTAACGCCGAGGCGCGTCACATGCCGACCCGCGCGGGCGCGCGGGAGAAGTCGTGCTCCGCCTCGATCATGCGCAGGGTGCCGGTCTGGGAGCGCATGACCACCGAGTTGGTCCGCGCGCCGTTGGGGAGACGCGAGACGCCGCGCAGCATCGCACCGTCGGTCACCCCGGTCGCGCAGAACATCACGTTGCCGCTCGCGAGCTCGTGCAGGGTGTATTTGCGGCCCAAGTCGGTGACGCCCATTTCCGGTTGCACACGC
Organism: Alphaproteobacteria bacterium; assembly: GCA_965237415.1. Classification (GTDB taxonomy): domain Bacteria; phylum Pseudomonadota; class Alphaproteobacteria; order UBA828; family UBA828; genus WTGU01. The sequence goes on from CBDEFM010000002.1 coordinate 3,711,796, forward strand.
GGTCGACGACAGGCCGGGCGAGGGCGTAACGCCGAGGCGCGTCACATGCCGACCCGCGCGGGCGCGCGGGAGAAGTCGTGCTCCGCCTCGATCATGCGCAGGGTGCCGGTCTGGGAGCAAGTTGGGGAGACGCGAGACGCCGCGCAGCATCGCACCGTCGGTCACCCCGGTGGGTATTTGCGGCCCAAGTCGGTGACGCCCATTTTGCGGCGCGCCTCTTCTCGTCGTCGCGCGCCTCTTCTCGTCGGTTGCGGAAGACGAGCCGGCCCATCATCTGGCCGCCGATGCAGCGCAGCGCAGCGGCGGCCAGCACGCCCTCGGGCGCGCCGCCGATCCCCATGTAGATGTCGACGGTGCGGTTGAGCCGGGTGGTCGCGATCACGCCGGCGACGTCGCCGTCCCGGATCAGCTGGATGCGGGCCTGCGTCTCGCGCACCTTGGCGATCAGCTCCTCGTGCCGGGGCCGGTCCAGGATCAATACGGTGAGCTCGTTGACATCGCAGGCCTTGGCCTTGGCAAGCTTGGCGAGCGTCGTGGCGGGCGGATCGTCGAGATCGACCAACTCGTCCGGCAGCCCGTCGCCGACTGCGATCTTGTCCATGTAGGTGTCGGGCGCGGCGAGGAAGCCGCCTTTCTCCGCCATGGCGAGCACGGCGAGCGCGTTGGGGCCGCCGGTCGCGCAGATGGTGGTGCCTTCGAGCGGGTCGAGCGCGACATCGAGGCTCGGCCCCTTGCCGGTGCCGACGGTCTCGCCGATGTAGAGCATCGGCGCCTCGTCCCGCTCACCCTCGCCGATCACCACCGTGCCGGCGATGTCGAGCGCATTGAGGCCGCGTCGCATGGCGTCGACGGCGGCCTGATCGGCGGCCATCTCGTCGCCCCGGCCGATCAGCCGGGCTGCGGCGCGGGCCGCGGCCTCGGTCACGCGCACCGCATCCAGCGCCAGGTTCCGGTCGAGGGAGATGATCTCCTCTGTTGCCATGCGCTCCTCCTAGAACGCTTCGATCCGGATCATGCGCGGCGGCTCCAGCACCGTGTCGAGCCGGTCGATCGCGTCAAGCGCGCGCACCACGGCTGCCTCATCCGACTCGTGCGTGGTGAGTACCACCGGGACCAGCTCGCCGGGGTTCCGCCCGCGCTGCAGCATGGCTTCGACGGAGACCTGCTCGTCCCGCAGGCAGGCGGCGATGCCGGCAATGACGCCCGGCCGGTCCACCACCATCAGGCGAATGTAATAGGCGCCGACATGGTGGTCCATGGGTCTCGCCGCCGCCCGCTGCGCGCCCTCGGAGGCAGCGGGGAAGGCCGGCATGATCTGGCCGCGGGCGATATCGACGAGGTCGGCGACCACGGCCGATGCGGTCGGGCCGGCGCCGGCGCCGGGTCCCTCGAAGAGCGCGCTCCCGATCCGATCGCCTTCCGCCACCACGGCGTTGAAGACGCCATCGACGCGGGCGATGGGCGCCGCCTCGCGGATCATGCAGGGATGCACGCGCTGGGTGATGCCGTCCTCGCCGGCGCGGGCAATGCCCAAGAGCTTGACGCGGTAGCCGAGCTCGATGGCGAAGCCGATGTCCAGCGCGCTGACGTGACGAATGCCCTCGACATGCACGGCATCGAAATCGACCGGGCATCCGAACACGACGCTGGCGAGGATCGCGAGCTTGTGGGCGGCGTCGATCCCGTCGATGTCAGTCGAGGGATCGGCCTCCGCATAACCCAGCTCCTGCGCCTCATGGAGCACGGACTCGAATTCCCGCGCCTGGCCGGCCTGCACGGACTCGTGCATCGCCGTCATGATGTAGTTGCAGGTGCCGTTCAGGATCCCGTAGACGCCGCCGAGCCGGTTGCCCGCGAGGCCCTCGCGGAGCGCCTTGACGATGGGGATGCCGCCGGCGACGGCTGCCTCGTAACCGAGATGACGATGCGCCCGCTGCGCGGCCTCTGCGAGCGCCGCGCCGTGATGGGCAAGCAGGGCCTTGTTGGCCGTCACCAGATGCTTGCCGTGGGCGAGAGCCGCCTCCGAGAGCGCCCGCGCGGTGCCCTCCGACCCGCCGATCAGCTCGACGACGACACCGACGGCGGGGTGGGTGGCGAGCGCTCGGGCGTCATCCCGCCACTCGAGCCCGTCGAGCGCGACCCCGCGATCCTTGCCCTTGTCGCGCGCCGAGACCGCGACCACCTCGATCGACCGGCCCGTCCGTTGCTCGAGCAGCGCTGCGTTGTCGCGCAGGAGCGCGAGCACGCCGCAGCCGACCGTGCCCAGTCCGGCAATGGCGATACGCAGCGGCTCAGGCATGGGGGAGGGCTTCTTCCGGCATCGGTTGCGGCACGGGTGGAGGGCGCCCGGCCGATCCCTGGCCGCCCGGCGCAGCAAGGGAACAATCGGTCACGATGGGGCGGGGGTCTCAGCGAGCCGGTTGAGTGACGGGTTGCGGGGCACGCCGGCGGTGGCTGGCACGCCCTTGGTTCCGACGAGAGGGACGTCCGGCGCGATCATCCGCCGTTCGCCGGAGCGGGCTCCGTTGCCTCTTCCGCCGGCTGATAGACCGCCCGAACCTGCGTCATCGGTTCTTCCGGGCCCACGCGCGCGCGAAGCGTCTCCGCCGTGTGCTGCGCGTTCTCGCGATCCGCCACCAGTCCGGCGGTCAATGCGGCGCGCTCTTCCGTGCTCGACATGGCGGGCGCTTCGCCCGGCACCTCGCTGAGCGAGCGATAAGGCTCGTCGCCGCCCGGGATAGCGTTGTCGCCGAAGATCTCGTCGTCGTCCTCGACGTAGCTGAACAGGTCGCCGATGTAATCGGTCGTATCCTCGACCGCCGTGCAACCGCCGACGAGGAGCCCGAGGGCGAGGGGCCCGATTGCGAGGAGCGTCAGCGGGCGCATGGAGCGCCGCCTTCGAGCCTGCGCAGTCGTCTGGGTGGCCTGGGGTTGGGGCATGGCGCATTCTCCTGGATTGTTGGCGGCGTCCGGCGTCCGCAAGTATTGAGAACGGTGCGACTCGTTAGTAGCATATACGGAATTCCCATCAATCGCATACGCGGGCACCGGCCGGCAGGCGCGCTCGCCAAACTCACATGGATCCGGCTTGCAATGACCGATGAACCGACCGCCGCGGACGGGACGGAAAGCGATATGGCTGAGCATCTCGCCGCCATTGCGGCGCAGAGCCAGCGGATGGCCGCGCGCTTGCTGAGCGGGCAGGGCGCGGCGGGCGCCGGGTCGAGCGCCGACCCGCTCAACCTGAGCGACGCCTTCATGGCGATGGCACGGAGCCTTGCCGCCGACCCCTCGCCGCTGATCGACGCTCAGATGAAGTGGTGGGACGGCTATCTCAGGCTGTGGCAGCAGGGCGCCCAACGCCTGCAGGGCGAGGCGCCGCCGGAGCCGATCGTTGAGCCCGAGCCCGACGACCGGCGTTTTCGCGATCCGGCCTGGACCGAGAACTGGGTCTTCGATCATCTGAAGCAGTCCTACCTGCTGACCGCCGCCTGCGTTCAGTCGGCGGTGGGAGGCATTCAAGGGCTGGAGGAAAGGGACGCCGCGAAGCTCGTCTTCTACAGCCGCCAATTCGTCGACGCGCTGGCGCCCACCAATTTTCTCGCCACCAATCCGGCGGCCCTGCGGGAGACAGTCGAGACCAAGGGCGAGAACCTGCTGCGGGGCCTCCGCAACGTGCTCGACGATCTCGAGCGCAACGACGGCCGGTTCGCGCCGCGGATGTCGGACGAAGGCCATTTCACCCTGGGCGAGACCGTCGCGACGACGCCCGGAACGGTCGTCTTCCAGAACGACCTCATGCAGCTGATCCAGTATGCGCCTGGCACGGAGACGGTGTATCGCCGGCCGCTCCTCATCGTGCCGCCCTGGATCAACAAGTACTACGTGCTCGATCTGAGGCCGAAAAACTCGTTCGTCAGGTGGGCGGTGTCGAAGGGCTACACGGTCTTCATGATCTCCTGGGTCAACCCGGACGAGCGGCTCGCGGAGAAGACCTTCGAGGACTACATGCTGGAAGGCCCGCTGGCTGCGCTCGATGCGATTGCGGAGGCCACGGGCGAGCGCGATGCGGCGCCGATCGGCTACTGCCTGGGCGGCACGCTCACGGCGGCGACGCTGGCGTATCTCGCGGCGCGGGGTGACGAGCGCATCAAGAGCGCGACCTTCTTCGCCTCCCTCGTCGATTTTGCGGAGCCCGGCGAGATCGGCGTCTTCATCGACGATGCCCAGATCGAGTCCCTCGACGCCATGATGGCGGAGAAGGGCTACCTCGACGGCCGCCACATGGCGACGACCTTCAACATGCTTCGCTCTAACGACCTGATCTGGTCATTCGTCGTCAACAACTACCTCCTCGGCCGGGAGCCGATGCCCTTCGACCTGCTATTCTGGAACTCGGACTCGACCCGGATGCCGGCGGCGATGCACGGCTACTACCTGCGCAAGATGTATCGGGAGAACCTGCTCGCCCAGCCAGGGGGCCTGAGCCTCGCTGGCGTTCCCATCGACCTCCGCCGCGTCGACATTCCGACCTATATCGTGGCGACGCGGGAGGATCACATCGCGCCGTGGCAGTCCTGCTTCGCCGCGTGCGGGCTCTATCGGGGGCAGCGCCGCTTCGTCCTCGGCGCCTCCGGCCATATCGCCGGCATCATCAATCCGCCCGCGGCCGGAAAATACGGCTACTGGACCGGGCCGATCGTGGAGTCGCAGGGTGCCGACGCCTGGCTCGCCGCCGCCGAGCGCCACGAGGGTTCCTGGTGGAACGACTGGCACGCATGGCAGCGCCGCCGTGCCGGCGGCAACAAGGTGCCGGCGCGTGTTCCCGGCGCAGGAGCGCTCAAGCCGATCGAGGACGCGCCGGGCTCCTACGTGCTGGCCGCATGATAGCGGGGGCCCGCTGCGGCGGGCCCGACGAGGCACGGTACTCGCCGGCTCTGTTCGCGTAGCGTCGGGCGATGCTCACGATGGTTTCGCGCTCAGCGTTGCTCACCATCCGCGTAGGCCGTGCCGGCCGGCCCATCCACATCTCGCCGCTCTTGACCCGCTTGCCGGGCGTCACCAGCGCACCGGCGGCGACCCAGGCGCCGGTCTCCACCACCGCGTAGTCCATCACCGTGGCGCCCATGCCGATCATGCAGCCGTCCTCCAGCACGCAGGCATGGAGCAGGCACATGTGGCCCACCACCACGTCCTCGCCGATGAGCGTGGGGCCGTCGGCGGTGGCGGTGTGGATGATCGTGCCGTCCTGGACGTTGCTGCGCGCGCCGACGCGGATGTAGTTCACGTCGCCGCGCAGGACGCAGTTGAACCAGACGCTCGACTGCGCCCCGAGCACGACATCGCCGATCACGCTGCTGCCGGCCGCGACGAAGGCGTTCGGCGCCACCTTGGGCCAGCGGTGGTGGTAGGGCAGGAGCAGGCCGGCCGACATATGCTCCCGACCCTCTAAGGGAAGAGCGGCGCCTGCCCGAGCCCGGTCGTCTCCGGCAGGGCGTGCATCAGGTTCATGTTCTGGATCGCCTGGCCGGAGGCGCCCTTTACCAGATTGTCGATGGCCGAGATCAGGATGGCGCGCCCCTCGATCCGGTCGTCGAAGACCCCGATGAGGCAGTGGTTCGAACCCCGCACGTGACGGGTCGCGGGTGCTGCGCCCGTTGGCAGGACGCGCACGAACGGCTCGTCCGCATAGCGCCGGGAGAGCGCATCGCGCAGGGCGTCGGCGCCCGCGCGGCTGCGGACGTAGATCGTCGCCAGAATGCCCCGGTTCATCGGAATCAGATGGGGCGTGAAGTTGACGCGAATGGGCGTCCCCGCCGCCGCCGAGAGCCCCTGTTCGATCTCCGGCGCGTGGCGGTGATGGGCGATACCGTAGGCGTGCACGCCCTCGCCGACCTCGGCGAAAAGGCTCGCCTGCTTGGCCTCGCGCCCCGCGCCCGAGACTCCCGACTTGGCGTCGATGATGATGTCCTCGCTCTCGATCAGCCCGTCTTCGAGCAGCGGCGCCAGCGGCAGTTGCGACGCGGTCGGGTAGCAGCCCGGGTTCGCCACGAGGCGGGCGCTGCGCACCTCATCGCGTGCGAGCTCGGTCAGGCCGTAGACCGCCTCTGCCTGGAGCGCCACGGCGCCGTGCGCCCGCCCGTACCATTCCGCGTAGACTCCCGGGTCCGCGAGACGGAAGTCGGCCGAGAGGTCCACCACCTTGAGATGGCCCGGCAGGGCGGCAACGACCTCCTGCGTGGTGCCGTGGGGCAGGCAGCAGAAGACCGCGTCGAGGGCGTCCCAGGCGGCGTCCTCGATCTTGACGAGGTCGGGGAAGCCGGCGCCGCCCAGATGGGGAAAGACCGCTTCCAGGCTCTGGCCCGCGCGCCGCTCGGCGGTGAGCAGGCCGACCGAGAAGCCGTCGTGGCTCGCCAGCAGGCGCAGCAACTCGCCGCCGGTATAACCGCTCGCACCGAGCACGCCGACGCGGGCGGTGTTGCCCGTGCCGGATGAGGAGGGGCTCATTGTGGGTCTGCCGTGATCGCTGGAGCCGGAGCGGGGAAGCACATCAGTGCAGCCGCGCCGGCGACGCCTTGGTTAGCGCTTCGAGAACTGGAAGCTCCGGCGGGCCTTGCGCTTGCCGTACTTCTTGCGCTCCACGACGCGGCTGTCGCGGGTGAGGAAGCCGCCGGACTTGAGCATCTTGCGGAGCTCCGGCTCGCGCGCCACCAGCGCCCGGCTGATGCCGTGCCGAACCGCGCCGGCCTGGCCGGAGAGGCCGCCGCCCTTGACGGTGCAGATGACGTCGTACTGGGAGAGGCGCGCGACCAGCTCCGCTGGCTGGTTGATGATCATTCTGAGCGCCGGGCGGGCGAAGTAAACCTCCACCGCGCGCTTGTTGACCGTGATCGTGCCGACGCCAGGCCGCAGCCAAACGCGCGCGACCGCGTCCTTGCGTTTGCCGGTCGCGTAGGTGCGGCCCAGGCGGTCGATCTGCGGCTCGGGCTCGATTTCAACGTCGGGCAGGGCGACCTCGCCGAGCTCGGCAAGGCTGGTCAGGGTCTTCGACTCGTCAGCCACGCAGCGTGCTCCTCGCGTTCTTCGGATTCATCGCGGCGATGTCGAGGGGTTCGGGTTGCTGCGCCTCGTGCGGATGGTCCGCGCCGGCATAGACCTTGAGGTTCGCCATCTGCTGGCGGCCCAAGGGGCCTTTGGGGATCATCCGCTGCACCGCTTTGATTACCACCGTCTCCGGCCGCTTGCCGCCAAGGATGCGGGCGGCGGTGCGGGTCTTGAGCCCGCCGGGATACCCGGTGTGGTGATGGTAGAGCTTGTCTTCCCGCTTGCGCCCGGTGAGCCGTACTTTCTCGGCATTGACGATGATGATGTTGTCGCCGCAGTCCATGTGCGGCGTGTAGCTTGGCTTGTGCTTGCCGCGCAGGCGGGTGGCGACGATGGTGGCGAGCCTGCCGAGGACGAGGTCCTCGGCATCCACCAGCATCCACTTCTTATCGATGTTGGCAGGCGTTGCCGAGAAGGTTTTCATTGCGCTCACGACGGTGGGATAAGATGCAACAGCGCGCGGGCCTACCCGGCGAACGCCGGCCCGCGCGTCATGGGCAGTATGCCACAGGATCGGGCCCAGTCAACGGCGCCTTTGCAGGGCGCGTGCCTTGACCGCGACGTCCCGCCGCTCCCGACGGGCTGGCGTCAGTGAGCGTCGGCCCAGCTTGCGCCTGTGCCGACATCGACGGTGAGCGGCACGTCCAGATGGGCGGCGCCTTCCATCACCTGCTTGACCACCGCGCCGGTTTCGTCGACTTCGGCCTCGGGCACCTCGAACACCAGCTCGTCGTGCACCTGGAGCAACATCCGGGCGTGTAGGCCTCGCGCCTCCAGTGCGCCCTGCATGGGGATCATCGCGCGCTTGATGACGTCGGCTGCGGCCCCCTGGATCGGCGCGTTGATCGCCGCCCGCTCCTGAAACGCGCGGCGCGCCGGATTGCGGTCGTTGATGCCCGGCAGCCGGCACTTGCGGCCGAAGAGCGTGGTCACGAAGCCTTCCGCATGCGCCGCCTTCTTGGTGCGCTCCATATAGTCCTTGATGCCGGGATAGCGCGCGAAATAGGCCTCGATATAGCCCTTGGCCTCGGCCTGGGGGACGCCGATCTGGCGGGCGAGCCCGAAGGGGCTGATGCCGTAGATGATCCCGAAATTGATCGCCTTGGCCGAGCGGCGGACCATCGGGTCCATGCCCTCGAGCGGCAAGCCGAACACCTGGCTCGCGGTCAGCGCGTGGATGTCGATCCCCTCGCGGAAGGCGTCCTTGAGCGAGTCTACGTCGGCGACGTGGGCGAGGATGCGAAGCTCGATCTGCGAATAGTCGGCGGACAGCAGCACATGACCCGGAGCGGCGACGAAGGCGCGGCGGATGCGGCGGCCCTCCTCGGTGCGGATCGGGATGTTCTGCAGGTTGGGGTCGTTGGAGGAGAGCCGCCCGGTGTTCGCGGCGGTCATGGTAAAGGTCGTGTGCACGCGCCGGGTTGCGGGGTCGATGTGCCCGATCAGCGCGTCCGTGTAGGTGCTCTTGAGCTTGGTGAGCTGGCGCCAGTCGAGCACCCGCGCCGGCAGGTCGTGGCCTTGGGCCGCGAACTCCTCCAGAATGTCCGCGCCGGTGCTGTAGGCGCCCGACTTGCCCTTGCGCCCGCTCCGGAGCCCCATCTCGTCGAACAGCACCTCGCCAAGCTGCTTGGGCGAGCCGATGGTGAAGGGATGGCCGGCAAGGGCGTGGATCTCGCTCTCCAGCGTCTCGATCCGGCCGGCGAAGTCCGCCGACAGCGCGACGAGTTCGCCCTGGTCCACGAGGATGCCGGCGGCTTCCATCCGGGCCAGCACCGCGATCAGCGGGCGTTCGATCCGCTCGAACACCGTGGTGAGACGATCCGCGACGAGGCGCGGCCGAATGACGCTGTGGAGGCGGAGCGCGAGATCGGCGTGCGCCGCGGCGGTATCCCGCAGCGCCTCGGGCGAGACAGCGTCGATGGAAACCTTGTTGCGCCCGCTGCCGAGCACGGCGGCAAGCGCCGGCGCAGCGCGGTCGAGATGGAGCTGCGTCAGGTCCTCGAGGGCATGGCCGTGCAGGCTGCCGTCGAGCACCCAGGAGGCCAGCATGGGATCGTCGACCGGGGCGAGCGTTCGCCCGTGCGTGGATAGCATGCGCAGGGTCTGCTTGATGTCGAGGCCGAGCTTAAGCACGCCGGGGTCGGTCAGCACCGGATCGAGGACCGCCAGCGCCTCGGCGAGGTCGAGTTGCCGGCTCGCCTGTGCCGCCTCCATCAGGTCGGGGCTGGCGTGGCCGAGGGGGACATAGCAGGCCTCGCCCGGCGCCGTGGCGAGCGCGAGGCCCGTGAGGCCGGCGCCCTCGGGAGACCCCGCCGCCCTGAATGGCTCCAGCGCCAGCACGCCGCTCTCGCGCGCCTTCTCTACCCAGCCCGCGAGCGCGCCCGCATCCGTCACCAGCGGGTAGGCGGCGGGGAGGGGGGCCGTCTCGTCCGGCTCCGCCTCCTCCTCGGCCAGCGTTGCCTCTCCGCCATCGGTCCCGAGCCGCGCGGCGATCGACCTGAAGCCGTTCTCCTGGAAGAAGGCGCGAAGCGCGCCCGGCTCCGGCTGACGGCGCACAAGCGCCTCCAGCGGCATCGGCAAGGGCGCATCCCGCCGCAGCGTCACGAGATCGCGGGAAAGGCGCGCCATTTCGGCATGCTCGATCAGGTTCTGGCGCCGCTTGGGTTGCTTGATCTCTTCGGCACGTTCGAGCAGGCAATCGAGGTCGCCATAGTCGTTGATGAGCTGCGCTGCCGTCTTGACCCCGATGCCGGGCACGCCCGGCACGTTGTCGGTGCTGTCGCCGGCGAGCGCCTGCACGTCGATCACCCGCTCAGGCCCCACGCCGAAACGCTCATGCACCTGGTCGGGGCCGATCTCCCGATTCTTGAAGTAGTCGTACATGACCACCGAGTCGCCTTCGACGAGCTGCATCAGGTCCTTGTCGGCGGAGACGATGGTGACCCGCGCACCCCGCGCCCGCGCGGCCTCGACATAAGCCGCGATCAGGTCGTCGGCTTCGAAGCCGACGAGCTCGATCGACGCCAGGTTGAAGGCGCCGGCGGCCTCGCGGACGAGGGGGAACTGCGGAATCAGCTCCTCCGGCGTCTCGCCCCGGTTCGCCTTGTAGAGCTCGTAGATCTCATTGCGAAAGGTGAGCCGCGCCGTGTCGAAGATCACCGCGGCATGGTCCGCATCGGTTTCGCGCAGGATCTTCCACAGCATGTTGGTGAAGCCGAGCACCGCATTGACCGGGGTGCCGTCAGGGCGGGTCAGCGGCGGGAGCGCATGGAAGGCGCGGAAGACGAAGCCCGAGCCGTCGATGAGGTAGAGGTGGCGCAGGGCGCCCGCGTCGTCGGGGGCTTCGTGGCTCACGATGGGCGCTCCGGCTTCAGGGTCTCGTCGGCGGGCACTTGCTCTCGGCGATGCGCGCCACTATGCCACGCAGGCCGGCCCCCGCACAGCGGGCGCCGCGCGGCCGCCGTCAACCGTCGTCAACCGCGAGCTGCCCCCCGTGTCTGCCCGCAGCGCTTCCATCCCCTATGCGGCACCCCGCATCTCCGCCTTCTACGCGGCTTATTTTCTGGTGGCGGGGGTGGCGCTGCCGTTCTGGCCGCTCTTCCTGCAGGCGCGCGGCCTCTCGGTGACCGAGATCGGGCTGATGCTCGGGCTCACGCTCATGCTGCGCGCCGCCGCCGGCCCCTTCATCGGACGCTTCGCCGATCGCCGCGACAGCACGCGGGGGCCGCTGGTCGCCTGCGCGCTCACCGTGCTTCTGATCGCCGCCGCCTTCTACTGGACCTGGGGCTTCTGGCCGATCTTCGCGGTGAGCACCGTCTTCACGCTGGTCTATGCCGGTGTGCTGCCGCTGGGCGAGACCATCGCGCTGCGCACGGTCTCGGCGGAGTCCGGCTATGGCCGCGTGCGGCTGTGGGGCTCGGTGTCTTACCTCGTCGCCGCGGCGGTGGGGGGCGCGGTGCTGGAGGCCGCCGCGGTGCCCTCCGCCGAGCTGATCCTCACCATGATCCTCGTCTGCATCGCGCTGATGATCGCAGGCTCCTTCGCCATGCCGGACAAGCGAGGCGGCGATGCGCCGCCTTCGGCGCCGATCCTGAGCGTGCTGGGCGATCGGCAGTTCCGCCTCATGGTGATCGCGACCACGGCGATTCACGGCGCGCATGCGGTGTTCTACGGGTTCTCGACGCTCCACTGGCTCAGCGTCGGGCTCACGGAATGGGTGATCGGCATGCTCTGGGCGGGCGGTGTCGTCGCCGAGGTGATCCTCTTCGCGTGCAACGCGCCGCTGCTCCGTCGCATCGGGCCGGTCGGGCTCCTGGGGGCGGCAGCGTTAGCCGGGGTGGTGCGCTGGGCGGTGCTGGCGCTGACGACGGAGGTTTGGGCTCTGGCGCTTGCCCAATGCCTGCACGCGCTCACCTTCGGTGCGATGCATCTCGGCGCGATGGTGTTCATCGCCCGCACGGTGCCCGCCGGGTCGTCGAACACGGCGCAGGCGCTGTTCGCTGCGCTGACCAACGGCTTGGGGCTGGGCGCCGGGCTCCTGATCGCGGGCCTGCTCTATGCAGCGTGGGGCTCGGGAGCCTACTGGGTGTGTGCTGCGGTTTCGGGGCTGGGCTTCATCGCCGTGCTGGCGATGCGGACCGGCGCTCGATGAGAGATGGCTCAGTGACCGCCGGACTTGGCGGCGCCTGCCTTCAGGACGAAGCGCCGGTCGCAATAGGGGCAGTCGATGGCGCCGCCCGTCTCCAGATTGAGGAAGACGCGCGGATGACCGAGCGCGCCGCCGCCGCCGTTGCACGCAACGACCGTCTCGCTGACCTCGATGATCTCTGGCGGATCGATGGTCACGGGCCGTCCCTCATCCTCTCTGGTCTCTCCGCGCCGGCATTTGACCCCGGCGGCGGAGCGATGATACCCATTGCCCGCCGCCATTCAACCGGGCGCTGCCGTCCATATCGGCGCCATCCACTCCGTCACGAGCCGAGCCTGGAGGGCATTGTCCTGCACCCGACAGACGTCCACGACGGGTTCGCGCCATGAGCGAGCCGCTCCCCTACGTCCGCGAGCTCGACTTCAGCTACGGCGCGGTGGCGCAGGTCTCGCCGCTGATCCGCCGCGTCATCGCGCACAACCCGAGCGTCTTCACCTTCCACGGCACCGGCACCTACATCGTGGGCCACGGCGAGGTGGCGATCATCGATGCCGGCCCCGACTTGGCCCAGCACGTCGATGCAGTCCTCGCTGCCGTGCGCGGCGAGACCGTGACTCACCTCGTCGTGACCCACACCCATATCGACCACTCGCCGGCGACCCGCCACATCAAGGCCGCAACCGGAGCTGAGACCTACGGCTTCGGCCCGCACGGGGGCGGTGAGGGGCCGGCGGTGGAGGAAGGCGCGGACCGCGACTTCGTGCCGGATCACCGGCTTGCAGACGGCGCGGTCGTCGCCGGGGACGGCTGGACGCTCGAGGCCGTGCACACCCCCGGCCACACCTCGAACCATCTCTGCTTCGCGCTGGTGGAGGAGCGGGCGCTCTTCTCCGGCGATCACGTGATGGGCTGGTCGACCACGGTGGTCTCGCCGCCGGATGGCGACATGGGCGCCTACATGGTTTCGCTGGAGAAGCTCAAGGGGCGCGACGAGGAGACCTACTGGCCCACGCACGGGCCGCCGATTCCCAAGCCGCAACGCTTCGTCGGCAAGCTGCTCAGCCATCGGCGCCGGCGGGAGGCGGAGATCCTGTCCGCCGTGGCGGAGGGTGCTGCGACCATTCCCGAGATCGTGACCCTGCGCTACCGGGGGCTCGACCCGCGCCTCCGCCCCGCCGCCGCCCGCACCGTGCTCGCCCACCTGATCAATCTGGTCGAGAGCGGACGTGCCACCTGCCCCGGCAAGCCGGACGAGGAGGCCCACTACCGGGCGACTTGAGCGAGCGCCCGGTTGAGTTCTAACGGGCGCGCTTCTTCGGCGGCGAGTCGCGGAACTCCTTGACCTGGGCGAGGGCGGCACCCTGGAGCAGCTTCGCGTCCTGGCCGCAGACGACCAGGTCGTAGCCGCGCTCGAAGGTCCATTTGACGGACTTGCCGGGGCGCGTGACCGTGGCGAGCAGCTTCCCCGTCGCGCGCAATTTGCGCTCCGCCTTCTGGAGCAGCTGGATCACCTTCGGCTCTTCCATGTCGAGCATGTGGCCGATGCTCGCCGAGACGTCGCTCGGCCCGAGGAACAGCATGTCGACGCCGTCGACCGCCGCGATCTCCTCGATATTGTCGATCGCTTCCTCGGTCTCGATCTGGCAGGCGACAAGGATCTCCTGCGGCATTGCCGCGAGATAGTCCTTGATCTGCGAGCCCCAGCGCGAGCAGCGTGCTGCGTGGGGCGCAACCCCGCGCACGCCCACGGTCGGATAGCGGCAGGCGGCGACCGCCGCCGCGGCCTCGGCGGCGTTCTGCACATAGGGCACGACGATGCCCATCACGCCGATGTCGAGCGCCCGCTTGATGTAGACCATGTCGTTCCACGGCACGCGCATCATCGGCGTCGCGCCGGACGAGGCCGCGGCCTGCATCAGGCCGATGGCGTTGAGCAGGTCGCCGGGTCCGTGCTCGTGATCCATGATGACCGTGTCGTAGCCGGCGTTGGCCACGATCTCGGCAGCGATGGGGCTGCCCATCGCGAGCCAGGCCCCGAGCGCGGGCTCGCCCGCGAGCATCTTTCTCTTGCAGCGGTTCTCGACGGTCATGCGCGGCGCCTCCAGATGATGCGAAGATTTGTTGTGAGGGGACGCCCATCGGCCCAGGACACGCGGGCGAGGGGCGCGGCCGGTTCTAGCCCGGATTTCTCACCAATGTCACGGCCTGCGTAGCCAGCAAATGTCTCTCATCGAAAGGCGGGAACGCTTTTCCTATTCCTGCACTCTCCCTAACATGGCCGTGTCGATCACTCGATTAGCCGGAGCGCCCATGCCCGAGCTTCGCCCCGACCAGTGCGCGTTCTTCCACGAACACGGCTATCTGATGGTCGAGAATGCGGTGGATGGCGCCCTGCTGTCGCGGTTGAAGCAGGACTTCGCCGCGTGGGTGGAGGAGAGCCGGTCTCACGACGCCGCTTGGGGCGACACCGTGGATGGCCGGCCGCGCTTCGACCTCGAGCCGGGTCACAGCGCGGAAAAGCCGAGCCTTCGCCGGGTCAATGCGCCGGTGGAGGTGTCCGAGGCCTATCTGGCGGCCACGCTGGAGAGCCGCATGGCCGACTGCGTTGCCGAGTTGATCGGACCCGACGTGAAGCTGCACCACACCAAGATCAACTCCAAGCTCCCCGGCGGACACACCGAGGTCAAATGGCACCAGGACTTCTCGTTCACACCGCACAGCAACGACGATGTCGTCACGGCGCTGCTGATGGTGGACGAGGTCACCGAGGAGAACGGGCCGCTACAGGTTCTCGCCGGCTCGCACCGCGGCCCCATCCACAGCCTCTGGCACGAGGGCGTGTTCACGGGCGCGGTCGCAGACGCGGTGGCCGACGCGGCCGTGGCATCCGCCGAGATTTGCGTGGGGCCGGCAGGTGCGGCGTGCCTGATGCACACGCGCCTCCTGCACGGTTCCACTGCCAACCGTTCGGAGCGGCCCCGGACGCTTCACATCTCGGTGTACAGCGCTGAAGACGCGGTCGCCATTTCTCCGAATCCGGTGCCGAGCCGCTACGAGGGGCGGCTCGTTCGTGGGCAGCGCACCGGGCGCGTGCGCTCGATGGACTACGAACTCGATCTGCCGCAGTTGCCGACCGGTGCCTCGTTTTTCGACCAGCAGGCGCACCACGGGGCGCCGGGCGACGCAACCTCGTGAGCCGATGCGGCGTTGCACCTGCCTGCTGTAGCCGCCGACGAGCCGCCGCGCCTCCTCAAGGAAGCCCGCTCGGTCCCCGGAAAGACCCTTGCCGCCTTCGACGTCAGTGCTGAGGCAGGTGCGAGTCCCGAGCACCCTTGTACACGATGGGCAGGAGTGACGGGTCCGTGACGCTGGAGTCATCGTGCCGATGGATCACGCTGCGGCCCTTACCGCAGTCCCCGAAGTCATCGCAGGTAAACGTGCCGATGATGCCCTGAAAGTCTGCGGTTCTATCCAACGCATCACGGAGTGCCGCGCGGTCGATGTGCAGTGTATGCAGTGTATCGCCATCGACGACCGAAACCTGCTCGATAGCCGAGAGCAACAGCGTCGTGGCGTCATACCCGTGCCCCCAGTAAGGCGACGTTGGCGGCCCCCCGAAGGCGACCTCGAACGCGGCCAGTACATCGGCAGCGCTTCTGCCCGTCGCCTGGTTCGTGTTGCCGCTGTCTCCGAGATCGGGTGCGGTGAAATAGAGGCCTTCTGACTCCGGCAACGCAAGAACCTCCGTCGTCAATATGGCGGCACCGCCGATCATCGTCACACCTTCCAAGGCGCCGGACTGGGCTGCCAGTTGAAGCAGAGTCGTTGCCTCCGATGGGAAGAGCGGGATGAACACGCCATCGGGGTCGGCTTCTTCGAACTGGGCAAGAACGGTGGCCATGTCAGTCTGGCCTTTTGCCACCTGAGCGACGACCGGAACCGCACCGCCATGCTCGCGGAATGCAGCAGAAAAAGCATGCGCAATGGCGTCGGTATAGGGGTCGCCATCGTGGATCGTGACCATCGTGCGCAAGCCACGTTCGTCGTAGCTGAAATGCGCAACAATGCTCGCCTCGATGAGGTCGTTATCCGTAACACGATAATAACCCTTGTGGTAGTCCGGGCCGGCATTGCCGGCGAGATCGGACGTGAGCACAGGCGAGGTGTTGGCCGGTGAAATCATGAAGAAACCCGCCTCGCTGAGGATAGGCGATGCCTCCACCGCCGCACCGGAGCACAGGGTCCCTATGACGCCGACGACCTGCGGGTCGGCAACGACGGCCTCAGCCGCCGCGCGCCCACCTGGGCCAGAGCATGTCTCGTCGAGAGTTTCGACGGAGACGTCGTGCCCGTGTATGGGGCCGAAATCCTTTATCGCTATCTCGATGGCGGCTCGGATTAGAGGGGACACAGACGGCACGACCGAATCGGACAGGAGCGCGCGGATCTCGATCGGCTGACCACGCTTGATCTCAACCGCACCGAGTGGTCCCGCTGTGAAACCAACGCTGCAAGCGGTAATCGCCAACACCATGAAAGCGAGTACCGAGCCTTGTCCGATGAGAAGCAGGTTACGCATTGCCAACTCCTTTCCTGCAAGTCCGTGAATGTCGTCCTGTGACAAGGATGCGACAGTTCACTGGAACAGTTGTCGCGGCACTATGGACGGAGTGCGAGAACATGGCATGGAATTGATAGCATCCGTCGCACCGCCGAGCGAAGCTGGCGAGCTGGCGTCCGGCATGGTGGGGTTGATCTTGCGATGGGCCCCGGTGATCGCTGACCGACCCCCGGTGGATGCTCCAGTCGGAATATCCGTGCATTGACGGAACATCGAGCCGCCCGACATGCCGTCGGCTTCGGATGGTGGCGGTCACGTCCAGGCTCGGGAATCAAAAGACATTCAGGCACTCCGTCCTGAACGATCCGTTGAACGATTCGAAGACGGCGTTGTCCGCGGGCTTCCCCGCCGGGAGACACCCTGAGTCGCCCCGTTTAACCAGGTCTAGAGGTCGAGTTCCTTGCTGATGAACTCGGGCCCGTAGCGCATTGGGAAGGGCGTGGGGACGGAGACCGCGACCGACCGTCGAGCCGATCAAGAGCTCGAGCGGGCGGTCATGGCCGAAGGGCCAGAGGCCCGGACAGCGCTCAGGAAACCGGGGGAGGGACCGGCGCCTCGTGGCCACCCAGCGGGGGCGGGACTCTCACGTCCGCGTCGTCGTCCGAGGTGGCGAGGCCGTAGAGCGCTGCTTCGTCCGCGTCCGTCCATTTGATGGGCACGAGCGGGGCGACGAGCGCATGCGTCAGGATATCGTCCATCGATTCGACCGGGACGATGGTGAGGTCCTTCTTCACATTGTCGGGGATGTCTTCGAGGTCCTTCTCGTTCTCACTTGGGATCAGGACCGTCGTGAGCCCCCCGCGCAGCGCCGCAAGCATCTTCTCCTTGAGGCCGCCGATCGGCAGCACGCGCCCGCGCAGCGTGATCTCGCCGGTCATCGCGACCGATCTCCTGACCGCGACGCCCGTCAGCACCGAGACGATGGAGGTCACCATGGCGACGCCGGCGGACGGGCCGTCCTTGGGCGTCGCGCCCTCCGGCACGTGGACGTGGATATCGCGCTTGCTGAGGATCGTCGGCCTGATTCCGAACTCGACCGCGCGCGACTTGACGTAGCTCTCGGCCGCCTGAACCGATTCACGCATTACGTCGCCGAGCTTGCCGGTGGAGATGACGCGGCCCTTGCCCGGTAGAGTCACCGATTCGATGGTGAGCAGCTCGCCGCCGACCTCGGTCCAGGCGAGGCCCGTGGTGACGCCCACCATGTCCTCGTGCTCGACCTCGCCGTAGCGGTACTTGCGGATGCCGGCAAACTTCTTGAGGTTGCGCCGGGTGACACGAACCTTCTCCCGGCCGTCTGACACGATTTCCCTCGTCGCCTTGCGGGCCAGGTTCGCGAGCTCCCGCTCCAGATTGCGCACGCCGGCTTCGCGGGTGTAGTAGCGGATCAGGTCGATCAGCGCCTCGTCCGAGATCGACCACTCGCCCTTCTTGAGCGCATGCGCCTTGGCCTGCTTCGGGATCAGGTGGCGCTTGGCGATCTGGACTTTCTCGTGCTCGGTGTAGCCCGGGATACGAATGGTCTCCATTCGATCGAGCAGGGCAGGCGCCATCCTCAGCGTGTTGGCCGTGGTGATGAACATCACGTCCGAGAGGTCGTAATCGACCTCCATATAGTGATCGTTGAAGGTGTTGTTCTGCTCCGGGTCGAGCACCTCCAGCAGGGCGGAGGCGGGGTCGCCCCGGAAATCGGCGCCCATCTTGTCGACCTCGTCGAGGAGGAAGAGCGGGTTCGACGACTTCGCCTTCTTCATCGACTGGATGATCTTGCCCGGCAGCGAGCCGATATAGGTACGGCGGTGGCCGCGGATCTCGGCCTCGTCGCGGACGCCGCCCAGCGAGAAGCGCACGAAGTTGCGCCCCGTCGCACGCGCCACCGACTTGCCGAGGGAGGTCTTGCCGACTCCGGGCGGGCCAACCAGGCAGAGGATCGGCCCCTTCATCTTGCGCGCCCGTTGCTGGACCGCGAGATATTCGAGGATCCGCTCCTTGACCTTCTCCAGCCCGTAATGGTCGTCGTTGAGGATCTTCTCGGCGTTCTTGAGGTCCTTCTTGACGCGGGTGCGCTTCTTCCACGGGATCGACAGCATCCAGTCGAGGTAGTTGCGGACCACAGTGGCTTCGGCCGACATGGGGCTCATCGAGCGCAGCTTCTTGACCTCTGCCAGCGACTTCTCGCGCGCCTCCTTGGTGAGCTTCGTGGCCTTGATGCGCGCCTCGAACTCCGCCGCCTCGTCGCGCCCGTCCTCGCCCTCGCCCAGCTCCTTCTGGATCGCCTTCATCTGTTCGTTCAGATAGTACTCGCGCTGCGTCTTCTCCATCTGACGCTTGACGCGCGAGCGGATGCGCTTCTCGACCTGGAGCACCCCGATCTCGCCTTCCATCAGCGAGATCACGCGTTCCAGCCGGCCGCTGACCGAGCCGATCTCCAGCAGTTCCTGCTTCTCGCCGAGCTTGATCGAGAGGTGCGAGGCGATCGTGTCCGCGAGCTTGCTCGGCTCCTCGATCTGGTTCACCGAGACCAGCACCTCCGGCGGCACCTTCTTGTTGAGCTTCACGTATTGCTCGAACTGGCTCGTTACCGAGCGGCCGAGCGCCTCCAGCTCGTCGGCGTCGCCCTCTTCTTCCTCCATCTTCTCGGCCCGCGCCTCGAAGAACGCCGGATTGTCCTGAAACTCGACGATCCGCGCGCGGGCGCCTCCCTCCACCAGGACCTTGACGGTGCCGTCCGGCAGCTTAAGGAGCTGGAGCACCGAGCCGACCACGCCGACGGAATGGATGTCCTTGGGCGCAGGCTCGTCCTGGGAGGCGTTCCTCTGCGCCACGAGGAGGATCTGCTTGTCGTCCTTCATGACGGTCTCGAGCGCAGCGACCGACTTCTCGCGCCCGACAAAGAGCGGCACGATCATGTGCGGAAAGACGACGATGTCCCTGAGCGGCAGGACCGGGTAGCTCGGTATCGACGAGACGTCCAGCATTGTTCCTCGTGCGCCTTACGATTGCGCTTCAGAGCGGTGGCCGGCGCCGCCGCTTTCTCCCAGGCAAGGTAAGTACGGAGACGCCGCTGTTCAAGCGGCCTCTCAGGATGCCGACGAACTCGCGTCCTCGAGCCGGTCGGAATAAATCAGGAGAGGATGTGCCCTGCCTTCGACCACTTCACGGTTGATGACGACCTCCTCGACCGAATCGTAGCCCGGCAAATCGAACATCGGATCGAGCAGGATGTCCTCGAGAATGGAACGCAGGCCGCGTGCGCCGGTCTTCCGCAAGATGGCCTTTTGGGCGACCGCGCGGAGCGCGTCCTCGGTGAAGGCCAGCGTCACGCTCTCCATGTCGAACAGCCTCTCGTACTGCTTCACGAGCGCGTTCTTCGGCTTGACCAGAATCTCCACCAGCGCGTCCGCATCGAGGTCGTCGAGGGTCGCGATCACCGGCAGGCGGCCGACGAACTCGGGGATGAGCCCGAAGCCGAGCAGGTCTTCCGGCTCGACCTCGCGCAGAATCTCGCCGGTCTTCCGCTCGTCCGGTGCGCGCACATCGGCGCCGAAGCCGATCGCCATGCCGCGCCCGCGCTGGGCGATGATCTTCTCCAGACCCGAGAAGGCGCCGCCGCAGATGAACAGGATGTTGGTCGTGTCGACCTGCAGGAACTCCTGCTGCGGATGCTTGCGCCCGCCCTGGGGCGGGACCGAGGCCACGGTGCCTTCCATGATCTTGAGCAGCGCTTGCTGCACGCCCTCGCCGGAGACATCCCGCGTGATCGACGGGTTGTCCGACTTGCGGGCGATCTTGTCCACCTCGTCCAGATAGACGATGCCGCGCTGGGCCCGCTCGACATTATAGTCGGCCGACTGGAGAAGTTTCAGGATGATGTTCTCGACATCCTCGCCGACGTAGCCGGCTTCGGTCAGCGTGGTTGCGTCGGCCATCGTGAAGGGCACGTCGAGGATGCGGGCCAATGTTTGAGCGAGCAGCGTCTTGCCGCAGCCGGTCGGCCCGACCAGCAGGATGTTGGACTTGGCGAGCTCGACCTCGTTGCCCTTGCTGCCGTGGGCGAGGCGCTTGTAGTGGTTGTGCACGGCGACGGAGAGCACCCGCTTGGCGTGGTCCTGACCGATCACGTAGTCGGACAGCACCTCGCAAATCTCGGCAGGTGTGGGTACGCCATCGCGGCTCTTCACCCGCGCGCTCTTGTGCTCCTCGCGGATGATGTCCATGCAGAGCTCGACGCACTCGTCGCAGATGAACACCGTGGGCCCCGCGATGAGCTTGCGCACTTCGTGCTGGCTCTTTCCGCAGAAAGAGCAGTACAGCGTATTCTTCGAATCGCCGCCGCTGGACTTGTTCATGTCCGCTCCGTACCGCCGCTTGCCGGGACTCGTCTGCTAAAGCCGCCCTTAGGCCCGCGACGCTCCTCTCCAGACAACCCGAACCCCGTGAGGTTGGCAAACACCTCGGCCCGTGTCTAGGCCCAACATTCGGTGTTTTCGAGGCCCAATATCTAGTGCTTTCCGCGCCAATCCGCAGGCTGGAGGTACCACGCCAAAAATCGACTCCGGCGGGCCGCGATCTCTAGCTTCCCTTCTTGGCGCCGCCCTTGTCATCCGATTCGTCGGCAGCCTCCGGCCGCTGCGAGACCACATCGTCCACGATCCCGAACTCCTTGGCTTCGTCCGGAGTCATGAATTTGTCGCGCTCGAGACTATCCTCGATGACCGCAATATCCTGGCCGGTGTGGTTCACGTAAATCTCATTGAGGCGCTGACGCAGCGAAAGGATCTCCTTGGCGTGAATCGCGATGTCGGTCGCTTGCCCCTGAAAGCCGCCGGACGGCTGGTGCAGCATGATGCGGGCGTTGGGCAACGTGAAGCGCTGCCCCGCGGCGCCGGCCGCCAACAGCAGCGAGCCCATGGAGGCCGCCTGGCCGATGCAGAGCGTGGCCACCGCCGGCCGCACGTACTGCATCGTGTCGTAAATCGCGAGGCCCGATGTCACGAGGCCGCCGGGGCTGTTGATATAGACCGAGACGTCCTTGGTCGGATTCTCGGATTCCAAGAACAAGAGCTGAGCTGTAATCAGGCTCGCGACCTCATCGCCGATGCCGCCGGTCAGAAAGATGATCCGCTCCTTGAGCAAGCGCGAGTAAATGTCGTAGGCGCGCTCGCCCCGGTTGGTCTGCTCCACGACCATGGGCACGAGGGTATTGGCGTAGGTCTCGACGATATCCGCCATGACGCTCTTCCTTCCGGCGAGGGGGCTCAGCCCGACTTGTCCGGCGCGGTGCTCTCGCCCTCATCGGCCGCAGCACTCTCGTCCTCACCGGCCTGGGCTGTTTCGGAGTCCGACGATTCCTCGTCCTCGTCCGGGTCGCGCAGCAACGTCTCCACATCGACCACCTGATCCGAGACCGTGGCGAGCTCGCTCAAGAAGGCGATCACCTTGTCCTCGAATACCGTGGGGCGGAATCGTTCGAGCGCCTGCGGTTGGTTCCTGTAGTAATCGAGGAGACGCTGGGGCTCGGGATGCCCGCGGGCGCTCATCATGGCGGCGCGGAGCAGATCCTCCTGCTCGACCGTGATGTCGTTGGCGCCGCCGATCTCGGCGATCAGGAGGCCGAGACGCACGCGCCGCTCGGCAATCTGGCGGAACTCTTCCCGCGCCTCCTCCTCCGTTTGATCGAGGAGCGTGGCGATTTCCGTCTCGGCTCTCTTGGCGTCGTTCTCGACCTGCTGCCAGACGGCGTCGAACTCGCGCTCGACCATGCCGGGCGGCACCTCGAATTTATAGCGCTCGTCGAGGACATCGAGAAGCGAGCGCTTGAGCCGGGCCTGCGAGACCTGCTCGTACTCCGACTGAATTTGATCGCGCACCACGCCGCGCAACTCGTCCAGGTCCTTGGCGCCGCGGCGCTCGGCAAAAGCTTCGTCGACCGTCACGGGCAGCCGCTCCCGCACCTCCTTGACCGTGATCTTGAATTGGGTGGCGGAATCGGCCGCTCCGGCCTGATCCTCCGCGCCGTCTTCGGCCTCGGGCGCTGGACGGGTGATCGTCACCTCGCGTTCCTCGCCGGCCTCCGCGCCAACGAGCTGCTCGGTCATTTCGGGCATGAGCGCTTCGGCATCGAGCTCGAGCGGTACGTCCGTGCCGCTCCGCTCGGGCGCCGGTTTGCCGTCGACTTCGACGGCGATGTCGACCAGGATTTCGTCGCCTTTCCGCGCCGGCCTCGGCTCGCCGACCGGCTCGAAACGCTTCTCGGCTTCGGCGAGGCGCGCAATCGCGTCCGCCACCGATTCGTCGCTCACCTCGGCCTTGAGCCGCGTAACAGCGAGCTCGGAGAAATCGCCGAGCTCGATGTTCGGCAAGACCTCCATCCCCATGGTGAACTCGAGATCCTTGCCTTCGTCGTAAGACGTGATCTCGATCTCGGGCTGCATGGCCGGGCGCAGCTCACGCTCCTCGGCGACCTCGCGCCAGCTCGTCTCGATCGTCTGCTGCAGGACCTCGCCCAGCACGCGCGGCTGGTATTGACGGCGCACGATCGAGAGCGGCACCTTGCCGCGCCGGAAGCCCTTCATGGTCACGGTCTTGCGCAACTCGTCGAGCCGCCCCTCGATATCGGCTTCGAGGTCGGCGGCGGGCACCGTCACCTTGAGCTCGCGCCTCAGTCCTTCCGCGAGGGTCTCCGTCACCTGCATGGTCTAGCGCTCATGTCGCACTCCGTATGTCCGGCATGCGCCGGTTGGGGCGGGCTGCGTCGGCGATGGTGCGGGCGAAGGGATTCGAACCCCCACGGCCTTAGCCACGTGGTCCTAAGCCACGCGCGTCTACCAAATTCCGCCACGCCCGCGCGCCTGCCGCGCCCCCTCACTGGTGAGCCGCCCCGGTGCGGAGCGGCGTAGGGCGCCCTATAGCATAGAAGGGCGGCCCTAAGTCAAAAAGCCGTTGACGGGCGTTTCCGCCTTGAATGCGGGCGAGCGGGCTGATGATATCGCCGTGCGGATGGGTGGCCGAGCGGTTGAAGGCACCGGTCTTGAAAACCGGCAGGGGCGCGAGTCCCTCGTGGGTTCGAATCCCACCCCATCCGCCACCAAGTGGGCCGGTGCCTCGCCGGCCGGCCGGAGCTTGCCGGCGCTCAAAGGTCCATATCCAGTTGGCCGGCCGCCGCATCCGGTGACAGCCCAGCTTCGGTCAACGCCTTGTAGGACCGCGCCACGCCCGCGAAGTCCGACGCGCGGAGCGAGTCGAACGACAGCGCCAGGTCCGGCGCATCGAGCTTCACCGCAAGCTCGGCTTCCGCGATCCGGGCCAGCGGCTGCAGGGTCAGCCGCTCAAAGCGGCGGTAGGCTTCCCGCGCCAGGGTGCCGTCGCCTTTCACCAGTCCGGCCAGCACTGGATCAACACCGCCCGCGGGCAGTGCGGATGGTAGCAGCAGCCGGAGGGCGGGTCGGCGACGTCACCGCCCCAGTCGGGGGCCGCCTCGCCCCGCACGCGGTGCACCTTGTCATAGCCGGTCAGATGTGCCTGGAACCTTTGCCGGGCTTCGGCTCCGCCTCGCCTCGATTCCAGGCAATCTCCACGGCCAATCCGCTGTTTGCACTCACGCGTCCTTGGCGCCGATGCGGGCGGCGATGGCCACGATCCGGTGCATCTCGCGAAGAACCGGCTTCTCGATGAGCTTGCCGTCGATGACCACCAGCCCGGTATCGGCTGCCTCGAACTCGGCGATGATGCGCCGTGCCCGGGCAATCCGGTCGGCCGAAGGTGTGAACACCGCGTTGAGCGCTTCGATTTGCTTGGGGTGCACCGCGCCCTTCCCGGAAAAGCCCAGATCCCGCGCCTGGATCGCGGCGCGCTTCATGCCGTCCAGGTCCTGAAGATCGAGATAAGGCACGTCGATCACATCCAGCCCGGCGCTGGCCGCGGCGTGGACCACGCGCGAGCGGGCATAGAGCAGCGGCTCCCATTCGTTCCGGCAGCGCAGCTCGGCGGCCATGTCGACGCCGCCGAAGAACATCGCGTCGATGCGCGGGCTGCAATGGGCGATGTCATAGGCAGCCTCGAGCCCGGCATTGGTCTCGATGATCACGTGCAGGCGGGTGTCGTGGCCACGCTCGGTCAGCAGGTTGTCGAGCATCGCCACCTCGTCCGGCGTGCGCACCTTGGGCATCATCAGCGCGGGCGGGGGCGTGTCCGTGGCCAGGACCGCCTGCACATCCGCAATGCCGAAGCCTTCACGCAGCGAGTTGATGCGGACGATCCGCTCGACCCCGTCATCGGCCTGCGGGCTCTCGAAGAGCTTCATCGCATTGGCCCGCGCCGCCGCTTTGTCTTTGGGCGCGATCCCGTCCTCGAGCTCGACACAGACGATATCCGCCCCGGTCGCCAGGGCTTTCGGAAACATCTCGGGCCGCAAGCCCGGCGTGAAGATGAACGACCGGCGGGGGCGAATGCTGGGTGCAGGCATGCGGGGATCTTCTCTGTCGTGCGGTCCGATGGATCAGTCGCCTCACCGGGCGGGGTTGTCAATCGATCGCTTCAACACATGGCCATTGCTGACCATCTGGATCTCGCAGAGTCGACACGCTGCGCTAAGCCGGGGATCCGCGCGTCGCCCCCGCTGCCGAGCTCGATACACCACTCCCGGGACACAACTACCCCAACCAAACAGGCGGCTCTCGGCGGATGGCTACGAACAACATCCATTGCTGGCTTGTACCGGCGGACAGGGCACGGTCGCGTATGAACAATAAACGCAGCAGTCGCCTGGTTCGGGCTTCAAGAGCATCCCGCAATGACTGCAATCGTAGAACCACTGACAGGCGTCGGTCGGCATCGTCTCCGTCTTGGAGTGACCGCACGCGGGGCAGGTGATGGTGCTCTCGAGTATCACTGCTGCCTGTTGCGCCACCATATCGCGCACCCCGTGATTGCAAGTTAGACCAGAAGCGTCGGGAGCAGGACCCGATCGGGATTTCCGCCATAGGCCGAAAGACCTGAGGCCGCGCGGGTCCTTCCCATGGACTACGGAGACAAGCTCACGCCGGAGGTTGATCAGAGAGCGAAGGGGAGGTCCGCGCGGAAGCCGGCTGCGGCGTTCCTGGCCTGCGTCGCCGCGTCGTCGCCGTCCGGGAGAAGCGCGCAGAACGCATCGATCGCGGCATCGCCGAGCGGCACCCATTTCGCGAGCCAAGTCCGCGCCGCCTCGGCATTGGCGTCCTCGGCTGCGGCGAAGCGCGAGAGAGCCACCGACCAGCGCCTGGAGCGGTCGCTGTCGCGAAGCTGGGCGCCCATCAGAAGGCTCAGCAGGGTGTCGTCGCGACGTCGCGCGGCGGCGGCGAACTGACGGAGATAGGCCTCGTCGATCGCGGGCTTGGCGACCAGGTTGAGGGCCACGAACGCCTCCGCCCAGTCGAAGGTGACGAGGACGCGCTCCATCAGCTCGCGAAAGCCTTGCCACGCCGCATGACCCTCCCAATGGGCCCGTTCGTCACTCGCGAAACCGAGCGATGGATGACTGTTGGCGAGCTCTCGGGTGCGATAGGCGATGCGCGAAACCCAGCGGAGCGCGTCACCGGCCTGAAACATGAAGCAGTTCGCAATGGTGCTCGCCGGCGCCATGTGGACGTTGTAGGCCGAGGCCATCTGGACCGTGTGCATCAGATAGCGGCCGGGCGTGTAGAGCGTCGCGAGCGTCGGCAGCCAGTCTTCGGCAAGCCCCTCGTCATGGCGGAGCTCGTCATGCTCGTCCAAGAGCCCCTCGACATGCGCCTCCTGCCCGTCCTGCAGGATGTTGTAGGTTCGGTACACGAGTTCATCGGGATCGCGAAACGTATCCCACGCCTCGTGCGTCCAGGGGCTCCCGGTACGATGCTTGCGGTACCAGTCGCTCATGAAGCCCTCGGGCGCGACTTCCCAAGGCATCTGGGGATGGTCCGTGCTCCACAGGAGATGGGTCGAGACGATCTCGTACTCGCTCGGCCGGCGCCGACGGTCGGCGAGATGA
This sequence comes from Alphaproteobacteria bacterium, assembly GCA_965237415.1. Taxonomy (GTDB): domain Bacteria; phylum Pseudomonadota; class Alphaproteobacteria; order UBA828; family UBA828; genus WTGU01. The sequence continues at coordinate 3,738,172 of CBDEFM010000002.1, forward strand.
CTCCATGTCCGCTGCGGTCCGAGTGCGTCCTGCTGATCGCTCATCCTTCGCCCTCTCCCGCTGCCCTGCGGGCGCGGCCGCGTCGCCGACTGGCGGCCCTATAGAATCCTCTCGCGATAGAACCTGACATGATCGGTGCTGGTCTCGATCTGGCCGGCGAACGCGCTCATGTCGATCTCGAGCTCCTGCATCTTGAACGGTCGGCCCAGCATGTCAGCGACCGTCTCGCGCCGGATGACGCACTCGCCTTCGATCTGCACGCGCACATAGGAGGCGCGCCGCTCGATCAGCACCTCCTTGTCCGGATTGTCCTCGCGGATCGCTTCGATCACGGCTTCGGCGAGTTCGCCGGTCTGCAGCACCGGACCGACCAGGTTGTGCCGTGCGTCCGTACGGCCAACGATTTCGGCACTCATGGCTATCCCCGGCTCTTCGCGGCGGCACGTCCGCCGATCATTCGAAATAGACCTCGACGGAGTTCATCGGCTCGAGCCCCGCCTCGGACGCCGTCATGTCGGCCGGAAAGGGCTCGTCATTGCCATGCAGGCGCACCCGCATGGCCTTGCCTGGCTGCGCTGCGATATGGACCCCGACGCAATTCTGGGCGGCGGCTTGGGCGACCTCCGCCATGGTGCTCTCGGTGTCGGTCATGAAGAGCTTGAGGACGAAATCGCCCTCGAAGTTCGAGATGAGAGGCAAGTCCGCCACGGCCGTTCCTCTCTGACGCTTTGCCCGGGTCACGCCGTCTTGCGTTGGTCCCGATAGTGCTCGACCCACTTATATTGATGAGCGTCGTCGCCGCCCGGGCTCACCACGCCGATGCCCATGTAGTTCAGGACGCCTTCGAGCGAGGGCGGGTCGATCAGACCGCCGAGCAGGCGGTCGACGATGGTCATGTGGCTCTTGTAGCGCGCCGGATCCTGCTCGAAGACCCATTTGTCCACATGCGAACCGAAATGGTAGGTGCGCCCGTCCAGCGTGAGCGTCGTGTCTCCAAATCCCCCAAAGGGGCGGCCGACGATCGGCAGGTTGGACAGGTTGCACAGGATCGGCAGGGTGCCCGGAACGGTCTTTTCGGGCCGTCCGTTGAGCAGGTTGTCGATAATGACGTCCCAGACCTTGCCGAAGGAATCGTTCCAGCCCGGATACTTCTCCTCGAGCCATTCGCGCTCGTCCGGGCTCACCCCTGCGGCCGGCGACCACCAGATTGTCGGCCGCCATGACCAGGTGCCGAGCTGCTGCGCATGGTGATGCACGTCGAGCTCGCTGACGAAGAAATCCCAATACCACGGCTTCTCCAGACCGAGGTCCGTCAGGGCGCGCAGGAACTGGGTGATGATCCACTCCTCCATGAACTCCTTGAAGGAGCCCTCACGCTGATCCAGCGGCAAGTAGTAGTCCATCGGCAGCCCGGTCAGGATCGCGAACAGCTTCCACGAGCGCCAGAAGGCGATGTCGATCAGCTTCTGCGCTTCTTCCTTCTTGCCGTTCTCGACCATGATCCGGAGCAGCGGCGTGCCGATCTGCGCGTGACGCGCCTCGTCGGACTGAATGCTCTGGATCAGCTTGGCGAAGCTGTAGTCGCCGGCCTTGGCCGCATCCGCCGCGAGGCCGATGAATTGCAGGTTGGTGTAGCCGGTCTCGAAGGCGAAGTTGAGCAGGATCGAGGTGGAGACCACGTCGCGCGTCATCATGGTGTCGTCGAAGAAATGCCGCGCGGCGATGACACCCCAGTTGTTGGTGTGGAACGCCTGAACCGCCCAGTCGAACTGCCGGTCCTTGCTGATGTATTCGTGCGGGAAGTAAAGCTGGAGCTGCGTGTGTCTGAGCTCGTCGAGCATGCCAAAGGTCGCCATGTTGCGCATGCTCGGCGCCTTCGCGAAACGTACGAAACGGGCTTCCATCAGAGCGGCCGCGTATTCGACCAGCGCTATTGCGCCGTAGTGCTCCTTCAGGGTGTTGATCCAGCCCGGGTCGCCGTTCTCGTAGAGCTGCATCCGCTCGAGCGCGGCGCGCACCGAGTAGGCGCCGGCATCCTTCTGGCGCTGGATCTCGACATACTCGCGGAACGAGACCTTGTAGGGTTCGTCATAGCCTTCCCATGCTTCGTCCGGGATCCCCTCGCCGCCGCTCAGCGCGGTCGGGTAGAGCTCCTCCTGCGTGACGAATGACGGGGTCCAGTTGGTATCGCGGGCGAGGTCGTACCACTCGGAGCGGTCGAGTAGGGCCATTCGTTCCTCCCTTCCCAGCGAAGTCGCCTTCGCTGCCTGCCGCTAGCTTCTCAATCCGATGGTGCGGTATGAGCGTGGCCCTTGCAAGCGCCAAATGGGTGCTGCTGGACCCCGGCGCCGGGCCGCGCCTCCTCGGTCGGCAACCCGAAACCGTCGCGCGCCCGCCGTGTCTTTCGATGCACTCCCCGGTTAGAGACACCAGCAGGCGCGCAGGCCCTGCTAGGCAAGCCACGCGGATCCGGGGCGGAAGTCCGTGCCGTCGCGCCCTTTGATTGCGAGCAATGTTGGTCTCAGTGGTTGCCTGCCCCCGCAACCGATCAAGTCCCTGGAAATGACGGTATTTCCGGGGGCTTTCGAATTTGGGTCCGAATCTCAATCCGAGAAACGTAAGCGCTCCGTAAGCGGATTCAATCCAAGCCGTGCGCAGTTCCGCGTGGCTTTGTCGGTAGTGACCTGCCCCCATGGGGTGGTCCGCTTTGAATGTTAGTTGAGCGCTGTCGATCCGATGTCCGCGCCGCAGCGCCCAACGTCAGTCAGGCTTTGTATGTGAAACTCCTGCCGCAAGCTGGTGCCGGCCTTGGGTTGGAGATTTCAGGCGGCTAGGACCGGAGCCTCGTTTCCGCCAGGCAGTTTCGTCACTTCATCCACGAGAGCCCGCCGGCACGCCGATAGGGCCTGCCTCCGATCTGCGTGCCTGCGCCAACAGGGCCTGGTCGCTCGCGCCCGTCATCGGGTGCATCCGCCGCCAACCGGTTCGCACGAACGAAGGTCGCAAGCGAGGTCTCGAGCTCGCCGCGCGTCATGTCCCGTGCGATGAAGACGATGCGCGAACGCCGGTCATCGTCCGGCCACCGCTCGAGGTGAATTGGGGGGTGGATGATGTGCTGGACCCCGTTTATGACGACCGGGCCATCGAGCCCCGGCACGTCGACGATCCCCTTCACGCGCAGTACGTCCTCGCCGCGACCGTGTAGCAGCATGGTGAGCCATACGCAGAACGCCGCCCAGTCGATCGGCTCGTCGAACACCAGGCACGAGGCGGCGATATGCTCGTCGTGCCGGTTGACGTCGAGAGGGCGGTGATGGAGATGGGACGCCGAGTCCGCCGCGTCGTATGCCTCCTCATCCAGCCACGCACGGATATCTTTCGGCCTCTCGTCGGGGCTGTCGTCCTCACCGCCGAGCAACGCGTCGGGCCGAAACGCCGGCGACGGCGCGGTGACGATCGGGGCGGAGGGGTTGATGCGTCGGAGCCGCTCGGTCAGCCGGCTAACCGCAGCGGATGGCGCGAGATCGCACTTGGTAATGACGATGCAGTCGGCCACGGCCGCCTGCTTGGCCGCTTCCGGCTGGCGGGCCAAGTGCGTCTCGCCGTTTACGGCGTCCATAGTGGTAATGATCCGGACCAACCTGAACGCATTGTCGACGACGGGCTCCGTCATCAGCGTGTGGAGAATGGGAACCGGATCCGCAAGGCCCGTCGTCTCGATGAACAGGCGCGCAAAGGGCGGAATTGTGCCACCTGCTCGCCGATCCAGTAGATCGCGCATGGCCTTTCCGAGGTCGTCGCGAATGGTGCAACAGATGCATCCGTTCGCCAGCATGACGAGATCCTCGTCGGCGTATTCAACGAGATGGTGATCGATCCCGATCTCGCCGAACTCGTTAACGAGAACCGCGGCGTCGGAAAGCTCGGGGAAGGTGAGGAGCCGCTGAAGGAGCGTGGTCTTCCCGCTGCCGAGAAAGCCGGTGAGCACGACCACCGGAATTGGGCCTGGCAGGGGGCGGCCGCTCATGGTGCAGCGAGCTCGGCCAGCAGTGCTCGATCCAACGGGGTGCAGCGCGCACCACGCGCCTCCTCGACCTTCGCCCAGAGCGCAGAAAGGTTCTCGGCCAGTAGCGACGGCATGCCCTTTCCGGTGAGTAGGTAACCGTCGCTACCCCAGGCCCTCACTTCCATCTCGTAGTGGCGCAGGACTCTGTTGAGCAACCTGATCCGGGCGCCGCGCTCGCGCTGCCCGGATCGGGTGGCGTCCCCGCCAGTGTCAGCCCAATGCCGTCCGCCAATCAGGCCGCCGCACAACGCGCACATGGCTTCTCCCTACCGGTACCGCGCAAGCCGGGCCTCACGATAACCGCTCGGCGCGCAGGTAGACAGCTAGTCGGCTGCACCGGGCACCGGAATATCCGGGATGCGGCCGTCCTTGATTGGCAAGGTGTGCACCCGCGGCGCATAGGAGTCCTCGTCGATCAGCTTGCGGGTGTGAGTGGCGACCTCTTCCAGTGTCGCGAACCACACCTCGCCCTTGTCCTGCATGTCCTCGATGATGGTCGCGATCGAGTCCAGGCGTGCGATGCGGCCCGAGACGAAGGGATGCCAAATGCACTGCCAGAAGGCCTTGTACTTCCACGCCGCCTCGAACTCGGACATGAAGACTTCCTTGGCCCGGTGGGGCGCCGAGATCGGCATCATGTAGTCGAGATCGCCACTGTGTTCGTAGTGCGGCCAATCGTCGAGCGACCACTTGACGGGAATCTCGATCAGCTCGCGCCCCGAGCGGTCCTTGATGACGTAAGGCACGTCGTCGCCGAGGAGCGAGGAATCGTAGAGGAAGCCGGCTTCCGTCAGGATATCGGTGGTGTGCTTCGAATAGGCTCCCCAAGGTGCCCGATAGCCGGCCGGCTTCTTGCCCGTCGCGCGCTCGATGATGTCGGTGGAGCGCTGGGTCCAATAAGTTTCCCGCTCCTTCGTGAACGTGTTCGGCAGTTCGTGCATGTAGCCGTGATGGGCGATCTCGTGCCCTCCTTCGAGCATCCGCTCGACCGCAGCGGGATGTTCCTCGATGCACCAGGCCGGGACGAAGAAGGAGACCTTGAGGCCATAGCTTTCGAAGACCCGGCAGATCCGCGGCATGGCGACCTCGGCGCCGAACCTGAGATCGGTCATTGTCGCCACGCGGGTGTCCGCATCGTCGGGGTGGGCCAGGTGCAGGATGCTGTCGGCATCCATGTCCCACGTGAAGCTCACTGCGCAGCGCGCGCCGTTGGGCCAGGGGACGGGGTTTTCGACCATCGTAAAGTTGCCACGTGCCATCGTTGGATCCTCCCTTCGTATTCTTGACTTGCCCTACCCGCGGTAGCGGGATGCGCGGAACGCGATCAGGCTTGCGCCGATCGTCATCGTGATAAGGACGATCGCCGCGACGTTGATCTGCGGATTGACTCCCTTGCGCATGAGCCCCCACATATAAACCGGCAACGTGCTGCCGCCGCCGATGGTGAAGAAGGTGAGCACGAAGTCGTCGATCGAGAGCGCCATAGCGACCAGCGCACCACCGATGATGGACGGGCGCACGATCGGAAGCGTCACGGTGAGGAACGCCTTTAGCGGCGAGGCGCCGAGGTCGCGCGCACTGTCTACGGCCGAATGGTCGAAGGCTGCCATGCGTGCGTGCACGATGAGGATCACGAACGGCTGGGTGAAGACCAGGTGGCCTGCGGTCACAGTCGGCAGGCCGAACTTGAGACCCAGCATCGAGTAGTAGTTCGCGAGCGCGATCGCGAGCACCAGCGGTGGCAGCATCACTGGGAGCGTCAGCGCCGACATTACCACCGTCGCAGTCTGCGCCTGCATGCGGGAGAGCGCCGCGGCCGCCATGGTGCCGACCACCGTGGAGACCAGGCCCACGGTGCCGGTGACGATCATGCTTTTCTCGAAGGCAATCCAAAATTTCGGATTCTCGTAGACCTTGACGAACCACTCGGTGGTGAGCCCGGTGATCGGGAAGGTGAGCAGCGACTTGTCGCTGAATGCGAAGAGCACGAGCAGGACCAGCGGCGACAGCATGAAGATGACCGTGAGCGCCGCGATGATCCGCCACGTGAGCGTTCGGGCATCGGTCATCGTGGCCGCAACGCTCCGCGCAGGATCAACGCCACGAATCCGACGATGACAACGCAGATGGCGATGACCGTGAACGCCATCGCCGAGCCCATCGCCGGGTTCGTGCGGCTTCCGTATTGGTATTCGATGAACGTGCCGATCATCGAGGTGTGCGGTCCGCCTACCAGCTTCGGTGTCACCCAGTCGCCCGCGGCGAACAGGAAGGTGAGGGCGAAGGCGACGACGAGGCCAATCCGGCACTGCGGCAGGATGATGTCCCAGAAGACGCGGAAGGGGCCCGCGCCCAGATCGCGGGCGCCGCGCAGCGGATCGTCGTCGACCGTCCGCAGCGCGCCGTAGATCGGCAGCACCGCGAGCGGCAGCGTGTAGTGCGTGAGCGTGATGACGACGGCGATCGGACTGTAGAGGAGGGCGGTGATCGGCTCGTCAATCAGCCCGAGCGACATCAAGGCCGTGTTGAGGAGGCCGCTCTGACCGAGGATCGTCTTCCAGACGTAGATCTTCGCGAGATAGCCGCCGAACAGGGTGACAAGGGCCACGAACAGGAGCGGCAGCCCGAAGCGCCCGGCCTTGAAGCGGATCACATAGGCGAACGCGAAGGCTATGGCGGTGGTGACGGCCGCGATCAGCGTCGCCTGGCCGAACGTGAAGATGAGCGATATCGAGTATTCGTCGAAGACACGGATGTAATTGTCGGGGATGAAGTCGGGGACGACGGAGAAGGCCTTCTTGCGCCAGAAGCTGACCGCGAAGAAGTAGACCAGCGGCGCGGCGAAGATCAGCATGAACACCGCGACCGACGGCAGCAGCAGCCAATTCCTCGATACGTTCCCCCTTATCATTCGTCCGCCAAGATGCGCTGGTCGTCGTAACGCCATGCCACGAAGGCCTCGCTGCCGACTGGCAGACGCTCGCCCTCCTCGGCGCTCGAATCCTCCACGATCACCGTGACCGGTCCCACTGCGATCTTGTATTTGACTCGACCGCCGAGGAAGACGGCGTCCTCCACCTGCCCGGGGAGACAGATATCGAGGTCGGGGGGCCGTCCCTCCGATCCCGGCAACAGCCGGATAACCTCCAGCCGGACGACGCTGACGACCGGCCCGTCGGGGCCGTCATGGGGAAAGCGCGGGCCGATATCGAGCACAACCTCACCGGCGGCGCGCCGTCCGGGAAAGACATTCGCTTCGCCGATAAAGGTGGAGACGAAGCGTGTCCTGGGGCGGGCGTAGACCTCCTCGGCGGAGCCTTCCTGCACCAGCCGTCCGTTGTTCATCACCGCGATCCGGTTGGCGAGGGCCATCGCCTCGCCCTGGTCGTGCGTGACGAACACGAACGTCCCGCCGATCGAGTGGTGAATACGCCTAAGCTCCTCCTGCATGGCCTTGCGAAGCTGCAGGTCAAGCGCAGCCAGGGGCTCGTCGAGCAGCAGCACCGTGGGATGCATGATCAGCGCGCGGGCGAGCGCGACTCGCTGCGCCTGCCCGCCCGAGAGCTGGTTGATTCGCCGTTCCTCCAGACCCTCGAGATGGACGAGGTCGACGGTCTCCGCCACCTGCCGATCGATCTCGGCCTTCGCCGCGCGACGGATCTTCAGGCCATAGGCGATGTTCTGGCGCACGGTCATGTGGGGGAACAGGCCGTAGCTCTGGAAGACCATGTTGGTCGGCCGACGCTCGGGCCCGAGCCGGGTCACATCGGTGCCTGCGATCTCGATCCGCCCGGAATCCGGCCGCAGGAAGCCGGCGATCATGTTGAGGATCGTGGTCTTGCCGCAGCCGGACGGGCCGAGGATCGCCAGAAAATCGCCTGCGTAGATCGCGAGGTCGAGCGCTTGCACCGCGACGGTGCTGCCGAAGGACTTGGAAACTCCTGTGAGCTGAACCAACGGTTGGTTGGAACGTTGGTGCACTCACGCTCTCCCACCCGACGAGGGGGCGGCTCCGGTATGCCCGCAGAGCGACGCCAGGCCGCCCCCTCGTGATGCTACTCCACGTTGCCGCGACCGGTCCTTAGGCTTTCAGGAACTCTTCCCAGCCGTCGAGGACCTGATCGTAGGTCAGGAACTCGCCGCGCTCGCCCTCCTCGAGCGGGAACATGCGGGTGTGACCGCCCGCTCTCTCGAAGAAGCTCCCGACGTCGTCGTAGGGATAGAACCCCCGCGCAGTATCGCTGAGAAGCGGCAGGGCCTCCTTGTTGGCGACCGCGGTCGCGTTGACCTCCGCATTGCCGGCCTGCGCCTCCTTGGACATCACGTGATTGAGGATCGCGTGATCCAACTCGATGTTGGGCGCGTCCTTGAAGATCGCATAGGTGTCGACGAAGTTGACCGTCCCCTCCTTGGGATAGGCCCACTTGATCGTGGGCGAGCCCTCGCCGGTCCAGGTGCTCACCGGCTCCCAGCTTATCGACATCAACACCTCGCCGCTGCCGAGCGAGGCGGCCAGCTCGCCGTAGCCGGGCGTGATCCTGAGCGCATGCTCCTTCTTGAACTTGATCATGAGATCGGTGGTTTCCCGCCATTTCTCCCGGGTGAGGTTCCAGGGCTCCCTGACGCCGAGCATCATGGCAAAGGTCATGAAGACACCGGTCGAGTCCTCGACAATGGTCACCTTGCCCTTGTATTCGGGATTGAACAGTTCCCACCACGAATCCGGCGGCTCCTTGATGACGTCGGCGTTGTACATGAGCGGGAGCGAGCCCCAGGTGAAGGGCACGGCATAGGCCTGCCCGTCGGGGTTGAGGTCGGGGACGCTCGCAAACTCGGGGAAGACCTGCTGCATGTTCGGCAGCTTGCTCATGTCGAGCGGCTCCAGCCATCCCTGGCGCGCTGCATGCGGGATGTGGAAGCTGACCGGCGTGCCGAGGTCCATGTTGCCGCGCCCGCCGCCCTGAATCGCCGACTGCCACTGTTCCGCCGATTCCATGTAGGTCGCCTGCAGGACAGCGTCGTTCTGGTCGAGGAAGCCGCCGACATTGGCAGCCTCGTCATAGCCGAGCCAGCCCATGTAGGCGACTTCCGTTGCGGCGAGTGCCTTGCGCGGCGAGAATCCGCCCGCGAGGCCGACGCCGGCAGTCGCCGCACTGAGGCCGAGAAAGCGCCGACGCGACATCGGTAGAAACTGACGCGCACGCACGATGCCCGACTGGCCGGGCTGCAAACGCTTGTTCTTCCAGTCCATCATGATTTCCTCCCTTGAAAAATTCGCTTTGTTCTTCCTGCTTATCCATGAAGCTCAGCAAGGCTGCCGAGACGCAACGTATGAGCCATCGCGGTTTCCAGTCGCTGTGCCATATCCGAGTCCGCACCGTGCAACTCCCGCCTACGTCGTTGTGACCTCGTCGGACTTAGACACGAGCAGGAACAAGGCATCGGTGAGCGGACTTTCATGGATAAGCAGGTTGTTCTTTGTCGTTTCGTTACGCCCGATTCTCCGGAGTGTATAGGCACCGCGCGGGACCGGCCAGCCCTCGCCTCTCCCCTTTCAGCGTGCTCGTTCGGTCGTAATTCCGGCATAGTCGCGAATGAACTCGCACACGTCGCCGCCGTTCCAGCTGCGATAAACCGCCTCCCTTATCACCGAGGGCGGGGTCGCGTTGTTGTGTTCGAACATGGCGACTCGGGCCGCATGGCCGCTGCAGCAGATGTCCCACACCAGATTGAAGAACCGGTTCTTCTCCCGCGCATCTACGCCGATGCCGGGGAGCCACTCGTCGAGCGTCTTGCCGAGCTCCGGGTTCTCCCACACCGCCTTCGGCCAGCGGCTGATGATGCCCTGGCCGCTCAAGTCCCTAAGCAGGTGGAGCACGCGGGGATAGGCTTCGGTCGAGTAGAGGCGCCCCGGAATGAGATACTCGTTGTTGGGAATCAGCACATCGTTGCGCATGTAGGACTCGGCCTCGGAGGCGACCACCGACGCCTTCAGGAGCTGAGCGTACATGATCATCTCGGACACCGAGTGCCGAACCGACTGCACCGGCTCCGTGCCCAGGATGTCGACCACGGTCTGCGCGACGGCGGCGAAGATCTCCCCGCGATAGGCGAGCCGGGAGAGGATGTGCCAGAAGGCGAGGACGCTGAACTCGGAATAGAGTCCCAGCAAGACCTTGTTGTTGAACCCGAATAAGTACTCGTTGGGAACGAACACGTGATCGAAGATCAACAGGTTGTCCATCTCCTCGCCGCGGGCATCGAGGGGGTGGTCCTCCAGTTCCGAGTCAGTGTTCACGGTAGGCTCCCGCAATAGCAGGGTGAGGCCATCCGCGTTCATCGGAAACGTGCAGAAAATCGCATCGACGTCGTCGAGGTCCGGCGTGAAGACCGTGGCGCACGTGCTGAAGTGAGCGATGGCGCCGATGCTGGCGCAGGACTTGGCCCCACAGAGCACCAGGCCATCCGGCCTCTGCTCGACGACGTGCAGGCGGGAGGATCGTTGGCCTCTAGGAACGCGCCGGTCGGACTGAACATCGACGCCGACATCGGCGCTGATCACGTTGTGCGCGCGACTCCGTGCGACGAAATTCTTCACGTTCTCGGCGTAAGCCGGATTGTCCGCCTCGATCTTGTCGGCAATGGAAAGGAAACCCATGGCCCAGGTCGAGCCATAGTCCGGCGGGCGGCCGAACACGCCGAGCGTCTTCAGGGTGCTGAGCCTGAGGGTCTCCCGCCGTCGGTGCAGGTGTTCGACCTTGGTCGGCACTTGCCAGCCCGTGGCATAGCGCTGCCCGTCGGCCTCATCGATATAGGTGGTCACGTCCCGCGAATCTGGCGCGAACTGCAGGTCGAAGATTTCCGCGACGGTGTCGACCGAGCGCGTGAGATGCGGATGGCTCGTCACGTCCTCGATCAGCTCGCCATTGCTGTCGAAGATGCGTCGGCCGTCGCGCAGGCTTTCCTTGTACTGCGCACCCGTCATCAGGTGCGGTTCGCTGCCGCTTGCCAGGACCTCCCGCAGCTTGGCCAACCCCCAGTCAGTCGTCATGACGGCCTCTCTCCGAGCTTGGCTTGCGACGGGCACCAGACGTTAGGGGGCGCCTCGGGCGCGGTGAGCCCCACCGCGCTCAAGCCAATGTTCCCTCGATGGGTTGCCCGTTGCGCGGATTGTTTCTCGCGGCAACGGCGCATCGAGGGTCGATCACTGTCTCTTGCGAATTGAGTTGCAATAAACCAGCATCGAAGCGCATCCCGTATCTGATAGCGGCAATAGTCTACGGAATATTAGATCATGCTGCCAGTTGGCCACGCAATCGCTTCGTGCGGTCGACCCTCATCAGAACCCGGACCCCGCGCGGCGGGGGTGGAGGTTGACAGGTGACGAACCGGAGCACGCGTGACGCAACCGGACGACGGGGCAAAAACGCGAAGCGGGAGGATCGTCCCGCCTTCTCGCAGGCGGTCGACGTCGACGGCCCCAGCTCCTTCGACGATGCCCACGCCGCGAGTCCGCTATCGAACCTTGACGGACTGAACCGCGAGATCGTCTCCATGCTTCAGCTCGACGGGCGCCGATCGTTCGCCTCGATCGCACGCAAGCTCGACATCTCGGAAGGCGCGGTGCGCGCGCGGGTCAACCAGCTCCGGCGCGACGGCCAGCTTCGCTTCATCGCGGTCGTCGATCCAGTCCAGCTCGGCTACTCATCATGGTGCATGCTTGGGATCACCGTCAGTGCCGGGAACAGCCCGCACGAGCTCGCCCGCTACTTCGCCGCGCTCCCCGAAGTCACTTATGTCATGGTGGTTGCTGCCAAGTACGATCTGCTGGTCGAGATTTGCTGCCAGACGACCGCCGCGCTCGGCGAATTCCTTGAGCGCCATTGCTATGCCTCGGGCAAGATCGCTGCCGCCGAGGCCATGGTCGGTGTGAAGCTATACAAGTGGTTCGCGCCGATCCCGGGGGCGGAACCCGCGGCGTGAGCCGGCAGAGGTGGATGCCCGGAGCCATGTCAAGGGAGGCTGAAGCGTGAAGACGCAACGAATTGCGCTCCGCGACCATCGCGGCGGAGCCTCGCCCGGCGCGACGCAAGCCGTCAGGGCAGGCGACCTCGTGTTCGTCGGCGGCCAGATGTCGGTCGACGAAAGTGGGCGCGTGATCGGCGACGACATCGCGACTCAGGCCGCGAACGCGTTCGATGCACTGGCGCGTGTGCTGGCGGAGGCTGGCGCCAGTATGGCCGACGTCGTCAAGCACAACGTCTACTTCGACTGCGAGGACGACGACGAGGCGATTGCCGCGTTCATGGCACAGATTGACCGGGTTCGTCTCGCGCATTTCTCCGATCCGGGACCGACGGCGACCGAGACCCGGGTCGGTCTCGACCGCGAGGGCGCGCTGATCCAGGTTGAAGCCGTGGCCGCGCTCGATACGGCGCGCCGACGGCTGATGCCCGCCGAGCATTGGGGTTGGAGCCAGGCGTTGCCGTTCTCGCACGGCTGGCGCGTGGGCGATGTGGTCTTCATCGGCGGACAGCGCTCGCTCGACCAAGCCGGCAGACTACGTGGTGTGGGCGACATCGGCGCGCAGACCCACAATGTGTTCTCGAGCATGGAGCGGGTCCTCGAAATAGCCGGCGGCGACATCGCCAACCTTCTACGGCAGAACACTTATTACCGCTTCATCGGCGAAGGCTCCGATGTGACCGACTATTGGGAGCGGATGACGCGGGTGCGCATGGAGCACATGGTCAATCCGGGCACCTGCGGCACCGGCGTGCGCGTCGGCGGCTTCGGGCGCACGGACGAGCTGATCCAGGTCGAGGGGATGGGCGTGATCGGCCACACGAAGCATCGCCTCATGCCGGCCGATCACTGGGACTGGTCCCTCCACAACCCCATGTTTACCCAGGGATGGCGCGCCGGCGACCTCGTCTTCGTCGGTGGCCAGATCTCCGCCGACGCCGAGGCGCGCGCTGTTGGCGCCGACATGGCTGCGCAGACCCGAAACGTTTACCGCTTCATCCGTAAGGTGCTTGACGAGGCGGGCGTCGATGAGAGCGATGTCGTCAAGGTCAACAGCTACTACTATGCCGACGGCGATTGGAACGACATCTCGGCGGCAGCGGCAACCATCGCCGGCATCCACGAGGAGTTCTATCCCGAGCCGGGGCCGTCCTATACGGGCTGTCGTGTCACGGGCTTTGCCTTCGAGGACCTCCTCATCGAAATCGAAGCCATCGCCGTCACCCGCGACTGAGCTCGTTCAGATCCCGGCGGTGTAGCCCTCGTCGACCACCATGATCGCCCCGTGCATTGCGCGGCTATCGTCGCACGCCAGGAAGACTGCGACGCGGGCCATGTCGTCAGGCTCGGACCAGGCGCGGCGGCTCGGGGTTCGCGCAGTGATGGAGTCGATGTGAGCGGCGAACGCCGGATCGGCCCGCAAGTGCTCGTTGCCGGGCGTCGCAGTATGCCCGGGAGCAATGGCATTGACGTGGATTCCGTAAGGTGCCAGCTCGCAGGCAAGCGCCTTGGTGAGGGCGATCACGCCGGCCTTGGAGGCGCAGTAGACCGAGTGCGTGGCGATGCCCCCTAGGCCCCCGATCGACGAGATGTTGATGATCCGGCCCGAGCCGCGCGCCTTCATGTGCGGAACCAGGGCGTTCACGCAAAAGAATGTTCCCTTCACGTTGATGTCCATGATGCGATCGTAGGTGGCCTCGTCGGTCTTGCCGGCGGGCGTCGTATCGACGATGCCGGCGCAGTTGACGAGGATGTCGACACGCTCGAAGGCATCGAGCACCTCGCCCACCATTCGCCGAACCTCGCCGGACCGTGCAATGTCGGCGCAGAAGGCCTTGGCCGTGCCGCCCGTCCGTTCGATCGCGCTCACCACCGCCTGCGCCTTGCCGGGATCGGCGCTCGCGATCACCGCGACCGCCGCGCCCTCGGCGGCGAAGCGGCGCGCGATCGCCTCGCCGATGCCGGCGCTGCCGCCGGTCACGAGGGCGACCTTGTTCTCCAGCTTCACAGTCGCTCCCGTCGTGGGCACGGGGGATCCCCCCACGGGACCGGACTCTAGCAGGCCCGCGCCTCTCCGGTCTCGAACGCCAGCGGGGCTTTGCGGCCTGGTCTTGCGCGTGCCAAGGTGGATCGGATGGCTGAACGTCTCTTGTTCGACGGTGCGCAGCTGATCGACGGGACTGGTGGGTCGGTCATCGGGGACTCAATGGTCCTGATCGACGGCAGCCGTATCGTTTACGCGGGTCCGCGCACGGCGCGCTTCGACGACGATGCCGCGGTTCGCGTCCCGCTCGCCGGCAAGACTTTGATCCCGGGTCTCATCGAGGCACACACCCATGCCTGCTTCGATGCCGACATGCTCGCCTATGTGAAGAACGGGATCACGACGATCCGCTTCGCGGGCCTCGACCAGGGAGACGTGGTCAAGCTGCGCGACCGGGTTGAGCGGGGCGCGCTGATCGGTCCTCGCATCCTCTCCTGTGGACCGATGATCGACCTGCCGCCGATGGCGTATCCGGAATGGAGCGTCCCGGTCGAGACGCCGCGTGAGGCAGCGGAGACGGCGGAGCGGCTGATCGTCGAAGATGCCGTCGAGTACCTCATCCTCACTCAACGAGTCACCGCGCCGGTGATGCGGGCTGTCGTCGAGGCCGCTCACGCCCATGGCCGCACGGTGGTGACTCAGAGCTGGGCGCTCGACGGCCGTGAGGTCGCCGAGCTCGGCATCGACGAGGTGCACAACACCTCGCGCATCTTCATCAGCAAGGAGTACCCCGCGGCGCAGCTTACGGACTATGCGACCATCGCGGAGCGGCTCGCGCTGACCGGACGCGGCTGGGCAACGATCGATTGGGACGCCACGACGCCGCTGATGGAAGCCATGATCCAACACGGCGTCCCCTACTGCGGCATGCACGTGATCGCCCAATTTCTGGTGGGGGAGGGAGTCCCCGAGCTCGAAGCCGATGCCAATTTCGCGGACATCTTCGGCCAAGCCGAGCGCACCGCCTTTCGCGACTTCGTGAAGCGGGTGAGCGGTATATGGACGGCCGAAGACTTGAATTATTGGGAGCGCGCCAACGACGCGCGCATGGAATGGATGCGGCGCTTCCGCGCCATGGGCGGCGAGCTCCTGGTCGGTACGGACACCCAATTCAGCGGCATCATGTTGCATCGGGAGCTTGCCAACATCGCCGCGTTGGGTGCTTCGCCGCTCGAGGTCATCGCCATGGCGAGCGGTGGCAACGCCCGTGCGATGCGCCTCGACGAGCTCGGCACGATCGGCGCGGGCAAGCACGCGGACATCGTCGTGCTCAACAGAGACCCGCTGGCGGACATCGGCGCGCTGCGCGACATCGAGACGGTAATCAAGGACGGGGCGGTGCTCTGGAGAAGGCCGAAAGACGAATCAAGCGCCGAAGCGCGGCACTTCCCGTCCCCGCTTTAAAACACAATCTTATCTGATGGTCTTCCAGTGCCCGCGGGGGACTGGACCCCGACAACGATGCCCGCGCGCAGTCCGGCCTTAGAGCCGCGTCACTGACGTCAAAGGCCACCATCATAGGATCGGCGTATCGGCGAGGAAGGTGCCGCCGGCGGTGCTGGTGTTTCTCGATACCGCCTGCCCGGTCGCCACGCGGTATGTGCCCACGCTCAACGAACTCCATGCCGAGGCGCAGGCGAATGGTGTTGCACTCTACGGAGTCCTGTCGAACCCCACCGTCACCTGGCAGGAGAGCGCGGACTTCGTGGACGATTTCGGTATCAAGTTCCCGGTCATCCTGGACAGCACTGGTGATCTGGCCCTGCGTCTCGGCCCCCGCGTGACATCGGAATTCTTCGTGATCTCCACCGGCGACCGGCTCGTCTACCGGGCGCCGCAGTGATCGGCTCCGGCAGGCTGTCGCACGAGGAGGTCCAGCGGATGCGGCACGAAATGCGCGACCGGCGAGGCGGAAACCGCCCGCTCCGCGTTCGGTGCCTTGCCGGCCGCGAGGGCGAGGCGATGGTCTGGGAGCTGCTGACCTGGCTGGCGCCGAGGTCACGGCACCTGCAAAGGCGCAGGCCTGCGGCGGTCCTTACCGGCGGAGCACGAACCACAGCGCGATCCCGTGATCGGGCGTCGCGTCATTGTCGGCAAGTTGGCGGCGGGTCCCGGCAAACGCCGAACCACGCCATTGCGCTTTTCGAACATCGAGCCGCCCTCCGATTTTCAGGGATCAACTGCATGCTCTTCCTGCATGGATGCGGCCGCGTTCCCGAACAGCTCCCAGGACCGAGTGCTGATGACACGAGTAAGATTTCCCTATGGCATCGCGGCTCCTTTCCGCGGGGCAACTCTGTCACGAAGTGACGGCAGGAGACGTCATGGCTCTCGATGCGCGATGTCTTCCGAGCCCGGTGAGTGGATGTCCATCGGACGCGGACGAGAGATCGTCGGTTCGTTGAGTTGGTCCGCCTTCCCGCCACCTGAGATCGGCCTGTTCGTCGGCCGGAACGGACCGCGACGCGGTGGTCTCAGAATATTGAAACACCGGATCGGGGCCGACGCCCGGCAGTCGGCGATATCTTCATCCTGGATGAGACCGGTGTGCGGAGTCCGACGTGTGTGACTGCCGATTCCGATAGCACCTGTTACGGTAGCCAAAGCGGTGAAGGTTGGCGGCCGAAATTCGATAAGCTTCCGGTGGAGGCCGCAAGCTATTGGACGTCGCAACGCCTCGTTCGGATTGTGTTTCTTGGTATCAGATCGCAGGGGTGTCAAACGGTGGACAATCTTACGGCCATCGCCGCCTTGTCGCCTTGAGGAGGGCGCGCGCCCGCCGCTTGGCGGTGGTGAGCGCGGAGCGAGTGCCGTGGATCAGCAGCGCGCGTACTACCGCACCGGAGGCCGCAAGCCAGCGGTGCCCCGGCGCGGTGTGCAAATTTGGGTTACCGATGACAGTGTGAGACGGACGGCCCAATTGGGGGTATTGCAGCGCAGCGCCCGCCGATCGCTCAAATGCGAGTGCCCGGGCGAGGCTGACGCGCGTTCCGGGCTGAGCCTGGGAAGTTATCTATGATCGTGTTGGTCGTGTTGGGCAGAGTGTGGGGCTGGCGGGAAATCAGGCCGAAAAGTCAATCGAATACGATGGGTTGCAGGAGAGCCCGAATCCCACCCCCTTACGCCGCCCGCATAGGACGAAGTCTGAGGTAAGGCCGAGTATGCCGAATAAGGTTTGAACCGTGCCTATCCGGTTAATGCAGACACACACTATATGTAGGATGCTTTGATTCGCCATTTCACGCACACAATCTACCCCTAGTCACCTGAATCTAAAGTTCGTGGCATAAGTTTTGATCGACGCGGAGGCAGAAGCGTTTGACGGCGGCGAGGATGTCGTCGGCCGATTTGGTCCACCTGAAGGGCTTGGGGTCTTGGTTGTGCTTTTCGATGAAGGCCCGGATATCGGCTTCGAGCTGGCGGGTGGAGGTGTGCACGCCGCGCTGCAACTGCTTTCGCGTCAACTCGGCGAACCAGCGTTCGACCTGATTGATCCAGGACGCCGACGTCGGCGTGAAGTGGACATGCCAGTGCGCTCGCCGCGCCAGCCAAGCCTTGACCGCCGCGGTCTTGTGAGTGGCGTAATTGTCCATGACGATGTGGACGTCCAGCCCCTCGGGGACCGAGCGGTCGATCTCTTTCAGGAAGTCGAGAAACTCCCTGGCCCGGTGGCGCCTGTAGCACTTGCCGATGACGCGGCCCGTGGCGACATCGAGGGCTGCGAACAGCGAGGTGGTGCCGTGACGCTTGTAATCGTGCGTGCGCCGCTCAGGCATGCCCGGCAACATCGGCAGGACCGGCTGTGTACGGTCGAGCGCCTGGATCTGGCTCTTCTCGTCGACGCAGAGCACCAGCGCGCGGTCCGGCGGCGAGAGATAGAGCCCAACGATGTCGCGGACCTTGTCCACGAAGTGCGGATCGCCCGACAGCTTGAAGGTCTCCGAGCGGTGCGGCTGCAAGCCGAAGGCGCCCCGGATGCGCCAGATCGTCGTGTGCGAAAGGCCGCTTTCCCTGGCCATCGAGCGCAACGACCAATGGGTGGCGTCCGCCGGCGTCGCGCTGAGCGTCCGCTCGACAACCTTGGCCACCTGATCGTCCGTGAGCGTTCGCGGCCGTCCCGGCCGAGGCTCATCCGACAGCCCCTCGATGCGCTCCTTCAGGAAGCGGCGGCGCCACTTGCCGACCGTGTGCTCGTGCACGCCGATCTCGGCGGCCACCGCCTTGTTGGTCAGGCCGTCTGCGCAGCGCAGGATCATGCGGCAGCGATCGGAGATCGAGCGCGCGACCCGGCGCCGTCGAGCCTGACGCTCAAGATACGACCGCTCTTCATCGCTCAGAACCAAGACCGCCATCGGCCGGCCAGTACCACGCGCCATCGCAATGACCTCCACAGCCACACCACGATGAACAGCCTACACTGAGCCTTACTTCAGTGCCAGATGACTAGTCATCTGGCACTGAAGTTGAGATCATTATAGATTAGCAGTGCTGCCACACTAAGTCGCTCTATTGTCGAAGAATTTAGTCGTTCAACATAGTTAGCTTTATGTGGCGAACTTCAGATTCAGGTGACTAGTGTGTGTATGCGTAAAGCGGATAGACACGGTTTGAACTACATGGGCGGCTCACATCACTCGACCCACGCTATTCGGTCTTCGCGGCTTTGGCCGAACCGTTGCGCTATCGTCGTCTGTGTGCGGAGCACCAAGTGGCCGACCGCGTCCGTGAGCTGCTCGACACGATGGAGCTGTCGCCGGACTTGATGCTGAGGCGGCCCAATCAGCTCTCAGGCGGTCAGCGGCAGCGGGTCGGTATCGCCCAAGCCCTCACGCTCGACCCCGAGATCATTATCGCAGACGAGGTGACATCGGCCCTCGACGTCACGATCCAGGCATAGATACTCGAGCTCTTCAAGCGGCTGCGAAGAGAGATCAGGTTGACGCTGATTCTCATTTCCCACGATCTTGGTGTCGTCGGTCACCTCAGCGATACAGTGAAGGTGCTACGGCACGGACGGCTCGTGGAATACGGCGCAGCGGACGATGCGTTCACGCGGCCACGCGACCCTTATACGAAGACCCTACTCGACTCGATTCCAAGGCTGACTCGCCGCCTCGCGGCAACCGGTCGACTGGGAAAGCCGTCGCGACAAGGCTGGGAGAGATCGGTTCCATTGCCCAGCCGATCCATTCCCGCTGCCGCGCGCGATAGACGGCAATGCCATGGCCGTTGCGGAAGCTGCGTACCCGCGCTTCCGTCCAGGAGTTGCCTCGCCCGGTCTTCTTGCCGAGGCGGTTGAGCGTGGCCGCGATCCCGCCATCGGGCAGCTGCCTCGCCAGGCCACGAACCAGGTCGACCACCTCGGCGCTCGCCGCCCATCGATGCTGTCCCCTACGGTTGCGTGGCACGCTCAGGCGCGTGTGGTCGCCGCCACGCCAGTGGAGAAGAAGGTCGATGCGGCCATCGGCCAGCGTGACGACGATCTCCGCGAGCACCGACCGGAGGATGCCCTTGCGCGTCTCGGCGGTTGCATCGGGGTGCGTCCACGCCGTCGCAAGATCGTTACCCAGCGCCATCAGCCGCCCCTTCTCCTTGCACGACGGGACCTCGGGACGGGCGGCCGCGTTGGTGGCGAGCCGCTCCTCCTGCCGGCGCACCTCCGCCAGCCGGTCGTTCCACCGTCGCTCCAGCTCGGCCGCCACCAGGCGGTTGGCGGGATCGACGGTATCGTATTGGCGCTGTGCGAGTTCGGCCTCGTAGCGCGCCTGTGTCAGCGCCAGCTCCGCCTGCCGCCGGGTCTCGGTGTTGTCGCTCTCTCGCATCTCGATAGCGGCCAGCGCCGCCTCGACCCCGAGCGGGCACAGCAGTCGCAGCACGGCGTCGCCGACGGCGGCATCCACCCGCAGGCCGCCGAAGCCGATGCAGCGCCCGGTTCCGTGGTTGACGTGTGCACCGTGGCAGCCGTAGCGGACGCAGTACCCCTTGGTCCCGCTGTAGTGGACATGCACGCGTCGGCCGCAGTGTCCGCAGCGCAGCAGGCCCGCAAGCAGCGCATCGCCTCGGCGGACGGCGCCCCTTGCCATCAGGCCCCGGCAGTTGGCGTTGTCGGCGATCAGCCGCTGGTTCCTCTCGAACTCGTCCCAGGAAACGTAGCCGTCGTGGTGATCCCGGATCAATACGTCCCACTCCGAGCGGTCGCGGCGGAAGCCGCGGGTCACGCGCTTGCGCCCGTTCTCGACGGTCACCCGGCTTTCCGTCCGGCCGAACGCGTACGCGCCGCCGTATACCGGGTTGGTCAACAGCTTGTGGACGGTGCCGTAGACCGGCGGCTTCCAGACAATGCGGCGCTCCTCGCCAACGATACTCACGGCCGGCAGCGGCACGTCCTCCTGCCTCAGCCACAGGTGAACCTGGCGGATGCTCCGGAACTCCGCGAACTTGCGGAACACGAGATCGATCGCCTCTCGCACGCGCCGATCGGGATCCTTGGCGATCCGGTCGCGCCGGACCTTCACGTAGCCCACCGCGACGGTGAGGAACAGCTCGCCGCGGGACGCCTTCAGGCGAAGCGCTTCGAGCGAGCGCTGGCGCAGCGTCGAGAGCTCCATCTCCGACAGCGTCCCCTTCATACCGAGCAACAGCCGGTCGTTCGGCAGGCGAGGATCGTACAAGCCGTCATCGTCGCCCAGCAGACAGCCCACAAGCGCGCAGAACTCCAGCAACGTGTGCCAGTCACGGCCGTTTCGAGCGAGCCTCGAAGCCTCCAGCGACAGCACGATGCCGACACGCCCTTCGCAGATCGACACCAGCAGCCGTTCGAAGCCCGGCCGCGACGTCCCGCCGCCGGAGCGGCCGAGATCCTCGTCGATCACCACGGGCTCGTCCCAGCCCAGGCCGCGGGCCCGATCCGCAAGTCCATACTGACGGCGGCGGCTCTCGTGATTGTTCCGCAGCTGATCCGGCGTCGACTGCCGGATGTAGACGACCGCGTCGCGCGCCAGGTGGTCAGGCGCGATCTTGTTCATCGCCTGCCTCCTTCTCCGTGGCCGTCCCGTCCGCCATGTCCTCGGTCGGGTTCGTCGCCGCTTCGAGCAGCAGCGCCGCAAGCATCGGGATCACCGCCCCGCGCATCGCCGGCGTCAGTGTCGGACCCGGCTCCAGCTGGTCCAGAAGGTCCCCCTGTCTTCCCATGTCGCTCTCCCAAGTCCATGTGGGAGGGCAATGGTAGAACGGCGTCAAGCACCGAACGGAGGTCGCGCAAAGCGACCAGCGCGACGCGCGGCCGATCCGTCACCGTCATCGCCGACGCGTCCGGGGAACACATCCAGGTCGGTATCTGCGCCAATGTGCCGTCCGGCTGGCGGACGACGTAGATCATGATCCCTTTGAAGCGGTGGCGCCGAACCACCTCCACGCGCTGGCCCGTCCGCGGGTGGAAGGGGTAGTGGATCTTGACCGGATCGCCCTGATAGCGGGCAGTATGTGGCTGTTCCGACCGGCACGGGCAAGACCCATGTCGCCCTGGGGCTCGGGCTGGCCGCCTGCCAGAGGGGCCTCTCTACGGGCTTCACCACGGCCGCCGCGCTCGTGCACGAGTTGATGGAAGCCCGCGACGAGCGCCGCCTCCTGCGGCTCCAGAAGCAGATGGTCGCCTGCACGCTGCTAATCATCGACGAGTTGGGCTTCGTGCCGCTGAGCAAGACCGGCGCCGAGCTTCTGTTCGAGCTGATCTCGCAGCGCTACGAGCGGGGCGCCACGCTCATCACCTCCAACCTCCCCTTCGACGAATGGACCGGGACCTTCGGCTCCGAGCGCCTGACCGGGGCGCTGCTCGACCGTCTCACCCATCACGTCAACATCCTCGAGATGAACGGCGACAGCTACCGCCTCAGCCAGAGCCGCGCCCGCAGAAACAGCGCCGATAGCTGAACTCCGGCGCGCCACCGATCGGCCCCGGCCGGCAACGCGCCTCTAAGGCCCGGGTGGCGAGACTGACCCCAACCCGACAAACCATGCCGCCCTGCGGGCGGGCGGCGGGCGCGGACCGCTTGAGCTCTGCATGGCTCCGCTGCCCGCTCCCGCCGAAAAACCCTCGCACCGCGTCTCCGAATCCCAGTCTCACGCCAAGCTCAGCCCACCAGCCCAGGTGGCAGTCTTTTGCGCCGCCCCTTGGCCGAATCTTCAACCGGCGTTGACAAACGAGACGAATAAGGACCCCCCGATTTCATCTCGTGGGACGGCTATGGCCGGTTGTGGTAGCAGTGCCTGTCGTGGCTGACACACGCGGCGAGTTTCTGATTCTGATCCATCACGTTGCCTGCTACAGGATCGCGTGCGGCAAGTCGGGCCACGCGTAGGCCAAGGCGGCCATAGCCAGGCACACGGTAAGCGCTGCGAGCACACCATCTTTCATTCATTGACGGGCTGCTGTTGAACGATCCTCTTGGAGGGGAGGATGAGGTAGTGCGCCACGATTTCTCGCTCTATTCCAACGTCGCCGCTCGATGCAGCGCTTCTTGCGCCTGTGCTTGTCAGCGGCGAAAGCGGCGGCCGGGCCTCGTGTAAAGCGGCCGGTACCGAGAGTCAGAAGTGCGATTGATCGTCGACCACGGCCTCGTCGAAACCGAAATAGGCCTTTTCGAGCTGCTCGTCCGTGAGGTCGCTGCTCTTGCCCTCCAGTTCGATCTGGCCTCGGCGCATGATGTATATCCGATCACTGTTTTCCAACGCGCGGTGCGTGCTTTGTTCGACCACGAGCAACGTCATGCGCTCATCGCACAAGGCCCTCAGGGTCTCGTAGACCGTGTCCACAATCATGGGCCCAAGGCCGAGCGAGGGCTCGTCGAGCAGGATCAGGCGCGGACCCGTCATCAACGCCCGTGCGATCACCAGCTGCTGCTGCTCACCGCCAGACAGCTTGCCGCCGGGCGTCGACAGCTTGTCCCGTAAGAACGGAAAGATGCTCAGCATGCGTTGGAAATCCTCCTCGATACGGGAGCGATCGCGACGCATCTGGCTACCGAGCCGGATATTCTCCTCAACGGTCAACTGTGTGAACACGTTCCGGCCCTCCGGCACGAGCGAGAGGCCCATGCGGGCAATATTTTCCGGCGCGTGGCCCGTGATCGAGCGGCCCAGCAGCTTGATGGTTCCTTCCGTAGGAGTGAGTGAGCCCGCGATACTGCGTAACGTGGTTGACTTGCCCGCACCGTTGGGGCCGACGATGCAGACCATCTCGCCTTCGTCCACCCGAACCGAGACTCCACGTACGGCCCGCACGCGGCCGTAGCGGACATGGATGTTTTCAACTTCGAGCATCTTGCGGTTTTGACCCCAGGTAGGCCCGGATCACGTCGGGATTGGTTTGGATCTCCCCCGGTGGGCCCTCAGCTACCGAGTGCCCGCTCTCAATCACATGAATGCGCTCGCATACCCCCATGATCACGCGCATGTTGTGTTCGATCAACAGCACGCCGCAGCTGAAATCCGTCGGGATACGGGCAATAAGCTGCATGACGTCGTCGCACTCGGCGTCGGTCAGGCCAGCAGCAGGCTCGTCTAGAAGCACGAATTGAGGCGCGCTTGCGAGTGCGCGGCCAATACCGACACGTCGCTCGTCGCCATACGGCAAGCTATCAGCGAGGTCGTACGCTTTGTGCTCAAAATGCATCCACTCCAGGATGTCCATGGCCCGTTTTTCCGCTGCCCGGCGCGTGAGCCCGTTTCCCACTGCGGCGATTTCGAGATTCTCTAGCACTGATAGGTCGCGGAACAAGCGGACCGCCTGGAAGGTGCGCGCGAGCCCCGCGCGACCGATCCTGTAGGGCGGCCAGTCTGTGATGTCACGACCGCCGAGAGTGACTGTTCCGGCTGTCGCCTTTTGAAAGCCGGTGAGCACGTTGACCAGCGTCGTCTTGCCCGAACCGTTGGGGCCGATGAGACCGAAGATCTCCGTCCGGCCGAGGGAAATGCTCAGACCGTTAAGAGCTGCCAAACCCTCGAATTGCACCGAGATATCAAGTGCCTCAAGGAGCTCGGCATCCGAGCTGTCTGTCGAGGTCTCGCTCATGTGCCGTTGCACGTCCTCCATTCGCCTCTGGGGCATGGTTTCAGTCTCCCGTCCGCGCCTACTCGGCACCTGCCTCGAGGGCTCGCGGCGGGACACTCCGGGCAGGCTTAGGCGGTCCGAAGGGCCAGGGTATCTCGCGTCCGCCCATGATGCCTGCCGGTCTGAAGATCATGATCGCCAGCATTACGCCGCCAAGAATAATCTCCTGCAAGCCCAGCGGTAACTGAATGAGCGCCGAGCCGATCTCCGCGCCCTTCTCTAGTTGGCGGAAGACTTCCGTCACCGCGGTGATGACGATAACCCCCACGACCGCGCCTGCCAGCGAGTTCTGGCCCCCCACGACGAGCATGGCGAGCGTGATGAAGGTGAGCTGAATCCAGAAAGCGTTGACGGTGAGTATCCCGAGGAAGTGACCGTGCAGCACGCCCCCAATGCCGACGACGAAGCCGCTTAGCGTGAAGGCGATGACGCGCTGCATGTAGACGTTGACGCCAAAGGCGCGCGCTGCCACCTCGTCCTCGCGCGAGGCACGCAGCGCCAAGCCCAAACGGGATATCTGGTAAAGGTAGGCGATGGCCAAGACGACCAACGCCCAATAGAACACGACCCACATATCGACATACATTGGCAGCCCAATGATCGAGCTCGTACCCAGCGTGACCCTCTCCCAGTTGTTGTAGATGGTGTAGCCCATGGCCATCGCCGCAAACGTAGCTATGCTGATGGCGATAGGATTCGTGCGCATGATGGCCAGCGCGAGGACGAAGGAGACAGCAGCGGCGAGCAGCCCGGCGAGAATGAGTGCCGGCAGAGGATCGAGTTGTGCCGCGATCAGAAAGTCGGGCAAACCCGGCAACGTGAACCTCTTCAAGCTAGGCAGAAGGGTCAACCACGCCGCGGCGTAGGCGCCGATCATCATGTAGACGATGCTGCCGAAGGAAAGAACGCCCGAATTACCCATGAAGATATAAATTCCGACGACGACGATCAGCTTGATAAGCCCGTCGGCGACCGTGCGCTGCATGAGGATACCTCCCGAAGCATCCACGGCAACGACGATGATCAGCAAGATGACGGCTAAGGACGCAAAGGGCCAAATCCGGCGCAGCTGCCTCTCAACCGGCCCCATTCCTCGCATCTAGACGCGTTCCCTAACGGCTTTGGTCACGATCAGACCCTGCGGCCGGAAAATCAACACCAGGATAACGAAGCCGAAGACAAACGCGTCGCGTGTCAACTTGTAGTCATCCGGAAGTACGGTCTGAAGGGTAGTGCTCATCACGCCCACCAGGAAGCCCCCGGCCGCAGCCCCAAATAGACTTCCCATGCCTCCGATTACCGTCGAGATGAAGGCAATAATCACCAGATTGAGGCTCATCCGAAAGCTCAGCACACCAGTTTGTGTGATGAAGATGAGCGAGACCACAGCAGCCAACATGCCGCTTATGGCGAATGCCAATGCGATCACCGTGTTAGCCCGCACGCCCAGGAGGCGCGCCGTCTCGAAGTCCTCGGCTGCCGCGCGCATCTGGACGCCGTAAGCAGTGCGCTTCAAAAATAGTGCAAGGCCCCCCAGCAGCGTGATCGCCGCACCGATTGCTACGAGTTGGATGGCGGGAACGCGCAGTCCCACAAACTCGATGTGCCTGGCAAGCGAGATACCGACATTTACGGCTTTGGGGCGGCCGGTGTAGATCAAGATAATAATATGCTGAAACACGTAGCTGACCGCAAAAGATGCGATCAGTAAGCTCGCCATGTTCGCGCCCCTCAGCGGGCGAAACGCGATGACCTCGGTCAGGAGTGCGATGACGATAACGATCGATATAATAGCTGGAATCAGAAAAATTGCAGGCCAAGTACCAATAAATGGGGTCGCTACCACGGCAGCAGCCGGCACGATAAGCGCATAGGCGCCTATGGTTATGAAGTCGCCATGCGCAAAATTGATCAGTCTCAGGATGCCGAATATGAGACCGATCCCGAGTGCCGTTAGGGAATACATACTGCCGAGACTTATGGCATCGATGGCAATCTGTACAACGAACGTCATGACGGATAATCTGCCATTCTCACGGGTGCATTCACACTCGTGTTAGCTCGGACATTGAATGTTGGATTAGGTTTTGACACTGAATGTTGGATTAGGCTTTAAGGGCGTAGGTGAACGCACGCATCTCCGGGCCGCCGCCGGTTGGGAAGGGAAGCTGCCACTCTCCCCGCCTAGAATCCCCGACAGGGCCGCGGAAAGAGACGAGGACGAGGCTCGGTCCGACGGCTCCGGAATGAGCCCCGTCCCCTTCAATTTAAGACGCTATACAATCAGTCCCACGCCTTTAGCTTGCTGATATCCCAAGCTTTCTCTGCCCGGTACTTCTCAAGAAACTCCAGCTTACCTTTACCCTGCACCTCGAAGAAGGTGAACGGCCTGCGGTTCTGGATGTGCGTGTCCGCTGTCCATGTGGTGACACCGATCAGGAGTGGTGCGTCCGTGAAGGTCTCCATCGCCTCGACGACCGCCATCGGCTCGTCTGTGCCCGCCTGCTCAAGTGCTTTGACGTAAGCTTGCACCATACTGTAGCCGAGGTAAACGTGCGAGGATGGCGGCATTTCACCGTACTTCGCCTGATAGCGCTCCAGGAACACCTTTTCCTGCGGCGTGAAGTTCTCGGGCGAGAAGACATTGCCATGCGTACCATGGTAATAGTTCTTGAGCCCCGGCACAGAGTCCATCCAGAACTGGCCCGCATAGGACTCTGAGGTTAGCACTGGTGTCTCGATTCCCGCAGCCCTGATTTGTCGCAGCGCGGAGGCGCCACCTGGGATGTAGGAACAGATCATCATGACGTCGGGCTCGGGATCAATCGCCTTATACTGGGTAATCTGAGCGGCGATCGACGGATCGTCCTGCTTGAAGACATCCTGGCCGACAAGCTCGGCGCCCTCCAGTTCTTGCCAGCGCTCATTGAAGCCAACGCAAAGCGACTTGTCATACTCGATTGAGTTATCGAGGAGCGAATACGCTCGGCGCCAGCCCTTTCGATTATAGCCCCACTCGGCGAGCACATAGCCCTGGGCGTTGGCCGCGGTCGACATGGTAAAGATCGTCGGACCGATGCCCTGAACGCCGATCTTGGGATCGGAACCGCATACGGAGACACCGACAATTCCCGCCGCCGCATATTGCAGGGCGGCAGGACCACCCATGTCGTAGTCGCACGAGAAGGCGGCAAATTTTGCGCCGCCTTGAACCATTTCAGCGCCGCATTTGGCGCCCTGTTCGCGGTCCGCTTTTGTATCGCACTTGATGATTTCCAGTTTGCGCCCACCAAGCACGCCGTTGTTCGTGTTAACCTGCGGAACGCCCAAAATGTCCGCGTCGATGAGCTGACCGGCGTTTACGTCGTCGACGGCGATCTCCATGGCTCTCTGTGGTTGGCCGTCATAGGTCAGCATCCAGTTCGAGAAATCCAGAGCCTGGCCGATGATGATCGGGTCGCTCTCGGCGCTCGCTTTCTGCGGCCCGACGAGAGCGCTCAGCGAAAGCACGAGGGCCAGCGCCGAGGTCAGAAGGGCAATCTTTGGCATTGACATCTCCCTAGGTGGCCGCGCCTCCCGGGTTTGTGCTTCTTGATTTTCCCCTGTCTTCGTCGCGCCACCGACACCCGCCGGGACGCAACGACGAGGCGGGTGCCACGTCTGTTGCCCCCCATTCTGACGGTTGTCGACCATGGTCGGCAAGGAGAATCCATCAGAAAAGAGAATCCATCAGAAACCTGCCTATTCTTGATGATCCACCGTGGTCCGCACGTGTTCCTAACGTGTTCTGGAACATGAAGGTCATGATCATCGGGCTCAAGGTTGCGTTGCGCGTGCCCGGTCTTGAGTGACGAGGCGTGTCGCGAAGCGTTGGCCCAGAAGAGCTCAAGCGGTCCGCGCGCGCCGGCCGCCCGCAGAGAGGCCATGGCATGGACTGGTTTGCCGGGTTGAAGTTTGTGCTGTCGACCGAGATTGGGAGGAGGAGGCGGTGGCAGCCCAGGTGCCGCCGCTGCCGCTGGGAATCTCACCCAGATTGACGCGCGGCTCTCACCCTGATCGCCGCGCCATAGGCGCGTGTGATTGCGGCTCTGGAGCGGCGATGATCCCGGTTCCGAGCGGTGTGCGGGTGTGGCTCGCGACAGGTGCGACGGACATGCGTCGCGGCATGAACACGCTGGCGCTTCAGGTTCAGCAGGACCTGGGACGCGATCCCCATGCGGGGGATTTGTATGTGTTCCGCGGTCGCAGAGGCGACCTGATCAAGATCCTACCTGCTTATCCGTGTCACTCCGCCTGTGGGGATGTATGTTCTCAATATGTTCTGTATGAGGGGGTCACGGTTATGGGGTTCAAGGTTGCATCGCGCGTGCGTGGTTTGAGCGACGAGGCGTTTCGCGAGGCCTTCGGTACCGAGGAGCAGTGCCGCGCGGCGCTGCTCCGGCTGCGCTGGCCGGACGGCTTCCTCTGCCTGTTAACGGCGGAGGAATAATGCTCCACGCGGAGCGATCGGACGGTCCGGTCGCGGCGGCGCAAAAATGCGCCAACCATGGTCCTTTGTCGGTTGCGACGAGGGGCGGGGGATGTACGGCGTGGAGCTCTATGCGGCGGTTCGACTGGCGGTTGTCGACGAGGGTTTGAGCCATCACGAGGCGGGCCGTCGGTTCGGCATCGACCGTCGCACGGTGAAGAAGATGCTGAGCTACTCGGCGCCGCCGGGCTACCGCCGGACGAAGCCGGTCAGGCGGCCCAAGCTGGACGGGTTCACCGGCATCGTCGACGCGATCCTGGAGGCGGACACGGATCCGGATGTGCCGCGCAAGCAGCGCCACACGGCGCACCGGATCTTCGAGCGGCTGCGGGACGAGTACGGGTTCACCGGCGGCTATACCATCCAGACCGTGTGAAAACGTCATTGAATTCAGATTTTCGAGTAAGTCTGCTTGATTTCTGAAAAGTGCAGCCTGCTAAGTCATTGATTTCATTAACACTGAAAATTCAACCAATGGGCTGAAATCACATTTCGAGCGATTCTCCGACGTTTTGACACAGTCTGCATCGTGAAGGACTATGTGCGTTCCCGGCGGCAATCGACGCGCGAGGCCTTCGTTCCACTGCATCACCCGCCGGGCCATGCCCAGGTCGACTTCGGCGAGGCGGTGGTGGAGCTGCGGGGGCAGCGGGAGAAGGTCGCCTTCTTCTGCCTGATCCTGCCCCATTCCAACGTCTGGTTCGTCAAGGCCTATCCGAGGGAGACGACCGAGGCCTTCCTCGACGGCCATGTCAGCGCCTTCGCCTTCCTCGGCGGGGTTCCGCGCTCGATCCTCTACGACAACACCACCCTTGCGGTGGCGCGGATCCTGGGCGACGGCACGCGCCGCAGGACGCAGGCGTTCTCACATCTTCAGTCGCACTACCTGTTCCGCGACCGCTTCGGCCGGCCCGGCAAAGGCAACGACAAGGGGAAGGTGGAGGCCCTGGTGAAGACGGCGCGGCGTGTCAACGGCGGCGAGATTATGTACCGGCGCGGCGGCGTAAAAATGTACCACGGGCTCGGTGGTAGCTTGTCCGCGTAGTCCACGGGAGGGACCCGCGCGCGCGGGTCGACGCGCCCTGTGCGCGGCTGGCGGCGGCCCGCGCGTGGGTGGGGCCTATGGGCCCACGGGGACAAGCGGGGGGTTATTCGGACGGGCGCTGGCGTCGCGATCGGCTCTGCCTGAGCCGGTAGCTGTCTGCGTTCATCTCCAGGATATGGACATGGTGGGTGATGCGGTCGAGCAGCGCGCCGGTGAGGCGCTCGCTGGCGAAGACCGTTGTCCATTCCTGGAAGGGCAGGTTTGAGGTCACGATTGTGGCGCCGTTTTCGTAGCGCCGGCTGAAGACGTCGAACAGCAGTTCGCTTCCGGTCTGCGAGAGGGGCACGTAGCCGAGCTCGTCGACGATCAGGAGATTGACCCTGGCGAGCTGGTCCTGGAGGCGGAGGAGCCTCTTCTCGTCGCGCGCCTCGATCATCTCGTGGACCAGGTGAGAGGCGGTGGTGAAGCGCACGGAGAGGCCCTTCTGGCAGGCGGCAAGCCCGAGGGCGAGCGCGACATGCGTCTTGCCGACGCCTGACGGAACAGCCACACACTGCCCGATACCAGGGCGGTCCGACGAAGATCCACTACCCCTTCCACCCCCGCACGGGCCAGCGCGTGGAAGTGGTTCGGCGCCACCGCTTCAAGGGGACCATGATCTACGTCGTCCGCCAGCCGGATGGCACGCTGGCGCAGATACCGACCTGGATGTGCTTTCCAGACGCGGCGGCGATGACGGTGACGGATCAGCCGCGGATCGCGCTGGACGCCCTGCGCGACCTCCGTTCGGACATCGACGCTGTTCTACCATCGCCCTCCCGCATGGATTTGGGAGGGCGACATGGGAAGACAGGGAGAGCTGTTGGAACTACTGGAGCCGGGTCCGGCACTCACGCCGGCGATGCGAGGGGCGGTAATCCCGATACTGGCGGCGCTGCTGCTCGAAGCGGCAGCGAACCCGACGGAGGACATGGCGGACGGGACGGCCACGGAGAAGGAGGCGGGCGATGAACAAGATCGCGCCTGACCATCTGGCGCGCGAGGCGGTCGTCTACATTCGGCAGTCGACGCCGGACCAGCTGCGGCACAACCACGAGAGCCGCCGTCGTCAGTACGGCCTTGCGGATCGGGCTCGCGGTCTGGGCTGGGACGAGCCCGTGATTATCGACGAGGATCTCGGCCGCTCTGGAGGCGGAACGTCGCGGCCGGGCTTCGATCGGCTGCTGCTGGCGATCTGCGAAGGGCGCGTCGGCATCGTGCTGTCGCTGGAGGCTTCGAGGCTCGCTCGAAACGGCCGCGACTGGCACACGCTGCTGGAGTTCTGCGCGCTTGTGGGCTGCCTGCTGGGCGACGAGGACGGCTTGTATGATCCTCGCCTGCCGAACGACCGTCTATTGCTGGGTATGAAGGGGACGCTGTCGGAGATGGAGCTCTCGACGCTGCGCCAGCGCTCGCTCGAGGCGCTGCGCCTGAAGGCGTCCCGTGGCGAGCTATTCCTCAGCGTCGCGGTGGGCTACGTGAAGGTCCGATGCGACCGGATCGCCAAGGATCCCGACCGGCGCGTGCGTGAGGCAATCGATCTCGTGTTCCGCAAGTTCGCGGAGTTCCGGAGCATCCGCCAGGTCCACCTCTGGCTGCGGCAGGAGGAAGTGCTGCTGCCGGCCGTCAGGATCGTTGGCAAGGAGCGCCATATTGTCTGGAAGCCGCCGGTCTACGGCACCGTCCACAAGCTGATGACCAACCCCGTCTACGCCGGCGCGTACGCGTTTGGCCGGACGGAGAGCCGCGTGACCGTCGAGAACGGACGCAAGCGCGTCACGCGCGGCTTTCGCCGCGATCGCGCGGACTGGGACGTGTTGATCCGCGATCACCACGAAGGCTACGTTTCCTGGGACGAGTACGAGAGGAACCAGCGTCTGATCGCCGACAACGCCAACTGCGGGGCTTGATGGCAAGGGGCGCCGTGCGCCGCGGCGATGCGCTGCTCGCGGGCCTGCTGCGCTGCGGACACTGCGGCCGGCGTGTGCACGTCCACTACAGCGGCACCAAGGGGTACTGCGTCCGTTACGGCTGCCAAGGCGCGCATGTCAACCACGGCACCAGGCCGTGCATCGCCTTCGGCGGCTTGCGCGTGGATACTGCGGTCGGCGATGCAGTGCTGCGACTGCTATCTCCGCTCGGCGTCGAAGCGGCGCTGGCCGCCATCGAGACCCGTGAGAGCGACAACGCCGAGATCCGACGGCAGGCGGAGCTGGCGCTGACGCAGGCGCGCTACGAGGCCGATCTGGCACAGCGCCAATACGATGCCGTCGATCCAGCTAACCGCCTTGTCGCGGCCGAGCTGGAGCGACGGTGGAACGACCGGCTGGCGGATGTGCGCCGGCAGGAGGAGCGGCTCGCCGCCACTGCGGCCGCCCGTCCGGAGGCACCGTCATGCGCGGAGAAACAGCGCTTGATGGCGCTGGGCGATGATCTCTCGACGGCGTGGTCGCGCCCCGATGCCACCGCCGAGACGCGCAAGGCCATCCTGCGCGCGGTTCTGGAGGAGATCGTCGTCACGCTGGCCGATGGCTGCGTTGACCTTCTTCTCCACTGGCGTGGCGGCGACCACACGCGTCTGAGCGTGCCGCGCAACCGTAGGGGACAGCATCGCTGGGCGGCGAGCGCCGAGGTGGTCGACCTGGTTCGCGGACTGGCGAGGCAGCTGCCGGACGGCGCGATCGCGGCCACGCTCAACCGCCTCGGCAAGAAGACCGGGCGAGGCAACTCGTGGACGGAAGCGCGGGTGCGCACCTTCCGCAATAGCCGTGGCGTTGCCGTCTTCCGATCAGGCGAGATGGCGGAGCGGGGCGAGCTGACGCTGACCGATGCCGCCGCACGGCTCGGCATCAGCAAGATGACGGTGCTGCGGTTGATTGCGGGCGGCACAATCGACGCCACGCAGGTGTGCAAGGGAGGGCCATGGGCCATCCCGGAGGCGCTGATAGACGCCCTGTACGGCACTGACCTGCGCCAATCGCGCCCGCTAACAGCCGATCCGAACCAGGAACAGCTGGATTTTCAATAACGTAGCGAGGTGTGCATTATGCACTCGGACTCGAGGGCCCGAGCAGGATCGCGTTCTCGCGCCGCTCGATCCACTCGCAGCGCGCCAACTCCAGCACCTGCGCCTTGTTCAGCGCGGGGATGGCCTTGAAGTCGAAGCTGTCGAGGCTCTTGGCGACCGGGAACTTCGCCGCCTTGATGCGCCGCTCGACCATGCGCCGTTCGCGATCGATCAGTTCCAGCTCCACCAGCCGGGCCAGGAACTGAACATGATCCAGGGCCTCGGCCGCGCACTGGCGCGCCAGTTTCTCGTACTCGCGCAGAAAGGTCGGCAGCTTCAGCTTCTTCAGATGATGCTCGAGCAGGATGCGCGGCGCCTCAGCCATGGCCGGCGGCCAGCAGGGTGGCGTAATCGGCGCTACGGGTGGCGGCGACGAAGGGCTGGGGGAGGTGCGGATAGCGTGTCAGGTCGAGACGGGCCGGCCGCTTCTCGATGCGCGCCAGCAGCAGGTGCTTGACCGCATCGAAGCCGATCACGCGCCGCTTCACCGCGTCCTGCACCGCGGCCGTCACCTGGCGCTCCGGAAAGTCCTCCAGCAGGCGCAGCACCTGGATGTATTCGCGCTTGCCGCGCGGCCCGAAGCGGGCTTCGAGGAGGCGGCGCAGCGTGTCGAAGGCCGGATCGAGCTTCCACCCCCGCAGCGGCGCCGCCTGGTCCAGGGCGCCCGGCTTCCTCTCCAGCAACGACAGATAGTGCAGCGGGTCGTAGACGACGTCGCCGCGGACATAGGAGCGCCTATGGCGGGCGACGATCTCGGCGCCGAGCGCGATCTCGACCCGGTCGACATAGCCCTTGATCGTCACCTTCTTGTGGGCGTGCACCGCCGGCGCCGAGTAGTCCACCAACCGGTAGCGCACCAGGGCCGTCGAGGAGACCTGGCCCGGCACATGCTCGCAGGCCTCGAAGGGAGAAGCCGGCAGATCGCGCAGGGCGTCGAGATCGGCGAGCAGCGCCGCCGCCTGCTCCCCTGCCTCCAGCGCGTCGAGCCGCTCCAGGCACCGAGCCATCAGCCGCTCGTTCAGGACCGACAGGTCATGCACCTTCGGGATCGGAACCATGAACCGGCGCCGCGCCGTCTTCACCAGGGCCTCGACCTTGCCCTTGTCGTTGCCCTTGCCGGGCCGGCCGAAGCGGTCGCGGAACAGGTAGTGCGACTGAAGATGTGAGAACGCCTGCGTCCTGCGGCGCGTGCCGTCCCCCAGGATCCGCGCCACCGCAAGGGTGGTGTTGTCGTAGAGGATCGAGCGCGGAACCCCGCCGAGGAAGGCGAAGGCGCTGACATGGCCGTCGAGGAAGGCCTCGGTCGTCTCCCTCGGATAGGCCTTGACGAACCAGACGTTGGAATGGGGCAGGATCAGGCAGAAGAAGGCAACCTTCTCCCGCCTGCCTCCGACCTCGACCGTCGCCTCGCCGAAGTCGACCTGGGCATGGCCCGGCGGGTGATGCAGTGGAACGAAGGCCTCGCGCGTCGATTGCCGCCGGGAACGCACATAGTCCTTCACGATGGTGTAGCCGCCGGTGAACCCGTGCTCGTCCCGTAGCCGCTCGAAGATCCGATGCGCCGTGTGACGCTGCTTGCGCGGCACGTCCGGATCCGTGTCCGCCTCCAGGATCGCGTCGACGATGCCGGTGAACCCGTCCAGCTTGGGCCGCCTGACCGGCTTCGTCCGGCGGTAGCCCGGCGGTGCCGAGTAGCTCAGCATCTTCTTCACCGTCCGGCGGTCGATGCCGAACCGCCGGCCCGCCTCGTGATGGCTCAGACCCTCGTCGACAACCGCCAGTCGAACCGCCGCATAGAGCTCCACGCCGTACATCTCCTGCCCCTCGTCGCAACCGACAAGGGACCATGAGTGGCACAATTTTGCGCCGCCGCGACCGGACCGTCCGGTCGCTCCGCGTGGAGCATTATTCCTCCGCCGTTAACAGGGGAGTGGTGGAGCCGAGGGGGGTCGAACCCCTGACCTTCGCATTGCGAACGCGACGCTCTCCCAACTGAGCTACGGCCCCGGTGCTGCGGCCGGCGATCCTCGCGCCGGCCGAAAAGCGCGCGGATCATGCGGCGGTGTGCGCCGCCCTGTCAAGCGGCGGTGCCGGTTCCGGGTATAGTCAGGGACGCAATGCGGCTGCACCGTCGGGGACGGCCCGGCGCCGCTTCTCAATCGCTCTCTAATCTTTCCGCGGGAGGGACGGTGTCGGTCACCAGGTCGCGGATCACCCGCTTGTTGCGCAAGGGCTCGAGCGTCATGGCGCCGGGCCTGAGGCGGGCCGTGCAGGCGTAAGCGGTCTCGCCGTCGATCCGCATCGTGCATTCCTTGCAGACGTTCGCGTTCGTGCAGCTGTAGCGGAAGGCGAGCGACGGGTCGCGGTTCTCGCGCAGCCAGATCAAGCCGTCGAGCACCGAGGCACCCGTCTCGTAGGGCACCGTGAAGGTCTCGATATCCTGAGCGAGGCCGGGCCCGCTGCGGGCGATGCGCAAGGTGGCGGTGGCGGTGTTGCTCACGGGCTCAGGCCGCCGCCGGGAAGGCCGGTGCAAGCACGCCGCCCGTGCGGGTCACCTGCTGGCTCATTGCGAGCGCGGGGTCCATGTCGGAAAAATCTTCTCGCTGATGGGCGCCCCGGCTTTCGCGCCGCGCGAGTGCGGTTGCGGCGATCGCCTCCGCCACCTCGAGGCCCGCGCGGAGCGTGTACCAGTCGGCGAGCCCGGTGTCGTAGGCGCCGCAGGCGGGCACCGCGAGGCCGAGAAGCGCCTCGGAACGCATGCGGCGGATCCTCTCCACCGCCCCGTCGAGCCCCGCACCATCGCGGAGCGGGCCGACCTGCTCCCACATCAGTTGGCGCAGCTCGCGCGAGAGCGCCAGCGCCGACGGCCCCTCGCCCCGTGCCTCTTTCCGCTCCGCAAGCGTGTCGAGCGCCGGGCGCGCGGCGCCTGCGCGCCCGGCATCGGGTGTGCGCGCGGCGTCGGCCGCGGCATTCCGCCCGGCCCGGTGGCCGAACACGAGGGCCTCGCCGGCGGCGTAGAGCCCGGGCACGCGTGTCGCGAGCCGCGCATCCACCCCGATGCCGCCCATGTGGTAGTGGGCGATCGGCGCGACCTCCACCGGCGCATCGGTCAGGTCGATGCCGTTCGCGGCCAAGCGGTCGATCACCGGCCCGAAGGCAGCGCGCAGCGCGGCCTCGCCGACATGGGCGAACGAGAGGTAGGCGCCGCCGTGGGGCGAGCCCCGCCCGGCCCGGACCTCGTGCCAGATGGCGTGGGTGGCCGTGTAGCGGCCGGCATCGCTGCCGCCATAGCGCGGCAGGAACTCCTCCATCTCCCCATTCAGCAGCCGCCCGCCCAGCTTGTAGCGGAACGGGTCCCACATGATCGGGTCCATGCCGACGAGGCGGGGGAAGAGATGGCCGATGGGGAAGAACTGCACGAACTCCATGTCGATCAGCGCAGCACCTGCGGCGAGCGCGAAGGCATGGCCCTCGCCCGCCGTGTTGGCCGAGGCGCTGGAGCGCGCGTAGAGCCCCGTCAGCCCGCCGGTCGCGACCACCGTCGCCCGCGCCGCCAGCGTGACGGCGCGGCCGGTCTCCATGTCGAAGCCCACCGCGCCTGCGAGCCGCCCGTCGGCCATCGCCGGGTCGGTGACGACGAGGCCGGAGACGCGCCTGATCGCGTCTGCGCGCGCCACCCGGCGGCGGAGCGTGGCGGCAACCGCCGGGCCGGTGTTGAGGATGTCCACATAGCAGCAGCGCCGGCGCCGGTGGCCGGGGGCGGTGACCTGGGCAATCCGCCCGCCCTCCCGCGCCCAGCCGACCCTCCAGGAGTCCATCTCCCGGATCCGCACCGGCCCCTCCTCGCAGAGCAGCGCGGCGAGCCCCGGATCGCAGAGCCCGCGCCCGGCCTCCAGCGTGTCCTCCAGGTGGTCTTCGGCGCTGTCGGGCTCGGCCTCGCCGAGGGCGGCGGCGACGGTCATCTGCGCCATCACCGTGGCGCCGCCCCGGCCGACCATGTTGCGATCGGCGAGGACGATCCGGCCTGCCCCCGCCTCGGCCGCGGCGAGCGCCGCATACATGCCGGCGCCACCCGCGCCGATGACGAGCACGTCGGCCGCGATATGGGCGGGCGCTTGCGTCATCGCTGCCTTCTGCACCGCTCCTTGGGCCGCCGCGGCCCGATCAGAGCGGCGGGCGGCGCTCGTCCCAGGGGCGGGCGCGCTCATAGTCGGCGGCGGCGCGGAACACGCGCACGTCGTCGTAGGTGCGGCCCACGATCTGAATGCCCGTGGGCACGCCCGAGGACGCATAGCCGCTCGGTACCGCGGCGATGGGGCACTCCGGCACCAGATTGAACGGGTAGCAGAGCTGCCATTGCACGTAGATGTCGCCCGGCCAGTTGGCGACGCTCAGCGTCTTGCCGTTGATCCGAAAATCCGTGTTCTCGAGGTCGTGGTCGGCCGGCAGCGCCGGTATCGCGTTGGTCGGGCAGACGAGGATGTCGAACTCGTCGAGGATCGGCGCCAGCGTCTCGTACATTCTGCCGCGCACGGCATTGCACTGATAGAAGCGGCTCAGGCTGTGCTGGGAACCGCGCTCCAGGAGCCGGCGGACGAAGCCCTCCATCTCGAATTTCCAGCGGGGATAGAGGTGGCCGGCGGCCGCCCAGAACAGGCCCTCCCAATGGGTGGTCCAGGCGTCGAGCACGGACATGTCCCAGCCGAGCTCGACCTCCTCGACCGTGCAGCCGAGGCTCCTGAACGCCCCGAGGGCTTCGCGGGTGTTCGCCTGCACCTCCTCGTCGATCTCGTAGTAGCCGAGGTCCATGGAGAAGGCGACCTTCCACCCCTCGATGGGTTCGAGCTCGTCCGGGATCTCCAGCTTGGGGCGGATCGAGCAGATGTCGTCCGGGTGCGGCCCCGCCATCACGTTCTGCATCAGCGCGCCGTCGGCGACGCTCCGGGTCATGGGCCCGTAGTGCAACAGCGATTCCCTGGGGTACGCGCGGTCGATCGGGTTGCGGCCGAAGGGCGGCTTGTAGCCGAAATGCCCGCAGCAGGCCGCCGGCATGCGGATCGAGCCGCCGCCGTCGGTGCCGTCCGCAAGCGTGGTCATGCCGGCCGCCACCGCCGCCGCAGCCCCGCCCGACGAGCCGCCGGGGCCGAAGTCCAGGTTCCACGGGTTGCGCGTGTTGCCCCACAGATCGCTGCGGCAATGCGGCGCGTGGGCCATCTCCGGCGTGGTCGTCCGCGCATGCATGATCGCGCCCGCCTCCAGCAGCCGCGCCACGGTCGGCACCGAGCGATCTGGGACATGGTTTTCGAACATGCGCGAGCCGAAGGTCGTGATCTCTCCTTCCACCGGGTGAAAGTCCTTGATGACGATGGGAACGCCTTCGAGGGGGCGCGTCTCGGCGCCGGACGCATAGAGCGCCTCGGCCTCCTTCGCCTGCTCCAGCGCGCGCTCGTAGAAGGTATAGGTGTAGGCGTTGACCGCGGGATTGACCGCCTCCGAGCGGGCGATCACGGCGGACATGAGCTCGACCGGCGAGAGCTCGCCCGACCTGAACTTGGCGAGGGCCTCTGTTGCGGTGGTGTAGCAGAGATCGTCCGACGCCATGATATCCTCCCCCGATTGCCTTTTGCGTTAGACGAACAGGAATTCCAGCGAAGGACAATGGCCGAAATGGAGTGGGCCCCTTGGGTCGGACAGGTGGCAGACACGTGACCGGCAGCGCGGGCCTGCTACCGTCGCGGCAGGCCGCGTGAGAAAGAGTGGACGGCTGCTTGTGCGGGAAGGAGTCGTCACTGAGCGGCGCGTGCGATAGTTCCGGCCACCACACGAGCAGCGAATTGCTGACGCTGAAGCGATCGATTGACAACCCCGCCCTGCGGGGCGACTGATCCATCGGACCGCACGACAGAGAAGATCCCCACATGCCTGCACCCAGCATTCGCCCCCGCCGGTCGTTCATCTTCACACCGGGCTTGCGGCCCGAGATGTTTCCGAAAGCCCTGGCGACCGGGGCGGATATCGTCTGTGTCGAGCTCGAGGACGGGATCGCGCCCAAGGACAAGGCGGCGGCGCGGGCCAATGCGATGAAGCTCTTCGAGAGCCCGCAGGCCGATGACGGGGTCGAGCGGATCGTCCGCATCAACTCGCTGCGTGAAGGCTTCGGCATTGCGGATGTGCAGGCGGTCCTGACCGCCGACACACCCCCGCCCGCGCTGATGATGCCCAAGGTGCGCACGCCGGACGAGGTGGTGATCCTCGACAACCTGCTGACGGAGTGTGGCCACGACACCCGCCTCCATGTGATCATCGAGACCAATGCGGGGCTCGAGGCTGCCCATGACATCGCCCGTTGCAGCCCGCGCATCGACGCGATGTTCTTCGGCGGCGTCGACATGGCCGCCGAGCTGCGCTGCCGGAACGAATGGGAGCCGCTGCTCTATGCCCGCTCGCGCGTGGTCCACGCCGCGGCCAGCGCCGGGCTGGACGTGATCGACGTGCCTTACCTCGATCTCGAGGACCTGGACGGCATGAAGCGCGCCGCGATCCAGGCGCGCGATCTGGGCTTTTCCGGGAAGGGCGCGGTGCACCCCAAACAAATCGAAGCACTCAATGCGGTGTTCACACCTTCGGCCGACCGGATTGCCCGAGCGCGGCGCATCATCGCCGAATTCGAGGCAGCCGATACCGGGCTGGTGGTCATCGACGGCAAGCTCATCGAGAAACCGGTTCTACGCGAGATGCACCGGATCGTGGCCATCGCCGCCCGCATCGGCGCCGAGCACGCGTGAGTGCAAACAACGGATTGGACGTGGAACTTGCCTGAGATCGAGGCGAGGCGGAGCCGAAGCCCGGCCTGTATTCCAGGCGCATCTGACCGGCTATAACGAGGTGCACCGCGTAAGGGGCGATGCGGCCCCCGACTGGGGCGGTGACGCCGCCGAGCCGCCCTCCGGCTGCCGCTCCCATCCGCGCTGCCTGCGGGCAGAGGCGATCTGCCGCACGGAGAAGCCGGCCTTTCGCGCTCGCGCCCGGCCACCTAGAGCATGTTCCGCTCCGACACGGTCGTATCCTGCAGCGGCGAAGTAGTTTTGGCACTCGGCCGGGCTGAAGATGTCTATGGCGTGGCCGATGGCCTCCCAGAGTTCGGTGACGGTGCGGGCGGCGCGGCGCTTGAGATCGGCCTTGAACTTTGAGAAGGCCATCTCGATTGGGTTGAGATCGGGGCTGTCGGGCGGCGGGAAGCGCAGCTCGGCCCCGGCCCGGTGAATGGCCTCGCAGACGGCGGCGCTGCGGTGGGCGGGAAGGTTGTCCATTACCACGATGTCGCCGAGCTTGAGCGTTGGCACCTGCACCTTGTCTACGTAGGCGAGGAAGGCGGCTCCATGCATGGCGCCATCGAGCACCATGGGGGCGGTCGCTCCGCTCAACCTCAGTGCGCCGAGGAAGGTGGTGGTCTTCCGGTGTCCATAGGGCACAGGCGCGTGTCTGTGATGGCCGTGCAGAGCCGGCTTCGCGGCCACGTGCGCGTCTGTGATATCCTGCGTTCAGACCGTGGGGAGTCCACGCGGGAATCGCCGTCTGGGCCGGCCGCGGCAAACTCGAACCTAGGCAAGGGAGGCTTTGGCGATGCGGACGAGCAAACATCTTTATCTCCACCTTTCGCGGCGCAACTTCATAAAGTGCGCTGCCGCGGGGACGGCTATCGTCGGCGCGCCCGCC
Organism: Alphaproteobacteria bacterium; assembly: GCA_965237415.1. GTDB lineage: Bacteria > Pseudomonadota > Alphaproteobacteria > UBA828 > UBA828 > WTGU01. The sequence goes on from CBDEFM010000002.1 coordinate 3,778,810, forward strand.
ATTCTCAAAGGGCTCACCCGCCGCGCGAAGGCCGCGGACGACGACACAATCCGGCTCCTCATCACCGGCCCCACCCTCATCCCCGGCGATTGGAGCGCGTTCGAGCGGGAAACCGGATTCAAGATGGAAGACACCGTGATCAAGGACGATCCCGGCATATTCCTTACCGAGATCCTGGTGAACGACGGCGGTGACCGGTTCGACATCATCGCCGCGCTCACGGGCGCCGAGCAGGAGTTGATCGACGGCGACGCGATCAAAGCGATTGAGACCGCGAACGTCTCGAACTGGGCCGACATTCCCGAAAGCATCACTCAAATGCCGTATCTCCAGCGCGATCTCGCGCCGGAAGGAGGTCGCGTGTGGGGCGTTCCGCTGGCGATGAACGCCGACAGCTTCGGCTATCTGCCGGAGAAGTTGAACGAGCCGCGCCCGCCGGAGGAAGCCTCCTGGTCGCTGGTTTACGAGAGCGAGAAGACCCTGGGCCGCTCGTCCACCGGCGACAACTACATCTACCTCTGGGAAGCGCTCGCTTATCTCAAGAATTCCGGCCAGCTCGAGGTCAAGGACATCCTCGACCCGTCGCCGGAGGAATCTGCGGCGACCGCGGACTTCCTGATCGAGCGTAAGCAGGCCGGTCAGTTCCGCAACTTCTGGAAGATCTTCGACGACCAGGTCTCCGACATGAAGAACGGCGAGGTCGACGCCATTCGCTGCTGGGAGCCGGCGGTTCGCGAGGCTAACAAGGCGGGCGGCGACTGGGTCTACGCCACCGCCAAGGAGTTCTATACCAAGTGGATGCATGCCTGCTACATCCCGACCCAGGTTCACGACCGCGGTAATCTCGAGCAGGTTCACACGGCGCTCAATTGGATCCTGAGCGGCAGCTACGCTGCGGGGATCACGCCGTTGCGCGGCTACGTCACGGGTCGGCCCGACCTCGCCAAGGACTACGCGGCCGAGCATGGGCTCGGGGACAATGTCGGGGTTGCGATCGACGAGGCCCTGGCCAAGGTCAGGCTCAAGTTCGCCAAGGAGGATTTCTGGTTTAGCGCCGTGCCGTCGAACCTGCAGGAGATGCAGGCGCAAATGGACCGCGTGCTCAACGCATAGCGCTCCCGGCCGAATTTCAAGGGCGCTGCTCTCGTATTGCTGGCGTAGAGCGGCGTCCTTCGGCCGCGGGCATTGGCTGATCTATTCGAGCGAACGCAGTTGTTGTCCACCGCATTTGAAGGGACCCGTATGGGGGATCCCGGATGAGATTGGCTGGCAAGAGCGCCCTCATAACCGGCGCCGCCTCGGGCATCGGCCGCGAGACCGCGCAACGCTTCGCCGAAGAGGGGGCAGCGGTCGTTTGCGTCGACCTCGACGGCGCGGGCGCCGCGCGCGTTGCCCACGCGATCGGCGGGAAAGGCGGCACGGCGCTCTCGGTGCCCGCAGACCTCACCGACGCGGACGAGGTCCGGGGGATGGCCGACGAGGCGTTGTCGGCACGGGGTGCGATCGACATCCTCGTGAACAACGCCGGCGTCTCCATCTTGGGCGGCGTCGCGGAGCTCACCGAGGCCGATTGGCAGCACGAGATCGACACCAACCTAGCCAGCGTGTATCGGGTCTCCAAAGCGCTCTGGCCGCATTTCGTTGCGGCCGGCGGCGGCGCCATTCTGAGCACGGCGTCGATCGCCGGCGCGACCGCGGTAACGCAGGGAGCCGCCTATGTCGCCTCGAAGGCGGGGCTGATCATGTTGACCCGGTGCATGGCGCTCGACGGGGCGGATTCGGGCATCCGCGCGAATTGCATCTGCCCGGGCTGGGTCGACACCCCACTGTTCGACGGCTTCCTGGCCCAGCAGCCGGAGCCCGAGACCGCCCGCGAGCGCGCCGCACGCCGCACCCCGCTCGGCCGTATCGGGACGCCGCGCGACATCGCCGACGGCTTCGTTTACCTCGCTTCCGACGAGGCCTCGTGGATTACCGGCACCGCGCTGGTAATCGACGGCGGTCTCACCGCCGGCCTCGCGCCCTAGTGGTGCGCGGCCGATCGCCATGATCCGACCGTCGACACAGCACCAGCGCGGGGGGACCGATACCATGTGGGTTGATCGTAACCTGTGGGAGGTGGGGCGGTGAACGCACCTGGCACCGCGGCTCGGGTGCGTGACCCGTTCGGCTTCGAGCTGTTCAAGAACGCAGTCTTCGCGATTGCCGACGAGATGGCGCTGACGGTCTGCCGCACGACCTATTCGGCCGTGCTGCGCGACAACATGGACTTCTCGACTGCGTTGACCGACGGCGAGGGCAGGCTAATCGCCCAGGGGCTCACTCTGCCCGCCCATCTCGGCTCGATTCCAACGGCGATCCTTTCGGTTCTGCGCCATTTCGGCGACGACATGCACCCCGGCGACGTCTTCATTATGAACGATCCGTTCGATGGCGGCATGCACCTGCCGGACATCTTCGTGTTCAAGCCCCTCTTTCACGAGAGCAGCCGCATCGCCTTCGCCGCCACGGTCTGCCATCACGCCGATGTCGGTGGTCGTGTTCCCGGGTCCAACGCGTCTGACTCGACCGAGATTTATCAGGAGGGGGTCCGGATCCCGCCACTTCGGATGTATGAAAGAGGAAAGCGGAATGAAACGCTATTCGCGTTACTAGAAAAGAATGTACGCCTTCCCGTTAAACTGTTCGGCGACCTGCGCGCTCAGCTCGCCGCCTGCCACATTGCGGAGCGACAGTTTCTGGAGTTGGTCGACCGGCATGGCGCCACAAGTGCACGAGAATATCTCCATGAGATTATAGATTACGCCGAGCGCCTTACGAGAGCCGCGCTACTCGACCTACCCGACGGCGAGGCGAGCTTCGAGGACTGGATCGACGACGACGGCGTCGAGCGCGACAAGCCGATCCGGCTCTTCGTGACCCTGCGCAAGACGGGCGACAGTCTTCACGCCGACTGGACGGGCAGCGCCCAACAGGTAAAGGGAGCAATCAACAGCACCCTTTCCTGGACGAAGGCAGCAACCTACACCGCTATTCGTTCGGTGCTGCCACCGGGGATTCCGAATAACGAGGGCGTCTTCCGCGCCATCACCGTCTCGGCGCCCGCCGGCACCATCACCAACGCGGTGCTGCCCGCGGCCTGCGCGGCGCGCGGCCTGACCGGATTTCGCATGGTTGACTGCGCTTTCGGCGCGCTCGCGATGATGCTGCCGGACAAGGTGTTCGCTGCCTCCGACGGTGGCGTCACCGGGATCACCTACGGCGGATACGACAATGCCCGCAATCCGTTCATCTATGTCGACTTCACCGGCGGCACCTGGGGCGCGCGGCCCTGGGCCGACGGCCTCGAAGGTAACTCCAACATCTTCGCGAACTTAGCCTCGCAATCGGTCGAGGCCACTGAGGCCGAATACCCCTTGCAGATCCTTTCCTACGAGTTCGTGGCCGACCGCGCCGGCGCCGGAACCTACCGCGGCGGCGCGCCGTTCCGACGCGAATACCGCTTCCTCGAGGAGGAGGGCCTGCTTCAGGTGCGCTCGGACCGGCGTACATTCCGGCCCTATGGGCTCTATGGGGGGAAGCCCGGCCAGCCGTCGCGCAACGTGATGAACCCGGGCCCAGACGAGCGCCCCCTGCCGAGCAAGCTGACCGAGACGATCAAGCGCGGCGAGGTGTTCCGCCACGAGCTCGCCGGCGCGGGCGGCTGGGGCGATCCGCTGGAGCGCGACCCGGAAGCCGTGCTCCGCGACCTACGCAACGAGCTTATCGGCGGGGATGCCGCGCGGGACGACTATGGGGTGGTGATCGATACCGCATGTTGGCGGGTCGATCACGCTGCGACCAAGGAACGTCGGGCCGCACTCAGAGCGGCACGCGGCTGGGCAGAGACTCCGGTGGTGTTGTTCGACGACCAACCGGACACAACGGCCAAGGCCCGGCCATGACCGCCTGTCCCGTTGGCGTCGATATTGGCGGGACGTTCGCCGACATCGTGCTGCTCGCCGGCGACGGCACGCTCATCACCAGGAAGGTCTAGTCCAGCGTCGATATGCCGTTGAGCCATAGGGGTGCGATTTACTCTCCTTGCAACCCCTCAAATTCAGCCGAAATTTCGGCCTCATTCGGCCCGGCGCAAGAGGCCGGCGCGGCTCTATGCCGCTACTCGGCGGCCAAACCTATGGGGCGAACGGTCTCGACTTCGCCCGGTGACGCGAGCTTCGCGCCCTGCGGCAGAACGGGCGGCTCGGCCGTCAGCGGCGCGTACAGATCAGGGCGCCGTTCGCGGAACATCAGCCACTGGCGCCTGAGCAGAAGGGCCTCGGCGATATCGACGGTGCCGACAATAAAATCCTCCTCGTCGAACTTCGCCTCATCCGTCACCATGCCGGATGCGTTGACGATCTTCGATCCGCCGAAGAACGAAAAATCCTTCTGTGTGCCCACTACGTTGCAGTAGACCGAGGGGAACAGGTTCTCCAGCGAGCGCGCCTGCAGAATGATCTTCCAGGTGTCCTTGGCGACGCTGGGGCCCGCCGAGATCACGAGATTGACCAGCGAGCCCATCACCGCATAGGTGCGCGTGAGCTCCGGGAAGCACGCGTCGTAGCAAATTTGCAGGCTGACCCGGCCGAACCGGGTGTCGAAGACCGGCGTGCGCTGCCCCGGCGCAAAATAGACGCCCTCGGTGTAGGGATGGAACGTGCCCAGGTGGATCTTGTCGTAGTACTCGACCATCCCTTCCGGACCGATGAAACAGAGCGAATTGTAGACGAGGTGGGGGTAGTCCTCTTCGAGGCGCGCCATGCCCATCACGATGTAGATGTCGTGCTTGCGCGCTTCGGCTAGCAGGCGTTCGGTGGCAGGACCTGGGATCGGCTCAGCGGTCGTCGCGTTCAACTCGTCGGCACGGTAGCCCTGAAGGTAAAGTTCGGGGAACATGACGAGGTCGGCGCCCTGCCCGGCGGCCTCGGCGATATAGGGCATCGCCCGCTCCAGATTGGCACTGGAATCACCGAGTACGGAATTGAGCTGGGCCAGTCCCACCTTGAAGCGATCCACGCGGCTCATGACGCGTACTCCTGTCTGGACGGCATCCTATCGTAACGAGTCGTCGTTCAGCTGGTCAAACCGGCCTCTCTTTGCGGATCGAGCAGGTGACAGCCCGCCTTTCCTGCGGCTGGAGTCGGATACTCCGGCGGCTGTTCGTCGTCGCAAATTGGCCCGATCCTTACCGGGCAGCGGGTGTGGAAGCGACAGCCCGCCGGGGGGTTGAGCGGGCTCGGGATTTCGCCTCTCAGCGGGATGCGACGGCGCTCGAGCGTCGGATCGGGAAGGGGCACCGCCGAAACCAGCGCTTGCGTATAGGGGTGGCTCGGCGTTTGCATCAGCGTCCGGCCGGGGCCGATCTCGACGATCCGGCCCAAATACATGACGGCGATACGATCGCAGAAATAGCTGACGACGCTGACATCATGGGCGATCAGAAAGAAGGTGATGCTGAGCTCGCGTTGCAGCCGCTTCATCAGGTTGAGGATCTGCGCCTGAATCGAGACGTCGAGGGCCGAGACCGGCTCGTCGGCGATGATGAATTTCGGTCTTAGTGCGAGCGCGCGGGCAATGCCGACGCGCTGTCGCTGTCCGCCCGAGAGCTGGTGGGGAAAGCGGTCGATGTGGCGCTCGTCGAGACCGACCTGGTGCAGGAGGCCGAGGATCGCAGCGCGGTCGCGATCGAGGCCGTGGGTGATCAGCGGCTCGGCGATGATGTTCCGCACCCGCAGCCGCGGATTGAGCGAGGACTTGGTGTCCTGAAAGATCATCTGCATGTCGCGCCGTACCGGACGGAGGTCCCGCTCCGAGGCGCGCGCGAGGTCGATTCCAGAGAAGACGGCCGTACCGGCGGTGGGCTTGTGAAGCCGCATCAGCGTGCGGGCCAGCGTCGACTTGCCGCTGCCGCTCTCGCCCACCAGGCCGAACGCTTCGCCGCGGGCGACAGTGAACGAGACGCCGTCGACGGCCCGCACCACGCCGCCACCAGCACGCCATAGCGCGCCCTTGACCGGGAAGTGCGTCGCCAGATTGTCGACGCTCAGCAATGGGTCCTGGGCGCCGGCGCTCATGGCGCAGGCTCCGAGGCGGGGAGGAGCTGGCCGGTGGCCCGCGCCGGCTGCGGAAACGTCAATTCGCCTGCCAGATGGCACGCAGCATGACGGCGTTCGGCGACGGCGCGAAGCTCCGGATGCTCCGTCCGGCAGCGCGACGCGGCATGGGGGCAGCGATCGGCGAACGCGCAATGGTCTTGGGGACCGATCATGTCGGGCACGATTCCTTCGATGCTCTCGAGCTCCCGGTCCCGATCCGCCAGCGCCGGCGTGCAGCGCAGGAGGGCGTCGGAATAGGGGTGGAGCGAGGAGGCGAAGAGATCGCGCACCGGCGCGTGCTCGACGATCTTGCCGGCATACATGACGTAGACGCGCCGGCACATCTCGGCGATGACGCCGAGGTCATGGGTGATGAGCAGCAGCGCGATGCTGTCTTCTTCCACGAGCTGGCGCAGCAGGTCGAGGATCTGCGCCTGGATCGTCGTGTCGAGCGCCGTCGTCGGCTCGTCGGCGATCACGAGACGGGGCCGGCAGGCGATGGCCATGGCGATTAGCACACGCTGCCGCATGCCGCCGCTGAGCTGAAACGGGTAGGTCCTGGCCACATGGCGGGGGTCGGGAATGCCAACATGGGCGAGCAGCTCGTGGATGCGTGCGCGCGCAGCACGCGGTGAGAGCCGCTGATGCTGGAGCAGCACATCGCGGAGCTGCGTGCCCACGGGGAACAGTGGATTGAGCGCCGTCAGCGGCTCCTGGAACACCATCGACATGGCCGAGCCGCGCAACCGGCGCAGCTGTTCGGGGCTCTTGCTGCGCAGGTCTTCGCCCTGGAACAGGATCTGGCCGTCCGCGATCCTCGCCGGGCGCGGCACCAGCCCGAGGATGGAGTAGGCGGCCATCGTCTTGCCGCAGCCGCTCTCGCCCACCAGGCCGACGATCTCGCCGGCATCAATGCTGAGGTCGATTCCATCGACCGCGCGCAAGACCCCGCGGCGCGTCGGGATATGGGTGCGGAGACCACGGATCGCGAGCAGCGCCATGCCGGCCTCAGAGCCTGTGCTGGTAGGGATCGATCGCGTCGCGCAATCCGTCGGCGATGACGAGCAGCGCAAGCACGACGATGACGATCGAAACACCCGCCAGGGTGGAAATCCACCACGCCTGGGCGATGTAGTCGCGGCCCGCGGCGATGATGTTGCCGAACGAGGCGTCGGGCGGCGGTATCCCGAGGCCGACGAAGCTGAGACTGGCCTCGGCCAGCACCGCAAAGGCGAAGGTCAGCGCTCCCTGAACCAGCACCGGTCCCATCACGTTGGGCACGACGTGGCGCACGGCGATGCGCGCCGGCCCTACGCCCATGATCCGCGCGGCATCGACATAGGCCTCCTGGCGGATCTGGAGAACGCAACCGCGCACGATGCGGACGTAGATCGGGGCGAAAGCGGCCGTCAGCGCGATGATCGTGCTGCCGAGCCCGGCGCCGAGCGCGGCGATGAGGCCGAGGGCGAGGACCAGAAAGGGAAACGCCATCATGACGTCCGACGAGCGCATGATGAGGTCGTCGAGGAAGCCGCCCCGGTAGCCGGAGAGAATGCCAAACACCATGCCGATGAGCGCCGAGCACGCCACCACGGCGGCGCCCACGATCATCGACGATCGCGTGCCGTAGATGAGACGACTCAGCAAGTCTCTCCCGTACTCATCGGCTCCCAGCAGGTTGAGAGAGGTCGGCGGCGCGAGCGTCGCCCGCAAGTTCTGGATGTTCGGGTCATAGGGCGCGAGGACGGGCGCAGCAGCGCCGACGAAGATGTAGATGCCGAACATGATGAGCGACGCCACAAGGAGCGGGTTCTGGCGCATTTCCTGAGCGAGGGAGTCGAGCACGCGTCGGATCCCCTCAGGTGCGCCGGCCGAGCCGGACGCGCGGGTCGATCACGGTATAAAGCATGTCGACGGTGAGGTTGGCGACGACGAAGATCAACACCGTGACCAGCATGCATCCCTGCACCAGCGGGTAATCGCGGGAGAGCACCGCGTTCACCAGCAGCCGCCCCATGCCCGGGATGGCGAACACGGCCTCGACCACGAGCGCGCCGCTCATGAGATAACCGATCTGAATACCGATCACCGTGATCGTCGGTATCAGCGCGTTCCGCATTGCGTACTTCATCAGTACGCGGCGCTCTCGCAGCCCGCCGGCCCGGGCGGTGCGGATGTAGTCCTGCTCCAGAATCTCGATCAGGCTCGAGCGGTTCATCTCCATGATGAGCGCGGAGTAGGCAGCGCCCAGCGCAATTGCCGGCAGCACGATGTGGCGCAGGTGCTGGATAAAATCCTCGCCCGGCGCGACGTAGCCGAAGACCGGCAGGACGCGGAGATTGACTCCGAAGAGCAGTATCAGCATGAGGCCCAGCCAGAAGCCCGGCATCGCGAGGCCGACGAGGGCAATGAAGCGTCCGGTATAGTCGGCGAGCGTGTTGCGCCGCGTCGCCGAAATGATGCTCACCGGGATCGCGATCAGGATGGCGAAGACCAGGGCATAGCCGCTGAGGATGAGCGTGACCTGAAGGCGCTCGCCGATCAGGCTGGCGACGCTCTGACTGAGCAGGATCGAGCGGCCGAGGTCGCCCGACAGCGCCCGCGTGATCCACAGGTAGTACTGGTGCACCAGGGGCTGATCGAGGCCGAGATCGCGCCGTAGTGTCTCGATCGCATCGGGCGTGCCTAGGGGCCCAAGCATCGCCCGCGCCGGATCGCCCGGCACCACATGCAGGATGAAGAAGATGACGAGGCTCGCCCCGACGAGAACGAAGATCGTCCAGACGAGCCTCGTAACCAGGAACCGCAGGTGCAACGGGCTAATGGTCAGATTCCGAAGCGCTCCCGAGCGTCGGACCCGAACCATCAAACCCGGCAACCATCGACGGTAGAACGAGCGCCCCTCCCCCGCGCGCTCAGCGATCCAGCCAGCACTCGTCCATCGGTCCCGCAAACTCGTCGCGGAACCGGTAGCCGATCACGTCCTTGCGCATGCCCTCCACAAGGTTGGGGAAGACGAGAAACGCGACCGGGCATTCCTCCATGCAGATGCGGTTCGCCTGGTTGTAGAGATCGGCACGTGTCGGAATGTCGATCTCGCTGCGGGCCCGCTGGAGGAGGTCGTCGACCTCAGCGTTCGAGTAGTTGCCGACATTATAGATTTCGTCAGTCACGAGCTGCTTGTACATCAAGGCGTCGGGGTCTACCCCGCCTCCCGTCCAGGAGGAATTGCCGATCCAGTAGTCCTTCGTGCCGTAGAAGTAGGCGGCAAAGGTGTTGAAGTCCGGCTTGACGATTTCGAGCTTGATGCCGATGGCGGTGAGCTGCGCGGCACAGGCATCGCCGACAAGGCCCCACGGGCGTTCGGTGAAGGTGTCGAAGCGGATGGTCTGGTCGAAGTCGAACCCGGCCTCCTCCAGCAGCAACCTGGCACGGTCGGGATCGTAGTACTGGTACGGAATGTCGGCGTTCTCGCGATGGTAAGCCCCGAAGGCAGGCGAGAGCGCGTGATGGGCCGCCACCGCGAGGCCCTTGTAGATCCCGTGTGCGATGCCCTCGCGGTCGAAGGCCATGGAGAAGGCCTGCCGCACGCGCTTGTCGGTGAAGGGCTCGCGCTCGACGTTGTAGGCGACGTAATCCCAGATCGGCGAGGGCGTCGTCAGCAGCTTGAGGTCCGGGTTCGATCTGATCTGGTCGGCGAATTCCGGATTGGTCTGCATCATGTAGTCGAGGCCGCCGGTCTGCAGCGCCGCCAGCGCCGTCGATTGCTCGGGGATGATATGAACCTCGATCCCGTCGAGGTAAGCCGGCCCACCCCAATAGTCGTCGTTGCGCTCGAGCACCACCTTGTCGCCGCGCGTGTAGGAAACGAACTTAAACGGGCCCGTGCCGATGGAGCCCTTGAGCGGATCGGTCGCCATGTGCTTCTCGATCGCAGTCGGCGAGATGATGGGGAAAATCGAGCGCCGGAAGTTGGCGAGCTGAGGTGAGAACGGCCGCTTCATGCGCATCCGCACCTGATGCGAAGACAGGACATCCACCGCCTCGATCTCCTGGAAGTCCGCCACGTAGGGAGACGCCGTGTCCGGATTGAGGATGCGCTCGACCGTGAACTTGACGTCATCGGCGGTGAAGTCGGTGCCATCGTGGAACTTCACGCCCGTTCGCAGGTTGAAGATGTAAGTCTGCGCGTCGGGCTGTTCCCACGACTCGGCCAGGTCGGGCACGACATTGCGGTTGCTGTCGATGTTCACCAGGCCGTTATAGGCCAGGTAGCCGATTCGCAGTGTCAGCAGCGAGATAATGCGATGAACGTCGAAGGCGGGTGCGAACGGCTCCTCTGAAGTAGAGAGGCGCAGCACGCCGCCGCGTTTGGGTTCCGATGCCTGTGCCGTTCGGGAGCCTTGCAACGAGATCAGGCTGCCGCCGGCACCGACGACGAGCGCTCCGGCGCCAGTTTGGAGAACCCTGCGCCGGTCGATACCGGCTCTTCCAGTCTCTTTCTTCTTGTCCACCATTGAGTGCTGCCTCCCCTTGTCGCTTTTTTGCGTTGGACCGTGCGTCCCTATTCGCCCCACACCTCCCTGAAGACCCTGACCCAGTTGCCACCGAGAATCTTCTTGGTTGTCTGTTCGCTATAGCCGCGCTCCAACAAACGCCTGGTCAGGTTGCGAAGGCCGCGCGGCGTGGCGATGCCGTCGGGGTAGTGGTAGGGCGGCGGCGGATAGGACTCGGGCTGCCACGTGCCGCCCGCGACGTGCTCCTCGTAGAGGCGCATGGCCTCTTCGTCGTCGGCGATCGGCGCCTGACCCCAGTAGTAGTCGAGGCCGAGGCCGACGTGATCGTCGCCGACGAGGTTCACGACATAGTCGATGTGGTCGATGAAGTCATCGAGAGTGGGCCGGGGCGAAGCGCTGACGAACGCCGGAAAGCCGACCATGCCGATCAGGCCGCCGGTCGCCGCAGCGCCCTTGATCTGCTCGTCGGTGATGTTGCGCCGCGAGTCCTTCACCGCCTTCGGATTCGAGTGCGAGAACACGACGGGTCGCGAGGACGCCTCGATCGCATCCATCGTCGTGCGATAGCCGGTGTGGGTGCAATCGACGACGACGCGGGCCTCGTTGAGGCGCTCGATTACCCTGAGGCCGAAGTTGCTGAGCCCGGCGTCCGTTCGTTCTTCGCAGCCATCGCCGACACTGTTCTTGATGTTGTAGGCAAGCTGGATCATGCCGACGCCGAGGGCCTTGTACGCATCGATCAGGTTGATGTCGTCCTCGATCGGCTCGGTTCCCTGGAAATGGAAGAGCACACCGAACTTGCCGTCCGCCTTGGCGGAAGCGATGTCGGCGGCGCGCTTGATGAGGACAAGCCTCGGGTCCGAGTCGATGGCGCGGATCCATTCGCCCAGAACGCGAAGCGTAGGCCCGGCGCGCTCGAAGGCGCCGACGGTGGGGCCGGCCGCGGTGGCGCCGCCCTCGATCCACCAGTCTATGTATTGGCGGCGCAACATAAGCGGGCATACCGCATCGATCACGATGGCCTCGTCGTGGATGCGGTCGTGATCGAGCTTGGCCACGCTTGGGGTCTCCCCGTCGGTGCGCCTATCAGGAAGCCGCGATCAGGCTCCTCACGTCCATACCTGTCTCGCCACCCGCGCGAAATTCTCGCCTAGAATGCCGCGCACATCCGCCTCCGAGTAACCTCGCGCGAGCAGGATGTCGGTGATCTCGAGCAACTGCTCGGGCTGCACGAACGCTGTCTCACCGAATGGCACGCCCTTGTTGGGCGGCCACATGTCCGTATTGGACAGCGTCCAGACCCCGACACTCTTGCTATCCCGGCAATAGTCGAGACCGATGCCGACGTGCTCCGGGCCGACGAGGTTCGCGATGTGGTCGATATGGCGCACGACGGTCTCGCTCGACGCCGTTTCGTCGCCGAGGAAGAAGGCAACGCCGTTAAAGCCGATGACACCTCCGCTCTTGGCGCAGGCCTTTATCTGATCGTCGCGAATATTGCGGTAGTGTTCGTGCACTGCATCCGCAAGGCTGTGCGAGAAGATGAACGGCGCCGTCGCCACCTCCATCGCCTCCATGGTCGTGCGATAGCCAGTGTGGCTGCCGTCGACCAGCATGCCGACGCGGTTCATTTCCTGCACGACGCGCACGCCGAAGCGGCTCAGGCCGGCATCGGTTCGCTCGGAGCAGCCGTCGCCCACCAGGTTCTTCTGGTTGTAGGCGAGCAGCATGTGACGCACACCCAAATCGTAATAGGTCTGAACGAAATTGACTTCGCCTTCGAGCGGGTTGGTCTCTTGAAGATTGAAGGCGAGTGCGAATTTCCCCTCCCTCTTGGCCTGAAGAATGTCGTCGACCGACTTCACCAGCGCCAAAGTGTCGGAGCGCTCCTGGATATGCCGGGTCACCTCTGCGATTCGCCGCACGGAGCCCCCCAGCGAACCCGGAAAGTCGTTCACGGTGAGGGACGCGAAATCGACGCCGGCGCTCCGAAATCGCGGCAGAGTGACGTCCTTGTCTGCGTAGGAGGCGAGCCAAGGCAGCGTCATGTCCCAGACGAGCGCATCCTCGAACAATGCGATTGTCCGTTCGCTCACCCGTTCTCGAATGTCGGGGCGCAGATCAGCCGCTGTTTGGGTCATCTAACCACCTCCATCCTCGCGGAGGCGCGCCGCTCCGGCGACGCGTTCTTGATCGCCAAAAAAGACTACTTGGCCCACCCATGGCCGTCAAATGTGGGCGCTGGTCTGGAACCCCCGGATTCATGCATCACACAACCCCATCTGAAGAAAGAGATGGACAAGCGCTTTCCTCAGTCTCTCGGCATGACATCAAATGCGCGATCGACCGCGTGGCGAAGAGAGGTGCAACGACTGAATGCATCGCCGCACAGCCTCCACGCGCCACCTCAGATGACGCGCGGGGGTGGGAATCGAGCTTTGCAGCAACCCATTGCATTTGTTTGATTTTTCGGCCCGCAATTTACCCAGCCCCACAGTCTGCCCAACGCGAACGGTCGGAACATGGCGTACTTCTCACGCTGTTTCCGCAACCTACCACGATGGCGCCCCGGAAGGAGCTACCCACTCCCGCACAAGTAGATCGCATCTGCCCCCGCCCACTGCGTCGGGCCGGCTTCGCTGGATGCTGCTTATGTGTCGCGCCCGCAAGCTGCCCATCGCCCCGTAGCTGTTCTCCGGGACCGGTCTTGTGCAGAGGGCCGCAGGCTTCGCCTGACGCCAAATTGCGACAGGCCGTACCTGGTGGTTTCACCGTGCACCAAGTTCCCCATGCGCCACCGGCCGCACCGCCAACTACTCGTCCAAATCGGCCACCCTCCATCCGCAACCGGCCGCGAGCAGGAGAGCGCAGAGGCCTGATTCGAGTAGTCCCATGGCTTTTCAGGTGCTCCGCTTGCCATTCGATGGATCCCGCTTCCTGCGGCGTCAGCTCCCGGCCATCCCGCCGGGCCCGGGCGCCGATGCGCACGGCGCCCATCGGAGACGAGAAGCAGGCTCTCAGGCGTCCGTTTCGAAAACCGCGACGCCTGACTATCATACGGCTGATGAATCGGATCGGACTATCGTGGGGCCTGGGGAGGGCGTGATGGACATCGGAATGACCATTCCCAATTACGGGCCGCTCGCTCGACGCGACGCCATCATCGCGATCGCGGGCCAGTCCGAGGCCCTTGGTTTCAGCATCATGGCGATTGCCGATCACATCGTCATTCCGAAGACTTGGAACTCCTTCTATCCCTATTCGCCGACCGGGCGGGTCGACACTTTCGATGGCGGCGACTGCCTGGAACCGTTGGCGCTGATGGCGGCGCTCGCACTCGCGACCGAAAAGGCGCAGCTGCTCACCGCCGTACTGGTGGTGCCCTATCGCCCGCCCATCTTGACGGCCAAGCAGCTCGCGACGATCGACGTCCTCTCCGAGGGGCGGGTCACCGTCGGCTGCGGGACGGGCTGGATGCGCGAGGAGTTCGAGGCGATCGGTGCCCCGCCCTATGAGGCGCGCGGCCAAGTAACGGACGAGTATATCGAGGCCTTCCGGGCGATGTGGACGAGCGACGAGCCGACCTATGAGGGGGAGTACGCCCGCGTCGCGGACATCTATTTCCGTCCCCAGCCGGTCCGCAAGCCGCACCCGCCGATCTGGATCGGCGGTGACAGCATGCTGGCACTGCGCCGGACGGCGCGCCTCGGCGACGGCTGGCTGCCAGTCGGCCTCGCGCCGAAACGCCCGCTCAACACGATCGCTAGATATCGGGACGCAGCGGAGACCCTCGCCGACCTCGCGCGCGATGCCGGTCGCGACCCGGCTGAGATCGCGCTTACCTATTGGGCCATCTGGTATGACGAGACCAAGCGCGTCACCCTCGACGACGGCAGCCGCCACATCTTCACCGGCGAGGCTGCGGAGATCGCTGCCGACATCAACGCGCTGGCCGAAATCGGCGTCAGCGCTGTCCTCTTCAGCTTCGTCCGAAGCACCCTCGACGAGACGCTCGCGAGCACCGAGCGCTTCGCGCGCGAAGTGATGCCGTTGGTTGGCAGTTAAAAGTTGACGACTTTCGTGAGCTGGAGATGCTCATTGTCAGTCGGTGCGCGGGTCTTGCGCCGATCGACATGTCAACACAATGATTTCGCTGAATTCAGAGGGGTCAAGCGCCGACGCCGAACAACACCGTAGCGGCAAACGGGAGGTAAACGCATTGAACCGCACAGGCAGAACAATGAGCCCGCGGGGCAACGGCTCAAAGGGTGTCGGGAACCGGTGGCAGGAAACCGCACAATCACGCGCCGGAGCAGACCAATATGGCTCATTCCGCCGTCCGCGACGTCCCCAAACTTACGGTCTCAACACGACTACGCAAGCCGACGCCGACGCATGATCCCGGCAAGGAGTACCAGTTTCGGTACCGGGCAAAGAAGCAGAGCTCGCCACCACGCGTCGTTAAGTTTTCTGGAGGACGCTCCAGCAGCATGCTGTTGTTCGCACTTGTTAACGGCGGAGGAATAATGCTCCACGCGAGGCGACCGGGCGGTCCGGTCGCGGCGGCGCAAAAGTGATGGGGTGGGATTCAGGCTCTGCCACAACCCATTGTATTCAGCCAACTTTTCGACCTGCTGACTTGCCAGCCTCACGCTCCGCCCAACCCAATCGGCCGGAACACAGCGAAGTTCGCAGACCGTCGCCGCAGCGAATCGCGATGGCGCCGCGGAATGAGCCCGCCACGTCTGTGCCCGAGGAGAGATAGACGGGCTGGACGTCATACAGCGCTGCCGTGCCGCACGCGTCTGCGCCCAATATCGAAGTGATCTGCCGGCTTGAATGGATAGACGACTTCAATCCCGCTTGCAGCGGTTTCCGTTGTACGGGCGCCGGCCCAGCCGCTCTTGATAGTCGTGCGATTGCCAATTCGCGCGGAACAGCCACTGCTTTTCCGTCTGCCGTTCGGCGAGCGCCGGGTCGATTTCCACTTCGTCGAAGCCGCTTCGCCGGGCCATGGCGTATTGATCTGCGAGGATGTGGCCTGACGCGCGGAGCCGGCCCCGGTAACCCAGCAGCCGCAACTGGCGAGCAAGCGAGAATCCCCGGCCGTCCATGTGCGACGGGAATACAATGCGAATGAGGGCGATCCGCCCGAAGGCGGGCACGATTTCCTCGGCTAGTGCGGCGTTCTCGACATCCAGCGCGGCCCGGTCCGGCAGCGCGGGACAGTCGTTCTCTCCGCTCCACCGGGTGAATTCGCCGGACCAGCCATCTTCCTGGAACCCGTTGTCGCGGACAAGAATCCTGCGGTTCTGGTATCCGTTGCCCGAATTCGCGCACTCTTGGGCGGAGGTTGCCTGAGAGGGCAAGTCGCGTTGCGCCTCGGGGTTCGCTTCGCCGCGTGCCACGGTCTAGCTTCCTCTGGCAGGGGCGGCGTCGGGATAGAGCGCCGCCTGGAAGGGCTGCATGCCGACGCGCCGGTATGTCGCGAGAAAGGCTTCGTCCTCATCCGACCGGAGTTTGAGGTAGGTATCGATCAGCCGGTCCACAGCAGGGACGACGTCATCTGCGGGAAAGCCCGGTCCCGTGCGGTCGCCGAGTGCAGCGGTTTCCGTTCCGTCACCGCCGAGAGTGATCTAGTCACCTGAATCTGAAGTTCGCCACATAAAGCTAACTATGTTGAACGACTAAATTCTTCGACAATAGAGCGACTTAGTGTGGCAGCACTGCTAATCTATAATGATCTCAACTTCAGTGCCAGATGACTAGTAGTTCTCCACACCGGCACGATCGAGGCCGAGAATGCCGATGTGCCCGACATGGTGGTGCCCGCACGCATTGACGCAGCCGGAAATCTTGATCTTGAGATCGCCGACCTGACGTTCGTCCCCGCGTTCCTTCATCCGGGTGGTAATACCCTGGGCGATCGGGATGGAACGGGCGGTCGCCAGATTGCAGTAATCCATCCCGGGGCAGGCGATAATGTCCGATGCCAGACCGACATTGGCGGTCGCGAGGTCCGCCTCCCGCAGCGCCGCATGAACCGCCGGCACATCGCGCCTGTGCACGTGGCAGAATGCAGTTTTGCTCGTGGCTGATCCGGATCTCGTAATGCCCGTACCGCTCCGCCAGATCGGCGATGGTGCGCATCTGGTCTGCGCTGGCATCGCCCGGCGTTGCGCCATGGGCCTTGAGCGAGATGGTGACGATTGCGTAATCGGGATTCCGGTGCGGGTGCACGTTTGTGTCCACGAATGCCCGGAACACCGGATCTCTCGCCAGAGCCGCCTCGAAGGGTCCGGTGGGCGCCTGAATGTATGCCGACGCCGCGAACATCGCGCGTATGTCCTTGAGGAGCTCCTGGTCTGCGCCTCCGAATGCCTTCCGCTGAATCCGGAAGCGTTCCTCGACGCGGTCCCGAAAGGCCTCGATCCCGTGCTCGCGCACCGTGATCTTGATGCGCGCCTTGAACTTGTTATCGCGCCGCCCGATAGCGTTGTAGACCTGCAGGATGGACTCGACGTAGGGGAGCAGGTCCGCCTCGGGCAGGAAGTCACGGATGACCGATCCGATCACCGGCGTGCGCCCGAGCCCGCCGCCAACGGAGATTTCGTATCCGATCTCACCGGCCGCATTGAGGATCATGCGGATGCCGATATCGTGTGCGCGGGTCACGGCGCGGTCGACCGGGGAGCCGCTTACCGCGATCTTGAACTTCCTCGGCAGGAACGCGAATTCCGGGTGATCCGTCGACCACTGCCGGAGCAGCTCGGCGGTCGGGCGGGGATCGCTGATTTCGTCCGCGGCCGCGCCGGCGAAATGGTCGGCGGTGACGTTCCGGACGCAATTCCCGGATGTCTGGATCGCGTGCATCTCCACATCCGCGAGAGCGTCGAGGATGTCCGGCACGTCCTTCAGTTTGGGCCAGTTGAACTGGACGTTTTGCCGTGTGGTGAAGTGGCCGTAGCCCTTGTCCCAGCGCTCCGCGATATGGGCCAGTCGCCGCATCTGGCGGCTGTCGAGCGTTCCATAGGGGATGGCCACACGAAGCATGTAGGCGTGCAGCTGCAGGTAGAGTCCATTCATCAGCCGCAGCGGCTTGAACTCCTCCTCGGTCAGGGAGCCGTCGATCCGGCGCTCCACCTGCTGGCGGAACTGCGCGACCCGATTGCGCACGAATTCCCGGTCGAAGGTGTCGTATCGGTACACCCTTCAGCCCCCTGCTTGCTTGCCGTGGTGGTAGTTGGAGGGCCCGGTGGCGCGGAACGCCTCCCGGAAGTGGACCGGCTCGGGCCCCTGATGTCCTCCGGGCGCGGCGTCCGCCAGATAGGGGCCGATGACGGCGTCCTCCTGCGCTCCGGCTTCCGCGAGGCAGCGGTTTGCCTCCGCCTCGTCCTCGAAGAGGCGCGCGGCACTCAGGCGGCGCGTCCAAGCGCCATCCGGATCGAGGTAGACCACATCGCCATCGAAGAGGTCGTTCGCGGTCAGAACGCAGGGCCTGAAGGCGCGGGCCATCAGACAGCCTCCTGCCCGACCTCGAAGCCCACTTCTGCCTTCCGCATGGCGTCGCGCGGTAGGATGCCGAGCATCAGCACCACCGCCCCCGGAAAGTGCGCTTCGTCCAGCGCTTCGGGCAGCCGGAGCAGCGTCGTTGCAACGACCCGTTTGTCCGGGCGGGAGGCGTTCTCGACGATCGTGACCGGCGTCGATGGCACGGCCCCGCGCATCAGCAGGCGTCCCCGCAGGAAGGCGGCCGCCCGTTTGCCCATGTAGATCGCGGCGACGGATCCGGGGCGGGCCAGGGCAGCCCAATCCTGCTCGGCGAACCCATCAACGTCGCTGCCGGTGAGGATCCGAAGCTCCGAGTTCCGCCCGCGGCGTGTCAGCGAGACCCCCATGTCCGCGGCAGCACCGGCGGCGGCCGTGATTCCCGGAACAACCTCCCAAGGGATGCCTTCGGCCTCCAGCGCCTCGATCTCTTCGTCCAGCCTACCGAACACCGCCGGATCGCCGGACTTGAGGCGGACCACATGGCGACCCGCGCGGGCCTGGCGAACCATCAGCGCGTTGATGGATCCCTGCTGCCATGCAGGGCCGAAGCCCTTCTTGCCCGCGCAGATCCGCACTGCCTCGCGCCGCACGAGCTCAAGGACTTGCGGGGAGACAAGCCGGTCATGCACCACGATGTCCGCCTCGTGCAGACGGTTGCGGGCCTTGAGTGTCAGCAGCTCCGGGTCCCCCGGCCCGGCGCCGACAAGGGAGACCCAGCCGGCGGGGCGACCGCCCTCGGTAGTCTCGTCGAGAAGGGCGCTCAGGCAATCGCGCGCGCCCTTCTCGCCGTTTCGCGCAAAGGCGCAGGGGCCCTGCCGGGAGAAATACTCGGACCAGAAGGCGTGCTGCATCCGGGCCGGAAGGAGGCGCTCGGCCTGCGGCCGAAATGCCTGTGCGATCCGGGCCAACGCCCCGAGTGAGCCCGGCAGCTGGGCCTCGAATACTGCCTTGAGGTTCCGCGCCAGCACCGGCGCCGTCCCTTCGGTTCCGATGGCCACGGTGAGCGGATCGCGGTCCACGATAGCCGGCGTGATGAAGTCGCTGTCTTCGAGATTATCGACGACGTTGACGGGGATTCTGCGCCGCCGGGCCAGCGCGGCGGCACGAGCATCCTCCTCGGGATCGTCGCTCGCGCAATAGAGGAGCGCCGCACCCTCCAGGTCCGTGCCCTCTACGCGGCGTTCGTCGTGGCGCAACGCGCCTTCGCGGTGCCACGACAGGATGTCCGGGTCCGGGTCGGGGCCGAATACGGTGATCTGCGCGTCGGTCTTCAGGAGCAGGCGCAGCTTGGCCGTCGCAGCGCGCCCCGCGCCGGAAACGACGACACGCCTGCCCGAGAGACGGAGGAAGATGGGGAAATGCTGCACGGCGGCCACCTGTTGCCGATTGCGCTTGGCGTAGGCGGATAGTACATATTTTCTAATAACTTGACAATACGCTTATAAAATAAGGATAAAGTCTATATAATACTACGAATATTAGTACATTTTTCTACTTATGGCGGAGGTGGAGATGGCTGTCCAGCTCGATGGCGTCGATCGGAAAATCCTTGCAGCGATGCAGGAGGACGCCTCGCGCTCCCTGGACGACATCGCAGAGAGAGCCGGCGCCTCACGCACGCCCGTTTGGCATCGCATTCGCAAGCTCCGGGCTGCGGGGATCATCCGACAGAACACGGTTCTTCTCGACCCCGACAAGCTGGGGCTGGAGGCGTGCTTCTTTGTGCTCATTCGGACATCCGAACATCAGAAGGAGTGGCAGGACCGGTTCCTGGAGACTCTGAAGGGACGCCCGGAGGTGATGGAGGCTCACCGTCTGGCGGGTGACGTCGATTACATCCTGAAAGTCCGCGTGAGGAACGCCAGGGCCTATGACGAATTCTACCAGGCGCTCATTTCGCAGGTGAAGATCTTCAACATCACCGCGCTGCTTTCCATGGAGGAGATCAAGTCGACGACCGTGTTGCCTCTCTGAGCGCAAGATGCCTGCGCAAACCTGCAGACTTGGACCGCCGATATTGAGATTGATCTCGTCGCGGCGGAACGCCAGGCCGTCTATCCTGTGGCGCCGCCCGCCGTGGCGACGATCCTGCCGGATCCGCCCCCATCCCATCGATGCGGTCTCATCCTGACACTGTCTCATCCCGACTCTTGACGGGCCGACCGACAATCGCGAACCGAGCGGCCGGCGAAAGACCGCTGTGCCGCGCGGTACGCCGCGCTCGAAACTGCCGCGGCCCGGCGCGTGCTGGTGCTGGACGGCGCGATGGGCACCATGATCCAGCGCCACGCGCTGGGCGAGGCCGACTTCCGCGGCACTCTTTTTGCCGATCACGACCGAGAGCTCGCCGGCAACAACGACCTCCTCTCCATCACCCGGCCGGAGATCATCCGCGACATCCACGTAGGCTTCCTCGAAGCAGGCGCCGACATCGTCACCACCAACACCTTCAACGCGAACCGGGTGTCCCAGGAGGACTACGGCCTCGCTGGCGAGGTGCGCGCACTCAATCTCGCCACCGCCGGGATCGCGCGCGAGGCCGCCGACGCCGCGGCCACCGCCGAGCGGCCCCGCTTCGTCGCAGGCGCATTGGGGCCGACCAACAAGACCCTCTCGGTCTCGCCGGACGTGAACGACCCGGGCGCGCGGGGGATCGACTTTGCCACCCTCGGCGCCGCCTACCGCGAGGCGGCGGAGGCCCTGGTGGACGGCGGGGTCGATCTCATTCTCCTGGAGACAATCTTCGATTCGCTGAACGCCAAGGCGGCTCTGGTCGCGCTGGACGAGATGTTCGAGGCCACCGGCTCTCGGCTCCCGATCCTCATCTCGGGCACGGTGACCGACCGCGCGGGCCGCATGCTCAACGGCCAGACCGTCGAGGCCTTCTGGCTCATCGTCGACGACACCGAGGAGGCACGGCGGGCTGCGGATCGCGCGCTCGCAGTGATCGAAGGGCCGCTGATGGACGGCATGAACGTGGTCGGCGACCTCTTCGGCGCCGGCAAGATGTTCCTGCCGCAGGTGGTCAAGAGCGCCCGCGTGATGGAGAAGGCTGTCGCCCATCTCGTGCCCTTCATCGAGGAGGAGAAGCGCGCGGGCGGACGGGCGCCCGAAGCCTCCGGTAAGATCGTCACAGCCACGGTCAAGGGCGATGTGCACGACATCGGCAAGAACATCGTAGGCGTGGTGCTGCGCTGCAACAATTTCGAGGTGATCGATCTCGGCGTCATGGTGCCGGCGGCGCAGATCCTCGACACCGCCTGGCGCGAGAGGGCCGACCTGATCGGGGTCTCGGGGCTGATCACACCCAGCCTCGACCAGATGTGCCGGCTCGCCGCCGAGATGGAGCGCCAGGGTCTCGACATCCCGTTGCTGATCGGCGGCGCCACCACCGGGCGCCGGCGCCGCGCTTCACCGGCGCCCGCACGATCGCCGATGTCGGGGTCGCCGATATCATCCCCTATATCGACTGGACGCCCTTCTTCCGAAGCTGGGAGCTGGCCGGCACCTACCCGGCGATACTCGACGACGAGACGGTGGGCCCAGCCGCCAGTTCGCTCTTCGATGATGCGCGCGCCATGCTCGACAGGATCGTGGCAGAGGGTTTCCCCGGCCGATCCCGGACCCTATCAAGACCGCGCCCGGGACGCGCGGCGCCTACTGGGAGCGCACCAGGACGAGCGGTCCGTTCGGCATGTCGGGATTGAGCGATATTCGGTGCGCCGGATCGCGAAGCACATGCGCTCTCGCGAACCATCCCATGCGGAAGGTCCTCGGGTTGGGGTGCGGCGCGGTACACATTGCCTCTGCGCCGGATTCCAGATGGCTCTCGATCAAGCGTTCATACGCGGTGCGGAATTTTTCTGCGATGAAGGGCGCGATCGTGTGCGAGCCGCTCAGTCCTTCGAAATATCGGCCGGATTCGAAGACCGTCGCGATCGCCTCGGAGAACTCCTTCATTTGGGACGCGGCAACATCGACCATGAGCCCGCCATGTCCCGGACGCGCTGCGTGGCAGAATGCTGTGTCGGCAATATCGCGTACCGCGCGCTCAAGCTCATCGCCCGCGTCGACATGCCAGTGGGTGACGTTCCGCAGATGACGATGCACGGGAATTCCGTTGCGTCCGGGTGAGAGCGCGACCATGGCGGCTGTTTCCCGGCTCCCCTGAAAATCTAGCCGCTTCAAATCGGGTTGGCGCGCCAACGCCATTCCGGCGTCGGAGCCGCTGCCCTGAATCAGATTGAATACACCGCCCGGAGCGCCGGCGCGGTTCAGCGCATCGGCAAGAAACACAGGCGAGAGCGGCGCCTGGATCGAGGGATGAACGACCGCCGTGTTGCCCGCCGCCAAATCCAAGGCCAGGGTCCGGATGCAGAGCGTGAGCGGGCTGCTCCAGGACAGGATATGCCCGATTACACCTGGCGCGGTGTCGTCCGACGTCCCGGAAACACCCGTCAATTGCGCCCGGGTCTCGCGGATCGCCGACAGGGTGTCGTCCCTCGCTGCCTGCTGGGGCAGTCCGGTGTCACGGCAGATGACCGCCGCGACCTGCTCGATCCGGCTGGCAACGTCTTCCAGCGCACCGTCGACAATCTCTGCGCGTCGGGGGTCCGAAAGCGGTGCCCAGCGGTCGATGGCGGTGCGGGCCGCTGACATCGCCGCGGCAATATCGCGGTGGGTGGAGAGCGGGACGGCGGCAATGACGGAGCTGTCGGAAGGATCGTAGATGTCGAACGAATAGCCTTCGCGCGTAAACCTCCAATTGCCGCCGATAAAGTTGCGTTCGGACTGTTCGTACCAGGGAAGTCCGGCGCCGGCGCTTTCGGTCGAAGCGAACGTGAACGCGCAGCCCGCCGGGGCCACCGCTGTGCCCCGGCCGTCCCCTTACGATATCACTGATCATCCCCGACGAGGCTGGCGGGAGCACTCTTCCCGTTCAACATGTCGTCGCCGACGAGACCCTGCCGGCGGCGCAGCGCTCACGGTGGGGGTCGTAGGAACGGCGAAGGGAGAGGGTATGCGGCGGGCCGGCAACCGCGCGGGGCGCGGCTGCCGGGAGCGCCCTCAGGCATCGCCGCTCAGGCCCGCCTGCCACTTCAGTTCGGCCCAGCGCGCCAAGACGTCGTCGGCAATATTCTGGGCCGAAAGACCGTCGACGTTCGCTGCGATCATGTCCGATCCGGATGTGATGATCGCCTCCGCATGGCCGTTCCATTTGGCGGCAAAATCGCGCAGGACATCCCGGTTCGCGGCATCCTCGGCGACGATGAGATTCATGGCCGCGACGGTCCAACGGTCATGTCGCTCGCAATCTTGATAGAGGTTCTCCAGCAGCAGGCCATCGAGCTCGTCGCCGGCCAGGCGCGCTGCGCGCGATAGCTGGTTGACGAAAAGATTGTCGCAGACCGGCCGGATAATCAGATTGAACGCGACCAGCGCTTCGTCCCACTCATAGACGAGGAGCAGCTTCTCCATGGCCTCGCGGACGGGCTGCCACGATGGCGCCTCTTCCCAGGTCGCTCGTTCGCCGCTGCCGAAGCCGTGCGACGGATGCTCCGTGCCGAGCTGCCGCGTCCGATAGGCGATGCGCTGGACGCGGCGAAGCTGATCGGCAACCTGAAACGACGCGCAATCAGCGACATAGGAAGACGCGGCAATCTGTTGGATGTAGGCCGACAGCATCTGCTGCACGTGCGTCAAATAGCGACAAGGCGTCATTGCCGTGAGCAGGAGCTGCAGGCACTCGTTCGTGAGGCGCCCGTCGCTCGTGTCTTCCTGGGTAAATGAGGCAAGAAGCTTGTCGATATAGGCTTCCTGCGTGTCCTGCATCTTGACGTAGCTGTGGTAGGTGACCCGGTCCGGATCGCGGAAGGCATCCCAGTTCCCGACCTTGATCAAGATATCGTCCCGATATTTTTTGAGCCACACGTTGCCGTGGACGTCCGGCCCCATTTCCAGGGGCGTTTCGCCGGTCGTGTGGTTCAAGTTGTGGGTGACGATCTCGCAATCGCTGGGCTTGCCGGTCACATCGCCCAACGTGCTCCAGGTCTTCTTCCGCGGGCGCCGGCGTGCTGTTGTTTCGGCCATGATTTCCCCCAGTGTCTCTCTCGCTGCTGGAACCGTCAGTTGACGTAGTACCAGCGCATCTGCTCCGTGCTCGATTGCATCCGGCCCTTGAAGGACGGCATCTCAACCTCAAGCATCGCGAGGTCGAAGGCACGGCCCAGGTGCTTTTCGATCGACGCCTTGGTCAGGACGCAATCGCGCTCTGTATGGATGCGGACGTAGTCCTCGCGTTCGAAGACCATCACTTCGCGATCCGGATTGTCGTCGATCACGGCGTCGATCACCGCGTCGGCGAGATCGCCCGTCCGAATGATCGGGCCGACCAGATTTTCGTCCATATTCGCGAATTCGTCGGAGCTCATCGTCCTCGTTCCTTTCTCGCGCTATCAGGCGTCGGGCTCGGAGCCTATGAAGACGCGACCGCCTTCCACCTTCACGGGAAACGTCTTCAGGCATTCGGTTGCCGGGTTCACCCCTTGGCCGCCGTCGGCACGAAATTCCCAGAGATGGGCGCGGCAGATGATGACACCGTCTTCGGTCAACTCTCCGTCTGCCAGCGGCGTGCTCTGATGCGGGCAAATGGCGTCGTAGGCGAAATACCGCCCGCCGTATCGAACGAGCAGCACTTCGTGCTCCCCGACATCGAATGCGTCCATGTCGCCATCCCAGAGCTCGTCCTCGGCACAGAGATCGACGTATTCGATGTCGTCGGCCGCCGCCGCCGTTGCGGTCGCCGCTACTCCTTCCATCGCACGTCGAACCATTGAAGCGGCAGGATGTCCGTCGTCGCCATAAGCTCTTCGAGGCGCTGATCGCCCGGCAGGACCTCGCCGTTGAACAGGACCTCGTAGCCCTCGGCTTCCGGGTTTCCTGGCAGGCGCCGGCCCACGCTGTGCACTGCCACCTTTTCCGCGATCTGGTCGAAGGTGTCCTCGGTATCGACCGCCGCGAGGTGCGGAATGTGGTCGCCGACAAAGCGGCCGGTGATCGGGAAGAGAGCCATGTCATTACCTCCGCGCTGGAATTGCGGGTGGACTGGTGCCCTGCCGGCTATTCGGCAGCGGCCGGCATGTCCTTGTAGTCCTCGGCCCAGGCGTAGCCGTACACATCGTCGCCCATGACGTCGGGCGTGATGCTCATCCACTCCAGCCCGCCCGCGAGGTTCATCGGCTGGATCATGCCGGCGATGAAGCGGTCGACGACGTTCATGTGGCCGGCGTAACGCTCCGGCTCGAGCTCGAAGATCCACTTCGAAATCTCGCTGTCGAATTGATAGACGCGGCCCTTGTAGATGACCTGGTGGCAGCCGAGATGATGGCGGTCTATACCGGAGCCGAGAGGCAGCTGCGTGATGTTGCAGAGCGACGGCAGGGTCTCGGGAAAGGTCTTCTCCATATTGCCGTCATTGACGTTCCTGATGATCTCGTCCCAAAGATAGCCCCAGCTGTCTTCCCAGGTCGAATACTTCTCGTTGAGCCACTTGCGTTCGGCCTTCGAGACGCCGGCATTGGGCTTCCAGAAGAGCGTCGGCCGCCAGAACCAGGTGCCGATGTGCATGGAATGGTGCCCGTGATCCAGGGCTACCTGGAACTGCGGCCAGTACCAGGGCTTCTCCAGCCCATAGTCGCGCAGGATCCGCTCATGGTGTTTGACGATCCATTCGAGCATGAATTCCTTGAACGACATCTTCCGCTTGGCGAGCGGCGTGTAGTAGTCCATCGACGTACCGGTCAGCGTCTGGAACAGGCGGAAGGTGCGCCAGAACGAAACGTCCAGGACTTGCTGGGCGCGCTTCGGATCGTGCTTGATGACGACGTCCAGCGTCGGGAATCCGATCTGGGCATGGCGTGCTTCATCCGTCTGAATGCTTGAGAGCATGTTCGAGAAGTTGACATCGCCCGCCTCCATGGCGTCCGACGCCATGGCGATGAACTGGATGTTGGTGAAGCCGTGCTCGACCGTCAGTGAGGTCGCGAGCGACGCCTCCACGCAATCCGCGTTCAGCATCACGTCGTCGAAGAAATTGCGCACAGCCAGGACGCCCCACTCGTTGGTGTGAAACGCCTTCTGGCACCAGTCGAAGCGCGGATCCTCGTTCAGCAGATCGTGGCTGAAGCGCATATCCAACTGGGCGTGCCGAATTTCGTCGAGCATTCCGAACGCACAGAGACTGCGCCAGCGGGGGCTCGGCGCGAAGCGGCTGAAGCGGCTCTGCATGGTCACCGCCATCTGCTCGACCATGCACGTCGTCCCCATGTGCAGATGGGAGGAGGCCTGGTGCCCTGCGTCGAGCTTGTCGTAGAGCTTGGCCCGCAGCATGGCTTCGCGTATGGCGCTGACGCCGGCTTCCTTCTCGCGCTGCACCATCACATATTCGCGGTAGGAAACGCGGTACGGCTCGTCCCAGTCTTCCCAGGCGTCCAGCGGGATGCCTTTCGCACCGACCCATTCCTCGGGGAAGGCGTCCTCGCGGTCGACGTAACTCAACGTCCAGTCGAGGTCGCGAGAGATGTCGTACCAGTCATCGCGATTCAGTAACGCCATCGTTGATTTCCTCCCATACGTGTCGGCCGGTCCGGTCGCTGCATTCCCCGATACGATGCGTGGACCCGATCGCTCCGGTCCGCGCAGGGCACAGCAGTTACACGTCGAAACGCGCCTTCATCCGGTCCAGGTAGCCCGTCAGGTTCGGCTTGCCCGCCGCATAGTCCTTGGTGTCGAAGTCGAACGGCGTGTCGATGATGTGGCGCAGGCTCGAGGCAACCGCCGCGTCGATCGAGCGGGGCTCGGCGCCCATCAGGAATCCGTCGCCGCCGATCCGCGTATCGATCGCGTCGATGTCTTCGCGGGCTCGCCCGTAGATCACGTCGCCCGACATGCGGCCAAAACCGCTGTGCATTAACTGCGTGACGATGCGGTGGCGGAAATCGTCGGCGAAGGCGCGGAGCGGAGGCGGAATTTCATCGGTGCCGGCGATGAGCCGCAGATAGATTTCAAAGTTCGGAGTCTCGCACCAGCGCGGCTGGATGACGGTGGTCCAGTAGAGATGCTCGTCGATCAGACGGTTCCAGGCGTGCATGTCCGCCTTCTCGGCAGCGGAGGCGCCTCCGTCCAGCGAATCGCCGTACTTGCCCTTCTAGTAGTTGATGATGGCCGTGGAATCCGCGACCGACTCATCGCCATCCTCGATCATCGGCAGCTTGCCGTGCGGCGTATCCTGGTCGAGCCTCGTCAGGTCCTGGTTGACGAACTCGTGCTCGATCCCCGCCATCTTCATGTAGTAGATGACCTTGGTGACATACGGGCTGATGCACGGCACCGTCCAGCCTGGCAGATACCCATAGACCTTGATCATGGTTGTTCCTCCGCTCTGCGCTTTCGCTCGTCAGGCATTCCAGGCGATGCCATAGTTATAGCCGTCACCACGCCAATTCTTCGCCGTTGGCATGCCAAAACCGGCCCGATGTCTCGAGGCTGAGGGCATCCATCCGCCGGATCAGCCCCTCCGCCGCCTCATCCGGCGTGATGTATTCGAAGTCTCCCGGAATATCCTTGGTGAGGTCGGTCGCCACCATACCGGGATGCAGCGCCGCCACGGCGATGCCGCGCGCCGACAAGTCATGGTGGAGATTGAGGGTCACCATGTTGGCGCCCGCCTTCGAGGCGCGATAGGCGTACATCTGCCCGGAGCCGTTATCGGAAAGCGAGCCGACGCGGCTGGTAATCACGCCCACCTTGGCGTTCGCTGCCAGATAGGGGAGCGACGCCTCGATGGCCCGCAGGGGGCCGATGGTGTTGATCTCGATCTGCCGGCGCAGGTCGTCATAGTCGATCTTGCCCAGCTCATCGAGGCCGAGCACGCCGGCGACGTGGACGAGACAATCGATCTTGTCGTCGCGGCTGGCCAGCGCCTCCGCCATGTTCACCACCGCGGCTGCGGAGGTCACGTCGACGTTGGGGATCACGTCGATGCCGGCGCCGTTATAAGCCTCTCCCGGACCCAGGCAGACCGACACCACCGTCTCCCCCCGCGCGGCCAATTGCCGGCAAATGGAAAGGCCGATCCCGCGATCAGCACCGATGATCAGATAAGTTGCCATTCAGCCGCTCACCCCTGCTTCGGCCGATACCGGATCTCGCTTTACCCTAGGAGCCTGCGCCGCAGAACGCTTTTGGGCACCTTCAGACACCATAGGTAGTGGTGACGAATGATCTGATACTACTACATATAGTAGTCAATTTTCCTACGGCGCAGGCTCCTAGGAGCGTGCGCCGTAGAAGTTTTGATGCTGGGCGATTGGCGCGGGGCCGCCGGA
Organism: Alphaproteobacteria bacterium; assembly: GCA_965237415.1. GTDB lineage: Bacteria > Pseudomonadota > Alphaproteobacteria > UBA828 > UBA828 > WTGU01. The sequence continues at coordinate 3,807,400 of CBDEFM010000002.1, forward strand.
GAGGTGGGATTTTGGCCCGAGTGTGGACATCTGGCCCGCCCGGTCTGGGATGGAAATCCCTGACCGGAAGGCCGGAACGGAAGAGATTCGCGTTTCATACGCGGTCGATGGGCACTGCGCGCCCCGGAGCAAGTGCGTTGGCAGGCCAGCACCTGCCTCAGCACGTTGCCACCGTCCCCATCCGCTCGATGTTCAACGCCAAGCACACGAGGTCCCACTCGCCGCGCACCTTCGCCAAGCCTCGCAGGCTGAATCGTCGGAACCCGAGCACCTTCTCGATCCACCCGTTCGGCGCCTCCGAGAGCCACTTGCGTTGCGCGTACCGGGCTTTGCCCGCGGGGCTCGCCAGTTTCTCACCCATGCGGTGCGTGGCAGGGAGCCGGGCCGGGTCGACCGCCACCTGGGACTTGCCTTCACGCCCCAGCGCTACGTGCGCGTCGATGCCGCGGTCTTCCAGCTCCAACAGATCCGGCTCGTTGCAGTAGCCCGCATCGGCCAGTACCACCGCAGGCTCGACCCCAAACGTCTCGTTGATCTCGTCGAGCATCCCCACCAGCTGACCCTGGTCGCTGGCCTGTGGCCCCACCTGAGCCGCGACGATGATCCGGTGCTCCCCATCGACCGCCATCTGCGCGTTGTAGCACTGCTGGAATCCCTCGCTGCTGGTCTTCATGATCTGGCTCTCGGGATCGGTGAAATTGCTCTGCGCCTTCGGCTCGGGCTCGCCGTAGGCCCGCTTGTAGGGCCGCCCGCCCCGGGGATTGCGGTCCTGCCCAGGCTCGCGCCCGCGCTCATCGTCGCGCCCGCGTTGCGCCGCCTCCAAACGCGCTTTGGCTGCCTGGATCGCCGCCAGGCGCTTCTCCCTGCGTTGCAACTCCTCGGGCAACTCGTCGCCCCGGAAATCCTCGCCCCAACGCTCGTCTTCTTCGGCGTCCACCATCCCCGCCCTCGTCAGCAGCGCCTCGATCTCCGCCTGCAAGCGAGCCGCCTCTTTGCCCATCCGCTCATAGCTCATCGCCTTGCGCTTGCTCGCGTTCGCTCGCACCTTCGTCCCGTCGACCGAGAGCTTGCCGAACCGCGCCAGTCCCATCTCGCGCGCCACCTGCACCACCCCCACAAACAGCTCGCTGAACGCCGCCAGATGTCGGCGTCGGAACTCACATACCGTGCGATGTTGCGGGAAGTTGCCCGCCGCGAGCATCCGAAACGCTACATCCTCCTCCAGCTTCCTCGCCACCGCGCGCGAGGAGAATGTGCCCGTCGCGTAGGCATAGATCAGCACCTTGACCATCATCGACGGCTCGTAGGGGGCGTTGCGTCGACCGTCCCCCTCGTAGGGCGCATAGAACGCCGTCAAGTCCAGTGCATCGACCACATCGCTGACGTGATGAGCCAGGTGCCCTGGGGGAACCCACTCCTGCAAGTCCGGCGGCAAAAGCAAGGGTTGGGCCGGCTGGTAAGCACGAAACGTGGTCGGCATCGGGAGTTCCTACACGCAACTGGCGTATCGGATCATACTTCCCCCTGCGCAAATCCACCCACAACCCGTCCGCCATCAACTTTGCCGCGCGGACCTTTCCGCGGCGCACGCTCCTAGGCAGCGCCGGATATCACCGCATAGCAACTTCCCAATTTGATTGTTCCGCTGAGCCGAACAATGGACCTGAAACATCTCTGTCGGATCAACGTGTTTCAGAAGATCGTCGAGACCGGCAACTTCACGCGTGCGGCCCAGGCGCTCAATCTCAGCAAGTCCGTGGTCAGCCAGCACGTCAGCGACCTCGAACGCGAACTGAACGTGCGCCTGCTGAACCGTTCGACCCGCTCGGTCGCGATCACCCACGAGGGCCATACACTCGCCGAAGCGGCCGAACGGATGATCGACATTGTCGGGACCGCGGTGGAACGGCTGGAAAGGCAGCAGGACCTGCCGTCGGGCATCATCCGGATGACGGCGTCCCAGAACCTCGCCGTGGTCTATCTCGCCGGCGCGGTCAAACGCTTCCGCGAGCGGCACCCCAAGGTCGATATCGAGCTCGATGTCCAGGACAGCATCACCAACATCATCGAGGGCGGCTACGATATCGCCTTCTGCATCGGCTGGCTGAAATCGACCGAGCTCCACGCCGTCAAGATCTGCGATTTCGAAATGATTCCCTGCGCGTCGCCGGCCTATGTCAAGAAGTTCGGGCCGATCGGCTCGCCGCTGGATCTGACCCACAAGCCGTGGATCACGCTCACCGTCATGCCGGACTTCGACCGGTTGACGCTGACCAACGCCGATCACGACGATGCCAGTGTCAAGGTCGATCCCTCGATCCGGACGAACTCGGGCATGACGGCCAAGCAGTTCGTTCTGGACGAGGCGGGCGCCGCGCTCCTGCCGGACTACGCGATCCGCGGCGAAATCGAAAGCGGGCGGATCGTTCGCTTGCTGCCCGGCTGGCGGCACCGGCCCGGTGCCATCGCTGCAACCTACGTGCACCGGCGCCATATGCCGCCGAGGCTGCGTGCCTTCCTCGATTTCCTCAAGGAAGACGCGAAATCCACCTTCAATCCGCGTTAAGCAGAGTTCGCCGGGCGTCGCCTCGCCCTATTCGGCCGCAGCCGAGTAGGCCCTCAATGCCGGGTCGGTTTCGCCGCCGATCGTGCCGTTCTTGTTCAGCTCGACGATTTCCGCTTCGCTCAGGCCAATTTCGGACAGGATTTCCGAGCAATGTTCGCCGAGTTGCGGAGCGCCGGCTCGATGGGTCGCCGGCGAGCCCTCGAACCGGGCGGCATTGCGCGTCTGGCGGAGCCTCCCGGCGGCCGGATGGTCGGTTTCGACCAGGACTTGGTTTGCGACGACCTGCGGATGGTCGATCACGCCGTTCCGGTTGAGCGCCGGCGCACAGGGCACGCCGCAGGCTTCGAGGATCGCCATCCATTCGTCAGTGGTGCGCTCCAGCAGCACCTGCTGGGTCAATTCGAGCCGCTCGTCCACATGCGCGTCGCGCGCCGCAGGCGTCGTGAAACGGTCGTCCTCGAACCATTCCTCCCGTTCCAACGCCTTGCAGAGGCCCTGCCATTCCCTGTCGGACATGATGGCGACCGTCATGTAGCCGTCCTTCATCCGGTAGATCAGGTCGATGAAGCTGGCCGCCGCCTGATCGGAGACGTCTGCGTCGGGATAGGTCTGAGCGCCGAAGTCCGAGGCCCAGAGGAACTGCAGGATCGCGTCCAGCATGGACAGGCGGACATGCTGGCCCTGGCCCGTGCGTTCGCGCCGAAACAGGGCAGCGCCGATGGCCTGCGAGGCGGCCATGGCGGAAAACTTGTCGGGCAGGACGGTGCGCACCAGGCGCGGGCGTTCGTCGTCGGAGCCGGCCTGGATCGTGGTCAGGCCGGAAAGCGCCTGGATCACGGGGTCGTAGACGGGCTTGTGGACCCACGGCCCCTTTTCGCCGAAGCCGGACAGCGACATGTAGACGATCCGCGGATTGACCTTCGCGACATCCTCGTAGCCGACGCCCAGTCTGTCGACCACGCCGGGGCGGAAATTCTGGACGAAGACATCGGCCGTCTCCGCGATCCTGAGCAGGAGATCGCGGCCTTGCGCCTTCTTGAGGTCCAGCGTGATCGAGCGCTTGCTCCGGTTGATGTTCAGGAACATCGACGACATTCCGCCGCGGCGGTTGCCGAGCGAGCGCACGTGATCGCCCTTGCCCGGCACCTCGACCTTGATGACGTCAGCGCCCTGGTCGCCCAGGATCGAGGTCGCCCAGGGGCCGGAAAGCATGCTGGTCAGGTCGACGACTTTTACGCCTTCGAACGGTCCGCTCATCGGAATCCTCCCGCCAGGTTCATGCGGAAACGACGATAGATTCTCGTTCTGCACCCGCATACTGCCGTTTCCCGAACCGATTGTCTGGATATTTCGAACAATAGCGGCGGGCGATCCGGCGGGGGCGGCGACGCCGTGTGCTTACAATTGCCACACCTTGGGGCTACGTTCGCCGGATGGCGCGGACGCCGCTACCGGAGGATACCGGCCCATGATCGACGCCTATTACTGGCCGACGCCGAATGGATGGAAGATCTCCATCGCCCTGGAGGAAATGGATCTCGACTACCGGATCGTCCCCGTCAACATCTATCGGGGCGAACAGTACGAACCCGGCTTCCTCGCCATCAGCCCGAACAATCGGATGCCTGCGATCGTCGATCATGATCCGTCGGACGGCGGCGGGGCGCTCGCGGTGTTCGAATCCGGCGCCATCCTGATCTACCTGACCGAAAAGACCGGCCGCTTCCTGCCGACGGATTTGCGCGGGCGCAAGACCGTGCTCGAATGGCTCTCTTGACAGCTGGGGGGCCTCGGCCCGATGATCGGCCAGGCCGGCCATTTCAAGCTCTATGCGCCGGAGCCCATTCCCTACGCCATCGAGCGCTATCGCAGCGAAATGCTGCGCCTGTACGGCGTGCTCGACCGAAGGCTCGAGGGCCGCGACTATATCGCCGACGAGTATTCCATCGCCGACATGGCCTGCTGGCCCTGGGTCATCACCTACAAGGGGCAGAAGGTCGACCTCGACGCGTTCCCCAACGTGAAGCGCTGGTACAAGGCGCTGCAGCAGCGGCCGGCGCTGCGGCGCGGCTATGACGCCGGCAAGGAACTCGGCAAGCTGAAGATGGAGTGGGACGAGGAAACCAAGCGGAACCTTCTGCCCGGCTACCGGCCGGAGGGGGCGCCGGGAAGCGCCGCCTGAATCCCGTTATCCGAGCCGCCGCGATTGCCGGTCATATCGCCGGAGTGTTCGCCACGGAGGTCGCGATGTCGCTAGCCCCGCCCACTGCCGAGCGCTATTCCATCCTCACTTGCCCGACCTGCGGGCATGAGGCGCGAGAGGAAATGCCAACCGACTCGTGCCTGTTCTTCCATGAGTGCGCGGGCTGCGGCGTGCGGCTGAAGCCGCTTCCGGGCGATTGCTGCGTATTTTGCTCTTACGGTTCGGTGCCGTGCCCGCCGAAGCAGGCGGCCGGTCGTTCAGCGCCGAATATTGACCACAGCCACTCGGAATAGATTGAGTTTATGGCACGCCGATCGGCGTCCGACACAGGCGTACGATTGCGCTGCTGACCGCCCTGCGGCGACTGCTTGCGCTAGTCACCTGAATCTGAAGTTCGCCACATAAAGACAACTATATTGCACGACCACATTCTTCGACAATAGAGCGACTTAGTGTGACGACACTGCCAATTGAAAATGATCTCAACTTCAGTGTCAGGTGACTAGAGCATATTCCGCTCACACACGGTCATATTCTGTAGCAACGAAGTGGTTTTCGCACTCGGCCGGGGTGAAGATGTCTGTGGCGTGGCCGATGGCCTCCCAGAGTTCTGTGACGGTGCGGGCGGCGCGGCGTTTGAGGTCGGCCTTGAACTTGGAGAAGGCCGTCTCCATCGGGTTGAAGTCGGGGCTGTAGGGCGGCAGGAAGCGCAGCTCGGCCCCGACCCGGTGAATGTCCTCGCGGACGGCGGCGCTGCGGTGGGCGGCGAGATTATCCATCGCCACGATGTCGCCGGGCTCAAGCGTCGGCACCAGCACCTTCTCGACATAGGCGAGGAAGGCGGCGCCGTGCATGGCGCCGTCGAGCACCATGGGGGCGGTCATTCCGCTCAGTCTCAGTGCGCCGACGAAGGTCGTGGTCTTCCAGTAGCCGTGGGGGACCGGCGCCCGGCACCGATGTCCGCGCAGAGCCCGGCCGCAGCGCGTCGTGCCATCTTGGTGGAGGCGCCGGTCTCATCGACGAAGACGAGCCTGTCAGGGTCGAGAGCGGGCTGGGCTTCGAACCAGGCTCGCCGGCGCCGCAGCACATCAGGTCGCTGCTGCTCGCTGGCGTGCGTCGTTTTTTTGAAGGTGATCCCCCGGCGGTGGAAGAAGCGCCACACGGTGCTTTGGGAGACCCGCAGCCCGTGCCCGCTCTCCAGATGGGCCGCGATCTCCGCCAGGGTCATGTCCGGGGTCTCTTCGACCAGCGCCAGAACCACCTCGGCTCGTGCCTCGATCCGCTGCGAGCGCCTGTCTCCGCCTTGCGCTCTGGGCCGATAGCTGCCCGTCAGACGCCAGGCCCGAACCCACTTGATCGCCGTTGAGAGGGCGATCCCGAAGCGCTTGGCCGCTCCCCGCCGTGACATCCCACCATCCACCGCCGTCACCACCCGGCGGCGCAGATCATCCGAAAGAGGTCGTGTCATGCAGGCTGGCCTCCTTCACCAGCCTGCATCTTGAATCACATCTCCAAGCGATTGAAAATTCTAAAGATTCTCTCAGCTCGAAAAATGCTCTAGCCGAGAATTTTCTCACTATCCGTGGTCCAGCTTCCGGGAAGCAGGTCAGGATTGTTGGCCAAGCTGGGTGGCCGGCGGAACGCAGCGGAGCCGGGCGACCAGCTTGGCGGGACGATCGTCTCGGGAGCCGGCGGCCGGTATCCCAGGCTGCTGTAGTGGCGCCGCCAGGCTTCGATGAGAGCCTGCGCTTCCCTGAGGGTGTAGAAGATCTCGCCGTTGAGCAACTCGTCCCTAAGTTGCCGTTGACAGTCTGACCTCCGCTCTTGGAGTCGCTGATGCGTGGCTTGGTCAGGAGCGGGTTCTTGACTGACCGGCCCTCGATCGATGGCCGAGAGGCCGGACGCTACCCGGAGCGGCGTAGTGCGTCTGTCGCGGCCATGTCGAGTTCACCGTCCGCGCTGACGACGACCTTGTAGATCTCACGCGCAGCTTCGACGGAAGCCCACCCCTCGCGCACGTCCTTCGCCACCTTCTGGGGCGGGCGCTCGAGCGGCGAACCGTACCCGCCACCGCCGCAGGAATAGGACACGATGGTGTGGTCCGGGGGGATGATCGCCTGGGAGCAGGGATCTAGCTGGTGGAGATCGCCATTGGGAGCACGGCGGAACTGATTAGAGCGCGCGCCCGGCCCGCCGCCTCGGGCCCCTTCCGGAGCCGATATATTGCCATCGCTCACAAAGCCGACCTCGATGTCCGCTTCGGTGGGCCCGAACTCCGAATACATGCTTTCACCGCCTCGGGTGCGCCCGTAACCACCGCTGTCCGTCAAATAGTGTCGGCCGACCACGAACAACGGAAAGCGCATCTCGTCGAGCTCCACGCTATCCTGATGGCAAGCGCCGCCATTGCCCATATGGCCGATGGAGATCCAAGCGTCGCAATGCGGTGCCGCCGCACCGCCGCCCCAGCCGAGAAAGATTTGGTTCACATACGGTCCGCGCGTTTTCTTGCTTACACCCGAAATGACGCCGAGCGAGGGTGGCTGGAGCGAGCCCGTGCTCGCCATGCCGAAGCCGTCGCCGAGCTTGGCGATCGCGCGCGATACGGCGTTGCCGACGCGGTCGGCGACATTGGTCGTCGCCACCGAGCAGCTCGTCGGATGGACCGCGATGCCGGCGACGCAGCCCTCGCGCAAGTGCACTTTGATACGGCGGAACGAGCCCTCGTTGCACGGCACTTGGTCCGGAATGCCGTTGAAGACGGCGAGCAGAGCGTTGCTCTCTGAGCACGCCCGACTCAGATTGAGCCCGCACGGATAGCTATCCGGGTTGTCGCGCAAATCCACCTCGATGATGCCGTCCTTGGTCCGCGTCTCGACCACGGCTTGCACCGGAATGCCCTCCTCGGCGTTGGGGAAGGGGTCGTGCCGGCTTTCGCAAGTCGCACGGCCCTCCGGCATCTTCCCAATCGCCTCGGCCATGAGCTGCTCGGAATAGTCCATCCACTGCGCCGAGAAGCTCTCAAGCGTGTCCCAGCCGACTTCCTTGCCGAGCGCCAGCATCTCGCGCTCGCCGATGCGGGCGGCGCCCAACATGGCGAGATAGTCGCCCCACCACTGGTTGGGCACGCGGATGCGCAGCCGGCACATGCGGATGATGTCGTCGATGTCCTTGTAGTCGCGCTGAATTTGGACCGCAGGAAAGATCAGCGCTCCCTCTTGATACACATCGCGCGCGCTACCGTGATAGGTCGTCGGAATCGAGTTGCCGCAATCGGCCTGATGCGCCTTGGCTACCATGGTGAAGCGGTGGATGCCGTCGTCGTCGATCACGGGGACCAGGATCGTGTGGTCGGCGGGGTGTGTGTTGCCGTGATAGGGCGAGTTGTGCAGGAATGCGTCGCCGCGTGTGACCTCGGGGTGGAACTCCTTCATGGAAGCGCACATTAGGTCGGCGCCGCGCAGCACATGAACGGGCAGACTTTCCGAGGCGCAGAGCAGCTGGTGCTCAGCCGTCACGATACAGCACGAGAAATCGCGCGCGCTGTTCAGCACGCCGGATCGTCCGGTGCGCAGCAGCGTGTTGGCCATCTTGGCCGAAATGGCCTCCAGGCGTTTGTTGAGTATGGCCAATTGCACGCCATCGAGGCTTCCCGGCGTCGAGGCCTCCTTGGCAGCCGGGGCGGGGGGCGTGATCATCAGGCTGCCCGAAGCGCGCCTCTCCACCGCAGCGCCCGGCTCGACCACCACGGTGGTGAAGGACGATTCGATGATCGCCGGTCCCTCTACTATGAGGCCCCGGTCGATCGCCTCGAGGCGGACAACCTTCGCCTCGACCATGCCGACATCCGGCAAATAGACCGTCCTGCGCGCGGATGAGTGGAAGTCGCCGGTGTCTTCGACCAGCCGCCTGTCCGTGCCCTCGCGGAGTGTGCAGCGCACATTCGCGCGCCAGCCGACAATCTCGATCTCCGAATCCGTGTCTGCGATGGCGAAGATGTCTTCGTGGACCTTGTGGAAATCGGCGCGCAGGGCCGCCACGTCGGCGTCCGATGTAAATCGATTGGAACGGAGCGGTACTTCTACCTCCCAAATCTGGCTCGGATAGCGTGCTTCGGCTGTGAACTCCACAACCTGTTCCAATGACCCTGCGCCCGGGCCCGCGATGAACGTACGGCACTGGTCCTCGATCTGGGCGAGGACGTCGTTGACACCTTCGAAGTCGAACGCGCCAGTGTCGGTATAGAGTGTCAGGCTGAACTCGGCGCGCAAATCCGAGATCAGCGCGCCGACCGCGCTCAGCGCCGCCGCAACATCGGGCAGCACGACCTGGCGACAGCCAAGCCGCTGGGCGATTTGCACGATGTTGAGGCCGGCCGCGCCACCCCCGCCGATCAGGGTGGCGCTCCGTGGGTCGATGCCCTGATTAACCGTGATGTCCTCAATGGCGCGCACCATGTTCTCGGTCGCAATGTTCATAATCGCCGAGGCGGCAGTGTGGAGGTCGAGCCCCAGCTTGTCGCCCACATCATCCGCGATGGCGCGCGCCGCCGCCTCGACATCGAGCTTCATCGCGCCGCCCAAGAAGTAGTCAGGGTCGATCCAGCCGAGCACGACGGCGGCGTCTGTCACGGTGGGCTCGTTTCCACCCTTGCCGTAGCAAACCGGCCCCGGCACGGCGCCCGCACTCCGCGGTCCAACGTGCAAGAGCCCCCCTTGATCGACCCAAGCGATGCTGCCGCCGCCCGCACCGATACTCTTGACGTCGACTGCGGGAAAGCCGGTCATGTGGCCGAGCAGTCTCGGCCCGATCCAAGTCTCGCGAGTCCAGGGAATTCGTCCGCCACGCACGAGGCTCACGTCAAACGTTGTTCCGCCCGTGTCCGCGACGATTACCATATCCGTGCCGGCATCGGCTCGGGCGTAGGCACGGCCCGCGATGGGCGCCATAGCCGGTCCGGAATTGATCGAATGGATCGGAGCGTCTGCCATGTCCTTGGCATCTAAGGCGCCGCCCTGGGTGGTCACGACCAGCACGCGGCCCCGGAAGCCCGACTCGCGCAGACGCTCGTCGAGGCTGCCGAGGTATCTTCCCATCAGCGGCTTGAGCGAGGCGTCGATGCAGGTCGAGGATGCTCGGCGGTACTCTCGCAGCGACGGGTTGAGGCGATGGGACAGCGTGTAGGGGATACCCGGAAGATGCGTGTCCAGAAGCTCCCCGACACGAACCTCGTGGATCGGATTGACGATTGACCAGAGCAAGCAGACGCCGATCGCCTCGATGCTCTTCTCCTTGAGCTTCGCGATGGTGTCGAGCAGCGCTCCTTCGTCGAGCGGCTCACGAATCGATCCGTCATCAGTGATCCGCCCGGTGACCTCGAAAGTGAGCGAGCGCGGCACGTAAGGCTCGGGATAGGGCTTGAAGTTGAAGAAGTCGGTGCGGCTGCCCTCGCGAATCACCAGAATATCGGGATGGCCCTTGGTGGTCAGGAACGCCGTCTTGGCAGTCCTGCCGGTGATAATCGCGTTGATCGCGTGCGTGGTACCATGAATTAGCATTTCCCCGCGTGCGAGCAACTCGTTGCGCGTCAGGCCGGCATCCCGGGCCGCCAAGTCGAAGGCTGCGAGCACCCCGCCGATCGGATCATCCGGAGTGGTCGCAGCCTTGTACATGCGAAGCGTGCCGGAGCTGTCCTCCGTGACGAGGTCGGTGAAGGTGCCCCCGGTATCCACAGCGAATCGCATGCTTCCTCCCCTCCCTTGCTTCTACCCAGGACGGCGCGCCGTCCTGAAGCTCGGCGCGGCTGTGTCGGCCTCGGCCCTGCCGTCGGCATGTGTCAAGGCGAACAGACACCAATCCCGTGGTACCATATCTGGATGGGACAAGGGAGGTCATCATGAAAAATGGCAAGCATCACTATTTCCATCTTTCGCGCCGCAATTTCATCAAGTGCGCGGCGAGCGGCGCGGTCATCGCGGGCGCGCCGCCGGTCCTCGCGGGGCTGACCCGAATCCGCAGGGCCGAGGCCCGAGACGACACGATCCGGCTTCTCATCACCGCCCCCACCATCATCCCCGGCGACTGGACAATCTTCGAGAAGGAAACCGGGTTCAAATTGGAATACACGATCATCAAAGACGTTCCCGCCATTTTTGTGACCGAAGTCATGGTGAACGATGCCGGTGACCGGTTCGACATCATGTGCGCGCCGTCCGGCGTCGAGAAGGCCTTGATCGACGGCGAAGCGCTCGCGCAGATCGACACCAGCCTGATCCCGAACTGGGGCGGCATGACGGACGGGCTCAAGGAAGCTCCCTTACTGGTGCGCGACCTGAAGCCCGAAGCCGGCAGGGTATGGGGCGTGCCGCTGATAATGAACGCCGACAGCTTCGGCTACTTTCCGGAAAAGCTGAACGAGCCGCGCCCGCCGGAGGAGGTCTCCTGGTCGCTGGTCTTCGACAGCGAGAAGACCATGGGCAAGTCGTCGATTGGCGACAACTACCTCTATCTCCAGGAGGCGGTCGCCTACCTCGCAACCACCGGACAGCTCGACGTGAAGGACATCGGGAATCCCTCGCCGAAGGAGGCGGAGGCGGCCGCGGACTTCCTGATCGAGCGCAAGAAGGCTGGCCAGTTCCGCAACTTTTGGAGTTCCTTCGACGACCAACTGGCGGATGTCGTGAACGGCGAGGTTCTCGCGTTATCGTGCTGGGAACCGGTCGTGAAGGAGGCGCAAAGGGCTGGGCTCGATTTCGAGTACGCCAACGGCAAGGAGTTCCTGCTGAAGTGGATGCAGGCTTGCTACATCCCGACGCAGGTGGCAGACCGCGGCAATCTCGAGCAGGTGAACAAGGCGCTCAACTGGATCCTGAGTGGCAGCTATTCCGCCGGCATCACGCCGCTCCGGGGCTACGTGTCGGCCCGACCCGATCTCGGCATGGAATATGCCGCTGAGCATAATCTTGGCGATTCGGTGACTCAGGCGATCGGCGTGGCGCAGGACAAGATCAACTTCAAGTTCAACAAGGAACATTATTGGCTCAATTCGGTGACTGACCACGTAGAGGAGATGCAGGCGCAGATGGGCCGCGTGCTCAACGCTTGAATTGTTTAACGACGGAGCAATAGTGCTCCGCGCGAAGCGGCCGAGTGATACGGTCGCGACGGCGAAAAGATACGCCGTCCATAGCCGCTTGTCGGGTTTGGCGAGGGACGGGGATGTACGGCGTGGAGCTCTGGGCAGTGGTACGGCTGACGGTCGTCCTATTGAGTGGTTAGAGCGTTTTTCGCTCAGACACGGTCGTATCCTGCAGCAGCGAAGTAGTTTTGGCACTCGGCCGGGGTGAAGATATCTGTGGCTTGGCCGATGGCCTCCCAGAGTTCTGTGACGGTGCGGGCGGCGCGGCGTTTGAGGTCGGCCTTGAACTTGGAGAAGGCCGTCTCCATCGGGTTGAGATCGGGGCTGTAGGGCGGCAGGAAGCGCAGCTCGGCCCCGACCCGGTGAATGGCCTCGCGGACGGCGGCGCTGCGGTGGGCGGGGAGGTTGTCCATCGCCACGATGTCGCCGGGCTCAAGCGTCGGCACCAGCACCTTCTCGACATAGGCGAGGAAGGCGGCGCCGTGCATGGCGCCGTCGAGCACCATGGGGGCGGTCATTCCGCTCAGACTCATGGCGCCGAGGAAGGTGGTGGTCTTCCAGTGCCCGTGAGGCACCGGCGCCCGGCACCGATGTCCGCGCAGAGCCCGGCCGCAGCGTCGCGCCATCTTGGTGGAAGCGCCGGTCTCATCGACGAAGACGAGCCTGTCAGGGTCGAGAGCGGGCTGGGCTTCGAACCAGGCTCGCCGGCGCTGCAGCACGTCAGCTCGCTGCTGCTCGCTGGCGTGAGCAGTTTTATTGAAGGTGATGCTGCGGCGGTGGAAGAAGCGCCACACGGTGCTTTGGGAGACCCGCAGCCCATGCTCGCTCTCCAGATGGGCCGCGATCTCCGCCAGCGTCATGTCCGGGGTCTCTTCGAGAAGCGCCAGAACCACCTCAGTGCGTGCCTCGATCCGCTGCGAGCGGTTGTCGCCGCCTTGCGGCCTGGGCCGACAGCTGCCCGTCAGACGCCACGCCCGAACCCACTTGATCGCCGTTGAGGGGGCAATGCCAAAGCGCTTGGCCGCTCCCCGCCGTGACATTCCGTCATCCACCGCCGTCACCACCCGGCGGCGCAGATCGTCCGAAAGAGGTCGTGTCATGCAGGCTGGCCTCCTTCACCAGCCCGCATCTTGAATTACAAATTCAGGCGATTGAAAATTCTAAAGATTCTCTCAGCTCGAAAAATGCTCTGGCCACCAACCACTGAGATCAAACTCAACGGGATAAATCTTCTCGTTGACAGTCATGAAAGGTTGGGGATGCATGTCAAGATCAATGCGAAGGTCCAAGCCGAGCGCACGATTGCGTTGCTCGTAACGCAACTGGGAAGCTACTTCGACGAGACGTGGATGGAAGGTCTTGCGATCTTCGGGATCAGTTATCTCGGGACGCACCCAATACGGAGAGTCGGGCCCCGGAGCGAACGGATCGGGTCCTGCACCATGCCCAGCCGGTGGCACATAGGGCCCGCGATAGCGGCGCGGCTCCAGGACCGAAGGTGAATCCGAGCTCGCCGCAGGATCGGTGGCATTCGCCTCAGGAAAAGCCAGCAGAGCGGAAGCAAGGCCACGGAAGATGAGGAACGACCAAGCGGGCGAGGAAACTCACGGGCGGTTCAGATGCTTCATCGGAGAAGGATTGCAGAGGGATCATGGTGTGGTGGAAGAACTGATCGGTAAAGAGACCGACAGCCCAAGGGAAGAACGATGGACATCGCCGCGGACTGTTGTGACGCGCTGAATGCCCGTCTCGGTCTCGACCATGATGGCTGCACGGCTTTTGCTGAGCCGGTCTTCGCCGCACAGTCACAGCTCAGCAACAATTCCTGAGCCGCCTCTTCCGAGGATGCGACGCAGCATGGCTTCGGCCCGAGATGGCAACCGACGCCCTTCGGCTTGGTCTTCCAGACCTCGGATGCTCGCCGCTGGTCGGCGGCTACGGACCTGAAGTTCCCACCCAGAAGAGCGCGTGCGAATTCCGCGACGCACCTTCTATTCGCCCTCGGCGGGGAGCGTCGCGGTCAACGAGGCGCCGATCGTGTCCTGTCATGTGGACGGTCTTTTGGCGCGTGAATGACGAGGCCGCCCTCGTGCTGCAGTGTCGGCTCTGCCCACGAGCTCCATCGTATTCCAGGCGTTCGTGATGGGAAGAGTGTGGGGATGATCAAGAAGGCGACTCAAGATATTCAATGAAAACAAAAGGTTATTTGGAGAGTCCGATGGCCCTCGGTCCACCACTTCTCCTTCACAACACCCACTTGGCGGTTCGGGAACGGCGACCTGTCGCGTGCGCCCTTGGAGCGTTTCCGTCTGAGACGGAACGCCCTAAATTACTCAAGTAGTTCAGCCACCAAGCTCTCTAACGTGGCGGCGATCCCGTGTTCACTGAGGGCCGCGCGGATGCGCTTACGTGCGCTGACAAAGTAGTCGCCTTCCTTCACGGGAACGAGCCCCGCCACATCCTCCGCAGTCTGGGCCGCTTCGGATAGACGACGATGTAGGGTGTTGGCGCTGTCGAATCGTGGGATCGGCAGGTTGAAGACATACTTGTCGAAGTGGCGAGCACCCCACTGGCCCTGTGCCTGATAACTCGCCACGCCCTCTCGTAGGGTCTCGCTGTTGAGGATGCCGCAGAGATAACGGGCTTCATGGAAGCTCTCCACTGTAGCCCAATAAAGAGAATGGTCGACGACCGCCGTCTCGTCCTGAACGAGCGTCGCTGCGAGATTGGTGCCTGTTTTAGTGTAGACAACGCGGAATTGTGCAATTGGGAATTGGCAGGATAGCTTGCCGTAATAGTCGCACTGATCAAAGAAACTTATGTCGCTTGTCTTGTGCTCCTCCCAGAGCGTCTCTGTCCGTTCCAGCCATTGCGACAAACGCGAGTAGCCTCTCTTGGTCGCCTCCTCCGCGTCCATCAGTTGGTGGGTTCCCGCGTCCCAGGGGATGACGGCCTGAAGTGGCCTCAGAATGCGGAACGGCCCGATGGACTCGCCTAGCAAGACTGGACGTAGGAAGGCTTTGTCCACCGGCCCGCGAGGCGGTGCCACGTTCTTCCAGGGAGCCTTATCCTGATTGCCGGCTCGTCCACGTACCAGCGGGAATGCTGGGTTGGGCGGGAGCATTCCGGTGGTTGCTTCCGGTTCCACGATGACGAATCGCCTGGGCCAGAGAGTTGCACCGTTACGAAAGCGCTTGCGGTAGGGCGAGCCGCCTTCATCGGTCGCCTCTGCTGGCCATGGAGCCAAGGTTTCCGTCAGGTTCGCGTCCGCTTCCAATCTGTCGGCATCCCGTCTTGGCAGCGCTCCTGCAAACGCTGCCACCTCATCAGGCAACGGCGCCGGCAAAGCCCCACCGTGTCGACTGGCGAAGAGCACGCAACTTGGTACCGGAAAGAGCGGTGCGACCTCCGGCCCGAACGCCCATACCGAAGTGAAACACAGTCGAAGCGTGACATGGCCGAGTTGCGCGACCTCGCCCTTCCGGAATTTGGCGTATGCTTGGCGCGAAAGAGCGGCGTAGGGCATGACCAGGGCGAGGCGCCCGGTGCGGCGCATGTAGAGTAGTGCCGCGCGCATGTAGAAGTAACCTGAAAGGTCTTGCTGTGTTGCGACCTTTCCTCCGACCCAAAGGCGTGCGGCTCGGCATTCCTCGCGAAAGCGCTTCTTAAATTCGGGGCTCATATAGCGGTAAGACACCCACGGAGGATTGCCAATCACGACATCCGCCTTTTGTGCTTCGCTCGATAGCCACACGGGGCGGGCCAGATTGCGCGCTATGTAGCCCCAGATGTGGTTGCGCCCTTCGTTCTGTAGGCGGCGCATTATCTTGTACGTATGCTTGAGGATGTCGCGGTCCTCAGGCCGCGCGTATGTTCCTTGCGCCAACCAAGCTGCGAAGGCGGCTCCTGACTTCGACCCAGCGCCAAATTCGATCATTGTGTTGAGTACCCGGTCGAAGAGTTCTGCGTCAGACGCCACCGCGGCGGGAAAGCGGAGTATCGCTGCATCAAGTTGCCGCGGAGGCTGCTCTGCCAGCTTGATTGAAGGAACAAATATTTCTAACGCATTGTCCCCGGCAAATAGATCCGGCTGTTTCCCTCGCTCTCCGATCCGCGCCAGATTCCACTGGAGTGCGTCGCCGAGATAAACAGGCACGGTCACGTTGCCTGGATGCTCTGCTCGCAGCGCCGGCATGAGCGCCAGCAAATAGGTGGCGCGGGCGATGATGACGGCGACGGGGTGAACATCGATTCCCGCGATATTCGCGGCCGCGCACCGCGTTGCCTCCGCTTCCGACAGGCCGGAGGCCTTAGCTGCGCCGAGCACGGCCCGTACCGCGTGGAACAGGAAGGTGCCTGAACCGCAGGCCGGATCCATGACCCGTTGTTCCAAGGGCTTATCCACGGTGGCGGCAACCATGCGGGCGGCCAGCCAGTCCGGTGTGTAGTACTCGCCCAGGTCGTGCCGGGTCTCCGGGTCGATCAGGCTTTCGTAGAGTGCCTTGAGAATGTCGACGCGGATATCTTGCAGGCAAAAGCGCGCCACCTGCCGCTCTGTCCTCATCACAGGTCGCCGCCCTCGTCCACGGCCAGCACCCAGTCGAAGAAATCAGGCTCACTCTGGCCGATAATTCCCAGGTTCGAGAATGCTGAGCCGTGGAGCAAGGCGGTCGCGTCCGAGGGCCGGGTGTCGATCATCGCTCTCCAAGCCACCGCCTTGGCGACGATGACGAGATAGGTGTGTTGGAGGAACAAGCGGTCGTCGCCGACATCGGCGCCGTAGGCGAGGCCGAGGAGCCGTTCCCAGAGCGCGCGCTTGAGGCCCGCTTCAGGGGTCTTCCCTAACTGTTCCCAGAGCGTGCCAAGGGTGTAGAGGGCACGGCGCGCTGCCAAGCTTTCACGCCCGAATTCGCGCGTGATCGTGTGCGGGTCAGGCGGCAAATCAGCGCCAGTTGCGACAACACTCTGCAACCAGAGCAGAAGCTCACGAGGCAATTGCGGATCAGTATGGTGGGTGTTGACCTCCTCGATTTGGTCGTCCCTGAGAAAGAAGGCGACGAATTCAGCCCCGTCGGTGGCGATGCCGACATACTTTTCACCGGTTTGCCCCTCGCGGTCCGTCAGGTAGCGCGTCAGCCCTTGTTCTGCATCTCCTCGCTCCTTACGCAGATCGGACTTGAACTCGAACACTGTGCGGCCCAACAGGGCGTCGATCCGGCCCCGGACTTCGGGCACCGGCTTCTCGAAGTGGATGTCCTGGCTGTCGGCGCCGAGGCCATCGACCAGAAGCCGATGCACCAGCACACGGACCTTCTCGTGACGGGGCCGCGAGGCGAGTTCCGAGACCAGCTTTTCCAATTCCTCGGCGTTCAGCACACTCGTCTCCCCCGAATCGGACCACACCCGCCATTATGCCGGATTGACCGGCGCGTGACGTGCGCCCTATGTCACGGCGATGAATGACGCGCGCGGGCGGGGGCGACAGGCGGGGCGGCCGGTGGCCCTTCTCACCATAGGCTTCCGGCCGTTCTATCTGCTGGCCGGGGCGTTTGCGGGCGTGGCGTTGCCCATTTGGCATTTCGCGCCGGGGGAGCTGTTGCCTGCCGGGCCCTATCTCGCGAGCAGCGCGTGGCACGCGCACGAGATGGTTTTTGGGTTCGCCGCGGCGGTGCTGACGGGGTTTTTGCTGACCGCGGCGCGGGCGTGGAGCGGCCTCGACACACCCACGGGCTGGCGGCTTGGGGCGCTGGCGGGGCTCTGGGTCGCAGGACGGGTGCTGGTGGCGACGGGGCCGGCGGTCCCGGCCATCGCGGTGGATTGCCTGTTCCTGCCTTGCGTCGCGTTTGCCGCGGCACTCCCCGTCATGAAGGCGCGGAACTATCGGAACCTGCCCGTGGCGGCGGTGCCGGCGCTGCTCGGCGCGGCCAACCTGCTGTTCCACCTGGACCATGCGGGCCTCATCGCGCTTGCGCGGGCCAACGGCGGCGCGCTGCTGGCCCTCGATCTCTTCGCGCTGCTTGTCACCCTGATGGCCGGGCGCGTGATCCCGGCGTTCACCGCCAACGCGGTGCCGGGGGCCCGGCCGCGGCGGAACGCCTACGTGGAGATCGTGGCCTTCGGCACGCTCGGGGTCCTGCTGGTGGCCGGCCCGCTCGACCCCTGGCTGCCGGGGGGACCGTGGCTCGCTGGAGTGGCGGCGCTCGGCGCGCTCGCCCACAGTGTCAGGCTCTGGCTCTGGAACCCGGCCGCGACGCGCCGCGAGCCGCTGCTCTGGGTGCTGCCGCTCTCCTACGCCTGGCTGCCGGCGTCGCTGATCTTACGCGCGCTCTGGCTGGCCGACGCCGACGTGCCGGCGGCCGCGGCCTTCCATGCCTTGGGCGCAGGCGCGATGGGCGGGCTGATGCTCGGGATGATGACGCGGAGCGCGCTCGGTCACACCGGCCGGCCGCTCGCCGCACGCTCCGTGGAGCTGGTCGCCTACGTGCTGGTTCACCTCGGCGCGGCGCTTCGAGTCTTCGGCCCGCTCGCCGGCGGGGCGGCCGAGCCCCACGCCTTGGCCGCCTCGGCGGTGCTCTGGTCCGGCGCCTTCGCGCTCTTCTTCGCGGCCTATTTCCCGGTCCTCACCCGGCCCCGCATCGACGAGGCGCGCGCGCCCGATAGTTGAGCCCCCGCCAACGGCGCGCTTATGGGGTGCCCAGAAAAATCTTATTGGCAATCGCCCGGGCCCGACCCGACCTCCGATTCAGACATTGAGATTGGTCCACAGGAGGCGGCGATGGCCAACCTGGGCGAAGCGACCGAGCTCTCCGATATCCTCATCGGCGGCACGGGCGACGACGAGATTCGCGGCGGAGGCGGGAACGACATCATCGAGGGCGGGAGCAATCTCGACCGTCTCGAAGGCGGCACCGGCCGCGATGTCGTGCTCGGCGGATCGGGCGACGATGTCGTGGGCGGCGGTGGCGGACGCGATACCCTGCGGGGCGGGAGCGGCGGCGACGTCCTCTCGGGCGGCGCGGACCAGGATTTCGTGCGCGGCGATACGGGCGCCGACGCCCTCCACGGCGACGGCGGCGACGACCGCCTGTGGGGCGACGAGGGCAACGACTCGATCTACGGCGGCGACGGCGACGACCTGATCGCAGGCGGAACGGGCGACGATCTGATGGTCGGCGGCGCGGGCAAGGATCGGTTCATCTACTTCGAGGACGCGGGCAACGACCTCATCTATCACTTCGAGGTCGAGAACGACGTGATCGACCTCCGCCTGCTGCCAGAGGCGATCGCCTTCTCCGACCTCACCATCGTCGACATGGAGAACGGGAGGGGCGTCAGAATCAGCCATGACGCGCTCGGCGGCTCCATCGAGATCAGGGGGACTGCCGCATCCGATCTCTCGGCGGCGAACTTCGCCATGCCGGACGGGACGACGACCTCGATCACCTTCGGCAGCACCAAGGTCGGCCGCCCGTCCGATCCCTTCGTGGGATCGGACTCCTCTTCGCTGATGCTGGACAGCGCGCAGGGCACCACCATCAAGGCCAAGGGCGGCTACGACCGAGTCTTCGGCGGCGAGGGGGACGATCGGCTCGAAGGCGGCGGCGACTCCGACGACCTCTACGGCGAGGAGGGCGACGACAGCCTCTTGGGCGGCACGGGTCACGACCGGCTCTTCGGCGGCGAGGGCGACGATCGGCTCGACGGCGGCTCCGGTCAGGACTTGCTCCTCGGCGGCGAGGGGGACGACCAGCTCACGGGCGGCGCCGGCGCCGACACCTTCGTGTTCACGCCGGATCACGGCACCGACACGATCGTCGACTTCACCGACGGCGAAGACACGATCGATCTCTCGGCGTTTGCAGGGATTACCGGCTTCGGCGATCTGCAGGTTACGGCCGACGAGGCTGCCGCCGTCATCGACCTGACGAGCTACGGCGGGGGCACCGTCCACCTCGAGGACACGGACGTGAGCGACCTCGACGCGGCGGATTTCGTGTTCCACGAGCCGCCCGCCGACGCATCGCCCATCGACGGGATGTGAGCCGAGCGAAGACCGCTTCACCTCCCCACTGTCGCCCGCAACCGGAATGCCCGGACGTTGAACGACTGACGCATCGATCCTGGCGCGATCGCGCCGGCGAGGGCAGCGCCGCTGGCCTCGGCGGCTCGCTGCGCCTTCCGCCAATCGGGCCGGCTATACCTAACCTTATGGGGTGACTAGCAAAACGGTATTGGCAATCGCCGGTATCCAAACCGACGTCGGAGTCACGTATCGAGAACAGCTGTCAGGAGGCGGCGATGGCCAATCTGGACGAAGTGACCGAACGGTCCGTCATCGGCAGCGGCGGACGCGGCGACGACACCTTCAACGGCGGTGTGGACCACGACATCCTGGAAGGCGGGAGCGGCGACGACACACTGTCGGGCGGCGGCGACCGCGATCACGTCCTCGGCGGGTCGGGCAACGACTTCGTCTCGGGCGGCGACGACCGCGACATCGTGCGCGGCGGGAGCGGCAACGATGTCGTCGATGGTGGCAAGCACGACGACTTCCTCATGGGCGACACCGGCAGCGACCACATCTTGGGCGGCCATGGGTGGGATCGCCTCTTCGGCGGCGAAGGCAACGACTTCCTCGAAGGCGGCTCGGGAGACGACGTCCTCGTCGGCGGCGCCGGCGACGACCTCATGATCGGCGGCGCGGGCAAGGATCACTTCGTCTACCTCGAGAACGCCGGCAACGACGTCATCCGCGAGTTCGAGCTGGACAAGGACGTGATCGACCTGCGCCTTCTGCCCGAGGCGATCAGGTTCTCCGACCTTAGCATCGCCGACATGGAGGGCGGGTGCGGGGTCACGATCACCCACGAAGCCCTCGACGGCTCCATCGAGATCAGGGGCGTCGCCGCGTCCGATCTCTCGAAATCGAACTTCAGGATGCCCGACGGAGAGACGACCAAGATCACCATTGGCGGCGCCTGGATCACCCGGCCGACCGATACGTTCAACGGGTCGGACAGCAGCCAGCTCTATCTCGACGGCGAAGGCGACAGCACCGTCTTCGGCAATGGCGGAGAGGACCGCAACTTCGGTGGCGAGGGCGACGATCGCATCGAGGGCGGTAGCTCTGCCGACGCCCTCTACGGCGAGGAGGGCGACGACATCCTCGACGGCGGAACGGGTCCCGATCGCCTCTTCGGCGGCGAGGGAGACGATGAACTCACGGGCGGCGACGGCGGCTACAACGACCTGCTCGTCGGCGGCGAGGGAAACGATAAGCTCACGGGCGGCGCCGGTGCCGACACTTTCGTGTTCGGCCTCAATCACGGGTCCGACTGGATCACCGACTTCGGCGATGGCGCGGACGTGATCGATCTCTCGGGCCTTGAAGGGATCTCCGGCTTCGACGATCTGCACGTGTGGTCCTTCGGAACCGCTGCGGTCGTCGATCTTGAGAGCCAGGGCGGGGGCAGTATTTGGCTCCAGGAGACGGACGTGAGCGACCTCGATGCAGCGGACTTCGTCTTCTACGAGCCGCCCGTCGACGCAGTGCCCATCGACGGCATGTGACTGCGCCCGGCGCTGCGGGCTACCACCGATCTGCTGACACCCGACGGTTAGCAGAGTCGTGCTCCGGCCAGGCCAGCGACCGCAGGCGTCGCTGGCCTGGCACCCTGTGGGATGCATGGGTCTACCACACCTAACCTTATGGAATGATTAGAAAAACGGTATTGGCAATCGCTCCAGCCCCACCCGAACTCCAACTGAGGTACTCGGACAGGCCAACAGGAGGCAGCGATGGCCAACCTCGGTGAAGCGACGGATCAGGCCGACATCCTGATCGGCGGCTCTGGCTATGACACGATCGACGGCCGGCGCGGCGACGACATCATGGACGGCGGGAGCCAAAGCGACGTGCTCCAGGGGAACGAGGGCCGCGATGTGGTGCTCGGCGGTTCGGGCGACGACGTCGTGCGCGGTGGAGGCGGCCGCGACATCGTGCGCGGCGGGAGCGGCGACGATTTCGTCAACGGCGGCGAGGGCGCCGACTTCCTGCGCGGGGATACTGGCGACGACCACCTCCTGGGCGCCGGAGGCAACGATCACCTTTGGGGCGGTGAGGGCAACGACACCCTCCGAGGCAGCCATGGAGACGACATCCTCATCGGCGGGTCGGGCGACGACATGATGATCGGCGGAGCGGGCGCGGATACCTTCGTCTACTTCGCGAAGGCGGACGACGATGTCATCTACGAATTCGAAGTCGACAAAGACGTCATCGACATGCGCTATCTGCCCGAGGCGATCGCGTTCGCTGACCTCTCCGTCGTCGACAAGGAGGACGGGAGCGGGGTCTGCATTGCACACGACGCGCTCGACGGCTCGATCGAGCTCAGGGTCATCGCCGCGTCGCAACTCTCCGCGTCGAACTTCGCCCTGCCGGACGGAACCGCGCCATCCCCCCACCCCACCGACTCCTCGGTCATGCTGGGCAACGCTGACGGCAACCGCCTCGTCGGCGGGGATGGACCGGACACCGTCCTGGGAGGCGAAGGGAACGACAAAATCGAAGGCCGAGGCGGTAACGACGATCTTTTCGGAGAAGAGGGCAACGACACCGTCGAGGGCGGCACGGGTCGCGACCGGCTCTTCGGCGGCGAAGGCGACGACAGGCTCGACGGCGGGACCGAAGACGACTTTCTCCACGGCGGCGAGGGGGACGACACGCTCACGGGCGGCGCCGGCGAGGACGTGTTCGCATTCGGGGCCGAGCAGGGGAGCGACACGGTCACCGACTTCACCGACGGCGAGGACCGGATCGACCTCTCCGGCCTGGAAGGGATCGCGGGCTTCGACGACCTGGATATCGCGACCTACGGGACCACGACGGCGATCGATCTGACCTGCTACGGCGGCGGCTTCGTCAGGCTCGAGGACACCGGCAATGCCAGCTTCGGCGCAGAAGACTTCGTGCTCTACGAGCCGTCCGCCGACGCAGCACCCATCGACGGGATGTGAGAGCGACCGGCGCGAATTCCCGCGAGATCGTTCAGGGGGATTTTCCAACCGGCGCCGAGCTCTGACACCAGTCCCGCAACGAATGGCAGAGCTCGGCGAGAATGTAGCGATCCAGGTGAGCCCTGTGGTAGACGGCATGCCAACTCAGCGGCAGCCCGTTTCGTGTCACCCTGATCTGCTCGATATCGTCCCGTGAATGGTATTGGGCGACCGCCCAGCGGCTCAGGATCGACAGGCCGAACTCGGCCCTGACCAGCTCTATCACCGCCTCGGCCAAGCCGCAATTCGGCTATTCAATCGGCGCAGAGCGCATGTCGGACGGTATCGAGATCGTTCGCATCGCTCGGGGAATCAGCCGTGAGGACCTGCTGAGACAACCCTCGATCCATACGGTGGTCAATTCCAACTCGCCGTTGATCTACGACCGCGCGACCAAGATCTGGAAGCAGCTTCTCGCCGACTACGAGGCGCCGCCGCTCGACCCTGCCATCGACGAGGAGCTCGAAGACTTCGTCGCGCGACGGGTTGCCGAAGGCGGCGTCCCGGAACGCTAGCACTTTGTCGCTCACGGCAGCCGGCCTGCGGCCGGCGCCTCCGCGAGGGCGCCGCATTCGCGGCGGGCCGCGGTCGCGGCCTGTCGCGAGTCCGCTAAAGACGGACTCGCTCTGACGCAGCCGTCAGTTGCGGCGGCGCGAGACCACGAAGGATTCGTCGTAGAACCAGAGCCCGCCGCGCGCAGTGAGGACCTCGCGCGTCGCGTCGAGATAGGAGCCGTCGGAGACCACGCCCTCCAGCCGCGCGTCCTCGATCTGGGCGACGTAGATCGCCGCGTTCCACGCCGCGAAGAGGGTCGACGTGCCGATGCTGGAGCCCTCGATCTCGGTCGGGAGCGTGTGCATGTCGTAGCGGAAGATCGCCCGCCGGTCGGAATAGGCGTTGTAGTTGAGATCGCGCCGGCTCTTGCCGATCTCGGCCTTGAGCGCCTTGAGCAGCACGTGCCGGTCGGTCTGGAAGGGCCGCTCGTCGGGCCAGATCTGGCGGATGATCTCGAGCCCAGGGTCGCCGCCGTGGGACTGGATGCAGAGCAGCCGCCCGCCGGGCCCGAGGCTCCGCGAGAGCGGCGCCAGGACCTTCTTCACCTTGAAGTCGGCAGGCATCCGCGCGCGGTAGGGCTGCGAGGCGATGACCAGATCGTAGCCCTCGCTCGCGCGGCCGGGGCGCGGGATCACCGGGTCGAGCAGGAACCTGTGATCCTCGCGGTAGAGCACCAGCACCGAGGCGCGGACGTAGAGCGGGTTGCCGGTCTTGGGGCTCGCGCGCACGCGCCAGGTGTCGGCGAGGGTGGGCTGAAGGTCGGCAATCTGCTCGTGGAACTCATGGGAGGTGTTGCCCGATAAGGGGATCTCCATCCAATTCAGGGTCGCCGCCGCCTGCATCGAGCGGGGCTGCAGAGAGGGCGCCTCCGAGTAGTGCATGTTGGTGACCACCAGCACCGTCGCCGGATGCTCGAAGAGCCGGTCCGGCATCTTCTCGAGGCAGAGGCGCACGTCCTCGACCGAGATCTCCTTGCCCACGATGTAGAACGGCATCGTCGGGAAGCGCCGGTGCATCTGCCGCATGACCCCGGTGAGCACCGTGCCGTCGCCCATGCCTGCGTCGAACACCCGGAGCGCCGGCGGCCGCGGGTGGACGTGCCCGAGCTCCAGCCCCGCGCGCTCCGCAACCGCCCACTTCTCGCTGCAGGTGTTGACGAACATCAGGTACTTCTGGCGGTTGTCGTAGAAGCGGAAGGCGCCCCTCTCGTCGTCTCCCGCAGGCTTGGCTGGCCGGCCGGCCGAGGCTCCCGCCTGAGTGCCGTCCTTCGCAGACGCCGCCGGGTCGCGATCCGCGAGGAACTGGCGCACCCGCGCGAGCGTCGCAGCCCGCACCTGCCGCCCGTCCCGCATTCGGCCGATGAAGCGCCCGTCGCCCAGCGCCTTGCGGCTGAAGGTGGTGGGCGCTATGCCCTCCCGCTCGCAGTATTCTTCGATCGCCGCGAGGAGTTGTTGCCGCTCGTCCATGATGCTGCCCGGTCCCGCCGTTTGCTGGCGACGGATTACGCCCGCGCCGAGTGCCGGTCAAGCGTGGTGTTGTTCGGCGTGCAGACTGGACGCCGATCGGTGTGGCAACGTATTGATTCCCTTTGATTCTGAGGGGTCACACGACGCCGCCGAACAACCTCTGACCTCTACCCAAACAGGTCAGCGCGGTCAGACAAGCGGCTCTCCGGGAGTTTGCCTTGATCCAACGCCAACTCTATTTCCCGCTGCCGGTCGATGATCCATTCCGGAAACGCAATCTGATGCTCTAAGACCCTCAAGGCACCAGTCGCCCAAGGATCGCACTCTTCCGTCCAAGAGTTCAGCTGGTCAACATCACCGAGCAGCGGCGAAAAAGCTATATCTTGGACAAATTCGTCCGCTAAAACGGTCGAAAACGCAGCCTGAACCTTGTCTGCGAAGCACTCGTACGATGTTTGGTCCTCAGAACCTCCGAAATCAATGCCATCCACTTGTGTGTCGAACAGATAGCGAATGATTGGGGGCCAGCCGTGTCTCTGATTCCACCATATGGCAGGTGTCTGCAGTTCACGAAAGCTGGTTTTCGGGTGCTCGTGAAGCTGAGAGATCGAAAGATCAACAACTTCACCAAATTCAGTCTCAAGCCATACATGATGATCCTTATCCCAAAATCCAGCCCATCCCCCGAACTGACCTGTTGCCAATATTTTAGGAACACACACCGAGCCTAAAGTTAATCGACTTTGGATGTCAAACTTTGCCAACAACATTTGTAATACTGCCGACGTTTGCGAACACTTCATGCAGTAAATTTTGCCGTAGTGCGCACGAGTTACGATATCAACGGTCTGAAATATTAAGCGACGCAGAAATGTAGACGTGCATCTAGTGTGGTGCGATTTTTGGATCTGCTTCTTGATGAATTGTCGTTTTATCATTGCTGCTCCAATTGCTACGTCTTGAACCGCTTGTGGCGTACGAACCCGTCACTATCTACGCGCCCCCAAATGTGGCTTTAGCCACCGGAGGTGGCCAAAGCGCCCGTCGCCCAGCGCCTTGCGGCCGAAGGTGGTGGGCGCCATGCCCTCGCGCTCGCAAAATTCTTCGACCGCCGCGAGGAGTTGTTGCCGCTCGTCCATGATGCTGCCTGGTCCCGACCCTTGCTGGCGACGGGTTACGCCCGCGCCGAGTGCCGGTCAAGCGTGCGGCCGTCGCCGCTTCTGCGTATAGTCCTGACGATCCGCGTATGGGCACCCGCCCTCTCCGGGGGATGGACGGAGGACGGCATGAAGCTTAACCCGTATGTCTCACCACGGTCGCGGCCTGCGTCACGCCCAGGCGTTCGATCCGCCAGGAGCGGGCCGAAGAGCGTAGCGGTGATTACGGTTGAGGCTCGCGACGTCGCGCGGGACGCGCGCGGAGCGCACGATGCAGGCGGGCGCCTGGGCGCGACCCGAAGGGCGGCGCTCTCCGGCCGACAGCGTGCGTCACGACGCTTGCCCGATGCACCGCATCGCGCTGCGCGCCGTTCCTACTCTGCCGGCCGGAGAGCGCCGCGCAGACCACGACCCTGGTGAGACATGCGGGTTAGCACCGAGCGCATCCTCACCACGCATGTCGGCAGCCTGCCGAGGCCGCCGGATGTCTCCGAGATGCTGCTCGCCAAGGAGGACGGCACGCTGGCCGACCGGGGCGCCTTCGACGCCCGCATGGAAGGCGCCGTCGCGGACGTGGTGCGCCAGCAGGTCGACGCCGGGGTGGACGTGGTCTCCGACGGCGAGATGAGCAAGATCGGCTATTCCACCTATATCAAGGACCGCCTCGACGGCTTCTCCGGCGACAGCCCGCGCCGGGTGCCGGCGGACCTCGCGCTCTACCCCGACTACGTGCAGCGCATCGCGGCGCAAGGGCAGACGCCCAAGCTCAAGCGCGCCATGTGCACGGGCGAGATCGGCATCAAGGACGAAGCCCCGCTGGAGAAGGACATCGCCAACATGGCCGCCGCGCTGGAAGGGGCGGGTGCGGTCGAGGGCTTCATGAACGCGGCCTCGCCGGGCGTGATCTCGCTGTTCCAGCCCAACCGGCACTACCCGAGCCAGGACGCCTATCTGGAGGCGCTGGCCGCCATCATGCGGGCCGAGTACGAGGCGATCCACGCGGCGGGCTTCGTGATCCAGCTCGATTGCCCCGACCTCGCCATGGGCCGGCACACCATGTATGCGGACGAGAGCGAGGAGGCCTTCGTCGCCCACGCCGCCGCCCAAGTGGAGGCGCTCAACCACGCGCTGGCGAACATCCCCGCCGAGGCGGCGCGGCTCCACCTCTGCTGGGGCAACTACGAGGGGCCGCACGTCTGCGATATCGAGCTCGGCGCCATCTACGACGTGGTGATGAAGGCGAAGCCGCAGGCGATCTCCTTCGAGGCCGCCAACCCGCGCCACGCCCACGAGTGGGCCGTCTTCGCCGAGCGCGGCGTGCCCGAGGACAAGGTTCTCATTCCCGGCGTGATCGACTCGGTCTCCAACTTCGTCGAGCACCCGGCGCTGGTGGCCGAGCGCATCTGCCGCTTCGCCGACATCGTCGGCCGCGAGCGCGTAATCGCCGGCGCCGACTGCGGCTTCGCCACCTTCGCGGGTTTCGGCAAGATCGACCCGGCCATCTGCTACGCCAAGCTGCGCACCCTCGCAGAGGGCGCGGCCATGGCCACCGACCGGCTCTGGTAAGGCATGCGAGCTAGAGCGCGTCCGTCTTTGATGGACACGCGACAGGCCGCGACTGCGGCCCGCCGCGAATGCGGCGCCCTCGCGGAGGCGCCGGCCGCAGGCCGGCTGCCGTGAGCGACAAAATGCGAGAGCGTTTCCGAATGAAGCGGAAACGCTCGCGGCACGTCCTCGTCATCCGGCATTCCGAGATCGACCAGCCCGGCGCCTTCGGCAGGGTGATGGAGGAGGCCGGCATCGCCTGGCATCCGCTCGACCCGTGGCAGGGCGAGCCGATGCCGCGCCTCGAAGACTACGACGCCGTGCTCGCCATGGGCGGCCCGCAGCAGGCCGACGAGGAGCATCTCCATCCCTGGCTCGGGCCCGAGAAGGCGCTGCTGCGCGATGCGGTGGCGCGGGGCATGCCGGTGCTCGGCGTCTGCCTCGGCTGCCAGCTGCTGGCCGACGCCCACGGCGGCACCGTGGCGGCGCTGCCCAAGGGCGAGGTCGGCATCCTCGACTTCTCGCTCACCGAGGAGGGCCGCGCCGACCCCCTCTTCGCAGGGCTCCCGGCGGACCCGCTCACCATGCAATGGCACCTGAACGCGGTGACCGCGCTGCCCCGGCAAGCGGTCCTGCTCGCCTCCTCGCCGGCCTGCGCCATCCAGGCGTTCCGGCTGGGCGAGAGCGCCTACGGCGTGCAGTTCCACATGGAGGTGGACGCGGAACTGGTGCAGGCGACCGAGGCCTTCCCCGAGTACGTCGCGGCGCTGGAGCGCGAGCAGGGCGCGGGCGCGTTCGACCGCATGGTTGCCGCGACGGCAGCCAAGGAAGAGACGCTGCGCGCGAACGGCGGCCGGCTCTTCCAGAACTTCGTCGGCTTGATGAACAGTAGCAGCAAGCGCCGCCCGGCGGCGCAACGGCACGTAACGCA
Organism: Alphaproteobacteria bacterium; assembly: GCA_965237415.1. Lineage (GTDB taxonomy): Bacteria > Pseudomonadota > Alphaproteobacteria > UBA828 > UBA828 > WTGU01. The sequence goes on from CBDEFM010000002.1 coordinate 3,836,019, forward strand.
TTAGAGGTAAGGAGAGGGGGCATGGACGGCCAAGCGGCGTCGCGCGGGACGCGCGCGGAACACATGGCTCGAGGCGGCGCGCTTCTGTGGGAGGCGTGGCGGGAGCGCAGGCAGATCGACGCACTGCCGGCCGACTGCCGGCCGGGGACTCTGGACGAGGCCTACGCGGTGCAGGACGGGCTCGCGGAGAGCGCGGGCCTCGCCGTCGCGGGCTACAAGATCGGCGCGACCAACGCCCAGGTGCAGGCGCGCTTCGGCGTGGACGCCCCGTTCTCGGGCCGCCTCTTCGCGGACTTCGTGGGCGGGAGCCCGCTCACCGTGCCCGCGAACACCGTGAACTTCTACGCGATCGAGGCGGAGTTCGACTTCGTCATGGGCCGGGCCTTGGCCCCGCGCGACGCGCCCTATACGCGCGAAGACGTGCGGGCTGTCAAACGGCTTTCAATACTGACCCCCGATCGGCGTGCAAAATTGACCCCCCTGAGTGGCACGGCAGAGGTTGTCCCGGTAGTCAATAGGGGGGACCCGCGTGGCTTCGTGTAGCGCCCCGCGTTACGCGGAGCGAAGCCGCGTGGGGGGTCCCTGTTGGCCCACCGGGGCAACCGGGCCGCAGGGACGGCCGGCGCCAGGTCAGGAGCGGTTCTTGAAGCGCCAGCTCTCGTTGCCGGTCTCGATGATCTCGCAATGGTGGGTGAGACGATCGAGCAGGGCTGTGGTCATCTTGGGGTCGCCGAAGACCGAGGGCCATTCGCCGAAGGCGAGGTTTGTGGTGATGACGATCGAGGTTCGCTCGTAGAGCCGGCTCATGAGGTGGAAGAGCAGCTGCCCGCCGGCCTGGGCGAAGGGCAGGTAGCCGAGTTCGTCGAGGATGACGAAGTCGCGGCGGACGAGCTGGTCTGCGGTGCGGCCCTGGCGTCCGGCGCGGAGCTCGGCCTCGAGGTGGTTGACCAGGTCGACGACGTTGTAGCACCGGCCGCGGGCGCCCTTTCGGATGCAGGACCGGGCGATGGCGACGGCGAGATGGGTCTTGCCGGTGCCGGTGCCGCCGACCAGCACGATGTTGCGCTTGCCCTCCAGGAAGCCGCCACCGGCGAGCTCCTGGATCAGGGGCTCGTTGACCGGTGAGGCTGCGAAGTCGAAGTCGGCCAGCTCCTTGGCCGTCGGCAGCCTGGCGGACGCCATCTGGTACTTGATGGAGCGCGCCTGCTTGTCGGCGACCTCGGTCTGCAGCAGCGTACCGATGATCTGCTGCACCGGATGGCGGCGCTTGAGCCCGTCGGCGAGGATATCGTCGTAGGCGGCACGCATCCCCGCGAGCTTCAGCGCCGTCATCATCGCCAGCACCTCATGACGCTCCATGACCGGCCTCCCTCAGGCTGTCATAGCGCTGGCAATCGGCAACCGGCTGGTGACGAAGTTGCAGGCCCTCGGGCGTCGGGATCGCCGCCGGCGGCGCCGGCTGGCGCTGCCGGGCAAGGATGTTGAGCACGACGTCGGCGCTGCAGGCGCCGCAGTCGAGCGCCTCGGCGCAGGCCGCCTCGACCGCCTCCAGTCCGTCCTCCTGAACCGCCGCGAGCACCTTGACGAACTGCCGGTCGCCGTCGTTGTGGCCCGCGAGCCGGGTTCGCAGGCGCCCGAGCGCGTTGGGCAACTGCCAGCCCTTGAAGGGCGCGCCATTGCGCAGCGCGCCGGGCTTCCTCGTCAGGATCGGCACGTAGTGCCACGGATCGTAGACGAACCGGCCGCGCCCGAAGCTCCGGGGATGCTCGGCGACGATCTCGCCGTCCTGGCGGATGGCGATCCGATCGGCATAGGCCCGCACGTCCACCGGCCGCCCCACCGCGCGTGCCGCGACGCTGTACTGGTTGTTGTCGAAGCGCACCAGACAGGTCTTGGAAACCGCTACCTCAGTGGCATGGAAGCCGTCGAAGGGGCCGCGGTACGCCATCAGGAAGGGCCGCTCCTCCTCGAACACCTGCGACACCGTCTTGCCCTCGATCGTCGGATGCGGCCGCTTCTTGGCGTCCTCGATGCACCGATCCATCAGCCACTCGTTGATCTCGGCGTAGGAGCGGCCCCGCGGGCTGGGCACGAACAGGCGGCCGCGAACGTCACCCACCTGCCTCTCGACCTGCCCCTTCTCCCAGCCAGCCCCTGGCGTGCACGCCACAGGCTCGACCAGATGGTGCGAACACATCTCCTGGAAGCGGCGGTTGTAGTCCCGCTTCTTGCCCACGAACACCGTGCTCACCGCCGTCTTCATGTTGTCGTAGATGCCTCGCCGGCAGACCCCGCCGAAGAAGCGGAAGGCGCGCTCGTGCGCCTCGAACACCATCTCCTGGCTCTCGCGCGGGAAGATCTGAACCAGCTGCATCCGGCTGTAGCAGAGCCGCATGTGCGCCGCCTTCACCTTGGTCGTCACACCCGACAGGCGCGCGTACTCGTGGCTCCAGTCGAACTGGTAAGCCTCGCCGGGATCGAAGCTCAGCGGCACAAAGGCCTGCGACTGCGACAACAGCCGCCACCGGCGCCGCCAGGTCCTGGCATAGCGGCGCACCGCGTCATAGCCGCCGCCATAGCCCAGAGCCCCAAGGTCTTCATGAATCCGCAGAAGAGACAGCCGATCCTTGCGTGCCTTCTTCTCGTTGGCCTTCAGCTGGCGCTCGAGTTCCTCCACCCGGCGGCGGCCGGCGGGCGAGACGCCCGCGAGATCGTCATTGACAGGTTCACTCCCGATAAATACCGTTATCGCGAGTAAAATGGGGCTTGGAAAGCTGGCACCGCCTGCGCTCGGAACCGGCGCAAGCGCTTGATTTTGTGAGCCTTCTTCGACATGGCACGGTCCCTTCCGTCGGTGATGGACATCGGCTACCCCCTGCGCGTACCGAGAGCAAGCCGCGACCCGGAATCCGCCCTGGCGGACGCGCTGCCCGTGCGCGCCAACGGGGCGGTGCATCGGGTTGGATCTCGGGCGATCGGCGGAGTCCGGCGCCGATCCAGACGCCGGCGCGTTCAGCTCGGATGATGGTCGCCCGTTCCACCTCCGGGCCGGCACTCTCCGTTCCCGCCGGGCGACGGCTGGCCGGATCATGATCGATCCGGCCCTTGCGGGCCCAGGCGACCCGGGCCGTCCCGGTCTCGTGCGGCGCGCGCGCCGTCATGGTCCTGCCTCCCGCGGCCGTCTCTCGGACCGCCGCGTGCTGGACCGACTCCATTAACAGCACTCGGACCGGGAGAAAAATGCCTTTGCCGGGAAAATCCATGCCCGCCGCACATGGGGCCGGGCCGAACCCGCCGGCCTCGACTGCCGCCAAGATCTTCACCGGATCGCTCGGCCGCTCCAACATGGCGTTGCGCTTCGCACATCCCGGCGGCCGGATCGAATACGGAATATCAATCGACCGACGCGGCCGCCATAACCTGCGGTCGCGCCGGGTAATGCCGGCACGATCAGCGCCAGCTCGGCATCGAGCCTTAACTAGCCAGTGCTGTGTTCCACTCTATTCCCTGGTCGCAGAACGGATACCGGCGGGAGGCCTGTCCGCGAGCCCTGCTTCGACAGCGCTCGCCCTTGCCGGACCAGATTTGTAATCCCTTTGCTCGCCACTTGTTTGCCGCCCCCTCGATTGCGGCTTATCGCGGAGATCGATATGCTCTTGAAAACCTACTTATTTTCAATGATTTAAGGGTGTCCAAAAGAGCCGGCCTTGAGCCAGATCCATGCAGTTTGCGGGTCTGAGGGCCTGGTCGCTTCGTTTGGTGACTTCGGGCATCGGAAACTCCGGTACCCTCTACCGGTCGGGGCACCGTATGGGTCTCCGACAGAATGCAAACCCGCGTGTATCATTGGCGGCCGCCGACCTGTCGACGAGAACCTCACGCCATCGAAGTTGGGGCCATTCGAACGACAGGCGCACCCTTGTCATCCGTTCCCTTGATGACGGTAGATCATCACAGGCAGGGCGCTGGCCTTCGCCGCCGTCTCTAAATTGATCGCTGATCGTACCCTCGTTCGAGGACCTTGATCCGGAAATCCTCCATTACGAAAATACCTCAGCCTGTCCCATAGGCGTTGACGTAGACACTCTGTAGGCGACCGGCCGGCCATCCGGGATTTGGCGGCGTATGTCTCCCGATACAAGATCGACAACTCCGAGCTTTGTCACAATGTCGAAGCCCTTCTGACCCGGGTCTTAACCAACCAGACGCACAACGGAAACATGGGCAAGTTCAAGCCCGCCTAGAGGCCGCCGATACCCTTCGGGCCTCCGTCCCTGTCAAGGTTTTCGAGGGAGTAACCCATGTCTGACAGCCGAACCGCGCTCCGCATCGGCACCTGGAACACGTATTGGGCAAAACCGGGAACGGCGCGGGGCCGCCGTGTCGTCGACGCCCTGGCCGCGCCCGGCTGCGACATCCTGTGCGTGACCGAGGGATACGCCGGCATCCCCCCGGTCGGCGGCCATGTCATCGACGCCGGCCCCGACTGGGGCTACCGCGCCCAGGAAGGGCGCCGGAAGGTGCTGCTGTGGAGCAAACGGCCCTGGTCCGATGTCGATCCGGCCGGCTCCGACGCGCTTCCCGGCGGGCGGTTCGTGGCCGGAACCACGGAGACCGTGCTGGGTCCCCTGTCGGTCGTCGGCGTCTGCATTTCTTGGCGCGACGCGCATGTCCGCACCGGCCACAAGGACCGGGGAGCATGGCAGGATCACGAGTCTTGGCTCACCGGGTTCGCGGCGCTGCCCTATCGGCGCGCCGGGGAAAGGACCGTGGTCCTCGGCGACTTCAATCAACCAATCCCGCGAAGGCGGCAGCCCAAGCGCACCTACGCGGCGTTAAGAGACGCGTTCGCGGAGCTCGCGTTCGCGACCGCCGGAGAGCTCGCGGGGACGCCTGAGCTGGCAATCGATCACATCGCTCATACCCCGGATCTGGCGCTCGCCAACGATATCCGGATTTGGCCGAAGCTGAGCGCCGGAACCAGACTTTCGGACCATATCGGCGTCCGGGGGGAGTTCGTGCTTTCGCCGCCGCCGCGCCGACTGTCGGACGCCGACGCCGCGAGACGACCGGCCGGCAATGCCTGAGGCGGGAGGCCGCCCCGGTCAGGCTCCATTCGCGCGATTGAGGTAGAGCTCGGTAACGGCGCGGGCGGATTCGTCGACACTCGGCAGGAGGACCTCGCTGGTGACGTTCAGCAACCTGAGTGTCAAGGCGGGGTTCTGGTCGAGAGTCGAGACCCTAGCGTAGCCGATCAACATGCTGCTGCTTCCGCTTCTCGAAAACGGGGACATGGTAGGTTTTGCGACGATGGAGTTTCAACAACGTTTTTGGGAAATGAATCGCGTGGGGTGGGCGGCGCGGCGGAGGTGGCCGGTGCGGGGCCCTGAAAAAGTTCGTTTTCGGGAATCGGTACGAATGTCGGCGCAACTCTGGCGCGCGGAGTCGAAAGGGTTGAGGTTCGTGGCCTGGCGGCATGGTCTCGATTTGTCGCGCTTATCAGAGGTTGAGTAGGCGTCGCAGATTTGTTGTTTCATTGGAGGGTTGGCCTGGAGGACTCCTGAATAAACCGGGTATCATGACTTCTGTGGAGAAGGCGGTTCCACTTATATTGAGTAGATTTTTGTTGGCGTCTAAACAGTGGCGAATCAGCAGGTTTTCCACCCAGTCTGCCTCTTTCTGCCCTAATTTTTTCACGAATCTCTGCCCTCCCGGCGTCATCCGTGCGACAAGGAACATGATCGGCGTTCCTTGCCATTTGAGGACCGCTGTGTTGTAGTGGAGCAGTTTATGGGGTGTGAAACATTCGTTTTTGAATGACTTCTTGGCTTGGCCGACGTACCAGGGCCTTGCTCCCTTTCCTGCCCGGATGCCGAAGATGTAGCAGCCGGTCGCGGTTGCCAGCTCGCTGGCCGCGTCGTTCGCGTTCTTCCAAAAACCGCTAAGTCTTTTTCGGTCGACCTGTCGAAGGTCATCGGTGCGAGGGATGTCGAGCGGCCCGTATACGCGGTAATTCCTTGGTGGCACTGCGGTGTCCTCCGGTTCGTAGTCTACTTTCAGCCGGCTGTTTGGGCACGCGAGTCACTGTCGATCCGGGGATTGTACCAACAAAACGGGCGTTTTCGGAAACGAGGGGAGGGGCTGTCGCGGGGCGTCGGGTCGAGTTGGTGGGCGGGGCGGCGGTAGGGTACCAGACGAGGGCATTGCCTGATGGCAACCGGCCCCTGGCTCACCTGGCTGCCGCTCGCCTTCGACCGCCTGCGATACCGGTCCGGCTTCATCGCCCGGCAGTCCGCCGACGGTCTGGCGCCGTTCCGGCTGCTGGAAAAGACCGCGCGAGGAACCGCCCTGGAGCGGAGCGGCCGATCCCCCTACCAAGGCGTCCGGTGAGCCTGCTCACCTGCCTGTTGGGGAACCGCATGGGTTCCCTGCCGAATGTAAACCCGCGTGTATCGTCGGCGCCGATTGCGGGGTCCAGAATACCCTCGCGCCTTGAGGCACGGAGGCCCCGGACGACAACCTCACCCTTGTCAGCCATACCCTTGATGACGGCAGATCATCATGGGCAGGGGTGTTGCCTTCTCTATCGTCTTGAAATCCAACGACGATTGCATCCGCCACCGGGGAGCTCGATCACCATTTTGTGCCCAGCATGGGCGGCGTTTATTCGATCTGGTTTTCCCAAATGCGCCGGCTGTGACGCCGCGCGGGCTCAGGCGCCAAAAGTTTTCCTGCTTATCCAAGAAAGTCCGCTCACCGATGCCTTGTTCCTGCTCGTGTCTAAGTCCGACGAGGTCACAACGACGTAGCCGGGAGTTGCACGGTGCGGACTCGGATATGGCACAGCGACTGGAAACCGCGATGGCTCATACGTTGCGTCTCGGCAGCCTTGCTGAGCTTCATGGATAAGCAGGAAAGTTTTTTTCGCGGCACTAACTCAAAATCTAATTCATGGCGGCACAACATAGGTTTTTATCCTGGTCTCTTCGCTATATTTTGGATTTACATAAGATAGTGTAATCGTATTACTGTTACTGTTCGTCCAGCCAGTTTCTGCACCGACTGTAACAACTTTCGCTCTGATACCAGTTGTCGTGGACCCTTCGGTAACGAAAACGAAATGGAGTTCCAATTTTATCGATTTCGCTTCAAGTACTGGTTTACTATTCAACGAGTCTTGTAGCGTCTCGCGAATTGATACCAACAACTTGGCAAACTGTATTACTGACCGTTGCGCGGCGCCGAGAGTCTGACTTCCCACAGGTGGGGCGAGAAGTATCGTCAACCTTGATCCAGTTTTTGTGAACCGTGCGGCCCGGGAATTGACGTTACCACTGCGGAAAATTGGTACCTTCAGTTCTAGATCCACATTGTTCATTACCTCTTGCTGGACTACTAGTTCGAGTGCAATATCTCTCAGATCGAGGCCCAGCGATGATCCCGCTGTTTGACTAAAGATCTTCAGCTCCCGCTTGATTTCCGTTAACGTTTTTTTAAGAGAAAGTCCCATCGAAACAGATTCAATTGAACTTTCCATACCCGACAAATAGCTCGCCAATTTCCCCACTCCATCTGCCGCTAACAACGCCGCAACAATCGCAAAAAACAACTTGATCGCTTGCATCATTCTATTTCCGTAGTACTTTCGACGGGAGAACTTTTGGATTAGCGATACCGAACCTCCCGAACTGCCTATTTATGTATTGACGGTCAACTAGGCCGGCACCCACTACATGAGCAGGCTCGCTCGGCAGAGGTATGGCGGTGTCCAAAAGCAATTGTTTAACCATCTTCCAGGGGTAATCCGGTAAGTACTCATAGACGACGGAGCCATTAGCATCCTCTATTGCTGTTCCAGTTAATCGATGTTTGGCACGATCGTAATGGGTGATCCTGTCGTGAGTTGCTGTGAGAGAAAAGAGAGGTTGACCTGTCTGTGTTCCAGCGTTGGTTTGTGCCAATTTTATGAGAAAGTGTAGAATCTGTGCGGCGGCGCCTGAAGTGGCGGCCGCCGCTTGACTAGTGCCAGATTCAATTGTGTAAATGTCCCACTTATCTCGTGGCACGACTCTTTGAAATTGCGCATTTGATTCATCCCGCTGACGGCGCTCTGGCGACTTCTTCAGGTGCCTCGGATAGGGACCGATAACATCGACACCATGAGCAACGACATCCGGCCAGGATTCCCGATCATTCGGATCGCCGCGCGACGAAAACGCCGCTACCTTGCCTTTGCTTGCGTCATAGGCACCCGCACAGATAACCCATACTGGATAACACCAAGGGTTGATCCAACCATTAGGTCTGCCACCAGCACCGCCAGAGTTACCAATGGCGATAATGGGTATTAGACCAGCGTTTGCCGACGCTCTAGTAGCGGCATGAATAGGAGCGTCCATGTCCGGAGAGTTACGCCAGAAGCGGGTCTGAGGACCGATGCTTAGGTTCACCAGATTGGGTAACGCTAGCGTCCTAATATTGTAGTCAAGGGCCGCTATCGTATTAACGTAAAGATCGGCAAGATCAGGATGCAAATACCAAACCTGAAGTACGTGAGGTTCAGTTGCGATCTTGAAGGCATGCTTGACTAGTAGCTTGGTAGCCAATCCGTTAATCAACTTTAAGAACTTAACTGGCTCTAAAACTTCCCCAATTCCCAAACCCTTTAGTGTAGGTTCGACATTATCGGCAAATCGTACGACAAATGTGTAGCGTTGTGATAACTGCAGGCGCAGGGCGTCTAATTTATCCGCCGGTCCGATACTCCCTGCGTGACCGATTTGCACTACTGCGGTGCACATTCCGAAGAGCAGTAGTAGTTTATGAAACATGGCTTGAAGCTCAGTTTCTAGCTATTTCCAAGGGATCGATACATCGAAGGTCGCAATGGATAAAGCATGACAGTCATGCAAAAAAACTCATGTATTAAAATGCCATAAGAAGCACATTGCGAGGACATCTGGGGAGTAGCTCTGCATGTCGAAGTCCAGAACAGTGCTCCGCTTGTGGCCATACCAATTTCTGAACGATCAGGCGTAGGCTTTCCGCGAAAGCCAGAGGCCATGCGGCTATACTCGATGAACCGGTAATTGGACTTCCATTCAAATACCGCGCGAGTCTCCGGACCGTGCCTTCAAGCCTCGATGTGTACCACCCGTACGTATCAGGTGACCGGATCGGCCCCCAGCGACGGACCCAAACTGAACAATAGCACATTTGGAGGCTTCCCGACAAGCACGGTTGCCGGAAGAGCAGTGCCAAGCAGTGTTCGTGTTAGACACACTCGATTGGGAGATCATTGCGTGCGAGACTGCCGCAAACGCTGGCATTTTCGGCTCCGTTAACCGACATCGTAGCGAAGCGACACGATCGTATCCTTCTGGCGCCGCGCTGCCTCCAGGGCCTTGTGCAGCCAACCGACCTTCATGCGCAGCGACGCGGTCGGGCTGCGTCTCCGCCGCCTTGACACAGGCTTCCGAACAGAGATTCTTTAGCCGCGCCACCTCGGGCTCAAACGAAAGCGCATCCTTCGCCACACCGTGGACTTCCTTCGTCTCCTCGATGGTCGCCTTCAGCTTGTTCCGACGATCCAGCATCGCAGGCAAGTCAAAGTCAAACATCAACCGACATTCCAGCCGGCCCATCCAATGGTGTCGGTTAAGCCACACTTGCAATAGTTTGACTGAGTGGCCAAGCTAAAGTCGAGTCCAAAGGAGCAGGTAGGCATGTCGCTGATCCGGTTGTCTGTACTGAAAGACAAAGCTTATGCGCCCGAGGCCTATGGCGGTATTGCGCTGCATGACTACAGCCGTGCCCAGCGCCGGCCACTGGGCCTGGGCGGCATGGAAACACTCACACCGCCCGAACTTGCTGCGCCGAACAGCGATTTTCGCCATTATATCGACCGCGCGGTCAAACAAGCGATCGATGTCCCGGACTTTCGCGGGCCAATTGTCGTAATGATCCACGGGTTCCTGTTCGACCCCAGGACGGCGGTCAGCGAAGATCCGAAGGACACGGATAATCCTCATGGCCGTGTCTACCATTTCACGAAGAAGCCGGAGCCACAGGAGCAACGCCATCATACCGCGAGCTGGCCTCTCGGCCTCGGCTTCGATACCCAGCTGGATGGCGGCAGACAGGGCCTCGCCGTCGCCTTCGGCTGGCAAAGTCAACCCGGATTCGCCTCGTCGCTACTCGATTACTCGCAGAATTTCTACGCGCGCGCCTACGACAACGCTGGCAGGACAGCCTGGGTACTGGTCAATTTGATCACTGCGTTGGCGGAATCGATTCCAGACCGACCGATCGACCTGTTCTGTCACAGTCTCGGTTCTCGGGTCGTCCTGCGCGCACTTGCCCTGATCGCCAAACACGCCGACGAAGGTGGCCCGGGTGTGATTCTCGACACAGAGGTGTCGAAGAGGCTCTTGCAGCGTGTCGGCCGCGTGATCATTCTTGGCGGCGCGGAGTATGTCGTGGAGGCGCAACTCATGTGCCGGCGATTGTCGTCCCGGGATCTCGCTTCCATGCCCCATTTCTACAACATCGTCTCGCGAGAGAACGATGTCCTTGACAAGCTGGCGGAGAACTTCGGCCCGCGCACCTTCGGCAACAGTCAAGTCATCGGACACAACGGTCTCAACACAGAATACAAGGAGAGCTATTGGATCGATTTGCAAATCGACAGCGGCGCTCTCCGTGAGTGGATGCGCGATCCACCCCGCAATATCGACATTTCCGGCGACAATCCCGGCAATGTCTGGGATCATTGGTACTATTATACCTACCGCGGAAACATGGAACTTTACAAAAACATTCTGCGTGAGCGCGATTCTTGGTCGATCGTCAACTTGCGCGATGCAGGCGTGCCCGACGGCGTCCCGCTGCGATGGTGGCGCTTGGGCGATTGATTGGCAATGCATGGAACTGTCGGAAATCATTTTCGTCATTTCCACAGCACCGAATCTTCCCAGGGAAAAAACAGGCCTCGGTTCCGGTGCGGAGCGGCAGGTCAAGGCCTTTGCACTCGTTGTTCGGTGCCGGCGCGTGACACACTCGATTCAAATTTAATCGATACGTCATCATGCCGATCAGGCACGACCATCGCGCCGAACGACAGTGCAGGTCCTCGAGACCGCGGCGCGCGGTGGCCGTCCTGTCCACCGGCCGTATTTCCTTTGCCGCAAGGTCCATCGCCTCCCAACGCAACGACGGGATCTCGTTCTTCCGACAAACGGTGACCAACATCAAGCGGACTGCCGCGACCGCGTGCACACCAACCAATCCTATATTCGCAGTACCAGCGCCTGTACTCACCCCGCGATATTGGCAATTCGGCTCGCGATCCGGTTGGCAGCGGCCTTCAGCGGATCGTTCGCCAGATGCGCGTAGCGGGCAGTTGTCTCCACCTTGTTATGACCGAGCAATTTCCCGATCATTGTCAGGCCCTCCCCGACCAGCAGACCGCCGCTGGCGTAGCTGTGCCTGAGGTCATGAAGGCGAACGTCCTTGATTCCGGCACGGCAGCGAATGCGGTGCCACTGGTCGTAGACGTCGCTCAACGGCTCGCCAGGCTTCGGGCTCGTGATCACCCACGGATTGCCGTCTTCGCGCGCCAGGCCTCGCAGCACTTCAATCGCAGGATCGCCCAGATGGACGATCTTGGCGCCGGTCTTGGAATCCGGCAGGCGCAGCTCGCCCCGGTCCAGATCGACGTATTCCCATCGCAGCGTCAGGATCTCCGCCTTCCGGCATCCCGTCAGCATCAGCAGGCGGATCGCGGCGATGGCCGACGGCCGCTCCGATCCCTCCCTCTCGACTTCCCGCAGGACCTCGCCCAGACGGCGGTATTCCTCGTCCGAGAGAAACCGCTCCCGCCGCTCTTCCCGAAAGTGCTTGATGTTCCGGCACGGGTTGGAGCCGTCGGGACGCATCTGCCAGAGCTCGGCTACCGAGAACATGCGCGACAGCGTCGCCAGCATCCGGTTGGCGTTCGTCGGGGTCGCACGCATGTCGTGGTGCAGGGACGCGACATCGATGCGCTGGACATCCGGTACCCGGCGCGCCCCCAGACGGGGCAGGATGTAGCCCTCGACCATCTTGCGGTATTGCCGCTTCGTATTAGGCTTGCAGTGGTCGGTCACGTATTCGTCGAGAAAGCGTCGCCCCAGTTCGGCGACCGTCGGCGCCTTGGCGTCCCGCAGGTCGCGCCCCGACAGGTCCTTGCCGGTCCTGGCCGCGGTGACGATCTCGGCGGCCCTGGCCCTGGCCGCGGCCGGAGAGATCGCCCCGTGCGGCCCGATGGTGACTTTCACGGCCCGCCCGCGGTCGCGGTACTTGACGATATAGGTCTTGCGTCCCGAGGGACGGACGCGGACACCGAAGCCCTTTATCTCGTCATCCCAGAGGACATGCTCACGGTCCCGGGGTTCGAGGGCGTCGACGGTTCGCTTGGTGATCTTGACCATTGCACACTCCGTTTCTCTTTGCCTGCCGGGAACCGAATGGGTACCCACAGGATGCAAATCGGAGTGTATTATAGTCGGTAACTGTCAGATCGAAAAGACCCTAACTCCATGAAATATAGAAACTATCGTATGACATGTGCCGACATGTCACGACATCCAATGATGATTGCCGATCACCGGCAGGGTCTCGCCGAGCGCCAGCGCACGGGACGCAAAGCTATGTCTGAGGTCGTGCATCCGGACGTCTTCGAGCCCGGCCGCGGCCCGCACGGTCCGCCAGGCATGGTCGAGACCGCCGCCGCTGTAGCGCCCGTCCCGGTCGTTGCCCGGAAACACCCAGGGGCTGTCCTTGCGTCGCGGCAGTTCTTCCAATAGCGCCACCGCCGTCGGCGGGAGCTGCACCGCGCGGGGACCGGTCTTGGCATCGCCGAGATGGAGCTCGGCGGCGTCGAGATCGACGTCCGACCAGCGCAGGGTCAGGATTTCGCTCTTGCGGCAGCCGGTCAGCATCAGCAGGCGGATCGCCGTCACGGCCGTCAGCGGAGCGGCGCCGCTGTCGACGGCCTCGTCCAGCGCCCGCCCGAGCCGGGTGAACTCGGCATCCGTGAGGAACCGCTCGCGGGAACGCTCGGGGTATTTCTCGACCGACCGGCAGGGATTGAAGCCCTCCGGCACAAGTCCCCATCCCGCGCCCAGCCGGTACATGTGCGACAGTATCTTGACGCACTTGTTCGCGGTGACAGGCCGATCGGAGAGCTTCTGGTGGAACTCGACAATATCGCTCCGCTCGACCGCTTCGAGGGGCAGCTTGCCGAGGGCCGGCAGGATATGATTGTTCAGCATGCCGCGAACGCGCAGCTGTGTCCTCGGCTTGATCCGCACCGCTGCATGCTCTTCGAGATAGCGTTCGGCAAGGTGGGCCACGGTCGGACCGCCGTTGAGCCTGGCGGCAAGCGGCAGGGGCACCGGATCCTCGCCCGCCCTGATGCGCGTGATGATGAACGCCGCCCGCTGGCGGGCCTGGTCGGCATTGAGCACGTCGTGCCGGCCGACCGTGATCCGACGGGTTGTCCTGTCGGGCTCTCGCGCCTGGGCGATGTAGACCTTGCCGCCGCCGGGATAGACCCGGATGCCGAAGCCGGGGAGTTCGCGGTCCCAGTAGACCGTGTCGCGCTCGACCCTGAGCGCCGCCACGGCGCGGTTGGTGAGCGTCGTCTTGTGCACTGCCACCGCGCGGTCTCCTTACGCCGCCTCGGCGCGGCCCGGAACGATCTGGGCGCCAATGCTGTCTCCGGTGCGGGCGGCGGCGGTCTTCTCGGCGTCTCGCACTAAGTGGGCGTATCTTGCGGTGGTGCCGACCCGGACATGGCCGAGCAGCCGGCCAATCGCGGGCAGGCCCTCGCCCAGGGCCAGGGCGCGGGAGGCATACGAGTGTCTGAGATCGTGGACCCGCACGTCGCGCAGCCCGGTCTCCTGCTTGATCCGCCGCCAGTGGTAAGAGAGGCAGGCCAGCCGGGAGCCCGGTTTGGCGCCCCGGAGGACCCAGGGAACGTCCTCGGCCCGCTCGATGCCGTCGAGCACCTTCAGCACCGGCCCGGTCAGCGGCACCATGCGCGGACCCGTTTTCGAGTCGCGCAACCGCAGCACCCGCGCCGTGCGGTCGACGTCGTCCCATTTCAGGGTGAGGACCTCGTCCGACCGGCAGCCGGTCAGCATCAGCAGGCGGATTGCCGCGACCGCGGAGGGCATCATCGAACCCTCGGTCTCCAGCCTGGTCAGCGTCGCGCCGAGATGCCGGTACTCCTCGGGGGTCAGGAAGCGCTCGCGTGACGTATCGCGGTACTGGCGGACATGGCGGGTCGGCCTGCGGCCGGGCGGCACCATCCCCCAGTTCTCGGCGAGTGCAAACATCTTGGAGAGCACCCACACCACCTGGTTCGCCGCCGCAGGAGTGTCCCGCAGCTTGTGGTGCAGCGCCGTCACGTCCTCCGGCCCGACATCCTTCAGGGCCTTCGTTCCCAGGGTGGGGAGGATGTGGTGCTGGATGGCCAGCCGGTAGTTCTTGGCCGTGCTCGGCTTGCACCGCACATCCACGTATTTCTCAAGGCAGCGCTCGGCCAGATCGGCGACGGTGGGCTCCGGGGCCGGTTCCGGCGGGATCGGATCCTCGCCCCGCTTGATCCGGTCGATGACGGCGGCGGCCTCGCGCCGATGCTTGTCGATCGGGTCCTTGCCGACCCGCCCCAGGGTGACCCGCTTCAGGCCGGCCGGCCCGCGGGACTGGACGATGTAGAGCTTGCGCCCGGTGGTGTGGACCCGGACGCCGAAGCCGGCGAGGTCGCGGTCCCAGAAGATCGCGTCCTTGCCCTCGGCCTTCAGCCGTTCCACAATCCGCTTGGTCAGCCTGAGGGTGCTTCTCTTGGGCATCGCCGTTCTCCCGGCCCCGGAAACCAGTCATCAAATCGTGGTTTCTGAACCTCAACTCAGCGGCGAATCTAAGGTCACCCGTGTCGGAATGCAAGGGGCGAAAAGCTGATGCGGAGCAAAAACATCTATGTATGACAGGAGGTTGGTAGAAGCGCAGTCGTTACACGTCGGAGCTCGTCGTTGCCAGTCGAGGGTTCATTGTGTCCCCGGAACAAGTCCGGGCATGACGAAGTGGTGGGGTGAGGTCGAAGAGAACACGCACCGGATCAACGGTAAGGAGATGTCTCGAACAGGACGCTTGCACCCCGCACCATGGTGCGGTGGAGGGCGGCTGCTCGGCGCGCCAGCATCGCCTCATGCAAAATGAAACCCGACAGACCACGACAGCCGCGGCGTTCGGACGCTCCTCCGTCGCGCGGCTGCCGCCCACCCTGCGCGAGGCCGTCGATACGGCCATCGCAGACGGCGCCACCATCGACGAGATCACGGCCCGCATCCGGGCGGAGGGCGGCGCGTGCTCGCGCTCCGCCGTCGGCCGCTACGTCAAGAACATGCGCGGCCTGATCCGCCAACAGCAGGAGGCCGACCGCGCCAGCGAGGCGTGGATGCGTGCGCTCGGCGCGCGTGCGCAAGGCCAGGCGGGGCTCATCCTGATCGAGACCCTGCGGACGCTGGTGCTCTCCGCCCTGGCCGATCTCAGCCGGCGCGAGGAGCCCGTGTCGACGGAAGAGCTCGCCCGCATGGCGCTGGTTCTCAGGCGCATCGAAGGCACCGACAAGCTCCGCCTCGAGCGGGAGCGGGCGGCGGCGAAGGCGGCCAGGGCCGCGCCCGGCGCGGGCCAGTTGCCGGTCAGGAAGGGCCTCTCGCCCGAGGCCGTGGCCGCCATCCGCGAGGTCGTCGAGGGAAGGCCCCGTCGGCCTGCGCGCGCCGTCACATCGGCGCCGGTCGACCCTTGGAATCCTGCGGAATCCCACTTAATCCCACTTAATCCCGGCGAATCCCGCTCAGAAAATGTGTCGGGCGTGTCCCGGCCCGGCCCCACACCATACGAATCCCTCGGGCCGGCGCTTGCAGCCCAGCCCACCTCCCGCTCGCCCCCTCCCTAGTCTTTCAAATCCCTCAACGGCGGGCGCTCGCTCCGCTCGCTTGCCTACGCGCCATTCGGCGCGGCGCGCGGTCGCGCGCTCCGGACCTGCGGTCCGGCACTCCCCATGGCAACCTCCTGATCGGATGCCGCGCCCGCGACCTTTCAGGCGCGGGCGACTCAGGCCCGCGCGACTAGGCGCTTCCTTGCCGCGCCGCCGGGGGCGCGTATAGTCTGGCCGCTGCCGGAAGGGGGCGGACGAGGACGGAGAGCGCGGCTTGCGCTACATCAGCACGCGGCAGAGCGATGGCCGGGGGGTCTCGTTCGAACACGCCCTGCTCCAGGGCCTCGCCCGCGACGGCGGCCTCTACCTGCCGGCGGCGTGGCCGGCGCTCGACGCCGCCACCCTCGAAGGCCTGCGCGGCCGCGCTTACGCGCAAGTGGCGGCGGCCGTCGTGGCGTGCTTCACCGGCCGGGCCTTCTCGCGCGCGAGCCTCGAAGCCATCGCGGCGGAGAGCTACGCCGGCTTCGACCACCCCGCCACCGCGCCGCTGATCCAGCTCGGCCCGAACCTCTGGCTGCAAGAGCTCTTCCACGGCCCCACCCTGGCCTTCAAGGATTTCGCGCTGCAGATGGTGGCGCGCCTGCTGGACGCGGTGCTGGCCAAGCGCGGGCGGACGGCGACGATCCTCGCCGCCACCTCGGGCGACACGGGCGCTGCCGCGATCGAGGCGTTCCGGGGCCGGGACGCGCTCTCGGTCGTCGTGCTTCACCCGGCGGGGCGGGTCTCCGAAATGCAGCGGCGCCAGATGACGACCGCGGCGGAGCCCAACGTCCACAACGTCGCCATCGCCGGCACCTTCGACGACTGCCAGGCGCTGGTGAAGGCGCTCTTCGCCGACCTGGCGCTCCGCGACGAGATCGGGCTCGCCGCGGTCAACTCGATCAACTGGGCGCGCGTCGCCGCGCAGACGGCCTATTACGTCTACGCGGCGCTGGCCCTCGGCGCGCCGGGCCGCGCGGTCTCCTTCGTCGTGCCGACGGGCAACTTCGGCAACGTCTATGCCGGCTACGCCGCGCGGCAGATGGGCGTGCCCATCGAGCGCCTCGTCGTGGCGACGAACCGCAACGACATCCTCGCCCGCTTCTTCGAGACCGGCCGCTACCGCAAGGGCACGGTGCACCGGACGCTGAGCCCCAGCATGGACATTCAGGTCGCGAGCAACTTCGAGCGCCTGCTCGCCGATCTGTGCGCCCGCGACGGCGCCGCCGTGCGCGCGTTGATGGCCGCGCTTGCCGAGCACGGCGAGTTCACGCTGGAGGGCGACCGGCTCGCGCGAGCGCAGGCCGTCTTCGCCGCCGCGCGCGCCGACGACGAGGCTTGCCTCGCGACCATCTCAGACGTGTGGCGGGAGAGCGGGCGCATGATCGATCCGCACAGCGCGGCCGGAGTCCACGCGGCCCGGCGGCTCGGTTCAGGGGCGGCGCCGGTGGTGAGCCTCGCCACCGCGCACGCGGCGAAGTTCCCCGATGCCATCGAGCGCGCCATCGGCATCCGCCCGGCGCTGCCGCCGAGGCTCGCGGCGCTTGCGTCCAAACCTGAGCGGGTGACGGAGCTGCCCGCCGATACGGCCCTGCTCACGCGCTTCATCCGCGACCGGGTCCACGCGCCGCAGCGGGAGCGTGTGGCGTGAGCGTGCAGACCTCGCGCCTCGCCAACGGGCTCAGGGTGGTCAGCGATCCCGTGGATCATGTCGAGACGGCCTCGATCGGCCTCTGGGTCGATGTCGGCGCGCGCTGCGAGTCGGAAGAAACCAACGGCATGTCGCACCTGCTGGAGCACATGGCCTTCAAGGGCACCGAGCGGCGCAGCGCCCGCGACATCGCCGAGGAGATCGAAGCGGTCGGCGGCCATCTCAACGCCTACACCTCGCGCGAGACCACCGCCTACTACGCCAAGGTGATGAAGGAGGACGTGCCGCTCGCGCTCGACCTGCTCGCCGACATCCTGCAGCACTCGACCTTCGATCCGGAGGAGCTGGAGCGCGAGCGCGCGGTCGTCATTCAGGAGATCGCGCAGGTCAACGACACGCCGGACGACCTCGTGTTCGACCGCTTTCAGGAGACGGCCTACCCCGACCAGCCCCTCGGCCGCAGCATCCTTGGCCCGCCCGAGCGGGTCGGCAGCTATTCGCGGGACGCGCTCGCGGCCTACATGGCGGCGCAGTACCGGGCGGCGCGCATGGTGCTCGTGGGTTCGGGCCGGATCGATCACGACGGACTCGCCGCGGCTGCGGAAGAGGCCTTCACCGCGCTGCCCGAGGGGCCGACGGCGGCGGCGGCGGCGGCGGTCTATGGCGGCGGCGATTGCCGCATCGTCCGCGATCTGGAGCAGGCGCACCTGGTCGTGGGCTTCGACGGCGTCGCCTACGACGACGACGACTTCTACGCGCTGCAGGTGCTCTCCACCCTGCTCGGCGGCGGCATGTCGTCGCGGCTCTTCCAGGAGATCCGGGAGCGGCGAGGGCTGGCTTATTCGGTCTTCACCTTCTCCTCGAGCTACGCCGATGGCGGCATCTTCGGCGTCTATGCCGGCACCGGGGAGGATCAGCTCGCCGAGCTGGTCCCGGTGATGGCGGACGAGCTGATGGGCGCGTGCGCCACGGTGAGCGACGAGGAGGTCGCGCGCGCCCGCGCCCAGCTCAAGGCCGGCCTGCTGATGTCGCTGGAGAGCACCCAGGCACGGGCGGAGCGGCTGGGCCGCCACATCCTGCTGTTCGGCCGGCCGCTCCCGATCGCGGAGATGATCGAACGCGTCGATGCCATCGACCGCGAGGCGGTGCGCCGCACCGCAAGCCGCATCCTGCAGGGATGCCGGCCGACGGTCGCAGCCCTCGGGCCCATCGACACGCTGGAGAGCCATGACTCCATCGCCGCCCGCTTCGCCTGAAGATCGCGCCGGGCGGCCGCCGGACGCCCTCACCGATGTCCCGCCGGACGCGGACGAGACGCTCGACGTGCAGGGCCTGATGTGTCCGCTGCCGGTGCTGAAGGCGCGCAAGGCGCTGAAGCGCCTCGCCCCCGGCACGACGCTCAAGGTGCTCGCGACCGATCCCGCCTCGGTCATCGACTTCAAGCATTTCTGCGAGACCGCGCCCTTCGAGCTGCTCGGCTGGCAGGAGGAGGCCGGGGTTTACGCGTTCAGGATCAGGACGCCCGGCTGATGGCCTTCCTCCGCCCGGCCAGCGATTCCGCGCGCGAGGCGACGCTGGAGACGCGCGCGCGCTACCTCAGGCCGCCGCAGATGCGCGACTGGCGGGCCTGGGCCGAGCTCAGGGCGCTCTCGCGCGCGTTCCTCAGCCCGTGGGAGCCGACCTGGACGAGCGACGCGCTGACCCGCAGCGCCTACCGCCGGCGTATCCGCCGCCAGCTCAGGGACGGGCAGGACG
Source organism: Alphaproteobacteria bacterium (assembly GCA_965237415.1). Taxonomy (GTDB): domain Bacteria; phylum Pseudomonadota; class Alphaproteobacteria; order UBA828; family UBA828; genus WTGU01. Next base: position 3,855,449 of record CBDEFM010000002.1, read on the forward strand.
ATATCGGCTACGCCTTCTTCCTGTTCCGCCGGGACGACGACGCGCTGCTCGGCGGGATGACGCTGAGCAACGTGCAGCGCGGCGCGATGCAGTCGTGCAGCGTCGGCTACTGGATCGGCCGGCCTCACGCCAGGCGCGGCCACATGAGCGAGGCGCTGACCGGGCTGCTCGGCCATTGCTTCGGCCCCCTCGGCCTGCACCGTGTCGAGGCCGCGTGCATGCCGAACAACATCGCGAGCCGGAAGCTGCTGGAGAAGGCGGGGTTCCGCTGCGAAGGGCACGCCCGCGCCTACCTCAAGATCGCCGGCGAGTGGCGCGACCATCTGCTCTACGCGACGATCGCGCCGCGCAAACCATGACCTTTGTGAGAATTCCGGGCTAGGAGCGTGCGCCGTAGAAGTTTTGATGCTGGGCGATTGGCGCGGGGCCGCCGGAGAGGTGGGATTTTGGCCCGAGTGTGGACATCTGGCCCGCCCGGTCTGGGATGGAAATCCCTGACCGGAAGGCCGGAACGGAAGAGATTCGCGTTTCATACGCGGTCGATGGGCACTGCGCGCCCCGGAGCAAGTGCGTTGGCAGGCCAGCACCTGCCTCAGCACGTTGCCACCGTCCCCATCCGCTCGATGTTCAACGCCAAGCACACGAGGTCCCACTCGCCGCGCACCTTCGCCAAGCCTCGCAGGCTGAATCGTCGGAACCCGAGCACCTTCTCGATCCACCCGTTCGGCGCCTCCGAGAGCCACTTGCGTTGCGCGTACCGGGCTTTGCCCGCGGGGCTCGCCAGTTTCTCACCCATGCGGTGCGTGGCAGGGAGCCGGGCCGGGTCGACCGCCACCTGGGACTTGCCTTCACGCCCCAGCGCTACGTGCGCGTCGATGCCGCGATCTTCCAGCTCCAACAGATCCGGCTCGTTGCAGTAGCCCGCATCGGCCAGTACCACCGCAGGCTCGACCCCAAACGTCTCGTTGATCTCGTCGAGCATCCCCACCAGCTGACCCTGGTCGCTGGCCTGTGGCCCCACCCGAGCCGCGACGATGATCCGGTGCTCCCCATCGACCGCCATCTGCGCGTTGTAGCACTGCTGGAATCCCTCGCTGCTGGTCTTCACGATCCGGCTCTCGGGATCGGTGAAATTGCTCTGCGCCTTCGGCTCGGGCTCGCCGTAGGCCCGCTTGTAGGGCCGCCCGCCCCGGGGATTGCGGTCCTGCCCAGGCTCGCGCCCGCGCTCATCGTCGCGCCCGCGTTGCGCCGCCTCCAAACGCGCTTTGGCTGCCTGGATCGCCGCCAGGCGCTTCTCCCTGCGTTGCAACTCCTCGGGCAACTCGTCGCCCCGGAAATCCTCGCCCCAACGCTCGTCTTCTTCGGCGTCCACCATCCCCGCCCTCGTCAGCAGCGCCTCGATCTCCGCCTGCAAGCGAGCCGCCTCTTTGCCCATCCGCTCATAGCTCATCGCCTTGCGCTTGCTCGCGTTCGCTCGCACCTTCGTCCCGTCGACCGAGAGCTTGCCGAACCGCGCCAGTCCCATCTCGCGCGCCACCTGCACCACCCCCACAAACAGCTCGCTGAACGCCGCCAGATGTCGGCGTCGGAACTCACATACCGTGCGATGTTGCGGGAAGTTGCCCGCCGCGAGCATCCGAAACGCTACATCCTCCTCCAGCTTCCTCGCCACCGCGCGCGAGGAGAATGTGCCCGTCGCGTAGGCATAGATCAGCACCTTGACCATCATCGACGGCTCGTAGGGGGCGTTGCGTCGACCGTCCCCCTCGTAGGGCGCATAGAACGCCGTCAAGTCCAGTGCATCGACCACATCGCTGACGTGATGAGCCAGGTGCCCTGGGGGAACCCACTCCTGCAAGTCCGGCGGCAAAAGCAAGGGTTGGGCCGGCTGGTAAGCACGAAACGTGGTCGGCATCGGGAGTTCCTACACGCAACTGGCGTATCGGATCATACTTCCCCCTGCGCAAATCCACCCACAACCCGTCCGCTATCAACTTTGCCGCGCGGACCTTTCCGCGGCGCACGCTCCTAGCAGTCTGTCGGACTTTGGGTCATCGATTGAGTATGAATTTGTCGCCGGTGGTTTGGGCGTCGGGCCGAGTTGGCACTGGTTCCTTCCCGATAGAGGCGGTTTGCCGGTTCTGCGGCGGATCGCGGCGTGGGGGCGCTTGCTCTGTCACGACCTGCTCCGCCGAGGCGCCTCATGTCGCCAGGCTCAGCTTGTGCAAGCGCTTGCAGTTGTAGGCGAGAGCCACCAGGGTCCACTCGCTCTCGACCTTCTCGAGGCCGCGCAGCGAGAACCCGGCGAAGCCGAGCACCGCCTTGATGACGCCGAAGACCGGTTCGACGGTCTGCCGGCGAAGCTTGTAGAGGGCACGGCCCTCTTCGCTCGCGAGCTTCTCCGCCATCGCCTTCAACCAGTCGGCCTTGGGCTCCCGTGCCGCCGGGAGAGCCTTCGCCGGGCGGAAGTCGTGTGTCCGCCGACGGCCTTCCGCCGAGGGCGACACCAACGCCTCGATGCCGCCCGCCTCGAGCGCCGCCACCTCCGCACCGTTGGCATAGCCGTTGTCCGCGAGCACCGTCTCCGGCCGGCCCAGCGCCGAAGGGATCGCCTCGATGTCCGCCACCAGCTCGTTGCGGTCGCTGGCGCATTGGCTGACCCGCGCGCCCACGATCAACTGACTGCCGCCGGCATCCACCGCCGCCTGCGCGTTGTAGGCCTGGCGATACTCATGGTGCTTGCTCTTGCGCATCAGCCGGCTGTCCGGGTCGCTCAGATTGCTCTGCGCGTCCGCAGCCGGCGTCTCGGCCGGCGGCTTCGGATGCTTGCCCTTGGCACGACCACGGCGCTTCTCCCGCGCCGCCACCTTGGCCTCGTAGGCCTCGCGCTCCGCTGCCGCCCGCGCTTGCGCCTGCGCCTCCAGACGGCGACGGGCCGCATCGAGCTTGTCGCGCAAGGCCTCGCGGCGGGCAATCTCCTTCGGCAAGGCCTGAGGATCGTCCTCGCCAGCCGCGTCTGCCGCCTCCGCCCGGCCCAGCAACGCCGCGATCTCTCCTTCCAGTTGGGCGATCAACGCGCCCGCGCGCTCGTACCTCACCGAGCGATGCTTGCTGGCGTTGGCCTTGAACTTGGAGCCGTCGACGCTCACCAGGCCCACGCGCAACAGCTTCAACTCCTTGGCCAGAAGCAGAACCTGCAAGAAGCTCTCCGACACCGCAGCGAAGTTCTCCCGCCGGAAGCGCGCGATCGTGTCGTGGTCGGGGTGACGGTTCGCCGCGACGAAGCGAACCCCGATATCGCGGTGCGTCGCCCGCTCGATCCGACGGCTGGAGAAGATCCCGTTGGCGTAGCAGTAGATCATCAGCGCCAGCATCATCCGTGGGTGATACTGCGCCGAGCCCGTGCCGCGATGGTTCACCTTGAAGGCGCCCAGATCGACACGCTCCACCGCCTCGATCACGAAGTGCCCCAAATCATCCGCCGGGAGCCAGTCCCGCAGATCGGGAGGAAGCAGAAACGCCTGCTCCCGATCACACTCGACAAAGTTGCTCATCGCGCGATTATAAGAGAAATCCAGCCCAAAGTCGGACAGACTGCTAGCCCAGTCAGTGGGATGGGTCACGATTTGAACGAACTATGAAATGCGATATTTCTGATTTGGGACGAGTGCCTGCGTTGCACGGGTGCGTCGCAGACCGTCCGGGCGGTCGTGGCGGCCGGCGACGAGACCTTCCGGGCTTTTGCGCGATCGCCCGAGGCAGGCGCAACCTGATGGACACCCGGATGGCGCCGAACGCATGACGGTCGATCGTTTCAGCGAGCTGGTGGTGGCCCGTCGATGGTTGGTCATCCTGGCGGCCGTCGTCGCGGTTCTCGCCTTGGCGTACGGTGGCCGATTTCTGTCATTCCACGCCGACACCCGAGAATTTTTCTCGCAAGACAATCCACTGGTGGTGGCCCTGGAGGCCTACGAAAACACTTACGTGAAGGACGACCATCTGATGTTCGTGCTCGCGCCGAAGGACGGCAACGTCTTTACGCGCGAAGTGCTGGCAGCGGTCGAGGAACTGACCGAGGCATCCTGGCAAATCCCCTATTCCAGCCGCATCAATTCGCTGACCAATTTCCAACAAATCGAGGCCGAAGGCGACGATCTACGGGTTTTCCCCCTGGTGGAGGACGCTTCATCGCTGAGCGAAGGCGACATTGAGCGCATTCGGCAAATAGCGCTCGCCTCTCCACAACTGTCCGGCCGCCTGCTGAGCAAAGACGGTGCGGTGACCGCCGTTTTTGTCGCATTGCCCGGCAAACCGAGCGGCGACGTAGAGACTGCGTTACAGATTGCGGCCTATGCACGCGAACTGGCGGCTACTCTCGAGCAACGACACCCTCTTATCGACCTGCATGTCACCGGCTCCGTCATGTTCGACGCGGCCTTCGTGGAGGTGCCTCAGCGGGAAATGCAATACATGGTCCCGCTGATGCTCCTCTTGCTCTTGCTGGCCGTCGGACTGGGATTACGCACCCTGTGGGGGGCGATTGGCACGCTCCTGGTCATTCTGATGTCGGTTGTCGCCGCTCTCGGCGCCATCGGCTGGGCCGGCGTCGTGCTCAAGGCCGGTAACATTAGCGCGATAATCGTCATCATGACCCTGTCGGTTGCGCACTGCGTTCACGTCATTTCTACCATGCAGCTGGTCCGGCGGGACGGCGCCAGCCGGCACCGATCGATCACCGACTCGCTGCGGATTAACATGTCGCCGATGTTCATCACCAGTGCGACTACGGCAATCGGCTTCCTATCGTTGAACTTTTCCGACAGTCCGCCGTTCAGAATGCTCGGCAATATAACCGCTACTGGCGTCATGATTGCGCTTGTCTTGTCGCTGACCTTTCTGCCGGCATACCTGGCCCTTACGCCAAGCCGCATCCTCCCCGGGCAGGCGCGCAGCCGCTTGGTCATGGAAGCATTCGCGGAGTTTCTGCTCGCCCACAGGCGCCGTGTATTCTTGATAACCGCCTCGGTCATCGCCGTGCTCGTCATCGGTATAGAACGGATCACTCTCGACGATAATTTCAACACCTATTTTGGTGAGAGATTCGAGGTTCGCAAGGCCGGAGACTTCGCGGAGAGCAACCTGATTGGATCCAATTACCTGGCGTATTCTCTACCGGCCGGCAGCAGCAGCGCCATCGCCGAACCTGGCTACCTCGCTGGTTTGGAAAAACTCGCTATATGGTTCCGCCGCCAGCCGGAAGTTAAGCATGTCTCGACATTCAGCGATATCATGAAGATGCTGAATCGAAAGTTGAATGGCGACACTACCGAGCAGTACCGGCTACCCGAAAACCGGGAAGTCGCGGCACAGTACATGTTGCTGTACGAGCTCTCCCTGCCGCAGGGATTCGACCTGAACGATCGCGTCGATATTGCAAAATCGTCGACCCGGTTTACAGTTTCTGTTAAGAACATTTCTTCGGTTGAGTTGCAGAAGTTGGCTGGGCGTGCCCAAGCCTGGATGTCGGCCAACACACCCTCGTTGCGCAGCCCCGCCACCGGCATCACCATCGTTTACGCCAATTTGGCGGAACGCAATATCCGCGCAATGTTGCTCGGAAATATTATCGCTTTGACCCTGATATCGTTCGTTCTCATTTTCGCGCTCAGAAGCCTGAAAATGGGTCTGATCAGTCTCGTCCCGAACTTGATTCCCGCCGCCATCGCCTTCGGGATGTGGGGCTATATCAACGGCGAGGTCGGCTTGGCAATCTCCGTCGTGATGACGATGACGCTCGGAATTGTTGTTGACGATACGGTGCATTTCCTGAGCAAGTATCTGCGCGCGCGCCGTGAGCACCATATGTCTTCATCCATGGCGTGCCTGTTCGCTTTCGGCACAGTCGGCCCGGCACTCTGGATCACGTCGTTGGCGTTGTTTGCCGGCTTCTGTGTGCTGGGATTGTCCGGGTTCAAGCTCAATTCGGAGATGGGGCTGTTGAACGCCGCCGTGATCGCCGTTGCGCTCCTGGCCGATTTTCTCTTTCTGCCGCCGCTCCTGATGTGGCTGGACCGAAAGTGATCCGGCGTGGCAGCTGTACCTGCGTGTCAAACGGTGTTCCGCGGAGATCCTCAATGTAAGGACACAAGCCATGCTGCCATTGGCTGAACAAATGCTTGTACTGTTGCTCGACGAAGAACGTGAGGAATTTCTATCCATAGGAAAATATTCCCTGGCGCGCGCCTTGATCGGTGCCGTTCTGATGGATTTGGCATTTGCCAATCGTATCGACACGGATACCGAGAGCTTGATGGTTTTGGATCGTACACCGACCGGCAATCCCCTGATGGATAGTGTGCTGGAGCGGATCGTAGGCAGCGAAACGACAGAGTCCGCCAGCGCCTGGATCGAGATCCTGTCCGAGGAGGAGGCCGACAGGATTCGCGAGCGCGCGTTGAACGGTCTGGTGGAGAGCGGAATTCTGGAAGTCCGGGAAAAGACGAAGCTGTTGGTTTTTCCGTCTCGGCGCTACGTGATGATAGATAGAACGAGCGGCCGCGACGCAAAATTGCGCATCATGAACGTCCTGTTTTCCGACCTGATTCCCGACCCACGGGACGTTGCGCTGGTCTGTCTCGTCGATGCTTGCGGCATCCTGCGCACTGTCTTCGAAGCCCGGGAAATCGAGCGGGTCATGCCCCGCATCGAGCTAATCCGGAAGATGGATTTGATCGGGCGGGAGATGAACGCACAACTCGCCGTGTGGAAACTGGGATACAAGAGACCGGCCGATCCATAACCCGACGGCGTCAACGGCTTCCGAACGCTTCTGCCGATAGGAAAACTCCGTGGTGTCGTGGAGAACTAGCATCGGTCCATCGGTGGCCGGAGCCGGCACGAGGTTTTCCTAGCAGTCTGTCGGGCTTTGGGTCATCGATTGAGTATGAATTTGTCGCCGGTGGTTTTGGCGTCGGGCTGAGTTGGCGCTGGTTCCTTCCCGATAGAGGCGGTTTGCCGGTTCTGCGGCGGATCGCGGCGTGGGGGCGCTTGCTCTGTCACGACCTGCTCCGCCGAGGCGCCTCATGTCGCCAGGCTCAGCTTGTGCAAGCGCTTGCAGTTGTAGGCGAGAGCCACCAGGGTCCACTCGCCCTCGACCTTCTCGAGGCCGCGCAGCGAGAACCCGGCGAAGCCGAGCACCGCCTTGATGACGCCGAAGACCGGTTCGACGGTCTGCCGGCGAAGCTTGTAGAGGGCACGGCCCTCTTCGCTCGCGAGCTTCTCCGCCATCGCCTTCAACCAGTCGGCCTTGGGCTCCCGTGCCGCCGGGAGAGCCTTCGCCGGGCGGAAGTCGTGTGTCCGCCGACGGCCTTCCGCCGAGGGCGACACCAACGCCTCGATGCCGCCCGCCTCGAGCGCCGCCACCTCCGCACCGTTGGCATAGCCGTTGTCCGCGAGCACCGTCTCCGGCCGGCCCAGCACCGAAGGGATCGCCTCGATGTCCGCCACCAGCTCGTTGCGGTCGCTGGCGCATTGGCTGACCCGCGCGCCCACGATCAACTGACTGCCGCCGGCATCCACCGCCGCCTGCGCGTTGTAGGCCTGGCGATACTCATGGTGCTTGCTCTTGCGCATCAGCCGGCTGTCCGGGTCGCTCAGATTGCTCTGCGCGTCCGCAGCCGGCGTCTCGGCCGGCGGCTTCGGATGCTTGCCCTTGGCACGACCACGGCGCTTCTCCCGCGCCGCCACCTTGGCCTCGTAGGCCTCGCGCTCCGCTGCCGCCCGCGCTTGCGCCTGCGCCTCCAGACGGCGACGGGCCGCATCGAGCTTGTCGCGCAAGGCCTCGCGGCGGGCAATCTCCTTCGGCAAGGCCTGAGGATCGTCCTCGCCAGCCGCGTCTGCCGCCTCCGCCCGGCCCAGCAACGCCGCGATCTCGCCTTCCAGTTGGGCGATCAACGCGCCCGCGCGCTCGTACCTCACCGAGCGATGCTTGCTGGCGTTGGCCTTGAACTTGGAGCCGTCGACGCTCACCAGGCCCACGCGCAACAGCTTCAACTCCTTGGCCAGAAGCAGAACCTGCAAGAAGCTCTCCGACACCGCAGCGAAGTTCTCCCGCCGGAAGCGCGCGATCGTGTCGTGGTCGGGGTGACGGTTCGCCGCGACGAAGCGAACCCCGATATCGCGGTGCGTCGCCCGCTCGATCCGACGGCTGGAGAAGATCCCGTTGGCGTAGCAGTAGATCATCAGCGCCAGCATCATCCGGGGGTGATACTGCGCCGAGCCCGTGCCGCGATGGTTCACCTTGAAGGCGCCCAGATCGACACGCTCCACCGCCTCGATCACGAAGTGCCCCAAATCATCCGCCGGGAGCCAGTCCCGCAGATCGGGAGGAAGCAGAAACGCCTGCTCCCGATCACACTCGACAAAGTTGCTCATCGCGCGATTATAAGAGAAATCCAGCCCAAAGTCGGACAGACTGCTAGGCCCGGCCGGCTACGCCCGAGAGATTGCCGGGGTCGATCCCGAGCCGGCCGACGGCGAGCTCCCACTTGCCGTCCTGAGCCTCGTCGAAGACCAGCTCCTCGTCGGCGGGCACGGTGAGCCAGCCGTTCTCCTGAATCTCGCGGTCGAGCTGGCCCGCCGCCCAGCCTGCGTAGCCCAGCGCCAGCATGCTGAGGCGCGGGCCGCGGCCCTCGGCCATGGCCTTCAGCACGTCGATGGTGGCCGTGAGCGCGAAGCCGTCGTCGACCTGCATCGTGGCCTCGTGGGTGTAGTCGGTGGAATGGAGGACGAAGCCCCGCGCGGCCTCGACGGGGCCGCCGAAATGCACCCGGATGCGCTCGTCCACGCTCGCAGCCTCGATGTCGAGCTGCTCGATAAGGTCGGAGAAACTGAGCGATTCGAGGAGCTTGTTGACGACGAGGCCCATCGCGCCGTCGTCGGAGTGGGCGCACATGTAGATGACGCTCCGGGCAAAGCGCGGGTCCGCCATCGTCGGCATGGCGACGAGCAACTGCCCCTCCAGGTAGGGCCCCGATCCGTGTTCGCCGCCAGAGTCCATCGCGCCCAATCCGCCTTGCTCGCCCCGATCATCGCAAAGCGCCGCAGGGGTTACAACCGCGCGTCACTGCGGCACGGCATCGGCAAGGAAACGCCCCGCCCGGTTGCCCGGACGGGGCGTCGGTATCGACTTGGAGGAACGAGGCTGCGGCGCCTTAGCCGCAGTCCCGACCTACCGAGCGCCCGATCAGCGAGCGCTTTTCTCCACGCTCGATCAGCGGGCGATGTACTCGTAGCGCTTGCCGAACAGCACATCCATCGGCACCGGCTCCGAGATGGTCCAGGAGTCGACGACCGCCGGCTGGTTGTTGGTGGTCTCCACGATCAGATACGGCGCAAAGTTCTGATGGTGGAGCTGGTCCGTGAAGGTGCGGGTACCGACCAGCACCGGCTCCTCGCGGTAGCTCTCCAGCACCTCGACGACGGCGTCGGAGTCGAAGGTGCCGGCCTTCTCGACCGCCTTCGCCCACATCTCGAAGACCACGTAGCCGGGGAAGGCGTACTGGTTGTTCACCGGCTCGCCGAACTTGGCCTCGTACTTCTTGAGGAACTCCTGCACCGCCGGGCGCGGATCGTCGCCGTAGATCGACGCCTGCTCCGGCACGAAGTGGCCGGAGAGACCGGGCACCGATTTCTGCCAGTAGACGCCGGTCATCGAGCTGCCACCACCGATGGGCGAGTTAACGCCAGCGGCGCGGATCTGCTTGATCGCGCTCGCCCCGCCGGGGATGTAGCTGCAGTTCTCGATGATGTCGGGCTCCTCGGGCAGCGCCCTGATGCGGTCGACCTGTGCCTGGATGCTGGGATCCTCGTTCTGGTACACGTCGTGGCCGACGACCTCGCCGCCGAGCACTTCGCGCCACATCCAATCGAAGCCGTAGCAGATGCCCTTGTTGTACTCGAGCACGTCGTCGAGCAGGAGGTAGGCCGTCCGCCAGCCCTTCACCTTGTAGCCCCACTCGGCGATCGTGGCACCCTGCACCGCGGCGAGGATCGAGCTTGAGAAGGAGTACTTGCCGATCCCCTGGATGCCGGCGAGCACGCTCTCGGCACACAGGAAGATCGAGATGATTCCGGCGTTCTGCGCCTGCAGCGCAGCCGGCGCGCCGTAATCGTAGTCGCAGTCCACCGCGATGGCGACGGCGCCGTCGTTGATCACCGAAATCCCGGCCTTGGCACCCTCGGCTCGGTCGGTCTTGCCGTCCGCGAAGACCGGCCTGATCTGCTTGCCCAGGAGGCCCCCCTTGGCGTTCCAATCGTCGATTGCGATCAGCGCGGCGTTGGTCGACGGCCCGCTGTAGGCCTGCATCCAGCCGGAGTAGGACGCTGCGAACCCGAACACCACCTCGTGGTCGTCCGCCACCGCCGGCGCTGCCGATGCCATGCCCAGCGCCAGCGCGCCGGCCGCGGCTAGTGACACGAATCTCTTCATTCGACTGATCTCCCCTTGCAGTCCCAATGGCGAATGCAGACGCCCGGTCAAACTGAGAGCGCCCTCCGATGACGCATTGTCGCCGCGGGGCCGTCATTTGCAAGCCCGATTGAACTGCGGACCGCAGGCATGATCGAGCAGACGCGACGAATTCCCCGTTGATTCGCACTCCCGCGTTCGGTAGCTAACGGGGGTACTGCGGCTGTGCGGGTTCCCGCGCGGCCGTGTCGTCACTTCGGTGGCGAGCGAAACGGGGTCGAGCGGCGGAGGGTAGCAGGTGTCACAGGACGCCGGATCCGAGGCGAAGGGGCAGAATGGCGCGTCGTCTGAAGCGCGCCAGAACGGCGCGACGCTGGAGGCGCGCGCGGTAACCGTCCGCTTCGAGGGCTTGACGGCGGTGGACAGTGTCGACGAGACGCTGCACCAGGGCGAGATCCTGGGCCTGATCGGCCCCAACGGCGCCGGCAAGACAACCCTCGTCAACGCCATGACCGGCTTTCAGGTCCCGGCCGCAGGCGAAGTTCTGCTCGGCGGCAAGGTGATCTCGAGATTGACGCCCCACTGGATCAGGCGCCACGGCGTGGCGCGCACCTTCCAGGCCGGGCGTCTCTTCCGCGACATGCCGGTGAGCGAGAATGTCGAGGTTGCCGCGGTGAGCCTCGGTCTCTCGCGCCGCAAGGCGCACGTGCAGGCGATGGAGATCCTGGAGTGGATCGGGCTTGCCGATCAGGCGTCCGACCCTGCCGGCTTGCTGCCCTATACCGACGAGCGCCGGGTCGGGATTGCGCGGGCGCTAGCGATGAACCCGGCCTTCGTCCTATTGGACGAGCCGGCGGCCGGCATGTCCGACCTCGAATGCGACGACGTGATGCACCTGGTGCGCGAGATTCCGGGGCGCTTCGGCTGCGGGGTGCTCCTGATCGAGCACAACATGCGCGTGATCATGGGCGTCTGCGAGCGAATCCACGTGCTCGACAGCGGCCGCACCATCGCCCGCGGCACGCCCGCCGAAGTGCAGAGCAACGAGGCGGTCATTGCCGCCTATCTCGGCCACGAGTGACGCGAATGCTGCTCTCGGTCGAGGACATCCATGTGCACTACGGCAGAGTGCCTGCGGTGCGGGGCGTTTCCATCGGTGTTGGCGAGGGCGAGATCGTCTGCGTGGTCGGCCCCAACGGCGCCGGCAAGTCGACGACGTTGCTCACCATCTCCGGCGTGTTGCGGCCGACCAGAGGCACGATCGCCTTCGACGGCAGCTCGATCGCGGGCCTCACGCCCGAGGCGGTCGCACGCCGCGGCATCTCCCAGGTGCCGGAGGGACGGCACGTCTTCACCACGCTCAGCGTCGAGGAGAACCTGCGGCTCGGCACGCGGATGCGGCGCGACCGGGGCCAGATCGAGGCCGACTTCAAGCGGGTGCTGGATCTCTTCCCGGTGCTGGCGGAGCGCCGCAGGGGTGCGGCGGGCAAGCTTTCGGGCGGTGAGCAGCAAATGCTGGTGATCGGCCGGGCGCTGCTCACGAATCCGCGCATCATGACCATCGACGAACCCTCCCTCGGGCTCGCACCGAACCTGGTGGACCGGGTCTACGAGGTTCTGCTCGAGCTCAGGGAATCGCGGGGGCTGACGCTTCTCATCGTCGAGCAGAGCTCGGAGCGCGCGCTCAGGGCGGCGGACCGCATCTACGTGTTGCGCAGCGGCGAGATCCAACTCGAAGGCGATGCCGCGGACCTGCAGGACGGCGAGAAGGTCCGCCAAGCCTACTTCGGTTTCACCGAGGGGGTGGAGCACATCGGCGAGGCGGCATTCTGATGGAAATCGTCGTCCAGACGATCATCTCCAGCCTGAGCCTGGGCAGTTTCTACGCCCTCGGCGCGCTCGGCATCGGGCTGCTCTTCGGGGTTCTCAGGCTGATCAACTTCGCCCACGGCGACTTCATCGCCGTGGGCGGGTTCTCGCTCATCGTGCCTGCGACGGCGGTGGTCGCGATCCCCCTGCTCCTGGACTTCCATCCGGTGCTGCTGATCATCTGCGTGGTCGGCGTGGTGATCGTGTGGGCGCTCGCCTCCTACTTCCTGCTCTTCAGGCACATCCAGACGGCACCTCCCGCCGTCCTCATGATCGCCTCGGTGGCGCTCAGCTTCTCGATCCAGAACCTGATCATCATGATCTACAGCGGCCGGCCGAAGGCGGTGGGCCTCTGGCCGGAGCTTACCGGCGTGATCGAGCTTTCGGGCAAGCTTCAGGTGCCGATTCTTCAGCTGGTGATCGTGGCGGTAACCTGGATTCTCCTGATCCTGCTCACGCTCTTCCTGCGGCGGACGCCCATCGGGGTCGAGATGCGGGCGGCGGCGGAGGACTTCAGGATGGCGCGGATGCTCGGCGTCAACGCGACCCGGGTGATTGCGCTCGCCTTCGTCATCAGCGGCGCGCTCGCCGGCATCATGGCGCTCATGTACCACACCCAGACCGGCATCCTGAACTTCCGCGGCGGTGTCTTCCTGATGCTCTACGCCTTCATCGCCACGGTAATCGGCGGCATGGGCAGCCTGATCGGTGCCGTGGTCGGCGGCTATGTGGTCGGCATCGTCTCGACGGTCCTGATCGCGGTCCTGCCCGAGGGCATGCGGGGCTTCCGCGACGCCTTCGTGTTCGGCCTCGTGGTGGTGATCCTGCTGGCTCGGCCTCAGGGGCTGGTGCCGACCAGGGCCTTCAAGGAGCGGGTGTGATGATCGGCGCCTCGACGCCGCTCATGAGGCGCATCCGGGAATTCTGGCCGCTGGTCAATCTTTGCGTCGGTCTGCTCATCATCACCGCGATCGTCGTCGCGCTCGACGACAGGATCCTGGCCCGCACACTCACCGAGGGCATGATCCGCGTGGTCATCGTGGTGGCGCTCTACCTCTTCATCGGCAACTCCGGGATCATGTCCTTCGGCCATATCGGCTTCATGATGGTCGGCGCTTATGCCACGGGCTGGCAAACTTGCTGCCCGTACACCCGCGAAATGTTCATGCCGGGCTTGCCCGGATACCTGCTGAGCAACAGCCACCATTTCGTTCTGGCGATCTTCCTTGCCGGGCTGCTCAGCGCCTTCGTGGCCTTTGTCGCGGGAATTGCGCTGATGCGATTATCGGGCATCGCGGCGTCCATCGGCACCTTCGCCTTCCTGATGATCATCTACTCGGTCTACCTGCGCTGGAGCACCTGGACGTCGGGCGCGAGCTCCGTGATCGGCCTGCCGCAGACGACCACGCCCTGGGTCGCCTACGCCTATGCGGTCGTCACGATTCTTGGGGCTTTCCTCTATTCGCGCTCCAAATTCGGCCTCGCGCTCCGCGCGTCGCGGGACGACGAAGTTGCGGCGAAGGCCGCCGGAGTCAACGTCTTCAACCAGCGCCTGCTCGCCTTCGTCATCAGCGGCTTCTTCTGTGGCATGGCCGGCGGCCTCTTCGGCCACTTCCTCGGCATGCTCACGGTCGACACGTTCTTCCTCAACCTGACTCTCATCACGCTGGCCATGCTCGTGATCGGCGGGATGCAGAGCCTCTCCGGCGCGGTCGTCGGGGTCGTGGTGATGAGCGTGGTGATCGACTTCCTGAAAAATCTCGAGTCCGGCATGTTCGGCGACGACGGTTTCACGCTGCCGTCCAGCAGCACCTGGGTGGTGGTCGGTGTCGTCATGATGCTGATCATCATCTTCCGCCGCAGCGGAATCACCCGGAACGCCGAGCTCTACTGGCCCTTCAAGGGCGAAATCTCCGCCGAGGGCGCGCTGAAGCGCCAGTCCTGACCTCGCCCGCAGCCGGAATCGTTCCGGCGACGGGATAGAGCAGGAAAAGACCCCCACCTCACCCCGGCCCTCTCCGCCACTCATTCATTTTCCTCAATCGCCGGGCGCTCGCTCCGCGAGCTTGGCTTTCGCGCCTCGCGGCGCTCCGGGGCGGAGAGGGAGAACGGGCGGCGCCGTCTGCGTTCCCCCTCCGCCTTTGGGGGAGGGGGACAGGGGGAGGTGGGTGGGTCGGTACAGACCGGATAGATAGGTAACAGAATGGACCGGATAGATGGGTGACAGGTTATGGCAGGGCCAGGAGGTGGCCGATGCCGTGGAAGGAGACCTGTCGCATGGAGGAGAAGTTGGTTTTTGTCGCAGACTGTCTGCGTGGCGAGTTGCCGATGACAGCGCTTTGCGAGGACTACGGCATCAGCCGCAAGACGGGCTACAAATGGCTCGGTCGCTATCGCGAGCACGGCCCGGAGGGCCTGGTGGAGCGCTCTCGTGCGCCGCACCGTCATGGTCGGTCGATGGCGCCGGAGATGGCCGAAGCGATTGTTGCTCTGCGCAGGCAGCGTCCCCATTGGGGTCCGCGCAAGCTGCGCGCAGTGCTGATGGGAGAGCGCCCCGAGGCGGTGTGGCCTGCGGCCAGCACGATGGGCGATCTGCTGCGTGCGGAAGGGCTGGTGAGCGCCCGCCGCCGGCGTCGTCGGGTAGCTGCGCCTGGTCGGCCGTTCCGTGCCGTCACCGCACCCAACGATGTGTGGTGCATCGACTTCAAGGGTTGGTTCCGCACCCGCGACGGCGAACGCTGCGACCCGCTGACCGTCAGCGACGCTTACAGCCGTTTCCTTCTGGCCTGTGTCATCGTCCCGCCCCGGACCGACACGGTCCGTGTGGCGGTCGAGCAGCTCTTCAAGCGCTACGGCCTGCCTCTGGCCATCCGCTCGGACAACGGGGCACCGTTCGCCGGAACGGGCGCGGGCGGACTGTCTCGTCTGTCGGTCGGCTGGATCAAGGCCGGCATCGCGTTGGAGCGCATCGAGCCGGGCCAGCCCCAGCAGAACGGACGGCACGAGCGCATGCATCGGACCTTGAAGGCCGAGACGGCCAAACCGCCGGCCGCGAGTGCGGGCCAGCAGCAGGTCCGCTTCGACCGCTTCCGCCAGGACTTCAACGACAACCGTCCCCACGAGGCGCTTGGCCAGCAGCCGCCTGCGGCGTTCTACCGGCCCTCGCTGCGGCCTTACCCCGAACGCCTGGACGAGCCCTGGTACGATGCCTGGCACGCCATGCGCCGGGTGCGCACCGACGGGTCCATCAAGTGGGGCGGCGACCTGGTCTTCATCAGCGAGACGCTGAAGGGCGAACCCGTCGGCATCGCCGAGACCGACAGCGGCGACTGGATCGTTCGCTTCGCCGACATCGACCTCGGCATCATCGATCGCCGGACGAAAAAACTTCATGGCTTCCGCGCGGCCCGGCCGGGCCGCGCGGAAGCCAAACAAACGACGAACACTGTTACCCATGTAACCGGTCCATAGCGTTACCTATGCTTCCGGTTGCACAGTCGAGCTTACTCCTCGACCCAGCCGTCCTTGTGCGGGGTGAAGAACTTCAGGTCGATGCGCAGGTGCTTGTAGTACCAGGTGCCGTCGACCCGGACGTAGTCGTCGTCGTATTCCGCGAGCAGCCAGCGCGCTTCCTTCGGCCCGCCGCCGAGCTCGGTTGTGCACGGCATGATCAGCCACCACTTGCCGTTGGCGGTGTCGCCATCCACGGTGATGATCGGATTGAGCACCAGGTGGGCGGCGAAGACGATGTCGCTGGAGACGCCTGAGAAGAAGCCGTGAATGGCCTCGCGCCCGACGTGGCAGCCGAACTGCTCGCCGCCGTCCCAAACCCCGTCTTCCACGAACATCGCCGCGATGCCGTCGGGATCGTAGCCGGCGTCGCAGAGCTGGCAGTACCGCGCCTTGAGCTGCTTGATGTCCTCGATTGCGCTGAGCCGCTCGACCTTCTCCTCAAACGTCATCGCTTCCTCCTTTCACTCGCAGGCGCCCGACCCGGCCGCCGTTCCCCACGGTAGGTAGCACAGAGACGCCCGATTCGGGCAGAGACCGGCCAGCGCCGCGCAGACGATGACCATGGTGGGAATTCCGGGCTAATTCCCTATCATGGCCCCGGAGGACGGTTGGAGGGGACGATGGCAAGGTTCGGCGTCGGCCAGTCAGCGCCACGCAAGGAAGACAACGCGCTTCTCAAGGGCGGCGGGCGGTTTCAGGACGACATTTCGCTCGACGGCGAGGTGCACGCCTGCTTCGTGCGCTCGCCCCATGCCCATGCGGACATAACGGCGATCGACACATCGGCGGCAGCGGCCGCCGAAGGCGTGCTCGCCGTCTATACCGGCACGGACGTGGCGGCGGACGGACTCGGCACGCTGCCATGCATCGCCGATGCCTTCGTGGCCCTCACACGCCCGGACGGCAGCCCCGCCTGCTACCCGCCCAATCCGATGCTGTCGAGCGACCGCGTGCACCACGTCGGCGAGGCGGTAGCCATGATCGTGGCCGAGACGCTCGCCGCCGCGCAGGATGCGGCAGAGCTCGTGAGTGTGGAGTACGCATCGTTGCCGGCGGTGGTCGACGCGGCGCAAGCACGCGAGCCGGGCGCGCCGGAGATTTGGCCGGAGGCGCCGGGCAACCTTTCCTGTACGTGGGCACAGGGCGACGCCGACGCCACCGACGCCGCCTTCAGGGCCGCTGCCCATGTCGTGGAGATCGAGCTGGTCAACAACCGCCTGGTCGTGAGTACCATCGAGCCGCGCGGTGCGCTCGGCGTCTACGATCCCGCGAGCGAGCGCTACACCCTCTACATCAACAGCCAGCACGTGCACGGCGCGCGCGCCATCGTCGCCGGCATTCTCGGGATCGAAGAGGACCGCCTGCGCATCCTCTCTTACGACCTCGGCGGCGGCTTCGGCATGAAGTACTTCACCTATCCCGAGCAGGTCCTGGTGGCCTGGGCGGCGCGCAAGCTGGGGCGCCCTGTGCGCTGGCTGTGCGGCCGCACCGAGGGTTTTCTCAGCGACACCCAGGCGCGCGACCATCTGACCCGGGCGGCGCTGGCGCTGGATGCCGACGGGCTGTTCCTGGGTCTCCGCGTGCGCACGCTCGCCAATCTCGGCGCCTACGTCTCCAATCTGGGCCCCATCTCGCCCACCCTGCTCTACACGCGCATGCTCGCGAACGCCTACCGCACTCCCGCGATCCATGCCGAGGTGGAAGGCGTGCTCACCAACACCGTCTTCACGGATGCCTACCGTGGCGCCGGCATTCCGGAATCGAACTACGTGGTCGAGCGCCTGGTCGACAAGGCCGCGGCGAAACTCGGCCTCGCGCCCGACGAGATCCGCCGGCGCAACCTGATCCCGGCGGCGGAGATGCCGTATCAGGTGCCGCTCGACCTCACCTACGACTCGGGCGACTACGCCCGCAACCTCGATGACAGTATGGCCCTTGCCGGCTGGTCGGGCTTCGCCGAGCGGCGTGCGGAGGCGGCGGCGCGGGGCAGGCTGCGCGGCATCGGCATGGCGGTCTACGTCGAGTCGACCGTGGGCGACCCGGCTGAGCATATCTCCATCCGCTTCCGCGCCGACGGCGGCGTCACTCTCAGCTCCGGCACGGGCGCGTCCGGCCAGGGGCACGAAACCACCTATGCCCAGCTCCTCGGCGAGAGCTTGGGGATTCCCTTCGAGGCAGTCGACCTCGTCGAGGGAGACAGCGACGACCTGCCGGCCGGCGGCGGCTCCGGCGGCTCGCGCTCCACCTACATGGTGGCGCTGGCGATCGAAGACGGTGCCGCCAAGGTGATCGACAAGGGCACGAAGGTCGCCGCCAATCTGCTTGAAGTCGCGCCGGCGGACGTCCGCTTCGCCGACGGCAACTTCGCCATCGCCGGCACCGACCGCGCCATCGACATCATGGAACTCGCGGCGCAGGCGAGAGATCCCGCCAATCTGCCGGAGGGCATGGAGCCGGGGCTCGACGCCGACGGCAGGACGGAAACCTTGGACGGCACCTTCCCCAACGGCTGTCATATCTGCGAGGTCGAGGTCGATCCCGACACCGGGGCGGTGGATATCGTCAACTATGCCGCGGTCAACGACTTCGGCCGCATCGTCAATCCCGTGCTGGTCGACGGGCAGGTTCACGGCGGCGTGGCGCAGGGGCTGGGCCAGGCCGTGTACGAGAACTGCGTCTACGACGAGCAGTCGGGGCAGCTGCTCTCGGGCTCCTTCATGGACTATTGCCTGCCGCGCGCCGACGACATGCCCCCCTTCTCGCTGGCCTCCAACGGCGTGCCGACCAACCAGAACCCGCTCGGCATCAAGGGCTGTGGGGAGGCGGGCGCAATTCCGGCACCCGCTGCCGTGGTGAACGCCGTCCTCGATGCGCTCAAGGAGCGCGGCGTCACCGATATCGACATGCCGCTCACCCCGGAGCGCGTGTGGCGCGCGCTCGAAAATACTTGAGGATCAGACGCCCATGGCTGCCGCGATCGACCCCGTCTTCACCGACCTGCCCAATAGCATTATCGGCCAGACCCGGCAGATCTGCATCGTCACCCGCGACCTCGACGCCTGCGTCCGCAACTATGCCGACCGCATGGGGATCGGCCCCTGGTGGGTCCAGGAGTACGCGCCGCCCGTCCTGACCGACAGGCACTATCGCGGCGGCCCCGGCCAGTTCTCCATGCGCCTCGCGCTCGCCTGGACGGGCGATCTCAATTGGGAGATCATCGAGCCGCTGGAGGGGCCCAGCATCTATCACGAGTTCCTCGAAGAACACGGCGAGGGACTGCAGCACGTGGGCTTCCTGCTTCAGGACACGGGCCTCGACTGGGACGCCTGCGTCGCCGACATGGAGGCACGCGGATTCGCACGGGTCATGAGCGGGGGCTGGCGCGGCGTACGCTTCTGCTACTTCCAGACCGAGGACGCGCTCAAGACCACGCTGGAGCTGATCTACCGCCCGGAGGGCTATCAGCGCCCCGACCCGCTATACTGGTACCCGCCCCGCGACTAAAGCGACGTAGGGAAAGTCGAGATCAGCTGTCCCGCCAGACCGGGTCCCGCTTCTCCAGGAAGGCCGTGATGCCCTCGCGCGCATCGTCGGCCTGGATGGTGCGGTAGATCACCTCGCCGGCGTAGTCGTAAGCCGCGCCGCGGTCCATCTCCAGCTGGCGGTAGAAGGACTGCTTGCCCTGGGCGATGGCGTAGGCTGATTTTGCCGCGATATGCCGCGCCACTTCCTCCACCCTCTCGCCCAGCTTGTCCGGCGCCACGACCTCGCTGACCAACCCCATGCGGAACGCGGTCTCCGCGTCCACCATCTTGCCGGTGAGCAGCATCTGCATCGCGTGCTTGGGCGCGACGGCGCGGCTCACCGCGACCTGCGGGGAGTGGCACCAGAAGCCGATGTTCACGCCAGGGGTGGCAAACCTGGCCTCCGACGAGGCGTAGACGAGATCGCAGCTCGCGACCAGCTCGCACCCTGCGGCGGTGGCGATGCTGTGGACCTTGGCGATCACCGGCTGAGGCAGGCTGATCAGGCTCTGCATCATGCGCGAGCACGTGGCGGTCGCCTCCCGCTTGGTCTCCGGCGCCTTCATGGCCTCGACCGATTCGTTGAGATCGTGGCCGGTGCAGAAAAGCCGCCCCTGCGCCGCCAGGATCACCACCCGCACCGAGCGGTCGTCCCTGATCTCGTCGAGAGTGTCCTGCAGCTCGTGAACCAGCTGGTGGGACAGGCTGTTGCCCGACTTGGGCCGGTTCAGCGTGAGCGTCGTCACACCCTGATCGTCCTTGCGGCGCAGCGTGCGCGCCGTCCCCGCCGGCAGTTCCACAATCTCGGTCGCCATCATTCCCTCCGCTCTCGGGCTTGCGGGCGGCATTCTAGCACCATGCGACACGGAACGCGCAGGTGGTGGGCGCGGTCGGACGGCCGGCTTGCGGCGCCGCCGGTTGTGGCCTATGTCGTGGCCCGGCGGAGGTGGTGCCGTGCAGGCGCGCGTGCATCCGAGAGAAGCGGGAGACCCTATGTCACAGCTTGAAGGGAAGGTCGCCATCGTCACCGGCGGCGGGCGGGGCTTGGGCCGCGCCTATTGCGAGGCGCTGGCGCGCGAAGGCGCGACGGTGGTTGCCGCCGATATCCGCGACACGGCCAAAACGGTCGAGGCCATCCGCGCCACCAACGGGCGCGTCACCGGCATCGCGCTCGACGCCGCCGACATGGCGAGCTGCGAGACCATGGCCAAGCACGCCGTCAACGAATTCGGGCGTATCGACGTGCTCGTGAACAACGCCGCGCTCTACGGCGACATCCAGGGCGGGCGTTTCGACAAGATTTCCGAGGACGAGTGGGACCGCACCATGGCCGTCAACGTGCGGGGCGTCTGGCAATGCTGCAAGGCGTGCGTGCCGGCCATGCGGGACGCAGGGGGCGGCTCGATCATCAACATCGCCTCCCTCGCCGCGGTCTATGGCATGCCCTTCGGGCTGCACTACGCGACGTCGAAGGCCGCGGTCATCGGCATGACCCGCGCGCTCGCCCGCGAGCTCGGGCGCGACTGGGTCAGGGTCAACGCGATTGCGCCGAGCGCGGTGCTGACCGAGGGCACCGACGAGTTCTTCGGCGCCAAGAAGGACAAGTTGCTCCAGGCCGTCGCCACCGGCCAGAGCCTGCAGAAGAACCTTACCACCGACGATCTGGTCGGCACCGTGCTCTATCTCGCCTCCGACGCGAGCCGGATGGTCACGGGCCAGACCCTCATGGTGGACGGCGGCACGGTCTTTCTCTAGCCCGCACCGCCCGCGCGCGGCTTCTTGCGCCCAGCAGTATTCTTATTGGCGGGCTACCGGCCCGTGAACTTGGGGGCGCGCTTTTCCATGAACGCGGTGCGCCCCTCGGTGTAGTCGGCGCTGGTGAAGCAGGCCGTTACCAGCTCCTCGCAGAGGGCAGGGTCGACTCCCTCGGCGCCGCTGCGTGCGAGCTCGGCTATCATGCGCTTGCTCGCGCGCACGGAGAGCGGCGCGTTGGCGGCGATGCCGGTGCAGTAGCGCTCGATGGTCTCGTCCAGCGTGTCGTCGGGGACGGTCTGGTTGACGAGTCCGATGCGCTCGGCCTCCGAGGCGGAGAAGCGCCGCGCGGTGATGAGGATCTCCTTGGCGAAGGCGGGGCCCACGAGATCGGTCAGCAGCTTGAGCGAGCCGACGCGATAGCCGACTCCGAGCCTCGCGGCCGGGATCGCGAAGGTCGCGCCAGTGCCGGCGATGCGCAGGTCGCAGGCGATGGCGAGGCCGAGGCCGCCCCCCATGCAATAGCCGCGGATCATGGCGATGGTCGGCCGGTCCGCATTACGGAGCCGCTGGGCGGCGCCTTCCGCGAGTTCGTCGTAGGCCGCGACCGCCTCCTCGCTCGCGCGCTCGGTCGCGAACTCGGAGATGTCCGCGCCCGAGACGAAGGCCTTGTCGCCGGCGCCCTTGAGCACGATCACGCGGATCGTGGGATCGGCTTCCAGCCGGTCGAGCGCCTCCGGCAGCGCGCGCCACATGGCGACGGAGAGCGCGTTGTGCTTCGCCGGGTTGTTGAAAGTGATCCAGCCGACGGCGCCGGCTGTCTCGACAAGCAGTTGGTCAGTCATGGGGCATTCCTGAAAGGCAAGCAGGGGAGGGGGGGGGCGCCGGGCTGGGGTACAGACCGGATAGATAGGTAACAGAATGGACCGGATAGATGGGTGACAGGTTATGGCAGGGCCAGGAGGTGGCCGATGCCGTGGAAGGAGACCTGTCGCATGGAGGAGAAGTTGGTTTTTGTCGCAGACTGTCTGCGTGGCGAGTTGCCGATGACAGCGCTTTGCGAGGACTACGGCATCAGCCGCAAGACGGGCTACAAATGGCTCGGTCGCTATCGCGAGCACGGCCCGGAGGGCCTGGTGGAGCGCTCTCGTGCGCCGCACCGTCATGGTCGGTCGATGGCGCCGGAGATGGCCGAAGCGATTGTTGCTCTGCGCAGGCAGCGTCCCCATTGGGGTCCGCGCAAGCTGCGCGCAGTGCTGATGGGAGAGCGCCCCGAGGCGGTGTGGCCTGCGGCCAGCACGATGGGCGATCTGCTGCGTGCGGAAGGGCTGGTGAGCGCCCGCCGCCGGCGTCGTCGGGTAGCTGCGCCTGGTCGGCCGTTCCGTGCCGTCACCGCACCCAACGATGTGTGGTGCATCGACTTCAAGGGTTGGTTCCGCACCCGCGACGGCGAACGCTGCGACCCGCTGACCGTCAGCGACGCTTACAGCCGTTTCCTTCTGGCCTGTGTCATCGTCCCGCCCCGGACCGACACGGTCCGTGTGGCGGTCGAGCAGCTCTTCAAGCGCTACGGCCTGCCTCTGGCCATCCGCTCGGACAACGGGGCACCGTTCGCCGGAACGGGCGCGGGCGGACTGTCTCGTCTGTCGGTCGGCTGGATCAAGGCCGGCATCGCGTTGGAGCGCATCGAGCCGGGCCAGCCCCAGCAGAACGGACGGCACGAGCGCATGCATCGGACCTTGAAGGCCGAGACGGCCAAACCGCCGGCCGCGAGTGCGGGCCAGCAGCAGGTCCGCTTCGACCGCTTCCGCCAGGACTTCAACGACAACCGTCCCCACGAGGCGCTTGGCCAGCAGCCGCCTGCGGCGTTCTACCGGCCCTCGCTGCGGCCTTACCCCGAACGCCTGGACGAGCCCTGGTACGATGCCTGGCACGCCATGCGCCGGGTGCGCACCGACGGGTCCATCAAGTGGGGCGGCGACCTGGTCTTCATCAGCGAGACGCTGAAGGGCGAACCCGTCGGCATCGCCGAGACCGACAGCGGCGACTGGATCGTTCGCTTCGCCGACATCGACCTCGGCATCATCGATCGCCGGACGAAAAAACTTCATGGCTTCCGCGCGGCCCGGCCGGGCCGCGCGGAAGCCAAACAAACGACGAACACTGTTACCCATGTAACCGGTCCATAGCGTTACCTATGCTTCCGGTTGCACAGTCTACACGATACCCCGGCCTCGAAAATCCTCGATCTGGGCGGCGCCGTAGCCGAGCGCGCCCAGAATCTCTTCGGTGTGGGCGCCGAGCTCTGGCGTCGCCCCGTGTACCGTGAATGGCGTGCGGCTGAGCCGCGCCGCCTGGGAGACGATGTGCGTTTGCCCGAGGGTCGGGTGCTCCACGGGCTCCGCCATTCCCAGGTGTTGCACCTGCGGGTCGGCGAACATCTCGTCGATGGCGTAGATCGGCCCGCAGGGCACGCCCGCCTGGTTGAGTGCCTCGACCCATGCGGTGCTCGGCTTCGTCCGCGTGCGCTCGTTGATGATGGCGTTGAGCGCCGCCCGGTTCTCGGAGCGGCCCTCGCCAGTCGCAAACTGCGGGTCGGTGATCAGCTCCGGCATGCCGAGCGCCTCGCACAGGCGTTCATAGATGGCGCCGCCGGATGTCGCGATGTTGATGTGGCCGTCGGCGGTCTCGAACACGCCGGTCGGGATGCTCGTCGGATGATCGTTGCCGGCCTGGCCGGGTGCCTCACCTTCGAACAGGTAGCGGGCGGCCTGGAAGTCGAGCTGCGCGATCATCGCTTGCAACAGCGAGGACTGCACCCACTGCCCTTCGCCCGAGCGCTCGCGCTCCAGCAGCGCGACGAGGATGCCGATTGCCGTATAGAGCCCGGCGCTCAGGTCCGCGATCGGGATCCCGACGCGCATCGGCCCCCGGCCGGGCTCGCCGGTGATCGACATGAGCCCGCCCATGCCCTGGGCGATCTGATCGAAACCCGGCCGCGTTGCGTAGGGGCCGTCCTGACCGAAGCCGGAGAGGCTGGCATAGACGAGGCGGGGGTTGAGCGCGCTGAGCGTCTCGTAGTCGATGCCGAGGCGGTGCTTCACGTCGGGCCGGTAGTTCTCCACCACCACGTCGGCGCCCTCGGCCAGGCGCTTGAAGATGGCGACGCCGTCGGGCTCCTTGAGGTTGAGGGTGAGGCTCCGCTTGTTGCGGTGCAGGTTCTGGAAGTCGGGGCCGTGCCGGGCCTTGATGGGGTCGCTCGCCGTCCCCGGCGTCCCCGGCGCCTCGATCTTGATGACGTCGGCACCCCAGTCGGCGAGTTGGCGCGCGGCAGTCGGCCCCGCCCGGTAGCGGGTGAGGTCGAGCACGGTGAAGCGCGCGAGCGCGCCGTCTGCCGGGGGATGTGTCATCGGGGCTGTTCCACTGCCGCTATTGTAGAGCGCGCTCACTCCTCCGAGAAATCTCGGACCGCGCTGTCGAATCGTCCGTAGCCGGCGTAGTCCACGATGTCATAGAGGTGCGCCCTGGTCATCATGCGCGGCACGAGGCCCGGCTGATCGTCGCTCTCGTCGAGGTCCCGCAGCCCGTCCTCCACGGCCTTCATGGCGAGCCGGAAGGTCGTGACCGGGTAGATCACCAGATTGTAGCCGAGCCCCGCCAGCGCGTTGCGCGAGAGCAGGGGAGACTTGCCGAACTCGGTCATGTTGGCCATGAGCGGCACGTCGAGCGCCGCGCGAAAGGCCTCGAACTCGCGCTCGTCCTGCAGCGCCTCGGGGAAGATCATGGCGGCGCCCGCGTCGACATAGGCCTTGGCCCGGTCGATGGCCTTGGCCAGGCCCTCGGGCGCGCGCGCATCGGTGCGGGCGATGAGCAGGAAGTCCGCGTCAATCCGGGCCTCAGCCGCGGCGCGCACGCGGCGCACCATCTCAGGCGTCGGCACCAGGGTCTTGCGCTCGAGGTGACCGCAGCGCTTAGGCGCCTCCTGATCCTCGATGTGGCAGCCGGCGAGGCCGGCTTCTTCCAGCAGGGCTATGGTGCGGGCGGCGTTGAGCGGTGCGCCGAAGCCGGTGTCGACATCGACGATGACGGGCAGCGTGCAGGCGCGTGCGATCGCCTGCGCGCGGGCGACGACCTCGCTCTGGGTCACCAGCCCGATGTCGGGCAGGCCGAGGTCGGCGGCGAGCGCCGCGCCGGAGACGTAGACGCCGTCGAAGCCCTGGCGCTCGATGAGCTTCGCCACGATCGGCGCGAACGCGCCGGGGAAGCCCAGCAGGGCGCCGCTTGCGAGCGCTGCGCGGAGCGCCCGGCGGCGTTCAGGCGCGGGCGCGATCATGGGCGGCCTCCCGGCTTCCACGCCGGGGTGCGTTGGCGATGCATATGGTGGTATATGATGCGCCGGTCCGCCCCAGGGCGGGCAGGGCGCGGACTCCCGCGCGCGGCGCCAGGGGGCAGAGGAGGAGATCGATGAAGCTTGGCCTGTTCATGATGCCGATCCACAACCACAAGAGGGACTATCACACGACCCTCATGGAGGATATCGAGGCGATCGTCCATGCCGATAGCCTCGGCTTCAGCGAAGCCTGGGTCGGCGAGCACTACAGCTCCAAGTCGGAGCAGATCACCTCGCCCTTGCTCTTCCTCGCCCATCTGCTGCCGCAGACCAAGCAGATCGTCGCCGGCACCGGCGTGATCTGCCTGCCGCAGTATCACCCGGCGGTCACGGCCGGGCAGATCGCCATGTTCGACCACCTGGCGAAGGGCCGCTACATCGCGGGCCTCGGCCCCGGCGGGCTGCCGCCCGACTTCGAGGTCTTCGGCGTGATGGACGCGGACCGCAACTCGATGATGATCGAGGCCATCGACATCATGATCGATATCTGGACCTCCGATCCGCCCTACGAATACAACGGCGAGCACTGGCAGATCTCCCTCAAGGACTGGGTCTACGAGGATATCGGGCTCGGCTATATGGCCAAGCCCTATCAGAAGCCCTATCCGCCGATCGCGATCTCGGCGATGAGCCCCTTCTCGGGCTCGATCAAGTTCGCGGGCTCGCGCGGCTATATCCCGATCTCGGCGAACTTCATCGGCACCTGGTCGGTCAAGTCCCACTGGCAGGTCTACGCCGAGGCGGCGGCCAAGGCGGGCCACGCGACCGACCCGGAGATCTGGCGCGTCGCGCGCAACATCCACGTGGACGAGACCGACGAGGCGGCCGAGGCCTTCGTCAAAAAGGGTGAGGACAGCACCGACTGGTACTTCAGCTACCTCTTCAGGATCTTCGAGCGCGCGGAGATGAAGGGGCCGTTCGTCGTCAACCAGGGCGACGACCCGGCGGTGCTCACCCACGAGTCGATCCGCGACAACTACACGATCTACGGCAGTCCGAAGACGGTCGCCGAGAAGATCCTGGCGCTCAGAGACGAGATCGGGCACTTCGGCACGCTGATGCTGACCGCGCAGGACTGGACCGACAAGGAGCGGATGAAGCGCTCCATGTTGCTGCTGGCCGAAGAGGTCATGCCCAAGGTGAACGCCGCCATCGGCGCGCGGGCGGCGGCCGAGTAGGGCCGCCACGCCCGAACGCCGGGGAGGGCGGGCGACGAGCGACTATGCGCTGATTACCGGCGGCGCTCGCGGGATCGGGCGGGCGACGGCGGCGCGGCTCCGTGCCGGCGGCTGTCGTGTCGTGGTCTTCGACCGCGTTGAGCCGGAAGACCCGGTGGACGAATTCGTGGCCGTCGACCTCGCCGATACCGCGGCCACCGCAGAGGCGCTGGAGCGGGTGCTCGCGGACCGCGCCATCACGCGGCTCGTCAACAATGTCGGCGCCGTGAGGCCGGCGCTGCTCGAGGACGCGACCCTCGACGACTTCGACTATCTGATGGCGCTCAACGTGCGCTCGGCCATCCAGTGCACCAAGGCGCTGGCACCGGGGATGCGGGCCGCAGGCTTCGGGCGGATCGTGAACGTCTCCAGCCGCTCGGTGCGCGGCAAGGAACTCCGCACCAACTACGCCGCGACCAAGGCGGCGCTGATCGGGCTCACGCGCACCTGGGCGCTGGAGCTCGGCGGCGACGGCATCACGGTCAACTGCATCTGCCCCGGCCCGACGGCGACGGAGCTTTACGTCGAGGCAAACCCGCCGGATTCGCCCCGCACCAAGGCCGCGCTCGCCGCGATCCCTGTCGGCCGGATCGGCACGCCCGAGGACATGGCCCACGCCATCGCTTTCTTCCTCGACCGCGAGAGCGGCTTCATCAGCGGGCAGGCGCTGATGGTCTGCGGCGGCTCAAGCCTCGGCAACCGCGAGAGCTACGCGCCGAGTTAGGTCTTTAGCCCGAGTCCGTCTTTGACGGACTCGCGACAAGCCGCGACCGCGGCCCGACGCCAAATTTCCGCAGCGTTCCAAGCCTACGGGAGCAGATCAGGCTGCCTCGCCGACGGTGACGGTCACGCGCTTCCCCAGCCGGCGGAGGGCGCGGTCGATCGTTGCAGCCTTGGTGCTATGCTCCGGATTCAACATACGCCGCACCTCGCTCTCGGCGACGTCGAGATCGCGAGCAAGACGGCGTTGCGAAATCCCGGCTTGGCGCCAAGCCTCGTAAAGGGCCGCCTTCAGCGCGATCTGCACCGGCGGGACGACCAGGGGCCTCCCCTTACCCGCGCGCGACGGCTCGGGCAGGTTCTCGCCCTCCCGAATCGTGGTTGCGATCAGCTCGCGAAGCAAATCCTTGGCTTCGAGGAGTGCCTCGTCGCGAGTGGCGCCGTCCGTCGCACCCCATCCGAAATCCGGGAACGCGACGATATACCGGCCGTCCTTGTCGCGTTCGATTTCGGCAGGATAGTTGTAGGTGTCAGGCATGCGTTCGGTCTCCGGGGACACTTGCGTCGTTCCGTTACCTAGAAATCGTCCCTGTCGATCCCAAGGTCGGTGAGCATCTTGGCGAGCAGTCCCTTGCCAATTTCCTTTTTCCGGTCCTTGACGGTCGTTCTGCGCTCGCCCGCATAGAGCGTTCCATGCGAACCGGCGCCTTCGGACGCCACGAAGCGCACCTCCAGATTCCGGCTCCGCGCCCACTTGCGGACCCTCGCGTTGAACTGCCGCCCGTTCATGCCGCCACAGTGTGAGCCGGCGCCCGCGTCGATCAAGGATACGTGCGCACATTTTTGCGCGCAACAGTCCGTTCCCGACGACTACTCGAGCCAAATTCGCTAAAGCGCTTTCTTTCTCAAACCGGGCGGATGAAGGTGCCGGTGCCTGGGGCGCCGGTGACCCTGCCGCCGGCATAGACGGGCGTACCCCTGACGTAGGTGCCCGTTACGCGCGCGCCGAAGGTCATGCCGTCGTAGGGGCTCCACTTGACCTTGGACGCCATGCCTGCGGCATCGAAGGTCCAGGGTCCGGGGGCGACGATGGCGAAGTCCGCATCGGCACCCGGCGTGAGCGCACCCTTGCGGGGATAGAGGCCGAAGTGACGCGCCGGACGCTCGGAGAGCAACGCCGCAACCCGGCTCGGCGCGAGGCCACGCTCCGTCACCATGCCGGTGTAGAGCGCGGCGAACAGGGTCTCCAGCCCCGGCACGCCCGAGCCGTTCTCCGAAAACGCGGGGTTCGACTTGCGCGAGAGCGGCCAGGCAACGTGATCCGACGAGACGAAATCCACCTCGTCCGCCACCACCTTCTCCCAAAGCGCCGCGCGCTCGTGGGCCGGGCGGATGGGCGGGTTCTGCTTGAGCTTGGCGCCCAGCGGCAGCACCTGACTCTCCTCGAAGACCAGATATTGCACGCAGGTCTCGGCGCTGGCCGCGACGCCTTCCTCCCGGTAGCGCTTGACCTGATCGAAGCCGCGCGCGAGCGAGCTGTGCACGATGTGGCAGCGCACGCCCGTCGCTCGCGCGATCTCGAAGACGGCGGCATTGGCCACCACTTCGGCGACCGCCGGGCGGCCGGCGCCGTGGCTCTCCGGCGTGTTGCGGCGCTCGTCGAGGAAGCGCTGCGTGAGGCGGCGGACAATGGCGGCGTCCTCGTTGTGGAAGGCGACGGAAAGGCCGGTCTCGCGGATCGCGGGGAAGAGCTCGTAGAGCTCGCCCATGTCGTAGCCGGGGAAGCGCACCGGGTGATACTCGTAGGTCGAGACCTTGAAGGCGCAGACCCCGGCGTCCGCGAGCTCCGCGATGCCCTCGGTGCCCGCACCCTTCTTCGGCGCGCCGTAGAGGGCGACGTCGACGACGGCGATCCGCTCCAGGGTCTCGACCTTGGCCTCAAGCAGGTTGACCGCGTTGACCGGCAGCGGGTCGTCGAAGGGCATGTCGACGATGGTGGTGACCCCGCCGGCGGCTGCCGCGACTGATGCATCGGCGAGCCCCGCGATCCCCTCGCAGCTCCCGGCATGGACCTGGCCGTCGATGACGCCGGGGAAGATCAGGTGGCCTGCGGCATCGACGGCCTCCGCCGCCTCCGGCGCCTCGCCGGTGCCGAGCGCGCCGATCGTGCCGCCCCGGACCGCGAGGAAGCCCTCGGCAAGCACGCGGTCGGGGAGCACGAGGTCGCCGCGCACGACGAGGTCGAACATCGTTCCTATACTCGCATTGGTACTTTGTCTCTACTCTGGCTCAGTCCTTCCAACTTCCATCTACACAACATGAGACATTTTCATAGCTTTCTTTTTGACCCTTCATGCGCATTTCCCTCGATCACTAGACGCAGCTTCGGCGAGCATAACATCAAGCTCAACGATAGCCTCCATCGCTGCATCTTTGGCTATATGTGGCTTTAGCTTCGCCAACATCAAAGCTCTGTTCTCAGCCGTTGTGTTTCCAGAAGTTTTCTGAGAAACAAATAGAGCCGTAGCCAAACGTTCGAGGTCTGCGACGTCTCTATTGCCTAGCCGCTCCGCTACGAAGTTTATATCACCTTCGTACTTGGATAAGGTTTTGGAGTAGACTGATTGTATGTATTTACCTCGCTCTGTCGAAGCAATCTTGGGACCGTAGGGATACTGAGGTTCGAGAGTGAGTATTCCGTCCGCTCGCAAACCGGTCAATTCGTCCCTAAGATCGAACGAAAAGGGACCATGCTTATATAATACGAACTCACACTTGAGCGGCACACTCAGGAGGTACTGCAAGAAGTAAGCGGCCTTTTGCACATGTGTTTCGCCACACCAGCTGCCTGCCGACCGAAGTTGCTCAACCAGACGCGCAATTAGAGCAGCTCTCCTAACTCGATCCATGTCCCGCCAGCTCCTCTTCGTTTGGCAATTTCACAATGTCAGTTCGATTTTTTTCGAGCCAACTCTTCACCTCATCGAATACGGAACGCTCTGCATACACATTATCGATTGCTACGACTGGTACGTTCTTTAAAGTCTCGGATTTCGCAAGTGATGAAATAACTTCTCCATCGCGCAACTTGACTGGGAAATCCGGCGCACCACCGCGCTGAGAATATCTATCTACCCGAAAATCCTTCGCGTCATACTTATCGGCTAGAGCACCAAATACATAAGCTCCCGCTTCCGGATTTACGTGCAGGTCACCGGGGTTCCGTTCATACAGCAACTTGTAGTGCTCGCGACCCACGATGCGTTGCGCATGCAATCTCCCGGAAGCGTTTGCAGAGCGGGATGATTCCATTATGGCGGAAGTAACTTCATTATCGGTCAACCTCAGGTGCTCCTCCAGATCCGTAGAGAATTTTCCGCCATCCAACCACTCTTCGAGAAAATTCATAAGGTGAATATCGTAGATTCTTCTAACCGGATGAAAGTATACTTGAGAGTACATAAAATAGCGCGCGAGCATCAGCGCCTCGGCTGAATGAAGGCCGCCTTCTTCGACACCAAGCGCAGGTTCTCCGGACGGACGGGCTGGAAGAATGCGGAGCGTATCGATGAGGCGATAATGGTCGAATCGGCCATAGCCCACGCCGGTGTGGTGAGAGTCGCGCAGAAGATAGTCCATACGGTCGACGCCAAATGCGTCTCCAACGATTATCTCTGATAGAATAGTTTCCCAGTAGGTAAAATTAAGATCGTTTGCCTTCTTCGGACCTAAGGCCAGCTTTACAACGTCCTCGGTTCGCAGTGGGGGTGTCATATCGTTCCAAATGTTTTGCATCTCGTCGCAACAAATAAGTTGTCTTGTAAGTCTCTCGTGATCCCAACCCTCAGGGAGCAAACGCTGCTCCGCTGCATGGGAAAACGGCAAGTGTCCTATATCGTGACAGAGCGCTGCCATGCGCAGAGCCAAGCGCCAATAGTTCAAAGGGGTTTCATGGCCGATCGGTTCCAAACGAGCTCGAATTTCGTCGGACACATTGTCGACATGGGTGACGATGTCGAAGACTCGCCCCGCTAGTTCCATTACTCCTAAGGAGTGTTCAAATCGCTTATGCGTTGCACCGGGATAGACAAGATAGGTCAAGGCAAGTTGGTGAATGTGACGTAATCTCTGAAATGGTCTTGAATTAAGTACCGCCCGTTCGTAGCTGTCCATCCGCACAAAGACGTGGATAGGATCGCGGACTTCATGGATGTATTTTGGCATGATCAAATATCAGATCGAGAATAGGATAGCTCTTCATGTAGTGTATGCCCGAAGATCACACTGGAAGGAGGGGCAGTAACCAGTGGATTGCGGCGGACTGCGCAAAGCAGTGTCTCCAACATGAGCTCCTGCCACAGTATGTTCTCTCATTGTTCTGTTTGCAAGCCCCTAGATCTTGAGGTTTATGTAACAGTAGGCTCAAGATATAGCAATAGTGAGTCGGAAATTCGGGTAAGCATGCCTGCCGAGAGCTGCATGCTGTCTTCATCACCTTCTTACTTTGGACGTGCCGCGGAGTGATGTCCCGAGCGGCACTAAACGGGCACGTCGTAGTAGTCGCCGGCGTCCTCGGTGTAGATGTGGCGCTCGATGGAAAGCCCCGTCGCGCCGTCGAGCGTGCCTGCCGTGATGGAGACGCGATCCTCGCCCACCGGCTCCCAGAACAGGTTGCCGCCGCAGCGGTTGCAGAACCCGCGCCGGGCGATCTCCGAGGAGTGGAACCAGACCAGGGTCTCGTCGGAGTCGAAGGCGAGACGGGCGCGGGGCACCGAGGTCATGGCCGCATGGTGGCCGGAGGTCTTGCGGCATTGCCCGCAATGGCAGGCGATGACCTGGCGGAGCGGGCCGGTCGCCCGGTATCTGACGCCGCCGCAGAGGCAGCTTCCGGTGTGTACGTCGGTCACGTCTCCCTCCCGAAATGTGGCATTCGTCAACCGGCAAGCCGGGCGATCGCGGTCGCGAGCACCGCAGCGCCCGCGCCGAAATCGTCGAGCGTCATGGCCTCGTCCGGATTGTGGCTGCCGTGGGCGTTGCGTACGAGGACCATGGCGGCCGGAATGCCGGCGCGCTGGAAGACGGCGGCATCGTGGCCGACGGTAGCGAAGCTGCGCATGGGTATGTCCAGCGCCGCCGCCGACTCTTCCAGCACGGCGCGAAGATCGGCATCCAGCGGCGCCGGCGCCGCCTGCACGCACCGGCCGAGATCGAACGCGACCCGGCGGCGCGCGCCGATCTCCGCCGCGCGGGCCTCGACCTCGGCGCGGCACGCGTCGAGAAAGGCCTGGCTCGTGCCGCCGAAGTTGAGGGTGAAGTCGCAGCGTCCGGGAACCTTGGTCATCGCGTGATGGGCGCCGTCGGTGAAGAACTTGCCGACGGTGAACACCGTGTCGGGCACGCCGCTTTCCTCCTGCGCGATCCAGAACGCCTCCAGCGCTTGCACGAGCTCGGCCACGGCCAGCACGGTGTCCTGCCGGTGCGCGCGGGGAGTCGCGCCAGAATGATCGTAGCGGCCGAGGCAGCATGCGCCCGGCCAGCGCAGATTGCCGCGAATGGTGGTGGGAACCGCCACCTGCGCGCCCTCCGCCACCAGCACGGGCCCCTGCTCGATGTGAAGCTCCAGGAAGGCGCAGGCGTTGGCGGGGGAGAGGCGGGGGGCGCCCTCGCCGCGCAGCGCGTCCACATCGAGGCCGAGCGCCGCCATGTGCCAGGCGAGGGTGCGCCCTGTGTCGGCGCGCCGCAGCGTGTCCAGGTGATCGCGGGAGAGCGAGCCGAGGGCGAGGCGGGCGCCGATGAAGGGGATGCCGAACCAGACGCTCTCCTCGGCTCGGGTGGCGATGGCGCTCACGTCGCGGCCCGGCTCCCAGCCGACATCGCGGAACGCGGCGAGCACGACAAGGCCGGCGACGGCGCCGGCGAGCCCGTCGAAGTGCCCGCCCGTCGGCACGGAATCGACGTGCGAGCCGGTGAGGATGGCGGATGCGCTCCGGTCGCGTCCGGGGAGCGTGCAGTAGAGGTTGCCCGCGTGGTCGAAGGCGGTCTCGAGCCCGAGCGCGCGGGCGGCGTCGGCGATGCGCGCGGCGGCGATCTGGTCCTGTTCGCTCCAGGCGGGGCGGGTCACGCCGACCTCTGCGGCGCTGGCCGCGCGAATCTCGTCGAACAACGAGTCCGCGAGCGGCAGGCGGGCCTCCACCGCGGCGCGCAACGCCTGCGCGCTCACGGCGCGAAGACCTCCAGGATCTCGTCGTAGTTGCGGCTGAGCGGGATCAGGATGAGCCCATCGAGGCCGGTATCGAGCCAGCGTTGCGCATGCGCGCGGCACTCGTCGGGCGTGCCGTGGGCGATCAGCTCGTCCACCAGCGCATCGTCGACCAGCGCCATGGCCTCCTCGATCCCGCCGGGTTTCGGCGGCCAGCCGCCCATCACCTGCTTGATCTCGGCGAGGCGGTCCTCGGGGAACTCCCAAGCCTTGGCGAAGTGGGGCTGCTGGCCGAGATACTGGGTCACGAGGCGCTTGGCGTCGTAGAGCGCCTTGCCGCGGTCGGCGTCCATCGAGATGTTGACGAGCTGCAGCTTCTCGACTTCGGCGAGCGTGCGGCCTGCGCGGGCGGCGCCTGCCGCGACGCGCTCCAGCGAGCGGCTCGTATAGGCGGGCGAGAGGATGCCGTTGATCAGCACCCCGTCCGCGACCTCGCCTGCAAGCTCCATCATGCGGGGCCCGGTCGGGCCGATGAAGATCCTGACGGCGGGCGGCACGCGCGCATCGCCGTGGCCGAGGTCGAGGGTGAGATCCCGCACCCTGACCAGCTCGCCCTCGTGAGTCACGCCGTCCTCCAACGCGAAGAGCCGGCGCAGGACTCCCACGTATTCGCGCATCTGGCTGAGCGGCTTGCGGCGCTCGATACCCTGCTTCCAGGCGAGCGGATCCCAATAGGCGCCGAGGCCGAGGTTCATGCGCCCCGGCGCCAGGTTGTCGAGGGTGGCGAAGGTCATGGCCATGAGCGCAGGGCCGCGGGTCCAGCTGTTGACGATGCAACTGCCAAGCCGCACCCGCTCGGTGGTGGCGGCCATGGCGCCCAGCACCGAGACCGCGTCACGCGCGAGCCTGGTCTCGGTGACCCAGAGCGAATCGTAGCCGAGCGCCTCGGCCTTGGCTGCGAGCCTGAGCTGCTCGCGCACCCCCGGACGATCGAGGAAGCCGAAGCCGAGCGTGGTCATTGCGCGGTCACTGCGCTCCACTCGCGGC
This sequence comes from Alphaproteobacteria bacterium, assembly GCA_965237415.1. Taxonomy (GTDB): domain Bacteria; phylum Pseudomonadota; class Alphaproteobacteria; order UBA828; family UBA828; genus WTGU01. The sequence continues at coordinate 3,890,148 of CBDEFM010000002.1, forward strand.
GCCCATCAGCTCCGGGCCTGGACCATGGTGCAGGCGATGACCTCCTCGCCGAGCGCCTTGCAGGCCTCCAGGCGGTGCAGCCCCTCCACGAGCACGTAGCGCGAGCCGTCCTCGCGCACCAGGATCGGAACCTTCAGCCCGTCCTCCATGATGCTCTCGGCGAGCGCATCGACCGTCGCCTGCTTGAGCGTCCGGCGGCGCTTGGCCGGCACGTAGATGTCGGCGATCGCGAGGTCCTTGTTCTCCAGTAGCGGCGTCGTGTCCTCCCTGCTCCGGCGGCGCGGGCCCAGCGTGACTCTCTCAAAGCCACCCTTTCCACGCAATGGACGGGTGACGGCCGGCGCGGCATGATGGCGGGCAGGGACAGAGGGGCCGGCGACGCCCCAGGGAGGCGAGGATGAGTGCAACCGTTATTCGGAACGGGCGGATCGTGACCGCGGTGGACGACTACAAGGCCGACATCCTGATAGAGGACGGGCGGGTGCGCATGATCGGCACCGATCTCCCTGTCGGTGAGGGGGTTGCCGAGCACGATGCGTCGGGGCTGCTCGTGCTGCCCGGCGGCGTCGATGTGCACACGCACCTCGACTGGGACTTCGGGCCTACGCGCACGGCGGACACCTTCTACACCGGCTCCCAAGCGGGGGCCTTCGGCGGCACCACCACGATCGTGGACTTCGCTGCCCAGGTGAAGGGGACGAGCCCGCTCGAAGGCCTTGCTGACTGGCACGAGCGCGCCTCGATCGCCGCCGTCGATGTCGGTGCGCACATGATCATGACCGAGGTGAACGACCAGGCGCTCATCGACATGAAGAGCCTGATCCACGACGAGGGCGTCACCACCTTCAAGCTCTTCACCGCCTATCCCGACCTGCTGATGATCGACGACGGGTCGATCTTCAAGACGATGCGTCAGGTCGGCGCGAACGGCGGGATGGTGCAGATCCACGCCGAGAACGGCCACGTCATCGACGTGCTGGTGCAGGAGGCGCTCGCCGCCGGCAATACGAGCCCCAAGTGGCACATGCTGACCCGGCCCTCCCTGATGGAGGGCGAGGCGACCCACCGGGTCATCCGCATCGCCGAGCTTGCCGAGGCGCCGGTCTATATCGTGCACCTCTCGGCGAGCGAGGCGCTCGACGCGGTGACGGAAGCGCGGGACCGCGGGCTCCCCGTCCATGCCGAGACCTGCCCGCACTATCTCTTCCTCACCGAAGAGGAGTACGACCGGCCGGGCTTCGAGGCAGCGAAGTTCGTGATGACGCCGCCGCTCAGGAGCGCGGCGCATCAGCATGCGCTCTGGCGCGGGCTCAAGACCGACGACCTCCAGGTCATCGCCACCGATCACTGCCCGTTCTGCTTCAGCGAGAATGTGCTGGGGCTCAGGCTCTCCAAGGAGCTCGGCCGGGACGACTTCAGCAAGATCCCCAACGGCGCGCCGGGCCTCGAGACGCGCATGCCGCTGGTCTATGACGGCGGCGTGCGGCGCAACGGCATGTCGCTCAACCGCTATGTGGAGCTGACGGCGACGGCGCCGGCAAAACTCTTTGGCCTGTTCCCGCGCAAGGGCACGATCGCGGTGGGCTCCGACGCCGATATCGTGCTGTTCGACCCGGACGAGACCTGGACCATCCGCGCCGCCGAGCATCACAGCCGGGTCGAGTATTCGATGTTCGAGGGCCGCGAGGTGACGGGCCGGGTGAGCAAGGTGTACCTGCGCGGCGAGCTCATCGTCGACGGCCGGGAATGGCTCGGGCGCGAGGGCGGCGGCCAGTTCATCAAGCGCGGCCAGGCGGGGAAGCAGAAGTAGGGCGCGCGACACTTATTTTGGGGGCCTTCCGGCGCGACGCCCCGCTCTACGGCACCAGCACCATCTTGCCGAAGACGTCGCGGTCTGCGGTGCGCCGCGCGGCCGTCTGGACGTCGGCGAGCGGATAGACGGTATCGATCACCGGAGCGAGCCTGCCTTCCGCCATCAGTGCGAAGACTCGCGCAAGCTCGCGGCGGCCGCAGAAGTGGCTGCCGTGGATGGTCATGTGCTTGCGGAAGAGCTCGATCACGTTAAGCGGCACCTCCTCGCCGGCGTGGGCCCCGCAGGTGACGAGGCGACCGTTGAAGCAGACCGCGTCGATGCTCTGGCGCAGCACGTCGCCGCCCACGCTCTCGATCACCAGGTCGACGCCGCGCCCGTCGGTGAACCTGAGCGCTTCCTCCCGGATGCTCTGGCGCGTGTAGTCGATCGTCTCGGCGGCGCCGAGGTCGCGCGCCTTTTTCAGCTTCGCGGCCGAGCCCGCGCTCGCGATCACCCGTGCGCCATGCAGCAGCGCGACCTGGATTGCCGATGAGCCGACCACGCTGCCGGCCGCGTTGACCAGCACCGTCTGCCCGGCCTGCACGCGGCCGAGGGCGACCGTCATGTGCCAGGCGGTGCCGAGGCCGATCATGCCGGCGGCGGCGGTCTCGAAGGGCAGATCGTCCGGCAGCGGGATGACCGATAACGCGTGCGAGACGGTGTATTCGGCGTGCGTCCCCCACTGGCCCGCGCCGATGCGGCCGTGGGTGAAGTCTACGCCGTCGAGGCCGCTCAGCCAGGGCTCCGACAGCGGGTCCCCCTGGGCGAAGTCGATGGCGACGCGGGTGCCGAGGGCGGGGCCCGACACGCCGGGGCCCAAGGCCGCCACTTCGCCCGCGCCTTCGCTGCCGGGCACGTGCGGGAGCGTCACCGAAATGCCGGAGACCCCCTCGCGCACGTCATGGTCGAGGTGGTTGATGCCGCTCGCCCGGATGCGCACCAGCAGCTCGCCGGGCCCGGGCTCGGGCGTCTCGACCTCCTCGTAGAGCAGGTTCTCCACGCCGCCGTGGGCGCGGATGACGACCGCCTTCACGGCGGGCCGCTACTCGGCCGCGTGCGCCGCGACGGCGCCGGAGAGCGCGGCGATCGCGTCCGCGCTCGTGACGATGTCCGCGTACTTCTGGGCCATGTCGAAGAGGTTGGCCTCGTGGGGCCCGAGCGCCCGGTCGCCGACGCAGTCGCTGATCACCACCGGGCGGAAGCCGTGGCACATGGCGTCGAGCACGCTTGCGCGCACGCAGCCGCTGGTGGTGCAGCCCGCGACCATCACCGTGTCGATACGCATCCTGGCGAGGGCTGGCGCGAGGTCGGTGCCGAAGAAGGCCGACGGCACCCGCTTGCGGACGACGATCTCCCCCGGCTTGGGCTCAAGCGCGTCGACGATCTGGCTCTCCGGCGCATCCTCGGTGAGCGTCGTGAGCGAGGGCACCTTCATGCACATGATGTTCGCGTCCGCCGCGTCGTCGGCGAAGATCACGCGGGTGTGCGCGACCGGCACGCCCCGCGCCCGGCAGAAGGCGAGGAGGCCCACGGTCGCGTCGATCGCCTCCTGGATATTGCCGCCGCCGAACTTCGCCGGATCGGTGAAGCCGTTGACGAAATCGACGATGAGCAACGCCGCCTTCTCGCCGAAGCCGAGCCGGTTGCCGAAGTTCTGGGTCTTGTAGATGTCGATGTCCGAAGCCATGCCGCACCCCGCGTCTCCGGCCGGGCGCCTGTCGCCGCTGAGTTGCCCGCCGACGCCCGCCAAACGCATCTTGGACGCATCGGCGGCGGGAACGCAAACACGCCGTCGTTCCCCTGGGCAACCGCAGCGAATGCCCCCACCTCACCCCGGCCCTCTCCTCCCGAGGGAGGAGAGGGAGAGCAGGCCGTCGCCACCTACGTCCCCTCTCCGCCCTCGGGGGCGGAGAGGGTTAGGGAGAGGTGGGGGGAACCAGAAGGTGCAGCAGTTCGGTACGTGTCAGGCCTACGCTCGTGGTGGGGATCAGATCGTGGCGTTGCCGCCGTCGCTCTCTACCGTGACCGCGGCCAGCTTGCCGTTCTCGAGGCGGAAGGCGGCCTGCCCGCTGGTCTCATGCGCGCGGCCCTCGGCGTCTTCCAGGCGGAGGGTGAAGCGGCAGGTGGACCGCTGCGCGGCCTCGTCCGCCTCATGGCTCAGCACCTCGTGGCGGATCGTGGGATAGTCCGCCAGCATCTGCGTGAGGTACTGCTTGATCTCGCCATCGCGGCCGCGGTGGGGCCGGCCGTCGACCGAGAGCACCGCATCGCGGGCGAAGCAGTCGAGCACCGTGCCGAGGCGCCGGAAGTCGATATTGCTGTAGTAGCTGTGCTCGACCAGATTGACGATCTGGGCGCGCCTGAGCATCACCACCGGCGCCTCCTCTCCTCGTGAGAGCGCATCGTAGCCGCCGCCGGCGACCAGCCGAAAGCCCGGTATCCCCGTGACCATGGTCCTCTGGCAAAATCGGTGCGAAGGCCATAGTCTGGCCGGAGAGGAGCGCGCGCCATGCATGCATTCAACTATCGTCGAGCGACATCGGTGGAAGACGCGGCCGCCGCGTTTCAGGGCGCGGAGGACGGCGCCTATATCTCGGGCGGGCACACGCTGCTGCCCACGATGAAGCAGCGCCTCGCGGCGCCTTCGGACCTGATCGACCTGGCGGGAATCGCGGAGCTTGCCGGCATTGCGGTCGATAGCGAGACGGTCGAGATCGGCGCGCTCACGCCGCATGCGACCGTTGCGGCGTCCGCCGAGGTGCAGGATGCGATTCCGGCGCTTGCCGTGCTCGCCGGCAAGATCGGCGACCCGCAAGTGCGCAACAAGGGCACCATCGGCGGCTCCATCGCCAACAACGACCCGGCGGCGGACTATCCGGCCGCCCTTCTCGGGCTCGGCGCCACCGTCGTCACCGACCGGCGCACCATCGCGGCGGACGACTTCTTCACCGACTTGTTCGAGACGGCGCTTGAGAGCGGCGAAATCATCACGGCAGTGCGCTTCCCCCGGCCCAGGAAGGCCGGTTATGCGAAGTTCCCGAACCCGGCGTCGCGCTACGCCATCGTGGGTGTCATGGCGGCGGAGACGGCGTCAGGCGTGCGCATCGCCGTAACCGGCGCCGGACCCTGCGTGTTCCGTGCGACCGCCATGGAAGGTGCACTCGGCGGCGGGCTGGACCCCGATGCGGCGCTGCCGGCGCTCTCTCCAGACGACCTCAATTCCGACATCCACGCGAGCGCCGAGTACCGCGCGCATCTGGTGGGTGTCATGGCCCAGCGCGCGATGGCCGCCGCTTGCTGACCCGGAATTCTCGCCCAGCGCACGGCCGGCGGAGAAAGGCGAAATTACAAAACGAAGCCAATTTCGCATAAGCCATTCTTTCACAATAGAAATAATGATTTCGGCTGGCACGCCGGAGGCTCTGCCGGTGCGGCGCGGGCCCCGTCACGACAAATTGAAGCATCGCGATTGGCGCCGCGCCCGCGCAGCCCCGACATTCCACCCGTCACTGGACGGAGGATGACCCGATGCGGAGCCTTGCTCTTTCAGCGCTGACTGTTCCCGCTCTCGCGCTCGTCGCAGCGCTCTCGCTCCACCCCGCGATGGCGCGCGAGGCGCCGTCGCACTGGTTGGCGGAGTGGGGGGCGACGGATTTTTCGAAATCGGCGGTCTCGTTCGACGAGATCATGTCCGGCGGGCCGCCCAAGGACGGCATTCCCTCGATCGACGATCCGGTCTTCGCGACCGCCGCCGAGATCGACGATCTCGCCGATACCGAGCCCGTGATCAGCGTGCTCTTCGGCGGCGAGCACCGCGCCTATCCGCTGCAGATCCTGATCTGGCACGAGATCGTCAACGACACGGTGGGGGGTGTGCCGGTCTCGGTCACCTTCTGCCCGCTCTGCAACTCGGCCGTCGTCTACGACCGGCGGGTGGGCGACGCGGTGCTGGATTTCGGCACCACCGGCAAGCTCCGCAACTCGGACCTCGTGATGTACGACCGCCAGACCGAGAGCTGGTGGCAGCAGTTCACCGGCGAGGGGATCGTCGGCGTCCATACCGGCACGGCGCTCAAGCGGCTGCCGTCGCGGGTCGAATCCTTCGCCCGCTTCAGGGAGCGCGCTGGTGCGGACGCCCTGGTCCTGGTGCCGCAGAACGAAGGCGCCCGCGCCTACGGCATGAACCCTTACGCCAGATACGATTCCTCCGCGCGCCCGTTCCTCTACCAAGGCACCTTGCCGGAGGGGATCGCGCCGCTCGCCCGCGTGGTGGTGGTGGACGGCGAGGCCTGGAGCCTCGACCTGATCCGCGAATCCGGCCGCTATGAGCGGGGCGAACTGGTTATCACGTGGGAGTCCGGCCAGAATTCGGCCCTCGACAACGGCTCGATCGCGGACGGCCGGGACATCGGCAACGTGGTGGTTCAGCGCAACGGCGGCGAGGGCCTCAAAGACGTGCCCTACGACATCAGCTTCGCCTTCGCCTTCCACGCCTTCCACCCGGAGGCGGCGATCCACACGGTCGCCGATTGATCGGCGACTTATTCGTAACCCTCAGGCGCCGGGCGCTCGCTCCGCTCGATCGCGTGCTTATGCGCGCGTCTCCGCGCGACGCTACGCGCCATTCGGCGCGCGGCGCGGTCGCGCCGTCCGGGCCTGCGGCCCGGCCCTTCCAGTATTCCAACATCCCGTTGGCCGCTGGGCGCTTCGGCTGGCGCCTGTCAGTGCTTCGCGAGGAACTCTTTCAGTGCGGCGGTGAAGGCCGGCGCCTGCTCGATGTTGGAGAGATGGGCGGCGTCGAGTTCGACATACCGGGAGCCCTTGATCCGCTCGTGCATCAGGCGCATGCCGGCGGGTGGCGTGGCGGCGTCCTGCGTGCCGGCGATCAGCAGCACGGGATGGTCGAGCGAGTCCAGATTTTCGAGATAGGCGAGCCCCTGGATGGCCCGCGCACAGCCGGTGTACCCCGCGACCGAGGTCGTGCGGATCATGGTCCGCACGTCTTCGAGCCGCTCGGCGCCGCTCGCCCGGTAGCTCTCGCTGAACCAGCGCTCGATGGTCGACTCGACGACCGCTTCCATGCCGCCGTCGGCGACCGCCGCCACGCGCTGATCGAAGGCGGCGCGGAAATCGTCGCTGCAAAACGCGGTGGTGTTTCCCATGACGGTCGCCGCGACCCGGTCGGCATGGCGGAGCGTCAACCCCTGCGCCGTCATCCCACCGATCGAGAGACCCACGACATAGCTCTGCCGGATACCCAGGCGATCCCAGAGGCCGACGATGTCGTCGATCAGATCGTCCAACGAATAGGGTCCCTCGACGGGCGCCGACTTGCCGTGTCCGCGCTTGTCGTAGCGCAGGATACGGAAGTCTCCGGCGAGCGCGGCCTCCTGCTCGTCCCACATGCGCAGGTTCGTGGCCAGCGAGTTGGAAAAGGTCAGCCAAGGCCCGTTCTCGTTTCCCGAAACCTCGTAGTTGATCGTCACGCCTCGAATATCGGCCAGCATTCGCTCTCTCCCGGTCGGTAGGGCACGCTCTCGCTCCGGCGGGACTTTAGCCCGCATTTCTCGCCAGGGTCACGGACAGCGCCGCCTTTCGGGTCGCGCCCAGGCGCTCGCCCGCTGCGCCGCCGCTTGACCGCCCCCGCGAACGCTGCGAAAACCGCCGGGCGGCGCGGCCGGTCGCCGCCCGCCTCCGCAACGTCATCGAAATCGGGGGAAGCCGTGGGGCGAGGGGAATACCTGTTCACCAGCGAATCGGTGTCGGAAGGGCACCCGGACAAGGTCTGCGACCGCATTTCCGACGCGGTGGTCGATGCCTACCTGGCGCTCGATTCCAATGCCCGTGTGGCTTGCGAGACCCTGGTCACGACCAACCGGATGGTGCTGGCCGGCGAGGTCCGCGGCCCCGAGTCGATCACCAGCGAGGCCCTCGAGTCCATCGCGCGGGCCTGCGTCCGCGAGATCGGGTACGAGCAGGAGGGCTTCCACTGGGCCAAGGCCGCGGTCGAGATCCATGTTCACGCTCAGTCGGCCGACATCGCGCTCGGCGTGGACCACCGCCGGGCGGCGCGGCCGGTCGAGGTCCGCGGGCCGGCAACAAGGACCAGGGCGCGGGCGACCAGGGCATCATGTTCGGCTATGCCTGCCGCGAGACCGATGCGCTCATGCCGGCGCCGATCCACTATGCCCACGCGATCCTGGACCAGGCCGGCAACAAGGACCAGGGCGCGGGCGACCAGGGCATCATGTTCGGCTATGCCTGCCGCGAGACCGATGCGCTCATGCCGGCGCCGATCCACTATGCCCACGCGATCCTGGCCGCGCTGGCCCGCGCCAGGCACGCGGGCGATGCGCCCGGCCTCGGGCCCGACTCCAAGAGCCAGGTGACGCTCCGCTATGAGGACGGCGTGCCGGTGGGCGCCACCTCGGTCGTCGTCTCGACCCAGCATACGGCGGAACTCTCCCAGGACGACGTGCGCGCCATCGTGCGCCCCTACGTCGTGGCCGCGCTCCCCGACGGGTGGATGTGCGAGGAGGACTGGTTCTACGTCAATCCGACCGGCCGCTTCGTCATCGGCGGACCCGATGGCGATGCCGGGGTGACGGGACGCAAGATCATCGTCGATACCTATGGCGGGGCGGCACCGCACGGCGGCGGCGCCTTCTCGGGCAAGGACCCGAGCAAGGTCGACCGCTCGGCGGCCTACGCGGCACGCTATCTGGCGAAGAACGTCGTCGCCGCCGACCTCGCGTCGCGCTGCACCATCCAACTCGCCTATGCGATCGGCGTCGCCTATCCGCTGGCGGTCTATGTCGATACCCACGGTACTGGTGAGATCGATGAGGCAAGACTCGCCAAAGCGCTCGAGTCGGTGATGGACCTCTCGCCGCGCGGCATCGGCGAGCATCTCGACCTCGCCCGTCCGATCTTCGAGCGGACCGCGGCTTACGGCCACTTCGGCCGCGAGCCCGAGGCCGACGGCGGCTTCTCCTGGGAGCGGACGGACCTCGTCGACCGGCTTCTCTCTGCGGTGGGCTGAGGGCGCGCCCGGCCGGCGCCCGACCTTCCGCGCGATGGAGGATCGCCGGCGCCGCGTCCATGGGCGCAGACTCGGCTACCGGCTCCGCCCCGGCCGCCAGGCGCTGCTTGAGCGTGCCCTGCCGGGGCTTCGGATCGCGCTTCCCGACGATGAGGGCGCGCGACTCCAGCCGAACGGCCTCTTCCCGGCGCCGGTCCGCGACCTCTGGCTCGAGATCGGCTTCGGCGCCGGAGAGCACCTCGCCCATCAGGTGCGCACCAATCCGGACGTGGGGTTTATCGGCTGCGAGCCGTTCGTCCAGGGCGTTGCGGGCCTTCTGCGCCATTTGGAGGCGGACGGCACGAGCAGGCGGGTCCGCGTCTTCCCCGACGACGCGCGGCTCCTGCTCGATCGTTTGCCGGACGCCTGCGTCGGCCGGCTGTTCGTGCTGTTCCCCGATCCCTGGCCCAAGAAGCGCCATCACAAGCGCCGCCTGATCGATGCCGAGACCCTCGTCGACTTCGCCCGCATCCTGAAGGACGGCGCGGAGTTCCGATGGGCGTCGGACGATATGGACTATGTGGAGTGGACGCTTGAGCGTGTCGCGGCGAGCGGGGCGTTTGCGGGGCCTGAGCAGAGTTCCGGCGATTGGCCTTCGCGGCCGGCCGACTGGCCCGAAACCCGCTATGAGCAAAAGGCCCGCGCCGCCGGCCGGGCGCCGGTCTTCCTCCGCTACGTCCGCATCCCTCGATAGTCAGGGGCTCGGGGGCGATGGCGAGGTGCCCTTCCGTGCCTCGATTGCAACGGTTGGACGACGGCACCGGGGAGAAACTCCTTGAAGTAGGGGCAGTATGCGCGATAGGTTAGCGGCGCGGTGTTCCTCGGGAGCGAGGGGTGCCGCGTTGACTATGCCCAGGGTTTTTAGTGATCGTGGTGGGCAGTGCTGGCCCGCCTTTTTTCTGTCCTGCGGTGTGACGAAGACGCGAGACGTGGACACGGAACGGCAGATCGAACGTGCGATTGCACCGGTGCTGGCGGCGATGGGGTATGAGGTCGTTCGAATCCGCCTCGGCGGGGGTATGCAGACGGTGCTTCAAGTGATGATCGAGCGGGCCGACCGCGTGCCGCTGACCGTAGACGACTGTGCTGCGGCAAGCCGCGCTATCTCGGCACAATTCGAAAACGACAACCTGCCTGCTGCCGACTATGCGCTGGAGGTGAGCTCGCCGGGAATCGACCGGCCGCTGGTGCGGCTCGCCGACTTCGCGCGGTTCGCCGGATTCGAGGCCAAGGTGGAGATGGGTGAGCCGCTGGACGGCCGCCGCCGCTTTCGCGGCCGGCTGCAGGGCGCCGGCGATGGGTGCGTGCGCATGACCGTGGACGATCAAGACGTCTCGCTGCCCTATGACGGGATTCGCGCGGCGAAGCTCGTGCTGACCGACGAATTGTTGGCCGCGAGCCAGGCGGCGGAGCGGCTGTGATGGCGGATCAGGACAGCGCGGGCCTCGCCCGCATAGAGCTCCTCCAGGTGGCCGATGCCGTCGCCCGGGAGAAGGGGATCGAGCGCGAGCTCGTGCTCGAGGCGATGGAGCAGGCGATCACCCACGCCGGCAAGCGAAAGTACGGTCAGGAGCACGATATCCGCACCGATATCGACCGCGAGACCGGCGAGATCAAGCTGATGCGTTACCTGGAGGTCGCCGAAGAGATCGAGAACGAGGCCACCCAGATCCCGATCAGCGAGGCTCAGGAGCGGAACCCCGCCGCGCAGGTCGGCGACTATCTGGCGGATCCGCTGCCGCCCATCGACTTCGGCCGCATCGCGGCGCAGACGGCGAAGCAGGTGATCGTCCAAAAGGTGCGCGAGGCCGAGCGGGCGCGTCAGTACGAGGAATACAAGGATCGCGTGCAGGAGATTGCGGGCGGCCTCGTCAAGCGCACCGAATATGGCGGGCTGACCGTCGACCTGGGCCGGGCCGAGGCGGTGATCCGCCGCGAAGACCTGCTGCCGCGCGAATCCTTTCGCAACGGCGATCGCGTGCGGGCTTACATCTACGACGTCCGCCGCGAACCGCGCGGGCCGCAGATCTTCATGTCCCGCACCCACCCCAACTTCATGTCCAAGCTCTTCGCCCAGGAAGTGCCGGAGATCTACGACAGCATCATCGAGATCGACGCCGTGGCCCGCGACCCCGGCAGCCGCGCCAAGATCGCCGTTCATTCCAACGACAGCAGCATCGATCCCGTCGGCGCCTGCGTCGGCATGCGCGGCTCCCGCGTGCAGGCGGTCGTCGGCGAGCTCCAGGGCGAGAAGATCGACATCATTCAGTGGTCGCCCGATCCTGCGGCGTTCATCGTCAACGCGCTGGCGCCGGCCGAGGTGACCAAGGTCGTGCTCGACGAGGAATCGAAGCGTATCGAGGTGGTGGTGCCGGATGAGCAGCTCTCGCTTGCCATCGGCCGGCGCGGGCAGAACGTTCGGCTCGCGTCCAACCTCACCGGCTGGGACATCGATATCCTGACCGAGGCCGAGGAATCGGAACGCCGTCAGGAAGAGTTCCACTCGCGCTCCGAGATGTTCATGGAGGCGCTCGACGTCGACGACGTGATCGCCCACCTGCTGGTGACGGAAGGGTTCTCCACCGTCGACGAGGTGGCCTACGCGCCGGTCGAGGAGCTGGCTGCGATCGAGGGCTTCGAGGAAGAGCTGGCGAGCGAGCTGGCCAACCGCGCCGCGGCCCATGTCGAAGCAACCAACCGCGAACTGAACGAACGTCGGCTCGAGCTCGGCGTCAGCGACGAGGTGGCCGCTATCGAGGGCCTGGATCCGGCGATCCTCGTCGCCCTCGGCGAGAACGGGGTCAAGACGCTGGACGATCTCGGCGATCTCGCCGGCGATGAGCTCATCGAGATCCTGGGCGACCTCGCGCCCTCGATCGACGAGGCCAACGCCGTCATCATGCTGGCGAGGGCCCACTGGTTCGGCGACGAAGAGCCGGTCGATGGCGCGGAGGCCGACGAGGCCGCCGAGGCCGCGGCCGACGAGCACGAGAGAGCGAACGTTTGACCGCGCGGGCACACATGCACGAGCGTCCGGCCTCGTCGGATGCCGGCTTCCGGCGCTGTATCGCGAGCGGCGTCAGCAGGCCCCGCGACGCCATGCTGCGCTTCGTGGTCGACCCGGGCGGGGCGTTGGTGCTGGACCTCGGCGAATCGTTGCCTGGGCGGGGCCTTTGGGTCTCGGCCGAGCGCGCCGCGCTGGAAAAGGCCTGCGAGCGCGGGCTGTTCGCGCGCGCCGCACGCCGGCCGATTGCCGTGGCGCCCGCTCTGATCGACGAGGTGGAGCGGCAGTTGACCGCACGGGGGCTGGATATTCTGGGTTTGGCGCGGCGCGCAGGCGCTCTCGTCACGGGCTTCGACAAGGTGCAACGCGCGCTCGTAGAGCGGCGGGTGGCTGTCCTGGTCGAGGCGAGCGACGGCGCGCGGCACGGCCGGGCGCGCCTCGGCGCGCTCGCGCGGGACATTCCCGTGATCGCGCAATTCGACGGTGCCGCGTTGAGCCGCAGCCTGGGCCGTGAGAATGTGGTGCACGCCGCGTTGGCGCCTGGCGGGCTCGCCGATCGTTTCCTTCGGGAATCAGCGCGGCTCGGTGGCGTGCGTGCAGAGTCCGGCGACCGGGATAAGGCATAATGAGTGACGAAACCGAAGCCGGTGATCAGGAGCGACGCAAGCCCTTGTCGTTGAAGCGACCGGGGCGACTCGAGCTCAAGGAGACGGTCGACGCCGGCCAGGTGCGGCAAAGTTTTTCCCACGGCCGCAGCCGCGCTGTCGCCGTCGAGGTGCGCAAGAGCCGTACGCTGAAGCGTGGCCCTGCGGCCGATGGGGCAGTGGCGCCCAAGCCGAAGGCAGCGCCCAGGGCAGCGCCGCCCGAGCCCGTGGCCGAGGCGCCGCCCCTGCCTCAGGATGACGTGTACCAAACTTCCAGGGCGCCACGCTCCCGGGTCGTTCTGCGCACGCTGACGAGCGACGAGAAGGCCGCCCGCGCGCGCGCCGTCGAGGACGCGGTGCGCTCTGAGCGTCAAGAGCGGGAGCGGGCGGTAGAGGAAGCCCGCCGGCGCGCTGTGGAGGAAGAACGACATGCCGCCGAGCACGCCCAGGCCGAGCGGCGGAAGAGCGAAGAGGACACCCGCCGCAAGGCCGAGGAAGATGCGCGCAAGAGGGCGGAGGAGGATGCCGCACGGAGGCTTCCACAGCCAGGGGAGCCCAAGGCGGAAGAAGCCGCCGCTCCGGGGGCGGCGGGCGCGGTACGACCCGCCCGGCCCGGCGCAGCCCCGGCGGAAGAGGAGCGCGGGAGACCCCGCCGTCGCGGCGAGCAGCGTCGCCCCGCCAGCCCTTCGCGGCGTGACCAGCCCCGCCGGCGCGGTGGCAAGATCAGGCTCTCGGAGGCCCTCGACGGCACCGTCGGCGAGCAGCGCGGCCGCAGCCTTGCGTCTCTGCGCCGCCAGCGCGAGCGCGAGAAGCGCCTTGCGCGAGAGGCGATGCGCGCCGACGGGCTCAAGCCCGTTGTGCGCGAGGTCGTGGTACCCGAGGCGATCACGGTGCAAGAGCTTGCGAGCCGCATGGCCGTGCGCGGCGCCGAGGTCGTAAAGCGCCTGATGGAGATGGGTACGATCGTGACCATCACGCAATCGATCGATGCCGACACGGCGCAGCTCGCGGTCGAAGAGTTCGGCCACAAGGTCAGGCGCGTCAGCGAGGCCGATGTCGAGATCGGGCTCAAGGGCGAGGACGATACTATCGACGCTCTGCTCATCCGCTCGCCCGTGGTCACGGTCATGGGCCATGTCGATCACGGCAAGACGTCGCTGCTCGACGCCATTCGCTCCAGCGACGTTGTCTCCGGCGAGGCGGGCGGAATTACGCAGCACATCGGCGCCTACCAGGTGGAGACCCCCAGGGGCGCCCGCATCACCTTCATCGACACGCCGGGCCATGCCGCCTTCACGGAGATGCGCGCTCGCGGCGCGAGCGTGACGGATATCGTGGTTCTCGTGGTGGCGGCGGACGATGGCGTCATGCCGCAGACCGCCGAGGCAATTAATCATGCGCGCGCGGCGGGCGTCCCCATCCTCGTCGCCATCAACAAGATCGACCGGCCGGACGCCGATCCCAACCGCGTGCGCCAGGACCTGCTCCAGCACGAAATCGTGACCGAGGCGATGGGCGGCGACGTGCTCGCCGTCGAGATATCGGCGACCCAGAAGCTCAACCTCGACAAGCTGGAGGAGGCGATCCTGCTCCAGGCGGAGTTGCTGGAGCTCACCGCTAACCCGGACCGCGCTGCCGAAGGCGTCGTGATCGAGGCCAAGGTGGACCGCGGGCGCGGCGCGGTGGCGACCGTACTGGTCCAGCGCGGCACGCTCCGCATCGGCGATATCGTCGTTGCCGGTGCGCAATGGGGCCGGGTGAGGGCGATGTACGACGACCACGGCGCTGCCACCAAGGCGGCGGGACCGGCGGTGCCGGTAGAGGTACTCGGGCTCAGCGGCGCGCCCCAGGCAGGCGATGAGGTCGTGGTGGTCGAGAACGAGCGCCGGGCTCGCGAGGTCTCCGAGTTCCGCCACGCGCGTACCAGAGAGAAGGAGGTCGCGCGCGGCGCCCCGCTCAACCTGGAGCAGCTCTTCTCCGAGATCCAGGAGAAGGAGAGCAAGAGCGAGCTTCCGCTCGTCATCAAGACCGATGTCCAGGGCTCGGCGGAGGCGCTGGTCGGCGCACTCGCGCGGCTCGGCACGGACGAGGTGGCGGTGCGCGTGCTCCATTCGGGCGTCGGCGGCATCACCGAATCGGACGTGACGCTCGCCGCGGCGTCCGACGCGACGGTCTTCGGGTTCAACGTACGCGCCAACGCACAGGCACGCGAGCTCGCCGCGCGCTGCGGGATCGAACTTCGCTATTACGCCGTCATTTACGACGTCGTCGACGAGGTCAGGGCCAGTCTCGAAGGGATGCTGCGCCCGGAGGCGCGCGAGCGGGCGCTGGGCAGCGCTCAGATCCTCCAGGTGTTCGAGGTGGGCCGCGTGGGCAGGATCGCGGGATGCAGGGTGACCAACGGCCTCGTGCGACGGGGCTCGAAGGCGAGGCTGCTGCGCGACGATGTCGTCATCCACGACGGCGCGCTCAAGACGCTCCGGCGATTCAAGGACGATGTCCGCGAGGTGAAGGAAGGTTACGAATGCGGCATGTCGTTCGAGAACCATTCCGATCTGCGCGAGGGCGACGTCGTCGAGCTCTATGAGATCGAGGAGGTCGCGCGCAAGCTGGAGGCGTAGAGCGCGCTTGCCCAACGGTCGATGACGAGGAGAAGCGGCAGCGCGCCGAGCCAGCGGCAACGGCGAGTCGGCGAGCTTATCAGGGAAGCGCTGTCCGAGTCGCTTGCCCGCGCCCAGTTCCGCGATCCCGTGTTGAGCGAGGTACGCCTCACCGTGACCGAGGTTCGGCCGGCGCCTGATCTGCGCTCCGCCAAGGTCTATGTGATGCCGCTCGGCGGCGATCGGGCGGCGGAGACGATCGACGCTCTGCAGCGCGCCGCGGGTTACTTGCGCGGCGAGGTGAACCGCCGGGTCAGGCTGAAGTTCTCGCCCATGCTGCACTTCGAGCTCGACCGCAGCTTCGAGAACGTGGCGCACATCGACAGGCTGCTGGACGCAAGCGGCGGCTCCGATGACTGAGTCCGATGACTGAGAAAACCGCTGCACGCGGCCCCCACGGCTGGCTGGTGGTCGACAAGCCCGGCGGGATTACCTCTGCGGCCGCCGTCGCCCGCATCAAGTTCCTCGTCGGCCGCGGCGCAAAGGTGGGGCATGCCGGCACGCTCGATCCGATGGCCACGGGTGTCCTGCCTGTGGCCATCGGCGAGGCCACCAAGACGGTCGCGTTCATGATGGATGCACCCAAGCGCTACCGCTTCGGCGTACGCTGGGGGGAGCAGCGCGATACGGACGATGCCGAAGGTACGGTCATCGAGACAAGCCAACGTCGACCCGCCGGATCGACGGTCGCAAACGTGCTTCCCGGCTTTATCGGCCGGATCGAGCAGGTGCCGCCTGCGTATTCCGCCCTCAAGGTCGGTGGCGAGCGCGCCTATGCGCTGGCGCGCCAGGGCCGGCCGCCGCAGCTCCCGCCGCGCACCGTCCATGTCATGAGCCTGACGCTGACGGAGGCCGACGACGACGGCGCTGCCTTCGAGGTCGAGTGCGGCAAGGGAACCTATGTCAGGGCGCTGGTCCGCGACATCGCGCGCGCCGCCGGAACGGTGGGCCACGTGAGTTGGCTGCACCGCGCTGCGGTCGGGCCGTTCGCCGAAGAGGATGCGAAACCACTGGATAAACTGGTTGCGCTCGGGCATAGTCTGGCCCTCGCCGAAAGCCTGCTTCCGGTCGACGCGGCGCTGGCCGACATCCCGGCACTGCCCCTGACCGCACGCGAGGCAGATCGTCTGCGCCACGGCCAGCCCGTGCCCGCGCGCGGTGCGGCACCCGGAAGGGTCCGCGCCATCGCCGGGTCCCGCCTCGTGGCGCTAGCCGAAGTCGGCGCGGGTCAGGCCCGCCCGGTGCGGGTCTTCAACATGTGAAATGCGGAGTAGCCAGATGTCGATCACCGCGGTGCGGAAGACAGAGCTGATATCGGATTACGCCACCAAGACCAACGATACCGGCTCGCCGGAAATCCAGGTTGCGATCCTGACAGAGCGGATCAACAACCTGACCCAGCATTTTCGGACCCACAAGAAGGATCTTCATTCGAGGCGGGGCCTCCTGAAGATGGTCAGCCGCAGGCGCCGCCTGCTCGACTATCTGAAGCGCAGCGATCAGGAGCGCTATGCCACCGTGATTAAGCGGCTGGGTTTGCGGAAATAGTATTGGCGTTCGCGTGGTCCGCTAGGATGCGGCACGCGGGTCAAGAGGGCACGGCGGGAGGCGCGGCATGGGCCGCCGCCACCGGCGTTGCGCCTGTGTAGGGGCGCGCCGAATTAGCGGCTCGCCACTGGAACGAAGGAAACAGCATGTTCGATATCACACGTCGTGAGGCCATGTGGGGCGGGCGCAAGCTCATCCTCGAAACGGGGCGCATCGCCCGCCAGGCGGATGGCGCAGTCCTCGCGAGCTACGGCGAAACGGCGGTGCTCTGCACCGTCGTCGGCCAGCGTTGGGCGCGGGAGAGGCAGGATTTCTTCCCGCTGACAGTCAACTATGAAGAGAAGGCGTCCGCCGCCGGCAAGATCCCGGGCGGCTTCTTCAAGCGCGAAGGGCGCCCGAGCGAGAAGGAAACCCTGGTCTCCCGTCTCATCGACAGGCCGCTCCGGCCCCTCTTCGTCAAGTCGTTTCGCAACGAAACCCAAGTTATCTGCACGGTGCTCTCGCACGACCTGATCAACGATTCCGACATCGTCGCCATGATCGGCGCGTCGGCCGCGCTCACCATCTCGGGTTTACCCTTCATGGGGCCGATCGCGGGCTGCCGGGTGGGCTTCGCCGACGGCGCCTACGTGCTGAACCCGACCTACGACCAGCGCGCGGCCTCCGACCTCGATCTGGTCATGGCCGGGACGCTAGAGGGCGTGCTCATGGTCGAATCGGAGGCGTCCGAGCTCTCCGAGGATCAGATGCTGGGCGCCGTGACCTTCGGTCACGAAGAGATCAAGCCGGTGATCGAAGCCATCGTCAGCCTTGCCGAGGCCTGCGCGAAAGAGCCCTGGGAACTGCCGGAGGAGCAGGTGGACACGGCGCTCGTCGAGCGCATCCGTGCCAGTGCCGAGGCCCCGCTCCGCGAAGCCTATGCCATCGCCGGCAAGACCGAACGGCTGGAGAAGGTGGCGGCGGCCAAGGCGGAGACCGCCGCGCAGTTCCGCGAGGAGGAAGGCGCTGCCGGCATCCTCGACGGAACGCTGAAGTCGCTTGAGAAGGACATCGTGCGCGGGCAGATCCTCGACAGCGGAGCGCGCATCGACGGCCGCACGACCAGCGATGTTCGCGCCATCGAGTGCGAGGTGGGCGTGCTGCCGCGCAGCCACGGCTCGGCGCTCTTCACGCGCGGCGAGACCCAGGCGCTGGTCACGGCGACCCTCGGCACCGGTCAGGACGAGCAGATCATGGACATGCTCGAGGGCGAGTACCGCGAGCGCTTCATGCTGCACTACAACTTCCCGCCCTATTCGGTGGGTGAGGCGCGCTTCCTGCGTGGCCCCGGCCGGCGCGAGATCGGCCACGGCAAGCTCGCCTGGCGGGCGCTTCATCCGCTCATGCCGGATGCCGAGACATTCCCCTACACCATCCGCGTGGTCTCGGAGATCACGGAGTCGAACGGCTCCTCGTCGATGGCGACGGTGTGCGGGGCATCGCTCTCGCTGATGGATGCCGGCGTTCCCGTTACCCAGCCCGTTGCCGGAATCGCCATGGGGCTGATCAAGGACGAGGACCGCTTCGCGGTGCTCTCCGACATCCTCGGCGACGAGGATCATCTCGGCGACATGGACTTCAAGGTCGCGGGCACCGAGCAGGGTATCACGTCGCTGCAGATGGACATCAAGATCACCAGCATCACCGAGGAGATCATGCGCACCGCGCTCGCCCAGGCGCGCGACGGCCGCCTGCATATCCTCGGGGAGATGGCGAAGGCGCTCTCTCGCGCGCGCGACAGCGTGAGCGACAACGCGCCCCGCATCACCACCTTCTCGATTCCGAAGGACCGCATCCGCGAGATCATCGGCCCCGGCGGCAAGATCATTCGCGAAATCTGCGAGACCACCGGGACCAAGATCGACATCGAGGACGACGGCACCATCAAGGTTGCGGCCGTCGAGGGCGAGGCGGCGGAGGCGGCGATCAACATGATCCGCGATATCATTGCCGAGCCTGAGGTTGGCGTGATCTACGACGGCAAGGTGGTCAAGATCGTCGACTTCGGCGCCTTCGTGAACTTCATCGGCAAGCGCGACGGCCTGGTTCATATCAGCGAGATCGCCCCGCGCCGGATCAAGAGCGTGAGCGACGTGCTGAGCGAAGGCGATAACGTCAAAGTGAAGGTGCTCGGTATTGACGACCGCGGTAAGGTCAAGCTGAGCATGAGGGCCGTGAATCAGGAGAGCGGAGAGGACCTGAGCGCGGCCGAAGAGAAAGCGCAGGCCGGGTAGGAAGAGCCGCCAACAGAAGCGACATCTTGCAATCGGCGCCCCCGCTGCCCACATCGCGGTGCAGCGGCGGCGCCGGCCCGTCACCCTGCCTCGCCACGGCGCTAGGATCGAGCCAGGCGCAACGGTGGACGGACCGACTATGAAGGTGTTGAACGCAATCAGGTTGTCTGGGCGCGAGGTCCTGCCCTTGATCGAAGGGGGCAAGGGCATCGGCGTGACCAACGGCCTGAGCTCGGGCGCCTGGGCCGCCGCCGGCGGGGTCGGAACCTTCTCCGGCGTCAATGCCGACTACTACGACGAGAACGGCCGGGCCATTCCGCAGATCTATCGCGGCCGCACCCGCAAGGAGCGCCACGAGGAGCTGGTCGACTACGCCATCAGGGGAGGCATCGCCCAGGCGCGGATCGCCCACGACGTCTCGGGCGGCGAAGGGCGGCTCCACATGAACGTTCTGTGGGAGATGGCCGCCGCCGAGCGTATCCTGAACGGCGTCCTCGAGGCGACGCGCGGCCTCATTCACGGCGTGACCTGCGGTGCCGGCATGCCCTACCGCCTGGCCGAAGTGACCGCGCAGTACGAAGTCAATTACTACCCGATCGTCTCGTCGGCGCGGGCCTTCCGCGCGCTCTGGAAGCGCGCCTATCATCGCTTCTCCGACTGGATGGGCGGCGTCGTCTACGAGGACCCCTGGCGCGCCGGCGGCCACAACGGCCTCTCCAACAGCGAGGACCCGGAACAGCCCGAACCCGCCTATCCGCGGGTCCTCGCGCTGCGCGAGCAGATGCGCGAATACGGTCTCGACGACGTGCCCATCGTGATGGCGGGCGGCGTCTGGTACCTGCGCGACTGGGAGGACTGGATCGACAATCCCGAGCTCGGGCCCATCGTCTTCCAGTTCGGGACCCGCCCGCTGGTGACCGAAGAGAGCCCCATCTCCGAGCAGTGGAAGCGCAAGCTGCTGTCGATGGAGGAGGGGGACGTGAAGCTCAACCGCTTCAGCCCGACCGGGTTCTATTCGTCTGCGGTGCGCAACGACTTCATCAGGGAGCTCGCCGAGCGCGAGCACCGGCAGGTCGCCTACACCGCCGAGCCCATCGGCGACCACGACCGGGTGTTCACCCCGGGGCCGCGCGGGCGCACGTTCTATCTCACCAAGGGCGACCTGGCGCGAGCCGAAGAGTGGATGGGGGAGGGCTTCAACTCGGTGATGAAGACCCCCGACACCACGATCATCTTCGTGACCGACGAGAAGGCGCGCGAAATCAGGGCCGATCAGGCGGCCTGCATGGGCTGCCTCAGCGCCTGCCGGTTCAGCAACTGGGCGACCAACGAGCCGGGCTCGACCGGCAAGAAGACCGATCCCCGCAGCTACTGCATCCAGAAGACGCTGCAGGAGATCATCCACGGCGAAGACATCGACAACCAGCTCATGTTCGCCGGCCACGCGGCCTTTCGCTTCGCGAGCGATCCCTTCTACTCGAACCGCTTCATCCCGACCGTTCGCCAGCTGGTAGAGCGCCTGCTCACCGGCGACTGACCGCCCGGCGCGCGCAAGGCGCGCGATGCGCTACCGGGCTGTAACGGAAGAAGCCTCCCTGCCTGCCCGATGCCCCGGACCATGGCGCATTTCTTGGTTCATCGCATGGTGGCATCGTGGACACGGTAAGTGAGTCTTATTATACGTTATTAAACAGTGTGTTATGACTCACGCTCTCTCGACACAATGCTGCTGTCCCATTTGCCGGGCACAATATAGGTACCACTTCATTTCCGTTTCCTGCGCACTCGCGTCGCATCAACGCTACACATGTTTACGCCATCTTTTTCGAATATCGAAATTCGTAGCGAGCGCCAGCGCGGCGCACCGAGGCGACCGCGATGGTAGCCTCGATCGGCCAAATCGGCTCTCAGGCGCAGGGCGTCGCCTGCTTCGAGCCCAACGGCTACTCTTCGCCGCCTTTCCTTCACCATTCCCCAACCGCGCCCGCGCCAAGGACCCGCCGCCGGGAAACATCGTCATGTGGCGCGGCCTCTCTCGCCTCAACGACATAATCCTCGGAGCCAACCTGCAAGCCGATGTTGTGGGTAATTGAAAGCTACGCCGGAGGCTTACGGTTCAAATCCTGCCCCCGCAAGCGTTGTCGAGTGCGCTGTAATGACCTCCATGAAGAAGGCCAATGATTGGGGTGCCGATCAGCGTGGAACCGACACTCCAAACCGTAGTTAAAGGCAAAATAGTGGTGTCGTCACTCGGCGCCGGCGGGGTGCCCGTTTCAGCGCGCCTGGCCGGTGCGGCTGAACAGGATCCAGAAGAAGGTGCCGATGATCGGTAGCGTGACGCCAAAGATAAGCGAGGCCAGGCCGAAAATGATCGGCACGTTGGACTGATGCGAGGACGCCTGCGCCCAGGTGTAGATCGGCATCGTCGTCTCGGTGCCGCGCAGGAAGATCGAGCGCAGGAGCTCGTTGAACGAGAGGATGAAGCCGAACAGGCCGGCGCCGACGATGCCGGGGCGCATGATCGGGAACTCGATCTGCCAGAACCGCTTCCAGGCGGAGGCCCCGAGATCCTCCGCCGCCTCCAGCAGGCGGTGGTCGAAGCGCGTGGCCAGCACGATCACCAGCAGAAAGGCGAAGGGCAGCGCCCAGACCATGTGGCCGACGAAGACCGACCACATGCCGAGCTTGAAGTGCATGTAGGAGCGGATGAAGAGGAACAGCGCGGCCCCCATGGTGAGCCCCGGCACGAACAGCGGCAGCAGCGTGATCAGCAGCACCCCGCCGCGCCGCTTCATCCGCGGGATCGCGCGGCCCACAGGCACCGAGACGAGGACGCAGCAGGCGCCGACGGCGAGCGCGAGCCACAGGCTGTCGGTCATCGGCTCGATCCAGGCGGAGGTCGCGAACAGCTGGTCGTACCAGCGAAGCGTCAGGGGATGGGGAATGCCTGAGAGCGGCCGGTCGCTGAACGACATGACGACCAGCCAGACCAGAGGAATATAGGTGAGCACGATGAGCACGAGGCCGATCCACACGGCCAGCGGCCGCCAGATCGGCGCATACACCGCATGCTCCCACAGGCGCAGGCGCGGGCCCCGCCTGGTCCTGCCGCCCGCTTGCGCGTCCGCCGCGCTCACAGCTTCAGCGCCTCGAACAGGCCGGCGATACCGCCCCGCCGCCGGGTGAGCAGCGTGAGTGCCGCCAGCAGTGCGACCAGGACCGCGAGCACGAAGGCCGAGAGGGAGGCCGCGGTCGGATAATTGAGCGTGGACAGCGCATCCTCGGTGGAGCGGCCGATCATATTGACCTTGCCGCCGCCCATCAGCTGCGGCACCACCCACTCGCCCAGCGCCGCGAACATCGGGGATTTGGTGTAGCTGTAGATGCCGACCCGCGCCGGTGCCTCGATCCGGCAGATGAAAGTGAGCGTGACCGTCTCGCACGTTTCGAACGGGGCGGTATGTCCGGCGCGGCGCATCTCTGCGCGGAAATGCAGTCCCCCGCCGGTATGTCCGGGATCGAGGAAGACGGGCGTGCCCTCCGCCAGAACCCCAGCGAGCCGCTCGGCGTACCAGGCGTGGGCGACCGAGGGCACCACCAACATGACGAGATCGGTGCCGGCGATCGCTTCGGCGACGTCGGTGGTCAGGAGGGCCGGCATCTCGCGGCCCTCAAAGATGCCGCGGACATCGATGCCGCCATTGGCGCGAATCGGCTTGAGTCTCTCCTCGCGGCGCGCGTGGAGCCGGACCTCGAATCCCCGCCGCGTCAGATCGGCGGCGGCGGCGTAACCCCCATGTCCCGCCCCCATCACCGCGACCGACCGGATTTCCATTGCGCCTGCCATCGGTCATCACCCGAGGGCGATGTTGCTGGTCACCGCGAGCCGAGGCAAGCCGCTCAAACCCGCATTCTCCGCCGCCGCCAATGACGGAAGGACGCGCTCCACCCGTCATTTCGAGCAGAGCACCGAGGGCGCGGAGCGGATAAACCTCGTCTTTCAAGCGCCCCGCCGTGCCGAGAAGATATCTCCGCTCCGCCGTTCTGCTGGCATAGGTGGCGCAGGAGCCGGGCAGCTACAAGGTGCTGCGCTACGTCTACGCGACCATGAAGAGGCGCGAGACGCGGGAGGTTCTATCGCCTGCGGCGCGGCCCGCTGTGCTGGAGCGCAGCTGCGCGGATGTGAGCTTCCTGGCCGGGATGCTGGTGGAAAAGTTCGTCTGGCACCTTCCGCTTCACCGCCAGCACAAGCGGCTTGAGGCGAGCGGCGGCTATGTCGCCTACGTAGCTTACGCGAAGGTGCGGGCGGGGTTTGTCACCCATGCTCAATGCTGGAGCCATGCACGCAGGGGGTTTGAGGGGGCGCAGGGGGCGGAGCCGAGACTGGTGGGCGAGGCGCTGGCGCTGATGGGTGCGCTGTACCGCGAGGAGAAGCGCATCCGCGAGAAGGCGACTTGGGGCTCCGGCACGCTCAAGCGCGGCGGAGCCCCGTTCGGTCGTCGGGGGCGGGGTCTCCGCCCTTCCGGCCGACCCCCCCGCCAATGGATGCTGCTACAGAAGCTCCATGTCGCTTAGCAGCTTCTGGATCGCCGGCTCGTTCATGTTCTCCAGCGTCACGACCTGGGCCGGGATCGCCACGGTGCGCGGCTCCACCTTCTCGCCCTTCAGGATCTTGTCCATGGTGTAGACGCCGTCATAGCCCATCTTGTACGGATCTTGCAGGATGAGCGCGTCGATGAAGCCCTCCTTGAACAACTCGAATTCCTCCGCCGAGCTGTCGAAAGCGACGATGCGGAGATCGAGGTCCTTCTGCTTGGTGAGCTGGCCCGCGCCGGTGCCGGCGCCGTCACACGCCCCGTAGAAGCCGACCAGGTCTGGATTGCCGGTGTACGTGTCGGTCGCGATGTTCAGCGCCTTGGCCGGGCTGCATCCCGAATACTGCACTGGCACCACCTCGATGTCGGGGTAGTTCTTCATCTCCTCGAGGAAGCCGCTCTCGCGCTCGTAGCCGGTCTGGGAGCCGGCGGTGATGCCGATATCGCCGACCTTGCCCTTGCCACCGATCAGCTCCGCCAACGTCTTTGCGGCAGCCTTGGCGGCTCCGATGTTGTCGGTGGCGATGTAGGCGAGGGAGGTGTCGGGGTCGATTCCGGAATCGACCGTGATGACCGGCACGCCGGCCTCGATGGCCTTGGTCACCGGCGCCGACAGTGCCTTGGCATCGGTCGCGGCGATGAGAATGCCGTCGATCCTTCGGGTTACCATGTCGTTGACCAGGTTGATCTGGCCCGCGATTTGGGTCTGGTCCTGTGTGCCGACATAGAGGACCTCGTAACCGAGCTCCTCGCCGGCCTTCTCGGCGCCCCGCTTGATGGCGAGCCAGAAGGACGAATCGGTTGATTTCGGGATCCACGCCAGCGTCTTGTCTGCCGCGATGGCGTCAGAGCCGAAGCCCACCGCGGAGAATGCGGCGATCACGGCCGCTGCCGCGACCGCGCGGCAAGCCTGTGACATTGGTGCGCGATTCTTCATGCTTTTTTCTCTCCCTGACGGCACAATCGCCGCTGCCCAGCGCGCGGCGACGTTGTTTCTATTCTTCTCCGCCGCTCCTCAGACGCCGCCAATTGTCGATGTAAACGGCGGCGATCAGGATAGCACCGATAGCCACCAGCTGCCAGAAGGCGTAGACGCCGAGCACGTTGAGACCGTTGCGCAGCGTGGCGATGATGAGCGCGCCGATCAGCGAGGCGATCAGGCTGCCCTGGCCGCCGAACAGGCTGGTGCCGCCGATGACCACGGCGGCGATCGAATCGAGCTCGTAGCCGACCCCGCCCGCCGGCTGGCCGCTGCCGATGCGCGAGGCTTCGGTGAGTCCAGCGATGGCGGCGGTGATGCCGCTCAAGCCGTAGATGAGGATCAGATAGAGAGGGACGTTGATGCCTGAGACCTTGGTGGCCTGTTGATTGCTGCCGATGGCGAAGGTGTAGCGGCCGAGCCGGGTGCGGAGCAGCACGAAGAGCCCGATCGCATAGAGTCCGAGCGTCGCGATCGTCGGCACCGGCACCACCCCCCACACGCGGCCCTGGCCGAGAACCTCGAAGCCCTCCGCCACTCTGAAGATGGGAATGCCTTCGGTGATGATCAGGGCATAGCCGCGGGCAATGCCCATCATGCCGAGGGTCGCAACGAAGGGCGGGATCCTGAGGACGCCGACCGCTATGCCGTTCGCCGCGCCGAAGAACGCGCCGCAGAGGAGCCCTGCGATGACGCCGGCGGGGAGCCCGTAGCCGGCATCCATGACCATGGTCGAGGTGACGGCGGCGGCGGCGAGGATCGCTCCGACAGAGAGGTCGATCCCCTTGGCAAGGATGACGAAGGTCTGCCCCACCGCGATCAGCGCGATCACGGCGGCCTGCACGGTGATCTCGAACAGGTTGCCGACGGTGAAGAAGTAGGGCGAGAGCTGCGACAGCACCAGCCACATCAACAGCAGGATGCCGGCGGTGAATACGGTGGGGTTGTCGATGACCCCCCTCAGCGCCGCACCAAGGAGGCGCCCCGCAGCCGAATTCGGGTTCAGGCCGGGCAGGCGGGGCGTGAAATCGGATCGGGCCAAGGCGTGCCCTCGCGCAACATACCGGCGCCGACTCTAGATCAAGAACGCCGGGGCGCGCAATTTCGGCTTCCGCGGGTCGTGTCCCGGGCCGTGGTGTAGGAGCCTCGCGCCCGTCGCGGTATCCGGCGGGTAGGGCCGGCACGTTCAGTCTGCCCCGGCGGGCAGCTTGATTAATTCATCGTCGCCCGTGGGAGCGATGGATTCCAGGGTCATGTAACGGGCGGTGACGTGCGCCTCGCGGCGGTGGCGCGGAGCCGCTCAATGCAGGGTCGCTATGTCCTCGGCGGTTTCCTCGCCCGGCTGCTTGCCGAGGATGATCATGCTCAGCACCTGGTCCTTGGTGACCTCGGCGGTGCGGTGGGTGCCGATCTGGCGGCCGTTGGTCATCACCGTGATCCGGTCCGACAGGTCGAACACGTCGTGGATGTCGTGGGAGATCAGGACCATGGCGATCCCCTCCGACTTGAGCCGGAGTACGAGCTCCTTGAAGACCGTGGTCTCGCGATGCCCGAGCGCCGCGGTCGGCTCGTCCATGATGAGGACCTTGGTGTCGAAATAGAGCGCCCGCGCGATGGCCACCGACTGGCGCTGGCCGCCCGAGAGCCGCTGCACCGGCTCCCGCAGGTTGACGAAGTTGGGGTTGATGCGGGCGATGACCTCGCGGGCGGCGCGCTCCATGGCATTGCTGTTCAGAGTCGCCCAGCGGGTCATGATCTCGCGGCCCAGGAACAGATTCGCCACCGCGTCGAGATGGTCGGCGAGCGCCAGGTCCTGATAGAGCGTCTCGATACCGTGGTTCCTGGCTTCGCGGGGAGTGCTGATCGAGACCTTCTCGCCGCGGACATAAATCTCGCCGCTGTCCATGCGGTAGGCGCCGGCGAGGATCTTGATGAGTGTCGACTTGCCGGCACCGTTGTGGCCGACGACGCCGAGCACCTCACCGGCCTGGACGGCGATGGAGACATCCTCGACCGCATGGGTGCCGCCGAAGCTCTTGTAGATATTGCGCATCTCGACCAGGGTCGGCGCTGTCATCGACTCCCTCGGTGGATCATGCGTGCTGCGATCGCGCCGGTATTCTCGAAAGCGCACCTGCGCCCGTCAAGCACCCGCCATTCCGGGCCATTCGGGCTGCCCGCCCCGCCCCTGGCGGAGCTATTCGGCGGCCCACTGCCCCTTGCCATCCCTGGCGCGTGCGATGGCCTCGGCCGGCTCGTCCGCCTCTTCACAGGGACCGCCACAGATTTCCTCAAGCATCGTTGACCTGCCCCCGGCGACTTGTCCAGTTTGAATGTTAGTGCGTTGACGGCTTCGCCGCCAAGCTGGGTGACCGGCGGAGTGGAGCCGGGCGGCCGGCTTGGCATGACGCGCTCCTACTGACCTCGCAGAGGCCGCGCGGCGATGAGCGAGGCCGCGGAAGGGCCGCTCGCCGGCCTCCTGGTGGCCTCGGTCGAGCAGGCCGTCGCCGCGCCCTTCGCCACCAGCCGCCTCGCCGACGCGGGCGCGCGCGTCATCAAGGTCGAGCGGGCGGAGGGCGATTTCGCCCGCTTCTACGACCATGTGGTGGCGGGGGAGTGCGCCTGGTTCGTCTGGCTCAACCGCGGCAAGGAGTCCGTCGTCCTCGACATCAAGGACGCCACCGACAACGCCCTGCTTCACCGCATCATCGCCCGCGCCGACGTCTTCGTGCAGAACCTGGCACCAGGTGCTGCGGCACGGGCGGGCTTCGACTCAGGCGTGCTCCGAGGGCGGCATCCTCGCCTCATCACCTGCGACATCAGCGGCTATGGCGAGAGCGGCCCCTATGCCGCGATGAAGGCCTACGACTTCCTCATCCAGTGCGAATCGGGGATCGCGTCGGTGACCGGCACGCCCGACTCCGCGAGCCGCGTCGGGGTCTCGGTCTGCGATATCGGGGCCGGGCTCAACGCCTACGGCGCGATCCTGGAGGCGCTGCACGGGCGCCACCGCACCGGCCGGGGCAGCGGCATCAGGGTCTCGCTCTTCGACGGCATGGCGGACTGGATGACCGTGCCGCTGCTGCACCTGGAGCACGGCGGCAAGGCGCCCGCGCGCACGGGCCTCAACCACGCCATGATCGCACCCTACGGCGCCTATCCCGTGGGCGACGGCGGGCAGATGGTGATCGCGATCCAGAACGAGCGCGAGTGGGCGCGCTTCTGCGAACACATCCTGGGCGACGCCGCCCTCACGACGGACCCGCGCTTCGCCGGCCACCCGGCCCGCCTCGCGAACAGACCCGAGATGGACGCGCTGATCGTCGAAGTTTTTGGCCGCCACACCATGGACACGCTAGCGGAGGCACTACGCGGCGCGCAGATCGCCTTCGGCCGCCTCAACGAGGTCGCGGGGCTTTCGGCGCACCCGCAGCTTCGCCGGGCAGCCGTCGCGACACCCGCTGGCACGGTCGAGATCGTGGCACCCCCAGCCCGCCACGGCGCGGGCGAGGGGGACGACCGCCCCCTCCGCCCCGTGCCCGCGCTGGGTGCACAAAGCGACTCGATTCGCGCCGAATTTGCCGCTGCGGGCAATGATTCGCTGGGTGGAATTTGATCCGCTACGCCCCACATCTTGGGTGACTCGCCGAATGCCGCTGCGGATGTTGTGCATGTAGCTTGCGGCGCATTGACAAGCGTATGTCGATCTGGGAATATACCTTGGACGTGACTAGGCCGGGGCGGACACCCCGGCCTAGTCTCCCTGCCAATCGTCTAGAGACCCCTCGGCAGGGAGGTGTTCTGGTCACGAATCCAGCGTAGCCGGCTCAGGGTACTTCGACCAGAGGGGTCTCTGTCAACAGAGGAGTCTCCTCGCATGGCGAAGAGACCGAGCGGGCTTAAGCCCGGACAATCAGCCCCGCAATCAGGCCAGTACCAGCAGATCGGCCCTCGGGGCGTCAAAGGACCGGAACGAACAGTGGTGAAGGGAGAACCGCTCCCTCCAGCGCCGAAGCCCGGCACGACCTACAAGCTGGTCGATCCGACGAAGCACTGATGGCTTTGTAGTGCCCGGCCGAGATGCATTCACGCGCGTTCGGCCGGGCGCTTTCTTCACCAATTGAAATCAAGAGCGCTTCCGAGAGTTGGATGATTCGGGTCTTCTAACCTCGGATCAGCAAACTTGGCCTTGTACGCCTTGCCTACAAAGAGCCGAATGCATCGGTGGGATATGTCAGCCGTTGGGAGCGTTGAGGCAAGGCTTCATTGGATCACTTCTTGGCCCAATGTGGTGCAACTGCTTGTAGCCAACGGAATGACGGCATGAGAGGTGTAGTACAATGAATGATCGAGAGTACGTGCTCTTTACGCGGGGCATTTCCCAAGAAAGCATAAATGAACTTGTTAAGGTACTTTGGAGTGTTTCAGCTTCGAATCGCGAGATTTATCTCTTATTGAATTGCAACGGAGGAAATGTACAAGCAGGAATTTATTGCTACAATATTATGCGCTCTTTACCCACAAAGATGATTTCACATAACGTTGGAAATGTCGGTTCAGTTGCCAATATTCTTTTCTTAGCTGCAGATGTTCGATATTGCGCTCCACCCTCCACCTTCATGTTCCATGGGGTCAAATTTGACAGATCGGGCCAACTCAGTTTGGATGAGAGGTACTTGAGAGAGCATCTGGATAGCATCATAGCCGATCACGACCGCATTGGAACGATTATGGCTGAACGAAGCGCGCTCACGCTTGACGAGGCTCGAAAAATGTTTAGAGAACAACGAGTTAGGGACGCAGCTTGGGCGCTCGAAAATGGCATGATACATGAGATTTTGGACTTGAATCTTCCCCCCGGCTCCGTCATCCATCAACTCACTTAGTCGGGAGACCGACATGTCCATAGGGTTGACCGCGAAGTCGCAGTTTCTCCCAATCGAGTACAGTATCGATCCCGAATTTTGAGCGGGAGAGCGCTGCGAATGAGTGGTCGCATCGCCTCGGTGTTGAACAGTCGTGTCTACCCGCGCCGGCAAGACGCCTCGCTCAGATCAGGCCGAAATCCTTGAAGCGCGGGCTGAAGCGCGACAATTGGCCGCTGCGGTCGACGCTCGTGCCCTGTTCGAGAGTTTCCTACGCATTTGCATGACATCCCCACTGCGTCATGGCCGGACTCGTTCCGGCCATCCACGCGACTGCCCACCCACGGGCGGGACTGGCCGAGAGAGATGCCCGGAACAAGTCCGGGCATGACGGCGTGGGGGCGTGACCGGGTCGGAGAGTACGCGAGCCGATCCAACACCGCCTGAGCGTCGGGAACAGAGCGCTGGCACGGGTTCCTCGCCACGGTCTCGGTCTGCGCGGTGCTCTTAGTCCATGACGGAAGCAAGGGGTCTCTCATCTTCTGGACCCCGAACCATTGTGCGGTGCACGGCGCGCGCCGCCGGCGCCAGGATTGCCCGCCATGCGGCGATCATTTTCCCGCGCGCGTGTCCGCGCGACACAGTGCCAGAGCACGCCGGGCACGGCAGATGCGATGGGCGGACGCGCATCGGACGAGCTGTTGCCGGCCGCAATCCAGGACGCCGTCGCCGCAGCAATCGAGGACGGCTCCAGCCTGGACGAGATCGTGGCGCGCGTCCGCGCGGGCGACGGCGAGAGTTCGGTTTTGATCCCGCGCGCACGACGCTGCGCGCGTGCGCGACCTGCCGAGGGCCGCTGGGCCGAGCGCATGGACGGCCTGATTTGCCTGCAGCGCGAGGCCGTTCGCTTTGCCGAGGAATGGGAGCGCACGCGCGACCCCTGCGCCGAGGGGCTTAGCGCCCTCATCGCAATCGAAACCCTGCGAACGCTGGCGCTCTGCACGATGGCCGAGCTCGGCCAGCGCGCGGAGCCGGTGCCGACCGAGGACCTCGCCCGCCTCGCGCTCGCGCTCCATCGCATCGAAAGCGCCGACAGGCTCCGCATCGAGCGTGAGCAGGCGATGGCCGATGCCGCCGCGCACGCCGGGCCGGCCGCGCGCGCGGCCAGTATGACGCATGCCGAACGGGTCGAAACCGTCCGCCGGGCTCTCGAGGGGCACGTCTTCCCTGGGCGCACAGATCCGCCACCGTCGGAATCGGGGTGGGCCGCGGCCTCTCCCGCGGACTCCCCCGTCACCTCGCCGGACTCCACGCCCGAGTCACCTGCCGACGGCGGGGCGCAGGATGCATGGGGCGCAAGCGGGGCGCAGGATGTGTTGGACGCGCGCGGGGCGCGCGATACGTGGGACGCGCACAGGGCGCGGGATGCTGAGCTGAGACGGCGGGAGGCGGAAGGCCGACTCTGGCCGACCGACCCTCCCTTCTGCCCTGCGGAGTGGAGCGGGCCAGGGTGAGGCGGGGGGCTCCTCCTCCGCCGCGACCAGGCAGACGCGCGCCCGGCTCATCGTGCGGCCCGGATGTCTCACCGCGGCCGCGGTCTGCGCGCAGCCGGCGCAGTTGCCGTGCCGTACAGTGCAAGAGCGAACGGGGCGC
The DNA here is from genome assembly GCA_965237415.1 of Alphaproteobacteria bacterium. GTDB lineage: Bacteria > Pseudomonadota > Alphaproteobacteria > UBA828 > UBA828 > WTGU01. Next base: position 3,921,302 of record CBDEFM010000002.1, read on the forward strand.
GGCAGGCGAAGGCAGAGGAAAGCGGCCGCCTATTGCCGGGGCGGCTGGTGCCCGCAGCCCCCGCCGTCATCATGGAGGACCGCCGGCGGTTGTCCCCGCGGAATCCCACTTGTCCCACTTAATCCCACTTATCCCACTTAATCCCACTTAATCCCGGCGAATCCCGCCCAAAGTTTATGTTCTGCGCGTATCGCGGGCCGTTGGCGGGCGCCGCTTCAGTGCCCGCGCCCTTCCGGAATGATGCCGCGCGGGCTGAAGCGCATGACGACGAGGAGGATGAGTCCCATGATGATGAGCCGCATGTAGGCGGCGCTGTCGAGCAGGTGAGCCCGGAGCGAGTTGTCCTCAGGCAGCCCTGCAGTGATCGCGTCCATCAGCCAGAACGCGGCGGGCTCGGCCTCGACCCACAGGAACCACACCAGGAAGCCGCCGAGCATCGCGCCCCAGTTGTTGCCCGAGCCGCCGACGATCACCATCACCCAGATCAGGAAGGTGAAGCGGAGCGGCTGGTAGCTGCCCGGCGTGAACTGCCCGTCGAGGGTGGTGAGCATCGCACCGGCGATTCCCATCACCGCCGCGCCCAGAACGAAGATCTGCATGTGGCGCCGGGTCACGTCCTTGCCCATCGCGGCGGCCGCGTCCTCGTTGTCGCGGATGGCGCGCATCATGCGGCCCCAGGGAGAGTTCAGCGCCCGCTCGGCCAGCCATACGATCGCCATGAGGACGAGCGCGAAGAGCACCGCGTAGCAGAGCTTCACGAAGATGCTCGAACCCTGGATCGGGTCCGCCCCCAGCCAGTGCGCGAGATCGAGGAACCAGGGGCTCGCCTGCAGGTCGATCTCGTAGGGCACCGGCCGGTCGAGGCCGGTGACGTTCTTCACGCCCCGGCTGAGCCAGTCCTCGTTCTTGATGACGGTGATGACGATCTCGGCGATGCCGAGGGTGGCGATGGCGAAATAGTCGGCGCGCAGCCCGAGCGCGACCTTGCCGATGAGCCAGGCCGCGCCGGCGGCAAGCAGCCCGCCGAGCGCCCAGGAGAGGACGATCGGCAGGCCGGCGCCGCCGAGATAGCCGGTCCTGGCGCTGTCGACATGCTGGATCGCATCGACCGCCGGGTCGAAGAAGATGCGGATGAGGAAGAACCCCCCGACCAGGAGGAGAACCGTCGCCGCCGTGCGCAGCGGACCCTTGCGCAAGAGGCGGCGCACCAGCACGACCAGCAGCACGATGCCTGCCAGCACGGCGAGCGCGAAACCGAGGCCCTCGCCGCCCGCCGCCCACGCATCCGCCACCGGCGCCTGCGAGACCAGAACGCCCGCCAGTCCGCCGAGCGCGGCGAAACCCATCACGCCGACGTTGAGCAGGCCCGCATAGCCCCACTGCATGTTGAGGCCGAGCGCCATGATCGCGGAGATCAGGCAGAGATTGAGGATCGAGAGGCTGACCACCCAGGACTGGCTGGCGCCGACCGCGATGAGCAGCAGCGCCATGGCGGCGAAGAGCGCCGGCGTGCGGAGCCCCGGCCTCACGACAGCACCCGCCCGCGGAAGAGCCCGGTCGGGCGCACCAGCAGCACGACCACCAGGATGACGAAGGAGATCGCGAGCTTGTAGTCGGTGGACAAGAGCTGGATGAGGCTGCTCGGCTCCCAGCTCTCGGGCAGGAGGTAGCGCAGGAACTTCTTGTAGGCGTATGTCACCCCCGTCTCCGAGAGCGCCACGATGAAGGCGCCTGCGACCGCGCCCAGCGGATTGCCGATCCCGCCGAGGATCGCGGAAGCGAAGATGGGGAGGAGAAGCTGAAAGTAGGTGAACGGCTTGAAGCTCTTGTCGATGCCGTACATGGTGCCGGCCACCGCCGCCAGCGTGGCGGCGATCAGCCAGGCGTACAACACCACCCTGTCCGGGTTGACGCCGGAGAGCAGCGCCAGGTCCTCATTGTCCGAATAGGCCCGCATCGCCTTGCCGGCCCGCGTGCGGTGCAGGAACCAGAAGAGCGCCGTCACCGCGATCGCCGTGACGACCACCGTCAGCCCCTGGGAGAGCTTGATCGCGAGGCCTTCCTTCAGCCCGGTCGCGACCTTGAACTCGGAGGCCTTGATCAGGAAGCGCGCCCCGTCGGCGAGCCGCCGGTCGTCGGGTCCGATGATGAAGCGGACGATACCCTGCAGCGCGAACATCACGCCGACCGAGGCGATCAGCAGGATCACCGGCGGGCTCCTGCGGCGCCGGTAGAAGCGGAAGACGAGGCGGTCCGCACTCAGGTTGAAGGCGGCCGTGGCCACGATGCCGAAGGGCAAGGCGATCAGCGCCGTCGGCAGCGGCGCGATGCCGACGTCCATGCCCTGGAGCCACCATGTCGTCAGCAGAACCACCATGGTGCCGAACGCCATCACGTCGCCGTGGGCGAAATTGGCGAAGCGCAGGATGCCGAAGATGAGCGTAACGCCGAGGGCGCCGAGGGCGAGCTGGGAGCCGTAGGCGACGCCCGGCACGATGACGAAGTTCGTCAGCAGAACGACCGCGTTCGCCACGTTCTCCATGGGCTACCCGCCGAGGAACGAGCGCCGCACTTCGGGATCGGAGAGGAGCGCCGCGCCGGTATCCGTGTGGCGGTTCTCGCCGGTGACGAGCACATAGCCCCGATCGGCGATGGAGAGCGCCTGGGCGGCGTTCTGCTCGACCATGAGGATGGCGATGCCGGTCGCGCGAATTTCCAGGATACGGTCGAAGAGATCGTCCATGACCACGGGCGAGACGCCGGCGGTGGGCTCGTCCAGCATGAGCAGCCGGGGTTCGGTCATCAGCGCCCGGCCGATCGCCACCTGCTGACGCTGGCCGCCCGAGAGCTCGCCGGCAAGCTGGCGCCGCCTCTCCTTCAGGATCGGGAAGAGGTCGAAGACCAGCGCCATGGTGTCGGCGACGCCGTCGTGGCGAATGTAGGCGCCCATCTCCAGGTTTTCCTGGACGGTCATGGTGGTGAAGACGTTGCGCTCCTGCGGCACGAACCCCATGCCCTTGCGCACGCGCTCCTGCGGGCTGAGCCGGGTGATGTCCTCGCCGTCGAGCCGGATCGCACCCTCCCGCAGCATGACCATGCCGAAGATCGCCTTCATGGCGGTCGACTTGCCGGCGCCGTTGGGGCCCACGATGACCGCGACCTCGCCCTGTTCGGCCTCGATCGTGCAGCCGCGAATGATGTCCGCACCGCCGTAGCCGCCGGTCATCCCTTCGCCGGCAAGAAAGCTCATGACACGCCGAGGCCGCGTCTCCGGCCGTGTCCAAGGTAAGAGTCGATCACCCGATGATCCGCCTTGACCTCGTCCGGGGAGCCCTGGGTCAACACCTTGCCTTCGGCCATGACGATGACCGGCTGGCAGAGGCGCGAAATGAAGTCGATGTCGTGCTCGATCATGCAGAAGGTGTAGCCGCGCTCCCGATTGAGGCGGAGGATGGCGTCGCCGATGCTTCGCAGCAGGGTGCGGTTGACGCCGGCGCCCACCTCGTCGAGGAAGACGATCCTGGGCTCGGTCATCATCGTCCGTCCGAGTTCCAGAAGCTTCTTCTGCCCGCCGGAAAGGGCGCCTGCGCGCTCGCTCGCGACCTCGTCCAGGCCGAGGAAGTGGATGACGTCCGCCGCCCGGGCGCGGAGCTCCGCCTCTTGCGCGCGCACCCTGCCGCGGCGGAACCAGGCACTGACCAGCTCCTCCCCGGCCTGCCCGGCAGGCACCGTCGTCAGGTTCTCGGCGACGGTGAGGCTCGAGAATTCGTGGGCGATCTGGAATGTGCGCAACACGCCCCGGTGGAAGAGCCGGTGCGGCTTCAGCCCGGTGATGTCCTCGTCCTGCAGGAAGACCCGGCCCTCGGAGGGCTGATAGACGCCGGCGATGACGTTGAAGAGGGTGGTCTTGCCGGCCCCATTGGGGCCGATCAGGCCGGTGATCGATCCCTCCGCGATCTCCAGGCTGACCCCGTCGACGGCGCGGATGCCGCCGAAATGCAGGTGAACATTCTCGACCCGGATCATGGCAGGCGCGGCGTCCGCGCCGCCTGCCGGGGCAGGGGATGCGGCCGGCGGCCCGGTCATCGCTGCCCGAGCCGCCGTCCCTGGTGCGCTAACTTAACGGATGGCCTTGGTCACGAACTCACCACCCTCGACCTCAAGCTCCTTGTAGGACCCCGCAGCCTCGCCCACATCGGTGAACTCGACGCCGCTCGCCCCGACATAGTCGATCTCCCCGCCGTCGGCGAGGATCTGCAGTCCCTTGGCCAGCTCGCCCGGCAGGATCTGCTCGCCCGGTGCGTTGGCGACGGCCATGACGTGCGCCTGGATGGCGCCGCGATCGGCCGAGCCTGCGGCCTGCATGGCGAGCGCGATGAGCGCCGCGGCATCGTAAGACTCACCACGGAACGGACCATCGCCTTCCACTCCGTTGGCGGCGGCATGATCGAGGAACATCTGGGCGCCCTCGGATGCGGAGCCCGGCACCGTGCCGATCGTGCCGTTCAGCGCGTCGCCGATTGCCTCGATCAGCGTGTCTCCGATCATGCCGTCGGCGATGACGAAGTTCTCGAAGGCGCCGGTGTCGACGGCCGTCTGGATGATCCCCTTGCCGCCCTGGTCGACATAGCCGAAGACGACCAGGTGTTCGGCACCCGAAGCGGCGAGTGCGCCCACCTCGGCCGAGTAGTCGCCCTTGCCGTCCTCGTGGGCCGCCGAGATTTCGACGGTGCCGCCGAGGGCGGTGAAGGCGTCGCTGAAGCTGCCGTCGAGCCCCTTGCCGTAGTCGTTGTTCGTGTAGGTGACAGCGACGCTGTCGATGCCGCGCTCGATCAGGATTTCGGCCATCACCTGCCCCTGCCTGGCATCGGAGGGCGCGGTGCGGAAGAAGAGGCCGTTGTCCTCGATCGTGGTGAGTGCCGGCGAGGTCGCCGACGGCGAGATGGTGACCACGCCATTCGGCACCGAGACGTTGTTGGTGATGGCGATGGTGACGCCGGAACAGTCGGCGCCGAAGATCGCGGCGACCCCTTCGGCGGTGACCAGACGCTCCGCTGCGGCCGTGGCTGCGGCCGCGTCGATGCAGGTCGAATCGCCCCTGACCGGCACAAGCACCTTGCCGCCCAGGAAGGCGCCGGAGTCCGATGCTTCCTTCAAGGCCAGCTCCGCCGAAGCCCCCATGGCGGGCGTCAACGACTCGATCGGGCCGGTAAAGCCGAGGATGACCCCGACCTTCACCTCGTGGCCGTCGGCCTTGGCCTCCGGCGCCATTCCAAGACACAGCGCGGCGGCAGCCGCGACGAATGCAACCCACCGTATTCTGCTCATGATGCGTGCCTCCCTGTCCTCGGGTCGCGACCGCACGCCCCAACGATGTCCCGGCGCGCCGGCCGGTTGGCCAATCATAGCGCGGTTCGCACCGCGATTCGAAGAGATTGGGGCCGCCGCTTCCATTCCGATAGGCGTTGGCGACGGTCTGCGCGTTGACGGGTGGCGGGGCAGGGACTATCTCTCAGGCCAAGTGGCGCATCAGACGGATGACGCGATGGTGGACGTGCAGACCGAGCGGCCGACCACGTCCGTCACGGACGATGCCGCGGCGCTTGCCGACCCGGGAGTCTCGCTCGAGCGCGGAGTCGCGGCGCTGCGCAAGGCGCTGACGACCATGCCGGCGAGCGCGGGCGTCTATTGCATGCGCGACCGGCACGAGAAGCCGCTCTATGTGGGCAAGGCCAAGAGCCTGAAGAAGCGGGTCGCGACCTACGTCAACGTCCGCACGCTGCCCGTCCGCCTGCAGCGCATGATAGCGGGCACGACATCGGTCGAGGTGATCACGACGGAGAGCGAAGTCGAGGCGCTCCTGCTCGAGAGCAACATGATCAAGCGGCTCAAGCCGCACTACAACATCCTGCTGCGAGACGACAAATCGTTCCCATACATTCTGCTTCGCCGGGGCCATCGCTGGCCGCAGATCACGAAGTACCGCGGCGCCAAGAGCGGGCAGGGCGACTACTTCGGCCCATTCGCGTCCGCCGGCGCCGTGGACCTCACGATCAACGCGCTCCAGCGCGCGTTCCCGCTGCGCTCGTGCTCGGATTCGGTGCTGGAGAGCCGCACCCGGCCCTGCCTGCAGTATCAGATCAAGCGCTGCACCGCGCCCTGCGTCGGCCGGATCGGCAAGGCCGACTACGACGGGCTGGTGGAGGAGGCGCGGGCCTTCCTTGCCGGGCGGAGCCGGCAGGTCCAGCGCCGCCTCACCGATCGCATGACAGCGGCGAGCGACGCGCTGGAGTTCGAGACGGCCGCAGCCTATCGCGACCGCATCAAGGCGCTCGCCCATATTCAGATGCGCCAAGGCATCAACCTGCCCTCCATGGGCGATGCCGATGTCGTCGCCATCCACGACGAGGCGGGCCAGGCCTGCGTGCAGGTCTTCTTCTTCCGCTCGGGCCAGAACTACGGCAATCGGGCGTTCTTTCCGCGCCACGGGGCCGACGACACGCCCGAGGCGATCCTCCGCGCCTTCATCGGGCAATTCTACAGTGGGCGGGAGGCGCCACCCCTCGTTCTGGTGAACCGGCCGTTGGAGGAGGCGCCGCTGCTCGCCGAGGCGCTCACGCTCAAGGCGGGGCGGCGGGTCAAGCTCCATCGCCCCCTACGCGGCGCGAAGCGCAAGCTGCTGGAGGATGCCGAGCGCAACGCGCGGGAGGCGCTCGCACGCAGGCTCGGCGAGAGCACGGCGCAGCGGCGTTTGCTGGAGAGCCTGGCCCAGCGCTTCGAGTTGGAGGGCGCGCCGGACCGGGTCGAGGTCTACGACAACAGCCACATCTCGGGCACCGATGCGGTCGGCAGCATGATCGTCGCGGGGCCGGAAGGCTACATCAAGAGCGCCTATCGCAAGTTCACGATCCGCTCGACGGCGGCATACGACTCGGCCTCGCCTGGCGACGACTACGCCATGATGCGGGAGGTGCTGACCCGGCGCTTTTCCCGCCTTATCAAGGAAGACCCCGGGCGTTCCGGCGAGTCGTGGCCCGACCTGGTGCTGATCGATGGCGGCGCCGGTCAGCTTGGCGAGGCGCGCCGGGTGTTCGCCGATCTCGGCATTGCCGATCTCGCGGTCGCGGCGATCGCCAAGGGGCCGGAACGCAACGCCGGGCGCGAGCGCGTCTTCCTGCCCGACCGGCCGCCGGTCGCTCTCGGCGCGCGCGATCCGCTGCTCTACTTCCTGCAGCGCCTGCGGGACGAGGCGCATCGGTTTGCTATCGGCACCCACAGGGCCAAGCGGGCCAAGGCGCGCGCCCGCTCGGCGCTCGACGAGATTCCGGGCGTCGGCCCCCGGCGCAAGAAGGCGCTGCTCCACCGCTTCGGCTCGGCGCGGGGGGTGAGCCAGGCGGGACTCGCCGATCTTGAGACCGTCGACGGCATATCGAGCGCGGTCGCGCGCGCGATCCATGACCATTTCCGTGCCGATGGCTGACGGCTCCGAGGCCCGGAAGCCCGTGGCAGAGGACGACCCGCTGCGCGTGGCGAGCTGGCCCAATGCCGTCACGGGGCTTCGCATCGTCATGGTTCCCGTCCTTGTCGGCGCATTCTTCATCGACGGCCGGACCGGGCTTTGGCTGGGGTTTGCGGTCTTCGCGGCCGCGGCCCTCAGCGATTTTTTGGACGGCTGGCTAGCACGGAGGCTCGATCAGCACTCGCTGCTGGGGCGGATCCTCGATCCCATCGCCGACAAGCTCCTCGTCGCGGCGGCGCTGGTCATGCTGGCCACCGACGACAGGGCGCCGGTGATCGCCGTGGTGGCGATCCTCGGTCGCGAATTCCTGATTTCGGGGCTCAGGGAGGCTCTGGCCGGCACCGTGGCGCTCCCGGTCCAGACTCTCGCCAAGTGGAAGACTGCCGCCCAGATGGGCGCCATCGCCCTGCTGCTGCTCGCCCCCGCCATCGCACCGCTCTTGCCCGGCACCGCTGCGGACGGACTCGCCACCGCCGGCGAGTGGCTGCTATGGCTCGCAGTGGTGCTGACCTGGGGCAGCGCAATCGGCTATGTTCGGGACGCCGTGCGTGGCCTTCGCGCTGCACGGTCGCGTGAGGAGGAATAAGTGCAACGCTTCGGGGTCACGGGATTGAGCGACAGCGGCAAGACCACGCTGGTCTGCCGGCTGCTGCCGCGGCTACGCGAGCGTGGCTTGCGCGTGGCGACCGTGAAGCATGCGCACCATGGCTTCGACTTACTGCCCGAGGGGCATCCGGCCCACGCGTGGCGTGCCGCCGGTGCCCGCGACATCGTGCTGGCGGCGCCCGACCGCATCGCCCATCTCTGCGAGACGGGCGATGACGGCGAGCCGCCGCTGGATCGGCTGCTTGAGCGCGTAGAGCCCGCCGACCTCGTGTTGATCGAGGGATACAAGCGCGGCGGCCACGACAAGATCGAGGTGCGGCGAGGCGCGCGCGAGGGTCCGCTCCTCGCTGCATCGGATTCGACCGTCGTCGCCATTGCCAGCGACCGGCCGGTGCCGGAAGCGGCCTCGCTCCAGCATCCGGTGCCGGTATTCGAAATCGACGACGTGGCGGCGATTGCGTCGTTCGTGGTGACGCATTGCGCCGCTGCCGACAACGATGACTCGGTGTCGATCAATGGCACAGCTTAGCGACGACTGCTTCGCCTTCGGCGGTGCCCTGACCCCGGCGGCGGAAGCGCTGGCCCAGCTTGAGAGCGTCGTCCATCCCATCGCCGAGACCGAGACGGTCGACCTGCGCGCGGCGAACGGGCGCATCCTGGCGGAGACCGTGATCTCGGAACGTGCCGTGCCGCCGCACGACAACGCCGCCGTGGACGGCTATGCCGTCTTCTTCGACGACCTCGATGCCGCAGAGGACACGCGGCTGCCCTGCACCGGGCGGGCTGCCGCCGGGCACCCGCTCGGGCGCCCGGCCGTGCGCGGCGAGGCGATCCGCGTCTTCACCGGCGCCCCGATGCCGCCCGGCCCCGACACCGTGCTCATGCAGGAGGACTGCCGCGCAGATGGCGACGCCGTCATCGTGCCGCCCGGGATCAAGCGCGGCGCCAATCGGCGGAATGCCGGAGAGGATATCACGCCCGGCACGACCATCCTGACCGCCGGCCGGGCTCTCAGGCCGCAGGACATCGGCCTCGCCGCTTCCGTCGGACGCACCGGGCTCGCGGTCTTCCGTCGGCTGCGGGTGGCGATCTTCTCAACCGGCGACGAGGTCTATGAGCCCGGCGCGGCGCTCGGCGAGGGCGGCATCTACGATTCCAACCGCTACGTCATCGCCGGCCTCGCGGAGCGGCTCGGCTGCGCCGTCACCGATATGGGCATCCTGCCCGATTCGCTGGGCGTGATTACCGACGCCCTGGCTGCGCGGAGCCACGATCACGACCTTCTGCTCACCTCCGGCGGGATGTCGACCGGCGACGAGGATCACGTCAAGGCCGCGGTGGAGGCCCTCGGCCATCTTCACTTCTGGCGCCTCGCCATTCGGCCGGGGCGGCCCATCGCCCTCGGCCAGGTCGGCCGCGTGCCCTTCATCGGGCTTCCCGGCAACCCGGTAGCCGTCATGGTCACGTTCCTGCGCTTCGCGCGCCCGTTGATCCTGCGTCTCGGTGGCTGCACCGAGGTGGAGCCTGCGCACTATCGGGTGGCGGCGGGTTTCGACTACCGGAAGAAGAAGGGGAGGCGCGAATGGCTGCGCGCCCGTTTGTCCACACGGCCGGACGGCACCCTCGCGGCGGAAAAATTCGCCCGTGACGGTGCCGGGATCCTCACGTCGGCGGTCTTCGCCGACGGCCTGATCGAGCTGCCAGAAGACCTCACCACGCTCAGCGTGGGCACGATGGTCGACTTTCTTCCGTTCAACGAGATGTACCGATGACGCTGCTCTATTTCGCCTGGGTCAGGGAGCAGATCGGCCGCGATGCCGAGGAGATCGCGCTCCCCTCGGACGTTCAGACGGTGGCGGCGCTGCTCGACTGGCTGCGGAGCCGCGGCGGCGGCTATGCCAGCGCGCTCAATGACCTCTCGGTGATCCGGGTCGCGGTAAATCAGGAATTCGCGGCACCCGACCATGCGGTCGCCGATGGCGACGAAATCGCGCTCTTCCCGCCGGTGACCGGTGGAGCCCCGTCGTGATTCGCGTCCAGCGCGAGGACTTCGATATCGGTGCCGAAATCGAGGCGCTCACGGGCGGCAACAACGAGATCGGCGCCGTCGCGTCGTTCGTCGGCATCACCCGTGCCGACGCGGGCGCCGGCCCGGCGATCAAGGCGATGACGCTGGAGCACTATCCGGCGATGACCGAGAAGCAGCTCGCGGACATCGAGGCCGAGGCGTGTCAGCGCTGGGACCTGACCGCCTCGCTGATCATCCACCGCTACGGACGGCTCGAGCCCGGCGATCGGATCGTGCTGGTGGTGACCGCTGCCTCTCACCGCCGCGCCGCGCTCGATGCCTGCGCCTTCCTCATCGACTGGCTCAAGACCAAGGCGCCGTTCTGGAAGCGCGAGGAAACCGCCGACGGCCCGCGCTGGGTCGCTGCGCGGGCCGCTGACGACCAAGCCGCCTCGCGCTGGCGCGGCGCGTCGTGACTGCGCCGCTGCAGCGGCCCCAATTCGTACACCCCCTCGCGAGACGGACAGCACTCTCGTATGCCGGGCGATGAGCGCATTCTCGTCATCAAGCACGGCGCGCTCGGCGATTGGGTTCTTGCCACCGGGTGTTTCTCGGCGATCCGCCGTCATCACCCGTCCGCGCGCATCACGTTGCTGACGACGCCGGCATTCGCGGACTGGGGCGCGCGCTGCCCATGGTTCGACGAGGTATGGACGGACGAACGTCGGAGTCTGCTTGCCAAGCCGCTCGCGTGGGCCAAGCTGCGCCGACGCCTGATCGACGCGGAGTTCGCGCGCGTCTACGACCTCCAGACCTCAGGCCGCACGGGCCTTTACTTCCGGATGCTTCCCCGTCGCCGCCGCCCCGAATGGTCGGGAGAAGTCGCCGGTTGCTCTCATCCGCACCGCAATCCTCAGTGGGCGTCCAGGCATACGGTCGCGGTTCGGGCCGAGCAGCTCGGCATCGCGGGGATCGGCGGCGTGCCGCCGCCGACTCTCGACTGGCTGGACGCCGATGTGGGGGAGCTGGCACCGCCCGGAGCCTTTTCGCTGATCGTTCCGGGAGGATCGCCGCATCGACCCGAAAAGCGCTGGCCGGCGGAGCATTTCGCCGATCTTGCCAGACGCCTGTCGGAGCGCGGTTGTCCGCCGGTCCTGATCGGCACGGCTGCCGAGGCGTCGGTCCTGGCCAGCATTTCGCGCGAGGTGCCGGGCGCGATCAATCTCGGCGGGCGCACCAGCCTCGGGCAAGTCGCTGCCGTGGCGCGGCGCGCGACATGCGCCGTGGGCAACGATACGGGACCCATTCACATCGCGGCCACGGTCGGCTGCCCGACCGTCGCGCTGTTCGGGGCTGCCTCCGACCCCAAGCGGAGCGCGCCGTGCGGACAAGCCGTTACGACTCTGCGTCGCGTGCCGCTCGCCAGCCTTGCAGTCGATGACGTCATCGACGCCACTCAACGAATATCTAATGGCGCCTGACAGCGCCCTGTGACTGCCATGTCCCCATCTTCCAAAAGCCCCGGCGGGGAGACCGCAGTGACACGGACCTTGAACAGGCCAAGGGCGCTTCTGACAGCGATATTCTGCGCGTTCGCCGCGCTTCTGCCGATCGTCAGCGTGATGGCGCCCAAGGGCACGGTGGTGCTCCTGCTGCTCGCAGTACTCCTCGCCGTCCCGACCTATTGGTGGGCCTACAGGCGACTTCCGGTTCCGGATTTGCGTTTCTCCATTGCTCTCATCCTCCTGGTCGTGTGGTGCGCCATCGCTTCGGCTTGGAGCGACGACCCGACGCGATCTCTCGTGCTCGCCCTTCGCATCGCAGTGATTTTCGCGGCCGGTATGGTCTTGTTCCCTATCGTGGCTACCTTGGATGACGCGGCGAAAAATCGCATTGGCCTGTGGCTCGTCGCCGGGTTCGGTCTGAGCCTAGCCCTCATGGTAGTGGAATTCGGGCTCGACTATCCGACCATTCGTTCCGTAAAGGAGGTAAGCAGCGGGCGCGAAGCAACCTCTCTCAGTCGTGGTGCGATCGCGCTGTCGTTAATTGTGTGGCCGGTGGTGGCATATCTCTGGAGCAAGGGGATTGGCTGGAAAGCGCTCGTCATCCCTGTTTTGCTCGGGATCCTTTCGACTTTTCTTGAAAGCGCGGCGGCGACTCTCGGATTCGCTATAGGCTTCGCGACAGTTCTTCTCGTCGCCAGCAATCGCAAAATCGGGCGCTTTCTTACACTTGCGGCTTGTGTCGTAGCGTTCGTCGCACTGCCCTTCGCAATGCGGGAAATGCACAACCAGGAATGGCAACGGGCCGATTGGCTATCCGGCTCGGAACGGCATCGCGTGGAGATATGGAATTTCTCGTTGGAACGAATCGTAGAGAGGCCTGTTCTCGGATGGGGATTCGACGGTTCCCGACATCTCGCAGAGAACTTCTTTGGCGCCGACGAAGCCGGTCGTAGCATATTGCCGTTGCATCCGCACAACGGGCCGCTGCAGATCATGCTCGAACTGGGTGCCGTCGGTGCCGTTATTGTATTGGCGCTGCTTTGGCTGATTGCGATCCAAATGAACAATTTGTCACGCCGAACCCGGGAATGTGGGCAGGCCCTGCTAGTCGCCGCCTTGGCTATCGGGTGCGTGGCCTTTGGTCAGTGGCAGAACTGGTGGCTCGCGTTAATCTTTTCGGTCGCCCTTTTGGTGCCACTTATGGCCACCCCAGCAGTGCGGAATGGCGCGAGTCAACCACTATAGGGCCTGCCCGTCAAATTGTGCTCGCGCGTTCCCTGACGATCCTGCAGTGTCTAGTGCGGTTTATTGATTGAAGGTTCGATCGAGACCCTACTGCGAAAAACCATTTCACAGTGCTCTATCTCGCCTACAACCATTCTCCCTGTGGTGACGAATTTATGAGGAATTGTTTTGATATTCTTCAGTACTCGTCTCAGCCCTCGTGTTGACCCTGCGGCCTCTCGAAATTCATCTAAATTGGAGTCAAAAATCTTATTAGGTTGACACACCAGACCCGGCAAAACTTGTATCGGGCGGAGACTTCTGGCTATTGTACAATTACGCACATCGAAAAGAACGTGGTCCATTGGATAAGTTACATTACGACACTCGTTTAGTAGGTAGTGCGCTGACTCCCGACTAACAATATATCCGCAAGCGCCTGCCACAAACACTGCTATCCGACGCAGTTCTCTTCCTTGGTAAGGCTCCGCGCATACACGACCAAGTAATCGCGCCTTTTTTCCCCAAGTCTCAAGTTTAACTAGTCTAGCGCCAACGGGCCACCAATCGATGGACTCGATGAACATGGGGAGGTCGTCAGCGAGTTCTGCATCGTCTTCAAGAATAAGGGCCGCCGGTGCCTCGGAGTCAGATAAAAACATATCGAACGCCTGCAAGTGACTGAGCACGCACGCACCAGCACCGCGATCAAGTTTTATCGAACGAAACGATCCGTTGAGGCTCACTCGCTCATTCAGTTCCTCGTCTGTGACGGTTCTTGCGTCGACTGCTGGGATTCGATTGGCCTTCAAACCTATCTGGTCCAGATTGGCCGCAATAGATCGCAGCCGGTCTGGTCTGCGGTCAAGATTAATTACAAATATGGGAAGCATGTCTGTGCCCTGCTTGCCGACCCACTGGGCGCCGGGCCGTTGCAATCGTCACAAGCAATTGGTTCCTGCCCATTCGCCAAGCGCGGGGCGCTGCTCCTCGACGGCTCCAAGCTGCTCTATTCAGCAGGCGGCACGAAAGTGCGCACACTTTAGCGTTGGCGATTGTGAGCGTGGACGGACTGGCTCAGGCTGTCAACGAGAATGTCTGCGGAATCTTGCGTTCAGCGGTTGGCTCTGCCTGGCTTGCGCAGGCGTTTCAAGTTCTCGGGTATCGTGACGACCGGCACGGTTGTTTACCTGCCGCTGTGGGTGTTCGTGGCTGAAGTTGTGGAACATTTCGCTGTGCGCTCATTCGAGGCGAAGTACGCCGACCCGGCAGTGATGGATTGATTCCGGGTGGTCCTCACACGCCTTGCTGCAACCCTTCTCGAATTCGTCAGAGTTCCGCTCGCCGTGCGGGAATGCGCGGTCAAGGATGGCTCCGGGCCGACCAGTTGGCAGAATTGTTCCGACACAGCCGGACCAAAAATTATGCCGAACTAACCTATGGGAGCCGGTCAGTCGGTGATGCCGACCAAGTGCTCCGTCGAGGAGAGCGGTCAAGGAGTGCTCTACATATTACCACAAAGATATATCGATATGCCGTTTCTGATGCACTCGTTTGCAGTACCACGACGCCAACGAATCCGGGCAGGCCCTGTTCGTCGCTGCGTCAGCGATTGGACGTGTGGTCTACGGCATGCGGCAAAATTGGTGGCTCGCTCTGATCGTCTCGGTTGCCCTTCTGGTCCCGCTCACGGCTGCGCCGGCCGCACGCGAAGGCGGAAACGCGCGGCGCTAGGACGATGCGTATTGCCCAAATCATGCTGGCGCGCCAACTGGGCGGAGGGGAGCAGGTCTTTATCGACCTGTGCGGGGCGGCCGCATCGCGCGGGCATGAGGTTCTCGCCATCGGTGCGGCGGAAAGCGATGCCATGGACGCCCTCGATCGGCGCTCGGACCTCCAGTGCGCGCGTGTGCGCTGCCACGGCACGTGGGATCCGCTATGCCGGTGGGCGATCGGTCGCTTGCTGCGGCGATTCGAGCCGGACGTGGTGCAGACCCACATGGGCCGCGCCAGTGCGCTTGGCGGCAAGGCCGCACGGTCCGTCGGCTATTCGACACTGGCCATGCTGCACACGATGATCGAGTTGAAATACTACCGCACCATCGACCTGTTCGTGCCGACAACGGCGGATCAGGAGGCTTATCTGCGTAAGAACGGCGTGCCGGCCGATCGCGTCGAGCGCATCCCGCATTTCCGTTCGATGGAGCCGGTTGCAATCGCCAAGGCACCGCGACAAACGGACGGCGTGGTCAAGACCCTCGGCCGGTTCGTTCACAAGAAGGGGTTCGATGTTCTGCTGCATGCGGCTGCGCACGCTGCAAAGCAGGGCGCGCCGTTCAGGCTGGAAATCGGCGGCGACGGACCCGAACGCAATTCGCTGAAGGCGCTGGCCGCTCGGCTCGGGATCGGGAATCGCGTCACGTTCTGCGGTTGGATCGACGACGTTGCGGCGTTCCTCGCCGATGCCGATCTGTTCGTGCTGCCGTCGAGGATCGAACCGTTCGGCATCGTGGTTCTGGAGGCGATGGCCTGCGGTGTTCCGATCGTCGCCACGCGCGTCAGCGGCCCGCTGGAAACTCTCGATGAGCACACCGCTCTCCTGGTTCCGTCCGACGATCCGGCGGCACTGGCGGAGGCTATGATGGCGGTGTTCGATGCGCCCGACGCGGCAGGGGCCCGCGCCCACGCGGCGCTTGCTTCGTTCAAGGCGAACTACGCCGAGTCGGCCGTTATGAATCGGTACCTGGTTGCCTGCAGACGTCTCGCGGAGTCCAGCGAAGCGGCCAAGAAGGCCTAATCCCGCGCGCGCACCGCCGCCGCGTAGTCCGCCATCAGGGTGCGGGTGATCGGCCCAACCTGGAAATTGTGATCGTCGATCGCGCCGACGGGCGTCACCTCGGCAGCGGTGCCGGTCAGGAAAATCTCGTCGCTCTTCGCGATCTCGTCGGGCATCACAGCACGCTCGACCACCTCGTAACCGCGCTTTTCAGCGAGCTCGATGACCGTGCGCCGGGTGATGCCGTCGAGGAAACTATCCGGCGTCGGCGTGTGAATGACGCCGTCCTGGACGAGGAAGATATTGGCGCCCGTGGCCTCCGAGACCCGCCCGCGCCAGTCGAGCATCAGCGCATCGTGGCAGCCTTCGGCTTCCGCCTCGTGCTTGCTGAGGGTACAGATCATGTAGAGCCCGGCGCATTTCGCCTTCACCGGCGCGGTATCCGGCGCCGGCCGGCGCCAGCGCGCGGTCTTGAGCTTGATGCCCCGCGTTATCGCATCCTCGCCGAAATACGCCGGCCACGCCCAGGTCGCGATCGCCACGTGGATCGTGTTGTGCTGCGCCGAGACGCCCATCATCTCGGCACCGCGCCAGGCCATTGGACGCACATAGCCGTCGCCGATGCCAAGCGCCTTGACAACAAGCCTGGAGGCTTCGACCAGCGCCTCGCAGGTATAGGGGATCTCGAATCCCAGCGCGCTGGCGGAATCCAGAAGGCGTTGGGTGTGCTCCTCGACCTTGAAGATACGGCCGTCGTACACCCGCTCGCCTTCGAACACGCAGCTCGCGTAGTGCAGGCCGTGACTCAGCACGTGCAGCTTCGCGTCGCGCCACGGCACGAGCGCGCCATCGAACCAGATGACTCCGTCGCGATCGTCGTAGGGGATGAGGTCGGCCATGGCGCTCACTGATGGTAGGCGGGTGGGCAGAAAGCGGTTGCACTCCTTAGCATCGGCCTGCATATAAGTCAATGTGACTGACGTAAAGGCCGGGCCGAATCCGCTTTACCTGCGCGAGGATCAGCTTCACGAGGCGATGGAGCTGCTCTTTTTCGCGTATCGGGACTTTACGACCGAGTGCGATGCGATCCTGGCGTCCTACGGCTTCGGGCGTGCGCATCACCGGGTCGTCTATTTCGTCGGCCGCAATCCGGATATCTCGGTTACCGCGTTGTTGGAGATTCTGAGGATCACCAAGCAGAGTCTGTCCCGAGTGCTCGGCCAGCTGGTGCGGGAGGGGTTCGTGACGACCCGGCAGGACCCTGCCGACGGGCGTCGCCGATTGCTGACGCTTACCGCGAAGGGGCGTAGCCTGGAGGGCCGGCTCTCCGCGACCCAGCGGGCCCGTATTGCCAAGGCCTATCGCAGCGCCGGCGGTGTCGCCGTGGAAGGATATCGGGAGGTCTTGATGGGAATCATCGACGAGGCAGACCGGCGCCGCTTCGAACGACCCTGAGGGCGGGGTGTCGAATCGGCCCAGCCGGCGGGGGGGCGATGCGTCGATGAACGGCGAGAGCGCGGCTGCGGGCACAGCCCGGCGCGAGGCGCCTCCGGCCGAGGCAGCGCATATTCTGGTGGTGGACGACGACGACCGCCTGCGCACGCTGCTCGGCCGCTATCTGCGAGACAACGGTTATCACGTCTCCTCCGCCAGCTCGGCCGCCGACGCGCGGGCCAAGCTCGACGGCATGGCCTTTGACCTGATCGTGCTCGACGTCATGATGCCGGGTGAATCGGGCATCGACTTCACGCGCGGGCTACGCCGCTCGACCACGGTCCCGATCCTGCTGCTCACGGCCATGGGGGAGCCAGAGGACCGCATCGCCGGGTTGGAGAGCGGGGCTGACGATTACTTGACCAAGCCCTTTGAGCCCCGCGAGCTGCTTCTGCGCGTTGCCACCATTCTGCGACGTACCGCCCCGCCGCCCTCAGCGCTGCCTGCGACGTGCATCAAGATCGGCGAGTTCCGCTATTTTCCGGCGCGGGATCAGCTTCTGCGCGGCGATGAGCAGGTCCGGCTGACGACGGCCGAGGCCGGCCTCCTCCGTGTCTTTGCCGCCAATCTGGGACAGACGTTGAGCCGGCATGCGCTCAGCCAACGGCTCGGCGGAAGCACATCGCGGCGCGCCATCGACGTGCAGATCGCCCGGCTGAGACGCAAGATCGAGCCGGAACCCCAAAATCCCTGCTATCTTCAGACCGTCTGGGGCCGGGGCTATGTTCTGCGGGCCGATTGAGCCGCTCCGTCCGCTCCGCGAGGAAGCGTCATGAGTTTGTTGAGACGTGTCACGCCGCGCGGTCTGTTCTGGCGCTCCTTCCTGATCATGCTGATCCCGCTCGTCCTGGTTCAGGCGACGGTCGCCTACATATTCTTCGAGCGTCACTGGGATACGGTCAGTCGCCAGTTGGCGATGGACGTCACCGGCGACGTCGTCACCATCATGCGCATGGCCGACGCTGCATCGGGCCCCGAAGAGCGCACCGCTATCGATCGAATCGCCCGCAGGGAGATGCAGTTCGGCGTTGTCTTCGAGGATGGCGCGGTTTTGCCCGACGACTCTCCCAATCGGTTCGACCGCACCATCGACGCGACGCTACACCGGCAGCTCGAGAAGCGCCTCACTGTCCCCTACCATCTCAACACGCAATTGCCCGACAAGCGGATGACAATTCGCGTCCAGCGACCGGACGGCGTGCTGACCCTGGTGACGACGGTCAAGCGCATGCGGGAGTCGACCACGGTTCTGGTCATTCTGTGGATGGTGGGCACGGCGATCGTGGTCTCGGCGATTGCGGTCCTTTTTCTGCGCAACCAGATACGCCCGATCCGGCGACTGGCGGCTGCTGCCGACGCGCTGGGCAAGGGCAGGCCGGTGACCGACCTCAATCCCTCGGGCGCGACGGAGATCCGGCGCGCGGGCGCGGCGTTCCTGGAGATGCAGGGGCGGATCCAGCGTCAGATCGCCCAGCGCACCGAGATGCTGGCCGGGGTCTCTCACGATCTGAGGACACCGCTCACCCGAGTGAGATTGCAGCTCGCCATGCTGGCCGATGCGCACCCCGGCTCGCGTCAAGAGATTACCGAATCCGAGCAAGACCTGCTGCTCATGGAGCACATGATCGACGAATACATGGCCTTCGCCCGCGGTCAGGGCGGGGAGGCGCCGGTCAGCACCGATCTCGCCGAAATCATCGACGATGTCGCGGGCGATGCGCGCCGCAGGGGCAGCTCCATCGTGCTCGAGGTCGAGCGGCCGCTGATCCTGGCTCTCCGGCCGAATGCCATCCGCCGCTGCCTGACCAATCTGGTCGAGAATGCCATGCACCACGGCGCACGGGTCGCGATCAGCGCCACTCGCCGGGATGACGTCGTCTCGGTCGCGGTCGAGGATGACGGACCGGGCATCCCGGTGGACCAGCGCGAAGACGTGTTCAAGCCGTTCTTCAGGCTGGATAGCGCCCGCAATCCGCGCACCGGCGGGGCCGGTCTCGGCCTCTCGATCGCACGCGACGTCGCCCGCGGGCACGGCGGCGATATCCGCATGAGCGGCGGCTCGCTCGGCGGCCTTCGCGCCGAACTTCGACTGCCGGTCTAAACCCCCTCGGCGGATACTGCGCCGGACTCTATCCGGCTTCCTCTGCGGGCTGGGTATCGCGCCAGTCGCGCCTCGGCGCGAAACGGCAGAGAGTGCGCGTGAGCCTGTCGAGGCGTCGCAGCCGCCTGTCGAGCACAGCCATGGTGCGCGCCATGTCTTCGCTGTCGTCGCGTAGCCAAACTGGAAGCATGGAGAGGTAGAGCGCCGACAGCGCCTTGACCCGAAGCCCGCCTTGCAGGCCTGCGCTGCTCAAGTCGGCAGCTTCCAGCATCCAGCGCATCGAGCGCCGCAGCGTCAGCGGACCGCACAGGATTGCCTCCGGGTCCGACGGGCAGCTCCGCATGATCGCGCCAACCCCTTCCTTGTGGGCATTCAGCAGGTCAAAGCGCTTCATGAGGACATCGAACAGGCGCTCGGTAGCCGGGCGCCCGGCCATCTCAGGGTCCCGCACCGCCAGCACCTCGCGGTCTATGGCCGCGGCATAGGCCGCGACGATGGCGCTCTTGGAAGAAAACGCGGCGCGCAACTCGGCGAGGGAGACCTCCGCCGCCTCGGCGATGTCGCCCAACCCGACCCGCGACCAGCCGCGGCTCGCGGCCAGTGTCAGGGCACTCTCGATGATGGCCTGAGGCGCGTCCTTGCGCTTGCCGGCCCCCGGTGCAGTTTTCCTCGGCATGGTCCTGCGCCTCTTCGCCGCCAGTCCCCGAAGTGTAGGCCGCGGGAAAACCGAGCGTCAACACGGCCGGCGTCGGTGTCTCAGCCGCGGGTGCGGTTAGGCCGGGGCGAGGGCGCGGGAACGTTCGGCGGCGGCGCGAACCGCGCGGCTCATCAGCGGGGCAAGCCCGTCCGTCGCCATCAGGACCGAGAGCGCGGCTTCGGTCGTGCCGCCCGGACTGGTCACGTTGCGGCGGAGCGTGGCGGCGTCCTCTTCGGATTGAGCAAGCAGCGCGCCTGCACCGCTCACCGTGCGGTCGGCCAGCGTGCGGGCCAGGTCGGCGGGTAGTCCGGCATCGATGGCGGCTTCGGCCAGGCATTCGGCGAGCAGAAAGACGTAAGCCGGTCCGCTGCCGGACACGGCCGTCACCGCATCCATGAGGGCCTCGTCGTCGATCCAGGCGACCGCGCCCACCGCCCGCAACAACGCCTCGCAGAGCGCTTGCTGATCGCGGTCGGCGGCCCGGTTGGCCCAGGCGACGGTCATGCCTTCGCCGATGGCGGCGGGCGTGTTGGGCATGGCGCGGACGATCGGCACAGCACCCAGATCGCGCTCCAGCAAGCGTACAGGCCAGCCGGCGGCAATCGAGAGGTGAACGGTGTCCGGCCCACCGATGTCGGCGTAAGGGGGCACGACCTGGGCCATCACCTGGGGCTTGACGGCGTAGACGATCGCCGCCGGGCGCAGCGTGCCGGGAAGCGCGGTGGGCGCCGGAACGCATGTCGCGCCGAGCGGTGCCAGACGCTGAGCCGTGCCGTCGTCCGGCTCGACGATGGCGAGCCGCGCGGCTTCGAGCGGCCCGCGCAGCCACCCTGCTGCAAGAGCGCTGCCCATCCTGCCGCCGCCGACCAGGAGGATATCGCCGGAAATCGCCGTCATCAGGCTGACCCGCGCGGCTCCATGAGGGCCGCTTCGAACGCAGTTTCGGGCGCGAGCTCCGTCCCGACCACTTGCTCGAATGCCGGATAGAAGCGCTCGCACTCGCCCACTCCGACCGTCACGAGATCGACGACCTGAGGGTCCTCCACGCCGTCTGTGCCGCGCAACAGCAGCGCGTGGCGCCACGTTGGCCTGCCTTCCTCGGCCCAGAGATCGAAATGGCCGATCCACAGGCTCTCGTTGATCAGGTTGATCAGGGCGCCGACCGCCCGGCGCCGGTCGTCCGGGACGCGCATGTCGAATCCGCTGGCGAAATGCAGGACGTCGAGGTCGGCACGGTAGGCGAACCAGAGCTCATAGTCGCACCAGCCGCCAGCGAACGAGCCCGTGATGTCCTCGTCGCCCATGCGTTCGAACGAGAGACGGCTGGCCATCATGACCCGCTCGACAGCGTCGAGCGCATCGCTCGCCAGGCGCTCGGAATGTACTAGTGTCAACGCCATCCCAACTCCCCACCGCTGCGGCGCCATATGCGGTATCCCAACGGAACCACCAGATATGGCGCCAACCACAATAGGCTGTGTTGGAGCGCGAGAAAATCCCAAATGTTGAAAATCGGGCGCGACAGCGCGGGGGATTGGATTGCCAGCAGCGCTATGTCGGAAGCTGCGGCGGGGCGCCGCCGGGGAGGGGAATGCGATGCTCGTTCAGCGTCATCGCGATCATCGCGTAGTAGCCGTTGAGCGCCGTGAGCTCCACCACGCCCGCGGGCCCGAGCAGCGCCAGCGCCTTGTCGTAGGTCTCGTCGCTCACCGCGCGGTTGGTCTGCAGCTCGCAACTGAAATCGTAGACCGTCGCCTCGTCCTCTGCGGAGAGCGGCGGCGGCCGCCGGTGCTTGATCGCTTCGATCACCGTGTCGGGCAGGCCCGCCTGCGCGGCCTCCGGCGCGTGCCAGTGCCATTCGTACTGGCACGACCAGTGGCGGGCGATCGCCAGGATCGCGAGCTCGCTGAGCCTGGGCGCGAGGCTGGTCTGGTAACGGAGGAGGGCGCCCAGCGCCTGGATGCGGTCGGCGAGCTCGGCATTGTGCAGGAATGCCATGAAGAGCGCCGGCACCGTGCCGCGCGGCCCGCTCTCGATCGCGTCGTAGACGCGGCGCTGGTCGTCCGAGAGCGACTCGACGCTGGGGAGCGGCAGGCGCCGTTCCGTCATGGTGCCGTTTCCTCGCCTTCCGCCGCCTCGCGCTCGGCGATCGGCGGCACGAAGCGCAGGTCCGTGTCCCAGGGGAAGAAGATCCACGTGTCCTGGCTGACCTCGGTCACGAAGGTGTGCGCCTCGGAGCGGCCCGCCGGCTTGGCGTAGATGCAGGCGAAGTGCGCGCGCGGCAGCATCTCGCGGACGATGCGGGCGGTGGCGCCGGTATCGGCGAGATCGTCGATGATCAGGATGTCCTTACCGTCGCCCGCGACCGGTTTCAGAACTCTCGCCGACCGCTGGTCCTGATGGTCGTAGGAGGAGATGCAGATGGTGTCGACCACGCGGATGTCGAGCTCGCGGGCGACGATCGCCGCCGGCACCATGCCGCCGCGAGTGACCGCCACGATGCTGCGCCAGGGGCCGCGCTCGGCCAGCCGCCAGGCAAGCGCGCGGGCGTCGCGATGAAGCTGATCCCATGAAACGGGGAACCCTTTCTCGAACTTCTCCGTCATCTCGTCCGCCATCCATCGATGTTGCCATGCCGCTCCCATGCAAGCCGACAACGGGCGGCCGGGCAAGGGGCGCGCGTAAGTCGCGACACAGTCGACGCAGGAGCCCGCAGGCTGCGCAGCGCCTTTCGATCCGGGCCCGATGCGGGTAAGAAGCGGCGCATGACCGACCGAGTGCGGGCGCTGCCGGGCAGCGAAGCCAAGACGCGGGCGCTCCTCGAGGAAGGGCGCTATGTCGCGGACGATGCGCTGGTCAAGACGCTCTTCCTGAGCTTCGCGCTGGGCCGCCCCCTGCTGCTGGAAGGGGAGGCCGGCTGCGGCAAGACACAGCTCGCCGCGACCCTTGCCGAGACGCTGGGCCGGCGGCTCCTCCGCCTGCAGTGCTATGAGGGCCTCGACGCATCGGCCGCCGTCTATGAGTGGAACTACGCTGCGCAGATGCTGGCGATTCGCCTGGCCGAGCGCGGCGGAACCGAGCGCGACGCGCTCGCCGAGGATATTTTCGGCGAGCGCTTTCTGGTCAAGCGTCCGCTGCTCACGGCGCTTGAGCCCGATCCCCTCGGCCCGCCGGTCCTGTTGATTGACGAGATCGACCGGGCCGACGCACCCTTCGAGGCCTACCTGCTGGAGGTTCTCTCCGAGTTTCAGGTGAGCGTGCCCGAGCTGGGCACGGTGACCGCTGCCGAGCGGCCGCTGGTCGTCATTACCTCGAACCGCACGCGCGAGGTGCATGACGCGCTCAAGCGGCGCTGCCTCTACCATTGGGTCGACTACCCCGACGCCGCGCGCGAGAAGGCGATCCTGCGCGCTCGCTTGCCGGGGGTCGAGAAACGGCTGAGCGACAATATCGCCGCCTTCATCGAGCGCATGCGGAGCGCCGATCTCTCCAAAGTATCGGGGCTGGGCGAGGTGATTGCGTGGTCGAGCGCCGTCATCGAGCTCGACCGGATCGAGCTCGACCCCGAGACGATCCAGGCCAACCTCGAGCGCCTGCTGGCCTATCAACGGGGCCTCGCGGAGGCCAGCGGCCGCCCCCCGGGGCCCGTCCGGCCCGCGCCGCGGTCGTGACGACGGACCCGGTGCCGGTCGAGACGGAGGCGGGCGGCACGCTCGCCTACAACGTCATGCACTTCGTGCGGGGCCTGCGCGGCGCCGGCCTGCCGGCGGGGCCGGGCAAGACCATCGCGGCGGTGCGCGCCGTCGAGGCGGTCGATCCCACCCGCCGCAGCGATCTCTACTGGGCGCTCCACGCCGTCCTCGTCGAGCGGCGCGATCAGCACGACATCTTCGACCAGGCGTTTCACCTGTTCTGGCGCGAGATCCGCCTGCAGAGCGCGGTCCAGGGCCCGGTCATGGCGAGCGACAGGCTGCCCCAGCCCGAGGCACCGCCGGCGAGCCGGCGGGCCAGCGAGGCCATCGCCCCGCGCCTGCCCGACGAGGAGGAGAAACAGGAGAACGTCGAGATCGAGCTCGACGCGGTGCTCACCTTCTCGCCCCAGGAAGTGCTGCAGGAGATGGATTTCGAGGACATGTCGGCGGACGAGCTGGCCGAGGCGAAGCGGGCGATTGCGGCGCTGAGACTGCCGATCAAGCCGGTGCCGACGCGGCGCTTCCGGCCCGACCAGCTCGGCCGGCGGATCGACATGCGGGCCACGCTCCGGGCGAGCCTGCGGTCGAGCGGCGACCTCATGCCGCTCAAGCGCCGCTCCCGCGCCGAGCGCCTGCCGACGCTGGTCGTGCTGTGCGACGTGTCGGGGTCGATGAGCCGCTACTCGCGCATGTTCCTGCACTTCGTCCACGCCGTGACCAACGACCGCGACCGGGTGCACAGCTTCCTCTTCGGCACGCGGCTCACCAACATCACGCGCTACCTCAGGCATCGCGATGTCGATGTCGCCGTCGGCAGTGCGAGCCGCGCCGTCCACGACTGGTCCGGCGGCACGCGGATCGGCCCCTGCCTCAAGGACTTCAATCAATACTGGTCGAGGCGCGTGCTGGCCCAGGGCGCGCTGGTGCTGCTGATCACCGACGGGCTCGACCGCGACGATCTCGGCATTCTGCGGGTCGAGGTGGAGCGGCTGCACAAGTCCTGCCGGCGGCTCATCTGGCTCAACCCGCTGCTCCGCTACGAGGGCTTCAAGCCCGAGGCCGGCGGCGTGCGCACGATCCTGCCGCACATCGACGACTTCCGTCCGGTCCACAACATTGCGAGCCTCATGGACATCGCCGCCGCGCTGAGCGCGCCTGCGGCTGCCGAGCAAGGCGCGGCCTGGGGCTGACCCGGACTTCTCGCCACGGCGGCTGCCTGAGTCGCACCCCGCGCGTCTTTCGTCCCCGTGCGAGGGCGCGGGATACGATCCGTACATTAATTTTGTCCGGGATTCGCCGGGATTAAGTGGGATTAAGTGGGATAAGTGGGATTCCGCACGGGAAAGGGTCGCGCACGCTCGAAGGGTCGTGCGCGCGGTAGATAGGGTCGCGCCAGTCCGTTCATTCCGCCTCCGTCTGCCGAGCCCGCTCGCTCGTGCTCTGCAAGGCGCGAATCTGACGCGCACGGCGCACGCCGTGCAGCGCACCATGGTCCGGGCTAAGATCGGCGCCGCAACGAGGGACGGAGCATCATGAAGCTCGAAGGGAAGGTTGCGATCGTGACCGGCGGCTCGCGCGGGATCGGCGCCTGCATTGCCCGCCGCTACGGGCGGGAGGGCGCCACCGTCGCGGTGGTCGGCAACACCAGGCGCGACCGCGCCGAGGCGGTGGTGGCCGAGATCGAGGCCGCCGGCGGCAAGGCCCAAGCGTTCCTGGCCGATATCGGCGTGGTGGCGGACTGCGAGCGCCTGGCGCGGGAGGTGATCGCGGCCTTCGGCACGGTGGACATCCTGGTGAACAGTGCCGGCATCTTCACGCCGCTCCCCATCGAGGAGGTCACCGAGGAGAACTGGGACGCCCAGCACGCGCTCAATCTCAAGGGCGCGTTCTTCCTGACCAAGGCCGTCGTCCCCACCATGAAGGCCAAAGGCGCCGGCAAGATCATCAATATCTCGTCCATCGCAGGCTGCGGCGGGTTCCCGAACTCCAGCGCCTACTGCGCGACGAAGGGCGGCCTCACCAACATGACCAAGGCGCTCTGCCTCGAGCTCGCTGGCGACGGCATCAACGTCAACACACTCTCGCCCGGCAACATCGAGACCGACATGAACGCCGCGTTCCGCACGGATGCGGAATACGACGCGCGGCAGGCGGAGCTCACCCCTGCCGGAATCGGCCATATGGACCCGGAGCAGCTCACCGGCGCCGCGGTCTTCCTCGCGTCCGCCGATTCGGACTCGGTCCACGGCGTGGACCTGCTGGTGGACAATGGCTGGGCCGCCTGGTAGCGGCGAGGGGGCGGCGCAGTGACGGCGGCGAACGACATCCTCTACGAGGCGCACGGCCATGTGCGCCTGATCACCATCGACCGCGCCGAGAAGATGAATTCCCTCGATTTCGCGGCCAACGACCGGTTGATCGAGCGCTGGCGCGAA
The DNA here is from genome assembly GCA_965237415.1 of Alphaproteobacteria bacterium. GTDB lineage: Bacteria > Pseudomonadota > Alphaproteobacteria > UBA828 > UBA828 > WTGU01. The sequence continues at coordinate 3,947,359 of CBDEFM010000002.1, forward strand.
TTTGCCGCCGATGACAAGGCGCGGGTCGCCGTCGTCACCGGCGCGGGCGACAAGGCGTTCTGCGCCGGCGCGGACCTCAAGACCTACACGATGAATTACGCCGGGCGGCCTGCGCCCGAGTTTCGCACGCGGTTTACGGATGGGCCCGGCTTCGGCGGCATCACCCGGGGGCTTGAGATCGACAAGCCGATCATCGCGGCGGTCAACGGCTATGCGATCTCCGGCGGGCTGGAGCTCGCCGAGGCCTGCGACATCCGCTTCTGCTCGCCCAACGCCGAGTTTGCCCATCAGGACGTGAACTGGGGCTTCCACCCGTGCGACGGCGGCAGCGTGCGCCTGCCGCGGATCGTGGGCCTCGGCAATGCCATGGAAATCATCCTCTCGGGCCGGCGCATCGACGCCGAGCACGCGCTCCGCATCGGCCTCGTCAACCGCATCGTGCCTGCCGCCGACCTGGTGGCGGAGACCATGGAATTCGCCGCGCTCGTGGCGAGCCGGGCGCCGCTCGCCCAGCGCTTCGCCAAGGACGTCATGCTGCGTGCCTTCGATATGCCGCTCGCGGATGCGCTCCGCCTCGAATCCCGCTCGTTCTACGATCTCGGCGGCACGCAGGACCTCAGGGAAGGCACCGATGCCTTCCGCGAGAAGCGCCCGGCAAATTTCAAGGGGCGCTAGAGGAGGTGTGTTGCGGTGCGTGCCGCCTTGCCCTCGGCCCAACCCGAACATATCGTGCCCGCCTAGGAAACGGGGGAGGAGCAGGGCGTGACCGACGATCCGGGACGCGGCTGCCACGACATCGGCGGGCTGCCCGCCGGCCGCATCGAGCGGGCGGAGCATGCGCATGCGCTCTGGGAAAAGCGGGTCGACGCCCTGATGGTGCTGCTCGGAAGCCAGGAGCGGCGGGTCATCACCGTGGACGAGCTTCGCCGCGGCATCGAGCAGCTCGGCGCCGAGGCCTACGACGCGATGAGCTACTACGAGCGCTGGATCGCCTCGATCACCAACACCCTGCTCAACAAGGGTGTCATCGATTCCGACGAGCTCGGCCGCCGCATGGCCGAGGTCGAGGCGCGGGGCGAGGAGGGCGCCGGCTGATGGCCGCCCGCTTCACCGTCGGCGACCGTGTCGCCGTGCGCCGTGCCTTCCCGCTCGGCCACATCCGCACGCCCTACTACGCGCGTGGCGCCGTCGGCGATGTGGAGCGCATCTGCGGCGCCTTCGGCAATCCCGAGGAGCTGGCCTTCGGGCGCGGCAACGGCCCCAGGCAGAGCCTCTACCGGGTGCGGTTCGCCCAGACGGCGCTCTGGCCGGACTATGACGGCCCGCCCGGCGATAGCATCGACATTGAGCTCTACGAGCATTGGCTCGAGCCCGAGACGGAGTGAGCGATGGCAACCGACTCCCACGCCCACGCCCACGCCCACGATCACCAGCCGCCGCCCGACGAGGCCGGTCCGCTCACCTACTACCAGACCATGGAGATCGCCGTTCGCGAGCTCTTGATCGAGAAGGGCGTGTTCGGCGCCGACGACGTGCGCGCGGCGCTCGAGGCGATGGATGCCCGCAGCCCCGCGCGCGGCGCCGACGTCGTGGCCCACGCCTGGACCGACCCGGCCTTCAAGGACGCGCTGCTGGAAGACGGCACGGAGGCCTGCGCGCAGCTCGGCATCGACATCGGGCCGACCCGGCTCATCGCCGTCGAAAACACGGAGGCCGTGCACAACGTCATCGTCTGCACGCTCTGCTCGTGCTATCCGCGCAACCTCCTGGGTCTTCCGCCCGACTGGTACAAGGCGAAGGCCTACCGCTCGCGGGTGGTGCGCGAGCCCCGCGCGGTCCTGCGCGAGTTCGGCACCGAGGTTTCTGACGACGTGACCGTGCGGGTGCACGATTCGACCGCCGACATGCGCTACATTGTGGTGCCCCGGCGGCCCGCCGGCACCGAGGGGTGGGACCGCGAGCGCCTTGCCGCGTTGGTGACGCGCGACTGCCTCATCGGCGTGACGCTGCCGAAGAACCCCTGACGCCAGCCCGGCGGCGCACGTGGGCGCCGGGCGGCCTCAGCTTGAGAGGGATCGACTCCGACTATGCATGATCTCGTAATTCGCGGCGCCATGGTCGCCGACGGTGTGGGTAATCCGCTGATCCGCGCCGATGTTGCCGTCAAAGGGGAGCACATCGCCGAGGTCGGCGACGTGACGGAAAGCGCGCGGGAGACCGTCGACGCCGACGGCCTCGTGCTCGCGCCCGGCATCGTCGACGTGCATACCCATTACGACGCCCAGATCACGTGGGAGAGTCAGGCGACGCCGTCGCCCTCGCTCGGCGTGACCACGGTCGTCATGGGCAATTGCGGCTTCAGCATCGCGCCCTGCCCGCCGGAGCGGCGCGAGCAGATGGCGCGCAACCTGGCCGAGGTCGAGGGCATGTCCATCGCCGCGCTGGAGGCCGGGATCGACTGGAGCTTCGAGGACTTCCCCGAGTACTTGGCGCTGCTGCGGCGCAAGGGGTGCTATCCCAACGCCGGCGTCTTCGTCGGTCATTCGGCGGTGCGCACCACGGTGCTCGGCGCCGAGGCCTCGGATCGCGCAGCGACCGAGGACGAGATCGCCACCATGCGCGGGATCGTGAAGGAGGCGATGGAGGCGGGCGCCATCGGCTTCGCCACCTCCACCTCGATCAACCACAACGGCGACGGCGGGGTGCCGATGCCCTCCCGGCTCGCGGAAGACGACGAGATGCGCGCTCTGGTGGGTGTGCTCGGCGAGCTCGGCCGCGGCATCTTCCAGCTCACGGTCGGCCCGAGCATGACGGTGGAACGGCTGGAGAGCATGGCGGCCGAGACCGGCCGGCCGGTCTTCATGACCGCAGCCCTCCACAACGAGACCTTTCCCGACCGCGCCATCGGCATGCTCGACGGGGCAGCGGCCGCCCAGAGCCGCGGCAACGCGGTGTGGGCCCAGGTCTCGTGCCAGCCGCTTTGCATGGATTTCTCCATGCGGACCGCCTTCCCGCTCCAGAGCCTCAACGCCTGGGAGCCGCTGCACCGCGCCTCCGACGAGGAGTTCCTGGCGATCATCGGGAGCCAGGACTTCCGCAACAGGTTCCGGGAGGACATGGAGAAGCCGCAGAGCGGCAAGATCTTCTACGGCGACTGGCGACGGGTCGAGGTGGCGAAGGCGACGACGCCCGCGCACCAGGCGCTGGAAGGCGAGACCATCGAGGCCATCGCCGGGCGCGAGGGCCGCGATCCGGTGGACGTGATGTTCGACATCGCCGTGGACGAGAGGCTCGGCACCACCTTCAACGCAGCCCTGCTCAATGCTGACGAGGCGGCGGTCGAGGACCTGCTGCGTCACGACGCGGGCCTCATCAGCCTGTCCGATGCCGGCGCCCATCTCTGCTACCTCTGCGATGCCGGCTACGGCCTGCACCTCTTGGGCCACTGGGTGCGCGACAAGGGCGTCTTCGATCTGGCGGACGGCATCCGCCGGATCACCAGCCTGCCGGCGCAGCTTTACGGAATCGCGGATCGCGGTGAGATCGCGCCGGGCAAGTTCGCGGATTTTCTGCTCTTCGATCCGGCGACGGTCGGGCGCGGCGCGATCCGGAGAGTCGACGATCTGCCCGGCGGCGAGAGCCGCCTGGTCCGCGATGCCAGCGGCGTGCACGGGGTCTGGGTCAACGGCACCGGCGTCTACGACGGCGACGGCTACCGCGACGTGCCGCCGCCCGGTCACGTGCTCGACCGCTTCCTGAGCTAACCCGGACTTCTCGCCGCGGTCACTGATCGGCGCTGGCGCGCGGGGCCACTGGGGTGGCGCGGTATCGCTGATGAACGGCCGCTCCGCCTGGGGCGCGACCGCGAGCTCGGGCTCGCCCGCCTCGGTCACAGTCACCCGCACTTCGAGCCGGGAGCCCCCGCCGCCGAACACGGCACCCCGCGTCGGCGCTGCATCGGCATAGTCGCGGCCCACGGCGATGCGGACATGGCGGTGGTCGGCGAGGGTGTCGTTGGTCGGGTCGATGCCGATCCAGCCGAGATCGGGGAGCAGGAACTCCGCCCAGGCGTGGCTCGCCCCCTCAGGCGTCTGCTCGCCCGGTGCGCCTTCGCGATGGAGGTAGCCTGAGACATAGCGGCTCGGGATGCCCCACGAGCGCGCGATGGTCAGCATCACATGGGTGTAGTCCTGACAGACGCCGCGCCCGGTTTCCAGAATGTGCTCGATCGGCGAATCGACAGCGGTGCTGCCCGGCTCGTATTGGAACAATGCGTGCAGCGCGCGGGCCATCTCCAGAAGGGAGGAGAGGGGGTCGCCGCCGCGGCGCGGACCGTTGGCGTCGGTGAACGCTGCGAGTGCCGGGCTCGGACGGGCGAAGCGGCTCGGCGTCAGGAACTCCCAGTGGTGGAGCGGTGCCGCAACCTCCGCCAAGGCGTCCCAGGAGTCCTTCTCCGGGCGATCCGGCAAGTCGGGCGCAGGCGCGGTCACGACATCCGCCCGCGAGCGGACGGCGGTGTGCTCGTGCGACCGATGGATATTGAACAGATGGCAGGCGTTGCCGAAGGGGTCCTCGAATGCAATCGGGGCGGCGACCGGATCGATCTCGAGCGAGAAGGAGGCGAAGGTGAGCCGCGGAATCGTCATCCCCGGCCCGGTCGAGGAGTGCCGCGCCTTCTTCGCTCGATCGTCCTCATGCGTTGCGCCGCTGTTCATCTCGCCTTCATCCCTGTCCTCGCCCGTGCGGGGGTTGCCGGCCTTATATGCGAATAACTCTCATTGCGGATATTTTATTCGCAGAAAACGATAATGCAACTCATTCCTATTGGTATTTAGAGACGGCGATGAGGGTTCGTATCGTCCGATCACGCCGCGCCCTGATACCGCGCGAGCCATGATCATGGTGAAATATCCGGGCTGGTCGGTTATTCATCGATGATCGACACGCCCCACAATCCTCTCGGGAGGCTAGACGCCATGAAGTTTCAATTGGCCATCAACATGGAGCGGCTCGTGCCCGACCTCGACATGACCGACGTCGCGCGCCATACGCTGGAGATGGTGCAGATGGCCGACGAGGGCGGGTTCGCGATCGCATGGGCCGCCGAGCACCATGCGCTGGAGATGACCATCGCGCCCAATCCGTTCCAGATCCTGACCTGGTGGGCGGCGCACACCTCGCGCATCCGGCTCGGCTCGGCGGTGGTCGTGGCGGCGTACTGGCATCCGATCAAGGCTGCAGGCGAGGCTGCGCTGCTGGATCTCTACAGCGGCGGGCGGCTCGAGTTCGGCATCGGCTCCGGCGCCTACCAGCGCGAGTTCGACCGCATGCACCCGGGCCTGCAGCGCAATGACGCATTTCACTACATGTTCGAGATGCTGCCGGCGGTGAAGGCGCTCTGGCAGGGCGACTACGCGCACGAGGGCGAGTTCTGGTCATTTCCTGCCGCGACCTCCGTGCCGAAGCCGCTGCAAAAGCCCCATCCGCCCATCTGGATCGCCGCGCGCTCGCCGGACACCTACGACTTTGCGGTGAAGCACGAATGCAACATCCTCTCGTGGCCTCTCACCCGCCCGATGTCGGAGGTCGAGGCCTACAGGGAGCGTATGGAGACCGCGCTCGCCGACAATCCCGGTAAGCCCCGGCCCATCTTCTCCACCATGCGCCACACGGTGGTGTACGACCGCAAGGAAGAGTGGGAGGTGCCGGTGAAGGCCGCGATGCGCCAGTTCGGCCAGTTCGAGAACCTGTTCAAGAACCTCGGCGACGTTGCCAACGGCTTTCCCCGCACGATCGAGCTTTCGGAGCTGGAGAACCGGGACGAGTACGACCCGCAGATGCTCCATCGCAACCTCATGTTCGGCACGCCTGACGAGGTGATCGAAAAGCTCAGGGCCTACGAGGCGCTGGGTGTCGACCAGTTCACGTACTACGCGAGCCTCGGCCTCGGGATGAAGGAGCAGAAACGCTCGCTCAAGCTGTTCATCGAGGAGGTGATGCCGGCATTCGCGTGACGATACCTGCGCTGTCGGCAATGAACGGCAGGCGTGTATGAGCGCCGGTAGCGCGGGCGAAACGGCCTGGGAACTGCACGGAAGCGGCCCGGCGGTCGTACTGATCCACGGCTTCGGGCTCAACCGCGCGATGTGGCAGTGGCAGCTCCCCGCTCTCACGCCGCATTTCAGCGTGCTCACCTACGATCTGCTGGGGCACGGAGAGAGCGCGCCACCTCAGGGCACGCCCGATCTCGCCATGTTCTCCGCGCAGCTGCTCGGCCTCATGGACTGCAGCGGTATCGCGCGCGCGGCAGTCGTGGGGTTCTCGCTCGGCGGCATGATCGCCCGCCGCTTCGCGCTGGACCATCCGGACCGGCTTTCGGCGCTCGCGATTTTGAACTCGCCGCACGACCGCAGCCCCGCCCAACGCGCCGCGGTCCGCGAGCGCGTCCGTCAGACGCGGGAGCAGGGGCCTTCGGCCAACGTGGAGCCCGCCCTCGAACGCTGGTTCACGCCGGCGTTCCGCGCCGAGGCGCCAGAAACGATCGCGCTTGTCCGCAGGTGGATCACGGGCAACGACCCGGCCGTGTATTGGCAGGTTTACCGCGTGCTCGCCGAGGGCGACGCCGAGATTGCACAGGGTCTGGAACGGATCGCTTGTCCGACCCTGGTCATGACCGGCGCGGACGACCCCGGCAACACGCCCGCCATGGCGCGGGCCATGGCCGGGCTCATCCCCGGCGCCCGTCTCGCGATTCTGCCGGGTCTCAGGCACATGGCGCTCGCCGAATCGCCGGCGGCGGTCAACGAGCCGCTCTCTGCGTTCCTCCGCGACGCGCTCGGGACGGACTGAACCGGCTACCCGAACGCGGCGAGGATGCCGACGCCACTCACCACCATGCCGACGCCGCCCCATTGCAGCGGCGAGACCGGCTCGCGCAGGAAGATGCGCGCCAGCACCACCGTCACCACCGTGTAGCCCACGCTGGCCACGATTGCGTACTCGCCATGGGGCAGGTCGAGGCCGATGTAGAGCAGCAGGTGGCCGAGGGTATCGAGGAACCCGAAGGCCGCCAGCACGGGCCAGGCCCGCACCGGGAAGCGCACGCGTTCGCGGCGCACGAGCAGGATCGCCCCAAGCGCCACGAAGCCGATGAGTCGCACGATCAGAACGGTCTGCCAGGGGCCGTAGATCTCGATGGCCCGGTCGGCAGCGGTGAGGGAGGCGGCGTAGGTCGCGGCGGCGATCAGGGAGTAGATGATCGTCCGCCGCACCACGGCGGGCGCGTATTCCGGCGCTGCGCCTTCGCCCGTCGGCGTCGCCCGCGCGACCAGCCAGACCCCGGCCATGGTGGCGACCATCGCTACCCAATGGACGGGGTCGGGGCGGGCGCCGAGGGCGACAGAGATCGGCACCGCGATCGCCGGGTAGCAGGCCACCACCGGCGAGGCGAGCGACACCGGCCCGTGGGTCACGGCATGATAGAACAGGATCGAGCCGATTACGGTGCCGGCACCGATCCCTATGAGCCAGTGGATACCGTCGAGGCGCCAAACGAAGGGCTCGCCCGTCGTCGCCATGACGGCCGCAATCAGCGCGGCGCCGATCGTCATCATCGTGCAGGTCGCCACCAGGACGCCCACCGAGCGGCCGGCGAAACGCGCGACGATATCCGAGACGCCCCACGAGAGCGCGCAGCCCGCGCCCCAGGCGGCTGCGCTCTCTAGCATCGGCGCGCCGTCACTGCGTCATGCGATCATGCGGGGGCAGCCGAGTGCGCAGGATTGGCGGCCAGGTGAGGGAAGGCGGTGCGGGGAGGATCCATGACGGCGCGGATTATGGTCGGTGCGACCGGCCCCGTCGAGGCACGGGAGACACGGCGGCGCTACGCCATAATTCCGTCGCATTCTTGCGAGATCGTAGCCTCGACAGCCGGGGTGAATGACAGTGCGGCTTCTTCGCGCGAGACACTGGCTCGGAGGCCGCACGCCGCAATCGCGGAGGGCGCTCGTTGTGGGCTGCGCCTTGGTTCTGATCGGCTCCGCGACGGCGGGAACCCCGGCTGTCCCTGCGGAGGCGGATGGGGCGTACGCCGTGCGCGCGTCCCCGTGGGCGTCGGCTGCCGCCGAGGCGAGCGTTCTGGCCGACCGTATCCTGCAACGAGAGAGCGGCGACCTCCTGCTGGACGACAGGCGGCAGCGCACGCTCGGCCACGAGATCAAGCAGGCGTTGTCGCTCATCCGACGCAGCTATCCGGCGATGGCATCGATTACGGCGCGGGACGCGCACGGCTCGGCGACGCTTCTTCTCGGCCTGGAGGGCGCGCTGCGCGATGCCGTCGTCGGCACGTGGGACGGCGAGAGCGTCTCCGCCCCGCCGCGAACTGGGCATGCGGCGTTCGATGCCCTCAATGCGACGCTCGGGCTCAGGGCGGTTCAGCCGTTCCCCGCCCTCGACTCGGTCGTCCTGCATCTCGACGAGCGCGCGAACATCGCTGCGGCGATCCGGGCGTATCGCGCGATCGACGGTGTCGCTTACGCTGAGCCCGACGCGGCGTTGGGGGATGGCCCCGATATCGAGGCGGCGAAAGTGCAGGGCCGCTGGCACTTCGTCTTTCGCCGGGCGTGGGGCGACTGCCCCTCCGGCTGCATCGACGAGGAGCTTTCGTTCTTCACCGTGGGGGAGGGAAAGGCCGAGCTTATCGAGCCCGCACGGGCGCGCAGCATGAATGCCTTCGCGGCGCTCCTCGCCCGCCGAATCTGGCGCTAATCGGGTTGGAAGCGGGGGCGTCCGCTCAGGCCGCGGGCAGGTCGAAGTTGTAGAAGCGGGCGCAGTTGTTGAAGGTGATGTCCCGCCGGATCTCTTCATCGAGATGGCCGAACACGCGGTCGATCACCTTCATCGTATTCGGGTAGGTGCAGCGCGCGTGCGGGAAGTCCGAACCCCACATGATGGTCTTCGGGTCGACCACGTCCAGCACCTTGTCGAGGTAGGGATCGTCGATCAGCCCGTGGTAGATCTGGCTTAGATACGCCTCGACCGGCCGCTTGATCTTGGGGATATCCATCGCCGGGCCGAAATCGTCCTGGATCTGCTTGGCGCGGAACAGCCAATAGGGCAGCCAGCAGACCTCGTATTCCGAGAGCACCAGCTTCAGCTTCTCGAAGCGGTCGAGCACCCCGCCGAAGATGAACTCGTTGGCGAGCACGGGGCCTGCCTCCGCCAGGACATTCAGCGTGCTGCGCGCCATGTTGATGCGCTCGGACCCATGCAGGGTGAAGGGGTCGACCTCGTTGCCGGTGATGATATGGAGCGTCACCGGCTGGTCCAGCTCCTCTGCCCGCGCCCAGAAGGGATCGTAGTGCTTGTCCTGGAACGGCGGCCACTCGGGGCGCGCATCGCAGTTGATGATCACGCTCTTGAGCCCGCGCTTGGCGGTACGCTCCAGCTCCTTGCAGGCCCATTCGATGTCCGCCATGTGGATCATCGAGGTGCCGTAGAGGCGCTTCGGCGCGTGGCTGCAGTATTCGGCGAGCCAGTCGTTGAACACCTGGCACAAGTCCTCGACCAGCCGGTCGTCCCGCGCGCGCAGCGCGTAGAGCATCCAGGTGGAGTTCACGATCTCGCCGATGACGCTGTCCTCGTCCATGCAGACGAGACGGATCGCGGGGTCGATACCCGAGCCGACCAGCTTCCGCTGCAGCTCCTCGTCGCCCTCGACGATCTCGTCCACGCGGACGTATTCGAGGCCGGTGAAGAAATGATCGGCCTTGACGCCTGCATGTTCGGAGACCATGCGGGGCACGGCATCGCCGTAACGCGCACCCAGCGGCTTCGACCAGAGATCCGCCGGCTCGATGACGTGGGAATCGCCGGAGATGACGGGGAGTTGCCCGTTCGTCGCCATCGCTAGTCGCTAGTCCCTGAGCATGAGCAGCAGCTTCTGCCGGTAGTTGTCGGCGATCACCGCGAGGATGAGCAGGATGCCGATCACCACCAACTGCATATAGGAGCTGATGCGCAGGAGGTTCATGCCGTTCTGCACGAGGATGATGAAGACGGCGCCCAGCACCACGTTCGGCAGCCGCCCCGTGCCGCCGAAGAGGCTGACGCCGCCGATGACGCAGGCCGCGATCGAGAGCAGCGGATACTCCTTGCCGATGTTCCCCTCGCCGCTTTCGAGGCGGGCGGTCAGCATGATAGCGCCGATGGTCGTGATCCCTGCGGTCACGACATAGGCCATGAACAGATAGAAGCGGGTGCTGATGCCCGAGAGCTGCGAGGCCTTGAGATTGCCGCCGAGCGCGTAGAGATACCGCCCCATCCGCGTCCAGTTGAGGAAGGTGTACATCAGGATGACGAACCCGATGGTGATCCAGATCGGGACCGGGACGCCGAGCCCTCGGCCGTAACCGAGGACGTTCGCGAAGGTGTCCGGCATGCCGTAGATCGGCGTGCCCCCGGTGATCATGAGCGCGATGCCGAAGACGATGGACGACATGGCGAGCGTCATCATGAAGGGCGGCACGCGGAAGACCGCGACGCCGATGCCGTTGACCACGCCAATGCTGGTGCCGGCGCCGAAGCCCGCGAGGCAACCGATGAGGATCGCGCCCGTGCTGGCGACGCCGCCGTCCCAGGCACCGACCATGGCCATGGAGGTGATGACCGAGACCAGCGCGAACATGACGCCGACCGAGAGGTCGAGGCCCGCGGTCAGCAGCACGACCATCTGACCCATGGAGACCATCACCAGGTAGGTCGCCTGGCGCGCGACCTGCATGAGATTGCGGCCGCTCAAGAAGTTTTCCGTGGTGATCGCGAAGACGACGACCGTGATGAGGAGGAACCAGGGAAGCACGCCCGCGCGGACGAAGATGAGCGTTGCGAAATACTCCGCTCTCTCCAATATCGTGGGGCGCTGCTGGGCGACATCGGCCATTAACTCTTCCTCCGGGTCACGCCTCAGCCTCCTTCTCGAAGAAGTGGTGCAGAACCGATTCCTCCGAGATTTCCGATTGATCCAGCTCGGCGCGCAGTTCGCCGCGGTACATGACGTAGGCACGGTGCGTGAGGTGCAGTATCTCCGGCAGGTCCGATGAGATCAGGAGAACGCCGGCGCCGGCCTCGCAAAGATCGCGGATGAACTCGTAGATCGCCACGCGCGCGCCCACGTCGACGCCGACCGTCGGCTCGTCGAAGATGAACAGCTTGACGTCGCGCACCAATGACTTGCCCACGAGCACCTTCTGCTGGTTGCCACCTGAGAAATGCTCGAGATTGCGCTCTATGTTGAGCGGCATCAGGTCCAGATCCCGCGCGATGTCGCGCACGACCTTGCGTTCGTTGGCCCTGCGCAGAAAGAGGGGGTTCGAGAACTTGGAGAGCCCGAGCGAGGGCAGCGCCACATTCTCCCGCACGTTCTGCATCATGATCAGGCCCTCTTTGCGGCGGTCCGAGGGCAGGTAGTAGACGCCGCGGTCGAGCATCCGGCGCGGGCCCAGCTTGTTCACGTGCTTGGCTCGGTCGTAGACGACCTCGCCGTCGAAGGCGATCGAGCCAGCCCTGATGCGTTCGAGGCCGAAGCATGCACGGCCGAGGTCGGACTTGCCCGACCCCACCAGGCCAGCGAGGCCCACCACTTCGCCGCGCCGCACGTTGATCGAGACGTCGTTCACGTAGTGCTTCGCGGTGATGAGCCCTTCGATCTCCAGCAGGGTTTCCGCCGGGTTGCGCTCGATGTGCGGGAAGATCTGGTCGATGACCCGGCCGGTCATCAGCTCGACGAGCTTCTGGTCGCTCGCTTCCTCGACGGGAATGGTGTCGATGTGAACCCCGTCGCGCAGCACGGTGATGCGATCGCCGATCCGCTTGATCTCGTTCATCCGGTGGGTGATGTAGATGATGCCGATGCCTTCGGACTTGATCTGCTCGATCAGCCCGAACAGCCGGTCGGTCTCGCGTTCCGTGAGCGAGGCGGTCGGCTCGTCGAAGATCATGATATCGGGCCGGGTGCGGAAGGCCTTGGCGATCTCCACCATCTGCTGCTCGGCGCGGGAGAGGTACATCACCTCGTCCCGCGGCCTGAGCGGGAAGCCCAGGCGGTCCAGCGTCTCGCGCGCCTGCCTGGCGAGCGCCGCCTTATTGAGGAGCGGCCCCCGCGTCAGCTCATCGCCGAGGAACAGGTTCTCCTCGACCGTGAGCTGCGGCACCAGCGAGAATTCCTGAAACACGGCGCTCACGCCGAGCTGGCGTGCGTGATGCACCGAGTGAATGACGGTCGGCTGGCCACGCAGATGGATCGTTCCGCCGGACGGCCTGTGGACGCCGGCGACGACCTGAATCAGCGTCGATTTGCCCGCGCCGTTCTCGCCGAACAGCACGTGCACTTCGCCCGCGCGCACGTCGAAATTGACGCGATCGAGCGCGAGCGTGCCGGGAAATTGCTTCGAGAGATTTTCTAGCCTGAGAAGGACATCCCCGGAGGCGTGGGCCTCCGGGGACTCCTCAAGTGCAACGGCTGATGGTTCTGCCACTGTGATGGGCCTCCACCAGTCTCGTTCTTAGTCAGCACGAAAGCGTGCTTAGTCGGTGCTGAACACCGGCGACCAGCCCTTGGGTGCGAGCGTCGTGGTGGTGTCGAAGTCCCCGTGGTTCTCCGGCGTCACCTGCATCGCCACCGGCTGCACATGCTCGATCATCCGACCGGTGTCGTTGTACTCGGGCCGACCGCCGGTCGCCGACGGCTTGCCCTCGAGGATGCGGACCGCCTGGTCGATGGCGATCCGCGACTGGATGATCATCTGGTCGGTCGGCGCCATGGCGACGCTGCCGCGGCCGACGAACTGATGCATGCCGGGCGTGTAGTAGTAGGAGACGAGCTTGATCTCGTCCTGCAGGCCCAGGTCGCGGAGCGCGGCCATGCCGCCCTCGACCGCCGGCGCGACGCCCACGATGTAGTCGAGATCGACGTCGTCGCCCGAGGTCTGTGCCTGAATCACGTCCTCGACGAGCTTGAGCTGGACCTCCTTACTGGTCTGGCCCCACTTGGTCGAGATGACCTCGGCGTCGGTGCCCACGACTGCATCGTGGCAGCCCTGATTGCCGGCGACCGACCAGCTGGCTCCGGGCGGTCCCGGGAACCAGGCCAGCTTGACGTTGCCGCTGCCTGCGGGGTGCTGATCGGCGATCCACTTACAGGCGATGTGACCCATACTGTAGTAGCTTTCCAGCGACTTGGCATCGACTTCGGTGTTGATCCCGTTGATCAGGTCGATCACCGGGATACCGCGGCCGCGCAACTCGTTCACCTGCTTGACGCTGCCCTCGGCGGAAATCGCGGAAAGTACGAGGATCTCGGCGCCGTTCGCGATGCAGTCCTCGACCTGTGAGAGCTGCCGCTCGAGCTTGTCGTAGCCGCCGGCTTCGATCAGGGAGATCTTCTGGCCGAGGCGCGTGCCCTCCTCGATGATCCCGTAGGCCGCGCCGACCCAGTAGGAGTCAACGAGGTGGGGGAAGGACACGCAGATATGGTGCTTGGCATCCACCTCATCGGGCATCAGCGGCACGTAGTCCACGACCTCGAGGTTCTGGTTGGCGGGATCGGTCCAGCACGCCGGGTCGCCGTCGGTGCAGGACGGATTGTAAATCTCGACTTTGGCCGGCCACCAGACGCCGTCGTCTTGTGCCCGAGCGTCGGAGGCGGCGAAGCTGGACATAGCCATGCCCGCCGCGACTGCGACGCCTAAGGTCAGTTTCCACATAGTCGTCTCTCCCTCTGGTCATGGACCCGTATCGGCGAAGGCGCCGGTAAACTTCGCCGGCGCCTATGCCATCACGTCTCCGTGCGGCGCGCATATTACGGTTCGACGTACCGCACCGCAAATACCCATCTTCGCTCGCGAAACCCGCCCCATCGCCGGTGTAAAGGGCAGGGATACGCGCCGAATCAGTGGGCCGGCGCCCGCATGTCCTCAGGCACGACCGCGCCGTCCTCCACGACGAGCTCGTCGTCGAGCCAGAGCGAACAGCCCTGCATCGGCAGGTCGAGGTGGCAGGGCGTGTCGTTCTCGCCGCCGAACTCCGTATCGGGGCCGAGCGAGAACAGCACGTTGCCGTAGTGCGCGCGGCCGTCCATCCCGATGCCCGGCAGGTCGGGCCGCCAGATGCAGTGATGGTTCAGGCCCCAGCCGATGTGCGAGACCGCGTAGGCACGCGGGTCGTTATAACCCTCGATGAAGCCGCGCAGGTTGTCGGCGCGCGCACCGCCGCTGATCTCCGTCACCATGCCGCCCTCGATCTCGAAGGCGATCCGCTCGCCGGTGAATTCGCGGAGCGGGAAGACGATGTCGTCGGCCTCCATCACCACCCGACCGTTCACGCCGCGCTCGGCCGCAAGTGTCGCGAGGAAGCCCCCCGGCCAGTGGTCCCAGCGCCCAGGCTTCGTGGTGTAGCCGTACTCCGTCAGGATCGGCTTGTCGGCGAGCGTGTAGGTCACGTCCGTGCCGGCATCGTTGGTGAAGCGGAGCCGCTCCGCCGCGGTGAGTCGCCGCTCGCCGGCCTCGACGCGCGCGCGCATCTCGGCGGTCGGGAACAGGCGCTCCAGAATCTCCACCGGCTCCACGACGAGCAGGATGCGGGAGTCCGCCTCTTGCATCGCAATCTGCTCGTGGGAGAAGAGGAGGAGCATGTGGTCGACGACCATGTCGGCGTCCTTGCAGGTCTGCATCGCCTCCGGGTGCTTGCTCAACGCGTTCTGCCCGATATTGGCGATCCTGACCGCCGGGTCCTCCGCGCCGTCCGAGGGGAGGTGCACGTCCGCCACATCGGCGCCGAGGTCGCGCGCCGCGGCCAGCGAGGCTTCTCTATAGTTCCCGAGCTGATCGCCTTCCGAAAGGACGGCGACCGTCTCCCCCGGCCCTACCTCGCAGAGCTCCAGGTTGCGCCTGAACAGCTCCGTCAGTCGTGCCTGATCCTGCTGTGTGCTCATGATTTCGGCTCCTATTCCGCCGCGCTCACCAGCGCCGTGTAGCCGCCGTCGCGCGGCTCCCTGCTGCGCGAGGCGCTCTCGCGCAGGGCTTCCTCGCCATCCTGGCGGCGCCTGGCACGGGCCTCGTCGTCTTCGCTCAAGAGTTTGTCGAGATAGTAGTTGAGAAGATGATGGATGGCGCGCTCCAGCTTGACCGTCGGCCCCGGCCGGAAGGCGCGCGAGCCGACGCCGTTCTGGAGCGATTCCAGCATCGCCCGGTCCTCGTTCGCGACCAGCCGGATGAAGTCGGCATAAATCTGGCTCTTCTCCTCGAAGGCCGGCTCGTCGAAATAGGCGTCGGGCAATTGCGTGTAGATGATGATCTGGGTGGTGGTGTGGTCGATCGGCAGCGCCACCCAAGGCTGGATCAGGTCGTGGCGGCCGAAGATGTTCATGGTCGGCCGGATCCACGTGGTGCACGCGAACTTGTCCGTCACCTTGCCCTTGAGCCACGGCATGGTGTCGAAGAGCGTGACGCCGTTCGGCGCCATGGTGAAGCTCTCGTAGGCGGCGTTGTAACCGTTCTTCTGCAGGTTGAAGCGGAAGTCGTTGACCGGGAAGTGCCCGCCGAATGACTCATTGTGGATCACGCCGACGTGGTACATGTCCATCAGATTCTCGGGGATGAACTTCCAATTGCACGGCACGTCGAAGACGTACTTGTCCGATGTCCGCGTGTTCTCCGGCTGCAGGAACGCCGCGAACTCCCTGATCCCGTCCTCGTCCAGATAGTCTGCGAGGCTCGGGCAGTCGGGGTCGAAGTTCACGAAGATGTAGCCGCCCCACGTATCGAGATTGACCCGCGGCAGCGCGCACGATGCGAAGTCGAAGCCTTCGACCTCCTTCGAGTGCGGCGCGCCGAGCAGCTTGCCCTCCAGGTCGTAGACCCAGGAGTGATAGGGGCAACGGAAGCTCTTGCACGTCCCTTCGCCGGTCGCGACCTCGACGCCCCGGTGCCGGCAGACGTTGTTGAAGGCGTTAAGGGCGCCGTTGGCGTCGCGACAGACGAGCAGGGGCTCGCCCGCGATCCGCATGGCCCGGTAGTCGCCTTCGTTCTCGAACTCCTCCACGCGGCCGACGCAGAGCCACTCCTTCATGAAGATGGTTTCGACCTCGTAGTCGAAGATCTCGGGCGCCGTGTAAAGGAAGCCCGGCAAATGCCGCGCCTGGCCGAGGTTCCGGCGCGTCTCCCTGATCGCCTCGAGAATGCTCTCGTCGAGCGTGACGCCCCGATTCTGCATCACTCAATTTCCCCCTTTGTTTGCCATTTCCGCCAGTATAGCGGCCCGCCCCCGGCGAGTCCGCAGGCGCCGACGCGTCTACACAGGGCAGCGGGTGAGCAGGCGGCCCTCGTCGTCGAAGCGGAGCGCTTCTGCCTCCCCCAGCACCGTTCCGTCGCCGTTCAGCTCGGCGGCGAGCGGCGGCGAAACGAGTATCGTCTCCAGATGCAGGGTCGAGCGGATCAGGCAAAGCCGCGCCTCGGCCCCGTCGAGCCGCCAGCTGGTGCCGACGGCGGCCTGCAGCGCCGCCTTGTCGCTCGCGAGCACGGCCGGGATTCGCACCCGCTCGGTAAACGTCGCGGTGCAGGCGTTCATATACATGGCATAGAGGTCGAGTTGGTCGGCGACCGCCTTGGTCGTGTAGTCGGCCGAGCCTACGCCGAGACCGTTGCCGTGGGTCTCCGGCGTCAGCCCCAGCACCACCAGCTTGCTGATCACCGGTGCCGGCGGGTTCGGGCGCCCGCGGATGTCGTAGCGCGCGGTGACCGCAGGATCCATGCCGGTGCCGGAGATGTTCTTGCCGAGCCTTTCCACCGCGAGCACGTCGATCTGCTCGAAGGGGAGCTTGGGGATGCAGCCCTTGGCCGTCTTCAGCAGGCGGGCGTCGGTCTCGTAGAAGGCCTCGGGCTCGGCGCCTTCGATCACCGCCGCCTCGCGCGCGGCGTTCTCGACGATGGCGATGCCGTAGGCGACCGGGGCCTCGCGGATGACGATGCGCGCCCACTCGGGCAGCACCTCCATGTAGCCGCGCACGCCGAGGCGATGCACAAAGCGTGCGCCCTCGGCCTTGCCGAGGCCGATGGCGACCATCTTGGTGAGCCCGCTCTCCACCTCCCGGTCGAAGGAGGTGTGAGACTTGACCCGGCCCACCACCAGCACGGCGTCGGCCTCGAAGGCGCGGCGGTCGAAATGGACCGCTATGCCCGCGCTGGTTTCGCCCAGCCGCACGACCTCCATGCTGGCCTCGATGGGGCAGCCCATGGCCTCTTCCGTGAAGCCGAGCTCGGCCAGCAGCGTCACCTGGCCGGTGGCGACGGCGCCGCCGTGACTGCCCATCGCCGGCACGATGAAGGGTGCGAGCTCGCGGTCCTTGAGCCAGGCGACCGCAGCCTTG
Source organism: Alphaproteobacteria bacterium (assembly GCA_965237415.1). Lineage (GTDB taxonomy): Bacteria > Pseudomonadota > Alphaproteobacteria > UBA828 > UBA828 > WTGU01. The sequence goes on from CBDEFM010000002.1 coordinate 3,964,778, forward strand.
ACCACCGCGGGCTTGCTGCGGATGCCCCGGCTGCCGCACGTGATCGCCACGCGCGCGCCTGCCGCGAGCGCGGTGAGCCGCTGCGAGGCATCGAGGGCCGCGCGGGTGGCGGCGGCTACGTCGTCGAGCGCCGGAACGTCGGGGTGACGCAGCGCCACCGGCATCACCGGCGGCAGCGGCTCGCTCTCGAACTGCGGCAGCGCGATGGCGGGGAAGGTCGGGCTCGGCGTGTTCAGGGTCATGGTGGCACGATACACCAGAGCGGCGCCGGTCAGAACGTCGGCTTACGGATTAGTGGAGCGGCCCCGGCGGGCGCTCGCTAGTGCGGGGCGCGGGCTGGGCTTGCCCGGCGGGTCCGGCCTGATGGTGGACCATGAGCCAGCCGGCCGGCTCGCGTGCGAAGACGTTGGTGGCAATCAGCTGGCCCTGCTCCAGAACCTCGCGGCAGATCACGAAGGCGCTCGGTCCGAGGACGAACGCCCGCGGCCCCTCGCAGCGGATCTGCGGCGCGCCCGCACCGCCGAGGATCGCAGCCCAGCTCTCCATCACCATGTCGCGCCCGACCAGCGCGTCCCAGCCCGGATGAATGCAGGCCACAGGCGCTTCTCTGGCCCAGAGCGCATCCATCGCCGCGAGGTCGCGGGTGGTAAAGGCACGGTAGAACTCCTGATTGGCGGCGAGCACCGCTTCTTCGTCCGACGTCGCTTGGTCCGGCATGGCCGCTCCTCCTCGCGCCTCTCAGCCGCGCAGCGCCTCGTATTGGGCGTTGTAGGCGTCGGGATCGACCGTCACGTCGACCAGTGCCGGCCCGTCGTGCGCGAACGCTTGCGCGAGCGCCGGGGTCAGCGGCTCGGTCGCGTCCACGCGCCAGCCCTGGCATCCGAGACCCTGCGCGACGGCGGCATGGTCCATCGCTCCGAAGCGGACGCCCCGGCTCTCCCGCTGCTGCCGCTGTTGCTTGATGTCGATGAGGGAGAGCCTGGAATCGTTGAACACCACGACCACGATGCGGCAGCCGAGGCGGGCGGCCGTCGCAAGCTCCGCGAGGCACATGTGCAGGCCACCGTCGCCGGTCATGGCGATCACCGGGCGCGCCGGCTCCTCCAGCGCTGCGGCGATCGCCGCCGGCAGCGCAAAGCCCATGGTGGAGAGGCCGTTCGACTTCAGCACGTCGTTGGGCTCGTCGGCCTGCCAGAGGCCCATGGCCGAGAACATGTGCGCGCCGGAATCGACGGTAAGCCGCGCCCCTGCCGGGGCGACGCGGCGCACGGCCGTCACCACGTCCTCCGCCGTGCGTCCGCCGGGGCCGGTCATGGCGAGGCCGGCACGAAGCCGGCTGCGGAGCGCGGCGATCTCCAGCTCCGACCAGCCCGCCGGCCGCGCGTTCTCCATCAGGGCCACGGCGGAGCGGTCGAGGGCACCCGTCAGCACCGCCGTCGGCACGGCCGGATAGTCGTAGCCGTCGTGAGCCGCGAGGGCGAGAATTCGTCCCTCGAAGCGCCAGGGCCCGGGGAGCAGTTCCACCGGATCGAGGCCGAAGAAGATCAAGAGGTCGGCCCGGTCGAGGCAACGCGCATCGGCCGAGGCCCCGGTGAAGCAGCCGACGGCGAGGCGATCGGCGTCGGCGATCGCGCCCTTGGCCTTGTAGGTGGTCATCACCGGGCAGCCGAGCGCCTGCGCGAGCACTCTCAGCGCCGCACTCGCCGCCCGCCCGCGTGCCTCCATGCCGGCGACGATCAGGGGCCGTGCCGAGGCGGCGAGCAGGCCGCGCGCCTCGGCCAGCGTGACGAGATCGTACGACTTGTCGGCCGTCTTCGCCGTCTTCCGCTTGCCGGAGGCGGGCGCGGCGGGGGCCGTGGCTGCCGCGGCCGTTAGGTCGAGCTGCACGGGGCCCGCCGGGTGCGCCGCCGCGGTATCGAGCAGCGAGTCGATCTCGCCCAGCCCGCCGCCGGGCGCCGGTTTCGCGTAGGCCTTGACCAGGGGCGCGAAGAGGGCGCGCTGGTCGAAACGCTGGTGCAGGGCGTGGTGGCCCGGCGCGGGCTCCGCGAGCGCATCGGTGACGAGAAGCACGGGCGCCCGCTCCAGCGCGGCGTAGGCGATGCCGTTGACGGCGCTTGCGGCACCCGGCCCCACGCCCGTCACCGCCACACCGGGCGCGCCGCCGAGCTCGGCGGTGACCGCCGCCATCAGGGTGGCCGCGGTCTCGCCGTGGGTGAGCACGAAGTCGATGCCCTCTGCGGCGAACGCATCGATGACATCGAGACTGCTGGCTCCGCCCGGCACGCCGAAGGCGCGGCGCACGCCCCGCGCCCGGCACGCCGCCGCGAGGCCCTGGGCGAGCGTCTGTGCCATAGGATTCGCGCGGTGCCGCTAGGGGATCAGCACCGCGCGGCCCTTGACCGTGCCGGCGTGGAGGTCGTGCAGCGCCCGGTTGGCGTCGGCGAGCGCGTACTCGCGGGTAGCCAGCGTCACCAGCCCCCGGTCGGCAAGCGCCATGAGCTCGACCAGCTCCGCATAGGTGCCCACCAGATTGCCGACGATGGTCTTCTCCGAGACGATCATGTCGATCGCCGGGATCTGGACGCGGCCGCCGTAGCCCACGATGTAGTAGAAGCCGTCGTTCCGCGTCATGGCGAGGCCCTTGTCGATGGCATCGCCCTCGCCGACGAAGTCGATCACCGCTTCCGCGCCGTGCCCGCCGGTGAGCGAGAGCACCTCGTCCACCGCGCCCTCGTCGGCGCGCAACACGTGGTGCGCGCCGCATTCCTTGGCGAGACCCAGCGCGAGGTCGGAGCGGTCGAGCACGATGATCTCGGCCGCGCAGAGCGCCGCAAGGGACTGGATACCGATGTGGCCGAGCCCGCCGGCGCCGATGATCACCGCGTATTCGCCCGGCACCAGATGCGCGGCGGCCTTCTTGGCGACGCGGTAGGCGGTGAGGCCTGCGTCGGTATAGGGGGCCACGTCCTTGGGCGCGAGGCTCTGGGGCAGCTTGATCAGGGCGCGCTCGCCGGTCAGCAGATAGTCGGCGTAGCCGCCGGCTGCGTTGATGCCGGGGAAGCTGCTCTCGCTCGCGTGCATGTCGTTGCCGCGCCGGCAGGCGAGGCAGTGGCCGCTGGTTACCAGCGGGTGGCAGATCACCGCGTCGCCGACCTTGACGCTTTCCACGCCTGAGCCGACCTCTTCCACCCAGCCCGCGTTCTCGTGCCCCATGATGTGGGGGAAGGCGACATCCACATGCCCCCGCCACACGCCCTCGATGATGTGGAGGTCGGTGCGGCAGACGCCTGCGCCGCCGATGCGGACGATGACATCCGTGGGCTTCGCGATCGTGGGATCGGGCACCTCCTCGTAGGTCACGAATTCGGGCTGGGTGAGGGATTCGTCGTAGCCGTGGAGCGTCGCTGCCTTCATGGGTTTCCTCCAGTGGTCAGTTTAATTCGGTTCAATCGGTCCCCGGTCTCCGGGTCGAACAGGTGGACGGCGCCCGCGCGCGGGCTGAGCGCGAGCGTCTCCCCCTCGCGGACGGCCGTGTAGCGCGGCAGGCGGACCGTGATCTCCTGGTCCTCGTCGGTGACGCAGAAGACCAGCGTGTCCGCGCCCATGGGCTCGACCAGTGTGACTCGCGCCCGGAGCCTGCCTTGGTCCGCTGCGTCATCGGGCAGCAGGTCCTCGGGCCGGATGCCGACGGTGACCGCGCCGCTCACAGTGCCGGCTACTGTTGCTTCCGCCCCGCCGATGCGCACCACGCCGTCTGCTGCCTCACCCCGCATGAAGTTCATCGCTGGCGAGCCGATGAAGCCTGCGACGAATTCGTTGACAGGTCGTTCGTAGAGCGTATCGGGGTCACCGATCTGCTCGATCCGCCCGTCGCGGAGAACCACGACGCGGTCGGCGAGGGTTGTGGCCTCAACCTGGTCGTGGGTGACGTAGACGGATGTGCGCCGCATCTCCCGGTGCAGCCGCTTGATCACCGTGCGGAGCCGCACCCGCAGCTCGGCGTCGAGGTTGGAGAGCGGCTCGTCGAAGAGGAAGATGCGCGGATCCCGCACCAGCGCCCGGCCGATGGCGACCCGCTGGCGCTGGCCGCCCGACATCTGGCGCGGGCGGCGCTTGAGGAGCTCGGTGATCTCCAGCCGCTCTGCGACCTCGCGCACCTTGCGGTCCACGGTCTTGCGATCGACGCCGCGAATGCGCTGGTTGAACGCGAGATTGTCGAACACGTTCATGTGCGGATAGAGGGCGTGGCTCTGGAAGACCATCGCCACATCGCGGTCCTTCGGCGCGATGCCGGCCATGTCGCGGCCGTCGATGGCGACCGAGCCCTCGCTCTGGCGCTCCAGCCCGGCGATGATCCGCAAGAGAGTCGACTTGCCGCTGCCGGACGGCCCCACCAGCACCACGAACTCGTTGTCGTGGACGGTGAGGTCGATCTCCTGCAGCGCCGAGACCGAGCCGAAGCGCTTGAAGATGCCGCTGACGGTGACTTCGGCCACGCACCTACTCCCGGATCACGCCGGCGAGCGTGCCGCGCGCAAGGTAGCGCTCCAGCACGAAGGCGATGATGACCAGAGGCAGCACCGAGACCAGCGCCGATGCGCTCAGACTCCACCACGGCACCTTGTTGGAATTGAGGATTACGATGGTGGGCGGCAGCAGTTGCACCTTGGCGAAGGTCAGCGTCAGCGCGAAGAAGAAGTCGCTCCACGAGAAGATGATGCAGAGCAGCGTCGCCACCACCATGCCCGGCGCGCAGTTGGGCAGAATGATCCGATAGAAGGCCTGGATCGGGTTGCAGCCGTCGATCAGCGCCGCCTCGTCGAGTTCGATGGGCACGGTGTTGAAGAAGTCCACCATCACCCAGACGACGATGGGCAGCAGCATTGCAACATAGACCAGGATTAGGCCCAGATGCGTGTCGAGTAGGCCGGTGAAGCGCAGCAGTAGGAAGTAGGGGATCGCGAGCACCGCGGGCGGCATGATGCGCTGGGAGATGAAGAAGAAGGTGATGTCGTTGTTGCCCAGGGGGCCGGCGCGGAAGGTGAAGCGCGAGAGCCCGTAGGCCGCGAGGGTGCCGAGGAAGAGCGCGATCAAGCTCGAGATCAGGCTGACCACGAGGCTGGAGAGGTAGGGCCCCTGCATGCTGATCCCGCCCGAGCTGGTGTCGCGGAATAGCGCCGTCCAGCCCTCGACCGTGGGCTCGTATTCGAGGAAGGGGATATAGGTCGCGCCGCCGACCACGCCGGGGTCGCTCTTGAACGAGGTGGAGAGCGCCCACAGGAATGGGGCCACCACGAAGATCGCCCAGGCGATGAGCGCGGCGTACTTGAGCACCCGGTAGAGGTCGGCCTTGAGCCCGGTCATGGCGACCCCAGGCGCGTGCGCGCGCGCACGCTCATACCCGCACCGGCCCCTGACGGCCGATCATGAGGCGGCTCATCATGCGGGCGAAGATGGTGAGCGCGACGATCATGATCACCAGATAGATGATCGAAAGCGAGGCGGTGTAGCCGATCTGAAACTCGCGCAGGCCCCGGATGTAGAGCAGATAGCTCGTGGTCTCGGTGGAGGAGCCGGGGCCGCCCGAGGTCAGCGCATAGATGGTCTCCATCAGCTTGGAGGATTCGATCAGGCGGATGATCAGCGCGCCCAGCGTGATCGGCGCCATCAGTGGGAAGGTCACGTGGACGAAGGTGCGGATCGGCCCGGCGCCGTCGATCTGGGCCGCCTCGTAGGGCTCGCGCGGCAGCGACATCAGGCCGGCCAGCAGCAGGATGAACATGAAGGAGGTCCACTGCCAGACGTCGATGATGATGACCGCAGCGAAGGCGGGGCCGGACTTGCTCAGCCACGGCACGCCCGGGATGCCGAACCAGCTCAGCACATCGTTGAGCGGCCCGAGGGTCTCGTGAAAGATCGTGCGCCAGACCACCGCCATCACCACCGGCGTCACGCACATCGGTACGATGAAGAGCACGCGGAAGAAGCGACCCGCGCGCACGTCCTTCCACAGCATGAGCGCGAGCGCGAAGCCCAGCAGATATTCGAAGACGACGCAGAAGAGCACCATCAGGTAGAGGGTGCCCATGGAATCCCAGAAGCGGCCGTCGGCGATGACTCGGGTGTAGTTGTCCCAACCGATGTAGTCGAGTTCGGGGAAGTTCACGTCCCAGCCGGAGAAGCTGAGGCGCACCGTGTAGATGAGCGGAAAGATGATGATTGCGAGCAGCGCAATAAGCGCCGGAAGCAAGAAGATATGCTTGTAGCGCGAATCAAGCATGGCCGGGCGAAGAACGACCGGCGGGCCTCAGCCCGCCGGTCTCCTCATGCAAAACCTACCGTCGGTCTCGATGGCGGCCGGTCCTATTTGACCTGATCCAGCGAGACGTTGTCCTCGAGCGCGACCACATTCTTGTAGGCATCGCGGATCGCGTCGACGCCGATCCGGTCGGCGATGCGGGTCCATTCCTCGGCGACCTCGTCGAGCGCGGCCTGGGCCGTCATCTCGCCGGCCATCGCCTTGGCGACGCTCGCCATCATCGCGACGTAGAACTGATTGACGCCGGGCACGCGCAGGTCGAAGACCCGGTTGGTGCTGGTGTCCATGCCCCGCAGCATGACGGTGAAGCTCTCGGCCACCGCACGGTCCCAGCCGGCTTCCTGCTCCCAGTAGTTGGGGTCCATGTGGCTGGTGCGGAAGGGGTTGACGCCGAAGCGACCGATCAAGAGGTCGTGGTTGGTGTTGGCGTAGTTCGAGAAGAAGCAGAACCAGTCAAACGCCATCTCCTGCTCTTCGCTGTACTTGGAGACGCCGGCGCCCCAGCCCCAGGTCACGTAGGGCGCGACCGAGGGAGTCTCGAACTCGTCCCACTGGCCGCTGACGCGGTTCCACACCTTGTGCGAGCCCATGGAGGGACCGTACTGGGTACCGACGCGGATCTTGTTGCGGATCGGCGAATCCGGCTGCATCGCCTGGATGAAGGCGTCGTCCCAGGTCACGCTCATCAGCGATTGGCCGCCGCCCCAGGAGAAGATCTCGTCGCCGATGCCGAAGTTGATCCCGCCCGGCGGCATGTAGCGGAGCGCGTCCATCCACATCTCGAGCCCCTTGACGAAGCCCGGGTTGTTGACCTGCGGCGTCATGGTGTCGAGATCGAACCAGAAGCCGCCGGTGACGTTCGGGTTCTTGGCGTAAGAGGCGACGCGGGTGATGAAGTTGGCGAAGGCCACGTCGTCGCGCTTGACGATCTCGGTCGAGCCGTATTCCAGCTCGCCGTCGCCGTCCCAATCCCAGCCGCTGAAGAAGGTGGCGACCTCGGCGTATTCCTCCCAGGTCGTCGGCACTGCGAGATCGCGGCCGTACTCGGCCTTGAACTTGGCCTGATTCTCCGCGTCCTCGAAGGGCGGCAGGATGTACTTGAAGTAGTTCCGGTCGCCGTCGAAGGTGTACTGCAGGCGCTGGCCGTTCCAGCTGGCCACGCCCTGGTAGGAGGGCGTGATGTCCTTCATCTCGTCGGTGTCGAGATATTTCTGCGGGACGGGCGCCAAGTGCGGGGCCCAGTCGCCGATCCAGTAGGAGCCGCCGTAGACGATGTCATAGATGTGCTGGCCGGTCTGGAAGGGGATCATCACCTTGTGGTAGAGCTCGCCGAAGGGGGCGTGCACCACGTTGACCGTGCCGCCGGTCAGCTCCTCGAACTGCTTGGAGTGCAGCGCTACCGGCTCGCCCATCACGGGCACGGCGTGGGTCAGGATGGTGATCTCGTGCCCGGTATAGTCCTTCGCGTCGATCGAAGCGTAGGAGCAGACACCGGGAACGTCTTCCTTGATCCCGTAATTCGCGACGTAGTCGGTCTCCGCGAAGGCGGGCATCGTCATGGCCACGCCGAACGCGCCAAGGACGCCGGCCGCCAGAACAGCTCTCGGATTCATCGTTATCTCCCTGAGTGGCTTGCGGGATGGCTCCCGGCGGATGCATACCGCCGGCGCCGGCTCCCAGCCGGCGAGTATGCGTCATCGCCCGCGGGCCAAGCAAGAAAAGGCCGGTGGTGTGCCGTGCCTCGCCCTAATGACCGAGGCTGTTGCCGGTTGCGATATCGAACAGGTGGACGCGATCGCCTTCGACAATGAGGTCGATGACCTCCCCCCGGTCGGGCACCCGATCCGCCGACACCCGCAGCGTCAGGAATCGGGCATCGTCGACTGCAAGTCCGGCTTTGTCCTCAGAGCTCGCGCCGACCAGTTCGTCGGCTGTGCGGATGGCGATGGCCGGGTCGACCAGGGAGGCGGAGACATAGGCCTCGGGCTCGATATGCTCGATCAGCTCGACGCGGGCCTGCAAGGCGCCGGGTGCGCCATCCGCGCTACGGCGCCATCCCAGATGCTCCGGCCGGATCCCTAAGAGAACCTTGTCGCCGGGCCTCGCCTCGATGCCCGCCGCGCGCGGGCCGAGCACGAGTTGGGTGCCTCCCATCGATACTGCGGGCCCGTCTCGGCTGCCGACGAACGCGGCTTCGAAGAAGTTCATCGCCGGGCTGCCGATGAAGCCGGCCACGAAGATATTGGCCGGTTGGCGATAGAGCGCCTGTGGGGTGTCGTATTGCTGGAGCGCGCCTTCCGAGAATATGGCGACGCGGTCGCCCAGCGTCATCGCCTCCACCTGATCGTGGGTGACATGGATCGTGGTCACGCCGAGCCTTTCATGGAGGCGCCGCAGCTCGGCCCGCAACTGCACCCTGAGCTTGGCATCCAGGTTGGAGAGCGGCTCGTCGAGGAGGAAGGCGCCTGGATGGCGGACGATTGCCCGCCCCATGGCCACGCGTTGCCGCTGGCCGCCGGAAAGCTGCTTCGGCTTGCGGTCGAGAAGCTGGGCGAGATCGAGAATGCGCGCCGCCTCGTTCACCCGCTCATCGATCTCCGACTGGCGGAACTTTCGCACGCGCAACGCAAACGCGATGTTCTGGCGCACCGTCATGTGCGGATAGAGCGCGTAGTTCTGAAAGACCATGGCCATGTTGCGCTCGCGGGGCGAGATCTCGTTGATGACCTGGCCGTCGAAGCGGAGCTGGCCGGCGGTGGCCGATTCGAGCCCCGAGATCAGCCGCAGCAGGGTCGTTTTCCCACACCCGGAAGGCCCGACGAACACCACGAACTCGCCGTCGGCGATTTCCAGGTCCACGTCGTTGACGGCCACCGTGCCGTCCGGAAAGACCTTGCTGATTCCGCTCAGACCGATCGCGCCCATCGGGAGACCTTACACGGCATTGACGCGCCCGCAGAAGACCCGCCGCTTGCGTCCCGCAATGCTGGCGGGCGCAGCCGACACGTCGCCTATCGGTCGACCGTAGTCGCTGACACCTCCCGCCGCATTGACCGCGCCGGACCGCCCGACTACCGTCGCCGATCCATCGTTTGATACAGGCTTTCGGCTGCGATGGGTACCGTCCTGCGGCAAAGCATTCCGGCGGGACGCGATCTGATCGCCCCGCTTCTCATCCGTTCCGGAGGTGGCGATGTCCTCGGATGACAGCAGCGTCCCGCTCGGCTACGCGCGCGATATCTTCGACCTGTCCGGCCGGGTGGCCGTGATCACGGGCGGCGGCAGCGGGCTCGGCCGGGCAATCGCCATCGGCTACGCGCAATGCGGAGTCACGGTCGTCGTCGCGGACATAAACGAAGACGGCGCGGCCGAGACATCGGCAGCCATAGCCGAGCAGGGTGGGACTGCCGTCGCCTTGCCACTCGATGTGACGAAGCGCAGCCAGTGCGTCGACGTCGCGAACGCCGTGCGGCGCGAGCATGGGCACATCGACATCCTCGTCAACAGCGCGGGCGGCGCCCATCGCAGCCCGGCCGAGGAGTTCCCTGAGGAGCGCTTCGACTACATCATCGAGCTCAACCTGAAGGGCACATACCTGTGCTGTCAGGCCTTCGGCGGCATCATGCTCGAGCAGGGGAAGGGCAGCATCATCAACATGGCGTCGATCGGCTCCTTCATCGCCTATCCGTTGTCGAGCGCCTATCTCGCGTCGAAGGGCGGGGTCGCCCAGGTGACCAAGGTCATGGCCCTGGAGTGGCGCGAGCGTGGCGTGCGCGTCAACGGCATCGGCCCGACGCTGATGGAATCTCCGATGACCCGCAAGGCCGCCCAGACAACCTCGCTAACCGCCGACTTCATCAAGGCCCGAATGATTCGGCCACGGGTCGGCTTGCCGCGCGAGTTGATCGGCGCCGCGGTCTTCCTCGCGAGCGATGCGTCGGAGCTGGTGACCGGCCACACACTCATGTGCGACGACGGTTACTTGACCGCCTGATTGGGCCGGGTGTCAGGACGCTTGTCCGGCAATCCGGTGGTTCCCCTATCCTTTCGGTGGTAGCGTGCGATGGCTGGCGCATAAGCGCCGACAACAAGAAAATCCGAGGGGAGGAACCCATGGCCAAGAGGACCACGTCTGGCCTGACGGGCGATTCGAGCGATGGCACAGTCCGCGGGCTGAATCGCCGTCAAATCATCAAAGGCGCGAGCGCGGCGGGGGTCACTGCTGCGGCGCTTCCCGGACTGTTGAGCGGTCATGGACCGTTCGGTGCAGGGTCGGCATCGGCCGCCGACTACGACCCGTTGAAGTATGCCGGGACCGAGATTAACATCCTCATGACCGGCGACGAGAACGATCACCGGGCGCTCAACGATCTGCTGCCCGAAATGAAGGCGGAGACCGGAATCGACCTGGTGGTCACGTCTCCCGCCCTGGGACCGTTGATCGAGAAGACTCTGCAGAACCTCAAGGGCGAGCAGTCGTCGTTCGAGATAATCGAGTACCTGGGATTCCTGACCACGCAGCAGGTGGGTGGCGGCTACTTCTCGCAGCTCAACGATTTAATCGACGATCCCAGCGAGACACCGCCCGACTGGGACCTCGGAGACTTCATTCCTGCTGCCATGAGAAATGTCGGCTACTACGACATGGCGACGGGAACGGTCGGCAAGGGCTCGGATGTCTACGGCGTTCCCGGCCTGCATTCCGGCTCGGTCATCTACTTCTACCGCAAGGACCTGTTTGAGGAGGCCGGTCTCCAGCCGGCCTCGACGTGGGACGAGTTCATGGCGGCCGCCCAGGCGTTGCATAGCGACGACGTGGCCGGATGCAGCTTCATCGGCGCCAACGATTTCTCGCTCGCCACGGTGGACTGGTACACGCGCTTCGTGACCACCGGCGGCAGCTTGATGAGCGGCAACCCCAATGAGGGGAACTTCATGCCGCAGATCAACTCGCCCGAGGGCATCGGTGCGCTGCAAATGCTCATCGACTTGCTGCCCTACGCGCCGAAGAACGTGACGCAGTACGGCTTCGCGGAGAACGTGGACGGCTTCTCCACCGGCAGGATCGCGCAGATGATCTTCTGGTCGACCATTGCCGGACCGGTCCTCAACGAGGAGAATTCGCTGGTCGCCGACGTGACGGGGACCGCGCCCGTGCCGGCGGGGCCGGGGCAGACTCCCAGGGCGATCCAGGGTGGCTGGGGGGTCGGCATTCCCGCGAACGTCGATCCTGCCAAGAGGAACGCCGCCTGGCGGGCGCTGACATGGGTCACCAACAAGCGCATCAACCGCCACTCGATCGAGGCCTACAACATCGATGCCAACCGCACCTCGGCCTTCAAGGACCCGGAGCTGGCTGAGAAGTTCCCCTATCTGGAGCATGCGCTGGCGGCGATCGAGAACGCGGTGACCATCCCGACCTCGCGCATCCCGGAGTTCTTCCAGATGAACGCCCTGATGAACGTCGAGTTCAACGCGGCGCTGATCGGCGCGCAGGACGCCAAGACCGCGTGCGACAACGTGCAGGCCCAGTGGGAGGATGTTCTGCGCAAGGCGGGTCACCTCGCATAGGCTGAAGAGAGACCGACACCGCGCGTAACCCGATCGCGGGATGACTCCCGCCAGTCGCGAGCGTCTCGGTACCAGGCTCGGGAAGCTGGATCGGCCGGGGACAGTCGTATGGCTGCTCCTCGTGCCGACCCTGCTCTACCTCGCGGCGTTTGCGATCTTTCCGCTCTTCTACAGCCTGCGGCTCTCGTTCACGGACCTGACCGCAGCAGCGGGCACCGGAGACTGGGTCGGCCTCAGGAACTACGGCGACCTGCTGCGCGACCCGCATTTCTGGAACGCGACCAAGAACAGCGCGGTCATGGTGAGCGCCTCGCTGGCAATTCAGGTCGTGCTCGGGGTCGCGCTTGCGATGTTCTTCAACTTGCACCTCAAGGGTGCATGGCTCGTGCGCGGTATCCTGGTGCTGCCCATGCTGATCACGCCCATCGTCGTCGGCGTGATGTGGCGGGCCCTGCTCAACCCGGACTGGGGGCTGGTCAACTGGTGCATCGCGGCGGTCGGCCTCGAGCCGCCGAACTGGTTCGGCTCGATCGAGATGGCCATGCCGACGCTCATCCTCGTCGAGTCCTGGCAGTGGACGCCGTTCGTCTTCATCATCGTGTATGCGCGCCTGCAGGCGCTGCCGCAGGAGGTCTTCGAGGCAGCGATCGTCGACGGCGCCAAGCCGCTCGCCACGTTCCGCTTTGTCACGTTGCCGCTCCTGATGCCGGCGATCATATTCGCCGCAGTCTTCCGTGGGGTTGATTCGTTCCGCTCCTTCGACCTCATCTTCGGGCTGAGCTACGGCGGGCCGGCACGGAGCACCACGACGCTGAGCTTCTTCTCGTTTCAGAATGGCTTCCAGTGGCAGAACTACGGCTATGCCGCCGCTGTGTCTTACATGATGCTGCTGATCCTCGCGGTGGGCACGATCATCCTGCTCCGTTTCGTCCAGATACGGCCGGGGTACGCGAAATGAGGCGACGAATTGGCAGGACGTTCGCCTATCTCGTGCTGATCATGCTGGGGCTCGCCGGCATCGCGCCGATCATCTATCTCGGGGTTCTTTCAACGAAGAAGCGCATCGAAATTCTGGCCCAGGTGCCGCCGACCCTCGATTTCAAGTGGTCCCGGATCACGAAGAATTACAACGAAGTTCTCTTCAGCCAGGGCATGCTGGAGTTCACCGTCAACTCGATCATCGTGGTGGGGGCCACCACGGTTCTGGTGCTCGTGATTGCGACGCCGGCGGCCTACGCATTTTCGCGCTTCCGCTTTCGCGGCAACGAGAATCTCGCGTTCACGATCCTCAGCATGCGCTTCATGCCACCGGTCGCGATCGCGATCCCGCTGTTTCTGATGATGCAATGGGTGGGCACGCACGACAGCTATCTGGGGCTGATCCTGCCCTATATCGCGTTCTCCCTGCCGCTGGTTGTCTGGATCATGATCGGGTTCTTCGACGAGATCCCGCAGGAGATCGACGACGCCGCGATCATGGACGGCTGCACCCGCTTCGAGGTGCTCTGGCGTGTGATGCTGCCCATGGTCCGGCCGGGGCTGGTGACGGCGTCGCTGTTCGGCGCGATCTTCATCTGGAACGAGTTTCTGGTTGCGCTCTACGTGATCGACTCTCGGGAATTCCAGACGATCTCGCTGGGCGCCGCCACCCTGGTCAGTGCGCAACGGCCGATCGACTGGAATATCGCAGCCGCGGTGGGCGTGGTGACGGTGGTGCCGATCCTGATTTTCTCGCTCTTCGTGCAGCGCTACATCGTGCGCGGACTGACAGCAGGAGCCGTAAAATGAATAGCGGAGAAACGCCCGTGCTCGTGGCCTCCGGGCTCGGTTGGCCGGAAGGCCCGACCGTCAGACCCGACGGCAGCGTGGTCTTCGTCGAGAGCTACCGAAGCCAGCTCACGGTCGCAGAGGTGGGCGGTGAGACGCGCCGCTTCGCTTACACCGCGGGCGCGCCGAACGCCTGCGTCCTGGGCGGCGACGGCGCGCTCTATGTCTGCCAGAACGGCGGCACCGTTGGGCCGTGGCGCGCGGCGGAGATGACCGCGCCCTCGATCCAGCGCGTGCGGGAAGGCGGCGCAGCCGAGATCCTGGTCACGGAGATCGCGGGAATCGCGCTGAACGGCCCCAACGACTTGGTCTTCCACACCGACGGCCGGCTGATCTTCACCGATCCCGGCACCTACAACCCGGCCGACCCGGACCCCAGCTACATCTTCTCCATCGCGCCGGACGGGAGCACGAGCCTCCTCGTCGACTTCTCCGAACCCGTCTTCCCCAACGGGGTCGCCGTCGAGGCCGACGGCTCGATCGTATGGGACGAATCCTACACCGGCCATGTCGGCCGCCTGCGGCCCGACGGCACCAAGGAGGATTTTGGCCGCATGCCCGGCGACAATCCTATATTGGACGGCATGACCGTCGGTGCCGACGGCCGCCTCTACGTGACCGATCTCGTCGCCGGCGGGATGCACGTGCTCAGACCCGACGGCACGGTGGATGGCTTCATCGTCTGCGGCGGGGCGCCGACGAACTGCGTGTTCGACGGCGAGACGATGTGGGTGACCGATGCCGGGGTTCTCGCCGTGAGCGAAGAGCCCAACTATGAAGGCCAGTTATGGCGCCTGCGCGTGCCGGGCGGCGGCGCACCGACCCATAGAGGAACGATCGGCAAGGATGCACAGCGATGACAGAGAGATCGACCCATCCCGGCCTCTCCTATCGGGGCAGGACCGCGTTCGTCACCGGCGGCGGCTCCGGCATCGGACTCGAGACGGCGCTCACCCTCGCTGATCTCGGTGCCGATGTCGCCGTGCTCGACTGGACGCCGGGCGCCGCGGCCAGCGCCGCGGAGCGCATCGAGCAAATCGGCCGCCGCGCGCTCGCGATCGAGGGCGACACCGGCGACGAGCGGACCGTCGTCGATGCCTTCGAGGCGACCCGGCGCGCGCTCGGCGATATCGACGCGGCTATCGCCTGCGCCGGCGTGCTGGGCGAGGGCGGCCCGGTGTTCGAAACCTCGGTCGAGGATTTCGAGCAGGTCATGGGCGTCAACGTGCGCGGGTCCTTTCTTGTGACGCGCGAAGCTGCGCGCCACATGCGCCCGCGCCGCGCCGGCGCGATCGTGCTGCTCTCCAGCCTCGACGGGCTGCAGGCCGAACACGGCATGTTCTCCTACTGCACGTCCAAGGGCGCGCTGCTGAATCTGGCGCGCGCGGCCGCGCTCGATCTGGCGCGGGACGGCATCACGGTGAACTGCGTCTGCCCGAGCGTGACATTCACCCCGCTGCTCGAGGGCCGTCTCGCGACCATACCCAACGGCGAGGAGGTGCTCCGCTCCTACGCCGAGCGCCACCCGCTCGGGCGCGTCCTCACCTCCCGCGACATCGCGTCGGCCGTCGCCTACGTCGCATCCCCGCTCGCGACCGGAATTACCGGCGCGGCCATACCGGTCGACGCCGGCATCGGCGCGACCTGGGACAATTTCCGCGACCCGCCCTGGGTCGACGCAGGATGAACGCGGAGCCGGGCCGACCTTTGGACAGATCGAAGCCAATGAAGACTCGTTCCACTGCGACCCGTCCTTGCAAAGGCACTCTCGCGGGGCGGGACGAGAGACCGTTCGGGTTCTCGGGATCGGCGGACGGTAAGACGCGCTCATGATCTTCACGCAGCCGGTCTTCCGGCCGGGCGGCGACCGCTTCATAGAGATGGAGCTCGGCGACGAGATGAGCTTCGATCTCAACTTCCGCGTGCACAGCGTCTCGAAGCTGATTCGCGAGAGCGGCCCGGCCGGCATCATCGAGATCGTGCCCGAGCTCACCTCGATCATGATCAGCTACGACTTCGAGCGGATTTCCTACGCCGATGTCGTGACCGAGGTGACCGCGCTCTTCCACGCCGTGGGCCCCCTCGACGGGTTGGAGCTCGACAGCCGGATGTTCTACCTGCCGATCCGCTACTTCGACCCGTGGACGCGTGAGTGCTACGACGACTACTGCGCGAAGATCGCGCCCAAGGAGCGCGATCCAGAACTGGTGGCGCGCCTCAACGGCCTCGCCGATCTCGCCCAGCTCGCCCGCGTCCATTCCGGCACGGATTACTGGGTGGCGGCGTTGGGCTTCTATCCGGGTCTGGTCTCGCTGATGCCGCTCGACCCGCGCTGCCGGCTGACCGCGCCCAAGTACGACCCGCCGCGCACCTGGACCCACAAAGGCACCATCGGCATCGGCGGCGCGCTTTGCTCGATCTATCCAGACCGGACGCCGGGCGGCTACCAGATGATCGCGCGCACCCCGGTGCCGATCTGGGACCCGGCGCAAAGGCTCGCCGCCTTTGCCGAGAGCCTCGCGCTCTTCCGGCCGGGCGATCGCGTGCGCTTTATCCCGGCGAGCGCCGAGGAGTACGACCATGTCGCGGCCCAGGTGGAGGCCGGCACCTACCTCCACAACGTGGCGGAGTACCAGCGTTTCTCGATCCGCAACTACCACGCGTGGCTCGCCACCATCGACGAGACGGTGCGGTTCTAATGTCCTGCTTCCGACGTTCCAATGACTTCGGTTTAGGGGTGTGACTTCTCCGGCCCGGCCACTCACGCCGTCATGCCCGGACTTGTTCCGGGCATCTCCGTCGGCTAGCTCCGTCGGTTGGTGGGCGGCCGCATGGATGGCCGGAACGAGTCCGGCCATGACGGGAGGGATCTGGGACGCCCGAACCTGCGCTCCCTTCTATCAGGACACCGGCCATGCTTGAGGTGATCAAGCCCGGTCTCGAGACCACGGTGCAGGACTATCCGGGGCGTATCGGCTACTGGGAGCAGGGGTTTCCGTTCTCGGGCCCGATGGACGACTGGTCCTTCCGCCTCGCCAACCTGCTGGTCGGCAACCCCGAGGGTACGGCCGGGCTCGAATGCCAGTTCACCGGCCCGGCGCTGCGTTTCGGCCGGGACTCCGTCGTCGCCGTCACCGGCGCCGACATGCAGCCCACATTGGACAACGCGCCGGCGCCGCTCTGGGAAAGTTTTGCCGTCCGTGCCGGCCAGGTGCTGGCGTTCCGCTTCGCGCGCTTGGGCGCCCGCGCCTATCTCGCCATCGCGGGCGGTATCGACACGCCGCCGGTGCTGGGCTCGCGCGCGACCTTTCACCAGGCCGGGATCGGCGGGCTCGACGGTCATGCGCTCAAGGCTGGGCAGAGCCTGCCGCTGGGTGACGGTGCCGGCACGCCCGGCCGGCGGGTGCGGGAGGACTGTCGCCCTCCGCTCAAGGCTGAGCGGGTGTGGCAGATGGAGGCGGTGCCCGGCCCCAACGACGACTGGATCGACGAGGCCGGCCACCGCATGTTCCTGGAGAGCGACTGGACCGTGCAGACGCGGAGCAACCGCACGGGCTTCCGCCTCTCAGGCCCCGCCTGGAGCTTCACGGAGAAGGCGACCGACAAGCGCTCCGAGCATGGCGAGGACCCGTCCAACATCCTCGACCACGGCTATCCGGTGGGCGCGGTCAATCTCTGCGGCCAGACCCCCATCATCCTGGTCAACGACGGGCCGAGCACGGGCGGCTTCATCAACCCCTATACGGTGCCGTCTGCGGCGTTCTGGAAGCTCGCCCAGTCGAAGCCGGGGGACGTCTACCGCTTCCGCGCCGTCTCCGTAGACGAGGCGCAGGACAAGCGCCGGGCGATCAACCGGCTCATCGCAGAGGCGAGCATCGAGACGGTCTGAGCCTTAGTGCCTGCTGCTATTGGGCGAGGCGCTTGATCTCCGGCGATGCGGCGATCTTGCCCTCTCTCACGTAGCTCTCGTGATTGCGCTCGATCGTCCGCGGGTCATACACATAGTTGACCAGCAACCCCGCCGATTCCGCGAGCCCCTTCGCAGAAACGTCTCCGAGCCAGTTGATCCGCTCAAGCCGCGCACCGTTCCGCAGGTGAAAGCGGGCCACGGGATCGAGCGGGCGGCCACTCGACTTGGCCTCAAGCAGATAGCGCGCGCAAAGCCGGGTCAGCGGCTCCCGTAGCTCCGCTGCGGCGCCATCGTTTCGATGCCAATCGGCCTCCGACACGCGACCGATCGCCGTCGTTTCCTCCGCCGAAAGCTCGCTGTCGGCACTATCGACGAGAGACGCGAGCCAGGTCCGAAATCCCGGAACGGGCGAAAGTGTCGCAAAGGTCTTGAGGCCCGGCAGTTCATGGGCCAACTCCACCACGACCTGCTTGATGAGAAAGTTGCCGAAGGAGATGCCGATCAAGCCGACCCGGCAGTTGTTAATGGCGTAGAAGATTGCGGTGTCGGCCCTTACCGAATCCAGCGTGTCCTCCGGGCCCGAAATCAGCGGCTGCACGGCGGTCGCCATGCCGCGCACCAGCGCCACCTCCACGAAGATCAGTGGCTCGTCGGGGAGCGCAGGGTGGAAGAAGGCGAAGCATCGCCGGTCCTCGGCGAGACGGCGTTTCAGATCCGCCCACCCCGCCACGGGATGCACGGCCTCGTAGGTCATGATCTTCTGCAGGAGCGCCGCCGGGCTCTCCCAGTCTATCCGCTCCAGGTGCAGGAAGCCCCGGTTGAACCAGGATGTGAACAGGTGCACGAGATCGACGTCCACCGCCTTGAGCGACGGGTCGTCCGGCAGCAGCGTCAACAGGTCCTCGCGCATCGCGACGATGGTGGCGGTACCGTTCGGCGCCATGTTGATGCGGCGAAAAAGCTCCTGCCGGGGCGGCTCGACCGCGGCCGTGAGCGCCATGAGCGTGTCGGGGCCAGGCGCCGCCTTGTAACGATCGCCCGCCGCATGGATCGCCGCTGGGTCCGGTCCGTAATCGGCCGCGAGAGTCGTGAAGAAGGCGTGCTTTTCCGCCCCGCTCATGGCGCGGTAGGCATCTGCCACGTCGCGCGCGAGCGCCGTGCCCGACGCCTCGCCTCGCGTGGAGAGCAGCGCATCGCAAAGCGCCCCCGGCGAGCGCTCGCGCAACCTGCCCGCAGGCGAACCGCGCCGCAGCAGTTCGCGGCCGGCGTCGGCCACGGAGTTGAGCACCTGGTTCAGGCGCGAGCGCCTCATGCGTCTCCGCTCCCCGTATTGAGAGTCGATTACTACACACGCATATGGTGACGCGCGGCCCCCGGCGCCACGGTCAAGTTGCGGTGTCCGTGCTCGCGATGGGCGTTGAGAAAACGGGACGCGGCGACGACCGGCCGCCGGATCAATTCATGGAGACGAACTCGTCCGCCGTGATCAGATCGGCGTAGAGCGGCATGATCTCCACCATGGCGTCGTAGTTCTGGTCGGTGAAGCCGCTGGTGCAGTCCTTCAGGATCGTCGCGCTGTAGCCCATATTGACGGCGCGTTTCACCGTCGTCGCCACGACATGCTCGATACACTGGCCGACGACATAGAGGCTCTTGATCCCCCGGTTTCTGAGGATGAGGTCAAGGTCCGTCCCCTCGAAGCCGTCCGAGCCGAAGTTGATGACGATAATCTCGGTTCCTTCCGGCTTGAGCTCGTCAATCACGTCCGCGCCCCAGGAGCCGACCAGGCACTCGTTATTGTCCTTGGCCTCCTTGAGGAGGCCGCAGGTGTTGTCCGGTAGCTCGGGGAAGCCGGGCCGCCAGGCGATGTTCACATAGATGACCGGCATGCCGCGCTGCCGGGCGGTCTCCAGCGCCCGCCGCGCATTGCCGACCGACCCGTTCTTCTCCACCTGCGGGAACAGATACTTGCCCCATACGCCATCGGGATGGGCGACGCCGTTCTGGAAGTGCAGCACCAGGAGTGCGGAGTCTGACATGTCCTGAGTTCCTTTCGTCGTAGGATGGTAAGCGTGTTCGGTTCCGTTGGGTTATGACAGATCGAGGCGGCCGAGAAAGCGCGCCATCGCCGCGTTCACGGTCGCCGGCTTCTCCAGATTGACCGAATGCCCGGCCTCTGGAACACGCGCGAACGTCGCGTCGGGGAGGGCGTCTGCCATCGCCGCCGCCCGTTCGATGGGGAGCGGCACGTCCTCCTCTCCGTGGATCACGAGGACCGGCAGGTCGATATCCGCGAGGCGGTCGGTGATATCCGCCTTGTCGATCCAGGACCGGCCCTGGACGAGCACCGCGCGCGCCGGCACCGTCGTCGACCAGCGCTCGACCCAATGGTCCGCGAGCGCCTTGTTGCGGGCGAGCGTCGTCTCGCCGAAGCAGAAGGGCGCGACCCACTCGGCGAAGGGCCGCGGCACCATGCCGTCCGCATCCAGCTTGTCGAACTGGTGGTGGTAGGCCTCCCGCTCCTCGGCCGCATAACCCTTCGATGTGGCGGCGACGAGGATCAGCCCGTTCAACCGCTCCGGATAGGCGAGGGCGAATTCGAGGGCCATGAAGCCGCCGACCGACATGCCCACGAGCACGCATTTCCCGATGCCGAGGTCGTCGAGCAGCGCGCGGCAATCCTCGACCAGGTCGCTCAGTGTGTGCGGGGCCGGCTCCCCGCTGAGCACCCGGCTGTTGTAGGCAAGCGCCCGATAGCCCCGCTCGGCCAGATGGTCCAACTGGGGGTCGAACATTGTTGCATCCATCAGCGTGCCGTGGCTGAAGACCACCGCAGGCCCCGATCCCTTCTCGATATAGCGCTCGTGAAACCCCACTGGTGTCTCCTGCTTCGTTGAGGGGTACGGCGCTGCGACCGCACGCGCCGAAGGCGCTATGTAACCGGCTCCGGTGCTGCGGTCGTATAAGGCTTCCAGCCCTCGGTGGCCATGATATGGGCGAGCGCGTCGGCCGCATCCCACACATCGATATAGCGCATGTAAAGCGGGGTGTTGCCGAACCTGAGAATGTCGGGGTTGCGGAAATCGACGACGACGTCCGCAGCGCGGACGAGGTCGTAGCGCTCGCCCAGGAATGCGACGAGGCCTTCCAGAATGTAAGTGTCGCTGGGGAAGTTGCCCCGCTCGGTGACGACCCTTCGCCGCCCCTTGCTGTCTCGCAGCAGGGAGGCCGCAAGCTTGAACATGTTGACGGAGGTGGAATCGGCGACGATGACTTCGCCCGCCGAGGCGCCGATCAGCGGAGCGATGGCATCGCCCGTCTTGCGTGCGAGGAAGAACCAGTCGGCGTCGAGCCAGCTCTCGACGAGGCCCCGGCCCCATTCCTCCCGGACCAGGCGGTCGAGGTCGGCGGCGGTGGTCTTGGGCAGCGCGCCGAGGGAGTTGCCGTCGAAATAGAGCATGTCCTCCGGCAGGGAAAACCGTTCGCGGCAGTGAGCGAGCGGGCACTCCCGGTCCAGTCTTTGACACGCCGCGCGATCCATGGGGCGCTCGCGGTGCCCATCAGAAGTGTGAGCGGCCATCCGCCTTGCCGAAGCCGAAGTAGGCCTGCTCCACGCGCTCGTCGGTGAGCTCGCTGCAGTCGCCTTCGAGCTCGATCTGGCCTGAGCGGATGATGTAGATGCGATCGCCGTTCTCCAGCGCCCGGTGGGTGCTCTGCTCGACGACGAGCAGCGTGATGCCCTCGTCGCGGAGCCCCTTGAGAATCTCGTAGACGGTGTCCACCACCATCGGCGCGAGCCCGAGCGAGGGCTCGTCGAGCAGGATGAGGCTCGGCCGCGTCATCAGCGCGCGGGCGATAACCAATTGCTGCTGCTCGCCGCCCGAGAGCTTGCCGCCAGGGGTGGAGAGGCGCCCGCGCAGGAAGGGGAAGCTCTCCATCATGCGCTCGAAATCCGCCCTCACCTGCTTGCGGTCGCGGCGCATCTGGCTGCCCAGCAGGATGTTCTCCTGCACCGTGAGCTGGGTGAAGACGTGGCGCCCCTCCGGCACCAAAGAGAGGCCCCTGCGCGCGATGATCTCCGGCGCCATCCCGACCACAGAGCGGCCGCCCAGCCTGATATCGCCCTGGGCCGGCGGGTGGAGGCCGGCGATGCTGCGCAGCGTGCTCGACTTGCCGGCGCCGTTGGGGCCGACCAGGCAGACGATCTCGCCTTCGCCCACGGTGAGCGAGACACCGCGCACCGCGCGCAGCCGGCGGTAGCGGACGTGCAGGTCGTCAACTTCGAGCATCGGCCGATTTTGTTCCCAGATAGGCGCGCATCACGTCTGGATTGACCTGGATCTCCTCCGGCGGCCCCTCGGCCACGGAGCGCCCGCTCTCGATCACGTGGATGCGGTCGCAGGCTCCCATGATGACCCGCATGTTGTGCTCGATCAGCAGCACGCCGCAGCCGAAGACAGTGGGAATTTCGGCGATGAGACCCATGAGCTCGTCGCACTCGGCATCGCTCAAGCCTGCCGCCGGCTCGTCCAGCAGCACGAATCGCGGCGCCATGGCGAGCGCGCGGCCGATGCCGACCCGCCGCTCGTCGCCGTAGGGCAGCGTGTCCGCCCAATCGTCGGCCCTGTGCGCGAACTTCATCCAGGCGAGGATGCGGGTGGCACGGCGGGCGGCTTCGCGGCGCCCGAGTCCCATTCCCACTGCCGCCGCCTCCAGATTCTCGATCACCGGCATGTCGCGGAAGAGCCGCACCGCCTGGAAGGTGCGGGCGAGACCGCGCCGCCCGAGCTCGTGGGGGGGCAGGCCGGTCACATCGTCGCCGCCCAGCTCGACCCGCCCCCGCGTGGGACGCTGGAAACCGGTGAGCACGTTGACGAGCGTTGTCTTGCCGGCGCCGTTGGGGCCGATGAGCCCAAAAACCTCGCCGTTCTTCATGGAGATCGAGACCCCGTCGACGGCCGCGAGACCCTCGAAATGGACCGTGACATCGAAGGCCTCCAGCGTGTCGTCGGCCGTGCCGGCAACGGCCAGAGCCGCCGCGCCGGGCCGGGCCGGACGCAACTTGCGTGCGAGCCGATCCATCATGGCGCGCCATCCCGGTGCGCGACGCCCCGCCGCAGGGGGTCGCCGGCGTCCGCGTCTTCCGCGCCGGCATCCCGCGCGATGCGCCCGGCCTTGCCGAAGGGCCACGGTATCTCGCGCCCGGCCATGATGCCGTCCGGCCGGAAGACCAGGATGATGATCATGAGGCCGGCGATGGTGAGCTCCTGCGCGCCGATCGGCACCGAGAGCACGGCGACACCCACGTCCATGCCGGCTTCGAGGGAGTTCAGAATCTCGATCAGGGTCGAGATGACCACGACGCCCACGATGGCGCCGCTCAGGCTGCGCTGGCCGCCTACGATGAGCATGGCGAGCAGGATGAAGGTGATGGTGAGCCAGAAATTTTTGACCGCGATGGTGCCGAGATAGTGCGCCTCCAGAACCCCGCCGATGCCCATGAAGAAGGCGCTCAGCACAAAGGCGATGAGCCGCTGACGCGGGATGTTGATGCCCGCCGCGCGGGCCGCGAACTGATCCTCGCGCGAGGCGCGGAGCGCGAGCCCGTAGCGGGAGCGCTGGTAGATGAAGGCGACGAAGAGCGCCACCACCACCCAGGCGAGCGCGATCCACATGTCCACATAGATCGGGATGCCCGGCATGGTCGCCGCGCCCAGCGTCCATTCGCTCCAGTTTGAATAGAAGGTCTTGAACATGCCGAGCACGGCAAGCGTCGCGATGGCTGCGGCGATGCCCGAGAGCCGCATGATCGGGATGCCGACGACGAACGCGACAATGGCGGCGAGCAGCGCCGCCGCAATCGCCGACGGCAGCATCGGGTACTGGTGCGCCGCCAGGAACTCCGGCAGCTGCAGCGCAAAACTCTTGTTGAAGGGGCGGAGCGTGAGCCACGCCACGCCATAGGCGCCGACCATCATGAAGGTCGCGTGGCCGAAGGCGAGCACGCCCGAGTTGCCGATGAAGATGTAAAGGCCGATCACCATCACGGCGCGGATCAGCGCGGCCGTCACCGCGAGCGCCAGCACCGCGTCGCCTGTCGCCCAGATGGCGAGCGCGATGACGAGCACGCCGAGCGAGAGCGCGATCGGCGTCCAGAAGGCGCGCAGGCCCACGATCGGCAGGCGCAGGATCGAATCGCCCCGGCCCGGTCCGTCCATCTCAGACCTTCTCCTCGATCGACTTCACCTTCACGAGGCCGGAGGGTCTCAGCAGCAGGATCAGCAGGATCAGCCCATAGACGAAGACGTCGCGGTCGGGACGCATGGCGACCGGCAGCGAGACCTGGAGGACCACGCTCGCGATCCCCACCACGAAGCCGCCGAGAACCGCGCCCGTGAGGCTCCCCATGCCGCCCACCACGGTGGCGACGAAGGCGAAGAGCACGAGTGGAATGCCCATGCTGTAGGTGAGCGCGCCCACCTGCGAGACGTGGAGAAGCGAGACCACGGCGGCGAGCATCCCGCTGATGGCAAAGGCGACCGCGATCACCCGGTTGCCGCGGACGCCGAGCAGCCGCGCCGTGGAAAAATCCTCCGACGCGGCACGCATCTGGATGCCCATGGCGGTGCGTTTGAGGAAGAGCACGAGGAGCACGAGCAGGCCCATCGTGACCCCGATGGTGACGATCTGCAGGTAGGGGATGCGGACGCCGCTGATGGGCAGCGCTTCGAGCAGCTCGGGCCAGATGCTCACCGCCTTCACCCGGCCGCCATAGATCATCACCACGAGATGCTCGAGGAAGAAGCTGAGCGCGAACGAGGTAATCAGCAGAACCGAGGGATCGGCGCGCCGGAGCGGGCGAAAGGCGAGGCGCTCGCAGGCGAGCGCAAACACCATGACGATCAGGACGATGGCGCCGACCAGGAGCGGTGCCGGCCAGGCACCGATGAAGGCGACTGCGGCGGCGGCGGTCGACGGCACGATCAGCGCATAGCCGCCGATCATGATGAGGTCGCCATGGGCGAAGTTGATCAGCCGCATGACGCCGAAAATCAGCCCGATGCCGAGCGCGGTGAGCGCGTACAGGCTGCCGAGCGCGAGCGCGTCGATGGCGTTCTGGACCAGTCCGGTCACGACGGCCCCTCGGATGAGGAATCGGCAACTGAGGCGGAGGCCGGCCCGCCTTGCGGCGAACCGGCCTCCGCACGGTGAGGACTAGTTCTCGTAAAGATCCTCGGTGAAGTCGGGGAAGATGAGCTGCAGCGCCGGCGGATTTTCGGCACCGCCCTTCCCGGCATAGCTGCCCTTGCCGTCCTGGATCTGGACGATGGTCAGGACATGGGTGAGGTCGATGTGGGTATCCGCCGTATAGGTGGTCTCACCCCAGAGCAGCGGCTCCTTGTCGAACTTGTTCATCTCGGCCAGCACGGCATCGGAATCGAGGGAGCCCGCGCGCTCGGCCGCGACCTTGATCATCTGGATCACGCTGTAGCCGTTGATCGGGAACGAGGTTTCCGACTCGCCGTACTTCTCCCGATAGCGGTCGAAGAACTCGTTCACCTCGGGCCGGGGATCGTCGCCCCAGATCGAGCCGAAGGAGGCGGAATAGTGGTCGTTCAAGCCCGGGACCGCCTCGGCCCAATAGTCGCCGTCCATCGAATCGCCGCCGCCGATGGGCACGTCGATTCCGGCGGAGCGAATCTGGCGGATCGCACTCACCGCGCCGCCGCCGTAGGAGCAGAGATAGAGGAATTCGGGCTCGCCCCGCTCGGCCGCCAGCTGCCTGTAGCGGGTGATCTGCGAGGCGATTGAGGCGTCCTCCTGCATGTAGCTGTCGACGCCGATCACCGTGCCGCCATAGTCCTTCCACTGCTCCATGAAGCCGTGGCAGATGCTCTTGTCGTACTCGATCGAAGCATCGAGCAGCAGGTAGGCATTGCGCCAGCCCCTGTCGTGGAAGGCGTACTTGGCCATGCCCGCGCCTTCGCCCTGGCCGTAGGTATTGAGAGTGAAGGCATAGGGCCCGATGCCCTGCACGCCCATCTTCGCGTCGGATGCGCACGACGAGATCGAGATCATGTTGTTGCTGTTGGCGACCGTGGCGGCAGGCGCCCCCATGTCGTAGTCGCAGGAGACGACCATGAAGTGCGCCCCTTGCGCTACCACGTCGGCGCCGGCCTTGGCGCCCTGCACCGTGTCGGTCTTGGTATCCGAGACCACGGCCCGGATCTGCTTACCGAGGATGCCGCCTTGCTCGTTGAACTCGTCGATGGCCATCAGCGAGCCCTGATAGGGCGGGCCGTCGTACTGGTTCATCCAGCCGCTGAGGGCGATGGCGAAGCCGATGACCACCTCGTGGTCGTCCGCCTTGGCCTGTTGTTGATGAGCTACCGGCGCGGCCACCAGGGCCGCAAGCGCCACGAGAGCAGCGAATCTCCCTAACATCATTCCATTCCTCCCATCTTGCCCAGACGCCGTCATGTTCTCGCGATTGTTCATCGGCCGTCTCGGGCCTGCCACTATAGGCGGGCCGCGGGTGAGCGTCCATGCGACCGGCGGCCCAACTTTCTGCCCCGTTGCGTGCTCGCCTGCCGGGCGCCTAGGCTTCGAAGCCAGCATGACGGGAGGTGGCGATGAGGCTCGAAGGACGGGCGGCTCTGGTGACAGGTGCTGCCTCGGGCATCGGCCGCGCCGTTGCCGTGCGCTTTGCCGCGGAAGGCGCACGCATCGCCCTGCTCGATAAGGCGGACGAAGCCGCGCTGGAGGCGGTGGCCGGCGAGATTGGGCGGACAGGCGGCCACGCCGTCGGCCTGGTCGCCGACGTGAGCGACGCAGCGGCAGTCGATGAGGCCGTTGCCCGTGCGGCAGGGGAGATTGGGCTCATCGACATCGCGGTCAACGCCGCCGGCATCTGGTACGCGACGCCGGTGACCAAAACCGACCCCGCCGCCTTCGACCGCATGATCGACACCAACCTGAAGGGCACCTTCTACGTTATCCGGGCCGTGGTGCCGGGAATGATCGAGGCCGGCCGCGGCCACATCGTCAACATCGCCTCGGGGGCCGGAGTGGTCGGGCTTTCGCAGTCATCGGCCTACGCGGCGAGCAAGGGGGGCGTCATCCTGCTCACGCGCTCGCTCGGCACCGAGCTTGCCGGCCAGGGCATTCACGTGAACGCGATTGCGCCCGGCAACGTGCGCACGCCGATGAACGCCTGGATGCGCGAGCCGGAGAACGAGGAGGTCGTCCGGCGCTTCGAGAAGCTCAACCCGAGCGGCCGGGCGTTTTCCGAGCCGGACGACATCGTCAGCACGGTGCTCTTCCTCTGCACCGCTGAGTCGGCCGCGTTCTACGGTTCCGTCCTGGTCGCGGACGAGGGCCTGATCGCGAGCCTTCCGCCACTCTGAGGCGGCGTCTGCCGCACCCGCCGCCCGCCTGGGCGCTTGGCCGCTTCCGCGGTTTGTGTATAGTGCGCGCCAACTCGACAGGGGTCGCGATGCAGGTTCGAGAGGCGCTCACCTTCGACGACGTGACGCTGATCCCCGCGGCCTCGACAGTGCTGCCGACCGAGACCGCTGTCGATACCAAGGTCACCAACGAAATACGCCTCGGTATCCCGCTGCTCTCGGCCGCCATGGACACGGTGACCGAGAGCAGGCTCGCCATCGCCATGGCGCAGGCGGGCGGCCTCGGTATCATTCACAAGAACATGACGCCCGAGGCCCAGGCGCAGGAGGTCCGCCGGGTCAAGAAGTTCGAGGCCGGCATGGTGGTCAACCCGCTGACTATCGCGCCCGACCGCCCGGTGAGCGAAGCGCTCCGCCTCAAGGAGGAGCACGGAATCTCCGGCATCCCCGTGGTCGAGGAAGACAGCGGCCGGCTGGTCGGCATCCTTACCAACCGCGACGTCCGTTTCGAGACCAATCCGAACCGGCCGGTGCGCGAGATCATGACCGCAGACAACCTCATCACGGTGCGCGAGGACGTGGACCGCGACGCGGCGAAGCGGCTCCTCCACCGGCATCGGATCGAGAAGCTCGTGGTGGTCGACGACGCCTATCGCTGCGTCGGCCTCGTCACGGTCAAGGACATCGAACGGGCACAGGCCTTCCCCCTTGCCTGCAAGGACGCGCAGGGCAGGCTCCGCACCGGGGCCGCAACCGGCGTCGGCTCGGAAGGCTTGGCGCGGGCCGAGGCACTGCTCGGCGCCGAATGCGACCTCATCGTCGTCGACACGGCGCACGGTCACGGCGAGGCGGTGGCGCGCGCCGTGGCGGACATCAAGACCCTCAGCAATCACGCCCAGGTGGTGGCCGGCAACGTCGCCACAGCCGAGGGTGCGCGGGCGCTGATCGACGCCGGCGCCGATGCGATCAAGGTGGGCATCGGCCCCGGCTCCATCTGCACCACGCGCGTCATCGCGGGCGTGGGCGTGCCCCAGCTTACGGCGATCGTCGATGCCGTGGAGGTGGCGCGCGAGCACGGTGTCGCCGTGATCGCCGACGGCGGCATCAAGTTCTCCGGCGATCTCGCCAAGGCGATCGCCGCCGGCGCCGACTGCGCGATGATCGGCTCGCTCTTTGCCGGTACCGAGGAGAGCCCCGGCGAGGTGTTCCTCTACCAGGGCCGCTCATACAAGTCCTATCGCGGCATGGGCTCGCTCGGTGCCATGGCTCGCGGCTCGGCCGACCGCTATTTCCAGGCGGAGATCAGCGACCGGCTCAAGCTGGTGCCGGAGGGGATCGAGGGGCGGGTGCCGTTCAAGGGCCCCTTGAGCCAGGTGATCCACCAGCTGGTGGGCGGCCTGCGCGCGGCGATGGGCTATACCGGCTGCGCGACACTCACCGAGATGCAACGCAACTGCCAGTTCGCGCGGGTTTCCGCCGCGGGCCTGCGCGAGAGCCACATCCACGACGTCGGGATCATGCGCGAGCCGCCCAATTACCAGCCGCCCCACTGAGGCCGCCGGTGTGGTCGAGCTCGGTGCGGCCGCCGACCCGATCCAGCCCCGGAGGTGCGATATGACGACACTCGTGAGGATCCTCGCCGTTATCCTTCTCTTGGCCGGCGTTGGCGCCATTCTCCCTGGTTCGGGCGCCTTGGCCGCGGGCAGCTCCAGCGGCTCGAGCGATACAGCGTCCCAGGCGGACCAGCGCAATATCGAGCGCGGCAAGCAGGCAATCGAGGCCGGCGACTGGGAACGCGCCGCGAGCTTTCTCGCGCGAGCAGCGGAGGCCAATTCGCGCAACGCGGACGTCTTCAACCTGCTCGCCTACAGCTATCGCTATCTCGGCCGGCTCGATGACGCCTTCGCGAACTACGGGAGGGCGCTTGACCTCGATCCTAAGCACCTTGGCGCCCACGAGTACATCGGCGAGGCCTATCTGATGGTCGGCGATCTCGCCAAGGCCGAGGAGCACCTGGCGACCCTGACGGGGATCTGCGCCTCCTGCGAAGAGACGGAGGAGCTGGCGGAGGCCATCGCGCACTTCAAGGAAGGCGCGTCGCAATAGACCGGGCCGAAGTCCCGCGCTCCGCCGACGACGCACGAGGAGAATCGGCGATGAACGTCCCCTTCTGCGGCGGCTGCGCATGCGGCGCCACTCGCTACGAGTGTGCGGGCGCGCCGCGCTACATGGGCAACTGCCATTGCCGCGACTGCCAGCAGGCAACCGGCAGTGCCTACATGCCGGTCGTGGTGGTGAAGGAGAGCGACTTTTCCCTGTTGCGCGGCGAGCCGAGCTGGTTCGAGAGACCCTCGGACAGCGGAAACACCATGGGGCGGGCGTTCTGCCCCGCGTGCGGCACACCGATGTTTCTGACCAACGGAGGGCACACAGGGGTTCGGGCGGTCTATGCGGGAAGCCTGGACGACCCAAGCTGGTACAAGCCGAGCCGTGAGATTTACGTGGCGAGCGCGCAGCCTTGGGCTCTCATGCACCCGGACCTTCCCAAGGACGAGGGCATGCCGGGGCGAAAGGGCTAGCCCGGAATTCCGACCGAAGGCATCGAGCCGGCGGCTTGATCGCCGGCGCGGGCGCCGCGCTTGACAAGCCGGCCCGTTCCGTGCGCTTTCCCGATCCGGCCCCGGCCCGCTCCGGGCACCACCCTCCACACCTCGCTCCAACCTAAACTCCACTGGGCCTCCCGCCATGCATCGATTTCGTACCCACACCTGCGGCGCGCTCAGGCCGTCCGATGTCGGCTCCACCGTGCGCCTCTCCGGCTGGGTCCATCGGGTGCGCGATCACGGCCACCTCGTCTTCGTGGACCTGCGCGACCACTACGGCATCACCCAGTGCGTCGCCGAGACAGGCGAGCCGCTCTTCGACGCGGTGACGGCGCTCAAGCCCGAGACCGTGGTGACGGTGACTGGCCCGGTGGTCACGCGCGACGAAGAGACGGTGAACTCCAAGATCCCGACCGGCGAGGTCGAGGTCCGCATCGCCGCGCTGGAGGTGCAGAACGCCGCCGAGACGCTGCCGCTGCCGGTCCACGGCGAGCACGACTACGGCGAGGAGGTGCGGCTCCGCTACCGCTTCCTCGACCTCAGGCGCGAGCGCATGCACCAGAACATGGTGCGGCGCAGCGCGATCGTCGCCAGCATTCGCCGCCACATGGTCGATCAGGGCTTCATGGAGTGCCACACGCCGATCCTGACCGCGAGCTCGCCCGAGGGCGCGCGCGACTTCCTCGTGCCGAGCCGCCTCCATCCGGGCACCTTCTACGCGCTGCCCCAGGCCCCGCAGCAGTTCAAGCAGCTGGTGATGGCGTCGGGCTTCGACCGCTACTTCCAGATCGCGCCGTGCTTCCGCGACGAGGACGCCCGCGCCGACCGCTCCCCCGGCGAGTTCTACCAGCTCGATATCGAGATGGCCTTCGTCGAGCAGGAGGACGTGTTCGAAGCGCTGGAGCCGGTCATGCACGGCGTCTTCACGGAATTCACCGAGCGCACCGTCACCCGGCCGCCCTTCCCACGCTTGGCCTACAAGGATGCGATGCTGCGCTACGGCACGGACAAGCCGGACCTGCGCATCCCCATCGAGATCGTCGATCTGACCGAGCAGTTCGCGGGCGACGCGGTCACCTTCAAGGCCTTCAAGGGCACCATCGCCAAAGGCGGCGTCGTGCGCGGAATTCCGGTCAAGGGGGCCGCCAGCCAGCCGCGCAGCTTCTTCGACCGCATGATCGCGTACGCCCAGAGCCTCGGCGCGCCCGGCCTCGGCTACATCACCTTTGCCGACGGTGCGGGCAAGGGGCCCATCGCCAAGTTCGTGCCCGAGGCGGTGCAGGAGGAGATCCGCTCGATCGCGGGCCTGGAGGACGGCGACGCGGTCTTCCTGAGCTGCGACAAGCCAGACGCCGCCGCGCGCTACGCGGGCGCCGTGCGGCTCGAGCTCGGCAAGCGGCTCGACCTGATCGACGAGGACACCTTCGCGTTCTGCTGGATCATCGACTATCCGATGTTCGAGCGCGACGAGGCGACCGGCGCCATCGGCTTCAGCCACAACCCCTTCTCCATGCCGCAAGGCGGGGTGGAGGCGCTGGAGAGCGACGACCCGCTCAGCGTGCTCGCTTACCAGTACGACATCGTCTGCAACGGCGTGGAGCTTTCCAGCGGCGCGATCCGCAATCACCGGCTCGACCTCATGGTCAAGGCGTTCGAAATCGCGGGCTACGGCGAGGACGAGGTGAAGCGCCGCTTCGGCGCGCTCTACCACGCCTTCCAGTACGGCGCGCCGCCCCACGGCGGCATCGCGCCGGGGATCGACCGGATCGTCATGCTGCTCTCGGACGAGCCCAACATCCGCGAGGTCATCATGTTCCCGCTGAACCAGACGGCGCAGGACCTGATGATGGGGGCGCCGGCGCCGGTGCCGGCCAAGCACCTCAAGGAGCTGAGCCTCAAGCTCGACCTCCCGCCCAAGCGGGAGCACGAGAAGGACGAATAGTCTCGCCCGCTCAGTGCTGCGGGTTGAAGTGCAGGGGGTCGCAGGCCTCGATTACCTCGCGGCGCTTGTAGATCTCCACGAGGTTGGCGACCTCAACCGGAGACAGCGTCAGCAGGTAGAGGCGGTGCGCGGGTGCCGGCTTTTCGTCGCCGTCCGGGACGCCGTCGAGGTAGGCGATGATCTCCTCCATGCGCGGCATCATGGCATCGTAAAAGGCGCCGATCTCCTCCATCGAGGACGCCACCTTCTTCGCCGCGCGCGCTCGCTCGGGCTCCAGCGCCCAATCGAGCCAGGGGGCGAGATCCTCGAATGCCTCCGGCAATAGGGCCTCGGTCATCGTGCGCGTCCCCTCCGTCTCGCGACTGCCGCTTACGCGTTCCGGTAGAACCCGCAGTGATCCTCCAGCACCTTGTGGAAGTAGCGGATCGGCGTCTCGTCGTCCTGCAGGATCACGTGCGACTTCGCGCGCGACGCGAGGCCCGCATGGACGTTCTCGTGCGCGATCGTGTCCTCATGCAGCGTGTCCCGGATGAGGCACTTGAAATATTCCTGCTGGAAGCGCTCGCGCGTATTCGCGGGCTCCCTGAAGTGCATGCGGATCTCCCAGATCGTCCGATCGATGGCCATGGGCCAGAAGTTGTAGCTGACATAGCTGGTCGAGTTACCGACATCGAACAGCAAGATGACGAAGTTCGGGAACAGCACGAAGAAGTCGAACTCGCCGATCATCTGCGGGATACGGGTGACGGGGGCGCCGTTTTCCGCAGCGAAGACGATGCTCTCCAGCGGGGTGAGCTTGTGGGTCGGGTCGTACTCGCACGACCAGACGGAGTGATAGTTGTAGAGATTGACGTCCTGGAAGCGGCAGTGCCCCTTGTCGTTCATCAGGAAGGCATCGCCCAGGATCCGGCGATGCTGGAAGGGCAGGTGGTAGAGCTCGTTCTGCGCATCGAGCCCGACCTTCCAGTTGGCGCGCTCGTCCACCAGGTAGGTCTGCATCAGCGGCATCTCGTGGAAGGGGCAACCGTCGAGCTGGTCCGCAACGCCGCCGAGGTATGCCCGCAGCGTCTCCACAGGTTCCGGATCCAGGTGGACGAAGACGAAGCCCTCCCAGATGTCCGTGTTCACCGGCGTCAGCCCATGGTCGCGCTTGTCGAAGTCGAAAAAATTCTCCTCGTCCGGCACGCGGATCAGCTCGCCGGTGTCGCTGTACACCCAGTTGTGGAAGTGGCAGTAGACGCTGCCGGGGCATGAGCCGCGCTCATCCAGCACCAGTGTGTTGCCGCGGTGCGAGCAGACGTTGAAGAAGCCGCGCACGACGCCGTCCGAGCCCCGGATGATCAGGACCGAGGTCTTGCAGATGGCGATGTCGCGCACGTAGTAGTCGCCGGCACGCGGGATTTCGTCGACACGGCCGACGTTGATCCAGCACCGGCGGAAGATGAGGTCGCGCTCGAGCTCGTAGTGCTTGTCGGAGACGTAGGGCTCGGTCGGCACTGGCTCGGTCCCCAGCCCGGGGTACTTCTCCGCCCACTGCTTCTCGCGCATCACGGTCTTCATCGGTCCCCCTTCCGCGCACCCCGGCGCGGCTTCCGATGGGCTCTTCAGGCCACGGACCGCAACGGTAGCACGCCCGCCCACGCCCGCGCAGCTACCGCTGTCGATACCGCTCTTGTCGGCCGGGAAAAAAGCCTATACGGGGTCCGTGGCCGGCGGAACCGGCCGAGGGGCCGCAAGGGACCGGGAGGAGACGTCCATGAGCGACAGCTACCAAGGGATCACCGATGTGGTGCAAGACTATTTCGACGGGCTTTACGAGTGCGACCCGGAGAAGCTCGCCACGATCTTTCACCCGTCCTGTCATCTGTTCGCGAACATGGACGGCGCATTCGTCGACTGGCCGCGCGAGGAGTGGTTCGAGATCGTGAGGGGGCGTGAGTCGCCGGCGTCGAAAGGGCAAGCGCGTCACGACCGCATCGTCTCCATCGACATGTCCGACGATAACACCGCCGTCGTGACCTGCGAGTGCGCGATCCATCCGCGCTACTTCACCGACTTCCTGAGCCTGATCAGGATCGACGGCGACTGGAAGATCGTCTCGAAATCGTTCCGGTTCGACGTTCACGAATAGGCGACCCGGCGTTCAGCCGGTGCCGACCGTCAGTTCCACACCGTTGATGGCAAGAACGTCGGCGAGCGTCAGATAGTCCCGCGTCACTGCGCGAGCTTCTTGTAAAGCGGCGCGTAGCGGGCGTGGCTCTTCCGATAGGCGCTCATCACATGCGGCCTGACCGTGCCCTGCCGCCGCTGCTCGATCAGCGCTGCGATCGCCTCTTCGACGAGCGCCTGGATTTGACGGCCCTCTTGCTTCGCCAGACTTCGCAGGTCGGCGAGCAGCGCGCCGTCGACCAGCGTGGCGAGTTTCTCGCGAGACTGCGGCATGGTGAGGCCTCGATTGCTCTTTGAAGGCCTAGTTCTTCAAATCATGAAACATCGGGCTCGTTCCGACCCTCCGGCCGCGTGACCCGGCGCTCAGCCGTCAGCGCGGTGCCAGGCCGTGAGCGCGGCGAGGTCGTGGAAGGTGATGTCCGGCTCGACGTCGACCGGCGGCGTGGCACCGCCGGGGCGGCCGGCGCGGCGGTCGATCCAACAGGTGGCGAAGCCGGCTGCGCGGCCGGGCTGGACGTCGTGGAAGAGGCTCTGGGCCACGTGCAGCACCTGGCCGGGCGCGATACCCTCGTCCGCGAGCAGCGCCTTCGCGCGTTCGAAATGCGCCGGCGCCGGCTTGTAGCTCCCGACATCCTCGGCGGTGACGACGGCGTGGAAGGGGTCGCCCAGGCGCCGGGCGCTGTGGGCGAATGAGGCCCGGTCCACGTTCGAGAGCACCATCAGCAGCCCATGCTGCTTGAGGTAGGCAAGCGCCTCCACCGTATCGGGGAAGGGCGGCCAGTCGGCGATCGAGGCGCCGAACGCGTGGGCCTTCTCATCCGTCGCTACGTGACTGAAGTCGGCCGCGATTGCCTTGCAGACGCGGCCTAGCACCTCGGGATAGATCATCGCCGGGTTCTCTTCTTGGATGGCGTGCTCGTGCCGGGCGAAGGCGGCGAGTAGTGCCTCGTCGGCGGCATCGATCGCCAGAAGCGCGCGGAGCGCCCGGAGCATGCCTTGCTCCCAGTCGATGAGGGTGCCGTAGCAATCGAAAGTGAAGGCGCGAAAGGCGCTCGGGTTCATAGGCTCATCCTGCTGTCATGGGTGTTGGTCCGGCGGACACGCGCGGCGCCGGCAGGAACTCAGCGCGCCGGGCCGAGATGCGCCTCGAAGAACCTTAGCATACGCGCCTGCGAATCCCGCCGCGCCTCGGGGTTCCCGGCCACCGTGTGGAACTCGCCGGGCGGCATTTCAATGACAAATGGCCCACCCATGGGCAGATCGAACGAATGATGGGTGTCCGGATAGATCGTCAGGTCGACGTGGTCGGGGTCCCGAGAGGCGACAGCGCTGCAGAGCCGGGCCGGGGTCCAATCGTCGTCGGCGCCGATCAGGATCTTGACCGGTACATCGAAGCGATAGAGGTAATCGAAGCAGTAAGGATAGTACGCGACCGCTGCCGCGTAATCTGTCTTCGCGCGGCCGTGGGCGGTCGCCGCCACGCGCAGGGCGGTGCTGCCGCCCATCGACAGGCCCACCACGCCGATTCGGTCGGCGTTCACGAACGGCAGCGACGTCAGATGATCGAATGCGGCATACGCATCGGCCAATTGGTCCGACGCATATTCGCCTCTGCAGGACTGCACGATGCCGCGCGGGCCGAAGCTGTCGACGATGAGCGTGACATAGCCGTTCTCGTTCAGCAGTCGGGCGTGCCGGTTCAGGCCGCGCCAGACGGTCTGATACGGCGTGTTCCTTTCCGTCCCGGTGCAGCCGTGCAGCAGAACGACGGCGGGGAAGGGGCCGTCGCCTTCGGGCTTGGCGAGCCAGGACGTGAGGGTCACATCCGCTTCGTCGCTGGCGATCGAGGTGGCCGTTCCCTGCGTCTGACAGGCCGAAAGCCCCATGACCAGAACGGCGATCAAGGCGCCGACGGCGCCCAATCTTGCGGCGATGCTCATCGGTGTTCCTCCCCCTATGCTATCGCGGCGCAGCCCCGATGACTGTTTCGGTATGCCGCAATCGCATAGGCCGCTTGACGGCCCCGGTAAAGGGCGCTGAAATGGGCGGAAGAAAGAAGGGGAGTGCGCATTGCACGCACTCCCCAGTGCCAGTGGTTCATGACCGCGGGAGATCGACGGTCGTCAGGAACAACCACTGGTAGCGCCACAGGTAACGCACTTCATGCAGGTCCCGTTGCGGACCAGCGTGAAATTTCCGCAGTCGCCGCAGGCCTCGCCCTCGTAGCCCTTGCCGCGCGCCTGGAGCAGGGGGTCGCGGCCGCTCGCCGATTGGCTGCCGGCGGCCTGGTGGCCGCGCTGCGCACGCTTCGAGAATGTTGCTGCCGCGTGGCCGCTTAGCCCGTTGCCCGGCCCCGGCGTGCCGCGCCCCGGTGTCTCCAACCGGCGGGCGCTTTCGCGGCTGCCCCTCTCATCGCTGCCCCCGCCGCCGGCGCCGCCGTTGAGCACCAGCAGATTGGAGCGGACATAGCCTGCACTCACCGGGTCGTCGGGGCCGGCACTGGTGCCGCCGTGCCGGTCCGGCATCGGAGCGCGCACCGTCTGCTCCTCGCCGCCGCCGATGGTGTCGGGCAACAGGTCTTCGGCCTCGGCATGGGAGAGGTCGCTGCGCCCCAGATAGGAGATGGCGAGCTCGCGGAAGATGTAGTCGAGGATCGAGGTGCTCATCTTGATGGCGTCGTTGTTGACCACTATCCCCGCCGGCTCGAACCGCGTGAAGGTGAAGGCATCGACGTACTCGTCCAGCGGCACGCCGTATTGCAGGCCGATCGAGATCGAGATCGCGAAATTGTTCATCAGGCTGCGGAAGGACGCACCTTCCTTGTGCATGTCGATGAAGATCTCGCCGAGCGAGCCGTCCTGGAACTCTCCGGTTCTGAGATAGACCTTGTGGCCGCCGACGATGGCCTTCTGCGTGTAGCCGCGCCGCCGATGGGGCAGGCGCCGGCGCTCGCCCTCGCGAATCACTTGCTTGACAATGCGCTCGGCGACGGCGAGCGGATCGGGCTGGCTCATCGCGGCGAGCGGTGCGGCGGCAGTTTCGTCCTCCGTCTCCTCCTCGAGGCCGTCGCCAAGCGCGAGCGCGGAGAGCGGCTGGGAGAGCTTGGAGCCGTCGCGGTAGAGCGCGTTGGCCTTGAGGCCGAGGCGCCAGGAAAGCTCGTAGGCCCGGCGGCAATCCTCGACGGTGCCGTCCATCGGCAGGTTGATGGTCTTCGAGATGGCGCCGGAGATGAAGGGTTGGGCCGCCGCCATCATGCGCACATGGCTCTCGGTCGAGAGGCAGCGGTTGGAGCCGGTCCGCCCGCAGGGATTGGCGCAGTCGAAGACGGGCAGATGCTCGGCCCTGACGTGCGGCGCGCCTTCCAGCGTCATCGCACCGCAGCAATAGAGGGTGGCCGCCTCGATCTCGCGCGCGCTGAAACCCAGAGCGCCGAGCAGATCGAAGCCCGGCCGGTCGAGGTCGCCGGCATCGAGGCCGAGCGTGCCGGTGCAGAAGTCGACACCGAGCGTCCACTTGTTGAACGCGAGGTTCAGGTCGAAGGCGGCATCGAGGGCGCCCTCGATGCGCGCGATGACCGCCGACGTGAAGCCCTTGCGCGCGAGCGCGGCGTGGTCGATCGCGGGTGCACCCTTGAGGGTGCCGTTGCCGACGGCGTAGGCGACGATCTCGCGAATCTGCGGCGCCGTGTAGCCGAGCGTTTTCAGCGCCTTCGGCACCGTCCCGTTGATGATCTTGAAGTGCCCGCCGCCGGCCAGCTTCTTGAACTTCACCAGGGCGAAGTCAGGCTCGATGCCGGTGGTGTCGCAGTCCATGACGAGGCCGATGGTGCCGGTGGGCGCGATCACCGTCGCCTGAGCGTTGCGGTATCCGTGCTTCTCGCCGAGCTTCACCGCGCGGTCCCAGGCGCTCTTCGCGGCCTTGCCGAGCGCCCGGTCGGGCAGGTTGGCGTGATCGAGCGGCACCGGGCGAATGTCGAGGCCCTCGAAGCGCTCGCTCTCGCCGCGGGCGGCGGCGCGGTGGTTGCGTATCACCCGCAGCATGGCGTCCCGGTTGTCGTCGAACGCGGGGAAGGCGCCATGCTCGCCGGCCATTTCCGCCGAGGCTGCGTAGGCGGTGCCGGTCATGAGCGCGCTGATGGCGCCGCAGAGCGCCCGGCCCTCGGTGCTGTCGTAGGAAAGCCCGAGTGACATGAGCAACCCGCCCAGATTGGCGAAGCCGAGGCCCAGCGTCCGGTGGAGATAGGAGCGCTGCGCAATCTCCCGCGACGGGAACTGCGCCATCACCACCGCGATCTCGAGGACGACGGTCCAGAGCCGGACGGCGTGCTCGAAGCTCTCGATGTCGAAGCTGCCGTCCTTGCGCCGGAAGGTGATCAGGTTGAGCGAGGCGAGGTTGCAGGCCGTGTCGTCGAGGAACATGTATTCGGAGCAGGGGTTGGACGCGTTGATCCGCCCCCCCGCCGGGCACGTGTGCCAGGCATTGATGGTGCTGTCGAACTGGATGCCGGGATCGGCCGACGCCCAGGCGGCCTCCACGATCTGGTCCCACAGCGCCCGCGCTTCGATGGTCTTCGCCACCTTGCCGTCGGTGCGGCGGATCAGGTCCCACGGCCCGCCGGTCTCGACCTGCTGCAGGAAGGCATCGGTCACGCGGATCGAGTTGTTGGAGTTCTGGCCCGATACGGTGAGATAGGCCTCCGACTGCCAGTCGGAGTCGTAGATGCGGAAGTCGATCTCGGTGAAGCCCTGCTCGGCCCAGCGGATCGCGCGGTAGATGCAGGTCTCCGGCACGAGCGCCTTGCGCGCCTCGCGGACGGCACCGCTGAGCGCGGGGTTGGACTTGGGCTCGAACCGGCCCGTGCCGCTCCCCGCGTGGCAGGCCGCAACGACCGCGTTGAGGTGCTTATGCAGAAGCTGCGAGCCGCTCACCAGCGCGGCGACCTTCTGCTCCTCCACCACCTTCCAGGAGACGAAGTCTTCGATGTCGGGATGGTCGACGTCGACGATGACCATCTTGGCGGCGCGCCGGGTGGTGCCGCCCGACTTGATGGCGCCGGCGGCGCGGTCGCCGATCTTGAGGAAGCTCATCAGGCCCGACGACTTGCCTCCGCCCGAGAGCGGCTCGCCCTCGCCGCGCAGGTTGGAGAAGTTCGTGCCCGTGCCCGAGCCGTACTTGAAGAGCCGCGCCTCGCGCACCCAGAGGTCCATGATCCCGCCCTCGTTGACGAGGTCGTCCCGGATGCTCTGGATGAAGCAGGCGTGCGGCTGCGGGTGCTCGTAGGCCGACTCGGCCTCCTTCAGCGCGCCCGACTCGAAATCGACGTAGTAGTGACCCTGGGCCGGGCCGTCGATGCCATAGGCCCAATGCAGCCCGGTGTTGAACCACTGCGGCGAGTTGGGCGCCGCGACCTGGAGCGCCAGCATGGCGAAGAGCTCGTCATAGAAGGCGTGGGCGTCCGCTTCACTGTCGAAGTAGCCGGCCTTCCAGCCCCAGTAGGTCCAGGTGCCGGCGAGGCGATGGAACACCTCCTTGGCTGAGCGCTCGCCCTGGCTCGGCTTGTCGTCTGCAGGGTCGGCGCTCTCTTCGGCCTTCGGGTCCGGCGCACTCCGCCACAGCCATTCCGGCACGCCCGCCTCGGGCACCGGCTTGCGCCGCGCTGCGATGCCGGCCTTGCGGAAGTACTTCTGGGCGAGGACATCGCAGGCAACCTGCGACCAGCCGGCCGGGACCTCGACGTCCTTCTGCGCGAACACCACCGAGCCGTCGGGATTGCGGATCTCGCACGCGGTCGTGCGGTACGCCAGCTCCTCGCGGGGCGATCCGTCGTCCGTCGTATAATGGCGCTCGATGCGCATGGGGCCTCCAAAGCGGCCAAGAACCGAAGAAGCTCTGCGACTGCCACCCAAACACACTGGACAACATATAGGGTTTCAAGGCGACAGAACCGCAATCTATGGTAAGTAACGCTAAATATCTTGGGTCTGTCAACAACAAATTTGTTACAATTGGCTGGGCCATTTCTCGCTTCCGCGGCCCGTAAAGCACCGCCTAAGCGTCTCAAATCGGCAGGCTCACCTCGAAGCAGGCGCCGCCGCCTTCGCGGGGCCGGCAGGTCGCATCGCCGCCGTGGCGCCGCGCAATCTGGCGCACGAGGCTGAGGCCGAGCCCGACGCCCCGCTCATCGCCCACGCTCTCCCGCCTGCCCGTCTGGCGATAGAAGGGCTCGAAGATTCGCTCCCGCTCCGCCTCCGGCACGCCGGGGCCGCGGTCCGAGACGCGGAGCAGGGCGTGCCCGTCACGCGCCTCGACCTCCACCAGGGCGGGGTTGCCGGGCGCGTGGTGCGCGGCATTCTCCAGCAGGTTGCGGATCAGGCGGGCGAGCAGCCGGCCTTCCCCCGCCAACGTCACGGGCTCGCCCGCGAAGTCGGCGCCGGCGCGCGCGGCCTCCTCGGCCGCGAGTGCCTGAAGGTCAATTCGCTCCAGGTGCTGGGGTCGCTCCAGGGTGCTGAGGCGGCTCGCCAGCAGGATCTCCTCGATCAGCTCGTCGAGGTCCTCGACGTCGCGCTCGACGCGCGCGCGGAGCGCGGGATCGCCGTTCTCGGCCAGTAGTTCCACCGCCATGCGGATGCGGGCGAGGGGCGTGCGCAGCTCGTGAGACGCCGCGGCGAGCGTGTCGCGCTGGGCCGCGACGAGCGCCTGAATGCGCTCGGCCGCCTGGTTGAAGCTGCGGGCCAGCGCCGCTATCTCGTCCTTGCCCTCGACCTCGACCCGCGTGGCGAGATCGCCTGCGCCCAATGCTTCGACTCGGCTCTGCAGCCGTTCCAGCCGTCTCGCCAGGCGGCGGGCGAGGGGATAGGCGCCGATGGCGACGGCGAGGGCGAGGAAGGCGAGGGCGGCGAGGAAACCGATCGCCGGCCCGCCGGGAATGCCCCGGTCCGGGCGCACGAGGACGAGACGCCCGTCCGGGAGCGGCAGGGCAAAGGCGCGGCCCTTCCGCGTGCGCCAGCCGGCGGGCTTCCTTTTCGGCGCCGGGAGGGGCTCACCCAGGCTCGCGAGCAGCTTGCCGTCCGGCCCGAACACGCTGACACGGCCGTCGATATCCCCCGCCAACCGAGCGAGGGCGGCGTCCAGCTCGGCCTGTGGTGCATCGGGCACCGGCAGCGCCTCGGTCAGCAGTGCGCCGAGGCCCCGGCGAAGCTCCGCGCCGGGGTGCTCGTCACGCGCAAGCCACCAGCCGAGGGCGGCGAGCACGCCGAACAGCACGACGATGCCGAGTAGCGTCAGATAAACCTGGAGGAAGAGGCGCCGCCTCACGCGTCCTCGTCCTGGCTGCGCGTGAACAGATAGCCCGCACCCCGCAGGGTGACGATGCGGCGCGGGTTCTTGGGGTCGTCCTCGATCGCCGCCCTGATCCGCGAGATGTGCACGTCGATGCTGCGGTCGAAGGCCTCCAGTGCCTCGCCGCGCACCCGGTCCATAAGCTGCTCGCGGCTGAGCACGCGGCCAGCGCACTCCGCCAGCACGCAAAGGAGGTCGAACTGGTGGCCGGTAAGCGAGCGCTCCTCGTCATCGACCAGTATCCGGCGCGCCGCGCGGTCGATGGTGAGACGACCGAAACGCGTGATCTCGCCCGCCGCCGCCCGGCCTCCCCCGCCATCGCCCCCGCGGCGGCGCAGGATGGCGCGCAAGCGGGCCAGCAGCTCACGTGGGTTGAACGGCTTGGGCAGGTAATCGTCGGCGCCGATCTCCAGGCCCACGATGCGGTCGGCCTCCTCGCCCCGCGCCGTCAGCATCAGGATCGGCACGTCGGAGCGGGCACGGATCGCGCGGCAGATCGCGAGA
Organism: Alphaproteobacteria bacterium; assembly: GCA_965237415.1. Taxonomy (GTDB): domain Bacteria; phylum Pseudomonadota; class Alphaproteobacteria; order UBA828; family UBA828; genus WTGU01. Next base: position 4,006,368 of record CBDEFM010000002.1, read on the forward strand.
CCGTCGCCGTCGGGCAACATGAGGTCGAGCACGACTGCGTCGTAGCCGCCCTGGAGGGCCGCCGCCAGACCCGCCTCGGCACTCTCCCGATGGTCGAGCGTCATGCCCGCGCGGCTGAGATAAGTCGCCACCATCTCGGCGAGCGCGCGATCGTCCTCGATCATCAGCAGGCGGGTCATGGTGCCATGACCCTTCATCGCATCATGGCCCCTTCTCTCGTCTCGCCGTACGCATCGGCAAAGCGGCGCAATGCGGCGAAGAGCTCCCGGTCGTTGACGATGCGGGGCACCTTGTTCTGGCCGCCGAGCTTGCCGCGGCTCTTCATCCACGCTGCGAAGGCGCCAGCGGGGAGAAAGCGCACGTGCGCCGCATCCATACCGTAACCGCCCGCGCGGTGGGCGGCATAATCGTCGTTGAGGCGGCACAGCGTCGCGTCGAGCTCTTCGGCGAAACGCGCCTCTCGCTCGGCGTCGAGCTCGTTCTCGCCGGTTTGCGCGCCCAACTCGACGATGTAGAGGTGCCCGCCGCGCGCACCGGTCTCCTCCGGAAACAGGCTTCCGGCGGCAAAATCGGAGACCGTCGCGCCGATCGCTCTTGCGGCCTCCGCCACGGCGCGCTCGACCTCGGCGCCGATCACATGCTCGCCGAAGGCGGACAGCATGTAGCTCGTCCGTCCGGTGACAAGAACGCGCGGCGGATCGCGCTCGACCACGGTCACCGTGTCGCCGACGAGGTAGCGCCAGAGGCCGGCGCAGGTGGTCACCGCCAGCGCGTAGTTCACCCCCGGCTCGGCGTCGCCGACCCAGCGACAGTCTGGGTGCGCGCTGCCCAGCTGATCGACGGGGATGAACTCGTAGAAGATCCCGGTGTCGAGAAGAAGCCGGAGGCCTTCGCCGTCCGAACCGTCGGCGATGGCGAAAAACCCTTCGCTCGCCGGATAGACCTCGCGGGTCTCGGCGCGGCTGCCTTCGAGCAGGGCGGCGAAGCGGTCGCGATAGGGCGCCCAGGCGACGCCGCCATGCGTGAGCAGTTCGAGCGCGGGATAGATATCTGCGATCCGGCTCGCCGCCCCGCCCCGCCTGGCGCTGGCGATTTCCGCCAGACGCTCGAAATAGATTAGCAGCCAGCTCGGCGTGCCGACGACCGCCGTAATCTCCTCATCCAGGGAGCGTTCGGCAAAGCGGTCGATCTTGACCTGCCAATCGGCGATGCTTTCGAGCTCGCGTGGCGGAAAGTAGCGGAGTCGCGCCCAGCCGGGCATGGCGCTCGCCTCGATCCCGCTCAGGTCGCCGCTGACGACCCCCCGCGACTGGCGAACCAGGCCGGTGGAACCGCCGAGCATGAAGACGTGACCGGCAAACAGCCGGCTTTGCGGCCGATTGGCGAGATGGTGGGTCAAGAGTTCGGCGCCCGCGCGCACGTTGGACCTGTGCATCTCCCGGCTCACGGGGATGTATTTCGTGGCCCCGGTCGTCGTTCCCGACGAGACGGCGAACCAGGGAATGAGGCCGGGCCACGTGCAATCGGTCAGGCGGGGGAAGGGCTGGCGCCAATAGGCCTCCCAGAATGCATCGTAATCGCGCAACGGAACGCGCGAGCGATAGTCGTCGAGGGTCCAAGCCGTGGAGAACTCGTGGTCTCGCCCGAATTTCGTGCGCTGAGCGCGTCGGATGAGAGAGGACAAAACGCGGCGTTGCGCCTGTTGCGGCTCCATCGCCTCAAGTTGTCGAAGGCGCCGCCTTGCATAGAGCCGCAGAAGCCAGGTTGCGTCGTACATGGTTCGGTTGCAGGCGTCTCTGCGTCCCTGGGTCAGTTCTCGAGCGTGAGCGTGTGGGGGAAGCTGGCGCGGACCCCGGCGAGTGTCAGAGGCACGCGGACGTAGTCACCGCGCCGCCACAACTCCCACTGATCCAGAATGGTCGTGCTGTTGAACCAGCCATCCTGCCCGCCGAGGAGGACGAAATAGTTTTCGTCCGGGTCCGTCATGTCGGAAATGTGGCGCGCATTGGACCCGTAATTGACGGTATGCCGGTCGGCGGTGGTCTCGTGCGCGGTCTTCATCAGCGTGTCCGAGCTACCGCCGACGCCGGCTTCGGCAAACTCGTAGCGCCCGCCGATGAGTGGGACGTTGGCGAGTGGATGCGCGAGGCTCAGGCGGTGCATCTCTCCCCAGTCTGCGAACGACTCGAGGCCATCGATGGCCGCTTCCAGACCGGCTGCGAGCGCCGCGCGCAGCGTCTCCTCGTCGGCGGCGGCGACGTCCTTGTGCAGCAGCGCCGTGCGCCGGCCGACCGAGGCAAACGCCTCCCCGTCGTCTTCTCCATAGAGCAGGACGTAGAAGCTGGCGGTGAAGGCGTGGCAGAACTGCTCGAACGCGACCGCCCCGATCGAGTCGGACCGGTACTCTCCGTCCCAGTTGCGCAGCCGCTCGATCGCCTTCTTGCCGTCGGCATCGGCTGCTGCGGACATTCCCAACGCATCGAGCGTGGCGACGAAGAGATCGCGCAGCGTCACCGACGACGCCATATGGACGTCCTGCTGCAGCGCCTTGAGCGTCTCGACACCCACCGCGCCCTCGGCCTCGATGAGGGCGCTCATTCGGTCCACCCGGTCGTCGCGCGAGAAGAAGAATCCTACCGGCATTGTTGTCGCCGACGGCCGGTTGTTGGCGGAGACCAGGTAACCCGAGTCCGGATTGTAGCTGTAGGGCAGATCCGCGGCGGTGCGCATCGCGTCCCAGGATGCGTCATGGCCGGCCGTGTCGAGAGCGATATCGGCGGGCGGCCCCTCGCGGCTGGGAAGCCACGCCGCCATGACCTGGCCGATATTCCCTTCGCCGTCCGCGTAGAGCATGTTCTGACCGGGTACGGCGAAGGCGTCGAATGCGGCGCGGAACTCGGCGAAGGTGCGCGCCCGGCTCACCGCGAGCATGGCGCCGATTTCGTCACTCGCATCGTGACCGGTCCATTTCAGCGCGAGCGGCGGCAGGTCCATGTCTGCGAGGAGCGGCGCGTCGGTCACAATCGGCCCCCACCGCGTCTCGCGGACGGTCACATCGCTGTCGAACCACCAGCGCACGCCGATGCTCTCGCTCCGCTCCTCGATCTCCGATGTCGGCACCTCACTGACATCGTAGAGATCGCTCGAGGCCGCGCGCATGTTCGTGCCTCCCCAGGCGATGTAGGGGTTACGACCGATGGCAAAGATCGGCAGACCCGGGGCCATCAGCCCCACCGCGTGATAGGACGGCGAGTGCACGCCGGCGATCAGCCAGACATTGGGAACGAGGATGCCCAAATGCGGGTCGTTGGCCATGAGCGCGCCGCCCGTATCGGTGCGATGGCCCGCCACCGCGAGGCTGTTGCTGCCGGACTTCGAGAGCCCGCCGAGCCATCGCTTCGCCTGGGCCAACTTCTCGTCTCCCTCGAAACTCGATAGCGACACCGTTCCGTCCGTCATCAGACGCCCCCAAAGCTCGTCCCAGCCGGCCCGTGCGCGCAGCGGGAGCAGGTCCGCCCAGACCAACCAGTTCACGTCCGTGCCGGCGAGGCGCCCCATGGCGAACACGTCCTCCAGCGTCCAGGGTTCGGGCTCCAGGCCGAGAACGCCGAAGTCATGCGGCAGTTCGCTCGCAGTGTCCTGGTAATGGTTGATGCCGTCCACGAAACGCTGGACCCACCGCCGCGTGGCCTCGTCCATGCCCTGCTCGATCTCCGCCGCAGCGCGGGCGTAGGAGAGGGTGCGCAGTCCGTGGTCGATGTCGACGCCCAGAGGGCCGATCATCTCCGACACACGCCCGCGGGCAATCATGCGCATCGTCGCCATCTGGCCGAGCCTCAGATGGGCGTGCACGAGGCCGAGCGCGAACGCCGCATCGCCGTCGCTATCAGCTTCAATGAACGGAATCTGCCGCTCGCTCCAGTGGATCGTCACTGCTCCGTCGAGCGGTAGGCCATGCGTGGGGAACGCTGCCAGACGCTCGGCGACATCCTTCTGCTTCGGTAACGGGGCGAGCAGCGCGCAGCTGGACACGACGAGGGCCGCCGCGCCGATGGCGAGCCCGATGGAGAGGGAGGAGAGAAAGGCGGCCATGCGGTCCTCCAGGCAACGACGTGCTCTCCCTTATACGCCGTATGCCGCGCATTCGGAGAGGGGCGGGCGGAACCCCCTTACGCAGGGATGTAAGGAGGCTCCGCCCGCAGGAGCACGGGTGCTGTGCGGTGGGAGTTGCCGCACGTCACCCTCGGCCCGGCAAAGTGCCGGTCCGTTCAGTCGCGCCGGTCGCGCCGGTCGTGCCAGCCGTGCGATTTCCATTCCGCCGCCAGCTCCTTGCGCTGGGCGGGCGTCAGCACGTCGGCCGCGTCGGCGAGCGCGGTGAGCATGCGCTGGCTCATGCCGTCGACCGTCTCAAGCTTGCGCTGACGTAGCGTTTCCAGTTCCGCGCGGTCGACCGTCTCCTTGGTGAGCGCCTCGACGAGCGCTCGCCGGCCCTCGCGCTTGAATTCGCGGAACTCACCCATATCGGCGATCGCCGCGGTCACGATGGCGCGCACTTGAGTGCGCTGGTCATCGGTGGCCTCGACCTCTTCGAGCATATCGTCGATCCGCCACTCAACGTACTTGCCGAAGTCGTGGCCGCCCCCGCGCCACTTGGAATAGCCCCCCGTGCTCAAGGCGGTGCCGGCAATGGCCACGACGAGGGCGCCGGCGATGCCCATGAGGACCCAGCGGGTGCGTGGCCTGCGGCGGGTGGTTTTCTGCGTGTTGTCTTCCGTGCTCTTGTCGTCGCTCATCTCTCGGCCTCTTCTCTCTGTGGGTGGGGTTCGACATGAGAGAACATGGGGTGGCGCGGTTGCCGGCCGATTTCCGGCAGGTAAAGAATTGTAAAGAAGAACGGCCACTCGACGGCCGGGGCGGAGGGAGAATGCAAGCCCCAGCCGCGGTCTCTGGACGGGTGCCGGGCGCTCGTGGCATAAGCGGAAGCGCCGGGCTGCACCGGGCGCGGGAGCACTGGCGGGAAACATGGCGACGATCGGCACGCGGCTCTTCACGCTGCTCTGCGGCGCGCTGGTGGGCGAAGACGACGCCGGCAACCGCTACTATCGCGAGCGGCGCCGGCGCGCCGGCCTGCGCGAGCGGCGCTGGGTGGTGTACGAGGGCGAGGTGGAGGCATCGCGGGTGCCGCCAGAGTGGCACCGCTGGCTCCACCACACCACCGACGAGCCGCCGACGGAAGCACCGCTCCGGGCGCAGCCCTGGGAGAAGCCGCATCTGCCCAATCTCACCGGCACCGCCGCGGCCTATCGGCCGCCGGGCCACATCCTGGGCGCCGGCAAGCGCGACCGCGCGACCGGGGACTATGAGCCGTGGCAGCCCGACGAGGGGCCGGCGGGCGGCTGAGAGCAGGAAGGCTGAGAAGGTCGCGCCGGCGGCTGTTCAGTTAGGCCGGGCGGATCAGAGCGTGGCGCTTCTTGCCTGCGGAGAGCTTGATCCGGCCATCGTCGCCAATGTCGTCCGGCCCTATCGCGCGAGTTTCCGACTCTATCACTTCGCCATTGATGCGTGCGCCGCCGCCCCGGATGAGCCGCCGCGCTGCCCCGCCGGACTCGCACAAGCCCGCCGCCTGAAACAGCAGGATCGCGGGGATTCCGGCCTCCAGCTCGCTGCGGGCGGCGTCGATGACCGGCAGGTCCGCGCCGGACGCGCCTTCCTCGAAGGTCTGGCGCGCGGTCTCGGCGGCGTTCGCGGCGGCGTCAGGGCCGTGGCAAAGGCTCGTCGCCTCGTTCGCCAGCAGCTTCTTCGATTCGTTCAGCTCGGCGCCTCCGAGCGCCTCGTGGCGCGCGATCTCGTCGAGGGGGAGCTCGGTGAAGAGCCGCATGAAGCGGCCGACGTCGGCATCGTCGGTGTTGCGCCAGAACTGCCAGTAGTCGTAGGCCGAGAGCCGGTCGGCGTTGAGCCAGACGGCGCCCTGGGCGGTCTTGCCCATCTTCGCGCCGGAGGCGAGGGTGATAAGCGGCGTGGTCAACCCGTAGAGCTGGCGCCCGTCGATACGGCGCGCGAGGTCCACCCCGTTCACGATGTTGCCCCACTGGTCGGAGCCGCCCATCTGCAGGCGGCAGTCCTCGCGCCGCGAAAGCTCGAGAAAGTCGTAGGCCTGGAGGATCATGTAGTTGAACTCCAGGAAGCTGAGCGGTTGCTCGCGGTCGAGACGCAGGCGCACGCTGTCGAAGGTGAGCATCCGGTTGATCGAGAAGTGGGCGCCCACGTCCCTGAGAAGCGGGATGTAGCCGAGCGTGTCGAGCCAGTCGGCGTTGTCGACGAGCAGCGCGTCGGAGGGCCCGTCGCCGAAGGAGAGGAAACGGTCGAACGAGCGCCGGATGCCCTGCCTGTTCGCGGCGATGTCCTCTTCGCTCAGGAGCGACCGCGACTCATCGCGTCCGCTCGGGTCGCCGATCTTGGTCGTGCCGCCGCCCAAGAGGACGATCGGCCGGTGCCCCGTGGTTTGGAGCCAGCGCAGCATCATGATCTGCACGAGGCTGCCGACATGCAGGCTGTCGGCCGTGCAGTCGAAGCCGATGTAGGCGTTGACGCGCCCCTGCGTGGCCAGCGCATCCAGCCCCGTATCGTCGGTGCACTGGTGGATGTAGCCGCGCTCCTTGAGCACGCGCATGAATTCGGAGGTGAACACCGTCGCTCGACCCGCTGGCTGCCGATCTGCCCGGCGGCGCAGGCGCGCCGCGCCCGGGCGCGCGGTCGTGTATCACAGGGGCGGCGCATCGACAACGCGGCACCTATCTGGGCAACCGGCCCTCACTCGTGAGCGAAACCCGCGTACAAGGCCCAATCTGGGCCCTTGGCATGATGAGCGGCACCTCGCTCGACGGCGCCGACGCGGCCTTGATCGAGACCGACGGCATCACGGTCGCGGCGACTGGCCCGTGGCGCACCGCCCCCTATCCGGCCGACCTGCGCGATCGGCTACGGGCGGTGATCGAGGGGCGTGGCGCGCGCCAGGCGGCCGAGCGCGCGCTGACCGAATTCCACGCCGATCTCGCGGGGGCCTTGCTGACCGAGGCCGGCGTGCGCAGGGAGGAGGTCGCGCTGGTGGGCTTCCCCGGCCACACGGTCCACCACGAGCCGGAGGCCGGGCGCACCGACCAGATCGGCGACGGTGCGGCGCTAGCTCAGAGGCTCGGGATCGGCGTGGTGAACGATTTCCGCAGCAACGATGTGCGGGCGGGCGGGCAGGGGGCGCCGCTCGTGCCGCTCTTTCATGCGGCGCTCGCCCGGCGGAGCGGTCTGGCGACGCCGCTCGCCGTGCTCAACCTCGGCGGCGTCGCCAACGTCACCTGGATCGGCGGCCCGGCCGATGACGACCTGCTGGCCTTCGACACCGGCCCCGGCTGCGCACTCATCGACGACTGGGTACGGCGCCAGACCGGCGCTGCGCTCGACCGCGACGGCCGGCTGGCGCGCTCAGGCACGGTCGACCCGGCCGCGCTCGGCACTCTGATGGCGCATCCTTATTTCGACGCGCCGCCGCCCAAGTCGCTGGACCGCAATGCCTTCGACCCGGCGCCGGTCGCGGATTTGGCGGCGGGCGACGGCGCCGCGACCCTGGTCGCCTTCACCGTCGAAGCCGTGCGCCGTGCGCTCGGCCACATGCCGCGCCCGCCCGAGCGCTGGCTGGTGACGGGCGGCGGACGACACAACCAGGCGCTGATGGCGGCGCTCAACGAACGTCTGGCTGCGCCCTGCGATCCGGTGGAGAGCGTCGGCTGGCAGGGCGATGCGCTGGAGGCGCAGGCCTTCGGCTTCCTCGCCGTCCGCAGCCGGCGCGGGCTGCCGCTCAGCCTGCCGCGCATCACCGGCGCGCCTCGCCCGGTGAGCGGCGGGGTCTTCCACCCGGCTTAGAAACTCACTCGATGCGGCGGGCGACGTAGCGCTCGACGATCTCCGCCACGGAGTCGAGCTCGCGCTCGTAGAAGTGGGCGGCGCCTTTGATGACCTCGTAATCGATCTCGATCTGGCGCTGGCTCTGCAGCTTGCTTGCGAGTTCCGCCACCTCAGGCTCGGGCACCAGGTCGTCGGCCCCGCCGTGGACGATCAGCCCCGACGACGGGCATGGCGCGAGGAAGGTGAAATCGAACTTGTTGGCCGGCGGCGAGACGGCGACGAAGCCTTCGATCTCCGGCCGTCGCATGAGGAGCTGCATGGCGATCCATGCGCCGAAGGAGAAACCGGCGATCCAGCAGCGGTCGGCGCCCGAATTCTGTATCTGCAGCCAGTCGAGCACCGAGGCGGCGTCGCTCAGCTCGCCCTGCCCGTGGTCGTAGTGCCCCTGGGAGCGGCCGACTCCGCGAAAGTTGAAGCGGATGACCGAGAACGACTGCCGGCGGAAGGCGTGATAGAGCGCGTGGACGATCTTGTTGTTCATCGTGCCGCCGTGCTGCGGATGCGGGTGCAGTATCAGCGCGATGGGGGCGCGAATATCCTCGGCCTGATTGTAGCGCGCCTGGAGGCGGCCTTCGGGGCCGCTGATCATCACTTCCGGCATGGACCGCTCTTCGGTTCAGGATGCTTCAGACCAGGGCTAGGGCGCGACCGGCGCCGATGTCACGCGATGGCCGCTCTTCGCGGGGCACCTTACGCGGCGGGGATACTTGACCCCCGGAGTCGGGAACCCTATATCCCGTGCATCACAGGGGGAACCTGGCCCGCGGCAGCGCCCTGCGCCGGCCATTGATATACGGACGGCAGCGCCATGTTCAAGCGTATTCGGGAAGACATCGGCTGCGTATTCGGCCGCGACCCGGCGGTCCGCTCCAAGATCGAGGTGTTCTTCTGCTATCCGGGCTTCCACGCGCTGCTCTTCTACCATGTGGCGCACTTGCTCTGGGAAAGCGGCTTCTGCCTGCTCGGGCGTTTCGTTTCCCACGTGGGCCGCATGGTCACGGGCATCGAGATCCATCCGGGCGCCCGCATCGGCCGCCGCTTCTTCATCGATCACGGCATGGGCGTGGTCATCGGCGAGACCTCCGTGATCGGCGACGATGTGACGCTCTATCACCAAGTGACCCTCGGCGGCGTCACCTGGTCGCCGGGTAAGCGGCATCCGACCGTGGGGGACGGCGTCGTGGTGGGCGCGGGCGCTCAGGTGCTGGGCCCGATCACGGTCGGGCGCGACGCGCGCATCGGCGCCAACGCCGTGGTGCTGAAGGATGTGCCGCCCGGCGCCACCATGGTGGGGATCCCCGCGCGCGCCGCGGGGCCGACCGCGGCGAAGACGGAAGCGTCGACATTCGACGCCTACGGCACGCCCTCGCCCGACATCGCGGACCCGACGACGCGCGCCGTCGATCGCTTGCTGGAAGAAGTCCGCACGCTCACGAACCGCGTGGAGGAGCTGGAACAGGCCGCCGCCGCGCGGCCCGAGGATGAGGCGGAGCCCGAGGCCGAGGGCGGGGCTGAGGAGGCTTCGACGCCGCTGGGCCGCCGCGCCGCAGGCGGTTAGCGGCAGCCTATGAAGCTCGGGACCAGGGGCCGCTACGCAGTCATGGCGATGGCGGATCTCGCCATGCGCACGGGCGGTGCGAGCGAGGCGCAGCCGGTGACGCTTGCCGAAATCGCGGCGCGGCAGGACATCTCGCAGTCATACCTCGAACAGCTCTTCGGCCGCCTGCGCCGCGCCGGCCTCGTGCGGAGCGCGCGCGGGCCGCGCGGCGGCTACCGGCTGGCGCGGCCTGCGGCCGAGCTCAGGATCGCCGACATCGTCGTGGCTGTGGACGAGAACCTGCGCGCGACCCGCTGCCCGCCGGGCTCCGGCAAGGGCTGCATGAAGGATGCGAAGCGCTGCGTCACCCACGACCTGTGGGACGAGCTCGGCATCCACATCCACGACTTTCTCAGCGCCGTCACCCTCGAAGACGTCTGCGCAGGCCGGGTGCTCGGCATGAGCGGCCGGCTCTCCGGCGGCGGTCGCAATTTCGTGGAGCAGGCGGCGGAATGAGCGAGCGAGGCCCGATCTATCTCGACTACAACGCCACGGCGCCGATCAAGCCCGAGGTGGTGACGGCGGTGAGCGAGACCATGATGCTGGCCGGCAATCCGTCGTCGGTCCACGGCTTCGGGCGCGACGTGCGCAAGCGCATCGAGGACGCCCGCGAGCAGATCGCGGCGCTGATCGGCTGCAGCCCGCCGGAGCTGGTCTTCACCGCCGGCGGTACCGAGGCCAACAACACCGCGCTGAGCGGCGCCGGGCGGCGGGTGCTCATCGTGAGCGCGATCGAGCATCCCGCTGTGCTGCGCACGGCCGAGGCCGTGGCGGAGGAACACGTCGTCCTGCCGGTGGATGGCGAGGGCCTGCTCGACTTGGGCGCGCTCGACAAGGCGCTCGCGGCGTACGGGCCGGAAGCGCTCGTCTCGGTCATGTTGGCCAACAACGAGACCGGCGTGATCCAGCCGGTCGCCGAGATCGCGGCGCGGGCGACGGCGGCGGGCGCAATCGTCCACTGCGATGCGGTGCAGACGCCGGGCCGCATCCCGGTCTCCTTCGCCGGGCTCGGCGTCGACATGATGAGCATCGCCGCCCACAAGTTCGCCGGCCCCAAGGGGATCGGCGCGCTCGTCGTGCGCTCAGGACTCGAGATCGCGCCGCTTATCCACGGCGGCGGTCAGGAGCGAGGCCTGCGTGGCGGCACCGAGAACGCCGCCGGCATTGTCGGCTTCGGCACTGCCGCCCAGCTCGCTCAGGGCGACCTCGCGCGGGCAGGCGAGATCGCCGCGCTGCGCGACCGCATGGAATCTCGGCTGCGGGAAACCGAGCCCGATGTCGTCATCTTCAGCCAGGGGGCGGAGCGCCTGCCCAATACCAGCTGCCTCACCATGCCGGGCGTGCAAAGCGAGACTCAGGTGATGGGCCTCGACCTCGCCGGCGTCGCGGTGAGTGCGGGTTCTGCCTGCTCCTCCGGCAAGGTCGAGCCGAGCCACGTGCTGCGCGCGCTCGGCGCGGCGGACGCGGTGGGCGGCTGCGCCATCCGCGTCAGCCTCGGATGGGCCACGACCGAGGAGGAGATCGAGCGCTTCCTGGGCACCTGGCGGGCGCTCTATGCGGGCCTCACCAACCGCTGGAAGGCCGGCGTCTCGGCCGCTGCAGGATAGGCGGCGACCGACCCGTGCCCGCCATGACCTTCATCGACCCCGATGGCACCCGCCACGAGGTCGAGGCGCCGACGGGCGATTCCGTGCTGGACATCGCGTTTCGCCACGGCATCGATATCGAGGGCGCGTGCGAAGGCGCGATGGCCTGTTCGACCTGTCATGTCATCGTGGACCCCGCTTGGTTCGGCAAGCTCGAGGCGATGTGCGAGGACGAGGAGGACATGCTCGACCTCGCGTTAGGCCTCACGCAGACCTCGCGCCTCGGCTGCCAGATCGTCATCACCGAAGCGCTGGACGGGCTCGTCGTGTCGCTGCCGGAAGAAATCAACAACATGATGTAGGTTGCGCACGACGCGATGCGGGCGAGGGGGAAACGCGGCGATGTCGGTTGCCGAAGCAGGATTATTCGCGGCGCTCCGCGAGGCCGCCGCAGACGACTGGCGGCGCTATGTCGAGCATCCCTTCGTGCAGGGCCTCGGCGACGGCACATTGCCCGAGGCCGCCTTCCGCCACTATCTGGTGCAGGACTACCTGTTCCTGATCCAGTTCGCCCGCGCCTACGGGCTCGCCGCCTACAAGGCGGATACGCTGGCCGAGATTCGCGCGGCGTCGGACGGGCTCAAGGCCATCGTCGAGGTCGAGATGGACCTGCACCGCGCCTATTGCGCAGACTGGGGGCTGGACGAGGCCGCGCTCGACACGGTCGAGGCCGACGGCGCCACCCTCGCCTACACGGCCTACGTGTTGGAGCGGGGGCTCGCCGGCGACCTGCTCGACCTGCGCATAGCGCTCGCGCCCTGCGTCATCGGCTACGGCGAGATCGGCGCCCGCCTCGCGGCCGATCCCGCCACCCGCGCGGACGGCAATCCCTACGCCCCCTGGATCGAGATGTATGCCGGCAAGGAGTATCAGGCGTTCATGCAGGCCGAGATAGAGGCGCTGAACGCGCTCGCAGCGCGTCGCGGCGGTTCTGCACGATTCGCCAGGCTTTCCGCCACCTTCCGTACCGCGACGCGGCTCGAAGCCGGGTTCTGGCAGGCGGGGCTGGACGCTGCCGGGGCCTGAAGCCGCCGTCCTCAGAGTGGCGGAGCGACAGGCTCGAGAGCCGCGAAGTCGCGACGCACCACCCAATCGGGGCGCCGCGAGCGGCCGTGCTTGTTGTCGATGGCATTGTAGGTGATCGAGGCGAGTGTGCGGGGCCAGGGCGACATGTTGGGCGCCGAGCCATGAACAACATTGGTATGGGCGAAGATCACCGACCCCGGCCCGCCCTTCGGCGCTTCGATCCCCCGCTCACCCGCAAGCCTTGCGACGACCGCCTCATCCGCCGCCCGTAGCGGGTAGCTCGTGGTCGTATCGTCCACGGCGGTCTCGTAGGCCGGCGCCTCGTGGCTGGCGGGGATGATCATCAGCGGCCCGTTGAATTCGCGCACCTCGTCGATGAAGACCAGCGCGTTGACCGCACGGGGCTCGGGCATCTGGTCATCGTGATAGTAGGTCGGGAAATCTTGATGCCACTGCCAGACCGCGCCATCGAACGGGCGTTTCATGTTGATCACGCACTGGAATAGATAGATTTCGCGCTCCAAGAGCTGCCGCACCGGCCCGAGGAGCGCCGGATGCCGCACGAAGCGTCCGAACAGATCGCTGAACGCCTGTGGGTTCATCACCGAGCGTACCGTGCGGCCGTCATTCTCGAAGATGACCTCGTCTCGGGTGAGCCGGCACAAAGCGGCGAGTTCGTCCCGCGCCCGGACGATGTCCCGCTCGGAAATGAGATTCGGCAGGAACACGAAGCCGTCATCACAGTACCGGGCGCACTGCTCCTCGCTCAGCTGAGGGAGATCGGAAGCGCTCATCATCGGTCCTCGCTTCGGAGCGGCGTCCCGCCGGCCGCTCCGTCTGCTGCGTCGCGATAGTGCGCGGTCAGTCGACCGGAGAGCGTCATCACCGTGTCGAGCGCCGTCATCCCGAACCACGCAGCAAGCTCGTTCAGCCCGATCGCCGCATCGCATTCGCCGCCGAGCAACCGGACGACATCGCCGACTGCAGCGCCCTCGACATCTGTGAGATCGAGGACCAGATGCTCCAGCGACACGGCAATGATCGGCGCCCGTCTGCCGCGTATGAGTGCCTGCGGCCGGCTGCCGGCTACAGGTCGAACCAGGCCCTGGGCGACACCCATGGGCGCGACGCCGGTGCGTCGGCCGTGCCGTATTCCGTAACTGCCGCCGATCGCGATGTCGCTGCCCTGCGGGTGGTCCGAGACCTGTAACAGCCGGCTCCCGATCTCGGCCAGGACGGGCCGGTACGCCGACACGTCCGCGAGCGAGGCATCGGCGAATGGCGACAGGCCGTAAAGCAGGTGGCCGACGCAGACCGCGTTGGCCCGATCGGGCAATCCGGCGGCAACGCAGGAGCTTGCGCGTGCCTGGGTGACCGGCGGTATCTGGCCGCGCTCTTCGAGACGCGCGAGGAGCGCATCGAATGCGGCGAGCCTTTGCTCGGCCCAGTGACGTCCACGCGCGTCGCCGAAAGGCAGATGCGTGTAGAGCCCTTGGACCTCGAGGCGCTGCATGGCGGCTAGTTCATCGAGGAAGCCTTCGGCCGCCTCGAGCGGCACGCCTAGCCGCCCCAGTCCGGCATTGACCTTGACGTAGACCGGAACCGCTTCGCCCGGCGGTGCTGCACGCGCCGCGGCTTCGGCGCTCGCCCGGTCGACCACCGTCGGCATCAGCCGGGCGGCGACGAGATCGGCCATCCCCGTCGGCAGCGCGCCCGCGAACATGACGACCGGCGTGCGCAGCCCCTCCGCGTGCAATCGGCAGGCTTCGTCGAAGGAGCCGGTCATGAACGCCGCGAGCCCCTCCCGGTCGAGCGCGCGGGCCACGGGCACCGCACCATGCCCGTAGGCGTTGCCCTTGAGCGCGGCGATGCATCCTTGATGGGGCCCGATGCGACGGCGAATCTCAGCGAGGTTCGCGCGTAGGCGATCGAGATCGTAAACCGCCCAACCGGGATGTGCTTCGTCGCCCATTCGACCGCTCTGCCTTGACCAACCAGCGCCCCATGCTAGCGAGACTCTCGATCGGTACGAAATCGTCGGGCCCGTTGCAGGCAAGCGGGGCCGGTAGCGGAGCGGAGCCGAATTCATCCACAGGCGTGGCCAAAGGGACTAAGCTATTCGATCCGAGCCAGGCTGCAGGCGGTCGGAGAAGGCCGGAAGAAACTGGATGAGGTGATGACGGCGCTGGAAGACTTGCCCTATTCGATCGCGGCACACGACATCATCGCCGAAGCCGATGGCATGCGCGTGCAGATCATGACCCTTGGCGCGGGCGAGGCGGTTCCGTGGCATTACCACACGAAAGTTACCGACGTGTTCGTCGGCCTAGAAGGAACCGTGGTGATCGAAACTCGAGCGCCGCGTGCCTGCTACGAGCTTGAACCCGGCGACCATTGCGTCGTGCCGCCGCTCACCGCACACCGGGTCTCCGGCAAAGACGGGCGAGGTTGCCGCGTGACCCTGGTTCAGGGCGTGGGCGAACACGACTTCATTCCGGTCGGCAGGGCTGCGGCACGGGACTAATCTGGCCGGGATCATTCGCGGTGTGGCACCGCAGGGCGGTGCCAAGAATCGAGGTCGTCATGATTCGCACCCACGGTCGTTATCCCTATTCCAACATCACCACCCGCCCGGTCTACGACTGGCCGAACGGGACTCGTCTTGCCGTCTATGTCGCGGTCAACATCGAGCAATTCAGCTTCGGCGAGGGCAAGGGCGCGGCCATCGCGCCGCCGGACCAGGCGAACAGCCACAGCGTCTTCTCGTGGCGCGACTACGGCAATCGGGTCGGCATCTGGCGCTTGCTCGAACTGTTCGACGCCTTCGACATCCCGATCGAAGCCCAGATGAATCTCGGCATCTACGAGCACTGCCCCGACATTCCGGAGGCTCTCAGGCAGCGCGGCCACGAGATCCTGGGCCACGGCATCACCAACTCGGACATGCAGGGAAACCTCGACGAGGCAGCCGAGGCCGCGCTCATCGCCGAGGTCACCGAGACCATCGAGCGCCATGAAGGCAGCCGCCCACGGGGCTGGATGAGCCCCTGGCTCTCCAACAGCGCGGTCACCCCCGACCTGCTGCAGGAGGCGGGCTATCGCTACTTCATGGACTGGACCTGCGACGATCAGCCGATCTGGATGACGACGCGCGCGGGCCGGATCGTGGCAATGCCCTATCCGGTCGAGTGCAACGATACCCGCGGCATCGTCTGGTACGGCCACACCGCGCGCGAATTCTCGGACATGCTGATCGACGGCTTCGACGAGATGCTGGCCCAGAGCGAGGGGCAACCCCTGGTGTATCCGATCTCCCTCCATCCCTTCGTGATGGGGCGGCCCTATCGCGTGCGCCATCTGCGCCGCTTCTTCGAGCACATCGCACCCCGGCGCGACCGAATCTGGCTGACGCGCCCGCGCGACATCTGCGCCCATATCGAAAGCCTAGCCCAGGGCCTGGTGCCCGGTGATTCGTGAACCGCGGAGCGTCATCAACTTGGGCAAAGAAGATCGGCAGCCCGTTCGGCGACCGCGACGATGGCCGCGTTGACCGGGCCCGTCGTGAGGCTCGGAAGGATCGAGCCGTCAACGATATGAAGCCCCGGCACGCCTGCAACGGTAAGGTCGGGACGGACGACGGCGCCAGGGTCCGTTCCCATCCTGCAGGTTCCGATCGGATGGTGGTGCGTGAAGGCGGCGTGCTCGATGAACGCCAATCGCGCGTCTCGGCTTATGAGATCGCCGGGCCGCGGCAACAGTTCCTCACCTCGCCACGGCGCGTAGGCATCGGCCGCGCCCAGGCGCCGCGCCCAGTCGAGTGCTTCGAGTAGCAGCAAGCGGTCCTCGGGTTCGCTGACGTAGGCAGGATCGATGATCGGCTTTGCGTGCGGGTCTGCAGAGGCAAGGGTCAGATGACCTCGGCTTCGCGGGTGCGTGATGCCGAACATCAAGGTGTATCCGTCACCGGGCGCGGGCATGCGAATACGGCGCGCAAGGGTCTCCGAGACCACAGGAACCGTGACGCACGCCACCACGAGATCCGGTGCGTCCCCGAGTGTCTGCGCGCGCGTGTGGATGTAGGTGAGCGCCTCCGAATGCTGCGTCTCGGTCGGCGGAAGCGACCTGCGGGCGCGATACACATTGCCGGCAGAAAGCAGGTGGTCCTGCAGGTTCCGTCCGACGCCGGGTATGTCGCGTCGAACTGCGATCCCGAGAGCCGCAAGCTTGGCGTCCGGGCCTAGACCGGATCGCATCAGTATTGCAGGCGTTCCAATGACCCCGGCGGCCAGGACGACGGCGCGCCGGGCGTCGAACCGATGGACCGTACCGCCTTCCAGAGCATGAACCCCGATCACGCGGCCGGTGTCGTCGAAGGCCAGCCGGTCAACGAGCAGGCCTGTGCGCAGATCGAAGTTTGCCCTGGCGCGAACCGCCTCGGTCACGTAGGCATCGGCGACGCTCTGGCGCCGACCATCTACGATCGTGAGCGTGTTGAGCGTCGGCCCGGCCAGGTCTTGCCCATTGTGGTCGCGGATCGGGCGAAGCCCGAGCTCCATCCCGGCCAGGCAATGGGCCCGGGTGAGCGGGTGCGGCCTGGCAGGCTGGCAGAGCCGCACAGGACCCGTTCCTCCATAGCCGTCTTCAGGGGCGAAGGGCGACGTTTCCGAGCGCATGAAATAGGGCCGGAGCGTGGCCCAATTCCACCCGGTCGCGCCTGCCTCGGCCCACTTGTCGAAATCTCTTGGATGGCCGCGGACATGACCCATCGCATTCATCGCGCTGGACCCGCCCACCGTGCGGCCCCGCGGCCAAGGATGCGCGCGTCCTGCCATTGAGCGCTGAGGCACGGTCTTAAAATTCCAATCGATTTCGGAGCCTTGCAGAAGAGGCCAAGCAGCAGGATTGGAGATGTCGGGGTTCTCGGGTTCTCCGCCCGCTTCCAACAAGAGCACGCGGAGGCCGGGGACTTCCGTAAGCCGCGCGGCAAGCACGCAGCCTGCCGACCCGGCTCCGACGATGACGATGTCCGCCTCGGTCATGGGCGCGCCAAGACGCTCAGGTCGCCGGCCAGTTTCATCGGATTCCCTGCCGGGGTTGAATACTCGTTCGAACCGGGGCAACACGATGCTTCGAAGGGCGGACCGCGCCCGACAGTTTCAAATGACGACAAGAGGAGGCCCCGCCGATGCCCGTCATTCGCGTCGAAGTCCCCGCCGGCACGCCCGCCGACACGCAGAATACCATCCGCATCGCCGTCAAGGCGGCGGTGCTCAAGACCCTCGCGCCCAAGCAGACCAAGTACGACTACGTCGCCGTGCGCGAGGTGGTCGGCGAGATCGGCGACGGCGTGCCCCTGGTCGAGGTCGATTTGCGGCCGGGCCGCGAACCGGAGCGCAAGAAGGCGCTGGTCGACGCCATCGCCGAAATCCTGAACGATACGATGGGCGTCGAAGCCGCCGACATCTATGTCGTGTTCCGCGAGAACCCGGCGGAAAATTACTATTGCGGCGGCACGCCGCTTCCTCCCTGGGTGCCGGCCGACGCATAGCCTGCGGTTCTTGCTCAAGGGTTGCGAGCTTGGCGACGACGATAAAGGTGATCTCGGCTACTCTGGTCCAGCATGTAACGCGACACTCACGGCGAAAGAGACCGCCATGAATGGAACCTTTACGATCATCAGCTTCGACGAGAACGGAGTGAGGGAAAACGAGGGGAAGCTGAGACTGGTCTGCAACATTGAGGACGACGGCAAGCTCGCGCTGTGGGGTCACGAACAGAATAGACACAATATCGACACCATCCTAAACGCCGGGCTGCCATGCAGGATTGAATGCGAATACAGCGAGCCCGCGCCATGGGCGTCTACCAAGTTCAATCACACCCATTGGGTGACGACTCAAGCCCGACTAGAGGTCCTCTCTGTCTGACACCAAGCCTCAGTCGGCCTCACCTAATCGAAACAGGCGGCCCACGCCCGATGGTTACATAGAAGGCGCCACGACTTAGGAGTAAAGCCTGCTGTGTCCGGCTAGGTTTGCCTGTGTCAGACAATCACGTTAGCGCTAGTGACGTCGGAACGAGTGCTCCGGGTACGAACCGAGAGGCACAACGCGAGTACAGTAGCGCTTCAACTCCATCATCGCGATCTGAACCCGCTCTTCTGCCGAATGGCCTTCGATCTCAACGTAGAAGTCGGCGGTCGCGAATGTCCGGGAGCCGTGATAGCTTTCAATCTTCACCATGTTTACATCCGCGTTCGCGAAGGCGCTCAACGCCTTGTAGAGCGCGGCGGGTATATTGCGCACCGTGAAATATAAGCTCGTCATGGTGGGCAGCGAGGGCGCCAAGGAATTTTTCGGCTCTCGTGCCATGATCAAGAAGCGGGTCGTGTTGGAATCGTCGTCCTGGATGTCCAGGGCCAGCGGCTTCAGGTTGTAAATCACCCCTGCGCTCTCGGACGCGATCGCGGCCTTGGACCGATCGCCCTGACGGGCGATGTCGGCGGCAGCGCCAGCAGTGTCCAGCACCGGAGACGCGGCAATGTTGTTTGCCATCAAGAAGTGGCGGCACTGCCCAAGCGCCACGGGATGACTCTCGGCAATCCGGACATCCGACAGGCGAGCGCCCGGACAGCCCAGCAGCTGATGCCGAATGGGCATGAAATGCTCACCAATGATGTGCAGTCTCGAATCCGGCAACAGTCGGAGAACGTCGAAAACCCGGCCAACGCTGGAATTGGCGATGGGGACCAAGGCGCGCTCGGCTCTGCCCTCGCGCACCTGCTCGAATACTTCCTCGAAGCTCGTGCAGGGTACGGCGTAGCGATCCGGCTCGGCTTCTCCGCATGCGTCGAAGCTGTAAGAACCGGGGACACCCTGATACGCCACCGTGGGCAGCCGTGGGCTCGCACCGTTGCCGTCTTCAGCGCGTTCCGCCATGTGCCGTTTCACCGTTGCAGTTCTGCTACAGACCTGACCGCGGGTAGAGCGGGCCGGGCGGGGTAAGGCGTTCGCGGTACACTTGCGCGGCGGAGAGGTGCCGCACGTCCGTGCTCGGCCGGCTCAAGGCCAGTGCGACCGCGACCGGCCCCGCGAAACGGTCCAAATTGAGCAATAGCATAACGCTGTCGGCAAGGCCATGATCTAGGTGGATGGTGGAGCGCGGACAAGGCCTGCCACGGACGACCTCTGGTGAGTGAGCGGTCCGTATCCCAGCACCGACGGAGGTTCGTCCGCCCGTGCGCCCAGCCGCAGTGCCTCGACCACGGTCGGCGGCGTACGGGCGGCGGCGATGTACACCCTTATCGGCACCGCCAAGTCGAACGACGTCGACCCGCAGGCCTGGGCTTGCCGACGTGCTCGACCGGATCGCCGACCCGCCGCAGAACCGTCTGCACGACATTCATGCGCTGCACGCAGATTTTGCCAAGCACTTCGATGTGGGTGAGATCGTCGAAACGCCGTGGAGCATGGACGAACTGTATGTGTTCGACCCGAGCGGCAGCCTGGTGAAGTTCGGTCAACCGACAGACAGGTTCATCCCGGCGGACGCCGTGCAAGAAGCGCCTTCGGACTGAATGGGCCTGTACATATACGCGACAGTCACGCTGCAGCGGGCGCTGCGCGGCATCTGTCTCGGACGCAAATCGTGGCTCTTCGCCGGCTCCGACCGAGGCGGCGCTTGCTGCCCCTTTCGGGAAAGCTCAATTCGCGAATCGTATGCGTCATCGTGTTACGGCGGCGGCGAGGCAGGCCCGGTCGTTGGCGCCGGGGGCGAGGCCGACGAGGTGGAACCAGCTCAGGTAGTTGTCCAGATAGCGGGTGGCGATGCCGCGGCGGGGACGCAGGAAGTCCTTCAACCGGCTGTGGCGGCTGTTCACCGTCTGCACATGCAGATCGCCCCGAACCCGTTCCCCCATCGAGCGGTTGAGTGCTTCGTGGCTCTCCTCGCAGGCGCTGTGCTGTTCGTTACCGCGGCACTGCCGAACCACGGCACGATCTCGGTCGGTGATTTTCTCGTCGTCTACACCGCCTTCATGGTGTTCCAGGCGGCGGTGACACGCCTCGGTGCGTCGTTCGGCGCCGTTGCCGCCATCGTGCCGGCGATTGACCGAATTCGGCCGTTTCTAACCGAGGTGCCGGAGACAACTGCCGCAGGCGAGCCGGTCGAGACTCTGGGCGGTGACATCGTGTTCGACCATGTCAGCTTTCGTTACGACGCCCACGGGCCGCTGATCCTGGACGACGTCTCGATCCATGCGCGCCCGGGCGAGTTCGTTGCCATTGCCGGCGAGTCGGGCGCGGGAAAGAGCACGCTGTTCCGGCTTGCGCTGGGCTTGGATGAGCCGACGTCCGGCGCGGTCTACTACGACGGCCGCGACCTCGGGCACCTCAACATCAAGCAGGTGCGCCGGCGGATCGGCGCGGTTCCTCAGGCCGTTCAGCTCCATCCCGAAGACGTGTGGGACAATATCGTCGGCGACTACGAAGATGCGACAGCCGAGGATGCGTGGCGGGCGGCCAAACTTGCCGGCATCGATCGCGAAATTTCGGCGATGCCCATGGGGATGTTGACGAGCGTGGGCGCCGGCGCAGGCGTCACCTCGGGCGGCGAAAGCCAGCGCATCATGATCGCCCATGCGCTGCTCAGAAATCCTGGTGTCCTGCTGCTCGACGAAGCGACGAACTGGCTCGACAACAGCAGTCAGGCCCAAGTGATGCAGAATTTGGGCAGCCTTACCTCGACGCGGATCGTCATCGCCCATCGCTTGTCCACCCTGCGCCAAGCAGACCGCATTTACGTGATGCAGGCTGGAAGGGTGGTGCAGGAAGGCACCTATGCGGAACTGGTGGAGACCGAGGGCGTCTTTCGGAATCTCGTACGCCGGCAAATGGCCTGACTGTCAACGGCGTGTAGACCCACATCCCGAACCCGGGAAGATCGCTTCAAGGGGATTCTGGCGGCCTGAGAAACAACCGGAATACACCTTAAGCTTAACCGCCAGGCTGTCCGAAAAGGCGAGGCCATCTCAAATCGGGCCGCCGCGCCCTTTTCGTGGTGAGATGCCGTACGACTATGCAGTTGGATGAAGAGCCGCATTGCAGTAAGTTACTGTAATCTGCTTCAACCGCCTTGGACATGCCATGCCTCAACAGGTCACCGCACGATTGCCGGACCCGGTAGTCGCTGCGCTGGATACGGCCGCGCGACAGCTTCGGCGCAGCCGGGCGGACGTGATCCGCCTGGCCGTCGAGCACTACCTCGAGGATTTCGACGATCTCTCTGTCGCCATTGACCGGCTCCGCGATCCGACCGATCCGGTGCTCGACTGGGACCAGGTCCGGCGTGAGCTTCTCGATACGGATTAAGGAGAGCGCCGCCAAAGAGCTGAGGCGTGTGGCCAAGCCGGATCGGGCACGGATCGTTGCGGCCATCGACCGGCTGGCGGAAACCCCTCATCTTGGCACCTCTCTGAAGGGCGACCTGCGAGGGCTGCGACGCATTCGCGTCGGCGACTACCGCATCTTGTACGAGGTTCGGGACAAGGAGCTCGTCGTGCTGGTCGTCCGTGTCGCTCACCGCCGCGACGCCTAACGGCGGACACTTTCATAAGTCTCGATCGAAGTTTGACGGCGGCCAATTTAGCACCTTAGTCGGTTCGCGCTTGGGCGGAAGCGCTTGAGAGGCCTGACGAGCGGGACGCGGCAGCGTCAGCCATCCGCGGACTTATTGAGCGGATCGTGCTGACCCACGGCGCCGACGGCGGCGACTAGGATGTGACGCTGCAGGGCGACTTCGGCACCATCCTCGAATAGACGGGAAATGGGGACAGAAAAGAAGCGACCGACACCCCCGGCTCGGAAATGTCGGTCTCGGTGGTAGCGGGGGAGGGACTTGAACCCCCGACCCATGGATTATGATTCCACTGCTCTACCGACTGAGCTACCCCGCCCCAGGAGCCGGAAGCGCACCGCTATACGCGGCGCTCTCGCCGCGTGTCAAGCGCACCGCCCGGTGGGCGTCGGTAACACGCGATATGTCCGGTTTATGTACCAGATGATCTGTCCGGTTTTAGAACGCCTCCAAGCCATGGAGGGGGGCGATGCGTCGGACGGAGCAGGTACAGGGACTGAGATTGATGAAGTTCGAGGAGGTTTACGGGCGCACCCATCGGGGTGGCTTGAGCCAGGCGGAGGCGGCGGAGGTTCTGGGTGTCTCGGAGCGCACCTTCCGGCGCTGGCGCGATCGCTACGAGGCGGAAGGCGCGGAGGGTCTCTACGACCGCCGCCTGGGCCGCCTCTCGGCGCGGCGCGCGCCGGCGGACGAGGTGGCGCGGGTGCTGGAGTTGTTCGACACCCGCTACTGGGACTTCACGGCCAAGCACTTCCACGAGAAGCTGGTGGCCGATCACGGCTTCAAGCGCAGCTACAACTGGCTGCGGCTGAGCTTGCAAGCCCACGGGCGCAGGCGCGCGGCGCCCAGGCGTGGGGCGCACCGGCGCAAGCGGCCGCGCCGTGCGCTCCCCGGCATGATGCTGCATCAGGACGGCTCGAGCCACGCGTGGGTCCCCGGTCGATGGTGGGACCTGATCGTCACCATGGACGATGCGACCAGCGAGATCTACTCGGCCTTCTTCGTCGCCGAAGAGGGCACCATGTCGAGCTTCCAGGGGGTGTCCGAGGCGATCCGGGCCAAGGGCCTGTTCTGCTCGCTCTACGCCGACCGCGCCAGCCACTACTGGAACACGCCCGAGGCCGGCGGCAAGGTGGACAAGGACACCCCGACCCAGGTCGGCCGCGCCCTGGCGCAGCTCGACATCGAGCTGATCCCGGCCTACTCGCCCGAGGCAAGGGGGCGCTCCGAGCGCATGTTCGCCACCCTGCAGAAACGCCTGCCCCAGGAACTCAGGCTCGCCGGCATCACCGAGATGGCCGAGGCCAACCGCTTCCTCAAGGAGCTCTTCCTGCCACAACACAACGCCCGCTTCGCGACCCCGGCCGAGGACCAGGGCAGCGCCCTCGTCCCCTTCACCGGCGCGCTCGACGACATCCTCTGCATCCACGAGGAACGCACCGTCTCAAACGACAACACGGTGCGCTACAAGCGCCTGGAACTTCAGATCCCCGCCGGCCGCCACCGCCGCCATTACGTCAAGGCCAGGGTCCGCGTCCACGAGTACCCCGACGGCACAATGGCCGTTTTCCATGGACCGCGATGTCTGGCGCGATACCACGCCGATGGCCAACCGATCGACAGCCAAACCCGGCAGGCCGCGTGACCCGCTTCGACGCGACCGGCCGGAGCCCTGTGGACAAGTGGACAGCCGCGCCGCGCCCGACCACTTCCCCACAGGGCCACAACAACAGAAGCGGTCAACTCATATGGTACATAAACCGGTCAACTCACAATGTTCTCGACAGCGGCGGTCCTCGCTGCGAGAGACCCGGTGCCCGCGCGGCCGTTTCGGCGGCCGCGCGGGGGCTGTAGAGTGTCACCGCCATGACGGAAGCCAAGACACCGGCCCTGCTGCCCACCGGTTTGCGCGACCTGCTGCCGCCCGAGGCGGGCGCCGAGGCCGCGCTCGCCGAAGCCTTGCTGGCGCGCTTCGGGGCGCACGGCTACGAGCGGGTCAAGCCCCCGCTCGTCGAGTTCGAGGACAGCATGTTGAGCGGCGCAGGCGCCGGGCTCGCCGATCAGACGTTCCGCCTGATGGACCCGGCGTCGCACCGCATGATGGCCGTGCGCAGCGACCTTACGCCGCAGATCGCGCGCATCGCGGCCTCGCGGCTTGCCCGGAGCCCGCGGCCGCTCCGCTTGAGCTATGCCGGCGAAATCCTGCGGGTGCGGGGCGGTGAGCTCAGGCCCGAGCGCCAGTTCCGCCAGGTGGGCTTCGAGCTCGTCGGCATCGGCGCCGGCGCCGCCTGCGATGCCGAGGTCATCCTGCTGGCGGCCGAGGCGCTCCGCGCGCTCGGGATCGAGGGCGGCCTCTCGGTCGATCTCAACGCGCCCACCCTGGTCGCCTCGCTCATTGCCGAGGCGGGCCTCGACGCCGAACGCGCCGGCCCGCTCCGCGACGCGCTCGACCGCAAGGATGCGACGGCGGTCGAGGGCATCGGCGGCGAGGTGGCGGCGCTGCTGGTGCGCCTGCTGCGGACCACGGGCGTTGCCGAGACGGTGCTCGACGCATTGGCGCGTTTCGCCCTGCCGGGTGCGGCGGCGGCCGCGCTTGCCCAGCTGTTGGAGGTTGCGACGCTGCTGCGCGAGGCGGCGCCAGCGCTCGCGCTCACCATCGATCCGATCGAGTGGCGCGGCTTCGAGTACCACACCGGCACGAGCTTCAGCCTGTTCGCCGGCGGCGTGCGCACCGAGCTCGGCCGCGGCGGCCGCTATTCGGTCAACGGCGCCGGCCCGGATGGGGAGGAAGCCGCCGGCTGCACGATCTATATCGACACGCTGCTGCGCGCCGTACCCGCGCCGCCGCCGCCGCGCCGGGTCTACCTGCCGCACGGCACGCCGCGATCGGATGGGGCCCGGCTCCGCGGCGACGGCTGGGTCACGATTGCGGGCCTCGCGCCCGAAGGCGACCCCGCGGCCGAGGCCGCGCGGCTCGGTTGCAGCCACCTGTGGCAGGGCGGCACCGCCCGGGCCCTCGCCGGAGAAGATTAGACGTGGGCAACGTCGCGGTCGTGGGCGCCCAGTGGGGCGACGAGGGCAAGGGAAAGATCGTCGACTGGCTCTCAAGCCGGGCGGATGTCGTGGTGCGCTTCCAGGGCGGGCACAATGCCGGCCACACGCTGGTGGTGGACGGCGTCGAATACAAGCTGAGCCTGCTGCCGGCAGGCGTGGTGCGCGGCGGCAAGCTCTCGGTGATCGGCAACGGCGTGGTGGTCGATCCGTGGGCGCTGCTGGGCGAGATCGACTCCATGGTGGCGAAGAGCGTCAGCGTGAGCCCGGAGACGCTGACAATCGCGGAGAACGTCTGCCTCATCCTGCCGATCCACCGCGAGCTCGACCAGGCGCGGGAGAAGGCGCGCGGCGGCGCCAAGCTCGGCACCACGGGCCGCGGCATCGGCCCGGCCTATGAGGACAAGGTCGGCCGCCGCGCGATTCGTCTTTGCGACTTGCGCGACGTCGAGACGCTCAGACCCCGGCTCGGCGAGCTGCTGCTCCACCACAACGCGCTGAGGCGCGGCTTCGAAATACCGGATGCGGACGCCGCCCAGCTGGAGCAAGACCTGCTGGCGATTGCGCCGCGCCTGCTCCCTTTCGCGGCTCCGGTCTGGCGCCGGCTCGACCGCGCCCGGCAGGAGGGCAAGCGCATCCTCTTCGAGGGCGCGCAGGGGGCGATGCTGGACATCGACCACGGCACCTACCCCTTCGTCACCTCGTCCAACACGCTCGCCGGCCAGGCCGCAGCCGGTGCCGGCGTCGGGCCGGGGACCATCGGCTACGTGCTGGGGATCACCAAGGCCTACACGACGCGGGTAGGCGGCGGGCCGTTCCCCACCGAGCTCCACGACGAGGTCGGCCGCGGCCTCGGCGAGCGCGGGCGCGAGTTCGGCACCGTGACCGGCCGCCCCCGCCGCTGCGGCTGGTTCGACGCCGTGCTGGTGCGCCAGGCGGTCAAGATCGGCGGCATCAAGGGCATCGCGCTGACCAAGCTCGACGTGCTCGACGGCATGGCGGAGCTCAAGGTGTGCATCGGCTACCGGAGCAACCGCGCGGTGCTCGACCACATCCCCGCCGCCGCCGCCGATCAGGCGTTGGTGCGCCCGGTCTACCAGACCTTCGACGGCTGGCAGGAGAGCACGCGCGGCGCCCGCTCGTGGGCCGATCTGCCGGCAACGGCGGTCAAGTACATCCGCCGCATCGAGGAGCTGATCGAGGCGCCGGTGGCCATGCTCTCCACCAGCCCCGAGCGCGAAGACACGATCCTCGTCCGCGACCCCTTCGCGGACTAGGGCCTGTTCACACTAATTATGCGAATCGTGTTATCATTCTCGGATGGAGATCACGGAAGCCCAATACGCTCGCATTGCCCCGTACCTTCCGGTGCAACGCGGCAACGTCAGCCTGTCGAACCTGCAGGTGCTCAACGCCATCCTGTACGTGGCGGAGCATGGCTGCAAATGGCGCGGCTTGCCCAGTCACTTCGGCAATTGGCACACCATTTACATGCGCATGAACCGCTGGTCGAAGAACGGCGTCCTCGACCGGGTCTTCGAACAGCTGCAACGAGAACAGATCGTGCGCATCAAGCTCGAAGCGCTGTCGCTGGACAGCACCATCGTCAAGGTGCATCCCGACGGGACTGGGGCGCTAAAAAAAACGGACCGCAGTCGATCGGCAGATCCCGAGGCGGCTGGACCACCAAGCTTCATATGGTTGCCGCGGATGCCCGGACGGCCATAACGTTCTCGCTGTCGCCCGGACAGGCCCACGATGCTCCCGAAGGGCGCAAGCTGCTCCAGCGCCTCGGCGCGCAACCGCACCAGCCCTGTCTGATCATGGACCGCGCGTACGAAGGCAACGAGACACGCCAACTGGCGCTCGACCTCGGCTTCACACCCGTGGTTCCGCCGCTCAAGACCCGGCGCGACCCCTGGGTATACAACCGGGAGATGTACAGGCGGCGCAACGAAATCGAGCGCCTGTTCCGACGCCTCAAGGGCTTCCGCCGAATCTTCTCTCGATTCGAGAAGCTCGACGTGATCTTCCTCGGGTTCATCCTCTTCGCGCTCATATGCGATGCACTGCGTTAGTGTGAACAGGCCCTAGCCTTACCGCTCAGGCAGCAGCCAGCACCGTGCCGTCCGCGCCGCGCGGGTAGATGGGCGTGCCGGCGGCGAGGGGAATCGCCTCCTCGATGGCCGCCGCCGCTCGCAGCACCGCCGCCTCGCCGCGCGGCGGGCCCAAGATCTGGAGGCCCACCGGCAGCCCTGCTTCGGTGAAGCCCACCGGCACCGAGGCCGACGGGCAGGCGGTGAGCGTCAGCACGAAGGTGAGGCCCAACCAGTCGACGTAGTTGTCGAAGCGATGGCCGTCGATCTCGTCGATCCAGCGCGTGTCCACGTCGAAGGGCGGCACGATCACACAGGGGCAGACCAGCAGGTCGTGGCGCGTGAAGAAGCGGACGACCCGCTGATAGATCGCGCCGCGCGCACGCTCCGCCCGGGCGATCGTGCCGGCGTCGAGCGCGAGGCCCTTCTCGATGTTCCAGATGATCTCGGGCTTGAGCGCGTCCCGGTGGGTCTCGAGCATCTCGCCCTTGTCGGCGGCGAAGAGCGCCGCACGCAGAACCTGGAAGACATCGATCGCGCCGGAGAGGTCCGGGCAGGCCTCCGCGACCTCCATGCCGGCGCCCGCGAGAGTCTCGACGGCGCGCGCGCAGATGGCGGCGACCTCGCGCTCCACCGGCAGCAGGCCGAGGTCCTGGCTGTAGGCGATGCGGCCGGGCAGCGGCAGCGTCGAGACCGCGTCGGCGAAGCTGACCGCCGGTGCCTCCAGGGAGAGCGGGTCTTCCGGATGGGCGCCCGACATGGCATCGAGCATGAGGGCGCAGTCCCCGCGCGTTGCGCGCCATGGGGCCGTCCACCATCAGCCCCTCGAAGGGGAGGTGCTTCGGGCCGTGGGCGACGCGGCCCGGGCTCGGGCGCATGCCGAAGACGCTGCAGAAGCTCGCGGGAATCCGCAGGCTGCCGCCGAGGTCGGAGCCTGTCGCGAGCCAGACCTGGCCGGTGGCGAGCGCCGTCGACGAGCCGCCGGAGGAGCCTCCGCAGGTCTTCTCCACGTTCCACGGATTCCGGGTCTTGCCGAAGACCTCGTTGAAGGTGTTGGCGCCGGCGCCGAACTCGGGCGTGTTGGACTTGCCGATGACGATGGCGCCGCGCGCTTCCAGGGTCTCGATCAGCAGGTCCGAGCGTGGCGGCACATGGTCGGCGTAGATCGGCGAGCCCCAGGTGGTGCGTACGCCCTCGACCGGCACTAGGTCCTTGACCGCGATGGGCACGCCGCCGAGCCAGCCGCGCGGGCGCTCGGTCTCCGGGTCGTCGGCCATGATGCGCTCGGCATGGGCGCGCGCGCGGTCGATGCAAAGCGTCGGGATCGCGTTGAGATGCCCGTCGGTCGCCGCGATGCGTTCCGCGCTCGCCTCGACCAGCTCCAGCGGCGAGACCTCGCGCCGGCGGAGCAGGTCGACAACGTCGGTTGCGGTCAGTCGCCAGAGCTCGCCGCTGGCCGCCATCGTGCCGCCCTCCTCAGGCCGCAGGCGGCGTGCGGCTGTGCCAGTCGGTATCCTGCTGGTAGGCGTGGCCCGCCTGCAGCAGCCGCTCCTCGCTGAGTTGGGGCCCCACGATCTGGAAACCCAAAGGCAAGCCGTCCTCGTCGAAGCCGCCGGGCAGGCACATCGCGGGCGTTCTCGCCATGTCGTGGGGGGCGGTGAAGGAGATCAGGCGCTCGACCGAGCCTTCCTCGGCGCCCAACGTGTCCATGAAGGCGTTGGTGGGCGTCGGATAGGGCTGCGAGGGGATGATGATCGCGTCGACGTCGGCGAAGACGGCGTTGAGCGCGCCGATGAACTTGTCCCGCTCGATCAGGATGCGGGCGTGCTCCACGCCGCTGAGCGCGAGCCCGACCTCGATCAGGCTGCTCAGCACCGGCCCGTAGTCGGCCTTGCGCTCGGCGTAGTAGGGCTCGTGCGCGACGGCCGTGTCGGCGCCGCAGAAATCGTTCCAGCGAT